>NZ_VXKK01000031.1 GCF_008693105.1 Corynebacterium flavescens
ATAACGATGCTGGCCGCATCACGGCGATACTCCTCGGTGAATCGACGTCGTTGTCCCATATGAACATCCTTCCGCAAGACCACGTGGTCCCGCTAGTTTAGGTGTCCACAACAAGAGGGTAACCCCAGTGCGACGAGATTTCCACGAGTAGGCTCGCTTGAGCAGAGGTTGCTGGTCTATGGGGTTTCAGGGTTTCCCTGTTTTACCTGTAGACTTAGCCGGTACAACGCAACAGTTCAACTGAGAAAGATTAAGGCTTAATGTCTGAACGCAATAATGACTCTCGCCGCGAAGGCGGGCGTCAAGGCGGCGAAGGCCGCGGCTCCCACGGGCACTCCGGTCACGGCCGTGACTTCGAAGGCAAGCGTGGACCACGTGGTGGTCGCGATGAGCGCGGCTCTCGCGATGACCGTCGAGGCGGAGAACGCGGAGACTCTCGTCCAGACCGTCGCGGGGGGCGCGATGATGACCGCAGAGGCGGACGCCGCGGAGGGCGCGATGATGATCGGCGCGGGGGGCGTCGTGATGACCGGCGTGACAATCGTCGCGGTGACAAGCGTGATGACCGCAGGCAGGAAGAGGAGAAGGCACGCTCGCATTCTCCGCAGCGTTCGGGTTACCGCGAGGAGCGGATTAACCGGCGCATTGCCGATCCGGACCTGCCTGATGATATTGACATCGAGGATCTCGATCCCTCGGTTTTGCAGGACCTGAGGTCGCTGTCGAAGGATAATGGGGAGGCCGTCGCCAAGCATATGATCATGGCCGCCACGTGGATGGATGATGACCCTAAGCTGGCGTTGCGCCATGCTCGCGCTGCTAAAGACCGTGCAGGGCGTGTGTCTATTGCCCGCGAGGTCAATGGCATTGCTGCTTATCGTGCAGGTGAATGGAAGGAAGCCTTGGCTGAGTTGCGTGCGGCACGCCGTATTTCCGGCGGTCCGGGCATGCTTGCCGTCATGGCGGATTGCGAGCGCGGGCTTGGGCGTCCTGAGAAGGCCGTCGAGCTTGGCCGCAGCGAGGATGCATCCCTTCTTGACCGTGAGTCCGCCATTGAGCTGGCCATCGTCGTTGCAGGCGCCCGCCTGGACATGGGCCAGGCTGAATCGGCAGTGATTACTATCCAGCGCGCGCAGCCGAGCCGTGATGATCGTGGTATGAGTGCGTGTCGCCTCAGTTATGCCTACGCCAATGCTCTGGCTGAGGCCGGCCGCGTCGACGAGGCTAAAGAGTGGTTTGAGCACACCGTCGCTATTGATGAAGGAGATTGGACTGACGCCTCAGAGCGTTTGGCGGAACTTTAAGATGAGTATTCTCTCCCAACATGATTCATTGCTGCTCGATCTCGACGGGACTGTCTGGGAAGGCGGGCGTCCGCTTCAGCGCGTCGTCGACGTCATTAATTCCTGCGGCGTGCCTGCCATATATGTGACGAATAATGCCTCGCGCAGTCCAGCTGCTGTTGCGGATATGCTGGAGAAAATCGGCATTGGAACCGATGTGGAGCACATCGTTACTTCCGCGCAGGCGGTTCTCACTCTGGCTGCGCAACAGCTTCCTGCGGGTGCGAAGGTTCTCGTTGTTGGAGCAGAGTCTTTTCGGGCGCTGGCGCGTGACGCGGGGTTTGACGTAGTAGCAAGCGCGGATGACAAGCCTGTGGCCGTGTTCCAAGGGATGTCTCCGGAAATCGGGTGGAAACAGCTATCCGAGGCTGCTTTAGCTATCAATGCGGGCGCACGCTACTTTGCCTCCAATATGGACACTTCTCTTCCCACCAAGCGTGGGCTCGCGGTGGGCAATGGCTCGATGGTCGCTGCTGTAGTCTCGGCTACCGGAGTGGACCCGGTTTCTGCCGGAAAACCTGAGCCCGCAATGTTCAAGCTGGCGGCCGCTAAGGTTGGCTCCAAGAAGCCCTTGGCTGTTGGAGATCGCCTCGATACCGATATAGCTGGCGGAAACGCCGCCGCCATGAATACTTTTCACGTCCTTACGGGTGTTTCAGGAGAGCTCGATCTGATTGAGGCCCCGGCACCCCTGCGTCCGAATTTCATCGGTGCTGGATTCCACGAACTTTCCTTGCCCTGCTCCGTGGCTAAACCGGGTGCCCAGGGCGGTTTCACCGCGCGTTTCGATGGTCTCGACATTTTATTGCAGGGTGGCGAGGACAATTCCACCTCGATTCAAGCGCTGCGCACGGTACTCGAGGTGGCGTGGGCCATGCCGAAGCCTCCTCGTTACGTCCAGCCGCGCAGCGAATTCGCCGAGAAGGCCGTAACCCAATGGCGATAAAGCCTCATGATCCCCGCAAAGTCGGGGATCATGAGACGGTTGGCGCGGAGATCGGGGCCATCTTGGCCGAGCCCGCCGCGGACCTTAATGAAGAACTAGAACAGCTGTCGCGAGCGCACGGCGTGCTGCGTGAAGCCCTGCAGGAGAATTAGTAGTTTATGGCCCCCCAACGTCGCCGCCTTGACGCGGAACTCGTGCGCCGCAAGATCGCTCGCTCGCGGGAGCAAGCAGTAGAGATGATCAAGGGCGGAAGGGTGACCGTCGGCGGCTTCCAAGCCCTCAAGCCGGCGACCATCGTCGAGCCAGAGGTTTCCATCAAGGTCGAAAGCAACCCTGAGGATGAGTGGGCATCGCGCGGTGCTCATAAGCTGCTCGGGGCGCTGGATTCCTTCGGTGTCTCGCCCCAAGGGCTGCGTGTACTCGATGCGGGAGCCTCCACTGGCGGTTTCAGCGATGTCTGCCTCAAGCGAGGGGCCTCGGAGGTCATCGCAGTTGACGTGGGTTATGGCCAGCTGCTGTGGCGCCTCCAAAACGATGAGAGGGTCACGGTCTTAGATCGTACGAATATTCGCAACCTCACCGTCGACATGTGTGGGGGCTACTGCGACGCCATGGTAGGAGATCTCTCCTTTATTTCTTTAAAGCTGGTGCTGCCCGCCATCATCGAGTGTCTCAAGCCGGGTGCATGGTTGCTGCCCATGGTCAAGCCGCAGTTCGAGGTGGGGAAGGATCGTCTCGGCAGCGGCGGAGTGGTCCGTTCCCCGCAGCTTCGCGCGGAGGTAACGGCTGAGATCGCAGCATTCGCTCAGACCCTCGGCACGGGTGTGAAGTCCGTGGTGGCCTCACCGTTGCCCGGTCCGAGTGGCAACGTAGAGTATTTCCTATGGCTCGAAAAGGGAGCCTCGCCTGTAGATGCTGAAACGCTGCAGGCTTTGGTGGAAAAGGCAGTAGAGGAAGGTCCGCGATGATGCGCGAGATTTTATTGGTTCCGCACTCTGGGCGAGCAGATAACCTGGATGCGGCCAAGCGCGCGGCAGAGCTTCTGCTGGCTGCTGGGATCACAGTGCGCGTGTGTGCAAAGGCGGATGTTCTTCCTGAGCTCACTCACGTGGAGCACTCGCCGGATGCAGCCGCAGGATGTGAACTTGTCCTAGTGCTAGGCGGGGATGGCACTTTCCTGAGGGCGGCGGACCTCGCCCGCGCGGTAGATGTCCCTGTGCTAGGCATTAATCTCGGTCACGTCGGCTTCCTTGCCGAGTGGGACGCTGAATCCCTCGATAGGGCGCTGGTCAGGGTCATTGACCGTAACTATGGCGTGGAAGATCGCCTCACCATCGATGTATCCGTATTTGATGCAGACGGTAACCTACTCAAGCGTGGCTGGGCTCTCAATGAAGCTTCGATTGAAAACCTCGACCGTTCCGGGGTCTTGGATGCAATTTTGGAGATTGATGGCAGGCCGGTATCAGCATTCGGCTGCGACGGAGTGCTTATTTCTACGCCAACGGGCTCCACAGCCTACGCCTTCTCTGCCGGAGGCCCAGTGCTGTGGCCTTCGCTAGACGCCATCTTGGTCGTGCCCAACAATGCGCATGCGCTCTTTACAAAGCCGCTGGTGGTCTCCCCGGATTCCCAGGTTGCGGTAGAATCCGCTTCTGATACCAGCGCCGCCATGGTGGTCATGGATGGCTTCCGCCGCATCAACATGCCCCCGGGGGCGAGGGTGGAGGCTGTGCGTGGAGCACACCCGGTGCGCTGGGTGCGCCTTGATGATCAGCCCTTCACTGACCGCCTCGTCCGGAAATTGCGTTTGCCCATCGAAGGCTGGAGGGGCCGGCAGAGTTAGGCTCGGCTTTTGAATCTGCAAATCGCCCCGTCACACAATTTGACCATCACACAAGGAGGAGTGGGCAGCACGTGCTATTGGAGATTACGATCGAAGATCTCGGTGTCATTTCTCGCTCCACCGCCGAACTCACCTCTGGGCTTACCGTGCTCACAGGAGAGACGGGTGCGGGAAAAACCATGGTGGTTACCGGGCTGCGCTTGTTGGCGGGCTCTCGAGCCGATGCCTCCCGGGTCAGGGATGGAGCCAAGAAGGCTGCTGTTGAGGGAAGATTTAGCAGCGGGGTCCCAGCAGTCAAAGAACTAGTGGAGTCCGTCGGTGGAGAAGCCGACGAGAATGGCGAGTACTTGGTCTCCCGCACGGTTTCGGCTGCGGGCCGATCGAAGGCCTACCTGGGCGGCAGGGCGGTACCGGCTGCAAAACTCTCCGAGTTTGCCGCCGCGATGATTACCGTACATGGCCAAAATGATCAGTTGCGTTTGCTCGCTCCGGAGCAGCAGCTAGAGGCGGTTGATCGCTTTGATCCCGCGACGGCCCAGGTGCGTGAGGCTTATACTGAAGCCTTCTTGAGGTGGCGCCGCTTAGCCAAGGACTACCAGTCCCGCACCCAGTCTCGCCGAGAGATGGCGCAGGAAGCAGATCGCCTCAAGTTCGCGTTGCATGAGATAGAGGAGGTTGCACCACGACCGGGGGAGGACAGCGAACTCGTCTCCCAGATCCGCAGGCTGCAGGACGTAGATGCTCTGCGAGAATCCGCCAGCAGCGCTCTCGCGGCTATCGACGGCGCGGAGGAATTCTCCGGCGCCAGCGAGTCGGGCGCCTCCACAGTGCTGGGCAGGGCGGAGGCTGCGCTTTCTGGATCGAGCGATGAGCTGCTGCGGCAATTAGGCGAGCACCTAGGCGACATCAACGCGCAGCTTTCAGATATTTCCTCCGAGCTCGGCGGCTACCTTGAGAACTTGCCCGCTGACCCGAATCTGCTGGAGGTCTCACTCCAGCGGCAGCAGGACTTGAAATCCTTAACGCGCAAGTACGCGGGCGATATCGACGGCGTCATTGCGTGGAGGGACCAGGCGGCACGCCAGCTCGAGAGTCTCGATACCTCAACTGAAGCCCTGGGTGAGCTCAAAGCACAGGTCGCGGAGGCTGAGTCCGAGATGATTAAGGCTGCGAAGAAACTGAGTAAGGCGCGCACTGCGGCGGCTGAGGCACTCGGGGAAAGGGTCACCGCAGAACTGCATGGCCTGGCCATGCAGAACTCCACTCTGACCGTGGCGTTGCGGCGCTCCAAGTACTCTCGCTCGGGGGCGGATGAGGCGGAGTTTCTACTCAACGATAAGCCCCTGGCTTCCGCTGCCTCTGGTGGTGAGCTCTCTCGCGTCATGCTGGCACTTGAGGTCGTGATGAGCGGTGAGGGAGAGGAAACCCTGGTCTTCGATGAGATTGATGCCGGTGTGGGTGGACGTGCTGCGGTGGAAATCGGACGTCGTCTAGCGCGCCTTGCAGTCCATAACCAGGTCATCGTGGTCACCCACCTGCCACAGGTGGCGGCGTATGCGGATAGTCATCTGCACGTGGCCAAAGAGGATGCGACCTCGGAGCTCTCTCCCCTCAGCCGGGCTGAGCGGGTAGAGGAGCTGGCGCGCATGTTGGCGGGTCTCGATGATACTGAGACTGGCCGCGCCCACGCCGCTGAGCTTTTTGAGCGCGCCCAGTCTGAGGTTGAGAAGCTGAAGTAGCAGTCTGCCTCCTCCGCGCGCCTTCCACAGTTTGCCGCGTGTGGAGTTCACAATAGAGGCCATGAGTCTGTTTTCCCGAAACTCCGATCTCTCCGGCACGCAGGGTACGCTGCGTGATTGCACGCCGGGCGGAAAGGGCCTGAAGAAGTTCTCCGCTGGTGACTTCGCCGTCATTAACGCCGCAAATATCTCCCGCCAGGAGGCGCAGACGCTGGTCGATCTGCAGCCGGCAGCTGTCATTAACGTGGCGGAGTTTAGCACCGGATCCATTCCCAATTATGGGCCCCACATGCTCCTCGATGCGGACGTACTTCTCGTGGAAAACGTCGGCGAGGACTTCGTAAGCAGCTTTAAAGACGGC
Organism: Corynebacterium flavescens; assembly: GCF_008693105.1. Taxonomy (GTDB): domain Bacteria; phylum Actinomycetota; class Actinomycetes; order Mycobacteriales; family Mycobacteriaceae; genus Corynebacterium; species Corynebacterium flavescens. Next base: position 6,236 of record NZ_VXKK01000031.1, read on the forward strand.
AAGAAGGCCCGTCTCAGCGACGAGGGTGGCGTGTTTCTCGGGGAGAAAGAAATTGCATCCGGCGCCGTGGTCGATAGGGAGGCGGCGGAGTCGCGTTTCACCTCCGCGCAGCGTGAGCTCATGGACCACATGGAGGCCTACTTTGGCAATGCCACAGAGTTCATTCAGTCGGAGGGGCCGCTGCTTATCGACGGCCTCGGGGTACCGGAATCCGGCGTCGAGATGGCCGGGCGCAAGGTGGTACTGGTGTCTCCGAGTCCAGATCACCGCCACAAGATAGCTCTGCTGCGCAACTTCATCCGCGAGTACGAGCCCATCATCATCGCGGTAGACGAGGCCGCGGATACTCTCATGGAGGTAGGCTATAAGCCTGACTTCATCGTGGGTGATCCCGCGAAGGTGAGTGCGGAGACGCTGCGCTGCGGAGCAAGAGTCATTCTCCCCGCGGATCCGGACGGAACCGCCGAAGGCCTAGAGCGGATCCAAGACCTTGGAATCGGCGCCATGACCTTCCCCGCCGCCACGGATTCCGCCACCGACCTTGCTTTGTTGCTCGCCGATTATCATGGGGCTTTGATGATCGTCCAGGTGGGCGCAGCAGTGGACTTGGATGATATCTTCGCGAACAAGGAAGGCGCCACCCCAGCGGCGATGCTCTCGCGGCTTAAGGCGGGAACGCGCCTGGTGGATGCAGACACCGTAATCAACCTCTATTCGGCACCGGCTAGCGGAAAGATCGCCTGGCTGTGGGCGCTGCTGAGCATCCTGGTTGCCATCGCGGTCATCATTGTCATTGTCGGTCTAGGTGGCAGCGAAGGCTTTGCCCAAAACCTCATTGATACCTGGAATAACTTGGCGCTGACGGTGCAAGGGTGGTTCAAGTAAATGGCTAAGAGCAAGTCTGTCGCAGCCTTTGTTGTTGCTGGCCTAGGGCTTGGAACTGCTTTGGGGGTTGCTCTCGGGGTATTCGCCATCTCGCCCACCGTTAGCGCCGGTGGAGCCGGCGGAGAATCCTCCATCCGGGAGGAACACCGTAGGGCACTGCAAGAAAACCAGATTTACCAGAATCAAAACGGTGCGAGCGACTCCGTTATCAATGAGCTTTCCCCCAAGATCGTGGACGGATCGCTAGCGCAGCGTCCCGTACTGGTTCTTACTACAGCCGAAGCCGTCGACGGAGATGTCGACGCGGTCAAGAACCTGTTGCGTGCTGCTGATGCGCAGGAGGCGGGCTCTATCCGCCTGACGGAGGACTTCTTCCGTCAAGAGAACTCGGATAAAATCCTTTCTTTGGTTTCTTCGACCCTGCCCGCAGGCGCCCAGCTGAGCACGGATTCGCGCGATGCGGGAACCCACGCCGGCGAGGCATTGGGGGCGGGACTGTTTATGGATCCCAAAACCACCGAGCCGCTGGCAACATCCAAGGAGCGCGCCACCTTGCTGCAGGCTCTGCGCGAGGCGGGATACATTGATTACGAGGACGAAACCATCCTCCCAGCGCAGGCAATAGTCATCGTCACAGGCAGGGGATCGGACGGCTATTATACCGATACCCTAGCCAAGCTAGCTACGCAGTTAGAGGATACCGCCGGTTCCACGGTGGTGGCCGGGCGCGTGGAGCAGGCCGGCGAGGAACGGGTCATCGGAAAGCTCCGCGCTGGGGGGACCAAGGTCTCCACGGTGGACTCCATTGATCGCGCCTCCTCCCGCCTGGCTACGGTACTTGCGGTGAAGGAACAACTAGATGGATCTTCCGGAGCCTATGGCTCCGCGCCTTCTGCAAACTCAGCTACCCCTGCGTTCCCGAAGGACGCCTAATATGTCTCATAATTTCGAGGTGGTAGATTCCACGCTTTTGGTCGACGCCCCCGTCATCGCGCTGCGCCGCGACGAGGTGCTCATGCCGGGAGGGCGCGTGGCGTCCCGCGAAGTCGTGGAAAATCTGGGCGCCGTGGCTGTTGTGGCGGTCGATGAAAATGAGCGCGTGGCGATGGTCTATCAGTACCGCCGCCCATTGGGTACGCGCCTGTGGGAGCTGCCCGCGGGGCTCCTCGATATCAAAGGCGAGGACGAGCTCACCGGTGCTAAACGCGAGCTGCAGGAAGAGGCCGGACTGCAGGCTAAGCGCTGGGAGGTGCTCTCAGATATCGCTACCTCGCCCGGTTTTAGCGAAGAAGCGGTGAGGATCTTCCTCGCCCGCGATCTAAGTATGGTGGACAAGCTCCATGACACCGGTGACGAAGAACAGGATATGACCTTCGCCTGGGTTGACCTCGACGAGGCAGTCAACCGCGTGCTGGCGGGGGAAATAGTCAATTCCATTGCCTGTGTGGGCATTCTAGCCACTTATGCAGTGCTGCGCGGCGGTCGCGCAACCCGTAGCACTGATGTGCCCTTTCCTTTGCGTCCAACCTCGATGGCAAAGCGGCGTCCCGGGCCTGACCTTAAAAAGAAGTGACGCGGCACGACAGCGGCGGGGGCGACTCCCGCGCGAGCGCAGCGGGGCACATCGCCACGACGTGGCTTAACCACCTTGTCGTGGAAAAGGGGGCCTCGCCCAATACGGTGAGCAATTACCGGCGTGACGTGCGCCGCTACCTGGACTGGCTGGCCGATGCAGGGATAGAAGATTTGTCAGCAGTGGGGCGCGAGCACGTCGAGGCTTATCTGGCGCACTTGCGCTCCCATTTGGCCGCATCGTCGGCCAGCCGGGCGCTTATCGTCGCCCGCGGTCTCCATAAGTTTGCCCTTGCCGAGGGCGTCATCGTGCGTGACGTGGCCGCGGACGTCGCGCCACCCAGCCCTGCCCAGCACCTGCCTGAGACCTTGAGCATCGCCGAAGTTGCCGCGCTTATCGAAGCCACGCCTAGCGGCGACGCCGCCACCGCGGTGGATGTGCGCGATAGGGCTCTGCTGGAAGTGCTGTATGGCACGGGCGCGCGGATTTCTGAGGCCACGGATCTCACGGTCGACGATGTTAGCGATAACGATGGAATCCTTCGGCTAACAGGCAAGGGGAACAAGGAACGCATCGTTCCCATCGGCTCCAAGGCCCAAGCGGCGATTTCTCACTACCTCGTGCGCGCGCGGCCCGTTCTAAGCCGTGGCAAGACGCCTGCCCTGTTTCTCAATACCCGTGGCGGGCCGCTTTCTCGACAAAGTGCATGGGTAGTACTCAAGCGCGCCGCCCAGCGCGCGGGCTTGGGTAAGTCTATTTCGCCGCACACACTTCGTCACTCCTTTGCCACTCATCTTCTGGAGGGCGGTGCGGATGTGCGTACTGTCCAGGAGCTCCTGGGACACTCCTCAGTGACCACGACTCAGATTTATACGCATGTTTCCGCCGATTCACTGCGTGAGGTCTGGCATACCGCACATCCGCGGGCCTAGAGTGCAGGTTGGGTTGTTCACGGAGAAGTGATTAGGTAAAGGACTATGCCTTGATCCCCGAATAGGATCGATCTGCAGGTAGGGTAGAGGGTAGTCTAAAATAACAACGTTGTAAGCTGGGTTTATTGAGGCTTTTAACTAGCGCTGTTTAGGGCTATCTAGGGGCGGCTAGGCGCAGCGAAGAACCAATGGTCAAGGAAGCAGGTATGACTGTGAATGATGAGGGACTTTTTTCGGCCGCAGACACGCAGGTAGGGCTAACTGGTCGCCCCATCCGCGAACTGCCGGAACCTGCCCCGCTGGCGCAGCATGGCCCCGCCACCATCATCTCCATGTGTAACCAAAAAGGCGGCGTTGGCAAAACCACCTCCACCATCAACATGGGTGCTTGCTTGGCGGAGATGGGGCGCAAAGTCCTCCTCGTTGACCTCGATCCGCAAGGTGCGCTCTCGGCCGGACTGGGCCTCGCGCATGATGAAATCGAGGACACTATCTATGACGTCATGCTCGATAGTCAGACCTCTATCCATTCGGCGATCAAGCACACCTCCGTGCCTGACTTGGATCTCGTTCCGGCCAATATCGATCTTTCGGCCGCAGAGATCCAGCTCGTCAACGAGGTAGGCCGTGAGCATACGCTGGCGCGCGCTCTGCGTCCGGTTCGTCGAGACTATGACTTCATCATCATTGATTGCCAGCCCTCCCTTGGACTGTTGACCGTCAATGCCTTGGCCTGCTCGCAAGGAGTCATCATCCCAATGGAGTGCGAGTTCTTTTCGCTCCGTGGACTCGCTCTGCTCACGGACACGGTGGAGAAGGTCTCGGAGCGCATCAACTTCGACTTGGAGATCATGGGCATCCTCGTCACGATGTTTGATCGCCGCACCAAGCACGCGCGCGAGGTCATGTCCCGCGTCGTAGAGTACTTCGGGGATCGGGTGTTCGACACCGTTATCACCCGCACGGTGCGTTTCCCAGAGACCTCCGTGGCCGGCGAACCCATCACCACATGGGCGCCGCATTCGCAGGCAGCGCAGCAGTACCGTAACCTCGCTAAAGAAGTCATCGAGCGTGCCGGTGCCTAAGGTACCGCGGTGTCAGAGGTAGTCCAGCCGGAGATCACGGGCTTTCGCATTGCGCTGCGCAACTTCGAAGGCCCCTTCGATCTGCTGCTCCAGCTTATTCAATCGAGGCGCCTCGATATCACTGATGTTGCCCTGTCGGAAGTGACCGATGAGTTCGTGTCCTATACCCGCCAGTTGGGGACTGCCGCGAATTTGGACGAGGTCACGGAGTTTTTGCTCGTCGCCGCAACCCTGCTCGATCTCAAGGCGGCACGCCTTCTGCCGCGCGGCGAGGTCGATGACTTGGGGGATCTCGAGCTCCTAGAATCACGTGATCTGCTTTTCGCGCGCTTGCTCCAATACCGAGCCTACAAGCAGGTTGCGGATCTCTTCGCGCAGTGGCAACGGGAAGCGCGCCACGCCTATCCGCGGGCGGTGGGAATAGAGAAAGAGTTCGCGGATCTTCTCCCGCCGGTTAGTCTCGGACACACGCCGGGCTCCTTCGCTGAGCTTGCCGCGGCGGTATTTCGGCCGCGGCCCCCGGAGGAAGTGGGAGTAGGTCACATTCACCAGGTAGAAGTCTCGGTTCCCGAGCAGGCGGGAAAGCTGCTGAGCGCCCTGCGCATTCTCGGAAGGGGAGTGTGGCAGGACTTCTCCGAGCTCAATGCGGACTGCACGCGTTCGATGGAAGTGGTGGGGCGCTTCCTAGCACTCCTCGAGCTCTACAAGGCCAAGGCCGTGGAAGCCAGGCAGGCCGAGTCCCTAGGCCCACTGGAACTGAGCTGGACCGGCTTAGTGGTTGATCCGGCGGTGGTAGCCGCCGCCAATTGGGATTAGACGGGGGCGCTTGCCCGAACGCGAGGTAGAGTATCTAGCTATGGAATTGCCGCTCATCTCTCAGCAACGCTCGCGCTTGGAGTCTGTTCTCCTTGTCATCGATTCCCCTGCCTCTGTCGAAGAACTTGCTCGCGCGCTGGATATATCGACTGGGGAAGTCAGTGACTTGCTTCGCTCGACTCGGCGTGAGTTGGAGGAGCGCGGCTCCGGAATTGACCTGCGCGAAACCGCCGAGGGTTGGCGCTTTTATACCCGCAAGGACAATGCAGATGCCGTCGAAGCATTCCTGCTCGATGGCACGCAGACTAAGCTTTCCCGCGCCGCTTTAGAGTCCTTGGCCATTGTGGCTTACCGGCAGCCGGTGACCCGCGCGCAGGTAGCCGCCGTCCGCGGAGTCAACGTCGATGGGGTCATGCGCACCCTTACTTTGCGCGGGCTTATTCGCGAGCTCCCGCAAGAAGAGCATTCTGGCTCCGCCCACCGTTATGAGACAACTGAGCTCTTTCTGGAGCTCTTGGGAATCGATTCCCTCGACCGGCTGCCAGAACTAGCGCCTCTGCTTCCTGACATCGACGCCATCGAGGAAGAGTTCTAAGCCGGAGGCTGCGGCGAGTACTCAGCCGGGGGCTTCAGTGATGCAGGAAAATCACGCTGAAGTGCTATCATTTCCCGAGTAACTGCATATTTTCAAGTGAAAAGGACACTCTTGTGACCCCACCCGCTCGCCGCGACGGCACACCGGAAAAGAAGAAGCGTGATAGTGACATGCTTCTTTCTAATGCCAAGCCGGCACGTCATCAACATGTCAAACAAAATAAGCGCTCCGCCGGAAGCGCAACCGCAGACTCCGTAGCCCGGGACTTGGGTGCGGACTGGCTGGTAGAGGACAAAGGCGCCTCCGCTAAGGGCGAACGCCTGCAGAAGGTGCTGGCCAAGGCAGGAGTAGCCTCCCGCCGCCACGCTGAGATCCTCATCGATGCTGGCCGCGTCGAAGTCAATGGCCAGATAGTGGTCAAGCAAGGTGTGCGCGTCGATCCGAACAAGGACGTCATTCGCGTTGACGGCGTTCGCATCAACGTAAACGAAAACCACCAGTACTTCATCCTCAACAAGCCACGGGGGATGCAATCCACCATGGATGATGAGATGGGCCGCCCCTGCGTGGGCGACGTTGTCGCTGACAAGGTGGCCGCCGGCCAGCGACTCTTTCACGTCGGGCGCCTTGACGCGGATACCGAAGGCTTGTTGCTGCTCACCAACGATGGGGAGCTGGCGAACCGCCTGATGCACCCTAAGTACGAGATCAAAAAGACCTATCTGGCCACCGTCTTGGGAGAGGCCAACAAGAAGTTGGTCCGCGAGCTCAAGGAAGGCATCGAGCTCGAGGATGGCCCCGCGAAAGCGGACTTCGTCCAGATCATCGATAAGAACCAAGGCTTTTCTCTGGTGAGGATCGAACTGCACGAGGGCCGAAAGCACATCGTGCGCCGGATGCTCAAGGAGGCTGGCTACCCTGTGCAGCGCCTCGTGCGTACCAAGCTGCATACCGTCCAGCTGGGGGATATGAAGCCCGGTGGCATGCGTGCGCTTAACTCCAACGAGCTGACCAGCCTGTACAAGGAGGTGGGGATGTAATGTATTCCAACATGCCCAATGGCGGGCTCATCCTTGCCGTCGACGGGCCTTCTGGAACCGGAAAGTCCACCACTTGCCGTGCTCTGGCGAAGCAACTGGATGCCAAGTATGTCGACACCGGCGCCATGTACAGGGTGGCTACACTAGCCGTCTTGCGTGCAGGCGTGGACCCGAGCGACGTCGCCCGCGTCATCGAAGCCACAGCGGATCTCCCCCTTGAGGTCTCCGAGGATCCGGATTCCACGTCGGTCTTGCTTGCTGGCGAAGACGTCTCGCGGGTCATCCGCGAAGACGAGGTCACCCGTAACGTCTCGGCCGTCTCCGCCATCCCGGAGGTCCGTGAGAACCTCGTCAACCTGCAGCGCAAGCTGGCCCATGAAGCCCACCGTGCCGTGGTAGAAGGGCGCGACATTGGTACTGTCGTGCTCCCTCAAGCCCCCGCCAAGGCTTATATGACCGCCTCCGCCGAGGTGCGTGCACAGCGTCGCTACGATCAAAACGTGGCAGCCGGTATTCCTGCTGACTTTGACACCGTCTTGCGCGATGTCATCCGGCGCGACGAGGCTGATTCCACGCGCGAAACCTCACCGCTGCGCCCTGCAGAAGACGCAGTCATCGTAGATACCTCCTCCATGAGCCCCGCCGAGGTTCTCAACGCCCTCATCGATATTGTTAAGGAGTCCGTACATGTCCAATCATGACGCACACGGCGCTGAACAGCCCACACCGGAGACCTCCCGTCCACATGCGGAGGAAAAAGAGACCGAGTTTCACTACCCAGTAGGAAAGCTCGATGAGGAAGTAGTAGAGACCTCCAGCGGTCGCTGGGCGGCTTCTGATTTCGATGCCACTGAATTTGACTTCGACGAATCGGATTTCGACGAGTCCGAATTCGGAGAGCCCGAGTTCGGCGATGATTTTGATGAAGACTACGCCGATGAAGACGGCAACGAGCCCCCAGAGGCTCTAACTGAGGAAGAGTGGGAGCGCCTCTCTGAAACCCTTGGCTTCGAAGGTGACAACCATACCGAGGAGCACCTTGCCACGGTGGCTATTGTTGGCCGCCCGAACGTGGGCAAGTCCTCCCTGGTTAACCGTTTCCTGGGCCGACGCGAGGCCGTTGTCGAGGACCATCCAGGAGTCACCCGTGACCGCATCTCCTATGTGGGCGAGTGGAACGGTCAGCGCTTCTTGGTTCAAGACACCGGTGGCTGGGATCCCAACGTCAAGGGCATTCACCGCGCCATTGCGCGTCAGGCTGAGGTCGCCATGGAGACCGCGGACGTCATCGTCATGGTGGTTGATACCAAGGTCGGAATCACGGAGACGGATGCGGTCATGGCTCGTCGCCTTCACAAGTCCTCGGTTCCGGTCATCCTCGTGGCCAATAAGTTTGACTCGGATAGCCAGTATGCGGATGTTGCCGAGTTCTACGCGCTCGGCCTGGGGGATCCATGGCCGGTTTCGGCACAGCACGGTCGCGGTGGCGCGGACGTGCTCGATGAGGTGCTGCGGAGCTTCCCAGAAGAGCCGCGCTCGCCGTCTATTACGTCCGGCCCGCGCCGCGTGGCCTTGGTGGGCAAGCCCAATGTGGGCAAGTCTTCGCTACTGAATAAGTTCACCGGCGAGGAACGCTCCGTGGTGGACAACGTTGCGGGCACCACTGTGGACCCAGTCGATTCGCTCGTGCAGCTGGATAAGCAGCTGTGGAGGTTCGTTGATACCGCGGGCTTGCGCAAGAAGGTCAACAATGCGCAAGGCCACGAGTACTACGCATCTCTGCGCACGCGCGGAGTTATTGACGCGGCTGAGGTGTGCATCATGCTTATCGACGCCTCTCAGGAAATCTCCGAGCAGGACCAGCGGGTGCTCAACATGGTGCTCGAGGCTGGCAAGGCTCTCGTCATCGCCTTCAACAAGTGGGACCTCATGGATGAGGACCGCCGCTATTACTTGGACCGCGAGATCGACGAACAGCTTACCCACCTGCCATGGGTCACTCGCGTCAATATCTCGGCCGAGACTGGTCGCGCCCTCCAGCGCCTGGAACCCGCAATGATCGAGGCTCTAGAGAGCTGGGATCAGCGTGTTTCTACTGGCCAGTTGAATAACTGGATGCGCGAGGCGATTGCTGCGAATCCTCCGCCGATGAAGAATAACCGTCTGCCGCGCGTTCTTTTTGCCACGCAGGCTTCCACCCAGCCACCGACAATCGTCTTGTTCACCACAGGATTCCTCGATGCGGGCTATCGGCGCTACCTTGAGCGCAAATTCCGCGAGCGCTTTGGCTTCCATGGTTCACCCGTACGCATTGCCGTGCGCGTGCGCGAGCGCCGCAACAAGAAGGGGCGGCGCTAAGGCAGTAGCGTTAAGTACATCCGCTAACAGTACGTGCGTTATGCAAGCGTTATAGCAAAACCCGGGTCTTAATTCGCTGGTTCAAACCTGTGATTATTAACACGGGTTTTCGCTCGTGTGCAATGCTTTTGGATAGCTAATCTAGAGAAGTCAGCCATAGTGCTATCAATCTAGAAAGGCTTCTCATGTTAGCCTCGCTCCTCGATCCAACCTCCGGCGTTGCGATCGTCTTGCAGATCATCATTATCCTCGGAGCCCTGCTCTTGGGCACGAGGTACGGCGGGCTTGGCCTTGGTCTTATCTCCGGCATCGGCCTGCTCATCATGGTATTCGTCTTTGGGCTGCCGCCCGGCAAACCACCCGTCGACGTCATGCTCACCATCATCGCGGTCATCGGCTGTGCGGCTACGCTCCAACAGGCCCGCGGACTTGACGTGATGATGCAGTTCGCGGAAAGAATACTGCGTGCACACCCGGAGAGGATCACTATCCTCGCCCCACTGACCACCTGGTTCCTTACCGTGCTTTGTGGAACTGGCCACGTGGTCTACACCATGTTTCCCATCATCGAGGATATTGCCTTGAAGAAGGGCATTCGCCCCGAGCGCCCCATGGCGGTGGCCTCGACCTCCGCGCAGATGGGTATTACTGCCTCGCCGGTCTCGGTGGCTACGGTCTCCCTCGCCTCCATCATCGCCGAGGACGCAGGGGTCACCCACGTCTCCTATTCGATTCCGCAGATTCTCATGGTGGCCATTCCGGCCTCCCTTTCAGGCGTCATCTTGGCCGCATTGTGGTCTTTGCGTCGTGGCAAAGACTTGGACAAGGATCCTGCTTTCCAGGAACGGATGAAGGACCCAGAGTTTGCCTCCCACATTGCGGAGTCGGGCGAGTCTTTGCTGGGTAAGGTCTTTCCGCCCGCTGCCAAGCGAGCGGTAGTAGTATTCCTCTCCGCGATTGCAGTCGTGGTCATTCTCGGAGCCTTTGACGCCTTGCGCCCATCCTTCCCGGACGCGGATGGAGAGATGAAGCGCCTGTCCATGAACTTGGTCATCCAGATGGTCATGCTGGTAGCCGGCGCCGTGATCCTCATCTTCTGCCAGGTAGATAATAAGAAGATTGCTTCCACCCCGGTGTTCAAGGCCGGCATGACCGCAGTATTCTCCGTGTTCGGTGTGGCGTGGATGGCTGATACCTTCTTCGAGGCGCACATCGACGCCCTCGAGTCCAGCCTGGGAGGCATTGTGCAGGCGGCGCCTTGGGCCTACGCAATCGTCCTACTCATCGTGTCCAAACTGGTTAACTCTCAGGCTGCTGCGCTCGTTGCCATTGCCCCCATTGGCTTGTCTCTCGGCATTGACCCAGCGGTCATCGTCGGCTTCTACGGTGCGGCCTACGGCTACTTCATTCTGCCGACTTATCCCTCGGACCTGGCTTGTATCGGCTTCGACCGGACAGGAACCACGCGGATTGGCAAGTTCGTTATCAACCACTCCTTCATCATCCCGGGAGCGATCTCGGTATTCACCTCGTGCGTTGTGGGTTCCATCTTGGCGCAGGTATTGCTTTAAGTTCTTCCGCCGGCCGCGCACCAGTGCGCTGCCTTATTCTTCCCGTACCAAGACGAAAGCATCCGTCCGGTACGGGATGTGCAGTTTTTCTTCCTCACTAAAACCCATGTGCTCGTAGAGGTACCAATTGAGGTTATTCGTCATGCGTTCGCGGATGCGCGCAGAGTTGCGCAGCCAATAAGAGCGGGTATGCATGAGTGCATGCAGCTGGGCTGGGCTTAAGAGGTGGTCCCAGGCCAGACGCAGGGTGTTATCTATGCGCCAGGGCTTGGACACCTCTGGCAAGAAGCCGGGGCGCTGAATATCGCCGGAGTGCATAATGCGGGCCAAGCGCAAGATCCAGGGATCATCCTCTACCGCCAAAGTATTCCAAGCTAAAAGGATCACACCGCCGGGGCGGAGAATTCGGTCGAATTCGGTGCTGGCGGCAGCGACATCGACCCAATGCCACGTCTGCGCGCAGGCCACGGCGTCGAGGGAATCTGGGGCCAGCGCGGTTGCTTCTGCGGTGGCCCTCCACAGCGGGTAGTTAAGGCGCTGGCGGAATACACGCGCCATGTCTCCAGAAGGCTCGCAAGCAAAGACCCGCTCATTACGCAGCGTGGCCGTGAACTTTCCCGTTCCGGCACCTACATCGAGCACAGTTCTAGCGCCAGCAATGAGTTCCGCGACTTCCTGCGGATAGCCGGGGCGAACGTCATCATAGGTATCCGCGCCTGCGCGAAATGCTTGCGCAGAGCGCTGGCGCAGGCTGGGATCGCCAAAGCTCGGGCCCTCTTTCTCCGAGGGTTTTCGGTAGCTGGGGAAGTGAGCGGGATCGGGCACGTGAGTCGACATACGCGTTATAACTTAGCGTGAAATACAATGGTCTACCATGTCGACACTTCCCGCACCCGACGATCCCCGCTGGCTTCTCAAAACCGTGTTCTCGCGTCGGTCGTGGACCATTCCAGCGGCTGTCCTCATGTCGATCTCTTTTCTCTGCAACGGAGTAACGCCAGTGATCATGGGGCGCGCCATCGATGATGCCATTGCGCGTGGAGAGGTCAGTTCTCTAGTAAAATGGCTGCTAACTTTGGTGGCCGTATTCGCCGTCAATGCCTTGGCAGCCTGGTGGGGACGCGGTTTCTTCAGCAGGGCCATGCTCGTCATCGGACATGACCTGCGCATGGAGGTCACTGATCGCATCCAAGACCCCCGCGGCATGGCGGGACAGCGCCGGACAGCGGGGGAGCTATTGTCCATCGCCTCCTCGGATACGCAACGCGTTGCAGATGCCGTTTTGATGACAGTGTTTCCCGTCGCGGAAGTGTGTGCGATTGTCTATGTCGCTGTCATGACTGCTCGTATCAATATCTGGCTGGGCATAGCGATTTTCCTCGGGGGACCGCTGGTGGTGTGGATTTCACTGCGGGCGGCAAAACCCTTGCGTAAACGCTCCACTCGCAGGCAGGCTGCCCTGGCACGGGCCTCTGCCATGGCCACTGATGTGGTCCAAGGCCTGCGCATCCTGAAGGGCTTGGGAGCCATCGATACGGTCCGTGGTCGCTACCAGAGCGTTTCTGATGAGGCCTATGAGAAAACGGTGGAGGCCAACGGCGCGCGTGCCCGCCTCAACGCCACCACCGATGCCACCGGTTCCATCTACGTCATTGCCGTGTCCCTAGCCGCTGGCGCGCTAGCCCTAAGCTCGCGCATGAGCGTGGGTGAACTCATCACTGTTGTTGGCTTGACACAGTTCGTCATCACGCCGATGACCATGATGGGCAAGAACATCGCCTCGCGGTGGGCGGCGGCGCAGGCCAGCGCGAGGCGGATCACGGATGTGCTTCTTAGCCCTCCCGTTAGCCATGGGCAGCCTTCCGAACCGGCATTAGATTCAGGAATCACGGTCATCAAGGACCACGTTCCGGAAGATCTCATCTATCTCCCGCGCGAGCGCTTCATCGTCTCCCCGCACTCGGCCGACCTTTTTGAAGGCAGCATCCAAGACAATATTCACCCCGAGTATGACGTGGCCCAGCGCGCACTGTATGCGGCAGCGGCGGAAGATATTCCAGGAGGTTTGGAGCGCCAGGTAGGGGAGAACGGAGGAAGCCTGTCAGGTGGCCAGCGCCAACGCGTGGCTCTGGCACGGGCAGTAGCCGCGGACCCGGAAGTGCTTATCCTGCAGGATCCGACCACCGCCGTCGATTCCGTCACGGAGCAGACCATTGCTGCGCGTGTTAGTGCGGCCCGGGCAGACAAGTCCACCATTGTCTACACCTCGGCTCCGGCCTGGTGTGCTGTTGCGAAAGGAGCCATGTAGATGCGTTTTCCCACCGCCCAATGGTCACAGGTGTGGCGCGTAGTAGGCCAGCAGCTCTCCCACCTGCCCGGCGCGCGTCGGCGCTTTTTCCTAGCCTTAGCGGTGCTCACACTCGGTGCTGCGGCCAATATTATGATTCCTCTGCAGCTGGGAAAGATAGTTGATGAGGTTATCGCGGCGGGCGAGCCCGCTCAGGGCCTGTTTGCAGCTCTAGGTTCAATTGCAGGAGGACTCATCGCAGCAGCGGTGGCGGCCGCAGCTTTCTCCGCCGCCGGATTCTACGTGCTCTCACGCATGACGGAGCGAATTATCGCCAACCTGCGCGAGGAGATGGTCGGCACGGCGTTGAGTCTACCTGCCCATCGCGTTGAGGAAGCAGGTTCGGGTGACTTGGTCTCACGCTCCACGGATGACGTGGCAGAGCTTTCCTCTGCGGTTACAGAGACTGTTCCGGTACTCGCTAGTTCGGCTTTCGCCATCGTGACTACTGCCGTGGCGCTGGTCGCCATGGACTGGCGCTTCCTCCTCGTCGTTGCCTGCGCGGTGCCGGTCTACGCATTGGCGGCGCGCAACTACCTCAAGGCAGCCCCGCAGCGCTATGCCAACGAGCGTGCTGCCATGGCGGATCGAGCCCGGCGCGTGTTGGAGGCCATCCGTGGACGCCATACGGTGCGTGCCTATCGTATGGAGCCGCTGATGCACGAGCGCATCCGTGAGGCTTCAAGCACCGTCGTCAAGCATGGTTATCATGCCCGCCGCACGATGATGGTGCTGCAGCTGTGGCTGACCACGGTGGAGCTATTGATGCTTTCTACCGGCCTCATTATTGGCTACCTTGTTGTGCAATCCGGTGCCCTGAGCGTGGGCGCGGTAACTGCTGCGATGCTCATGCTCATACGGCTGCGTGGGCCGCTCATGGGGCTGATGCGGGTGCTCGATACCATTCAGTCAGGCTATGCCTCCCTCGCGCGCATTGTGGGCGTCGTGGCGGATCCCCCGCTTCCCACTCCTGCCTCTGGTGCTCCCGCTCCGGGTGGCAGGGCCCGCATGGATGATGTTTCCTTCCGATACGACGACAAGGGCTGGGCGGTCAAAGACCTCAGCCTGGACATCAATCCTGGTCAGACAGTGGCGCTTGTCGGCGCTTCCGGTGCGGGGAAGACCACCGTGGCGGCGTTGTTGGCGGGAATGCGGGTGCCAGATTCGGGAGAGGTCACGGTTGATGGTGTGCGCGTTTCGGCGCTTTCCGACGCCGAGCGCATCGCCCGCCTGGCCATGATCTCCCAAGATGTTTACGTGTTTTCCGGGACACTCAGGGAGGACTTGGCCCTAGCGCGCCCCGGCGCGAGCGACGAGGAGATGATAGATGCCCTGCAACGCGTGGGGGCCGGCTGGTTCGAGGAACTGGCCGATGGACTCGACACAGTTGTCGGGGCACGCGGTCTGCAACTCGAGCCCGTGGAGGCGCAGCAGCTGGCTCTGGCGCGTATCCTCCTGCTTGATCCGAAGATCGTGGTCATGGACGAGGCCACGGCTGAGGCCGGTTCGGTGGGCGCTGGCGCATTGGAGGGCGCGGCCCAGGCCGTTACCAGTGGACGCTCCGCGCTGGTGGTTGCGCACCGCCTCGATCAGGCAGCGCGTGCGGATCGGGTGCTGGTCATGGAGGATGGTCAGGTGGTAGAAGAAGGAACCCATTCGCAGCTGTTAGATTATGGTGGCCGCTATTGTGAATTGTGGGCGGCGTGGCAGAAGGGACGTGAGTGAGCAGGACGATGGTGAGCTTAAATATGAAGAAAGCCACGCGGGCATGGGGCGGCGTTATCTCCTTGTGCCTGCTTGCCGCCGGCATTGCCTCCTGCGCCAAGGCAGAGGCGCCGACGGAAGCCGCGTCCGCCGGGCAGTGGAATAAGGCCTCCGCGCTGGGTATCCCTACCTCCGCTCCTTTGGTTGGTCCCGGACCCGGGGAATCGAAGACCATCAACCTTCCTTCGGGACGCAACTACATTCTGCACGTGCCGAAAGACTATAGCGAAGACCAGCAGTGGCCCGTTGTCATGGTCTTTCATGGTCTAGGGGATACCGCAGCCAATACTCAGGCCTATAGCCTGCTCGATAGCGCTGAGGCGCTCGTGGCTTATCCCCAAGGGATAGAAAAGGCCTGGAGTCCTGCCCCCTACGCCAAGACCACTGGTGAGGAGGACAGGGCATTCGTAGCAGACATTCTCGATACAATCCGCGCTACCTACAGGGTGGATGATGCGCGGGTCTTTGCCACCGGCCTGTCCAACGGTGGAGGCTTCGCGGCATACTTGGGCTGCACAATGCCGGAAGTATTCCGTGCTGTGGGCACCGTTTCTGCCGCCTATTACGATGCTATTCACCAAGGCTGCTCTGATGAGCCAGTCGCACGCTTTGATATCCACGGTACGAATGATCCGGTGGTGGACTACCACGGCGGAACTCGTCACGACACACACTATAACTCCGTCGACGAGGTCATGCAGCAAGACGCCAAGCGTAATCGCTGCACCGGCGGGGTGCGCACCAGCCGCCTAGTTAACAATGCACTAGAGCTCAACTGGACTAACTGCGAGGAGCCGCTCCAACACATTCGTATCGCCGGCGGCGGGCACGTGTGGCCGGGTGGCGAATATGACAAAGACCAGGAAGTCGGCAAAGGTTTTGCCACCGACCGAGTCCTCGATTTCTTCGGCATTCCCGGCCGGCCCAGTGGAACGCAGCAAACCTAGCCTGCGGGAGCTATCGGCACCTGGCCCCACGTGTCGAAACTAGCGCCAGGTAGTGCGGCCACCCGCGCTATACAGATCTGCGCGAGGTCCTCCAATCCGGCGCGGGCCGCAGTGCTCGTGGGATGAGTGGGCTGGGGGATTTGTACTAAATGGAAACTGCGGGTTCCGCCATCTTCTGCGTTGAGCTCGACTACCGCTTGTGCGGTGGTGCCCGAGCCTGCAAAGAAGTCGAGGACAACCGCGTCAGAACCTGCACCGATGGCGATGAGATGCTTGATAAGGCGCACCGGTTTGGGGAAGTCGAAGACGCCTGCCAAGCCTAAAGCCTCCTCCGCGTCACGCCTACCAGTGCGCGTGACGCCGAAGCGCTCCCCATCGAGGATGGAGCGCGGCCGCGCACCTTTCTTTTCATAGTTCTTGGTGTAGACAAAACCCCGGCGGAAGACCAAGTCTGCGTGATTGTGGGCAACCTTGTCTCGTCCCCACCTCCACCGCGCTACCTTTTCCCCTTCGCCGGGTTGATCCGGCCAGTACTCCCGGCCATCCGGCCCTCTGATGGGGAAGTCAAGGGTGGGCAAGTATCCCAGCGTCTTGGAATCGAGGCGAACTAGTGAATAGTTGCCCCACTCATCGCTGTGGTTGTATTTGGTGGTAGGCCGCGCACCGAAGTCCACGTTAAAGCCCGGATTATCCGGCGAGGCTGCGTAGCACAAGACATATTCGTGCTCGACTACGGCGTACTTGGAATCATTCTTGCCCGTACCGGCCTTCTTCCAGATGAACTGGCCTGCGAAGGCTTCCTCTCCAAATACCTCATCGAGAACCTTGCGCAGGTTAGCGCACTCAAACTCACCGATGGAGACAAAGAGAAATCCACTGCGCCTCAGCAGGGCGTGCGCCAAGATTAGGCGAGGCAACATCAATGAGAGCCACTCGGAGTGCCACTGCGCATAGCTCTTCGAGTTCATGTGACGCCGGGATCGGAAATTATCCCGGAAGATAAAATCCTTGCCCGTGTTATATGGCGGGTCGATATAAATGATGTCTGCGCGAAAGCCCTCACCGTGCAGGTGCTTGAGGGCATCGAGGTTATCGCCGATGAAGATACGGTTACTCCCTGCAGCTGTGAAGTCCTGTGAGGCGCCACCGCTAGTGCGCGGATGGTGGGAAAGGCACTGAAATTCAACGACACTGGGCGCTGTCGCCGCCGCCCGCGCAGCATCTTTTCCTGGCCACACCAAGCCGAAGAAAGCGGGGGCCTCGGAAGGGGCGGTCGTGCACGAAGGGTGCGACTCCTTCGCATTAGTGGTTGCTTTCATCGTCGTTGCTCCCCTTTCGCTTGCACACCACGCTAACATTATGGCGTTGTGGCTAAAAACCGGCTAATAAAACGTTCTTAACAGGAAAGATCCACTATTAGCTGGGTAAGGTTGAGCCTGGAGCGGCTTAGGCCAGCTCCTCAGAAGCTAATTTTCAATCTATGACGGAGGAATACTGTGGGAATTTTCGATAAAGCCAAGGAAGCGCTGAACTCTGATAAGGGCGAGGAGATCTCCGACAAGGTTCTCGATAAGGCATCGGAACTTGCCAAGGGCGCACTGGGCGAGAAGTACAGCGACAAGATCGACGGCGCTCGCGATAGCATCGACGAGAAGATCGGCAAGAACGAAGCTTAAGCTCCGCCAAAAACGGTATAGGGACAGCCATTGTTTAGGGGGAGGTTCTTTCGAAACGCGGTGGATCCGCCGTTCACGGTAAATAGTGGCCCAGTTTTTCAATCTCGCGGCCACTGTTTGCAGTGAAAACCACCATGAGAGGCATGAGCCTTATCCCCGCCCCATAGACCCACTGGATTAAGAAAAGGTCAAGGCGAGATTTCGCCTTGACCTTTTAGTCTGTCGGACTAACAGGATTTGAACCTGCGACCCCTACACCCCCAGTGTAGTGCGCTACCAAACTGCGCCATAGTCCGCCGTCTGTCCTTTAAGAACGCGACTGCACTAGATTACAACACTGTCATTGGATACTCCCAATCACGTGCCTGAAGTGCGCAAACGTGAGAGTTGTGACTCTTTAGGAGCTCTCAGTCTCGGCGTAGTAGATCCAATTCCCGTTTATGCGGTGGAAGCTCGAACGCTCGCGCTGGGAGCCGGTGGCGGCGCCTTTGTAGAAGGCCTCAAACTCCACGATGCCCGTGCTGTCGAGCAAACCGCCACCAACGGTATCGAGGATGTCGAGGCGATAGAAGCGCAGATCACTGGCGTCTAGGTGCAGCGCTGTGGGACGAGTGTCGGCGTCCCAAGTGCGCAGGAGATAGTCCTCATCGCCGGTGACGAAGGCACTAAAGCGCGAGCGCATCAGCGCCTCAGCTGTGGGAGCAGGAGCGCCGGCATGGTACTTCCCGCAGCACAGTCCAAAGTTCAAGCCACTGCCACAAGGGCAGCGCTTGATCCCATCGAGCGGAGAGAGTGCAGTCATTTCAGGGTGTCCACGATGTGGGCGTCGTGGATGAAGGATTCGACCGCGGAGGTCTTAGAAGCAGCAAGCAGGGCGCGGCGTTGCTCGGGGCTGAGCGTGCCTTTGAGCTCGATGTGCCTTTCGAAGACGGTGTCGTGGATGTGGGTAATCTCCACCACGACATCGTCAAGCGGCAATCCCTTCGCGGCCTCCTTGATGGCCTGGGTGGTGGCAGCGGCAAGTGCTGACATGAAGAGGCCTTCTGCCGTTATTCCTTGGCCCTTGCCGCCATCTTCCTTGCGGCGATCCACCTTGACGTCGCGGTCATTGCTGCGAACGACGACGCCGAGCTTGGTTCCTACGGCTAGGTTCGCGCGGGCTTGAGAGGCGCTGACCTCCGGGGGCGTGTAGTCAGGCACGATGAATTGTTCAGCCCAGGCGCCAATGAGGTCCGCGGCACGGGCGGCGGCACCCTGCTTGGTCAGCAGGTGATCGGCCTTGTCTAAGGCCACGAGTGACTTGGGGTAGCGGGTCTTGAGGAAGATATTCTGCGCGTTGTCGATTCCGACAGTGGTATCGACCGGGGAGTGCAGTACCATCAGCGGCTTGCGGAGCTTGTGTAGATACTCTTCCGGGTTGGTCTCAGCGAGATCCTCGAGGAAGTGCCGGGAGATGGTCAGGGAACGGCCTCCGAGAACGACCTCGACCCCGCCGTGGGTATCGACCTCGCCGATCTTGTCGGCGTAGTGCAACACCGAGTGGGCCGGATCGAAAGGGGCGCCCAAGGTCGCCACGGCGCGCAGGGAGGGCAGGCAGCTGGCCGCGGCCAACGCCGCGGCGCCACCCAGGGAGTGGCCCATAAGCAGCTGCGGGGCCTGATAATTCTCCTCGAGCCACTGTGCGGCGGCGCAGATGTCGCGTACGTTTTGGCTGAAACTGGTCTCCGCAAAGTTGCCCGCAGATTGGCCGAGTCCGGGGAAGTCGAAGCGCAAGGTGGCGATGCCGAAGTTCGTGAGTTGCTTGGAGGTACGAGCGGCGCCGGGGGTGTGGCGTGAGCCTGCGAAACAATGAGCAAAGAGTGCAAATGCCTTGGGAGGTGCGTCGGGGAAATCGATGGTGCCGGCCATCTCCGTCCCGGTGCTGGACGGGAGCTTAAGGTTCACGGATTGCATGCGACTAAGGATAGCCAGCCTAGTGCCCCATAGCTACAACACGGTCAACTACAGTCAGAAGCGTTACATCACGAGGAGGAATGAGACCATGGGCGCATTCAATTGGTTTTGGAAGGCGATGGGGGCGCAATCCGAGCGCAATGATAAGAAGTCCAAGGCCATAGTGGAGGATTCCGCCGCGGCTCACTCCCGGCTGCGTGAACTTAGCGACGAGGAGGTGGCGCAGCTCGCCCGCGGGGCTGTGTGTGGCGGAGAGGTTAAGGATAAGCCCGCTCTCTTGGCCTGCCTAGCCGTGGCTGCTGAGCGCAAGCTCGGGCTAGTTCCCTTCAACGTGCAATCCCAAGCGGTGCTTCGCCTCTTAAGCGGGGACGTTATTCAGATGGCCACGGGAGAAGGCAAGACCTTGGTCGGGGCGATGGCCGCGACGGGCTTCGCGCTCACGGGCCAGCGCGTTCACCTCGTCACCGTCAATAACTATCTCGCGGTGCGCGACGCGGAATGGATGCGCCCACTGGTGGAGTTCTTCGACCTGTCTGTGTCATCGGTCACCGAGAAGTTGGCACCGGGCGCCCGCCGCGAGGCCTACTTGGCTGATATTGTGTACGCCCCAGTCAACGAGCTCGGTTTCGATGTTTTGCGTGATAACCAGATAAGTGATCGCTCGCAGACGGTGCAGGCCCCGGCCCAGGTGGCCTTGGTCGACGAGGCAGATTCGGTGTTGGTCGATGAAGCGCTCGTTCCCTTGGTCCTCGCCGGTAGCCGCCCGGGAACCGATCCCACGGGGCAGATCACGGCCGTCGTCGCGCGGCTCAAGGAAGATAGCGACTTTCGGGTGGCCGAGGATGGGCGCACCGTGTCCCTGACGGAGGACGGCGCGGCCAAGGTCGAGCGCGAGCTGGGCATAGATTCCCTCTACTCGGAAGAAAACATTGGCGCCATCTTGGTGAAGGTCAATCTCGCGCTGCACGCGCGAGCCCTGCTCATTCGTGACGTCCACTACATCGTGGTCGACGGTGGCCTGCAGCTTATCGACGCCTCCCGCGGCCGCGTCGCAGACCTACAGCGCTGGCCAGACGGCCTGCAGGCGGCCGTCGAGTCCAAGGAGGGCCTCGAGGTCTCCGACGGCGGTCGCATCCTCGATACGCTCACGCTGCAAGAACTCATGCGGCGCTACCCGCGGGTGTGTGGGATGACTGGCACGGCGGTCGAGGCAACGGACCAGCTGAGGCAGTTCTATGGGCTCCATGTCTCCGTCATCGATCGCAACAAGGAATTGCGTCGCTTCGACGAGGCGGATCGTATCTACGCCACCTTGGCGGAGAAGTATGCCGCCCTCGTTGAGGAGATCGCCGCGATTCACGCCACGGGACAGCCCGTCCTCGTGGGCACTCACGACGTCGCTGAGTCGGAGGAACTAGCTGAGGCGCTGCGCGCTCGGGGCATGGATCCAAGCGTTCTCAACGCGAAGAACGACGCTGAGGAGGCGCGCATCGTCGCCGAGGCAGGAGACATCGGGCGCGTCACCGTCTCCACCCAGATGGCTGGTCGCGGAACGGACATCAAACTAGGTGGGGCCGACGAGGCGGACCACGACCGTGTGGCCGAGCTGGGAGGCCTGGCCGTTATCGGCACGGCGCGTTATCGGACCTCCCGTTTGGATAATCAGCTGCGGGGCCGAGCCGGACGCCAGGGTGATCCCGGCCTTTCTCTGTTCTTTGTCTCCTTGGAAGACGACGTAGTGCGCCAAGGTGGGGAGGGCGAGGAACTACAGGTTCAACCCGGTGCAGATGGGCGCATCGAGTCCAAACGGGCCCAAGAATTCGTGGCACACTGCCAACGGGTTACCGAGGGGCAGTTGCTAGAGATTCACGCTCAAACCTGGAAGTACAATCAGCTGCTCGCGGATCAGCGCATCATCATCGACGAGCGCAGAGCCCAACTCCTCGATAGCGATGCCGCGTGGCAGGAACTGGAAGAACGCGCGCCGCAGCGGGCAGCCGAGTTGGCGGACGTGCCGCTAGAGACGAAGATCACCGCCGCACGTGAGATCATGCTCTTCCACCTCGACCTGGCGTGGGCCGATCACCTCGAGCTCATGGATGATGTCAGGGAGTCGATCCACCTGCGTGCCATCGCCCGGGAGACCCCCATTGATGAGTATCACCGGATTGCTGTCAGGGAGTTCAAAGAGCTTGCCCAGCGCGCTGTCGACGACGCAGTGGAGACCTTCCAAAAAGTGAGGATTGACACTGGCGGCGCCCACCTGGACGAGGAGGGGCTCGCGCGACCGTCCGCTACCTGGACGTATATGGTTTCGGATAACCCCCTGGCGGGGGCGGGCAATTCGGTGCTGAGCAGCATCGGTAATATCTTTCGGTGAAACAAATTAGCAAGCGATGACCATAGCCCAGGCTTAATCGCTATTATTGGTATAAGTCATTAAACGATCGGAATAGTTTCCGAAAATTCGGAGGTAACAATGAGCGAGAAGACCGGAACCCCGGAACCACAGGTTGAAACCACTTCTGTGTTCCGCGCAGATCTCTTGAAGGAGATGGAAAACGGCGCGGCGGCAGATAGCACTGCCACCTCCGCAACGGGCATCGAGAACCTAGGGGAGGGGCAAGCATTGCTCGTCGTCAAGCGGGGCCCCAATGCGGGAGCCCGCTTCCTTCTTGATCAGCCGACCACCACCGCGGGACGCCACCCAGAGGCTGACATCTTCTTGGATGATGTCACCGTCTCACGCCGTCACGCAGAGTTCCGCATCAATGATGGCAAGTTTGAGGTCGTTGACGTGGGATCCCTCAACGGCACCTACGTTAACCGCGAGCCGCGCAACTCGCAGGTCCTTGAGGTCGGGGACGAGATCCAGATTGGCAAGTTCCGGCTAGTATTCATCGCCAACGAGAAGTAGTAACCTGTGAGCCACAGACTCTAGGGTGATGAGGGGCACGCCACAGGCGTGCGCCTTCCCAAACATAATGACCGCAACTATCAGAAGAGCTACAAGAGACACACAGTGAGCGCAGCAGCCCGAAACGCAGCACCGAACCCCGCTTCCGCCCTTCGCCGGAAGTCTGAGGCTAAGGCCACGAAGGCCAAGACCATGTCTATTGGCGTGGTCTTGGAGAGTCTGCATGCGCAATTTCCTGAGGTGACTGTCTCCAAGATTCGTTTCTTGGAATCTGAGGGGCTCATCAGCCCCCAGCGCACGGTCTCTGGCTATCGCCGTTTTACTCAGGAGGACGTGGATCGGCTGCGTTACATCCTGACCACCCAACGGGATAACTACACACCACTTAAGGTCATCCGTGAACAGCTCGAGGCCCTAGATTCCGGGCAGGTCACGGCTATTGTCTCCGCTGGCAAGACCGAACCGCTGGTGACGCCGGAGCAGTTTAAAGCGCCTACCATCACCCGGTTGACGGACACGGATGTGGCGAACCAGGCTGGGTGCAGCGAGCAAGACGTGGCGGAGTTGTACAAGATTGGTCTGATTTCTCCGGATTCCTCGGGCTTCTTCAACACCGATGATGTGGCCGTGGCCTCCGCCGCGATTGCTCTACGGGCCTTTGGGTTCGATACCAGGCAGCTGAAGTCCTTGCGCAATAATGCGCGCCGGCAGGCAGATCTGATCTCTCAGGTAGCCTCTCCGGTGGCCAATTCTAAGGCCGATACCGCTCGCCAGCAGGCCGAGGAGCTTTCGCAGCAGATGACCGCTCTGGTGGTTTCGCTCCACGCCACTTTGGTCAAGACTGACCTTCGTAATGAATACAACTCCTAAGCCTTAACACTCGGCCTTTCTTTTGTGGGAAAGTGGACGTTATGAATGACGTAGTTCTCGAGTTCGCAGGTATCCATGACATGGAACCTGAAAATGACCTCTGTGCGGTCTTTCGCTGGGTGGAGGGGGAGAAGATCCTTCCCATCTGGCTCTCCCCGGTGGATGGGGCTCGCGCGCTTTCCCACACGGGTGGATTTAGCAGCAGCCGCCCTGACACGTATGACCTGCTCATTGATGTCCTTGAGGAGCACGGCGGTATAGATAGCATCCGCATCAGTAGTCACTTCGAGGGAACCTTCATGGTGGACGTATCTACCACGGACGGTGCGAACTATGATTGCCGCCCGAGTGATGCCATTGTCCTTTCGGAACACTTCGGTATTGCATTTAGCATCGATGAGGATATCCTCGCGCAGACAGCCGTGTATGTCAGCGCAGATGACTTGCAGGAGTATTTTGGATTAACTTTTGTTGACTCTCCCGGCGAGGAGAGGGAGGTGAGTGCTCAGGGCAGTGGTCTTGAGACCTCTGCATCCGGAAACCCGCAGGCAGATGCCGACTTCGAAGAGATGATGCGTTCCCTTGGTGTCTCGGAAGAGGATTTCTTAAGCGGACACGATGATGAAGAAAATAATGACACGCGTGTTATTAATGATGACAATGATGACGGCGAGGTCTAAAGTTTAACTTGAGAGTTAGGCTGAAGGCTCTTGACGTTCTATGAGCCCTTCGCCTTTAATTGAGCTTTAGGGCTTTGAAATAATCATTGGAGAAAACACGTGAGTATGAATGATGAGCACCAGGATGCCGGCGCCTACGTCCAAGAGTCCTTGTTTGATGTGG
The DNA here is from genome assembly GCF_008693105.1 of Corynebacterium flavescens. GTDB lineage: Bacteria > Actinomycetota > Actinomycetes > Mycobacteriales > Mycobacteriaceae > Corynebacterium > Corynebacterium flavescens. Next base: position 30,408 of record NZ_VXKK01000031.1, read on the forward strand.
GCCCCGACGAAGAGGTAGGCTACCGCGTCCCTATCGCGTGCCAGGTTGCTGGCATTACCTACCGCCAGCTCGATTACTGGGCGCGCACCAATCTGGTAAATCCCTCCATTCGTACTGCACGCGGCTCCGGATCCCAGCGTTTGTACTCTTTCAAGGACGTCCTCGTCCTGAAGATTGTCAAGCGTCTGCTTGATACAGGAATTTCCCTGCAGAATATTCGCCTTGCCGTCGAGGGCCTGCGGGATCGCGGCGTCAACGACCTAGCACAGCTCACGTTGGTCTCGGACGGCACTACCGTCTACGAGTGCCGCTCCAACGACGAGGTGATTGACCTCCTCGCCGGCGGGCAAGGGGTATTCGGCATCGCCGTGCCCGGAATCCTCAAAGAGCTTTCTGGAACCATTGCTGCTTTCCCCGCAGAGCGCGTCAACGATCTTGATGGCGAAATAGTCATTGGAGTAGACGAGCTCGCTGCACGCCGCCACCGCAAGACTTCCTAGCTCTAGAGGCAAGTCCCCCAGGGCTCCAAACATTCTCACTCACGTGATGCTTGGAGCTCTGGGGGACTTTGGTGTTTTCTCTAGACTCCAGTGGCCTGCGCGAGGGCCTTATTCAATGCTGCACTATCGTTGGCGTCCGTAACCTCAGCGTGAGAGTCTGCGAGCTCACCAAGCAATGCGTCCTTCTCCCCGCCGATGGTGACGACTGAGAGCTTCACACTATCTCCCTTTCTCGAAGCCAGCGCATCTCGGAAGGAAGCATCATCCATGTCTTGTTGCGTACCCGTGGTGACTACGAGGACGCGAGTGTCTTGCCCGGACTCGGCAGAGCGCTGTGAGGCGGAATCTAGCGCTGCCAGCACTGCGCTGCGAGTCTGGGGCACGCCGCCGGTGCCAAACCTATCAAGAGTTCCAGCGACCGCGTTGCCATCACCAAAGCCCAAGTTATCGCGGTAGCCCACTGTTGCACCTGGAGAAAGCGGCGAAGAATAGTTCCACAATGCCACCGATTTTCCATCAGTGCCTAGAGTTTGCGCAGTGCCGGACAACGCAGCCGAGACCGACTCGAAGCCGGGAGCCATGGCCTCGGAGGTATCGATCAGCACGAGGGTATCAAGCGCCGTTGCTTTAGAATCCTGTGGGGCCTGTGGCGTGGGCGCGGCGGAAGATGATTGAGAAGACTCGGTGCTCGGGGGCGCAACAGAGGTCGCGGGCGCGGTGGTTTGGGCCGCTGTGTTCTGACTCGAGTCTGCAGCGGCGGAAGAATCCCCCTCCTGGCCACCGCGTGAGCTCAGTAACCACACTGAGCCGGCCACAAGCAGCAAGGCGATGATTGCGATGACGGAGATGAGCCATGTGGATATGGCAAAGGATTTTCTAGCGCTGGCGTGCCGTCCCATAGAGAAACGAGTCCTTCCTGCCGCGGGGCTGATGCCGCAGCATACAATGGTTGCTACTTGTCTAAGGCCATTGCTTTAGAGCCTGCTTAGAATACCTGCGCGCGGCGGTGAGCTGCGTACTCGTTTCCTAAGCTCACTCACTTGGCAAAGCGAACTTTAGTAATCCAGTGTAGCCGCGTAGGCACGGTCGATTTGGGAGACAAGCCGGGATCTTAAAGGTTTCGCCGCTGCAGATAGGGCGCGCTGCCGGTGCACATACTCGGCCTTGCCCTCAGGGGTCTCGATAGCCACTACACCGAGGCCAAGATCGCGGCAGTCATAAGGTGAGGCCTCCATATCGAGAATGCGGGCCTGCACAGCAATATCGAAGCAGTCGAGGAAGAGTTCTCCGGGGATAAGAGGGCCGAGCTTCCATGCCCACTTATAGAGATCCATAGTGGCATGCACGCATCCACACTGATCATCTGCTGGTTGGCGTTCCCGCGACAAGACTGTGAGGTTGAGGGGGCGGGCCGGCTCGGTGAAGAAGCGATAGGCATCAAAGTGCGTGCATTTAATGCGGTGGCTTTCTACTACCGTATCTGTTCCCCGTGCGCCTAAACGCAAGGGCAGGCTGTGTCGCGGCTGCTCGGTACGGTAAACCATGGCCCATTCGTGGAGCCCGAAGCAGTCGAAGGAGGTGGGGTTTTCTGCACTCTTGCAAAGAAAGTCGCGCATGAAGGTAACTGATTCACCGCGACGGGCCCAGAATTCCGCGAGGTCGAGACTTATACCCTGATCTGTGCGGTGATAGTCACGCCACTGAGCATGCGGTGCGGGTTCGCCACCGTCTACAGCGAGAGTGAAGCCGAAACCAGGGTGCCAGCGCCGCAGATGAGAGGGACGGACAGGGTAGTACTCAAAAAGAAAGTCGAAGACGGGATGATAGCCACCTGCGTGGCGGTATCGAGAAAGACGATCATCCGCCCGTTCTTGGTGGCGCTGCATTGCGGCGCGCCATTGTGCCGGCTCGAGTACTTCCACGAGCGTCCCTTCACCTACTTCTTGACAAACAACGGGGCTAAAGCCCACGACATAGCGCGGCTTTAGCGCTGTCCGGAGCGCCCGCCGCTGCGACGATTGCCACCGCCATGACGAGACGCCGAGCCTTGGCCACGTCCGCGGCCACCGGCGTTATCACCAGAGCCGCGCCGCGAGCCACTACGCCCGCCGCCACGCCGGCTGTTTCCGCCGCGGCCTCCGCGCCCACCATGGTTGCCACCAGTGGATTCGAAGCTACCGTCTTTGCGGCCATTGGGCTTTGAGGGCTGCTGTGCCGGTTGACCCGGAGGGGGCAAAGGGGTGCCCGAAGGCTTACGAGCGCCAGTTATCTGGGCGAGCTCCGGAGCGCTGGCAGGATTCTCCCGCGTGGTGAGATCGAAGGTTGTGGCCTCGACGCCGGCTTTCTTGATGAGCTTGTTGACTTCGCTGCGCTGCTCATCGAGCACCAGAGTGATGACCTTGCCAGAGGCGCCACCACGGGCAGTACGCCCGGCGCGGTGGAGATAAGCCTTGTGCTCGGCTGGCGGATCGACGTGGACAACGAGGGATACATCGTTGATGTCGATTCCGCGCGCGGCGATGTCCGTTGCTACGAGGACGGGAATCTCTCCGCTGCTAAAACCTTCGATGGCACGGGTACGCGCGCCTTGGCTCTTATCGCCGTGGAGTGGATAGGCGTTGATTCCCACTCGGCGTAGCTTCTTGGCCTGGCGGTCAACGCCGTGCTTGGTGCGCATGAACATGATGGTCTTGCCAGCGCGCGCGCCCAAACGCAGCACGACTTCGTTGCGGCCATCGCGGTCCCCAACCAGAGCTAGGAAGTGCTCCATGGTGTCCACCGCAGCCTCAACCGGGGCAGTGGAGTGGGTGACGGGGGAGTGCATGAACTGGTTGACCAGCTTATTGACGTCTCCGTCAAGGGTGGCTGAAAACAGTAGGCGTTGGCCGTGCTGGGGCGTTAGAGCCAAAAGCTTGCGTACCTGGGGAAGAAAGCCCATGTCCGCCATCTGATCGGCCTCGTCCAACGCGGTAATCTCAACATCGGCGAAAGAAAGCTTGCCCTGATTGATGAGATCCTGTGCGCGGCCTGGGGTGGCCACGAGAATATCTACCGGGCGTGCCAGTGAACGAATGTGGTGGTTGATGTTGACGCCACCTACGACAGAAAGCACGCGCAGGCCCATGGCATTGGCCGGCTCATCGAGGCGCTGCTGGGTTTGGGTTGCCAGTTCGCGGGTGGGGGCCAGAATCAACGCGCGGGGTCGTCCCGGCTTGGAGGCACCAGAAGCGGCCAAGCGGACGATGATGGGCAGACCAAAGGTGAAAGTCTTTCCTGAGCCTGTGGGCCCGCGGCCGAGCACGTCCTTGCCGGCTAAGGCGTCAGGGATCGCCGCTTCCTGGATGGGGAAGGGCGACTCAATTCCCTGACGGGAGAGGGCATTAGTGATGGGGCGGGGGAGACCGAGTTCGGCAAAAGTAGTCATTGCGCTCAAGTCTATAGCGAGCGCACTACGATCCCGGCATCGCCCGCCCTGGGACTAGCCCTATTTGCGTTGCTCCTAGTTCTCGGTGCGGGTCAGGGAGCGATCTCCAGACCATTCCAGGTGGTAGACGCCCGGCTTGTCGACGCGGTGGAAAGTGTGCGCACCAAAGTAGTCACGCTGTGCCTGGATGAGGGCAGCAGGAAGACGCTTGGCCCGCAGGCTGTCGTAATAAGACAGCGACGAGGAAAATACAGGTGCGGGAAGACCCAAGCGTGTGGCGGCTACGACGACGCGGCGCCAAGGATCTATGAGGCCAGCGAGTTCATTCTTGAAGTAGGGATCAAGAATGAGGGCGGGCAGATCGGCGTTGTTGTCATAGGCCTCGCGGATCCGGTCGAGGAACTTGGCCCGGATGATACATCCGCCGCGCCAGATGGTGGCCAGATCACGAGGATCGACATTCCAATCGAACTGATCGGAGCCAGCCTTGATCTCATCAAAGCCCTGGGAGTAGGCGATAAGCTTGGAGGCGTAGAGCGCGCGGCGTACATCCTCGATGAACGCGGCCCTATCCACGTCGAGCGCAGGCAAGTCACCCGAGGGCAGCTCACCTTCCTGGGCGGCCTGACGCTGCTGCGCCGAGGAAGATAGAGCGCGGGCGAATACTGCCTCGGCGATGGCGGTGACGGGCACGCCAAGCTCTAGGCCGTTGATGGCGGTCCAGCGGCCGGTGCCCTTTTGTCCGGCCGCATCCACGATGACGTCCACCAAGGGGCGCCCGGTATCCGGATCGGTCTGGGCAAGAACCTCGGCGGTGATTTCGATGAGATAAGAATCGAGGTCGCCGGAGTTCCACTCCTTGAAGGTCTCCGCAATCTCTGCCGGTTCCATGCCAGCGCCATAGCGCAGGAGCTGGTAGGCCTCCCCGATGACCTGCATATCGGCATACTCGATTCCGTTGTGCACCATCTTGACAAAGTGTCCGGCACCGTCTGGGCCGATATGGGTCACGCAGGGCACGCCGTCGACCTTGGCGGCGATGGACTCGAGGATGGGGCCCAAAGTCTCCCAGCTCTCGGCGGGACCGCCAGGCATGATGGAAGGACCATTGAGGGCGCCTTCCTCACCGCCGGAGATACCGGCGCCGACGAAGTGACGGCCCTTGGCGGCCACTTCCTTCTCCCGGCGGATGGTGTCGGTGTAGAGGGCGTTGCCGCCATCGATGATGATGTCGCCTTCATCCATTGCTTCGACGAGCTGGTTGATGACAGCGTCAGTCGCCGCACCGGCCTTGACCATGATGATGGCCTTGCGCGGGCGCTCGAGGGAAGCGACGAAGTCCTCAACGGTCTCGGAAGGAATGAAATTGCCTTCGGAGCCGTGCTCTGAGATGAGTGCGCGGGTCTTTTCCGGGCTGCGGTTGTAGACGGCAACGGTGTTGCCGTTGCGGGCGAAGTTGCGAGCGAGGTTCGAACCCATGACGGCCAAACCCACTACGCCTATCTGAGCGAGATCATTCTTTTTGGTCATGCTGGATAGTCTACGTCACGCGAACCCAGTATCCTGTCCAAGCATGGACCACTTAACCGCCATGCAAAAACTCATCGCCACTGCGGGACAGCGCCCGCTCAAGGCGGAAGAGCTCGAACTCTTCAACGGCAACAACATGGGCTTAGGAGCCCTACTGGGTATTCGCCTGACCCATATCGCTGCACGTGAAGTGCGTTCCGAGCTGGAAGTAACCCCTGAGCACCACCAGCCCTGGGGCGTGGCCAACGGCGGGCTTTATTGCTCGATTGCGGAGTCCACGGCATCCATCGCCAGCATCGTCGCAGCCCAGGCTCCCGCCGTCGGAGTGAATAACTCCACTGACTTCATCAAACCCGTCAGCGCCGGAATCATCGAGGCTGTGGCCACTCCCATTCAGATTGGGCAGACTACGCACCTCTGGAACGTCGAAATGCGCCAAGACGGCGAACTGGTCGCGCGCACCACCCTGCGCACGATGATTAGGGGCTAGAGGCTAGAGCCAGTGGTTGCGGCGGAACCACCAGAACATAACCGCAACTACGAAGACCATCAGCCCCAAGGACATGTAGTAGCCCCAGGCCACGTGCAGCTCCGGCATGATATCGAAGTTCATGCCGTAGATGCCGGCCACGAGGGTGGGAGCAGCCCACATGCCGACCACGGCAGAAATCGTGCGCATGTCGGTGTTTTGTTGCATGGTTACCTTGGCCACGGAGGCGTCGATAAGCGAGCTAAGGCGCTCGTCGAAGGAAGCCACCTGATCCTTGACCACGAGCTCGTGGTCGTTGACGTCACGCAGATAGGAACGGATCGTCTTCGAGATGAGATCCTTGTGATCCGAGATCATCGCTTTCAGGGCCGTGGAGAGCGGATCGATGGCGTGCTTCATCTCTAGAATCTCGCGCTTGAACATGTAGATGCGGTCGATGTTGAACTTGGTCTGGGGAGTAAAGACCTCCTCTTCAATCTCATCGACCTCGATCCCGATAAGGCGCACGATCTCGGAGTAGCGGTCCACCATCATGTCCAGGATTTTCCACGCCATCGCCACCGGGCCCAGCTCAACGAGATCCTGCTCATCTTGAACCGTGTAGGCCAAGTTGGGCAGCTTCGCGGAGTGACGGACGGTGATGATGAAGTTGGAGCCGATGATCATCTGGATCTCACCGGTGGAAATGATCTGGCGTTTATCCGCCACTTCGTCGTGGTCGCGGTAGTTGACGGAGCGGGCCACCACGAAGAGCTGATCGTCATAACGCTCGAGCTTGGGGCGCTGGTGCGCCTGCACTGCGTCCTCAACGATGAGTTCGTGGATATTGAACTCCGAGGCGACCTTGGTCATCTGAGACTCGAGCGGCTCGTGCAGGCCAACCCAGACGAAGCCGCGACCGTATTCTTCGACGGTCTTCATGGCAGAATGCGCAGTGAATTCTCCGGGCAGCGCCTCACCATCGACGAATACCCGGCAATGCTCGATCGCCCTCTCCACGGGGACCTTGATGAGGGAGTCCTTCGGAGGCTCACTTTTCTTGCGTGGCCGAAATGGAGACGGTACTGCGGGCATCCTGAGAGCCTCCTTCACTTTAATCAATGGCAGGCGAGAGCCTATCTAGCGCGGACTAAAGCCTACACCGATACAAGGCCTATACTGATTCCATGCCTACCTGGAAAGACCTTACCTCAGCCAATCCTGCACATTCGGAGAACTTCGCTCGGAAGTGGAAGATCCTGGAAGCCCAAGGAAAAGACATTAACGGCGAGGCGCGCTTGGTCGATGCCATGGTAGAACGCCACTCCAGGGTCCTCGATGCAGGGTGCGGATCCGGCCGGCTGGGCGGCGAGCTTGTTCGCCGCGGGCACACCGTGGTCGGCGTCGATGTTGATCCCATTCTCATCGCCCACGCTGAGGAAGATCATCCGGAAGGCACATGGGTAGTCGGGGATCTCTCCACCGATGAAGTCCCCGCAGGCGACTTCGACCTCGCCGTAGCGGCCGGAAACGTCATGGCGTTCATCGCCGTTGAAGGCAGAGAGCAGGCACTGCGGAATATCTTTAATTCGCTGCACCCTGGCGGACGCTTCGTCGCAGGCTTCGGAGAAGGCCGCGGATGGCTATTCGAAGACTTCATCGAATTGGCGCAAAGTGTTGGCTTCAACCTCGACTTCCGCTTCTCTTCCTGGGATCTGCGCCGCTTTAGTGAAAACTCCACTTTCCTCGTCGCGGTGTTTTCTCGGCCGGGCGCAGACCTCCTGGATTAGCCTCGACGATCGGCCTGATCGAAGAAGTCCACCTCGTGGAAAGCGGCCGAAAGATAAGCACGGCAGGCACGCTCGCGAGTGATTTCGTCCACGGCCGCTAGAGCCTTCTCAGCAATTGCGATAGCGGCGCGCACTCCGTTAATGAAGTCCTCTCCTGCATAAAGTGAGAGCCAGTCGTGGTAGGGGTGCTCTGGGTGGTTGTGACCCGCCAGTTCAAGCCCTACTTCGGCATAAAGCCAGTAACAGGGGAGGACAGCTGCCACGCCGATGACGTAGTCCTCGCCATGGGTCGCGGCGATGAGGAAGTCCGTGTATGCATTGGTAATAGGAGATGGCGCGGTACTTATTTGCCCACCTAACCAGTCGCGATGAAGCGCCGACTCGACCTCGATGCATTCGGCCGCGCCGCCCGCCCAATGCAGCTGTGCCTGCGCGTCCGGTGCCATGGAAGCTAAGCGTGCCAGCGCCTTTGAGTAGCGCGAGAGATACTGGGCATCTTGATCCAGATAGAAAGAAAAGTGTTCCGGACTCAAGGAACCTTCTCCGAGCGAGCGGATGAAAGGCAACGCCGTTATCTGCTCCCAGGCGTCACCCGTGAGATCCCACAGACGTTGCGTATGCGACCCAGCGGCCGCCACGTGGGGACGCGGCGCCGGCAGTGTTGACTCGAGCGAGGTGAAGTGGCGCAGGGGCTCAGACGAGGCAGCAACACTCAGGCGACGGGCACGGTGGCCGTGATCTACCGGGCCATGACCCTTGCCCACAAGGAGCTCTTCAGCGTAGGAGATGGCCTCGTACAGCCACTGCGTCGACCACTCCAAGGCGGCAGGCAGGCTGTGCCCGGCGCCGAGTTTGGTGGCGAGGGCAGAAGAGAGCGAGCAGCCCGTGCCGTGCGTATTCTCGGTATCTACTCGCGGACAGGCCACGCGGTATACGGCCCCCGTGGGCTCTACAACCGCATTGTCTGCCGCACCGGAACTAAGGTGGCCTCCCTTGACAACGACGGTCGTGCCAGCATCTTCCGCCCAGTGCTGGGCGGTGGCGATAGCCTCCTCGAGGGTGGTGGCCTCAGGCGTGCCGGTAAGCACGGCCAGCTCCTTGAGATTAGGGGTGATGACGGTGGCCTGCCGGCATAGCTTACGCACTGCCTCCTCCGCCGCCTCATCCAGTAGGCGATCGCCGCTCGTTGCCACCATGACCGGATCTAGCACCACCGGAATGCTCCGGCGCGTGCGATGAGAAGCAGCTTCAGATTCACTGTCAGCATCACTGTCAGAATTAATCTCAGTAAGAAACTCAGAGACCACGGCGACGATGTCTTGGCTTGAGAGCATGCCGATCTTTATGGCATCAATCTCCACATCGTCCGCCACACAAACAAGCTGCTCTTTTAAGAAATCCAACGGCGGGACATGTACGCTGCGCACACCTTGGGTATTCTGTGCGACCAAGGCAGTGATGACGCTCATGCCGTAGCCACCTGCAGCGGTGATGGACTTGAGATCCGCCTGGATCCCGGCACCTCCGGTGGGATCTGTTCCGGCGATGGATAGTACGCGTGGAATGACTGCAGATTCCCGGTCTGGATTTTTAGCCATGAAACTTCTCCTTGAGAGTGTGGGCGGCGGCTTCAGGGTCTTGCGCCGCCATGATTGCGCTGATTACGCAGACCCCGGAGAAATCCGAGCCTGCTAGGAAAGAAACACTGTCGGCATTGATTCCGCCGATCGCCACGGCTGGGATGTCGCGCTCACTCGCGCGAGTGGCAAGGCGTCTGGCCTCTTTCACTCCGAGGCCAGACGGCGCATCGAGTTTTGTAGCGGTGTTAAACACCGGGCCGATACCGACGACATCCGGCAAAAGATGTGGGGAGGTCGTTGCAAGCCCGTCGAGGGCATCAAGATCGGCATCACTTCCTACAGAAAGGCCAATCAATTGCTCGGGTCCAAGGGCCGCGCGGGCCTGTGCAAGCGGCATATCATTTTGCCCTATGTGCAGGTGACAGTCCAGTTTAGCCGCAACCTCAACCCGGTCATCGATAAAGAGCGGGACATCACCCAGAATCGCTAGCAGCTCCCGGGCGGTTTCCTCGACCTGGGCGTCGCTGCCCTCCTTGTCGCGCAGTTGGACCACCCCAACGCCGCCAGTTAGTGCGCGCTGGACGACGCCGACAACCTCCTCACGGCCTCCGCCCAAGTAGGGATCGGTGACGAGATAGAGGGACCAATCAATGCCTCTTGTTGCGCCGGCTCTTGATGAATCAGACACTGTTATACCTGCGCGATTTCTTCTATTCGGCCGCTCGAGGCGATGGCTTGACCGTCAAGCTCATAGAGCGCGTCTATCCACGCCACGGCAAAGGAACCGGGCGCATGGCATGTGCTGGCAGCTACCTGACCGGCTGCACCCATATGCGCATGGGCGGCTAGGACTGCCTCAAAAGGGTCCTGCCAAGCAGCAAGATAAGCAGCTACGAGAGCACCGAGGGAGCAGCCAGTACCGATGACTAGCTGCAGCATCGGATCCCCGCTGTGCAGATAAACAGCCCGCTCGCTACCACCCTGGACGCGAACGATGAGATCGCGCTCACCGGAAACTGCCACGACCGCACCAGTGCGGCGCGCGAGGGCCAGGGCAGCAGGCAAGGCTGCATCGACGCCGTCCGTGGAATCGACGCCGCGGCCGCCAGCACCGGCGCGGGAAAGCGCGATGATTTCAGAGGCATTGCCCCGAATGGCAGCAGGCTTTTCCCCGAGAATCGACAGCATGAACTCGGTGCGGTAGGCCAAGGCACCTGCGCCGACTGGATCCAGTACCCACGGAGTTCCAGCAGAATTAGCGCCGGCGATGGCCGCTCGCATGCCCGCATAAGACTCTTGTGAAGGCGTCCCCGCGTTGATTAAGACTCCTTGTGCGACTTGCGCGAATGCACCGGCTTCCTCCGGGGTATCGCACATGGCGGGGCTGGCTCCAGCAGCTAATAAGACATTGGCCGTGACGTCCATGACCACGGAATTTGTCAAACATTGAATGAGTGGGGCATTACTGCGCACGGCTTCGCGTGCGCGTGAATAAGCGCTATCCACAACTTTCCCTTCGCTAGTTCTAACTAAGTGCAGGTTCTATGGGTCTAATCTCAGCTGCATCTGCAGCACCCCAGGTTGCACTTTCGACTCTAGCAAATCTGCACACCAAGGCCCCCCGAGAAGGTTGTCTGGCACGTCTCCACAAGGCGCCGTGCACATGGGGTGCTGTGCTGCATTTTTGGGGCATTTTGGTGCAGGAAAGGTCGGGGAAGTAAAGGGAAAGGGAAAGAAAGCAAAACGAACGAAGCCCCCGCTCTCCTGCGGCACATGCTGCAGGAGAGCGGGGGCTAGAGGCCTAATCAATAAGCTTAAAAAACAAAAAGCCTTGAAAAGAATTACTTCTCGTTAGCCTTGTTGATGATGTTGCGAGCATCACGCTGCTGGAGGGTGAAGTTAAGGTGTCCGCGATCCCTAGAGACAAGGTTGCCCAGCCAGTTGAACACGGTGACGAAGCGGTTGCGGAAGCCAACCAGGTAGGAGGCGTGCAGACCCAACCACGCCAACCAAGCAGGAAGGCCGGTGATCTCGGTCTTGCCAATCTTCATCACGGCATTGAAGCGGGAAATGATGGCCATGGAACCGCGATCGAAGTAGTCGAAAGCTTCCTTCTCGTTGGCGGTGGACTCCTCGTCGACCTTGGCCTCAATGAGCTTGGCGGCGTGGGTGCCGCCCTGAATTGCCACCTGGGCAACACCAGGGAGGCGGTTGAGGCTAATCATGTCGCCGACGATATAAACGTTGGAGTATTCACCAACGGTGAGATCCTCATTAACGGACACGCGGCCGGCGCGGTCAGACTCAACGCCTGCCTGGTCAGCAACGAGCTTGCCCAGGGGCGAAGCCGACACGCCAGCGGACCAGATCTTCGTGGCACCGGCGATGGTGGTGATCTCCTCGGTCTTCATGTCCTTATAAGTCACAGCGTCAGCATCGACGTTGGTGACCATAGCGTTGAGGCGAACATCGACGCCGAGCTTCTCGAGCGAGCGCTGAGCCTTGCGCCCAAGACGCTTGCCAAAGGGAGGGAGCACCTGGGGTGCACCGTCGAGGAGGTAAATCTTTGCTGCGGAGGTGCCGTAGTTGGAATAAGCATCAGACAGCGAGCGGTTTGCCAGCTCGGCGATCTGACCAGTCAGCTCCACGCCGGTGGGGCCGGCGCCGACGATGACGAAGGTGAGCAGGCGCTCGCGCTCTGCAGGATCATCCGTGAGCTCTGCCTTCTCGAAGGCGGAGAGGATACGGGCGCGCAGCTCGAGTGCGTCATCCAAGGTCTTCATGCCGGGGGCAAACTCAGCAAAGTGATCGTTGCCGAAGTAAGACTGGCCAGAACCAGCGGCGATAATCAGCGAGTCATAAGCAAAGGTGCGCTCGAACTCATCAAGATTTGCGGTGACGGTCTGCTTCTCCAAATTGATGTCGGTGACCTCGCCGTTGACGAAGTGAGCGTTGTCTTGTCCGCGCAGGACCTGACGGGTGGAAGGAGCGATCTCTCCGGCAGAAATCAGGCCAGTGGCAACCTGGTAAAGCATGGGCTGGAAGAGGTGGTGGTTCTTCTTGTCGATGAGAGTGATCTCAACGTCTGCACCCTTGAGGTGCTTGACAGCATTGAGCCCGCCAAAACCGGCGCCGATGACGACTACGTGATGGCGACCGCCGGTGGGGCGGTATGGAGTTTCTGCCATGGTGAAGTGATACCTTCCTAAAGCTATATTTTTGGTACCGCCATAGCATAGTCCTTTGATATAGGACATGCATACTTTATCCCCGTTTAACTGGATCTTCACCGGCATGCCTGTCTGTTTTGTCACTGCGGGGATACTAATATTGGGGTGATAGTTAGTTGCTGTCTCATGCAGCTTTTGTTGTCATGCACGCAGCAGGACGGCACACGTCTACTAAAGGAGCTGCGAGTTCTTGTCTGCTCACCCTTTTTCCCACCTCGAATCGATCGACGCGCAGGCGTGGCCCAACGTTGCTACCGTCCCCTCCGGCAGGTTCACCAAGGCGCGGGTGCGCCTCGCCGAAGCCGAGTTTGCCAAAGCTTGTTTTGCTGCGGGATTGGACCTTGATCCGCATAGCAAAGCTCCAGCCGGGCCGGACCTCATCATCGAACATGATGCCCTGTTTTTCAGGCTCGCGGATTCTGGCTGGCTGGGCCTGGCGGAGTCCTACATGGCCGGGGAGTGGAAGACTCCGGACTCCACCCGGTTGGTCAAAGTTCTCCGCGCCTTGCTGGAGGTTCACTATGCGCCGCGCACGCGTGCCATCCCAGTGACAGATTCTTCAACCGGAGAATTGCCTCTGGATTTGGTTTCTTTCTCCGCCGGCGACGGGCTGAGCCAATCCGGGGGGATCTATGCCTCAGGAGTTCCAACAACGGTGCGGGAGAGCGTTGAGAACTATCGGCACAAGATAGGCAGTCGCGAGCCGAAGACCCACTATGTTGACGTCACACAGTTTAGCGTGCCTGAAGCCGTTGACCGCGATGACTTGGGCGATGCCCAGAGGCGGGCGGCAGATTGGCTCTTGGATCTCTCTCGCACCCAGCCAGGCACTCACCTGCTTGTCTATCCTGCCGCAGGCTTGCAGGCGGCAATTCGTGCCACCTCACGCAGAGCAACGGTTGACGTGCTTACGAGCGACGTCGACCAGCGCGCGGCCCTGCAAGAGCTCCTCGTCTTAGAAGGGGCGCAAGACGCCGTCCATGTGGAGACCATAGACACCCCAGTCCCAGGCCCCGCCCAGTGGCGTGGACACTATGACGCGATAATCAGCGTCGAAAAGCTCGAAGCGCTGTCCCCGCGCCAGCGCAAAGCCTATGTGGCGGGCCTCGATCGCCTTTTGGGCTATGAGGGGCGCGCAGTGGTGCAATCCACTGTCGCCACCGCGACGCTGACCGCGCCGGCTCGATCCGCCATGCAGGTTCTACGCGCATATATCTGGCCGGGCCTCGACTTCGGAGAAACCGAGGACGTACATAAACTCTTCGACAGGCACTCCGGCCTGCGCGTTACCTCGCAGACGCACCTGGGATCGCACTACCTGGAGTCGCTGCGGCAGCAGCGCTCTTTCTTCGAGGGGCACAGGCGCGAGGCGGCGGCGGCCGGTTTCGACCGCGTGTTTCGGCGTCTATGGGCGCTGCAATTCGCGCTGCGTGAGGCGCTCTTTGAGCTGGGTATGCTCGATTCGGTGGTCTTCGGCGCCACCCGGCGCCACCGCGGTGGGCGGCGCTAGGCTGGACGCTTAAGTCGGTGCTCGATCCGAAGATCGAGACCGAAATTAAGGGGTGACCACGGGACGCGAAGCGCGCTCAAGGAGCACGGCGATGGAATCGTAGCTGCGCCCGGCGATCATCTCCAGGCCCATCTCGCAGGTGCGGTTATCTGAGACATAGGCGTCGAAGTACTCCGCCGACAGGGATGCGCGCTCCTCGCGGGTCGCGGATTCCACGAGCTCCGGGTGCAGTAGCGCGCGGTCACCGGCGGTGCCACAGCACATGGCACCGGCTGGGACTTTGGCCTCGCCGCAGAGATCTGCCAGAGCAACGAGGTCATCACTGATGCCCATGTGATGGGTGGAACACGTCGGGTGGACCGCAATCTTGCCCATGCCGTGGACGATGGGCAGGTGCTCTACAACCTCGTCGCGCAGCCATTCCACGACGTCGAGAATGCGCAGCTGCTTCCACTTTTCCTCGTCCTCACCCTCGAGGACGTGCGGCACGTTGTCGAGCAAGCCGTGGGTACAGCTGGCTGCATCGACGATGATGGGTAGCTCACCGTGGTCGGACCACTCCCACAGATCGCGGATGATCTTGCGAGCTTGGTAGGCAAAGCCCTCGGCGTAGCCCTTGGATGACCAGGGGGTGCCGCAGCAATCGCCCACGACGTCCTCCGGAATCCACACGGGTTGACCGGAGCGGCGTCCGAGCTCGACGACGGCCCGGGGGAGATCGACGGTATCGGCCGCAGAGCCCGCAGGGCGTCCAAAGATACGGTTGATGCAAGCAGGGAAGTAGACCGCGCCCGCGCCCTCGCGAGGAGTCTGCGGTAGGCGGGAAGCCCCCTTGGGGAGCGGGCCTGGCACCGTGGGGAGAAGGTCGGGGCTAATCACGTTGCGCGCTAGGTTGGCGCCGATTTCCAGCGGCTTATTGCCTACTTTGTTCGCAGAGATGACGCCGGCGCGCGCGAGCTTTTCCACGACATTCCATTTTTCTGCTGTGGTCAGTGCGATCTTTTCGGCTGCCGGGGTGGCCTGCTGGTGGCGCAGCTGCTTCATCACCGAGCCGGTGTCGATGCTAATCGGGCAGGGGATAGAGCACGTACCGTCAGCGGCGCACATATCGACCGCGTCGTACTGATACTCTTCCTGCAGCTTGGCCAGTACTTCCGAGCCCTCGGGCTGGCGGGCCATTTCGCGGCGCAGCACGATACGCTGACGCGGGGTGACGGTGGCGTGCCGCGAGGGGCACACCGGCTCACAGAAGCCACACTCCACGCAGGGATTGATGGCATCTTCGACCTTAGGGAAGGACTTGAGGTTCTTGAGGTGAATGTCGCTGTCACGGCTGAGCTTGACGTTGGGCGCCAAAATCCCCTCCGGGTCGATCATGTCCTTGAGTTCCCACATCAGCTCCCAGGCCTTCTCACCCCATTCCTGTTTGAGGAAGGGCGCCATGTTGACTCCCGTGCCGTGCTCGGCCTTCATCGAACCGTGGTACTTGTCGATGACGAGTTCTGCCAGCTCGTCTAAGAATTCGGCGTAGGCTTCACGCTCGGACTCGACGTCGAATCGCGGGGTGAGGAAGAAGTGCAGGTTGCCAAAGGCGGCGTGGCCCATGACGGACTCCGGGTAGCTGTACTTGGCCTGCAGGTCGAGGAGATCCGCGGCCGCATTGCCAATGTCTGAAGGTGGGAAGCAGACGTCCTCGGTGAGGTAGGAGGTGCCGTTGGGGCGATCGGAGCCCAGCAAACCATAGAGACCATTGCGAAGCTCCCAGGCCCCGCGCATGCCCTCGTCCGAGGTCTCGAACTCCAAAGGGCGCAGCAGCGGCGCATCCTTGAGCACCTCTTTCAGGCGTTCGATGGCGGCCTCGAGGTCGGCTTCGTCGGTTCCGCCCATTTCCACCAGCAGCGCCGCCGTGTCGTCGTCCAGCGTGCGCCAGGACTGCGGGGCGTGGGAGTAGTGCTCGCTGGAGCGCCGCATGACGGAGGCAACGAGCAATTCGCAGGCCTCGGCTCCGGCCTCGACGATGGGGTGGACAAAGCTGGCGGCGTCACGCAGGTTGGGCAGTTCGACCCAAGTGGTTGCCTTGACGCGTGGCAAGGCCACAGTCTTGATAACGGATTCAGTGATGGCACCGAAGATGCCCTCCGAGCCGACTAAAAGGCGCTTGAGAATATGTACGGGCTCGTCCTCGTCCAAAAAGGCGTCGAGGCGCAGACCATTGGTATTGCGGATGGAGAACTTCTTGCGCAGGAACTCCACCAACTCGGTATCGGCGCGCAGGCGATCCCGGAACTCTAGCAACTGGGCGTGGAGCTCCGGCTCCTGGCCTCGAAAGGCCGCGTCACCCTGCGTAGTATCGACGACGGTCCCGGAAGGCAGCACGAAGACTAGCTCATCGACGCAGTGGTAGCTATCGCGCTCGAGCGAGCAGCGCATGCCGCCGGAGTTATCTGCGAGGACGCCGCCGATGGTGCACACGGAGGTTGATCCCGGATCCGGGCCGAGCATGAAACCGTCTCGGCCTAAGATGGCCTGGGCATCGCCGAGGATAACGCCAGGGCGCGACCAGAGCTTCTTCCCGCCTTCACGGACTTCCATGCCACTAAAGTGTGTCTTGACATCGACGAGAATATCGTCCGACATGGCCTGTCCATTTAGGGAAGTACCCGCCGCACGGAAAGTCATGTGGCGGCCGTTTTCGCGGCAGTACTTCATCAGACGAGCGAGGTCATTGGCGCTGCGTGCCGCCACGACAATCTGCGGAATGGCGCGATAGGGACCAGCATCGGAAGAAAAGCGGACGAGATCCGTCAGTCTGCCGTGCACATTGTCTTTGCCGACGATTTCCTCCATATCTTTGATGAGATTGAGAGGGGAGCCATTGGTGAACTTTGAGGGCACCGCGTCGGCTTGGGCGGTTGAGCCCGCCGGGCGGGAGATCTTGGCCGGATTGGGGCTTAACAGCTTTTTCATGGCTCAAATCTAACGCCGCTTAACTGTCGATGGATAGTAAGTCAACCCTAATCAGTGTCTCAAGCAGGGGAGATTTGTCGGATATTACTGCATAGAGTCACAGAACTACGACACCCGTGTCCCAGTGCACGAAAAGAAGTTCCTAGGGCATGGGACGTGTGATAGTCTCTGCGAAACCCATTAACAACTCCAGAGTGATAGATACCGACAGAACCGGTAGACACGATAGGCACTGTGCCGCCGCGATCCGGCGAATCGGCGCCCAGACCTGGAGCGGCTCCTGCACGCTTTTTGACCCGCGAACCGGGCAACAAGGCCACTGCCGAATTCCACATATTCCTCAGTAAACCTAAGTCACGGGGGTGAGAGGCTCATGTCCTCTTCGCAAGAAACCAACACTGTCGCTGCCAGCACGCAAAGCATGCAAAGCGCAGAAGACACGGCAAGCAGCGCCAACGAACCGCAGGAGGGCAGATCTGAAAAGTTTGCGGTATTCATCTTCCCGCTCGTTATCGTGCTCTGCGCGGTGGTGGCATTCCTGGCACCGGATACCTTTACTCCTTTGAGCAACTACACCAATCAATTGCTCATGGTCATCATGTTCTCGATGGGGCTGACCCTGACGCTGCCAGACATGGCCTTGGTGGCCAAGCGCCCTATCCCCATCGCCCTAGCCGTGGTCTGTCAGTACATTGTTATGCCGGTGAGTGCGCTGTTGATTTCAAAGGCCTTTGGTTTCAACGAGGCCGTGACCGTTGGACTCATCCTGCTCGGCTCCGTGCCCAGCGGAACTGCTTCCAACGTCATGACCTATCTTGCTAAAGGAGATGTCGCGCTATCGGTGGCGATGACCTCCGTTTCCACCCTTGTCTCGCCCCTCATGACCCCCTTCTTGATGTTGACTCTAGCGGGGCAGACCACAGCGGTCGATGGTGCTGGTATGGTCTGGTCGCTTGTCCAGACGGTGCTCGTACCGGTTATCTTGGGCCTAGTGCTGCGTTCAGTGGCCACCAAGGCCGTTGATTTCGTGCTTCCGGTCTTGCCGTGGGTGGCTATCTTCGGCGTGGGTGCCGTGGTAATGGCGGTGGTCTCCAAGTCCCAGGAGGCACTCATGATCGTTGGTTTCGTCGTCTTCATCGGTGTGGCCATCCAGAACTTTGTGGGCTATGTCTGCGGTTATTATCTGGCCAAAATCACCCGGCAGCGTGAAGCCGTTGCACGCACGGCGGCTATTGAGATTGCCACGCAGAACTCCGGTCTGGCGTCCGCGTTGGCCTTGCAGTTCTTCACCCCAGAGGCTGCCTTGCCCGGAGTCGTTGCCGCGGTGTGGGCCAACATTACCGGCTCTATCTACGCCGCTATCTCGCGGCGCCGCCCCCTCGAGAAGACACCTGCACCCCAGCGTGTGAAGCAGCCAGTTTCAGCCGCTTAAGCAGGGGATATTGCGCCAAGAATGCTCTCCAGCCCAGAAGTAGGGTGGGGAGCATTCCTCGCGATTGCATAAATTCGCATAGTGGGTAGTAACGTCTGCGCAATGACCAAGCAGACTAAGGGCCTTGAAAGGGGCCTAGAGTACGAGGAAGAAGCCTTCGAACCCACCGGCGACATCGTCGATACCGACGCTGGACGCCAGATTGTCATCGTTCGCGACTTCCCGCAGTCTCCGCGCGTTGTCTGGGATTACATCACTGACCTCCGCGACTTAGAACTCTGGTGCGGAAACCTGCTCAAAGTAGCTGACCGAGAGCACGTTTATGAGTTGCACTCCTGGGACAAGGAGGACTCTATTGAGATCACCGTTGTCGAGTGCACCGCACCCAGCTTCCTGCATATTCGCTCCGATTACGGCCAGGGCATTCAGCGTGAGATTCGCGTCTTTATATCTTCCGATGGACATGGCGGATCCTTCCTCGAGTTCCACCACAATGTCGAGTCCTGCTGCAATTTGGCCGGCACCATTGGCCCCGAGTGGGAGTTTAAACTCGACCGTCTCATGATTGCCTTAAACGGTGGCAACGTCACCAACGTGTGTCTGGAGAACTACCTGCCGCATCAGCAGTCGCACTACAGCATTAGCAACTAGCCCTTCACTCCGAGAGAATTCTCGGCAGAGGTCTGCGTTAAGTCGGGCAAATCTCGCACTCTTAAAAGCGCTCGATCAAAGGTCCCCGGCGACTGCACCACCAATAGGTAGCGCAGCCGCCGGGGAACGACGTGATCTCTAGGGGAGGCGGGGAGCTGCAGCAGGCTAGGGGACTGCCAGCACGGGTTTAGACCTGGTTGAGGTCAACCTTGGACAGCTCTTTCATGCACAGGACGGCGATCAGCGTGATGACTGAAACGATGATCAGGTAGTAGCCAACCCACGCGATACCCGCGTTGGCCACCAGCCACGTAGCAATGAAGGGAGCGATGGCCGCGCCCAAGATGGAGGAGACATTGTAGGAAATGCCCGAACCGGTATAGCGGACGTTGGTGGGGAAGAGTTCAGGCAGGACCGCAGACATTGGGCCAAAGATGAGGCCCATGATGAACATGCCAATGACGAGGAAGGCCAGAACCGAGGCGGTGGTAGCGCTGTCGATGCTCAAGAAGAATGGGAAGGTAAAGCCAAAGGCGATCATGATGAAGGAAGTGGCTATGAGGACAGGCTTGCGTCCACGCCTATCAGCCAAGATGGAGGCACAGGGGATGCCGACCATGAAGGCGAAGATAGAGATCAACTGGATTTCAAGGAACTCGATGTAGTGAATACCCAGGCCCAGACCCTTGCTCGGATCCCCGATGCCATAGGACAGGATCCAGGTGGTAACCAGGTAAAACAGGGTGTAGCACGAAACCATGACGAAGGTGCCGACAATCATGGGCTTGGCAGCGGTCTTAAAGGCCTCAGCAACTGGGCGCTTGGCCTTCTTGCCGGTATCGACAGCGTGGCGGAAAACGGGAGTCTCTTCCAGCTGGAGACGGACGTAGAGGCCGACCAAGACCATGACAGCAGAACCCAGGAACGGCAGGCGCCAGCCCCACTCCATGAATGGACCGGTGACATCGCCGCGCGTGTAGTCCATTGTGGCAACCAAGGTCAGGAAGAAGCCGTTAGCAATCAAGAAGCCGAAGGGTGCACCGAATTGCGGCCACATGGCGGCATAAGCGCGCTTGCCCTTCTCAGCGGTCTCGGAGGCCAGCAGAGCGGCTCCGGACCATTCTCCGCCCAAGCCTAGGCCCTGGCAGAAGCGCATCAGAGCTAGCAGTGCGGGAGCCACAATGCCGATATGCGCGTAGGTGGGAAGACAGCCGATGACGAACGTTGCAATACCCATGGTCAACAGCGCGCCAACCAATGTTGCCTTGCGTCCAATGCGGTCACCGAAGTGGCCGAAGAGGATGGAGCCCACCGGACGTGCCACGAAGGCGAGGCCGAAGGTGGCAAAGGACTGAAGCAAAGCTAAGTTCGGGTCCTCGGTCTTTGGAAAGAAGAGGAAGGGGAAGACCGCGACGGCCGCGGTGGCATAGATGTAGAAGTCATAGAACTCGATCGTGGTGCCAATGGTCGAGGCAAAAGCTATGCGACAGCGGTCCCGTTTACTTAAATGTGCAGTTGAACCAGCCGCTGGCTGCTCGGACTGCTCCGTGGTGGCGATGGACATGTGGTGATCCTGTCAACTGAGAGAGATTATAACTACCTTATGGACGATAGGTGTCCATATAATGAAATGAATTGTCAAGTCCATTCAATGAGACGGTGACAAGTCGCATAGTGCTGGGTGCGAGTACATTGTGAGACATCGTGTGAAGGGTGTCCGCGGCGAAGGGCGCTCTACGCATTCCATGCATTTATGGTGTCGTATGGTGTCGGCTTCGGCGTTTGCTGTCCATCGCCGATCACTGGCGCCTGCCGGGCGGATTCATCAAAGCACGCGCTTGTCGATGCCGTCTGGTGCGGTAGCTACATCGGCGCTTGGAGGGGGTGCAGTTGGTAAAGTTTGACAGAACACAACCAGATGGGGAGGGCGACACAAGCCCTAAATGACATAATGTACATTATCGGACAATAATGGATAGCGGTGAAACGCTATGCGCGGGCTCTGCTGCCTTGTGGTCCACCTACGTGTGGCGCGTCATATGCTTGGCGGCGTCTCATGGGGACTGTTCTCATGCCAGGCTGCAGTCTGAGCGTGCCCGGGCGTTTGTTGACCCTCGAAGTATTGGAGACGCTCCCCGTCTGGGTCCAGTTATGACCTCTATTAAAGTAACAGTGACTTAATAAAGGTGATGGGCTCTGCTCTGTGGCTTATCAGTGATGAGACGTACTACTTAGCTGCGATAAGCCCGTAGTAGTTGCCACGCTGTAAGCCCCACCAACGCGACGGCAACGGACAAGACTATCCACATGGATTGGAAGCCGACGAAGATGATAAACCCGAGTAAGACCACGAGCCTAAACCACAGTGCCGGAATGATGTGTCGCGAGGACATTTTCACCACCTTGTTTCGATACTCGGCCACGGAGCCAACTGTGAGGGCTCAATGCTAGATGCTCAGTACTAGATGCTCAGTACTAGACCAAGTCTAAAGCAAACGGCCTATTGCTTGGCCAGTGCGATACGGATATTGACTTCGCCGTTCTCCGCAATCTTGGCGGCGATCATGTCAGGGGTTTGGATGTCATAATCTAGGCGGTTGACGGGAATGGTGCCGCCCAGCAAGATGAGGTCCCCGTCGCGCACGACGTCGAAATCCTGCGTGACGGGACGCTTCGCATCCTTGATTTGCAGGTCACCAGTGAGCTTGACTTTGGCCACCGAGCCGTCATCCGGCACCGCGGAAAGATCCGCAGGCTGTGTGATGTTAAAGCTAGACTCCGGGTACTTCTCGGTGATGAAGAGCTTAGACTTCATGTTCTGGTCACGGACCTTCTTATCCGTACCCAGCTGAGTCATGTCCACGGTAATGGAACCGGACTCCAATACTCCCCCGTCGATGCTGGCCTGGCCTGTTACGGCAGTTGTAGAACCCGAGGTCCTCGTACGTTCAGCCGGAAGGACCTCGTCAAAAGTAAAGCCCACGGAGGAATGATTGCGGGGATCGCCCTTGACAACCTTCCAATCGCCGTTGAGATCAGTTGATGCTGCCTTCAGCCGGGAAGTATCGATAGGCTCGGTCTTGACGCCCTTGCCCATGAAAAGCGAATAAAAAACCGGCCCGAGCGCCACCGCGCTGGCCAGAGCGATAAGCACCACAAACACGCTGATGACGAGCTTGCGGTTACCAAGAACCTTGTTCATTGTTTCCTATCTTAATTCCTCTAGTTCGCGTGCTAATACTACAAGCTCGGCGCACAACTGTGTTAGTTCTTCACTTGCGGCACCCTCTTTGGAGGCCGTTGCAACGTCTTCTGCGGAGCAACGAAGCTCAAATAGGCCATCCCTTAGAGCATTTGCACGCTGTGGCGACAAGATGACCGCGTCTGCGGGAATCGAGGTGCCAGAAACGTTATTGCGCTGCTCATAGGCACGTTGCTTGCACGAGGCGCTGCAGAACTTGCGTGGTCGACCCCGCCCGTTAGGAGGCAGCTCTTTCCCACACCATTGACAAGATCCCCTGTGCTGGTCACGACGTACGGTACGGATCACCCCAAACACCTTAGCCCATTTGGGCGACCGTGGGAACAAACTTACCTACCAGTCCGTTATACTTATTGTTCTTTGGGCGTTAAATTAGCGCCCAGCACAGGGATTTTGAAAAGGATGATGTTGCATGGCAGATCGCGTACTCCGTGGCAGCCGAATGGGTGCCGTCAGCTACGAAACCGACCGCGACCACGATCTTGCGCCGCGGCAAATGGTTAAGTACCGGACCGAGGCGGGCGATGTCTTTGAGGTTCCTTTTGCGGATGATGCAGAAATTCCTGAGGAATGGATGTGCAAAAACGGACAGCTGGGCACCCTCATGGAGGGGGAAGGCGTAGAGTCCAAGCTGGCCAAGCCACCGCGTACCCACTGGGATATGCTGCGTGAGCGCCGTTCTATGGAAGAACTGGAGTCTTTGCTCCAGGAGCGCATGGATCACCTCAAGTCGCGTCGCCGTACGGCAGCTCGCCTGCTCAAGGAGCAGCAAGCGGCTAATAAGTAAGTCTCTGTGACTGACTCTTATAGAGTCAGCACGCACAAGAAGAAGTGCCTAACTCACGCCGCTGGTGGCGGCCGAGTTAGGCACTTTTTGATGGGTAGTCAAGGAACTACTTAGTCTTGAAAGAGTCCCACTCGTGGCGAGCCATGCGCGATACCTCGCCAAGGAAGTCTTTCATATTGTTGCTCGCAACGGAGACGGCCTTCTTGCCCTCTTGCAGCTTGCCATCTTTGAGCTCATGGGAGGCCATGCGCGATACTTCGCTGGCAAGCTCCTTGGCTTGCTCGGCACGGTGAGCCAAGCCCCACTTCGAGACCTCGACGAGGGAGTCTTTGACAAACGAGCCGTCCAGCTTGGACTCACCAAATTCGCGATCGGTGAAGGTGATGGGTACTTCGCGCACGTCGAAGCCCTCCTTGACCGCGCGGAACGCGAGATCTACCTGGAAGATGTAGCCGGCCTTGGAGAGCTCATCGAAGTCGATGGACTCGAGCAAGCTACGGCGGAATGCGCGGTATCCGGCGGTCATATCGGACAGGCCGGCACCAAGCGCGAAAGAGATGTAGAGGTTACCCAGACGCGAGAGGTACTCACGCGAAGCCGGCCAGTTGACGGTCTCCCCGCCCGGCACATAACGCGAGCCAATAACCAGATCGGCGCCTTTGTCGATCTGCTCGAGGAGCAAGTGCAGCTGCTCAGGGGCGTGCGAACCATCAGCGTCCATTTCACACAGCACCTCATAGTCACGCTCAAGGCCCCACTTGAAGCCAGCGATATAGGCCCCGAGCAGCCCGCCCTTGCCCTCACGGTGCAGGACGTGAATATGATCGTTGCTCTCGGCGTACTTATCAGCCAGATCGCCGGTCCCATCGGGAGAATTATCATCGACGATCAAGATGCGGACGTCCGGGGTTGCCTCGAGGACTCGACCGGTGATGAGAGGGAGGTTCTCAATCTCGTTGTAGGTCGGAATGATCACCAAGGTGGAAAATGTAATAGTGCTCACGGCGTACTAAGCTCCTCAATCGTTTTCTTTGACTTGCGCGGCGCGCGCGGCAGCCGGTTGTAACGCAGCGCAATAACTGCGCAGACGATTCCAATGATAGCCATGAGCCATTGCAGGAGCGAACCAAAACGCACAGCAAAAGTCTCTCCCTCCCGCACGGGAAGGGTGGCTATGAGGTGATCGGGCTCAAAAATCTCAGTCTGTTGGCTCACAGAACCGTCCGGTTGAACTATAGCCGAGACACCTGAGGTGGCGGCCACCACCACTGCCCTATCCGTCTCCAGCGCACGCAGCCGGCTCATTGCTAGCTGCTGATAGGTCATATCGGAGTAGCCAAAGGTGGCATTGTTGGTGGGCGAGACTAGGATCCCCGCACCGTGGCGAACCGAGGAACGGAAAGCCTCATCGAAGGAGACTTCGTAGCAGGTAGCAACGCCCACCGCGATTCCCGCCATGTCGACTACTCCCGGCCCGTCACCTGGTTTGAAGTCCCCCGCGTAGTCCACATAGGAAGAAAGATGCCGGAAGAAGTCCCTCATGGGCATGGTTTCCCCGAAAGGCTGCAGGTACTTCTTGTAGTGGTGCTCGCCAACGCGGGAATCGGGGTAGAACACCTGCATGGTGTTGCGCTCTCCCACAGCGTCTTCCGTGAGCGTGCCCACCAGAATTGGGGCCTTAATGGCGTTTGCAGCGGCGTCGACTAGCGTGCGGGCCTGCGCGTCCTGGAAAGGATTGACATCGGAAGAGTTCTCCGGCCACAGCACGAGATCGACTTGTGCCCCCTCGCGCGCGGCGCGTTGGGTTTCCATGACGTGGTTACTCAACACTGCGCGGCGCTGTCCCTCGAAATCCAGTCCAGTGCGCGGCACGTTACCCTGAATGGCCGCTACCGTTACCTCACGTTCTGTCTTGGCGGGATTATTGACGCCTCCCTCCGCCAGCAGCCCGGCGACCAACGGAAGAACTACGGCCGCAAGGCCAGCTCCCCGCAGGCGCCAGCTGTTGGCTGCGAAGGTTCCCACAAGACCCATTGCGCAGGCCACCGTGGCAAAGGTAATGAGCGCCGGGCCTCCCCAAGGCGCGAGATAGGCCAAGGGGCCATCGATTTGGCCCCACGCCAGGCGTACCCAGGAAAACCCGCCAAAGGGCACCGAAGAGCGCAAGAGCTCCACCGCCACATAAAAGAAAGGGAAAACAAGGAAGCCCCAGCGCCACCTAGAGATCGCTACCCCTCCTATGCCTAAGAGCAGGGAATACAACGACAACCAGAACGCCAACGCGATGTAGGGAAACTGGCCGACGAGCTCGCCTATCCACGGTAGCGTGCATAGGTAGAGGACTAAGCCGTGCGCGAAGGCGAAGACGGCACCGTACCACGTAGGAATGGTACGCCCGCGCCAAGGCATGAAGCTGACGTATAAGAGGGCAATGCCGACTATTCCTGCCGGCCACCAGCCCAGGGGCTTGACCGAGGCAAAGGTGATGCCGCCTGACGCTAAAGCTAGCGCCAAGCGGCCAAGAGATATAAGCACTTATTTACCGCCGCGGGGAGAATCAGACGGTCCCTCAGAATCGTCGGGGTGGTCTGTGCGTTTGGTGCCTTCGGTTCCGCCAGGAGAACTAAAATCCTCCGGTGATACCTGCTCAGACCAGCGGTGGATTTCCTCCTCCTCGATGACTTCCGTGCCGGAGCCGATGCCTCCCATGCTGGGGTGGGAGCTCCCTGCCGCAGCCGAGGGTGGTGTGCCAAAGCTGCCATAGCTGGCGTGGTTGTTGTGCATCGGGGACGCCTCGTACATGCGTGCACCCACGTTCTCAATTTTTCGGTACAAAGACGCAGCGGCGATGGTACGGATAAACGCGCGGGTAGGCGGGAGAATCAACAAGATTCCTAGTCCCGTTGAGACAAATCCCGGCATGGAGAGCAAAAATCCTCCCAACAGGGTCAGGCCCACGTTGCCCGCGGTCTTTCCCGCTTGGCTGCTGTCCATGTAATAAACGCCGTCTTCGCCTTTGACTACCTGGTGGCTCATCAGGCGGCGGACCTCGAAGCCTGCGATGGACATTCCGAAGAACATGCACACGAATAGTGCAAGCAGTGCCCACCCCAGGCCGATCCACCTCGACACGGCCCAGAATGCAAGTGTTTCGAGGAAGATATAAACAAAGAAGACTAAAAACGGCATGTCCCTACCCTACCCAGAACGGCTGTAAATTTGATGCGAGGCACGAATACTATGGAGGCGTAACTGGAGGAGCGCGCGCGGCTAGACTAGCCGCATGGCTTTACCCTTGATATTCAATAGCCGTACCGGTCTGATAAACAATAATTACGCCGATTCCGTGCGATTTCACCCTGCGGGAGGCGCGATGACTGGGCACGATTGGCAGAACTTGGCCGAGATGGCGCAGCAACTGGGTGACGGCGCCATCCACCTGTTGCCCGGTTCCGCGGCGCAGGTTCAAGGCATCTTCAACCCCACCGTCCTGCCAAAATTCTTGCGGGATCAGCCTATAAGTAGCGCGCCGACACCGCTATTGGCTTCCCCGTTGTCTTCACCTGCCAGGGATGCGGCCCGCGCCCTAGCACAGCATACGAGCGCTGAGACAGATTCTCGCGCGCTACTTCCAGGCCTCCTCGTGGGCATAGATGGCGGTGCTGGTGACGTAGTGGCGCAGCGTCCCGCACTCGGGGCCATTTGGCGTGGACAAGGCTACGAGGTCATCGAGGACGCAGCGCCGACTGGCAATGTGGTGGCTATTGATGAGCTCGCAGCGCTTATCGAAGCCGCGATAGCTAGGGAAGCATCTGCACCTGAGACAGACAGTGCCAAGGCGGTAGAACTCATCGCTCCCGAAGCCGAGCACTTGCCTATCGGATGGCTGCCTGACAAAGAAGATCCAGCTCGTGTCAGCCTCGGCGCAGGCTTAGCCGATGGGCTTCTCTCCGCCGAGATAGCGGCGCTCCTAGGGCGGTTGGAGGTCGATATCAGTATCACCCCGTGGCGAGGGTTGCTCTTTCACGACCTCCCGGAAGGCGATGCCGAGGTCATAGTGAAAGTACTGGCGCCGCGCGGTTTCATCTTCGATATCAACTCGCCGGAGCTGTCCTTCTAGGGGCTTTCTTTCATGGGCAAGCTCGCTAGCGGGGCATGTGCCGCCACAAGGGACGCGGAACGCAGCGCATAATCCATGCGAGGATTCGCAAGGAGGAAGGAATCCACAGCGTGCGGCTGCGCAGTCGGGGCAGGCGGACGGAGTCCTGCACTGCGTCAGTCCCCTGCCCGTGCGCATCGATCACCGATTTGTCCATTGCATCGACGACGGCCATGGCCACGTCGGCTGGGGTCACTGAAAGCGGAGCCGGCTTCATGCCCTTGGTCATTGAACCGATGACGAAGCCGGGGCGAGCGGTCAGCAAAGCCAGGGGTCCCGCATGCAACCTATCGGCCAAGCCCTGGCAGAAGGCGTCTAGGCCGGCCTTTGTAGAGCCGTACACGTAGTTGGCGCGCCGCGCTCGCCAACCGGCTATCGAAGAAAAGGCCACGATATATCCGCTGCACATCTGCGAGGCCAGCACTGTGAGCATCGATACTTGCGCAGCATAATCCACGACCGCGATGTCATAGGCGTGCGCCTCGTCTTGCTCTGCGCGGGTCTGGTCGCCGAGAATCCCAAAGGCAACGACGGCGACGTTGATGTCACCGGCTAATGCCCTGGCGCGTTCGAATACCTGCCGGTGTTCGGTTTGGTTGCAAGCATCGAAATCAATGACGTGGACACTGGCCGCCGTTGTTGAAAGCGCATGGACGAGATCCTCCATGCCGTGTTCGCCACGCGCAGCAAGGACAACGTCATTTCCAGGCGCTAGCCGTGTGGCAATCTCGTCACCGATGTCGCTGCGGCCTCCCAGGATGAGTATGCCGGCCACTTAACGCAGCTCCCGTGGGCCGTCGTTCAAGCAAATGCACTCGGCGTCACCGACCACAACGATGTCCTCCAAACGCATGCCCCACTGGCCGGGCATATAGATTCCCGGCTCGATGGAAAAAGCCATGCCAGGCTGCAAAACTACCTCGTTGCCGCGCATAATGAAAGGCTCCTCATGCGTGGAAAGCCCAATGCCGTGGCCAGTGCGGTGAACAAAATACTCCCCAAATCCTGCGTCGCTGATAATGCGGCGTGTTACCTCATCGACCTCGGAGGCGGTGGAACCAGCAATTGCCTGCGCACGGCCGGCGGCTTGGGCTTTGAGGAGGACATCATAGGCCTGAGTGAAGCCGGCAGGCGCGGCATCAAGGTCACCGCCGACGATATATGTGCGCGTGCAATCGGAATGATAGCCAGAAGGCAGCGTTCCGCCGATATCGACGACCACCGGGTCCCCGTGCTCCATAACGCGATCGGAGAAGCTGTGGTGGGGGTTTGCTCCATTCGGCCCAGAGCCGACGATGACAAAGTCCACCTCAGCGTGCTCACGCAGGATTTTCTCGTGCAGCTGTGCGGCTACCTGTGCCTCCGTTAGACCTGCCTGCAAAAGCTGTGGCACGGCGTCATGGACCGCATCGATGGCTGCGCCCGCCTTGCTCAGCTCGGCGATCTCGGCAGCGTCCTTGCTCATGAACAGCTCCGCCAAGGCATAGGTGGCCAGGCTGAACTCCGCGTGGCTGAGCAGTTGTTGGAAACGCAGAACGTGGTCGGCCGTCAAAGAGGAACCAAGGGCTATGCGCTCAGGCTTAGCCATGCCTTCTACGGCACTACGATAAGGGTCCTCCCCGTCTTTCCAACCGCGGATCTCCACGCCTATCTCCCCCAGCGGAGAGGAGAAAAGATCCTGGTAGTCCGTCTGCGGTGCTAAGACGCGGCAGTCGCCTTGAGCCGGGACCACCAGCGCTGTGAGGCGCTCGTGGGAAGACATCCAAGAGCCCGTTAGGTACGCAAAGTCCGCTCCGGTGCCGACGATGAGCAGATCGATCCCCGTGCTCGCCACAATGCTCTGAGCCTTATGTAGGCGTTCAAGATAAACAGAGGGAGCGAAACTTGTCGGAGTAAAAGTCATGCCAGACATGCTACCCGTGCCGCTTACGCGGCCTCGGGTGCAGGGACACTGGCCAGAGAGTGCAGCTAGGGTATGTAATGTGAACCTAAGACAGATACTCCCGGAGGATGCGAGGCGCGCCACGGTCCGGCTAACTGCGCCGACTAGCTATTGTTCTGGAGTGCTCATTGCCGCAGACCTCGGCGCCCACTCGGCTAAGGCCACCGCCTTCGTGCTGACCTGTGCGCATTTCTTTCGAGGCCTTCCCGCCAATCCTGTTCCTGCCATCACAGTCACGGGGCCGGGATTTAGGCGCACAGTGAGTGCGGTGAGGAGGATCCGTGGCACTGATATCGCCGTCGCCAAGCTTGACTCCCCCGCCCCAGCGCGGGCCCTGCCACCAGTCACCCGGCGCGGGGCGGTGTGGATGCAGCGCATTGTCACCTACGGCTACGGCGGAAGGCGCACCACCGCGAGTGAAAAGCCGGGGCGGGCACTTATCACCCTCCCTCTGAGCCTTTCACGCAACCTCTCTACGCTTGTCGCCCCAGCCGGGCTGGTACTTAACCGCCCTGGGGCAATCAAAGGAGATTCCGGAGGCCCAATCTTTGGCGCCGGCGAGGTGCTCGCCACCCAGTCCCTCGTACTGGATCCCGCGGGTGTGCAAACTCCCTTGGCTACCACTTCCCTATTAGGCAGTCACCGCGGTGCACTAAGGCGTGCGATAGGAGCTCTTTAAACTGGGGCGTGAATGCTAGGCGAATGAGCGCTGCCCTCGACTGAGCTCTGCACTATCGTGCCTAGCAGCCCTGCCGCCTTAAGCACCTATGGCCACGACCCCGCGTTGGATGGCATCGATAGCGCGGCGCGCATTGCTGCGGATATCAGGTTCATATCCGGTCTTCGCCACCTGCTGGAGTAGATCGACAACCTGCCTGCACCAGCGCACGAAGTCACCTGGAGTAAGCTCCGCACCGGATTCTGCAGCGGCTGCAAGGCAATATCCCAACGGAGCACCGGCCGCCCACTGGTGGATAGCCAGGGCAAAACCCGGCTCCGGCTCCCGGGTTATGGGTAAGCTATGGCGCTTCTCGTCCGAGATGAGCTCGGTGTAGATGCGCCACGTTGCCTCCATGGCCACGCCCATGGCTTCCGTGGCAGCCTGCGGCTCGCCACCAGTGGCTTTACGGTTCTCAAAAGAGCACAGAGAAGCCACCCCCGCGAGTTCAGCTGGGTCAAGATCGTTCCAGATGCCGCGTTTGAGGCATTGAGCCACGAGGAGATCTGACTCGTTGTGGATCTGCGCGAGCCGCTCGCCTTCCTCGGTGATGACGGGAACGCGTTCATCCCCAAAGCCTTCAAAGACCACATAGTCCATCTCTGAGAGTAGACCAACGATGCGCTCGAAGGTGGAGGCCAGCGTGTCAGTAGCGCGCTTAACCGTCGAATTGAGCCTTGCCAGATCGCGCTCCCGCCGCAGCAGTTTCTGCACGAGGCGCGCCAACTGCTCGCGGTCCGTTGCCGGCCATCCATGAGCCGGGTGGCTGCGGATGGCTCGCCGCAACTCATCGACGCGGTGCGAGGGGCGCTGGCGTGGAGTCCGCCGCATCTTATGCGGACGATCATAATGATTGCGGCGGAAGGAATCCTCCACGAACTTAGTATTGCGCCGCGGATTCTTTTGCACGGGTCGCGGCAACTTCATGTGGCCGACGTGGATGGGCGGATTGTCAATACCGGCGGCGTCGATACGCCCTGACCAGCCCTGCTCTGTGGTGACCCAAGGGCGAGGATCCGCACTCTGATTGGCCGGAGTGATAACCACAGCCAGGACAGGATGCTTGCGGCCAGCCATAGCGATGACATCCCCGACCTGGAGGCGAGACAAGACTGCGGCCACCTCCTGCTTGCGCTGCGTATCCGAGGTAGATTGTGAAGATTTCTCTTCATCGCTCAACTCGCGACGAAGGCGCACATAATCCACGATGACATCGACTGGATCGGACTCATCGAGGGTAGGCGGCGCTAGAGACTCAATGAGCTCGCTCAATTGTGCGCGCAGCTCGCGTACGCGGTGCTCGGCGCGTTCTATTTCCCGCGTCTCCTCCACCACGGAGTCATCCGCTTGGAACTGCGCGAAAGACTTCTCGAGTAGGCGCAGCGAATCCTCGAAGCCGAGCATTCCCAGGAGATTGACGGCCATGTTATAGCCGGGCTGGAACGTAGAGATAAGTGGATAAGTTCGGGTTGAGGCCAAGCCTGCTACTTGCCGTGGGTCCATTGCCGGTGCCCATTGGACTACAGCGTTGCCCATCGTATCAATGCCGCGCCGGCCCGCCCGCCCGGTGAGCTGGGTGTATTGACCCGGCGTGAGATCAACATGGGCCTCGCCGTTGAACTTAACGAGCTTTTCGAGCACCACGGTGCGCGCTGGCATATTTATGCCCAGCGCCAGGGTTTCCGTGGCGAAGACTGCTCGCACCAGCCCCTTGACAAAAAGCTCCTCCACGATGTGTCGAAAGGCGGGGAGCATACCTGCGTGGTGCGCGGCAAAACCGCGCGAGAGGGCCTCGCGCCAGCGCGTGAAATCCAGCACCTGCAGATCCTCTTCCGGGATGCCCTCGACCCCAGCATCGATGATGGACTTGATTCGCTCCGATTCTTCAGGCGAGGTCAGGTGCATGCGGCTGCGCAGGCACTGATGCAAGGCACCATCGCAGCCAGCGCGGGAAAAGATGAAGGTAATAGCAGGGAGCATGTTGAGCTCCTGCAGGCTACGCAGCACCTCCGGCCGCCCGAGGGGACGGTAGCGATCTTGAGCGCGCGGGGCGCCAGAGCGGCCTGCCCGCGATGATCCTTCCCCATCGCCGGAGCCACCCTTGTGCCGCGCCCGCGCCCGAAAGCTCTTGCGGGAGCTGTACTCCGAACGCCCTTCATCCGCAGTACCAGACTCTAGGCGCTGGATGCGGCGAACCAACTCGCCATTGACTTGGCCTTGGGTCCTCGGCTCAAACAAAGGGAAGATCTTCTTGCCCAGCATCATCCACTGATCCAACGGGACAGGGCGGTGCTCGGAAACAATGACGGCGGTGTCTCCGCGCACGGTGCTGAGCCAGTCTCCGAATTCCTCGGAGTTTGAAACCGTGGCGGACAGCCCAATGATGGAGACGTGTTCGTCAAGGTTGAGGATTACTTCCTCCCACACCGCGCCGCGCGAGGCATCAGCCAAGAAGTGGATCTCATCCATCACGACGTGGCTGAGCCTATCCAAAGCGGCGGACTCGGCGTAGATCATGTTGCGCAGAACTTCCGTGGTCATGACCACGATCTCCGCGCCCGGGTTAATGGAGACGTCCCCAGTAAGCAGGCCGATGGCGTCTTCGCCGTGGACGGCAACGAGGTCATGGTACTTCTGGTTGCTCAGCGCCTTAATAGGAGTGGTATAAAAGCACTTTGTGCCGCGAGCGAGGGCGACGAAGACGGCAAACTCCCCCACCACGGTTTTTCCAGCGCCAGTGGGGGCGCATACCAACACTCCATGGCCGTCTTCGACTACGCGGCAGCCTTGCTCCTGGAAGTCATCGAGGGGGTAAGGAAGTGTTGCGGAGAACTCTCCCAGCAGTGTCTGACTCATAGTGAATCAGGGTACCTTCCCTAGAGAACATCGTCGAAGTAGCCGGCGGCAGGACCTTGCGCGCCGCCGTCAGACTTCTTTTCTTCCTCTTCAGAATGACTTGCCTTGTCACTGTGAGACGCAACAGAGCCTGTGGGAGCAGTCGCAACTGAGGAGGCCGCGTTTGTGGGCTGGGTTGTTGACCCTCGTGCGGCCCCTGTTGCAGATGCCAGTGCGGAACTAGTCGAGGTAGGCGCGGAAACGGGAGTGGGCTTTCCTACTGCGCCGGGGCCCTCATCCAAGGGGGAAGCCGTCTCATCGTCGAGGTCCATCCACTCCGGACGTGTGTTATCACGGCGCTTGTCATTGATCCGGCAGAACTGGAAGGCCAGCTCAACAAGAAGTTCGAGGGAAGCCGCAAGCACAAACATGGAGAAAGGATCCTGGCCGGGAGTGACTGCCGCGGCGAAGATCATGATAACGACGAAGATGATCCGCCGCTTGTCCTTGACTGTTTCATACTCCAGCACGCCGATCATGTTGAGCGCGACAATGAGCAGCGGGATTTCGAAGCTCACACCGAAGATTGCTAACAAGGCCAGCAAGAAGTAGAAATACCTCTCACCTGTCAGCGCTGCAGTCTGATATTCGTCACCGAGCCCCATGAGGAACTCGAGTCCAACCGAGAGAATGAAGTAGGCCAAGACGGCGCCGAGAACGAAAAGGAGAACGGCGGTGCTGACGACGAGGAAAGTGACTCGACGTTCACGCTTGTGCAGTCCGGGCACCACGAAAGCCCACAACTGGTAGAGCCACACGGGCGAAGAGAGCACCGCACCGGCGAGGGCAGCGACCTTCACACGCAGCAACAGCATCTCAAAGGGGCTGGTAGCCAACAGGCGGCATTCGCCGTCTGCGGTAAAACTGGCGCGTTTATCTGCAGGAAGCTCACAATAAGGACCACGCAGGATCTCACCGAGCGGCTGCAAGCCGAAAGGCGCTTGCTGGTACCAAATGAAACCAATGGTGGTGCCAATGACGATCGCGATGAGAGCGATGACTATCCTGCGGCGCAGTTCTTGGAGATGCTCGACGAGCGTCATTTCTCCAAGCGGATTCTTGGGCCGCTTGGCCGAGCGCAGACGCCTAAAGGCGCCTAGTTTCGAGGCCCGCTGTTTTTGCGCGCCGTCCTTATCAGACATGCTTCATGTTCTTTCGAAAAAATGAGCGACCTACCTCTCGCTTTCCTTCCCCACAGGGAAAGGTGAAGGAAAAGGCAAGCCGCTGAAAACTACTGCTGCTGCTGGGTGCTGTCTTGGCCCTTGACGGGCTGAGTCTGTCCCGGCTGCATGTCGGAGCTATTCCAGAACTCTTCGCTGCTCTGCTTCGATGCGGCGATCTGACCCTGCTGTGCGGGATCTTCGTTCTCCGACTTCATTTCCTTTACCTCAGATTTGAAGATGCGCATGGAACGGCCCATCGAGCGTGCCAACTCCGGCAGCTTACGTGCGCCAAACAGCAACACGACTACGAGGACGATAAGTGCAATTTCCCAAGGTCCCAAACTCATGGGTTCCCCTTTTCTGAGTCTTAGACGCGGCGCGAAAACGCGGCCACAATACAACGTGTGATTACTGGCTACCGAGTATAGCCCTCGAGCGCCTTTTCTCTGCGCTCCGCGAGCGCCTCTACCAATTTTTTCGGGCCGGTAACCCGCAATCTATCGGACTCCCCCAAGGCGAAGCGGAGGAACCAGTCCACGGAACCAACCGGCATCGTGGCAGATAGGTAGCCATTTCCCACCGGCTCACCGAGCTTGATGTCGTGATAATCTGCTAACCATGTGAACTCTTGGTGAATCTCTAGTTGCACGTGTTGTGGGCGTTCCATCGCAAAGGGTTCCTCAGGATCGAAGTCGAGCTGCCGCAGATGCGGATTAGCCTTCTCATCGAGGATCTCAATCTCTCGCATGCGGTCGATCCTAAAGCGTCGATGCGCGTGAACCTGCTCGTCCCACGCTGCGAGGTAGGTGTGGGAGTCCACGATAAAAATACGGGCAGGATCGACCACACGGTACTTTTCTTCGTCCGAGGAAGCGCTCCAATAGTAAAACGCCAGCTTCCTGCGCTCATTCAACCCCTGAGCCACTAGGGCTTGGGCCTGTGACTGGCGAGGATCAGCGGCGGCCAGAGAATCGTAGATGGCTGAGGTCTTCTCATCCATAATCCCGCGCAGCTTGGCTGCGGCAGAGAGCACAGCTGCCGAATCCACCAGACCCGGCATGGCCTCCAGCGATTCCAAGGTGAGCAGCAGCGCCCCGGCCTCCGTTGGAGTCAGGCGCAGAGGCTTGTCAAGGCCTTGGTCGTTGTAGATGGTGACACCGTCACGGTAGTTGAAGGACAAGTCGATCAAGTCCTCGGTCCTACGCCCTACGCCGGAGCAGAATAAGCGCTCCACCGCGTCCTTGAGCTCCTCCGGGCGCATTCCCAAGTCAGTCGCTGCTTCCAAGGGAGTCTGGTCCGGATGGGTACGAAAATAGGGAATGAGGTTCAAAGAACGCACTAGGGCTTGCAACTTCTGGGAGCCGTCAGCGGCCATTACTTCTTTCCTTTCTTCCGCGGGGATGCCTCCACAGGGTCTGTCGCTTCCGCAGGCTCCGACGCTTCCGCAGGCTGAGCGGAAACAGCCGTTACTGGGCCTTGCCTGCGTGTGCTTTTACCGCTCAACAAGGCGACTATCTCCGCACGAATCTCCTCTGGAGATACCACGATGACCTCCGGTGCGTAGCCGGCAGCGGTGCGCACCAGCCAGTCCCGGTCGACACCCCGCAGGCGCACTAGGCCACCTTCCATCTGTTCACCAGCCTGGGAGATCTCCTGCGCACGGCCGGCTGGCACACGCACGACGGCGTCGACACTGTCCCCACGCTGCAGTGCCTTAACGACGAGTTCCTGCAGTGGGGCGGCGGGCTGGAGGTGAGTGGAAGAGTCCCGCGAGCGGCGCACGTTGCTCACGCGCAGGATCCTAAACACCCGGGTGGCCTGCTTGTCGACGTCCCAGCCCACCAGGTAAACGCGGCTGTAATGGTTGACTAATCCCCAGGGATCCATGCTGCGGCGCTGTGGCGTAGACGCTGGGGTGGGGCGATAATCAAAGACAATGCGCAAACCGGCGCGCACTGCGGTCAAGATGGCGGTGACTATATCCGCGCTGACGCGAGTGATGTCATTGTTTGCGGTATAAGCCGGAGCGCCGGAGAGATCTCGGGAGGCGCCCGAGGCCGCAATCTTGGTCCAGCCTGAGAGGCTGAAATCACTCAGGCCACCCGGCTGACCAATTCCGCCGGCAAGACCTAGAACCATGGCTTCCTCGGGGCTAAAGCTCACCGGGGGCAATTGATAGTCCTCATCGTTGAGGCGATACATCACCCCATCCTCCCCACTGCTGTGGACAATGGGAACGCCGGCACGCTGCAGAGTGGCCACGTCCCTGCTGATGAGTTTGGCAAAGGCCTCGTTGCTGCGCTCTTGATAGCCCTCGACGTTGAGGCGGATCCAGGCGGCGCTGCGGTCAGGGCTGCCGCCAGAGCCTGCTGCCCCTAAGAGAGAAAAGGCCAGGTTAGTAAGGCGTTCGACGGCCTCAGAGCGGGGTGTCGAAGCGGGTTCTTCCGCTTTAACCATGTGCAGGCTCCTTATCAACGTGTTTATCAAAAGTCTTCGGGCCAGTTTTCCTAAAACTAGGCGCCGCCAGGAAGGCCCAAGCTCTCAGGAGTGAAATTTCTCCATGTAAGCTAAGAGCTCATCCAAGCGTGGATCCTCCGCGTCGAAAGGATCGAGGAACTCCTCCGTGAGCGGCTCTGGGCGGTTGACTTTCAAGCGCGTCCAATCCACCGTGACATTGGCATTGAGTCTGTGTGCTGCGGCCAAGAACTTTCCTCGCAGTGCCGCACGCGTGGTGTCTGGCGCGTGATTGATGGCGTGCTCAATGGCCTCATCCTGCGTCCAGCGCGCGATCATGCCGCGGCGCAAAAGAATATCGTAGAGGCCTCTGCCTGCGCGAATATCGTGATAGGTCAGGTCAATTTGGGCGAGCTTGGGATGACCCCAGTCCCCGCCGAGCTTGTCACGGTAGCGTTCCACCAGCCCGCGTTTGATGATCCAGTCAATCTCCCGGTCGACCTTGCTGAAGTCTTGCGACTCTATGGCAGCCAAGACGCGCTCCCACAGATCCACTACGCGCCGCAACTCGGCGGTGGGTGTGCCAGCGTCTTCGCGCTGCTCCAACCAGCGTTTTGCTTGTGCGCAAAAGGCCGCCTGCACTTCGAGCGCGGTGACCGTGGAACCGTCCTCCAAGTGCAGCGGGGTACGGCCCGTGGCGTCGCGGGCAATATCCCGGATGCGGCTGATGGGTTTGTCGACGGCGAAGCGCGGGACGTCGAAGCCCGCCTCAAGCATCTCGAGCACGAGCAAGGTAGAGCCCACTTTCAACGCCGAGGTGGGCTCAGCCATGGAAGAATCACCCACGATGACGTGCATGCGCCGGAAGCGCTTGGAGTCTCCGTGCGGTTCGTCGCGGGTATTAATGATGGGCCGCGAACGTGTGGTGGCAGAAGAAACTCCCTCCCAGACCTGGTCTGCACGCTGGGACAAGAGGAACTTTGCTGGCTCATTGCCCTTGGCCGGAGCTATCATGCCGGCACCGCAGATGAGTTGGCGGGTGATCATAAAGGGCAGCAGAGCCACGCCTAGATTTTTGAGGATCATGTGTCTACTGATGAGGTAGTTCTCGTGACAGCCATAGGAATTACCGGCCGAATCAACGTTGTTCTTAAACAGGTAAACGCTGCGCGCACAGCCTTCGGCCTCCAAGGCTTGCTCAGCCTTTCTAGCCAGCCCATCCATCACGCGATCCCCGGCCCGCTCATAGTTGATGAGTTGAGTAAGGCTATCGCACTCGGCGGTGGCAACCTCGGGGTGCGAGCCCACGTCGAGATAGAGCCGGGAGGCGTTGGGGCTAAAAATGTTGGAGGAAGAGTACTCATCGATGATGGGCCGGAAAAGCACGCGGGCGACCTCGTCGGGGGTCAGCTTGCGCTGCTCAGGGGTGGCGCTGGTGAATATCCCGTACTCGACCTCGATGCCCATGATGCGGCGGGTAAAAACGGGGCTGACGGCTGCGGAGGCTTCGCTCACGGACTATTCGCCGCCCTTTTGGACGTAAGAGCGAACGAATTCCTCGGCGTTGTTTTCTAGCAAACCGTCAATCTCATCGAGAAGATCATCGGTTCCGGCACTGTTGATGCTGACCTGGCCCGCGGCGACTTCTTCTGCCTCTGCGCCGTTGTCTCCGCCGGATTGGGAAGAGATCTGGGATTTTTCGGTCGACATGGACGTTTCCTTTCAGCTGTTATGGCTTGCTCAATGCTGTTATTGCTTGGGGCTTAGAATACTCGGCTTCTATGAATACTCGGCCTCTATGCCTAGTTGCTGAAGATTGCTCAGCAGCTGCTCGGCATTGGCGGAGCGAGCGAGAATCTCCCCCACCTGCTTTTCGGTGAGTTCGTGGGTATCATCTAGGGCGATCGTGGCCTCTCCGCCCGGCAGGGAAAAGGTCAGGCTCTGCCAGCTGACAGCGAGAAGCTGTTCGGCGAATGCTCGCGTGACCTCACCCCGGAAGTAGGCGCG
Source organism: Corynebacterium flavescens (assembly GCF_008693105.1). Lineage (GTDB taxonomy): Bacteria > Actinomycetota > Actinomycetes > Mycobacteriales > Mycobacteriaceae > Corynebacterium > Corynebacterium flavescens. The sequence continues at coordinate 68,878 of NZ_VXKK01000031.1, forward strand.
GGTATCGCGCGGAGGCATGGTCGCCGCCGCGTCGATCTCAGCCTGGTTGACCAACTCGCGCATCCGGCCACTACGTACTAGGGCGTGATAGAGGGACTTGTGGGGGTCGATATCTGCGTATTGGAGGTCCACCAGCGCTAACTTAGGATCCGTGATGGCAAGTCCGCGATCGAGGTATCCCCGGATGAGGCGATACTTGGCTACCCAATCCAAAAGGTGCGCGGCACTGAGAGGGTCTTTCGCCAAGAGGGCCGTGACCTCGTCCCACGATTCGAGAACCTGCTTTTCTACCTCGGTGACCGCGGTGAGACGACTGCGGTATTCCCCCAGCAGCTCTAGCGCACTCAAGCGCCGCCCGTCGCGCAGCTCGAGTCGATGGTGAAGGTCCACATCGTGGCTGACGCGCGAGACTTCGGCCACGGCGTCGACCAAGCGCAGATCACTGAAGTCCACGCCGGACTCAATGGCATCAAGCACGAGGGAAGTTATTCCCAGCTTCAAGAAATTCGAGGTATGAGACATGTTGGCATCCCCGATGATGACGTGCAGGCGCCCGAAGTCTCGCGCCACCGCATGAGGCTCGTCCCGGGTATTGATGATTCCGCGGTTGAGCGTGGTCTCCAGCGATACTTCTTGCTCGATGTAGTCGGCGCGTTGGGAGATTTGAAAACCGGCGCCGCTGCCGTCTTGACCTAGTCCTACCCTGCCAGCCCCGGTGATGACCTGGCGGGCAACGAAGAAAGGAATGAGCCCCTGCGCTATATCTTCGAAGTCTGTGGAGCGATGGTACTGGTAGTTCTCGTGCGAACCATAGCTCGCGCCTTTGCCGTCGACGTTGTTCTTATAGAGGCGCAGTGGCGGGCAGGGCTCGTGGTGCGAGAGCACCGAGGTATTCTGCGCGCTCAGCTCCGCCACTGCGGCGGCGGCTTGGCGCGCGACGACGTCCCCCGCGACATCGTAAAGCATGGCGTCGAAAGCATTGCTACATTCCGGGGAGGAGTACTCCGGGTGGGCGTGATCGACGTAGAAGCGTGCGCCGCTGGAGGTAACCACGTTGGCTACGCCAATAGCATTTGGATCAACGACCGGCACCGTTTTATAGCGCTTGAGATCAAAGCCGCGGGAATCCCGCAGAGGGTGCTCCTCGGCGTAGTCCCAGCGCGAGCGTGCCCCTGTGTAGAGCGCTGCGTAGGCCACGACCGCGTGAGTGGAGGAAACAATCGGCGAAAAGCCGGGGTCGGTGGGAGTGGAGATGCCGTACTCGGTCTCTGTGCCTATGATGCGTGCCATGTGCTGCTCCTATAACCGAGTAACTCAACCCTAACCACCTTGGCTCCGCCCTGCGTGCCAGTTACGATCTTCGCCCAATCCTCCGGGTTCGCCGAGGTAGGAACGTACTCTGACTCCGCTTGCTCGGCTGCGATGGCCTGCTGCAAGTGGGCGAACCTAATCCCGGCTGGGATCTGCGGCTGAGAGCCTGCGGAGCCCGTCGAAGTACCGAGGGCATCTTTGATGGCCAGCTTCTTGGCACGGGAGATGATGTTGGCGATCATGGCGCCAGAAACGAAGTCCCGGTAATGCAGATCCCGGGTCTCCTGACTGTTGAAGTGCAGACGTACGAAGGGACGCTCGGAGTAGAGCTCTTCGACGGCAGCCTCGACCAAGAGATCGCGTTCCTCGGCCAAGGGCACCGTGGTTCCAAGGTGGCGCTGGAAGATTTCCCGCGCGGCCTGACGGTTCGGACGATTGACTCGTATCTTGATGTCGAGGCGCCCTGGGCGCATGATGGCTGGGTCTATCAACTCTTCACGGTTGGTGGCACCGATGACGATGACGTTGCTGAGCTGTTCGACGCCGTCAAGCTCGGTGAGCAACTGCGGCACCACAGTGGTTTCCATGTCCGAAGACACCCCGGAACCGCGGGTGCGGAAGATGGATTCCATCTCGTCGAAGAAGATGATGACGGGGCGGGAGGAATCAGTGGAGGCCAGCTCGCGGGCCCGCTCAAAGATGAGCCGAATGCGACGTTCTGTCTCTCCGACGAACTTATTGAGCAGTTCAGGGCCCTTGACATTAATGAAGTAACTCGAGGAGGTGCTTCCCATGTGCTTGGACAAGGAATTGGCAACTGCCTTGGCAATGAGTGTCTTTCCGCAGCCAGGAGGGCCATAGAGCAAGACACCCTTGGGCGGGCGTAGATCAAAGGCACGGTAGAGTTCAGGATGAAGAAAGGGCAGCTCAACGGAATCCCGGATCTGGGAAATCTGTGCCTCAAGGCCCCCGATATCGCCATAAGAGACGTCCGGGACCTCTTCCAAAGACAGCTGCGCTATCTCGGTCTTGTGGACCTTTTCCAGGCCCAGCCCGGCCTTGGAGTCAACGAGGATGGTGTCCCCGGCGCGCACGTTCGCCCGCAGGGCGTCTGCCAATACAACGACTTCCTCTTCCCCGGAGGCGGTGGCCACGATGGCGCGATCGGTGCCGATCAGCTCGCTGATCGTGCCCAGCGCCCCAATTCGAGGGGTTTCGCAGGCCTCGACGACCACGAAACCGTCTCCCAAACGGACTTGCTGACCCACCTTGAGGGTTCCTGGCTCTAGGGAGGGCGAAATCTTCAGACGCATGGGGCGCCCGTTGGTATAAACTTCGGCGTCTCGGCGTGAGTCATGCGCGCGCCCAGAGTAACCAAGGAACACTCCGTAGGTGGAAGCAGGCTCCGAGAGCGCATTGACCTCGGCGAGCATCTGCTGCAGCTTATCGCGGGATTCTTGCAGCAGACCAGCGAGCTTCACGTTGCGGCTGGAGAGCTTTTCGACCTGCTTTTCTAGGTCGGTAGTTACTTTCATAGATTCCACCCTAGCGCGCGAGGACTTCCGATAACTAAGGTTGGCTTACTTGAATTGCCCACCTGGTCGCCCTCGCAGGATAATGGCTACTTACGAGCGCGGCGCTGCGGGCGCGGCGGGGTGACTCCGTCTGCCAGTCTCCGGGTCCAGATCAGGAAAGCGGTGTGGGCATTCATGCGGTGCTCAGGGCGGGTGGCAAGCCCCTCAACCTTCCACTCGCGCACGAGGGATTCCCAGGCCTTGGGCTCGGTGAAGCACTGCAGCTCGCGGATTCCCTCCATGACCTTCATCAGCTGCGGGACGGTGGCAACGTAAGTCATGAAGACGCCACCCGGAATCAGGAGATCTCGCACGGTATCTAGATGCTCCCAGGGTTCGAGCATGTCTAGGATCACACGGTCAACTGGGCCGCCTAAGTCCTCGACGGTGACATCCCCAAGATCGCCAAGGCGGGGGCTCCACCACTGCGGTTGCTCCCCGAAGTACTCGCGGACGTTATCAACTGCATACTCCAAGTGATCCTCGCGTACCTCATAGGAAAACACGTGCCCTTCAGGCCCCACCGCGCGCAGCAGAGTCATGGACAAGGCCCCCGAGCCGGCACCAGCCTCGAGGACGCGCGCGCCCATGAAGATGTCGCCCTCGACGAGGATCTGTGCGGAGTCCTTGGGATAGATCACCGCCGCGCCACGCGGCATGGACAAGACGTGATCAACCATGAGGTGCCTAAAGAGCAGGAAGGCGGAGCCCATCGTCGACTTAATCACAGAGCCCTCATCCATGCCCACGATGTCGTCATGGTTGATGATGCCCTTGTGGGAGTGAAACTGCCCGCCTTCTTCCAAGACCAGGGTGTAGTGACGGCGTTTGGCATCCGTGAGCTGGACACGGTCACCGTAATGGAAAGGCCCGGAATAAGGCATAGCTGGTGGTGCTCCTCAGAGTGATTCGAGTATTGGTATAAGCCGATCTTTAGCCAAGCACCGGCTTGGCTGTAGCCGAAGGCTTTTCGGTGTTTAACCCACCAAGTATGCCTCAAGAGCCTGGGCCAACCATAGTTGGTCGCGTTCGCCCACCATTTCACGCACAGAGTGCATTGAGAGCATGGGTACCCCGACGTCCACGGTATCGATGCCCAGACGCGTGGCCGTGATGGGGCCGATGGTCGAGCCGCAGGGAACATCGTTATTGCCCACGAAACGCTGAAAAGGAACCCCGGCGCGCTCACAGGCTGCCTCCCACAGGCTAATGGTTACCGCGTTAGACGCGTAGCGTTGATTGGCATTGATCTTGGTTACGGGCCCCTGCCCGATGATCGGGTGGTGTCCCGGATCATGCTTGCTGGCATAGTTGGGGTGCACTGAATGGGCGGCATCGGCGGAGACGCAGCTCGATCGCGCATACATGCGCTGCTTATCCTCGGCGTCAGCCCCCAGGGCACCCGCGGTGCGCCCTAAGACATCATCCAAGATGGGACCAGCTGCGCCGAAGCGCGAGTTCGAGCCCACCTCCTCGTGATCAAAGGCGGCCATGACGAGGATGTCTCTTCCCTCATACTCCCCTGCCGCCTGGGTCAGGGCCCGCAGGCTGGCAAAGACGGAGGAAAGGTTGTCCATGCGCCCGGCGGCGATGAAGCGCTCCCCCGCCCCAAAGACAGCGCCGCGCGCGGCATCAGCGGTGATGAGGTTGAATGCGGCAATATCGCCGGCGTCGATCCCCAGTTGCTTCGCTATCACCTCCAGGATGGAAGTCTCCGGATCACCCACGCTCAGAACCGGCTGCATGTGCTGCTGGCGGTCCGGCTTGAACTCGTCCTGGCGGTAGAGGTGGATAGCCAAGGAGGGCAGGCGCAGCAGCGGGCCGGTATTGACTAGGTGGCGGTCACCGTCCTTGGTTACCAGCTGACCTGCGACAGTAAGCTCTCGGTCAAACCAGGTATGCAGCAAGGCCCCGCCGTAGACTTCCACAGCCACCTGCTGCCAGCCAGCGGCGCTAAAATCAGGCTGCGGTTTTAACACGAGCCCGGGGGAATCCGTGTGAGAACCAATGATGTGAAACCCTGAATCCGGTGAAGCCCCCTCCGGCACAAACCACGCCATGAGTGCCCCACCGCGAATAAGGTAGTGGCCGCCCGGCGTGCTTGACCACCTCTCGCTTTCTGCCTGGCGCTTAAAACCTGCGGCCTCCAAAATCCTCGCGCCTTCTGCAGCGGCATGGTAGGAAGATGGAGATGCAGCGATGAAATCTAGAAAGTCCTCAGTCGAATTACTCATGCCCTCTAGCTTGCCACGAACAAGCAAGCGATAGGCTGAAAGGATCATGGCTTCTTCACATAACACTCCCCGCCCCATAGCCCTCTCGCCCTCGCGGGCTTCCGATTACACCCAGTGCCCTTTGCTTTATCGCTTCCGGGCCATCGACCGCCTGCCGGAGCCTAAAACTGTCGCGCAGGTGCGTGGAACACTCGTCCACGCAGTACTCGAGCACATGCATGACCTCCCCCGCGAGGAGCGCACTTACCCGGCAGCAGTGAAGATGATTAAGCCGGAATGGGCCACCATGGCGGAAAAGGACGCGGAGCTTAGCCAGCTCATCTCCCCAGATAAGGAGCTGGAGTTCTTCGTGGAGGCTCGTTCCCTCATCAAGGGCTATTTCCAGATGGAGAACCCGCAGGGCTTCGACGCCGCGGACACGGAAATGTACGTCAATACCGTGCTGCCCAACGGTGTGCCTGTGCGCGGCTTCATCGACCGCGTCGACGTCGCGCCGGGCGGGCAGGTACGCGTGGTGGATTATAAAACCGGAAAGAAGCCCAGCCCACGCTATAGCCACGATGCCCAGTTCCAAATGCGCTTTTATGCGCTCGTGTATTGGCGGCTCTTGGGAACCATTCCGGCCCAGCTTCGCTTGATGTACCTCAAGGTTCTGGACTCAATGATTCTCAGCCCCAACCGCGAAGAACTCGAGTACTTTGAGCGCGACCTCGGCGTCTTGTGGGCGAAGATTGAAGGCGATGGGCGCAGCGGGGACTTCCGTCCCAAGACGTCCAAGCTCTGCGGCTGGTGCGCCCACCAGGCAATATGTCCTGCCTTTGGCGGCACACCGCCTGCCTATCCTGGCTGGCCGGGATCGACGGCCGATACAGACTAGGGGTTCTGGAGGTAGTTACAGCTCACCTGCGCTGCGTCTAGAACAGGCCGGTGATGTTGCCGTTCTCGTTCACGTCGATGGCGTTTGCGGTGGGCTTCTTAGGAAGTCCAGGCATGGTCATAACGTCTCCGGTAAGGGCCACGATGAATCCAGCTCCGGTACGCGGCAGCAATTCCCGCACGTGCAGGACGTGGCCGCTGGGAGCGCCTAATTCGTGGGGATCATCCGAGAAAGAATACTGCGTTTTGGAAATAACCACGGGCAGGGTATCCCAGCCATTGGCTTTGATGTAGGCAAGGTCCTTCTTGGCCTTCGCTCCGTATTCCACACGGGCGGCACGGTAGATGGAGGTAGCGATCTTCTCAATAGAGGCCTCGACTCCCTTCGCGGGATCGTAGAGGGGGTGAGAATCACCATCGAGGTGCTCGAGGACAAGCTCCGCGAGCTCTAGTGCGCCCTCCCCGCCCTCCCCAAAGACGCGGACCTCAGCCAGCGGAACGCCGAAGAAGTCAGCCCATTCGCTCATGAGCTCACGCTCGTCTGCGGTATCGCTGGGGAAGAGATTAAGGGCCACGACTGGGCTAAGCCCGAATTGCCGGAGGTTTTCCACGTGACGCTCTAGATTTCCTAGTCCTGCACGCAGTGCGTCGAGGTCTTCCACATCAAGGTCCTGCTTGGCGACGCCGCCGTTGTACTTCTGCGAACGGATCGTCACCACTACCACCGCACCGGCGACGTCGAGGTGGCCGAAACGGGCCTTGATGTCGAGGAACTTCTCCCCTCCCAAGTCCGCGCCGAACCCTGCCTCGGAGAGAACATAGTCACCGAACTGCAGCGCGGTGGTAGTAGCCAGAAGCGAGTTGCAACCGTGTGCGATGTTGGCGAAGGGGCCGCCGTGCACGAAAGCGGGAACGCCGCCTAAGGTTTGCACTAAGTTGGGGTTGATGGCATCTCGCATCAATGCAGTAAGCGCACCATCCGCCTCGAGGTCACGTGCCGTGACTGGTTCTTGGTCAAAGGTATAGCCAATGGTGATGTCGCCGAGACGACGCTTCAAATCCTGCAGGCTGGTTGCCAGGCACAAAATGGCCATGATCTCCGAAGCGGCGGTGATGGTAAATCCAGTCTCAGCCGGGACTCCGTGTGCAGGCCCTCCCAGACCGGTGACGACCTTGCGTAGCGAACGGTCATTGACGTCCTCACAGCGCTGCCAGGTAACTCGACGAGGATCGATGTTGAGGTGGTTTCCTTGGTGGATATGGTTGTCCACCAAGGCCGCCAAAGTATTGGTAGCCGCGGTAATGGCGTGAAAATCCCCCGTGAAGTGGAGGTTAATATCCTCCATAGGCACAATCTGGGAGTATCCGCCACCCGCGGCGCCACCCTTGATGCCCATCACGGGGCCCTGGGAGGGCTCACGAAGGGCCACGATGGCTTTCTTGCCTAGCCGGTCGAGGGCATCCGTCAGGCCAATCAACACCGTGGACTTGCCCTCGCCCGCGGGAGTGGGTGAGACTCCCGTGACGAGGATCAGCTTTCCTTGCCCCTCACTCGGGCCCAACTTGGTGATATCCACCTTCGCCTTGGTTGTGCCATAGGCAATAAGGGCCTCTTGCGGTATTCCCGCCTTGGCGGCGATGAGTGAGATGGGCTGTAGCTTATGAGCTTGGGCAATTTCGACGTCGGAAGGCTGTGTAGTCATAAACTGCATCCTACCGAGGTCGAAGCGCATTGCTTAAAGCAGGTCGGGGTGCACTTTAAAGAATCAGCGCGCCGAAGAGGTAGCCCAGGAGGACCGAAAGCACGATGCTGACGACGCCAGGCACGATGAAGGGGTGGTTGAATACGGCCTTTCCGATTCGGGTGGAGCCCGTGTCATCCATCTCCACGGCGGCCAGCAGTGTCGGGTATGTAGGAAGCACGAACAGGGCTGCAACCGCAGGGAATGCCGCGATGGCGGTCAGCGGGCTGACACCCAGTGCAAGCGCGGGCGGAATGATCGCCTTCGTGGTGGCGGCCTGCGAGTAGAGCAAAGCAGCGGCGAAGAAGAGTACCACGGCCAGCAGCCACGGAGCAGATTGGATGACCTCGGAGGCAATGCCTTCGATTCCATCGATGTAGTGGTTGATGAGGGTCGTGCCCAGCCAGGCCACTCCGAGCACACACATGGAGGCAGACATACCGGACTTAAATACCTGCGTATTGAGCACGTCCGCAGCCGGAATCTTAGTGAGCAGAACTATGGCTGTGGCTGCCGTGAGCATCACGGCCATGATGGCCTCGTTGCGTGGCAAGGTCGGATCCGAAATAAGTCCCAGCTGATCGGACGTTAAGGTAGCCCAGGCCATGACGACGAGGATGGCTACAAGGAAGATACCTACTGAGGCTTTAGCACCTTTAGCAGGAACAAAGTTCTCAGCGCTCGCCGGCTTTTCCACGAGACCTGCTGCTAGGCGCTCCTGGTAGACCGGATCATCCTCAAGTTCCTTGCCCATTTTGTTGGCGATCCACGCCGCGGGGAAGATGGACAGGAAGGTTGCCGGAATCAAGATGGCGAGAATCTGCAGGTATCCCACGCCTTTAGGTTCCAACAGAGACGCCAACAAGACCACAGCTGCAGAAAGCGGCGAGGCGCAGATCGCCATTTGGGAGGCAACCACGGCGATAGACAGCGGCCGCGAGGGACGCACCTTACCTTCCTTGGCCACCTCGACGATGACGGGAAGAGTGGAGAAGGCAGTGTGGCCGGTGCCGGCGAGGACCGTCATCAGCCAGGTGACCACCGGGGCGTAGAAAGTGACGCGCCGCGGATTCTTTCGCAGGAACTGCTCTGCCAAATAGACCAAATAGTCCATGCCCCCCGCACGCTGCATGGCAGCAATGGCGGCGATGACTGTCATGATGATGCCGATGACATCAAAGGGAATATCCTCGCGTGTTACTGGGACGCCCGTGGCGCCCAACAGTAAAACACCGAGGCCACCGGCCATGCCGATGCCGATAGAACCCATACGGGCGCCGATGAAAATGGCCCCCAAGACTATAAGAACGTGTACGACAACCATTGATGCTCCCCTAGTTGTTCGATAGCCGGTTCACGTGGACGAGGAAGAGAGCGAGAAGCTAGACAAGACTCCTGTGCAGATCCTCGTTGACGTGAACCTATGATGAATTGCTTAACTTTTACTTTGCTACATTTGAGTAGGTTTTGTGCATATAAACCCCCGCTTGTGTCCGTTCCCACAACCCGTACGGACATCCCACATAAGTGCAGATTTGGCAGGTAGTCCAAAAAGAAGGTGGGAGGCCGAGCCCGGCACAATGCCGGACCGTTCTCCCACCTTTTAGCGCTCGATATGCACTCTCGAGCCGTTAACCCTTGCCGAACCCTCTACTGACGCTGTTTAAAGCGCAGCGATGCTCGGGTGCCTAGGAAGTGCTCAAGGCACTCTGGGTGAAACTAGTTCTCGTCGACGTAGAGCTGGCCGCGGAACTCGGGGTGCATGAGGTTTTCCACCGAAAGAACCTTGTCCAAGGTGGCCTCATCGAGCAGACCCTTCTCAAGGACGAGCTCGCGCACACCCCTACCCGTGTGCAGGGACTCCTTGGCAATGAGATCGCCATTGTGGTGGCCGATGAACGGGTTGAGATAGGTGACGATACCGATGGAGTTCTCGACGTAGGCGCGGCATACCTCCGGGTTGGCGGTGATTCCCACTACGCACTTCTCACGCAGGGTGTCGACAGCGTTGCCCATGATGCGGATGGATTGGAACAGTGCCTCGCCGATGACGGGCTCCATGACGTTGAGCTGGAGCTGCCCAGCCTCTGCGGCCATGGTGACCACGTGATCGTTGCCGAAGACCTTGAAGCAGACCTGGTTGACTACCTCGGGGATAACCGGGTTGACCTTACCCGGCATGATCGAGGAACCAGCCTGACGCGGAGGCAGGTTGATCTCGTGGAGTCCGGCGCGCGGGCCGGAGGAAAGCAGACGGAGATCGTTGCAGATCTTCGACAGCTTCATAGCGGCACGCTTGATGGCGGAGTGCAGCAAGACATAAGCACCGCAGTCCGAGGTGGCCTCGATGAGGTCACGAGCTGTCTTCATCTCCAGGCCAGTAACCTCCGACAGGGCGGCGGTGACCTGGTGGCGGTAGCCAGCCGGGGTGTTAACTCCGGTGCCGATCGCGGTAGCGCCGAGGTTGATCTCGCGCAGGCGCGACTGTGCATCGCGCAAGACAGACTGCTCTTCGGCCAAGTTGTGCGCGAAGGCCTTGAACTCATCTCCCATGGTCATGGGGACGGCGTCCTGCAGCTGGGTGCGGCCCATCTTCAAGATGTCTTGGAACTCGTTACCCTTTGCGTTGAAAGCGGCTTCCAATGCATCGAAGCGCTCGATGAGCTTGTCGACGGCGGCGTACACACCAAGACGGAAGCCCGTGGGGTATGCGTCATTGGTGGACTGCGACATGTTGACATCATCATTGGGGTTGATGATGTCGTAGGAGCCCTTGGGCTCACCGAGGTATTCGAGTGCCAAGTTGGCAACAACCTCGTTGGTATTCATGTTTAGAGAGGTGCCGGCACCACCCTGGAATACGTCGAGGGGGAATTGGTCCATGCAACGACCCTTGTCAAGGATCTGATCACAGGCCCAGATGATGGCCTCCGCCTTCTTGCGAGGCAGGGTGTGGAGACGACGGTTTGCCATGGCAGTGGCCTTTTTGACCTGCACCATGCCGCGTACGAACTCCGGAATGGAGTTGATGGTGACATAGGAGATCTGGAAGTTATCCATAGCGCGCACGGTGTGGACGCCATAGTAGGCATCCGCCGGAACCTCAAGAGAACCGAGCAAGTCGGTCTCTGTACGCGTCTTCTTGGTCCCTAGGCCGGAACCGGGCTTCTCAGTCTTGTCGGTTCCTACAGTCTGGCCAGCCTCCACGGAGGTCTTTTTGACCTCTTCCTTGGAGTCATGGACATTCTTCTTGGAGGGCTTTGCCATGGTGACAAACTCCTTAAAACAGCTCGCGACCTACCTACGGTAAGTCTGGAATGAATTTGATTCACTCACCATCGTAGACGCGCTGGCAGATTAAGGGTGCGAAAAAAGTTATTGTCTACCGCTAGAAGCGGGCTATCCGTAGATCGGAAGCCAAAATGGCCTCCGCACCCAGGGACAATAGCTCATCCATGACGTGGTTGGCGCGCTTACGCGGCACCATGGCGCGAACCGCAACCCAGCCCTCACGCGCCAAAGGCGAGACGGTTGGACCGGTAAGACCAGGGGTCACCCGCGAGGCGGCATCAAGATTGCTCTTTGCCACGTTGTAATCAAGCATGAGGTAGTGACGGGCGTGCAAGATACCCTGGATGCGGCTGAGGACAGTCTCTTCCTCTGCACTCAGGGGTTGCCCCTCGCGTTTGATAACGATAGCTTCGGAGGACAGAATCTTCTCCCCAAAGGGGGCGAGCCCCTGCTGACGCAGGGTAGTTCCGGTAGAAACCACGTCCGCGATGACATCGGCCACTCCCAGGTGGATAGAGATCTCCACCGCGCCATCGAGCCTAATGACCTTGGCTTCAATGCCACGGGCGCGAAGGTCATCACGCACGAGGTTGGGATAAGAGGTGGCGATGGTCTTTCCCTCTAGCTTCTCCACGCTCCACTCCTCACCAGCCGGAGCGGCATAGCGGAAGGTCGATGCACCAAAGCCGAGGCGCAGCACCTCGTTGAACTTGGTACGGGAATCCAACGCAAGATCACGGCCGGTAATCCCCATATCAAGTACGCCTTGGGAGACGTATATAGCAATGTCCTTCGGGCGTAGGAAGAAGAACTCTACATCGTTGTTCTTGTCCACGACGTTGAGGGACTTGTTATGCCCTCGGCCCTTGTATCCAGCCTCGGAGAGAATATCGAGCGCTGCCTCGGACAAAGAGCCCTTATTGGGCACAGCAATCTTTATCATGACTTCTTCCTAGAGATTCTTGTACTGCAGAATGTGTAACACTGGTACTGCTACAGGTACTTATATACGTCTTCCAAAGCGATTCCACGCTTGAGCATCATGACCTGGGTCCAGTACATGAGCTGAGACATTTCTTCCGCGAGTTCGGCGTCTGATTGGTACTCTGCGGCGAGCCATACCTCGCCCGCTTCCTCGATGACCTTCTTACCGATGAAGTGAACGCCCTTATCTAGGGCCTCGACGGTGCCGGAGCCCTCCGGGCGGTTGTCTGCTTTTTCTTTTAGTTCAGCAAAAAGTGCCTCAAAATTCTTCACGGCAGACTATTATTCCACAGTTATCCACCCGAGGCGGCATAAACCATGGCTTTAGCTGCGCACAGTGTTTCCTACCCAGGAAATCTGCCCGAACCAACCGTAGACGTCAACAGCCTGTACCCCGTCGAGGTGAGCGGAACGGTAAAGCTCCGCGATGGTGGAAACCTCCCGGGGAACCTCCACCGACTCATCAGCAGGCAAACCGATAACGCGGCAGCCTGCGTCGACCGCGGCGCGCATACCCGTGGCAGAATCCTCGAACACGAGGCACTGTGCTGGGTCCAGTCCGAGGCGACGGGCGGCCTCGCGGTACATGTCCGGTGCAGGCTTACCGTGCTCTACTTCGTCTCCGCAGATAGTGTCCACAAAGTGCTCTCTGCCCACTGCGTCAATAGCGGCATCGGCGACATTGCGTTCCGTGTTGGTAGTCACCATCATGGGAATCCCGTCGGCACCAAACTGCGCTAAAAGGTCCCGGATACCGGGAAAAACTTCCAAGCGCTGGGAGAAGAGTTCCTTTGTGTACTCAAACATCGCACGCCGGTAGTCCTCTTCCCGCTCCACAGGAGCCTTAATTCCAGCCACCTGCGCGCAGTAGCGGAAGGTGGTGGAAAAAGTGGCTCCGACGGTCGCTAGGCGCTCCGTTGGCGTTAGTCGGCGGCCCATCTGCTCGGACAGGAAGTACGTGGCCTCGGCCCATAAGGGCTCGGAGTCAGTGAGCGTGCCATCCATGTCCCAAAAGATTGCGGCGGGTTTAGAGGCGGCGGGTTTATTCGTAGTCATGCGGGGATTAAAGGTCTCCTTTAAAAAATCTTGCGAGTGCTAAAACTCGAGCTCAGGCAGCTGCGCCAAGGCCTCGTCATCTGCGCCTGTGGCTGCAGAGGCATTGTAAATGAGGACTCCCAGTTCCTGCTTCTCCTCCGGCTCGAGGACCGCATCTGCCTGACGGCGGTTAAAACCTGCCAACTGGGCAACTCCAGCCTCCACCACGGCTGCCAGCGCTTCGCTGTCTGGATCATCGGGCAAAGTATCGAGGGAATCAAGCAATCCCTCGAGGAGAGACTTAAGCTCCGGCAACACTGCCGCATCAAAGGGGGCGGACCAGAACTCTTTTTCCTCCGCACGGAGATAATCCCCGGTTGCGAAGGAATGTAGATTATCGATGAACTCGTCAATTGTGGGTTGAAAGTCTGCGCGAATGCTCATGGTCTAAATACTGCCCTAAGATTGCGCGAGGCGCACCCCCACGAGGGAATCAAAGGCCTGAGAAACCAGCTCCCCTGCTGCGGGGTCATCCTCGCCACGCGACTGCATAGACCATGCATCGACGGCGGCTAGCAAAGCCGGAGTATCAAGATCATTGGACAGCGCCTGGCGCATCTCTTGCACCAGCGCCTGTGCCCTACCAAGCTGGCCGGGATGAGACAGCGCCTCGCGCCAGGTGTGTAGACGCTTCGTGGCTTCGGCCACGATGGCCTGCGACCAGTCCCGATCGCTGCGGTAGTGGCCAGCGAAGACGCCAAGCCGGATGGCTGAAGGCTCGACGCCCTGCTCCACGAGCTTGTGTACGAAGACGAGGTTTCCCAGCGACTTCGACATCTTGACCCCATCGAGGCCGATCATTGCGCTGTGCACGTAGAAATCAGCCATGCGCTCCACCTTGAGCGCGGCTTCCACATGTGCGGCGGAGAACTCGTGGTGCGGGAACTTCAGGTCGCTTCCGCCTCCTTGGATATCGAAGGAAGACCCAAGGTGGTCCGTGGCGATGGCCGAGCACTCGATGTGCCAGCCAGGGCGGCCCGGGCCAAAGGGAGAATCCCACGCGGGCTCGCCCTCGCGGTGGGCGCGCCAGACCAAGGCATCGAGCGGATCCCGTTTTCCAGGACGCTGCGGATCACCGCCACGCTCGGCGAAGAACTCAGCCATCTGCTCGGCGTTGTAGTTGGACTCGTAGCCGAAGTGCTTGGTCGCGTGAACCGAGGCATAAACGTCTGGGTACTCCGGATCATCAACCACATAGGCGGCCCCCACAGCGAGAAGCTTTTCTACCATCGTGATGACCTGATCGATGGCCTCCATCGCGCCAACGTAGTTCTGCGGCGGGAACACGGAGAGTATCTCCATATCACTGCGGAAGAGATCGATCTGCGAGGAGCCGAGCTCCTTCCAATCAACGCCGTCACGCTGAGCACGCTCGAAGAGCGGATCGTCGACATCGGTGACGTTTTGCACGTAATGCACCGCTTTGCCGGCATCGAGCAGCACCCGATAGATGAGGTCAAAAGTAAGATAAGTGGCCGCATGGCCCAAGTGCGTCGAGTCATAGGGCGTGATTCCGCACACGTACATGCGCGCGGCGTCACCCTCTATACGGAGCGGCCGAATCGCTTCATCGGCGGAATCGTAGAGACGCAGAGGCACCGAAGTGCCAGGAACACGGTCGAAATGGGGCGCGGGCCAAGAATGCATGCAGACCATCGTAGCCCCCACCGCGCCGCCGCCGCACTTTGCGCATTCTTAGCCCAGTTGCCCTAAGGCTGCAGAACGCCCAGTGCCAGCAGGATCATGAGCAGCACGCCAACTGGGATGCGGTAAGCAGCGAACCAGGCGAAGGAGTGGTTGCCCACAAACTTGAGCAGCCACGCAATGGAGGCATAGCCCACGCCGAAGGCGATGGCGGTGCCCACCAGCAGCTGCATGCCGGTGGCGGATTGACCGACGGTGGGGCCGAAGGCGTCGTCAAGCGAAAACAGACCCGAGGCCAAGACCGCCGGAATAGCCAAAAGGAAGCTGAAGCGAGTGGCGACCTCGCGGTCCAGACCCAAGAACAAGCCGCCGGAAATGGTGCCACCAGAACGGGAGACGCCGGGGATAAGCGCTAGGCACTGGCACAGACCCATGACGATGGCGTCCTTCATGTTGAGCTCATCGAAACCGCGGCTCTTGGAGCCCACGCGCTCGGCGAGGATGAAGAAGAAGGAAAAGAGGATCAGCATGGCTGCAGTGATCCACAAGTTGCGCAGGCTATCGCGAATGAGATCCTTGGCGAAGAAGCCGACCAGTCCGATCGGGATGGAACCGACGATGATCATCCAGCCCATGCGATAGTCCTGTCCACGCTTTTCTTTATTGAAAAGCCCCCGGAACCAGCCCAAGATGATCTCCCAAATCATCTTGGCAAAGAATACGATGACCGCCAGTTCCGTTCCCAACTGGATGACGGCGGTGAAAGAAGCGCCTGCGTCCTCGCCCCAGAACAATTCCGAGACGATACGCAGGTGTCCTGAGGAGCTCACGGGGAGAAACTCAGTGAGGCCTTGGACGATTGAAAGAACGATGACCTGGATCCAGGACATCGCATCGGTAGCTGTTGCGGTATTCACCCGAGATAGCCTACAACTCAATTTCACGGCTTCGAAGTTTCGCAACACGCGCTGCTAGGATAGAAAATCGTGATTGCACTGCTCGCTTCCCAGAAAAGGGCCGCCCTTGCGCTGAGCCTCAGCGCCTTAGCTTTGGCCGGCTGCCAATCAGACAGCGAGGTCGGAGTCGGATCCGACCCAGACACGGCGGTGCAGGGTAATGCCACCCCAGCGCCTTCCCCAGCTGCAACTAACCCGGCCGGAAAGCTGAGCCTTGAGGGCCAGTCGCTCAAAGATCTCGCAGTGATCGACAGCACTGTGGCCGTGCATTCCGCCACGGGCTTGGAGGTGGGTAGCCAGTCGGATTTTGAGGCAGGCAAGGCTGCCACCGTGCCACTTAATGAAAGCTGCGGCGAGCTAACGGCCTCCGAACAGGGCTTCGTCATTGCTTGTGGCGATAAGGTCCTTATCATCGATCCCACGGAGCCCACCTCCCCGACCGAGGTGGACGTGTCGGAGGACGCTCCCGCCACAGCCGCCGCCCTTATCTCAAGCGGTGAGCTCTTTGTCACCTCGGCTGATACCGCCGAAGTCGGTGTCTACAGGGAGGGCCAACGCGTGGAGGACATCACCGCTGAGGCTGGCTCGGATCAGCTCATTCCCGTCCCCAATGCCAATATCCGGGACAACGTAGTGCGCATCCAGCGCTCCGATTCCACTATCCAGAACCTCGATTGGGAGCACGACCGCGCAGGTGGTCGCCTGCGCGCGGGCCAGGGTGTGGGACAGATCGCCGCAGGTGACAACGGCATTGTCTTGGCCTCGGACACAGTGGGCAAGCGCCTGGCCATCTACACCGCTGACGACGTCATTCGCCTCCATCAGTACGGCAATACTCCCGGCGTGCCTTGGGCAGTGGCTTGGGACGAGGGACGCCAGTTGGCGTGGGTGACCACCACCGATACCAATGAGGCTCACGCCTACAACATCTCGACCGGCGTTCCCATAGAAAAGGGCTCGTTTCCCACGGTTTCAGCCGCCGAGCACATGGCCGTGTTGGAGGATGGCACGCTTGTAGTCGCTTCCGCCACCGGTGATGGCCTTCAGTTTTACTCCGACCCTGACCTGAAATAATCCACCCTGTGCTCATCCGTCGCCACGAAACCCGAAGTCAGCCCCCAGATACGTCAAAACATTTCACGACACCTCCACGAAGGAACGGACTCCTCCCCATGCATACCTCCCCAGTCGACCGCTTGCGCGCACGGGCCTATCAGCTGGCATTGCGCGGCATGTTCACACTTGATCCCGAGACCATCCACACCATCATCAGCCGCGGGCTGGCGGCCCTGCAGGCTGTCGGTCCGGCGAACCGCGGACTCGCCAAGATCCTGCCCTTTAGGGATCCAGTGCTTTCCCAGGAGGTTTTTGGCGTGATTTTCCCACGGCCGCTAGGCTTAGCCGCCGGCTTTGACAAGAACGCCGCCGCCGCCGATGCCTGGGCTGCGGTGGGTTTTGGCTACGCCGAGTTAGGCACCGTCACCGCGTTAGCCCAGCCAGGCAACCCAGCCCCGCGCCTGTTCCGGCTCAAGGCCGACAAGGGCATTTTGAACCGCATGGGCTTTAATAACCACGGCGCAGCGGTAGCCGCACAGAATCTGCGCAAGCGGCGCTATAGCGATC
Source organism: Corynebacterium flavescens (assembly GCF_008693105.1). Taxonomy (GTDB): domain Bacteria; phylum Actinomycetota; class Actinomycetes; order Mycobacteriales; family Mycobacteriaceae; genus Corynebacterium; species Corynebacterium flavescens. The sequence goes on from NZ_VXKK01000031.1 coordinate 86,208, forward strand.
CCCTCGGCATCAACATTGGCAAGTCCAAGGTCACTCCCGCTGAGCAAGCTGTCGATGACTACCGCCGCTCCGCTTCCGTGCTCGACAGCCTCGCAGACTACCTCGTGGTCAACGTCTCCTCCCCCAACACCCCTGGCCTGCGTGATCTGCAGGCGGTGGAATCCTTGCGTCCAATCCTGGCCGCGGTCCAAGAATGCACCGCACTGCCGGTCTTGGTAAAGATCGCCCCAGACCTCAGTGACGCCGATATCGATGACATCGCCGATTTGGCCGTTGACCTCGGCTTGGCCGGAATCGTGGCGACCAATACCACCATTTCTCGTGAGGGGCTGCGTACTCCCGCCGCCGAGGTCGCGGCCATGGGTGCCGGCGGCGTTTCCGGTCCCCCCGTTGCCGCGCGCTCGCTCGAGGTCCTCAAGCGCCTGCACGAGCGAGTCGGTGACAAGCTCGTCCTCATCTCGGTGGGAGGCATCTCGACCCCGGAGCAGGCATGGGAGCGCATAGCCGCAGGAGCCACCCTCCTGCAGGGCTATACCGGCCTCATCTATGGCGGTCCAGACTGGATTCGGGATATTCACCGCGGCATTGCCCGACAGATCCATGCCCACAACTTGCGCAATATCTCTCAAGCTGTGGGCTCTGGCCTGCCGTGGAAAGATTGCTAGGAAGCTAGCAGCCGCGCCTCTAGTGCGTCCCTATGCTCACGCGCCGCAGGATAAGGGCGCATAGGCCTGCGCCCACAGCATAGAGCAGCAACCAGTACTGATCCATGACCACGAGGACAGTGCTGGGGGCGAAACGTCCCGCTATGACGAGAACCACGGCTACAGCTAGTGCTATAACCTGGGGTTTACTCGCCCGTTGATCACGGCGGATGGTGGCAAAGGCGCCTGCAATTAGCGCTGCTGCAACGATGGCCAAGGTTCCATAGGTCCATGTAAAGGGTGCCTGCCACCCATCACGGAACACGGAAATAACCGCCAAGAGGATCAGGACGAAGGCAAGAAACATAAAGGCGCCACCCACCCGCAGTGTGGTGGGGATAGGTACTCCCTGCGCCGGGGATTTACTAGTTGTCATCTACTTAGTCTCGTACCAGCCCCACAGGATTGCCCGGCCTAGGCTGTGGAAGTAGAGATTAAATCCGAGCTTCGCGGGGCTGGCCTCCGGCTCAATGTCCAGCTTGGCGACGTCGACCGCGTGCACCGCGTAGAGGTAGCGGTGCGGCGCGTGGCCGCCGGGAGGGTTCGGTCCGTAGTAGATACGCTCGCCAGAATCATTGCGCAGGCTGACGACGCCGTCAATGCCCAAATCCTTCGTCGCTCCAGCGTTGGTGGGCAGCTCGGTGACGTCTGCGGGGATATTGAAGGCAGCCCAGTGCCAGAACCCCGAGGCCGTAGGGGCGTCAGGATCGAAGCAGGTCACCGCCAAGGACTTCGTTCCCTCCGGAAGCCCAGACCACGCCAGCTGCGGGGATATACTGCGCGGGGCGCGAATGTCCTCCGAAATCTCTGCGCCATCCTCCAAGTCGCTAGAGGTCAAGGAAAAGCTGGGGAGGGTGCCCAGCGGGGCGTAGGGGTCCGGACCGGGGAACCGTGGATCATCTGCATAAGTAGCCATAACCCATTTGTACCCCACATCACAGGCCACTGTCTAAGGGGGTACACGTTACAGTGGACGCTGGCACGCCAGCGACCGGGGCCTGACTTAACCCTGACTTACCTCGTTGTCATTCACTACGGCATCTGGGAGATTTACCGGCGAAAAGCAGCTCCTCTACAACGCCATAAATAAGTATTGAGCTGGCGATTTGTATTCGATCTACGGATCGGGATACAGTATTCGAGTGCCCAGCCGAGAGGTTGAAACAAACACCCTGCCCGGGTGGCGGAATGGCAGACGCGCTAGCTTGAGGTGCTAGTGTCCTATTAACGGACGTGGGGGTTCAAGTCCCCCCTCGGGCACAATTGTGAAGTCTCGAGACATCGTTCCTAGAACGGTGCTCGAGACTTTTTTCATGTCGCCTAGAAGCCCCCCTCAGCTGAACTGCGCTGAGGGGGGCTGAAATTATTAAGAGAAGGCACTAGGAAATAGAAGGAACCTACTCTACTGCGGGCTCTACTGCCGGCTCTGCGGACTGAACGCGCGCGGCCTTGATGCGAGTGAGGGCGTACTTCACCACGATGGGCAGGACCGACAGCGCGATGATGAGGAGCATGATCTTCTCGATGGAGTCTGCGATCCCCGGGATGTTGCCCAGGAATACGCCGATGAGGTTCATCGACAGCACCCAGGTCACTCCCCCTAGAACGTTCCATCCCACGAAGTGGGTATAAGGCATCCGGGCGGTGCCAGCTGCTACAGGCACAAAGGTGCGCACGATGGGCACGAAGCGGCCTAGGACAAGCGCTGCGGATCCGTGTTTGGTGAAGAATTGCTCTGCAGCGGCAAGGTGAGAGGACTTGAGTATGCGGGCATCATCGCGGAACAAGCGGCGACCAAACTTGTGTCCCAGCCAATAGCCAACCTGGTCGCCGAGGATTGCTGCGACTACGCCGATGGCTAGGAGCTCCCAGATTGATACATTGAGCGGATCCCGCAGGATGGCTGCCGTTACGAGCAGGGAATCACCCGGCAAGAACGGAAAAAGGACACCGGATTCGATAAATACGACGATGGCCACGCCCACCAGCACCCAAGGCCCGAAGGCGGTCAACAAGGTGGTGGCGTCCATATAGGACAAAAGATTGTGGACTGCGTCCATGTCTAAGGCTCTGCTTTCTTTGGCGATTGTACGGGGCGGGTGGAAGCTTCCTAGGTATGCCACCCCGCCCGAATATTCTGACTATAGGGTTCTCAGTATCCTCCTATCCCCTGTCGAAGTCGCCATCGCAAGCCCAAAACCTGCCGAATTGTCATAGACCCCACATCATTTCGCCAGCCAGCCTGATTCACTACTGTCCCAAGCAGCCCGTAGCATGGTGGTCTATGACTACTGTCGCGACGAGGATTGCCACCTGGCTCCGCAGCTTCGGAGGCTTCCTCTCAGGAGTGGTTGCGGATGTCCGCAGCACATTGCGTAGCTGGTCCCCGCCACGCTGGTGCGCAGCCGTGGCTCTTCTTATAGCCGTCGTCGCTTTCCTGGTATTCGTCGACGTCCCAGACCTTGAAGCCCTACGCACGTGGGCGGAACACTTAGGCCCTTGGTTCATCCTTGTCTTCGGCGCCGCCTACATATTGTTCACCCAGTTCCCGATCCCGCGGACGTTATGGACTGTGGCTGCGGGAGTCCTTTTTGGGGCTTGGGAGGGAATAGTCATCTCCTTGGTCGCCCTCACACTCTCGGCAGTTCTATCCCTCGTCATCGTGCGAGCACTATTCGGGGAATGGATTCGCCCGCATCTGACGCACCCGGCGGTGTTCAAGATAAACGCGCACCTGGAAAGGCGTGGTTGGTTGGCCATTGCCTCCCTGCGCATGGTGGCAGGAATCCCTTTTTCAATTCTTAATTATGTGGCTGCGCTGACTCCTATACCGCTGATTCAGTTCGCCGCGGCCACTTTCATCGGATCGATTCCTACTACTGTCGTGGGCGTCATCTTCGGCGATGCGCTCATCGCCGGCGGCAACCCGTGGACCATCTTGGCCTTCATCGTGTTTGGGGTCATTGGGGTGGCAGGGCTTTTCTTAGACTCGCGGATTCCCACGCGCCCACCAGTCAAGCGCTCACGGTAGACTGTCCCCTAGTCATCTAGGAGGTAGGATTCATATGCTCGCTATTCACGCACGCTATCGTGGCCGTTCCTTGCGCCGCGCAGAGCTTGTTCAGCGCTCAGCCCACGCCTTATCCACCCTCGATGGGGTGGGCGAATTCGAGGTATTGGGCGTAGAGGACATCTGTGCCGTGATAGATTCTGCCGCCAGCGTGTGCGACGTCGTCATGGCGTTACTCGCCGATGGCGAGTGGGCGATAGGCATCGGCATAACCCCGGGTTCTGAGGTCACCGAGCCGGCTGCCCGCGGCGCAGCTACCGCCGCGCTAAAGACCTCTGCTCGAGCCGGCCAGGTCTACACCAAGATGAGCGTGCGGGGTCGCGCGGAGGAGGCAACTGACATCGCGGCGACCTTCGCGCTGCTGGGCTTCGTTCTACAAAAGAGAACGCTGGAAGGCCGCGAGGCCACCTCCTTGGTACGCAGCGGGCTTAATCAGAATGAGGCGGCCGAGCAGCTGGGTATTTCCAAGCAAGCCATGTCCCAGCGGCTGCAGGCGGCCGGCTGGGCAGCGGAAACGGCTGGTTGGAGCCTTGCTCTGCACCTGCTCGAGCGCGCCAATACCGTGGCCGTGGCTTGACGCAGTCCTTCTGCTTGGATTCTCCTACTTAGAGTATTCCTGCTTAGAGCAGATCTTCCTTGCGCAGCTCGGGGGTGGTGACAAAGTCGACGAGGCGCTCGACGGCGCCGATGAGGGTCGAGTCGAGGTCGCGGAAGGAATGCACGGCATTGTAGACCCGGTTCCAGCCCTCTTTGGGATCACTCCACCCCACGCGCCGACAAATGCCGGTTTTCCAATCCTCGCCGTAGGGAACTTCGGGCCACGCGCGCAAACCCAGGCGTTCGGGTTTAACTGCAGCCCAAATATCGATGAAGGGGTGCCCCGTGACTAAGACATGCTCGCCCACCGTTTGCGTCAAACGGGTCTCCTTGGAGCCCTCAACCAAGTGATCGGCCAAAACGCCGACGCGTCGCCCCTCCACAGGGCCGAATTCTGCGAGGCGTTGTGGGAGATTATCCAGCCCCTCTAAGTACTCAACTACGACGCCCTCAACACGCAGATCGTGGCCCCATACCTTTTCCACGATGGCGGCATCATGAATGCCCTCGACCCAGATCCGGGAGGGGGCGGCGACTTTAGCCTCAACGTTGCTCACTCGCCGCGAACCCGAATTGGAGCGCTGCGGCTGACTCTTGGGGCGGTAGCGCGTGAGAGTTACCGGCTGTCCTTCGTAGAGGAAGCCACCCTTGACCAGGTTGAATACGCGCTGCGTGCCGTAGCGATCCTCGAGGCGAATAACCTCTCCATAGACGGTTTTATCCACGCCGAGGACAGCGCCCACGAAGTCATCACCGCGTACCTCCACGACCATCCCCGGTTCCGCCGCCATCTCCGGGTACTCTCGTGCCTGCGCTCTGCTATGTCCGCGCAGGATGTCTCCACCATAGGGATCAATATTCATGGCTAGGCAGTCTATCTACTATAATTGTCCGCCATGGATATGCGCGCCGAGGTTTGGTCTCCACTTCAAAACACTGCCGTGTGGCTGGGCGCATGGTTATGGGGTCACGAGTCAACAGATGCCCTCATTGAGGCCGTCACCGAGCTGCAGGGGCCGGTTCGCGGTAGCCAAGATGAGCCGCTTGTCGAAGTCCTTTCTAGGCTCCGAACCGAAGCCACAGGGCTGCTTGTCCCAGGCTCGCGCGAGCCCGTTCTCCGCCTTATCCTTTCCGGTCCGGGACAAGCCCCAGCACTTCCGGCCGGATCAGAATCCGCCCAGGCTGCTTCCTTGAGCCCCGCAGGAGCAATCGTTGTCCGCACCACCGAACGAGATCGTCATATCGTAGTCGTTCCTCACACCGAGGTGTACGACGGCTGGGAGATGAGCCGATGGGAGATGTTGGTTGAAACGCTGCCCCTTCCGGCACCGGCCTGGCTCAGCCCCGGCGAGGCGGATGCGCTGCTGGCACGCGCCACCGACGAAGCGGCGACGCTCATCGAGGCAACGGGCTATCACAGCGACGCACTCCCCAACCCACGGTTGACCGTGGGCACGCTCAGTGATTTCTACGACGCCCCCGGGCTGCCGGCCTCGATCCCGGGCCGGGCAGCCAAGCTCTTCGCGCGCGCGGATCGCGTGGCGGCAATCATAGAGACCGTCACAGACAGGATCGGAGACCATAGCCTCGATCCCCAATTACTGTGCTTATGGCACTACATCAGACAGGCGCGGATGGCAGGGGTAAGCTATGCGCTCTCCGACTTTGCGGGAACAGTACGGCGCAGGGCGTGAATATCACAGCAGCCTTTGGCACAGGGCTCGCCGTTGATGGTGCAGCCTTGGCTAGTAACTGTTCCCAGTCCCGGGCTGCGCCTGCCAGCAGAGAGATCTTCTACGAGGTCCACCACCATCTCTGAGAAAGCCGCCGATGGTCCGACGGTGCGCACGCGCTGGAGGTCTACTCCCATCTCCTTAGCTGCATCGCGCAGCTCGGTGTCGAGGTCCCACACGATCTCCATGTGATCAGAGATGAACCCAATGGGACAGACGACGACCGCATCTACTCCATCTTCCTCGTGGATCTGCGTGGTGTGATTTACCACGTCGGGCTCAAGCCACGGTGTCGCGGGGTTTCCCGAGCGAGACTGCCACACGAGGTCATAGTCATCAATGCCCGCCTCCTGCGCAACCAGCCGGCTCGCCTCGGCGACCTGACGGGAGTAGATGTTTTTATCTCCGGGCCCACCGCCGACATTGTCGTGGGCGAGGGGAACAGAGTGAGCACTAAAGAGCATTCGAGCTTTCCTGCCCTCCGGTACCTGCGCCAGAGATTCCCGGACTGCCTGCGCTGTCTCAGAGATGAACTTGGGATGATCGAAGAACTGCGGCAACTTGGTGAAGTCCATTTCAGGCAGACCCTTGTCCGCGAGGTGCTTGCGCATTGCCACGATGTCCTCATCGTATTGACGGCAAGCGGAGTATCCGCCCCACGCCGAGGTGGCTAAGACCAGCACGTTGCGTACTCCGTCACCAGCCATGGCCTCGACAGTTTCACTGGCGAAAGGATGCCAGTTGCGGTTGCCAAAGTAGACGGGCAATTCGTGCCCCCGCTTCTCCAGCTCCGCCTCAATGTGGGAAATGAGTTCGCGGTTGAGGCGGTTGAGAGGGCTGACTCCCCCGAAGTGGAAGTAGTGCTTACCCACTACCTCGAGGCGCTCGCGGGGGATGCCGCGACCGCGGGTGACATTCTCCAAAAACGGAACAACCTCCTCGTTTCCTTCCGGGCCACCGAAAGAAAGAACGAGGAGGGCGTCGTAGCTAGAGGCATGGTGTTGTGCAGTAGTCATACCCCTAACTCTACCAACCAAAAGTTGGAGGTCTAAATGAGTCGCACGGCGTACTCGGTCATACCGGACCAGCGCACTGGGCTGACCTGAACGGTCGAACCGGACTGAGGGGCCTCGAGCATGGTTCCATCACCAAGATAGATGGCCACGTGCTGGCTACCGCCTGGACCGTAGAAGATGAGGTCGCCGCGTTCCATATTATTCGGGTTAATGTACTCGCCCTTCTGATACTGGTAACCGGTGTAGTGCGGAAGCGAGATTCCTACGCCTGCGAAGGCGTAGAGGACGAGCCCTGAGCAGTCGAAGCCGACCTTGTTATAGTCGCCATAAGAGTCTGCAACACCGCCGTCGCGGATTCCTAGTGTGGGACCATTGGCGTCGCCGCCACCCCATGCATAGGGCATTCCAATCTGGCCCATGCCGCGGCTAATGACTGCCTCGATCTTCTGCGAGCGATTCATGTCGGAGACCTCAGTCGAGGCATCCGCCGTGACTTCGTCACCGGTCTTAGTCGGAGTCAGCAAATCCGTCAGGGTCCGCAAGACCTCGCTGTCGGAAGACGCCGAGGTATCGACGCCCTGGAGCGCCAACAGCTCCGAGGAGGCATTCACCAAGTCGCCCACCTGATCGCCACTCAATCCGGTGTGGTTAGGCTGCGAGGCCGCCACGATGGAGGCGGCTGCGCTGACGGCAGAGCTACCCGCGTTGAGCAACTCCTGCGCGTTATCCGGGGCGCCGGCTGCGGCTAAGCCGTTGGCGGACATCTGCTGAACGGCAGGGTCGGAGGATAGGGCTGCACCGGTTTGTGCCACCTGGGCAGCACTCTCAGCATCGAGGTGTGGGCCTGTACCGCCGGAACGCAACTCGCGGGTAGCCTGTGCCTGGGCCTCGCCCTCAACGCTGGGCACTGCCGCTTCGCTCGTGCCAGTTTCTGATCCCGTGGCTGGTTCACTAGCTGTGGCCGACTCAGTTGCCGTCCCGGAGGCAGCGTTAGAAGGTGTTCCAGTCGTCGCTCCAGCAGCAGCCGTCGCTGCGGGAGCATGAGCCCCTTGATTCAAGGTTGAGCCATTGACGTTACTGTGGGCTGTGGAGTCCGAACTGCGTGTCGATTCTGTGGACTTATCCTTAGAATCAACTCCCTTGGCTTTATTTAAGGAGGTTTGCACCTCCTTCTCCTGCTTGATTAGCTCCTCGCGCTGGCTCGAGAACTGCTGAACCTTCGCCAGGCTCTCGTCGAGAGTCTTACGGGCCGCGGACTCGGCAGACTCTGCTTGATCTTCGCGGTCTTCGGCGAGCTTTTGCACCTGGCGCAACTGAGACTCACGGTTGGCCTTCTCAGTGCGGACCTTCGTCAGGTCGTCGACGACTGCCTGCTGCTCCTTTGTCTGGGTACGCAAGTAGGTATCGCGCTCGAGCTTGTCGCGCCGCGAGTCCGCGCCGGAAGCGTTGGTCACGACGTCGGATGTATTTGCCCGGCGGTAGGCGGTGCGTGAGAGCTCGTCCAACTTGGACTGGGCTTTCTCTACATCAGACTGCGCCTGGTCCAGTTCTTCGTTTGCCTTGGCCGTGCCCTGCTTGGCCTGCTGCGCCTCGGTACGGGCATCCTGCAGGTCGACGAGTGCGCGGTTGACGTTCTCACGGTTGCCGCCGATCTCGCCCTCGATGCGCGACACCTGGTCTTGGACGTCGGCAAGCGCGTTGGCCAGCTGGGCAACGGAGGCATTGCCCGAGGATAAGAGAGCAGTGATGTCCGTGGCAGGGCTGGCCTGCGCCACGACGGGGCTAAGAGTAGAAACAACGGATAAGGTCGCCGTGCAGGCTACAGCCGCAATAAGCGAACGCGCCTTCTTGGTGCGATTTTTAAAGATGGTGGCCACGAGGTTTTATCTCCTAGCACCCAACCTGGAAGTTCGTTGCGATGCTGCTCAACGCTCACCTGCTCCATACGCATTTCGGCGGCTATCTCGCACAACTGGGACGTAGCAGCGAAGGGATGGAACAAGGCGTGAATCAATAAGGAATGACTCATGGTATGTGCAGACAAAGCGGACAGGACTTCTCACTAAGTACCGAGGCGATATATAGATGGCTGCGCGTGGATTGCACGTGCGGCTACACGTTTGGGCCGGCGGAATCTCTTTAGAGAGGTTCACTGGCCTTCGACGCTGTGAAGCCTGCTCTTTCCAGCCCCTGGCACCACTGGCCACAACGGCGGCCCCGCCTTATGCAAGGGCGAGACCGGAGGGCCGGCGTGCCACGAACCGTGAACAGGTGCACGGACGTTGCTCCGTGTGGGAGACGAATCCTGCGTAGGCACCACGAGAATTGGTGCACTCCCCCTGCCGAACCCGGCCTGACAATCGATACCCAGTGACTTCTGGCTCCAACTGCCCGACTATCGAGCCCATGACATAAGGACGCTTAAGCGCTCGTCTCCCGCCTGGTACATGAAGGTGGGTGTTTAATTTTTAGGTTGGAACGCTGAGGTCTCAACGCTGATCATGAAAATACTGAACTCCGACACTGCGATGCTTCTTGCTGCCATCTCCCCCAGCTTTAGCAAAGGTAGCGCTCACGACTTAACGCTCGTTCTCAACGTCCGATGCCCGCCCGTGGTGTGCTTCCCCACATACCCGTGCGCTCATCCGTTGAGAGTCAAGGTCTAAACCATGAACTACTAGGACAACAATCAACCCGTGAGTCGATACTGGAACCATACGTCACATCAACAGCAAGTCGCACAATTTTCCCTGTAGTCACAGCCGTTTATCGTGGCATCTTCGCGTTACACGCACATCTAACCTGCAACTATTTTGTTACCCACCCGTTATTGTGAGCTTGCTCACTACTGCCCAACTGTCGGCGTGTCCTACGTCCAAATCCAGAACTGACACTTTCTTATGGCGAGATAAGTCAAGGCCTACTTTTTGACTTGCGCGTCTCCACGGGCTGCACGGTATGCGGCGATGCCGGCCGCAACGAACATAACGGCCAGCACTAGGGCTACAGCCAAGACTGGGCCACGATCGAGCCCAAGGCCTCCATAAAAGTGATCAAGCACAGAAGCCTGATCTAGGCCCTGTGGGATGCCATGCTGGGTGGATTCGATCTGTGCACGCGAGTAGACATCACTAACGGAGGAAACGGCGTTCGGCGCCTGCACGATGACAGAGTCGAGGCCCGAGTCTTGCTGCAGATCGCTGGCGAGATCTCTCAAATCTGCCAGATCGGGCGTGAAGACGTCGACGACGGCGATTCCATCCCCGGGCCGTAGGTGTCCGGCGACAAAGCCTTGCAGGTTCTCGTCTGCGGCCAGCTCCGGGTTGGTATAGGCAACTCCATCGGCTCTTAGCTGTTCACTAAGGCCTGCAATGTCAACGCCCGTCATGGTCACGAGAGATCCTTTCTTCACGCTTAGGCCGGGAGGACTCCCCTAATGCACCTTTGGCGTGCTCTACCTTGATTTATATAAGAGCCACCCCGGCACGGGGGACGTGACTCGCCACGAAGTATGCAAAAAGATGAAAACAGAACGCTTGTACTGTTATAGTTACAGCGGTCGAAGGTTTACCCCTCTACAATGGGTGAGTGAACCATCGCGTTCTTCTCGCCTCCGTGCGCCTGACGCCTATGCCCCGTAGCGGACTTTTTCCCTCGGGCCGCATCGGAGAATCCGAGTATTCATACAGAACAATAATAGTTCTACAAACAAGGAATGGAGCTCCCTGTGACTGAAAGCCTGAACTCCTTCGGTTCCAAGAAGACCCTTGACGTCAAAGGCAAGTCCTACGACTACTTTGACATCAACGCGGTCGAGGGCCTGGAGAAGCTGCCTTATTCGCTCAAAGTGCTCGCTGAGAATCAGCTGCGCTACGAGGACGGCAAAAACGTAACCAAAGATCACATCAACGCGCTGGCCAACTGGGATCCGGAGGCAGAGCCCTCTACCGAGATCCAGTTCACCCCGGCCCGTGTGCTGATGCAGGACTTCACCGGCGTTCCCTGTGTAGTCGATCTTGCTACGATGCGTGAGGCAGTGTCCGCTCTTGGCGGCAAGCCCGATCAGGTAAACCCCCTCAACCCGGCAGAGATGGTCATTGACCACTCCGTCATCGTGGAAGCTTTCGGCTCCACCGAGGCTCTTGAGAAGAACGTTGAGATTGAGTACCAGCGCAACGAAGAGCGCTACCAGTTCCTGCGCTGGGGTGCAGAGAACTTCTCCAACTTCCGCGTAGTTCCCCCCGGAACGGGCATTGTGCACCAGGTCAACATTGAGTACCTGGGTCGCGTTGTCTTCGACAACGACGGCCTTGCTTACCCTGACACCTGTATCGGCACGGACTCCCACACCACCATGGAAAACGGCCTGGGAATCCTCGGTTGGGGCGTTGGTGGCATCGAGGCCGAGGCAGCTATGCTCGGCCAGCCGGTTTCCATGCTCATCCCGAAGGTCGTGGGCTTCAAGCTCACCGGTGAAATCCCGGTCGGCGTTACCGCCACCGACGTGGTGCTCACCATCACCGAGATGCTCCGTAAGCACGGCGTGGTGCAGAAGTTCGTCGAGTTCTACGGCAACGGCGTTAAGTCTGTCCCGCTGGCGAACCGCGCCACCATCGGCAACATGTCGCCGGAGTTCGGTTCCACCGCTGCCATCTTCCCCATTGATGAAGAGACCATCAAGTACCTTGCCCTGACCGGTCGCCCCCAGGAGCAGATTGACCGCGTCGAGGCTTATGCCAAGGCACAGGGTATGTGGCTCGAGAAGGACGCCCCTGAGGCAAAGTACTCCGAGTACCTCGAGCTCGACCTATCCACCGTGGTTCCCTCCATCGCAGGCCCGAAGCGTCCCCAGGACCGCATCTTGCAGTCCGAGGCCAAGGAGAAGTTCCGCTCCGATCTCGCCAGCTACACCACCGACGAGGTTGTGGTTGATGAGACCACGAAGGAAGCCCTGCGCATGACCGCTGAGGGCGGCGCCACCGAGGAACTCGCTGACGTCACCGGCGGACTCAACAAATCCCGCGCCGGACACGGCGAGTCCGCAGCCAAGGGCTCCTCCGGACGCCCCTCCAAGCCCGTCATCGTCACCTCTCAGAACGGCGGCGAGTACACCTTGGATCACGGCATGGTGGCCATCGCCTCCATCACCTCGTGCACCAACACCTCCAACCCCTCCGTCATGGTGGGCGCTGGCCTTATCGCCCGCAAGGCAGCTGCGCTTGGTCTGCAATCCAAGCCTTGGGTTAAGACCATCTGCGCCCCCGGTTCCCAGGTCGTCGACGGCTACTTCCAGCGCGCCGATCTGTGGAAGGACCTTGAGGCACTCGGCTTCTACCTTTCCGGCTTCGGTTGCACCAGCTGTATCGGCAACTCGGGTCCGCTGCCTGATGAGATCTCCGCTGCCATCAACGAGCACGACTTGGCCGCTACCGCAGTTCTCTCCGGCAACCGTAACTTCGAGGGTCGTATCTCCCCCGACGTCAAGATGAACTACTTGGCATCGCCCATCATGGTCATCGCCTACGCCATCGCCGGCACCATGGACTTCGACTTCGACGCTCAGCCTCTCGGCCAAGACCAGGACGGCAACGATGTCTTCCTCAAGGACATCTGGCCCTCCACCGAGGAGATCGAGGCAACTATCCAGGACGCCATTTCCCGCGAGCTCTACGAGGCCGACTACGCTGACGTATTCAAGGGCGATGACGCATGGCGCAACCTTGACGTCCCCGAGGGCCAGACCTTCGAGTGGAACGAGGACTCCACCTACATCCGCAAGGCTCCTTACTTCGATGGCATGCCCATCGAGCCCGAGCCCGTTGCAGACATCAAGGGTGCTCGCGTGCTCGCAAAGCTGGGAGACTCCGTCACCACCGACCATATCTCCCCTGCTTCCTCCATCAAGCCTGGTACCCCGGCAGCGCAGTACCTCGACGAGCACGGCGTTGAGCGCCAGGACTACAACTCCTTGGGCTCTCGTCGCGGCAACCACGAGGTTATGATGCGCGGTACTTTTGCCAACATTCGCCTCTCCAACGAGTTGGTCGATGTACGCGGCGGATACACCCGCGACTTCACCCAGGAAGGTGGCCCGCAGGCCTTTATTTTCGATGCCTGCCAGAACTACAAGGCCGCCGGCATTCCCCTGGTTGTTATCGCTGGTAAGGAGTACGGTACCGGTTCCTCGCGTGACTGGGCTGCCAAGGGCACCAACCTGCTCGGTGTCAAGGCCGTCATCACCGAGTCCTTCGAGCGAATTCACCGCTCGAACCTCATCGGCATGGGCGTCATCCCGCTTCAGTTCCCGGAGGGCGAGTCCCATCAGTCGCTGGGCCTGGATGGCACCGAGACCTTCGACATCGAGGGCATCACTGTACTGAATGAAGGCGAGACCCCTAAGACGGTACATGTCACCGCCACCAAGGAGTCCGGCGAGACCGTGGAGTTCGATGCCACTGTGCGTATCGATACCCCCGGTGAGGCCGACTACTACCGCCACGGCGGCATCCTGCAGTACGTCCTGCGCCACATGGTTTAAGCTTCGGCTTTAGATCCTCAGTAGCGGGGCCGCAAGTTCTCTTGCGGCCCCGCTACTAGATTTTTCAACGGAGTCATAACTCCGCTTTAATAATTGAATAGTCTCGAGTTTTATCACGATAGAAATGGAAATTGTATGCCGATTGTCAGCGATTCCGAGCTTAACCGCCGTCGCCACGACATCCTGGTAGGTGCCCGCCGTTGCTTCGCCGAACACGGCTACGAGGGGGCCACGGTTCGCCTTCTCGAGGAGGCGACGGGCAAGTCTCGGGGTGCCATCTTCCACCATTTTGGGGATAAAGAATCGCTGTTTCTGGCGCTCGCCCGCGAGGACGCCGCTCGCCAAGCTGAGGTGGTGGCAAACAATGGTTTGGTCGAGGTCATGAGTGAGATGCTGCGGCACCCCGAAAGGCACGATTGGCTGGCCACGCGCCTGGAAATCACCTCGCTACTGCGAACTGATCCCTCATTCGCTGCTCGCTGGAAAGATCGCCAGTCCATTCTGGATGAGGCCGTGCGTGCTCGCTTGGCGTCCAACGCCGAGAAAGGACGCCTGCGCAAGGACGTAGACATCGACACTTTGGTGAGCTATCTGGAGACTTTTATGGATGGTTTTATCAACCGTCTAGCGCTCGGAGACACCGATAACCTTGATGAGGTTCTCAAGCTCGTTGAGCACTCTATCCGCGGTACTTCCCCGCGCTCATAGGCTGGGCTCGGGGAAGCATTTCTGGGCACCGGCTTCAGGTGGCCGCGAGGCTTTAAAGTGCTGCGAGGATTAAGCGGCGTGCGGGGGTTGACTTAGCTCGATCTCCGCTACCTCGGCATAGCGCCCCACCGCCTCCATGAAGGCCGCGTCGTGACACGTGATGATAAGAGCCGTCCCAGCTTCCAGCGCCGAGTGAATAAGGTCATGGACTCCGCTGAAGTCATCTACCATGGTGTCCGGTTCATCAAGGATCACCACCTCGCGCTGCAGGGAAAAGACATGCTGCAGCTGGGCTAGGCGCAGGCGCGACGAGCTGAGGTCCAGCGGGTGTTCGTCCCCGTCCGTGGCGTCCGTGTCGCCGATGAAGTCCGCTAGCCGTGACTCTACAACTTGATCTGCGGGGAATTGCAACGCCATGGTCAAGCTTGGATGGGTCCGAGGGTGGCCATCTAGACCTGCTGCTGCGCGCAAGAGCGTTGTTTTTCCTGAGCCATTGGCTCCGCGGATCCAGAGGACGCCGCCTCGCCTTGGTTTAAGATGCACGGGACCTACTGAAAAGTCCGTCCCAGTCGGTGGTTTGAGGTGCCACCACCTGCGCCGCCCCGCCTGCCTACTGACGGATACTTCCCCAAGCTCTATGGCACTGCCCGCCGCAATACGTTCTCTCTGCTTCTCATCCGGGCTATGCCGCGCACGAACCACGATGACTGCGGTGTGCGGCAATGCCGCCAACAATCCTGCTACTTTGTGCCGGGAATAGGGGTCGAGGCCGGCATAAGGCTCAACCACGATGAGAATCTCCGGCTGGGTTATCGCCACGCTAGCACACGCCAGCCTGCGTGTTTGGCCGCCTGATAGCCGTGCGGGATCGCGGTCAGCGAGCTCGCTGAGCGCCGCCTTTTCCAACATCGCAGCTACTCGTTGTTCCATGTCAACGCGCGCAACACCGTGATGTTCCAGGCCCAAGGCCACTTCTTCGCGCACCGTCTCGCGCAGGAGTGAGATATGCGCGGAGGCATCTGCGCCTACGACGGCGGTGGTTGCCAATTGCTTCGCCAGCTCTTGGGCGCGGGCATCCGCGCTCTCCGAGTGCTCTACGACGACGTCTACGAGGTGACCGGGAATTAGATCCATGTGGCAACCACCACCACGGCGCTGAGCAGCGGAAATAATATACAAATACAGCTTTGCGTCACACTGCGCTCAAGCGGCACCAGAAGCGTGCGAGGCCCGGGCCTATCGAAGCCAATGGCAGATAGCGCCTCACCGCGCTGGGCACCCTGGGTAAGCAGCTTGGAAATGACCGGCACGATAAACCGCGACAGAACGTTGCGTGGACGCATCCGCACTCCATCCAGCTTGTTTGCGTCCCGGACTGCCTGCACGACCAGCCTCCCCTGCGCCAAAAACTGCAGGGAGGTTCCCACCACATAAGCGGCCTTGTACCCCAGCCTGGAGGACTGCAACCACTTAGCCACGTCCGATACTTTGAGGGCAGCTACGGCGGCCAGGAAACAGGCCATCAGGGCCCCAAACCTAAGTGCCAACTCTGCGGCAAGCGATACTCCGTCCGAGGTGATGAGAGGAGCCAGCCGGTGCTGCCCGTAAGGAGCGTGAATGACCAGCATGGAAGCCGCGGTCGGCAAAGAAAGCGCAAGGGTCGTGGCGATGACGGAGATAGAGCGCGAATACCACGTGCCTAAGGCCCACGCCGCACAGAGCACTCCAGCCGAGGTCCACGGAGAGTTGGCCGCCATGACCACTATCCAGGCGCAGCCCGCAGCGAGCAGCGCGGTCGCAGGGTGAAGCTGCCTAGGTGCAGCGCTGGCCTTAGTCATTAGCGCGGACGAAGAGACTCGAGCGTGCGCTTTGGGAGAGCCTTGAGTGCGGTCCAGACGATCAACATGACGATAGCTTTATCGAGCGGGTCAGAGATGAAGGACTGCAGGGTAACCGAGGCGATGAGGGAATTGCCCAGCTCCCTAAAGAGCGAGACGACGGCACCGGTGCCCAGTCCTGCTGTTCCTCCGTAGACGAAAGCAGCGACAGGTGCCGCCAGCATGCCGGTGACAATACCCAGTAGAACACCGGAGACGATCACACTCCACCAGGCCCTGAATGCACCCTTTTCAATGGCCCAACCGGCGAGGAAGCCCGTGGCGGCGGAAACTGCAGCAAAAGGGAGTGCTGCGGGGTTGATAAAGCCCCATACAACCGAGGACAACAGGCCTGTGGACACTCCGGCCAGTGGGCCTGCCAGCGCCGCGACAAGGATGGTGCCTACCGAATCGAGGTAGAGCGGAATGCCGATGGAGCCGACTACCTCACCAATGACGATGTTGAGCACGAGAGCAGCGGGAATAACGGCGATGGTTCGGGCTGGTAATAAGGGCAGGGTTCCTGCCAAGAGCAGTGCAGCCCCCAGCAAGTATCCAACCAAGGTGATGAGTCCCTCGGTGGAGCCTCCCACGGACTCCCAGTCCGTAGGCCGGACCAAGACTAGGTAGATCCACGTGGCGGCTGGAATGATGGCGCCCGCGATGATTAGCGCCTTGCGAGCAGGAGTAAGAGCTGGATTAGACATAGAGATCCCCAAATTAAGGCCGAGTATTCGGCCAGAGTGAGCTTCCCTATGTCACCTCGGGAAATTTTCGCTGCTTAGCTTACTGCATTCTCAGGAGAAGCCAAAAGTTTCAGGGCCCGGGAAAACTCGCGATGTGCTGCCTCGATGTCCGCGCCAGTGACCACAGCGCAGTTGGCGGGGCGGTTCCAGTGCCCGCGCAGGTCCGCCACGCTCGTTCCGCGCAAGAGCTGCGACTGCGCCTCCACCGCCACCGTCGTCTCCATCGCCTCATAGGGCACGGTTCCCAAGGCGATCATGCACGTGAGCAGATCATGAATCTGGGCTTGATAGCCCTCACCTTGTTTTTCGTGGAACTCGAAGTAGAAGCGCAGAATCTCGGGCAGCACCGCTGTCAGCGGGTGCCGGTTCAAGATTTCCAGCATGCTTTCAAAGCGTTGTGGATCAACCAAGAACCGCTCGGTGACCTCTAAAGAGCACAACGTCGAATGTGCGGGGGCCTCAAAGAAAGAGCGCGCCGCGTCCGGGTCCACCCAGAAGTTCCACTCTGCCGTGGGGGTGGTGTTGCCGCGGTAGTTGATAGCACCGCCCATGATGGTGATGGAGGAAAAGCCCGCAGCCCCCGCGGAATCCACGTAGCGAGCAAGGTTGGTCACAGGCCCGGTCACGATGAGGTGAGCACCAGCGGCGGCGGCAGCCTTCCACATCTCTTGCCAAGTCTCTTGCTCCTGCGCCGCAGCCAAGTCAGTCGAGGCTGGCGCGGGAGGACTAAAATAGCCCAAACCTTCGGGTCCATGAGTCTCCGGCGTGGTGACTAGATCCACGACCAGGGGCGCGGACTCACCGGCTTGGACCGGCACCTCCCCTAGCCCGCATTGCTCTAGAATCCAGGCGGCATTAAGCGCGGTCTGCTTAACTCCCACGTTGCCTGCCGTGGTGGTCACACCACTCAGGGAAATCTCCCCCGCGCGATGCAGCCCTGCCAGATACATCAAGGCCAGGGCATCATCAATGCCGGGATCGCAATCAAGGAGCACTTTCTTCATGGGCTATAGCCTAGATCGAAGAGACCGGATTATCTCCATCGACAAAGGCAAGCGGGCTGGCGGGCAGCTTTCGACGCCCGAGGGCTTCCGTGATGACTTGAGCCACCAGTTCTCGCGAGGTTTTCTCTTGTAGCCCTGTGGCATCGTCTGGGATGACCTTGATGCCGTGCGATGCTTCGTCGCCAAGCGCGGCGGGGCCCAGGATGAGGTAATCCAAGTCCGTGGTCCCGAGGCGCTTGTCGACGGCTTTCTTGGCCTCCACGTAAGCGTACCAGCTGCCGTCCTGGGGATCAGCTTCGTTCCTGGTCGCACCCAGATAAGAGATCATGATGTACTCGGGCACCGGGCCACCTGCGGCCTGGAGGTGCTCGAGGGCGTCGATAGTGGCTAGGGCACCATCCCTATCCACCGCCCACGTCAATTCGGATCCACCACGCCCGCCGTTGCCTGCGCCCCATACCACTGCGTCGAAGCCCGAAAAGAGCTCCGCCCACTGGCTCACGCTGGTCGTGGTGATATCCCCTAACACCGCGTGGGCGCCCAGGGCCTCAATCTCAGCAACCTGTTCCTTAGAACGAATGAAGGAAGATACCTCATGGCCTGCGGCAACCAACATGGGCGTGGCGAGCAAAGCAATCTTGCCATGGCCTCCGATGTATAGAACCTTCTTGGCTACGGTTGCGGTCTGTGTTTGGGTATCCGGGGTGGACTCTGCGTTAGTTTCAGTATTCTTCTCGCTCATGCCGCCCCACTCTAACAGCAGCTGCGGCACTCGTGACGGCAACGCGATGCAGGTAGGCTAAGCGCAGGTGCGACAAGGCTAGAGGTTAGACTGTTATCCATGTATGCCATCATGACCGTCACCGGCGCCGATAGCACCGGTATTATCGCCGCCGTAACCACCACCCTTGCAGAGCTCGACATCAACATCGTTGATGTCTCCCAAACGCTGATGTCGGGCTACTTCACTATGATCCTGCGCGTCGAGTTCGACGATGCCGCTGTGACCATCCCCGAAATCCAGGAGCGGATGAACCCAGTTGCCGAAGCCAAGCAGCAGTCCATTCGCATTCAGTCCGAGTCCCTATTCACAGCGATGAATGAGATCTAAGATGACGAACCGCTTCAACACCAGCAACATCCTCGACACGATCGAGATGATTGACAAGTATCGTCTCGATATTCGCACCGTAACCATGGGAATCTCCCTGCTCGGATGCACGCGTACCACCATGGAAGAGACCTGCCAAGCCATCTACGACCGCGTCACCACGCAGGCCGCGCACCTCGTCGAGGTCTGCGAAGGCATCGAAGCCGAGCTGGGCATCCCCATCGTCAACAAGCGCATCTCCGTAACGCCCATTTCCTTGGTCGTGGCCGGGGTTGCCGGCAGCCCTGTGGATGCTGCCAAGGCCCTAGACCGCGCTGCCAAGGAGGTGGGCGTCAACTTCGTCGGCGGCTACTCCGCCCTGGTTGAAAAGGGTGCCACCACCGCCGACAAGAAGCTCATCTCCTCGATCCCCGAGGCTCTGGCCTCCACCGACGTGGTGTGCTCCTCCGTCAACATCGCTTCCTCGCGCGCTGGAATCAACATGAATGCCGCCAAGAAGATGGGTGAGGTATTCAAAGAGGCAGCAGAGCTGACCAAGGATGACTCCGCCATCGCCTGCGCCAAGCTGGTTGTCTTTGCCAACTCTGTGGGCGATAACCCCTTCATGGCTGGCGCCTTCCACGGCATCGAGGAGCCAGATTGCGTTGTTTCCGTCGGAGTCTCCGGCCCCGGCGTTGTCGATCGTGCCCTCGGATCCCTAGAAGGTGCCACCCTCGACCAGGTGGCAGAAGAAGTTAAGAAGGCTGCGTTCAAGATCACCCGCGCCGGGCAGTTGGTGGGCAACCTCGCCTCCGAGCGCCTCGGCGTTCCTTTTGGCATCATCGATCTCTCGCTGGCGCCTACCGCGGAGTTGGGAGATTCCGTGGCTCATATCCTCGAGCACATGGGCCTGGACCAGGTAGGAACGCACGGCACCACCGCCGCGCTCGCCCTGCTGAACGACGCCGTTAAGAAAGGCGGCATGATGGCCTGCTCCCGCGTCGGTGGGTTGTCTGGCTCCTTCATCCCTGTCTCGGAAGACAAGGGCATGATCGACGCCGTGCGCTCCGGCTCCATTTCTATGGACAAGCTCGAGGCGATGACCGCGATCTGTTCCGTCGGCTTCGACATGATTGCGCTGCCGGGAGATACCTCCGCGGCCACCATCGCGGGAATGATCGCCGACGAGGCGGCCATCGGCGTGATGAACCATAAGACCACCGCCGTGCGCGTTATCCCCGTCCCCGGCGCCAAGGTGGGAGATGAGGTCAACTTCGGCGGCCTTCTCGGCTACGCGCCTGTTATCCCCGTGAGCACCGTGAGCAACTCCAAGTTCATCGAGCGCGGCGGCTTCATCCCTGCTCCTGTGCACGGATTCCGCAACTAGAAAGTAACAACCACAAGAGGCGCTTCACCGCGCCTCTTGTAGCCAGCGGCCAGTCTAGGCCAGTTCGACGATCTCCATGTATTCGTCGTTCCACATGTCCTCATCGCCGTCCGGCATGATGATGACGCGATCCGGGTGCAGGGCCTTAACCGCCCCGGGATCGTGCGTAACCAGCACCACGGCACCGGTGTAGGTGCTCAATGCATCGAGCACCTGCTCGCGCGAAATCGGGTCAAGGTTGTTCGTAGGCTCGTCGAGCAGCAAGACATTGGCGCGGGAAGAAACCAGCGTGGCCAGGGACAGGCGGGTTTTCTCACCGCCGGACAGGGTCCCGGCAGGCTGCTGCAGCTTGTCCCCGGAGAACATAAACGCGCCGAGCAATCCGCGCAGATCCTGCTGGCCTGCGTCCGGACAAGCATCAATGGTGTTTTCCCACACCGACTTGTCCGGATCGATGTTGTCATGCTCCTGGGCAAAATAGCCCACCCGCAGCCCGTGCCCAGAGACAATCCCGCCCTCACCATCGGTACGCTCGACCCCGGCCAGCAACTTGAGCAGCGTGGTCTTGCCAGCGCCGTTGTATCCGAGCACAACGACCCTTGAGCCCTTGTCGATGGCTAGATCCACGCCGGCGAATACCTCCAGCGATCCATACATCTTGGTCAGTCCGTGCGCGTTCATCGGGGTCTTGCCGCAGGGAGCGGGCTCCGGGAACTTGATGTGGGCAACCTTATCTGCCACCCGCACGTCATCGAGCTCATTCATCATGCGCTCGGCGCGGTGGAGCATTTGCTTAGCCGCCGCAGCCTTGGTGGCCTTCGCGCCCAGCTTCGCGGCCTGCTTGTGCAGAGCTGCGGACTTCTTCTCCGCATTAGCGCGTTCCCGACGCCGCCTCGCCTCATCCGTGGCACGAGCATCAAGGTACTTCTTAAAGCCCATGTTGTAGACGTCTACCTCGGCGCGCACGGCATCGAGGTACCAGACCTTATTGCACACCGCCGAGAGAAGCTCCACGTCGTGCGAGATCATGATGAGCCCGCCTTCGTGCTTGGAGAGGAATTGCCGCAACCAGACGATGGAATCGGCATCAAGGTGGTTGGTGGGCTCATCGAGCAAGAGCGTGGTCTGAGACTTGCCAGAGCCTTCAGTGGCGGCGAAAAGGATCTGCGCCAGCTCCACGCGCCGGCGTTGACCGCCGGAGAGCGTCTTGAGGGACTGATCAAGGACCCGCTGCGGCAGGCCCAAGTTATCGCAGATCTGGGCACAGTCTGCATCCGCCTCGTAACCGCCGAGGGTCTCAAACTTCTCTTCTAAGCGCGAGTACTTGGCAATAGCCTTGTCGCGCTTGGCATCATCTTCAGCGTTTTCCATCAAGTCTTGCTGCTTGAGCATGGAACGCTTGATGGTATCCAAACCACGGGCGGAGAGAACGCGCTCCCTAGCCGTTTGGTCGATGTTGCCCTCCCGCGAATCCTGCGGAAGATAACCAATGGAGCCCGACCGGGTGACAGAGCCACCGTAGGGCTCCGTCTCACCGGCGAGAATACGCATGGTCGTGGTCTTGCCTGCACCATTGCGGCCGACGAGGCCGATGCGATCACCCGGCTGTACGCGCAGGAGCTGGCCGGGGGCATCGAGCAGGGTGCGAGCGCCAACGCGCACCTCAAAATCATTGGTCACAATCACGGGGATCCAGTCTAGCAACCGGCGCCTCGCGCGCGAACTCGCGGCGAAAAACTAGACCGCGAACCCGAGAGCCTGCAGCATCTCCCGGCCTTCTTCGGTGATCATATTGGGACCCCACGGCGGCATCCAGACCCAGTTGATCTGAATAGCTTCCGCGAGCTTGTTGCCCACGATGGCGTCCTCCACCTGCTCGCCGATAACATCCGTCAGCGGGCAAGCCGGTGAGGTCAGCGTCATGTTGATGACCGCAGTCTCCTTGCCATCGATGTCCTCGAGCCAGATGTCGTAGACCAAACCTAGGTCAACGATGTTGATTCCCAGCTCGGGGTCAATGACATCGCGCATGTACTCGGTGATATCGAACACCTTGGAAACTTGCTGCTCGCTCTGCTCAGGGCGCTCGCCGGCTCCCTCAAAAGAGGAGCTGTCATTCTGGTACGGGTCTTTGGGTTCTTCACTCATGATCCTTCTCCACTTCGTTGAGAGCGTCGGCCGATGCGGCCTGGAAGGCTTTCCAGCCTAGGAGTGCACATTTTACGCGAGCCGGGTACTTGGCGACGCCCGCAAAAGCTACGCCATCCCCGATGACATCTTCATCTCCCTCGATCTCCCCACGCGACGTCACCATCGCGTCGAACTCCTCGACCTTCTCGTTGGCCTCATCGAGAGTGTGGCCGATGAGCTCCTCCGCCATCACAGAGGTTGAAGCCTGGGAAATCGAGCAGCCGGTGGCATCGTAGGAAATGTCCTCGACGGTGGTGCCGTCTGCAGAAAGCCTGACCCGCAGAACAATCTCATCTCCACAGGAGGGGTTGACATGGTGGACCTCTGCCTGCCCTTCGCGCAAACCCTTGTGCTGAGGGTTTTTGTAGTGATCCAAGATCACATCTTGATACATAGAATCTAGGTTCATGCTTCCACCCTAAAGAACTCACGGGCCGCCTTAACGGCCTCGATCAGCTTGTCTACCTCTTCAACGGTGTTGTAGAGGTAGAAGCTTGCCCGCGCGGTTGAATTGATATTGCAAGCGCGATGCAGCGGCCACGCGCAATGGTGCCCGGTACGGATAGAAACACCGCGATCATCGAGCACCTGGCCCAAATCGTGCGGGTGCACGCCATCGACCACGAAGGACACTGCCCCGCCGCGGTTCTCCGTGGTGCTAGGCCCAACGATGCGTACACCAGGAATGGATTGCAGGCCCTCCAGTGCGCGCGCACACAGTTCCTTCTCGTGGGCGTGGATATTATCCATGCCGATCTCGCTCAGAAACTCTACCGCCGCACCCAACCCGACGACCTGGCTGGTCATCTGGGTGCCCGCCTCGAAGCGTGTGGGTGGCTCCGCAAAGGTAGTCTTTTCCATGGTGACGATCTCAATCATGGAACCGCCCGTCAGGAAAGGCGGGAGCTGCTCCAAGAGAGCGGCCTTGCCATAGAGCGCTCCCACACCCGTAGGACCACACATCTTGTGGCCGGAAAAGGCCGCAAAATCCACGTCGAGAGCATGGAAATCAACCGGCATATGCGGTACGGACTGGCACGCGTCGAGGACCACGAGGGCGCCTACCGCACGTGCGCGGGAGACGAGTTCTGGGACATCACTGATAGCGCCGGTGACATTCGACTGGTGAGTAAAAGCCACCACCTTGACTGAATCATCCAATTCGAGGGAATCGAGGTCGATACGCCCATCAGGAGTCATCTTGTACCACTTCAACGTGGCACCGGTACGCGCACACAACTCCTGCCAAGGCACGAGGTTGGCGTGATGCTCTAGCTCGGTGATGACGACGGTATCGCCCTGGCCTACGTAGTGGTCACCCGCGCGCTTATCGCTGAGGATATAGGCCACCTCGTTGAGAGCCTCGGTCGCGTTTTTGGTAAAGGCGATCTCATCGCGGTCAGCGCCGACGAAAGCAGCAATGTTTCGACGCGCAGTCTCATAGGCGTCATCTGCCTCTTCAGCGAGCTGATAAGAACCACGGTGAACGGGAGCGTTCGTGTGCAGGACAAACTCTTCCTCCGCCTTCCACACCGATGCAGGGCGCTGGGAGGTAGCACCCGAATCCAGATAGACCAGCGGCTTCCCACCTCGCACCGTGCGCGCGAGGATGGGAAACTGCTTCCTAATCTCGGTTAAGTTTAGGTTAGACATGAGGCTTTCTTATTTGATGAACTGCTCGTAGCCTTCGGCCTCGAGCTGGTCAGCCAACTCGGCGCCTCCGGTCTTGATAACCTGGCCGTGTGCGAAGACGTGCACGAAGTCTGGCTTAACGTAGTTGAGGATCCTCTTATAGTGCGTAATCATCAAGATTCCGCCGTTGGTTTCCTCTTGGTAGCGGTTGATACCCTCGGAGACTACGCGCAGAGCGTCGACATCCAAGCCGGAGTCGGTCTCATCCATAATGGCGAACTTGGGCTTGAGAAGATCGAGCTGCATAACCTCGTGGCGCTTCTTCTCTCCACCGGAGAATCCCTCATTGACGGCGCGCATAGCAAAAGACTTGTCGATGGAAAGCTTTTCGCGCGCGGCGGTAATTTCCTTGTTCCACTCACGCAGCTTCGGAGCTTCCCCTCGCACTGCCGTTACAGCCGAGCGCATGAACTGCGACATCTTCACACCCGGCACTTCAGTGGGATACTGCATGGCTAGGAAGAGACCGGCGCGGGCGCGCTCATCGACATCCATGTCTAGGACATTCTCGCCGTCGAGCAAAATCTCGCCTTCGGTCACCTCGTACTTGGGGTGGCCTGCAATGACATAAGACAAGGTTGACTTGCCGGAGCCGTTGGGGCCCATGACCGCGTGCGTCTCCCCCGACTTGATGGTCAAGTTGACGCCCTTGAGAATTTCCTTCGGCTCGCCGCCTTCTTCGGTGGGGAGCACCTGGGCGTGAAGATTCTTAATTTCCAGTGTTGACATGGGGATTTTTACCTGCTTTCGGGGATGTTAAGCGTTAATTTTTTCGAGCTCGTCGGTGACGCGGGATTCCAGATCCTCACGCAAGGACTCAACAGGGATCCGAGAGATGACCTCGGAGAAGAATCCACGGATAATGAGTCGACGTGCCTCGGCGGCGGGGATGCCACGGGACATCAGGTAGAAGACTTCTAGATCGTCGAAACGTCCAACAGTGGCCGCGTGGCCTGCGCCGACGATTTCACCCGTCTGAATCTCGAGGTTTGGAATGGCGTCCGCGCGTGCGCCGTCGCTAAGAATGAGGTTGTTGTTGGTCTCGTAGGTGTCTGTGTTGGTCGCATTTTTGCGGATCAACACGTCACCCACCCAGCAGGTACGAGCCTCTGGGGAGCGGCGTCCTTCCACAGCGGACTCAGCTGTTTGGCCCTGCAGCGCGCCCTTATAAAACACCCGGGAGCGGCAGTTCGGGACCGAGTGATCGACCAGAAGACGGTTTTCGAAGTACTGCCCCGCATCAGCGAAGTAGACACCGAGAAGCTCCGCGTCTCCGCCGGGAGCAGAAAACACCACGCGGGGCACAATACGGACCATCTCCCCGCCGAATACCGCGCTGTTGTGGCGCAGTACGGAGTCACGGCCCATCTGCACGATTTGGTGCGAGAGGTGGACTGCATCGCTGTCCCAGTCCGCATCCACGATGACGGTGAGGTGGGCGCCATCCCCGAGGAGGAACTCCACATTGTCTGCATGCGTGCCGGAACCGACGTACTTGAGCACCACAGTGGCCTCGGCGTGATGGCCCACCTGGATGGAGGTGGCACCAAAAGAGGTGACATCCTGACCCGCGCCGGTGATGGTGATCTCCACCGGCTGCTCGAGCTGTGCCTCGGGTGCGATGGTGACCAGCTGCGCCTCAGGCATGGAATCCCATGCCTGAGCGGCGACGCGATCTGCCGGTGCTCCCGCAGTCCCTAGACGAGAGTCATCCGGAGATATGGTTTCCGAGGTCACCCCAGCGGGCGTAGTAACGGAAATCTTTTGAGCAACAACAGGGGCAAACTCCCCGTTGTGCAGCCCGCGGAGGTTTCGCAGCGCGATAAAGCGCCATACCTCGTCGCGTCCGCGAGGAACGGGAAAATCCTCGACGTTAAAGGACGTGAACTGGTCACCCTTGGTGACATCAGCCGGGTTAAATTCATTGGTGGCTACCACTTAGCCCACCGATCCTTCCATCTGCAGTTCGATAAGGCGGTTGAGTTCGAGCGCGTATTCCATGGGAATTTCTTTCGCGATCGGCTCGACGAAGCCGCGCACGATCATGGCCATGGCTTCCTCCTGCGCGATTCCTCGCGACATGAGGTAGAACAACTGCTCCTCAGAAAGCTGCGAGACCGTGGCCTCGTGTCCGAGAGTCACGTACTCGTTACGGATGTCGTTATAGGGGTAGGTGTCCGAGCGGGAGTTGTTGTCGACCAAAAGCGCGTCACACTCGACATTTGCGGTCGAATGCGGGGCATTGTGGTTGACCTGTACGAGCCCGCGGTAGGCGGCGCGCCCACCATTGCGGGCGACCGACTTGGACACGATATTCGAAGATGTTCGCGGCGCCATGTGCACCATCTTCGAACCGGTGTCTTGCACCTGGCCCTCGCCGGCAAAAGCCAGGGAAAGAACCTCGCCCTTGGCGTGCTCGCCCAGCAGCCAGACGGAAGGATACTTCATGGTCACCTTGGAGCCGATGTTGCCATCAACCCATTCCATGGTGCCGCCCTCTTCTACCTTGGCGCGCTGAGTAACCAGGTTATAGACGTTGGTGGACCAGTTCTGGATGGTGGTGTAGCGGCAACGGCCGCCCTTCTTGACCACGATCTCGATGACACCAGTGTGCAGCGAGTCTGAATCGTAGATAGGAGCGGTGCAGCCCTCGATGTAGTGAACGTAGGCATCCTCTTCGACGATGATGAGGGTGCGCTCGAACTGACCCATGTTCTCCGTGTTGATACGGAAATAAGCCTGCAGAGGGATATCGACGTGCACGCCCTTGGGGACGTAGACGAAGGATCCGCCTGACCAGCAGGCGTTATTCAGCGAGGAGAACTTGTTGTCTCCAGCGGGGATGACGGTGCCGAAGTACTCCTGGAGGATCTCCGGGTATTCACGCACGGCAGTGTCCGTGTCTACGAAGATGACGCCCTGAGCCTCCAGATCCTCGCGGATCTTGTGGTAGACAACCTCGGACTCGTACTGCGCAGCA
The DNA here is from genome assembly GCF_008693105.1 of Corynebacterium flavescens. GTDB lineage: Bacteria > Actinomycetota > Actinomycetes > Mycobacteriales > Mycobacteriaceae > Corynebacterium > Corynebacterium flavescens. Next base: position 113,540 of record NZ_VXKK01000031.1, read on the forward strand.
ACGCCAGAGACGAGGCGCTTCTTCTCCGCATCTGGGATGCCGAGCTTATCGTAAGTTTCCTTGATGTCAGCAGGAAGATCGTCCCACGTCTTAGCCTGCTTCTCCGTGGATCGAACAAAGTACTTGATGTGATCGAAGTCGATGTCCGAGAGATCCGGACCCCAGGTTGGTACCGGCTTCTTGTTAAAGATGCGCAGAGCCTTGAGACGGGACTCTAGCATCCATTCCGGCTCATTCTTCTTAGAGGAAATATCGCGAACGACGTCCTCACTCAGGCCACGGTGGGCTGCTTGGCCGGCCTCGTCGGAATCGTGCCAGCCATAGCTGTAGCCACCCATGGAGGAGATAATTTCCTCATCGGTCATCTTGGTTTCAAGCTTTGGTGCTGGTTGTGCCTGTGTCATCAGAACCCGCTCCTTTCGCTGTTGCTTTTGATTGGTGTCAAGGGGATGTTCGTCGTGCAGATTCCATGGCCTTCTGCGATAGAGGCCAAGGGCTGCACATGTGTGCCTAACAGGGAGGAGAAGACTTCCTGTTCCGCCTCACAAAGCTCAGGGTGCTCGGCGGCGACATGCGCCACCGGGCAATGATGCTGGCAGATTTGTACGCCTTGCCCGGCTTTATTGACGGTGGCGGCGTAGCCGTGTTCATCCAGAACCTCGGCCAGTCTCTGCGCTACCTCGTCAACACTTTCCTCCAGGCCCACCAGCGGATCTACATCCGCGACGAGCCGCTGGAAACGTGCCTTGGCAAAACGTTTAACTGCCTCCGAACCGCCTGCCTCGCGCAAGGCATCGAGCGCTTCGGATGCGAGCTCATCGTAAGCGTGGCCAAAGTGCGCCCGCCCCCGATCAGTGAGGCGAAAGTGTTTTGCGGGGCGTCCACGGCCGGCGGACTCGCCGGAGCGAGTCTGTGGCCGCTTTCGAACAACCTCGGTCAAACCTTCTTCCACCAGGATGTCTAAGTGCCGACGAATGCCGGCGGCCGACAGGCCAAGACGCTCCCCAAGATAGGAAGCCGTGACGGGTCCGTCCTTGAGCAAGAGGAGCATCACTTGCCGGCGGGTATCGCCCTCCGCGGTTCTGGTTTCCTTCGAGCTATCAGAAGCGGATTCAATATCTTGATTCAGCTGAGACTCAACATGAACCCCAGCTTTATTAGGTCGAGTGGCCATAGGATGTGCACCTCCTTCTTTAAATGATCAAGCAGACCCGAAAAGTGCTTTCCGGGAAAACATCTATGTTTTAGACAACACTAGTGTTCCCTAATTCATTCCTCACAGCAACCGGCACTGGTCATAGCCCTAGTGCGGCACCGCAGAACTCTAAGGTGAGGTATCGAGCAGATTGAGAAGCTAAGGTGATAATCCATGAAACAGCGAATCGGCACCTTCCTCGACGGAGTGCTTGGGCAATTCCCCCGTCTAGGCCCTGCCGGATCTCGCTCAGCGCTTCTGCACGCTGACGCCACCGCCCAACGCCGCACCGATGCCCGCTTCGATTTCTTGCCCAGCGGTCCGGGAGGAACCCAACACGCAACTCTGGCAAATCTGCGCACTTTCTTTGTCCTCAGGTGGGCAGGCACCGTGGGATCCCTCCTCATCGCCTTCGGAGCCTTGGGCGCCGGGGCACTGCCGGTTGTGGGCAATCCTTATGACAACATTCCCTTCGGTTCTTTGATGTCTCGCATGCTGCAGTCTTCCTCGGCACTGGTCATGGTCGGCGCCGGACTCTTGGTTGTGGCCTGGGTATTCCTTGCCCCCTTCGTAGGTACCCCATTACGCGGTCGCGTGAGCCCCAGCGGCGTCGTCACGCGCCCCCATCGCCTGGTTACCTCTGGGCAGCTATGGCGCACGTGGGCTTGTTGGGTGATTCCCCTCATCCTGACCGCCCCCCTCTTTACCCAAGACATCTACTCCTACCTGGCCAATGGTTCTGTAGTAGCGCAAGGAATGGACCCCTATTCCGCGGGGCCTGTCCAATTGCTCGGCGCCGATGATCAGCTCGCCCGTTCTGTCCCCTTCATCTGGGCTAACTCCACTTCTCCCTACGGGCCGGTCGCACTGGGACTGGCCGCGGTGGTGAGCATCGCCACCGATAATTCCATCGTGATCGGTGTCATTGCCCACCGTTTGCTCTCTTTGCTGGGTATCGTGGCCGGGGGCTGGGCCATGACTCGCCTCGCACAGCGCTGCCGTGTCTCCCCCGCCTCCGCCCTGTGGCTCGGAATTCTCAATCCATTGACCACGCTCCACCTCGTCGGGGGCATTCACAACGAGGCCATCATGATGGGGCTCGGACTCGTGGGGATGGAGCTGGGCCTGCGTGGCATCGATCGGCTGAGCACGCGGCAGTTCTTGCCGCTTTTACTCGCTTCCGGCTTTCTTATCTCCTGTGCGGGAATGGTCAAAGTCACCGGTTTCATTCCCCTGGGTTTCGTGGGAATGGCTCTGGCTCGACGCCTCCGCCTGCGCTACAGCTGGCCAGCCTGGAAAGCAATCGCTGCAGCTATCGCGGCACAACTGGCAGCACTGCTTATATCCATCGCCATCGTCACCCTGGTAACGGGCATCGATATTGGCTGGATATCCGGACAGGGCGGCGCAGCAACCGTTCGATCCTGGCTGTCGATGTCTACCGCGGTAGGCGTCGGGGTTGGCTTGGTGGGGATGCTTCTAGGGCTCGGCGATCACACCGATGCAATCCTGTCGGTTACACGCGGCGTCGGGGTCCTCATCGCCGTGGCCTTCATGACGCGAATGCTCTTTGCCACCTTCCGGGGCTCTATCCATCCGGTTGGCGGTCTGGGGATTTCCATGCTCGTCATGGTCATCTTCTTCCCGGTGGTTCATCCCTGGTACATCCTTTGGGCCGTCCTGCCCTTGGCCGCGTGGGCCAATCGCCTCATCTTCCGCTTTACGGTCGTGGTGTATTCGGCTGCCATGAGCTTCTTTGTCCTGCCCCGTGGACTGGGGCTTCCCCCCTCCACGGTTGTCGCCATCTACATTGCCGCGGCGCTATCTTTTGCCGTGGTTTGTCTAGCCTGGTGGGTGGCATTACGTCGCGCGCGGGTTAGTGTCCTAAACTAGACCCTCGTGAATGCAACTTTCGATGGAGCCCTCGTCCTCGAGGACGTGTTTAAGAACTTCGGTTCTACAACCGCCGTTAATGGCCTGAGCCTTCGAGTCTCGCAGGGAGAGGTCTTTTGCCTCTTGGGACCTAATGGCGCTGGCAAAACCACCACCATCGACATGTGCGAGGGATTTACCCGTCCCACTTCCGGTAGCATCCGCGTACTCGGCTTGGACCCAGCCGCCGAGCCGGTTAGAGTGCGCGAGCGAGTCGGCATCATGCTGCAAGGTGGCGGCTCCTATTCTGGGATTCGTGTCTGCGAGATGCTCCAGCTCAGTGCCAAGTACAGCCGCAACCCCCTTGACCCTGATTGGCTCATAGAGGTGCTCGGGCTGCAAGGAGTAGCCAAAAATTCCTATCGCCGGCTCTCCGGAGGCCAGCAACAGCGTCTCTCCCTCGCCCTAGCGATAATTGGTCGGCCTGAGCTAGTTTTTCTCGATGAGCCTACCGCCGGCATGGATGCGCAGTCGCGGCTGGCGGTGTGGGATCTCATTCGCGCTCTACGCCGCGATGGCGTGACCACTATCTTGACCACGCATCTCATGGACGAGGCAGAAGCGCTTGCGGACCATATCATCATCATCGATCACGGCCAAGTAGTCGCAGCAGGCAGCCCCGCAGAACTGGTTCGGGCAACAGACAACCCTTCGCTGACATTCGAGACTGCCACCGAGGTAGATCTTTCTAAGCTGCGAGATTCGGCGCACGCTACCTCGCCGCTGCATTATCGGCTCGATGCCCCGCCCACGCCCGAAGTCATCGCGAGCTTGTGCGCAGACTTGGCCCAGCAACGGGTGATGATCCGGCGCCTCGATTCGGCACACCGCAACCTCGAAGACGTTTTTCTCGATCTCACCGGACGAGAACTGCGCAGCTAAGGAGACCCCACACTATGAGTACAACTTTTAAGCCCGGCGTCTTCAGTCCAGATCCCCAGCGCTCTACGCCGTGGGCAATGGCACGAGTGCAGGGAGCCATGGAATCCAAACTGATGCTGCGCCACGGCGAGCAACAGCTGCTCAGCATTATCATCCCTCTTGCCATTCTTATCGGCGCTGAGCGCCTCGAGAGCACCACCGGGCATGGCCTCCACGAGGTATTCCCCATGGTGCTTGCGGTCGCCGCCACCTCGGCGGGCTTTACAGGCCAGGCCATTTCCCTTGCCTTCGACAGGCGTTATGGCGCGCTCAAGAGAGTGGGCGCTTCTGGCGTCCCTGCCTGGGGCATCATCGCGGGAAAAATCATCGCCGTATTCTCCATGGTCTGCGCCCAGGTGGTCATCCTCGGGGCCGTCGCCGCAGTCTTTGGCCTAAGGCTAAACCTCGAGTCCATACTGGTCATGGCTTTGGTGCTTATCTTGGGAGTTTCTACCTTCACCGCTTTGGGCCTGCTATTGGGTGGAACGCTCAGTTCTGAGATAGTCCTCGCCCTAGCCAACCTCATTTGGTTCGTCCTGCTTGGCGTCGTGGGCTGGGTTCTCTACAGCCACGGGCTGGGAAACGACGGACTTCTCACGCTCGTCCCCACCGTGGCGCTGGCAGGGGGCTTAGCCGACGCCATCGACGGCGTGTTCCCGGGAATGGAAATACTGGTTCTCATCGGGTGGACCACACTGGCGTCGTTTGCAGCGGTGCGATGGTTCCGTTTCGAGGGCTAAATGTGACTTTTCTCCGCTTGCGCGCTTTCACCGCTGCGTATATTGGGGTCCTGTCCACCGCACTAGTAGGATTCTCCTCGTGAATCTTTGGAGCAAAGTGAAGACCTTTTTCCGCGAAGCGGCCCCGACGCTGAAAAATCAGCGCCTGATTGTTCTCATCCTGCTGCTGTGCCAAGGAGGCATCACCGTCTCGGGGGCCATCGTGCGCGTGACCGGCTCGGGGTTGGGGTGCATCACGTGGCCCGAGTGCCACCCCGGCTCCTTGGTCCCCTTGGAGGGCGCTGCCCCCCTCATCCACCAAGCCATTGAATTTGGAAACCGTCTCCTCACCTTCGTGGTGGGCGCCGCGGCGGTGGCGGCCATCGTTGCTGTGCACATGGCTCGGAGACGCCGAGAGCTTAAGGTCTACGCGTGGCTTTCCTTGGCCGGAATTGCAGTGCAGGCCGTCATCGGCGCTATCTCGGTATTCCTCGAACTACGCTGGTGGGCCGTCGCCATACACTTCCTTCCCTCGATGCTCCTCGTGTGGATTGCCGCATTGCTCTACTCTCGCCTCCTCGAACCTGATGAAGGTGAACCCACGCGCGTCTTCCCGCAGGCAATTCGGGTGCTGGCCACCATCGCCACGATCGCTTTGGGCGTGGTCCTCATAACCGGAACCATGGTCACAGGCTCGGGCGTTCACTCCGGCGATGGTGGGGTCGGCATGGAAGGCCGTCTCGACGTCGACACGCAATCCATGGCCGTGGCCCACGCCATGTGCATGTACGTCTACCTCATCTTCACCGTCATCGTCGTATTCATGCTCTACCGCAACAACTGCCCGCCGGCAGTCAAAAAGGCCGGGTGGGTACTCATTGCCTGCATCTTGGTGCAATGGGGCATTGGCGTAGGCCAGTTCTATCTGCACATCCCGCGTTGGACCGTGCCCATCCACATTGCCATGTCATCCGTGGTTACGGCCTTTACGTCCCTGCTGTGGGCCCATGGCATCCGCCGCCAGGGAGCAACCGAAGGCTTGGTCACCGGTTCCGTTTCCGGCGACGAGAAGTACGAGCAGCGCCAACACGAATTAGCGCAGCGCTAGAGACTTCCGTCCTACTGCCCGCCCCCGCATCGAGAAAGTGCTGGGAGCTTTTGCGTGCCGAAGAGTACTGGTTTATTAAATCTCGCCACCAAGGTCTACTCCTGGGTTAGCATGGGGTCCATGCATGCAATCCAGGTGAAACAAACAGGCGGTCCCGAGGTCTTGGAGTACACCGAGGTCCCCGATCCGCAGCCCAACCACAATCAGGTGCTTGTCGATGTCGTGGTTGCGGGCGTCAACTACATCGACACCTACTACCGTGACGGCACCTATCACGCCGCCACGCCCTTCATCCCGGGCCTCGAGGGCACCGGGCGAGTGGCTCACGATCCGCAGGGCGAGATCGCGGAGGGAACCATGGTCGCGTGGGATAGTGCCTTCGGCTCTTATGCCGAAAAGGTCTGCGTGGACCGCGAGCGGCTCGTTGCAGTGCCCGAAGGCTTCTCCCCCGAGGTGGCCGGTTCCATGCTGCTGCAGGGAATGACGGCTCACTACTTGAGTCACGGCGTCTATAAGCTCCAAGCCGGCAGCACCTGCCTTATCACCGCGGGCTCCGGCGGCGTGGGCCTCATCCTTACCCAGATGGCAAAGTCCCTCGGCGCCACTGTCTATTCGGTGGTCTCCACGGACAAGAAGGAAGAGCTCGCTTACGCTGCTGGCGCAGATCACGTATTCCGCTATAGCTCCAGCCTGGCTGAGCAAGTTCGCCGCTATAACAAGGGACGCGGAGTCGACGTGGTCTATGACGGCGTGGGCAAAGATACCTTCAACGAATCACTCGAAGCAGTCCGTGCACGCGGCACGGTGGCTCTATTCGGTGCCGCCAGCGGACCTGTTCCGCCCTTTGATCCGCAGCTGCTCAACAAGCACGGCTCAATCTTCCTTACCCGCCCCTCTCTCGGCGCGTGGACGGCAGAGCCGGGCGAGTTCCAGATGCGCGCCCAGGCCGTCGTGCAGGCGGTGAGTGATGGCGATCTGAAGTTCGACATCAGCGCCAGCTACCCGCTCGCGGATGCGGCTCAGGCTCACAGCGACTTGCAGTCGCGCAAGACCACCGGCTCCATCGTGCTGCGCGTGCGCGAGGATTAGAGCGAGGCCTAGAACAGAGCGCTAGACCAACCGAGCAACTGCCCGATAGGCTCCCAGCCGACCACCGCGTCGATGGACAGCCCGATAAAGAGCACGGACAGGTAGTTGTTGGAGAAGATGAACAGGCGCATGGGCTTGACCTTTGCGCCATTGCGCACGCCCTTGTTCAGCGCAATTGCCATCCACAGGAACACGGCCCCCGAGGTCACTGCTGCCACGAGGTAAATCCACGAAGCGGCGGGGATGATGAGGAAAGTCACGATAACGGTTCCGACGGTGTACCAGACGATCTGCCTGGTAACCTCGGATTCTGGTGCAACCACAGGCAACATGGGAACGTTAGCCTTGCGGTAGTCTTCCTTATACTTCATCGCGAGAGCCCACGTGTGAGGCGGAGTCCAGAAGAAGATAATGAGAAACAGGACTACCGCTTGCCACCAGCGGTCGGGCTCTGCATCGGGCGCGTTGTCACGAATGACTGCCCAACCGACCATCGCTGGCATGCAGCCGGCTAGACCGCCCCAGACAATGTTCTGGGAATTGCGCATCTTCAAGAACTTGGTATAAACCACCACGTAGAAGAAGTTCGTAAGCAGGACGAAGAATGCCGCCAACCACGAGTGCGCGATGACACCGAGCCAGAACACGGAAAGCGCCAGCATGACACAGGCGAAGATCGCCGCATTACGCCGCGAAATGGTGGCCCTAACCAAGGGCCTAGCACGCGTGCGCTGCATCTTCTGGTCGATCTCATAGTCAACGACATTATTAAAGGTATGGGCCGCAGCAGCACCCATCCAACCGCCGAAGATGGTGGAGAGAATGAGCCAGAAGTTGTCAGAGACGGCCTCGAAGCCGCGTTGAGCCTGGAGCATGGCCGGAATTGCGGCAACGAGTAGAAGCTCAATAATCCTTGGCTTCGTTAGCGCAATATAGGCCTTGAGAGTCTCCAAGGATATTCCTCCAAAATCTGGACACAGGGGTTAGGCAAGGCCACATAAAATAAGGGCCTGCTGGAGTAGTCGGTCGCGCGCTCGGAAAAGTTCCCCGCTATCTACGACCAATTCTTAACCATGCCAGCCTACAGTTTTCAGGCGCCGATTCTATAATCCACCCGAGGTGTCACAAAATGTCCGAGACTAATACTAGACTGATGGAGTCAAGTTACATCTCAACGTCGTAAGTGAGGCTTTCCACTGTGTCGCAAGTAAAGCTGCCCGAAGAACTGCAGGCAATGGTCGAGCGCCGTTATCCGGCAGATTGGACCGATACGGACACCCGCGCTGTGGACACAGTCCGCATTCTCGCGGCCGATGCGGTGCAGAATTGCGGTTCCGGCCACCCGGGTACCGCTATGTCTTTGGCTCCGCTGGCGTACACGCTCTACCAGCGCGTGCTCAACCACGATCCCCATGACGTGCACTGGGCGGGACGAGACCGCTTCGTCCTCTCGGTGGGTCACTCTTCGCTCACGCAGTACATTCAGCTCTACTTGGGTGGCTTCGGTCTCGAGATGGAAGATCTTGAGAACCTGCGCACGTGGGGTTCTAAGACCCCGGGACACCCCGAGGTACACCACACCGATGGTGTAGAGACCACCACCGGTCCGCTCGGGCAAGGCCTAGCCACCGCTGTTGGCATGTCCATGGCGGCTCGCCGCGAGCGCGGCCTTTTTGATCCCCAGTCCCCAGCGGGCGAGTCCCCTTTCGATCACTTTGTCTACGTCATTGCCTCTGATGGCGACCTCCAAGAGGGCGTCACCGGTGAAGCATCCTCACTGGCAGGCACCCAGCAACTGGGCAACCTCATCGTGTTCTGGGATGATAACCGCATCTCCATTGAGGATGACACCAACATTGCCTTCAACGAGGACGTCGCCAAGCGCTACGAAGCCTACGGTTGGCACGTGCAGACCGTCGAGTCCGGCGAGGATGTCGTGGCGATCGAGGAGGCCGTTTCCGCCGCCAAGGCAGAAACCACTCGCCCCTCTTTCATTCGCGTCAAGACCGTCATCGGCTACCCCGCCCCTAATAAGATGAACACCGGTGGCGTGCACGGTTCCGCGCTTGGCGCCGATGAGGTTGCCGCCACCAAGGAAGTTCTCGGTTTCAATCCGGAAGAGAACTTCCATATCGATGAGGAAGTTATTTCCCACACGCGCCAGCTCGTCGAGCGGGGCGCCCGTAGCCACGCCGCCTGGCAGGAGAAGTTCGATGCGTGGGCTGCCGCGAACCCAGAAAATAAAGCTCTCTTCGATCGCCTCAGCGCTCGCGAGCTCCCAGCTGACTTCGCGGCGCAACTGCCGGTATGGGATGCCGGAGACTCCGTAGCAACCCGCAAGGCCTCCGAGGCCGCCATCCAGGCGCTCGCTGCTACCCTGCCAGAGCTCTGGGGTGGCTCGGCTGACTTGGCTGGCTCCAATAACACCGTGATCAAGGGCGCGGATTCCTTCGGCCCCAACTCGATCTCCACCGGTGCTTGGTCGGCGCAGCCCTACGGCCGCAACCTCCACTTCGGCATCCGCGAGCACGCTATGGCTGCCATCATGAACGGCATCGCGCTCCACGGCGGCACCCGCGTCTACGGTGGCACCTTCCTCATTTTCTCCGAGTACCAGTATCCCGCCGTGCGTCTCGGCGCCCTGATGTCCACGGACACCTACTACGTCTGGACGCATGACTCGATCGGATTGGGTGAGGATGGACCTACCCACCAGCCGGTGGAGACCCTTGCTGCATTGCGTGCAATCCCCAACTTGGCCGTCATTCGCCCCGCTGATGCAAACGAGACAGCTCAGGCTTGGGCCGCAGCACTTGAGGCACCCGCCGCTCCGAAGGGCTTGGCGCTTTCTCGCCAGAACCTCCCCGTGCTCGAGGGCACCAAGGAAAAGGCCCATGAGGGCGTGCGCCGCGGCGCCTACGTATTGGTAGAAGGCTCCAAGGAAACCCCAGACGTTATCTTGTTGGCCACCGGTTCTGAGGTTCAACTGGCTGTAGAGGCCGCCGAGCAGCTCGAGGCTGCCGGGACTGCGGCTCGCGTAGTCTCCGCCCCTTGCCTGGAGTGGTTCGATGCTCAGGACGCTGAGTACAAGGAGTCCGTCCTCCCCGCCAGCGTTCAGGCACGCGTATCTATCGAGGCCGCCATCGCCATGCCGTGGTTCAAGTACACCGGCTCCCTCGGCCGCAACGTCTCCCTCGAGCACTACGGTGCTTCTGCACCGGCTGCCGAGCTCTTCGAGAAGTTTGGCTTCACCGTCGACGCCGTTGTCGCCGCAGCCAAGGATTCTCTCGCTTCGCTTTAACCAGTCTCACCTCGGTTCTCGCTTCCATAGGGAACGAGAACCGAGGTTTAGTCAAGTAACAGTCAAGAAATCTGACAAGGAGTTTTCTACATGACCGCAATCGACGAGCTCGCCCAACTCGGCACTTCCACCTGGCTCGATGATCTCTCCCGCGACCGCCTCCAGTCCGGTAACCTCCAGGAGATCATTGGCACCAAGTCCATCGTCGGAGTTACCACCAACCCGGCCATTTTTGCCTCCGCAATGTCTCAAGGAACGGCCTACGATGAGGACATCGCCAAGCTTAAAGCAGCCGGGGCACAAGCTGATGCCGCGGTTTATTCGCTGGCTGTCGCAGATGTTCGAGATGCCTGCGACGTTTTCGCAGACATTTACCGCGCAAGCAATGGCCAAGATGGCCGCGTATCCATCGAGGTTGACCCCCGCCTGTCCGAAGATGCCGCAGCTACGCTGGCACAGGCCCGCGAGCTGTGGTCCACGGTGGATCGTCCCAACCTCATGATCAAGATCCCAGCTACCACCGGTTCCCTGCCCGCCATCGCTGACGCCCTCGCTGACGGAATCTCGGTCAACGTCACCCTCATTTTCTCGGTGGCACGCTACGAAGATGTCATCGCGACTTTCAAGCATGGCATCAAGCGCGCTGCGGAAAATGGACATGATGTATCCACGATCCACTCTGTCGCTTCCTTCTTTGTCTCCCGCCTCGACACCGAGGTAGATCGCAGGCTCGAGGAGATCGGCAGCGCCGAGGCTCTGGCCCTGCGCGGAAAGTCCGGTGTGGCCAACGCACAGCGCGCATACGGCGTCTTCCTCGAGCAGTTCGGGGAGGACTCAGGGCTTCCGGCTGGGGCAAACCCCCAGCGCCCACTATGGGCATCGACTGGTGTGAAGAATCCTGACTACCCCTCTACCTTGTATGTCACGGAGCTTGCCGGCCCGCACACGGTCAACACTATGCCGGAGAAAACCATCGACGCCGTACTCGCCGAAGGCGGATTGCACGGGGATACGCTCACCGGTTCTCAGTCCGGCGCCGAGGACATTCTTGCAGCTGTAGCGGCTGCGGGGATTGACTTTGCGGAGGTTTTTGCGGTGCTTGAGCAAGAGGGCGTCGACAAGTTCGTTGCCGCTTGGCAGGAACTGCTCGAGTCCATTCAGGCCCGCCTATCCTAGCTTCTTCAGCGCCTTCAGCATCCGCGGCTCTTTAGCAGCCGCCGTTTATGCCCCGTCGAGTAACCTCGACGGGGCTGCTGTCGCTAGAATAGGCTGCTGGACTTACTTTACGCACCTGCGAAAGGATATTTCGTGACGGAATCAAGCGCCTGGGTCAACCCTTTGCGCAACGCCAAAGACAAGCGCCTGCCTCGAATCGCCGGTCCCTCGGGCATGGTCATCTTCGGCGTGACCGGTGATTTGGCATACAAGAAGCTCTTGCCCGCCATCTATGACTTGGCCAACCGCGGGCTGCTTCCCGCAGGTTTTACCCTGGTAGGTTACGGTCGTCGGGACTGGAGTAATGCCGCTTTCGCAGACTACGTCCTCGATGCCGTGAAATCCGGTTCGCGCACGAAGTTCAGTGCGGATGTCTGGGAGCACCTTGCCCGCGGTATCGAGTTCATCCGTGGCGCTTTCGATGACGAGGGCTTTGACCGCCTCTCCGCGCGCCTTGGGGAACTAGATACCCTGCGCGGCACCGGTGGAAACTGGGCTTATTATCTTTCAGTTCCCCCAGAGTTCTTCTCCAATATTTGCCACCAGCTCGAAAGAGTAGGCATGAGCAACAGTGTTGCTGACTCTTGGCGCCGCGTCATCATTGAAAAGCCCTTCGGCCACGATCAGGAATCCGCGCGCAAGCTCAACGAGATAGTCAACGCGGTGTTCCCCGAGTCCTCGGTCTTCCGAATCGACCACTACTTGGGCAAGGAAACGGTTCAGAATATCCTGGCACTGCGCTTCGCTAACCAGATCTTCGAGCCCATGTGGAACGCTCACTACATCGACCACGTCCAGATCACCATGGCGGAGGACATCGGCCTCGGAGGGCGTGCCGGATACTACGACGGAATCGGCGCCGCGCGAGACGTGATCCAGAACCACCTTCTGCAGCTCCTAGCCCTAGTAGCCATGGAGGAGCCATCCTCCTTCCAGCCAGAGGCTTTGCAGGCCGAGAAGATCAAGGTCTTGCGCACAACGCATGCAGTTCATCCGTTGAACAAGACCACCGCTCGCGGTCAATACTCGGCGGGCTGGCAGGGTTCGGAATATGTGAAGGGCCTGCGCGAGGAAGACGGCTTCGATCCCGCTTCCACGACTGAGACTTACGCAGCATGCACCTTAGAGGTCAACTCGCGGCGCTGGGGTGGGGTTCCCTTCTATCTGCGCACGGGTAAACGCTTAGGCCGGCGCGTGACGGAGATCGCGCTCGTTTTCAAAGCCGCACCGCATCAGCCCTTCGATAACGGTGAGACCGAGGCCCTTGGCCACAACGCGGTGGTTATTCGAGTGCAGCCGGATGAGGGCGTAACCATGCGCTTTGGCTCCAAGGTTCCCGGCTCCACCATGGAGGTGCGGGACGTCAACATGGATTTTGCTTATGCCGAGGCTTTCACTGAAGAGTCCCCGGAGGCATATGAGCGCCTCATCTTGGATGCTCTTTTGGATGAGTCCTCCCTCTTCCCCACCAACGAAGAGGTGGAGTTGTCGTGGTCTATCCTCGATCCCATCATCAACTACTGGGCCCAAGCTGGTCAGCCGGAAGAATATCCGGCCGGCACCTGGGGCCCCGAATCCGCAGACACGATGCTGCGACGCCGGGGACACACCTGGCGTCGGCCTTAAAGGAGAGAACTAGAGCAGATGATTATTCCGCTGCCAGATACCACGACCCGCAGTATCTCCAAGAAGCTGGTGGAGGCTCAGGAGCACTATACCCTGACCACCGGCCGAGTCCTCACCCTCATCGTCGTGGCCCAAGAAGGTGACGATCTCGAGGCCATCCTCTCCTCCGTGCGCGATGCCTCCCACGAGCACCCCTCCCGCGTACTCGTTGTGGTCTCGGGTGATCCCGAGGCTGCTACCAAGCTCGATGCGCAGTTGCGCGTCGGCGGTGAAGCCGGCGCCTCCGAGATGGTGGTGATGCTTTTGCAGGGCAAGCTGGCGAATCAGGCAGAAGCCGTTCTGACCCCGTTACTATTGCCGGATACTCCCATCGTTGCGTGGTGGCCTATTGCCTGCCCGCCGCGGCCCTCCGAGCACCCAGTCGGCACGCTGGCGCAACGGCGTATTACGAACGTTGCCCACGACGAGTCTGCAGATCGCACGGCACTCTATCAGCTTTCCTCCGGATACGCCCCCGGCGATTCCGATATGACGTGGGCGTCCATCACACTGTGGCGCGGAATTGTTGCCTCCGCACTTGACCGCCACCCGCATGAGGCCGTCGATTCCGTGGAGATTTCTGGTCCTGCCGCCAGCCCCGCTGCCGACTTGGCCGCCGGCTGGCTGGTAGACAGGCTCGCCGTCCCAGTTCACCGCGTGATCTCGGAGAAGGACTGCAGCGCCTGCTTCCCCATCCACAAGCTTGTATTCCACCGTAAGACTGCACCGATCTCCATCGAGGTCATTGACAGCCGTTCGGTACGCGTCGACATGCCTGGATCCCCCGAATCGATCGTGTCTTTGAGCGTGCGCTCCCAAGCCGAAGTACTCTCCGAGGAACTCCGTCACCTAGACACCGATGACACCTACGCCAGGGCGTTGAGGGCTTTGGGCCGCGTAAACTACAGTTAGACTTCTTCGCCTTCTCTTTTCATACATCTGTTTTCACTCTCCCCACATCTTGATAAGGACCGATACACACCATGGGTACTCTCCACCGCGTCAGCGATGAAGAAGAACTGGTTTCTTCCGCCGCCCTCTCATTCATCGACACCGTTGCTGCACTGCAATCCCCGGGGGGCGGACTACACGGTGACGGAGTAGCGCGTGTTGTCCTCACCGGGGGAGGCGCCGGAATCGGCACCCTGCGAGAATTGGCGCGGCTCGATCAAGCCGCACTCCAACAGAGCGAGGATTACCCTGCGCTTTCCATTGACTGGACGCGCGTTCATATCTTCTTCGGCGACGAGCGCAACGTTCCCGTCACCGACCCGGACTCCAATGAAGGCCAAGCACGATTAGCGCTTCTCAACTCCGTAGGGGTGCCCGAGCGCAACATCCACGGCTTCGATCTTGGGGCCATCGCCATGGAGGCCGCTGCCAAGGCCTATAGCGCAGAGATTGCTGAATTCGCCCCCCATGGCTTCGATCTTCATCTTTTGGGTATGGGTCCGGAAGGCCATATCAACTCGCTCTTCCCGCACTCCCCAGCTGTCCGCGAGGAGACGGAACTTGCCGTTGCCGTGCATGACTCCCCCAAACCTCCTGCAGAGCGCATCACTTTGACTCTGCCCGCCGTGAACTCCTCAGATCGAATTTGGCTCTTGGTCTCAGGTGCAGCCAAGGCCGAGGCTGTCAAGCATGTCGTCGATGGATCACCCGCCGTAGACTGGCCGGCGGCTGGCGCACACGGGCGCAAGGAGACAGTTCTCTACGTCTCCTCCGACGCAGCTTCCTTGCTTTAGGTCTTTGGGCTTAGCTGCTCTTCCGGTTTTGGAGTGCAGTGGTTTTGGTGGTCAGTTGTCCTCCGCTTGGGCCTGATCCTTCAGAATAGGTCGGGTGGCTTTGCTACCGCACTACCGAGTTCTGGCTAGGCGGCCCGTCTGTGGATAACTGCGTCCGGCGCTGGTGGGTTATCCACAGTTTCCTTGTTTGATGCGGGTTGGGGATTGTCGCGGCGGTGGGCGGTGCCTTAGCGTGACGGTCATGGGCTTGCAGGAGTATTTCGCACAACTTAGCCGAGGTGTTGACCTCGTTGCCGAGTGCTCAGGGCTGTCTGCCCCGGACCTTGAAAAGATGGGGGCCAGCACACAGGATGCCGCCGAGCTTATAAGCCTGCACACCATCTACTTCGGCCCCACACCCTACACAGGCAAGCAACGCTCGGCCGTAAACTCTGCTCGGAGTAACGGGCACGCCCTGAGCACCCTGCGTTTGATCGAGTCCTTTACCCGTCGCATCACAGGGAAACTGGATGCGTGGAACCTGCGGGTGGAATTATGCTCCACCCCACCCGAGCACATCACTGCGGTAGCCAGGCGCCGGTTGCGTGAGATGCGTGTTCCCCGCACGTATTGCGAGCGCGCGCTGCTGCGCCAGCACCCCAACGGGCTAGCTACCCTGACTGTGACCGGCAATGGGCTGGATATGGCAGATGCTTTCCGGGTCATTGATCACAAGCGGCCAGGGACAAGTTTTATCGCCCGCATGCTCGGCAAGGCAGACGAGGCCACCACACGTACTCGGGTGACGACCATGGCAGTCCTCCAGTTGGAGGACTATGGCACAATCCTGCGTCGCGAGCGCGATGATGTGCTGGTACGCACCACTAGTGGGGCTGTTATCACCGGCGCGCAGCTTGTAGAGCGTGCCTGTGCCAACGAGGGTCTTATTACGGTGATAAGTCGTGCGCAGGGGCCGGTGGACTTGTACCGCTTTGACCGCTTCGCATCGCTCAAGCAGCGCACGATGCTCGCAGCAGAGCACCCCACGTGTGCGTGGCCGGGCTGTAGCATCCCGGCAGAGCGGGGGCAGTTTCACCATCTCACGCCGTGGAGTCATGGTGGGGAGACTAACGTTGCCAACCTGGTGACCTTGTGTAGTTATCACAATGGGGTTAATGAGGATGATCCGAATGCGCCACCACGGCGCGGGCGCCTTACCCGACAGGGCGGGACAGTAGTCTGGCAGCCCCCGCATACGAGCCGTTAGGTCAACAAGCCAGGCGGCGACTTCCGGCACCCCAAAACAAACCCCGGTGGGGAAACCAACAATGAGCAGGACTATGACTGCGCGGTGGTCATAATCCCGGAAAATACCGACAAGGGACTCGCTTCTTATATGTCAGTCCCACCACGCACTCTAAAACCCAGAAGAGCCGCTTAGCTTCCAGCAAGCGCGCAAAGGGCGGCACCTTTTCTCGATAAAAGAGAAGGTGCCGCCCATAATCACAGCGCAACTAAACGCTGCGCGTTGAAGGTCTGAGTCCTAGCCGCTGTAGGTCTGCAGCAAGTTGAGACCAACGATGCAAGCCAACCAGATGATAACCATGACGATGGTATAGCGGTCGAGGTTCTTCTCAACCACAGTGGAACCGGACAGGTTGGACTGCACGCCTCCGCCGAAGAGGCTGGAAAGCCCGCCGCCCTTGCCCTTGTGCAGGAGCACGAACACAGTCATTAGGACCGCGCTGATCACCAGGACGATTTCCAGGGCCAAGATCATGAGTATATTTCCTCGCTTTACTGTTGCGCTCTACCGCTGCCACGTTGGTGGCTTTGAGGCTGGCGCGGAAAGGTGTTATTGCTCGAAGCAATTGCTCCCGATAACTCTACACTATGTAGCAAAAGGTCACCCACCGCGCCGCGCTCTATGACTTAAGTTAGGCAACCGTGTTGGCGGCATTAGCAGCCAACTTGGCAAAGTCCTCGCCCACCAGCGAGGCGCCGCCGATCAGTCCGCCGTCAACATCGGGCTTGCCCACAATCTCAGCCACCGAATCAACTTTGACGGAGCCGCCGTAGAGAATACGAATGCCAGCTGCTACATCTTCGCCAGCGAGGTCCTTGATGAGACCGCGAATGGCAGCGCACACTTCTTGGGCGTCCTCTGCGGAGGCTACCTTGCCAGTGCCGATTGCCCAGACTGGCTCATAGGCAATGACCGTCTTTGCTAGCTGCTCGGGGGTGAGCCCCGCCAAGGAGTTGCGGGTCTGGGTAACCACGAAGTCCACGTGAGTTCCCGCCTCGCGAACGTTGAGCGGCTCGCCCACGCAGACGATGGGGCTGATGCCCTTTGCCAGAGCAGCGGCAGCCTTTTCTGCTACGAGCTGGTCGGTCTCACCGTGGTACTCACGGCGCTCGGAGTGTCCGACGATGGCCCAGGTGCAGCCGAGTTTAGCCAGCATCTTACCGGAGATCTCCCCGGTGTATGCGCCAGACTCATGGGAGGAAATGTCCTGCGCGCCGTAGCTGACCTGCAGCTTATCCCCTGCGACGAGGATCTGGATGCTGCGGATATCGGTGAAGGGGACGAGGTAGGCCACATCGACCTTCTCGTAGTAGTCCTTCGGCAATGCGAAAGCGAATTTCTGCACCGAAGCGATGGCCTCGAGGTGGTCGAGGTTCATCTTCCAGTTACCAGCAATCAGTGGAGTACGTGCCATTTTTGATTCCTTACTCTAGTTAAAAGACTCTAGTGAGACTCTGTTTAGATCAACTGTGCCTAGCGCCTGGCCTAGGCCTCGAGGACGGCGATTCCTGGCAGTTCCTTGCCTTCGAGGTACTCGAGGGAAGCGCCGCCACCGGTGGAGATGTGGCTGAATCCGTCTTCATTGAGACCGAGGGTGCGAACCGAGGCCGCGGAGTCGCCGCCGCCTACCACGGTGAAGGAGCCGTTGTTGGCAGTGGCGTCAATAATCGCCTGGGCGACGCCAGCGGTGCCCTTGGAGAAGGCTTCCATCTCAAACACGCCCATGGGCCCATTCCAGAATACGGTCTTGGAGGTGGCGATGACATCGCCGAAGGCCTTGACAGACTCCGGTCCGATGTCGAGGGATTGCCAACCTGCAGGGATGCCATCTAGGGCTACGACCTTGTGCTCAGCGTTGGCATCAAAGTCGGAAGCTGCGACGAGGTCCACTGGCAGGACAATCTTGTCTCCGAAGCGCTCCAGCAGGTCCTTACAAGCGCCGATTTGGTCCTCCTGCAGCAGGGACTTTTGAACGTTGTAGCCCTGTGCAGCCAGCAGGGTGTAGCACATGCCGCCGCCGATGATGACCTTGTCGGCCTTGTCTGCGAGAGCCTCGATGACACCAAGCTTGTCGGAGACTTTGGCGCCACCGAGCACCACCACGTAGGGGTGTGCAGGATCTTTGGCCACGGTGGAAAGGACGGTGATTTCTTTCTCCACGAGTTTGCCGGCGTAGGCGGGCAGGCGCTTGGCGACGTCGTACACAGAGGCCTGGGCACGGTGAACCACGCCGAATCCGTCAGAGACGAAGGCTCCGTTGTCCGCCGCCAAGGCCGCGAGCTCGTCAGCGAAGACACCTCGCTCGGCCTCGTCCTTGGAGGTCTCACGAGGATCGAAGCGAACGTTCTCGATGAGCATGACATCACCGTCATTGAGACCATTGGCGCGTTCGTGTGCGTCCTCGCCGACGACATCGCTGGCCAGTGCCACGTACTGACCGAGGGCCTCAGATAGGGCCTCCGCTACCGGTGCCAAAGAGTACTTGGGGTTGACCTGCCCCTTCGGGCGGCCCAGGTGAGCCGACAAGATGACCTTTGCGCCACCGTCTACGAGGGCCTTGATGGTGGGAAGTGAGGCCGTGATGCGCCCGGAGTCGGTGATGTTGCCTTCCTCATCGAGGGGGACGTTGAAATCCGAACGTACCAGGATGTGGCGGGATTCTACGCCTTCGTTGAGCAGGTCTTCGAGCTTCTTAAAAGCCATTGTTAATCCTCTTCTTTCTGAGAATGTCGTGCAGGGTTAGCTATTGAACACAATACCGGCCCCTTGCGGCGCCGTCAGGCACGACAAGGGGCCGGTATCCTCTTCATGAAAAGATGTGAGCTACAGGGCGTTCGCGACCTGGTTGGTCAGGCGAACGAGCTGGTTGGTGTAACCCCACTCGTTGTCGTACCAGCCAAGAACCTTGACCAAGTTGCCGTTGGAGACCTTGGTCATGCCCGAGTCAAAGATGCAACCGTGGGAATCGGTCACGATGTCGGTGGATACCAGCGGATCCTCGGTGTAAGCGAGGGTCTCGCCGAACTCACCGGTAGCGGCCTCCTTGATGGCTGCGTTGATCTCCTCGGCGGTTACGTCACGGGAAGCAAGGAAGGTGAGGTCGGTGGCGGAGCCGGTGATAACCGGAACGCGCATTGCATAACCATCAAGCTTGCCCTTGAGCTGCGGGAGAACCAAGGCCACGGCCTTAGCTGCACCGGTGGAGGTGGGCACCATGTTGACAGCGGCGGCGCGGCCACGACGGAGGTCGCGGTGAGGAGCATCCTGCAGACGCTGGTCGCCGGTGTAGGCGTGGACGGTGGTCATCAGGCCGTTTACGATGCCGAACTTCTCATCCAAGACCTTGGCCATGGGAGCCAAGCAGTTGGTGGTGCAGGAAGCTGCGGAGATGACGTTGTGGTTAGCGGGGTCATAGTCGTCCGAGTTCACACCGTAGACGAAGGTGCCGTCAACGTTCTTGCCCGGTGCCGAAATGATGACCTTCTTCACGCCGGAGGCGAGGTGAGCCTTTGCAGCTTCGCCGTCGGTGAAGAAGCCAGTGGACTCCACAACGATATCGACATTGTGATCGGACCACTTCAAGTTCTTAGGATCGCGCTCTTCCGACACGGCGATGCGGTGGCCGTTGACGGTGATGGACTCATCATCGAACTCGATGTCGCCGTCGAAGCGACCCAGCACGGAGTCATACTTGAGCAGGTTAGCAAGAGTGCCGTTGTCGGTCAGGTCATTGACTGCGACAACTTCCAAGTTGCTGTCTCCCTGCGCTACAGCGCGGAAGAAGTTACGGCCGATGCGGCCAAAGCCATTGATACCTACGCGGATTGTCACTGTAGTTTCTCCTCAAAGATTCGATTCAATATGTCTGTGATATCTGTGGGGTCTACCAGGGTGACTTCTGCACAGTGCGCGTTAACGACGGGCGCTAACGGTGAGCGTTTGTGAAGCCCTCGGTCTTTCCCAACAAGGCCGATAGTACCCACGGTTTTCGCAGCGCGCAGGGCCTGCGCAAGTGCGGGATCTTTTTCTGAAGAATGCCAAGAAAAGGCGTATACTTGTCCCCCTTCATTCGCTCAAGTGATAGAAAGTTGCTGTACAGCACGCCCTATGCCCGTTTATGTGGGTTTATATTTGTTTAGGTGTTATATCTCACTCGGTCAATTTTCCGAGACTTGGGGCTCAACCCCACTTATGCATGAAAAACGGACACCATATCCATGCAAACGCTTGCACGGTAATGGTGTCCGTTCGGGCATACTTGAAGGCTCGCTTCAAGAAAGGCTCGCTTCAAGATCCGCCAGAGTCTAGAACCTATGAGTCTTCAAAAAGCTCCTCAGACAGAGACTCACTAGTATCCGGGATTCGCAGCTCCTCCGCACGCTTATCCGCCATAGACAGCAAACGGCGGATACGCCCAGCTACGGCATCCTTGGTCATCGGTGGATCAGCCAAGCGACCGAGCTCTTCCAGCGAGGCCTCCTTGTGCTGAACGCGCAGGAGACCAGCGTCGGCGAGGTGCTCCGGGACATCGTCTCCCAAGATTTCCATTGCCCTCTTAACGCGGGCCGCGGCAGCCACCGCCGCTCGCGCCGAGCGCCGCAAATTGGCGTCATCGAAGTTATCAAGGCGCTTAGAAGTGTCCTGAGCCTCACGCTTGACGCGTTTCTTCTCCCACGCCAGACGCGTGACTTGCGCGCCCATACGGGTTAGCAGAGCGCCGATAGCATCGCCGTCTCGCAAGACGACACGATCCGTTCCGCGGGTTTCCTTCGTCTTAGCGGATAGCCCTAGGCGCCTCGCGCAACCCACGAGAGCCAATGCAGCCTCCTGGCACGGGCACGCAACCTCCAAAGAGGAGGAACGCCCCGGTTCGCTCACAGATCCTTGCGCCAAAAAAGCGCCCCGCCACGCAGCCTCCGTATCGGAGATCGAGCCCGCGATGACCTGTGGAGGCAGGCCCACCACTAGGTTTCCAGAGCGCGTGACCAATCCAAGGCGGCGGGCCAATTCCTTGGCACCGTTGCCGATTCTCAACTGGACGCGAGTCTTCTTATGCGAGCTGCGCGAAGGACCGACCACGTGACTGGTTGCCTTGATACCAAAAAGCTCATCTAGTTCTGCGATCAGGCGATCGGCGATGCGCTGGCTGTCGAGTTCGATCTCGAAAGACATCTGATCCCCGTGAACAAGCAATTCCCCACCGAAGCGCAAAATAGCGGCCACTTCCGCCGAGCGGGCAGACTGACGCGTTAGCGACACCGTGGAAAGCTCATCCTTGATCTGCTCAGTCAATGAAGCGGTCAACCTCTAGCCCCTTTCTCAGACTCAAGACCGCCCGGCACAGCGATGGTTTTGATCTCGCCGAGCCTCGGGCGGCATCCATTAAACACCTCATCATAGCGCGTGCCCTGGAAGCCTGCGCGCTCGATCTCTTCCAAGCAACCCTGTTGTGGGCACCCGTTAACTACTGCGATCTGGAGAGATATCCTTCTGATGAGCCTCTGCACTGTTGAACTCGCGATAGATGTCCAAAATCGCCGCTGCAAGCTTGTCTGGGTCATGCTTATTAATCGCAACCCCATCTTCGGTGACTACTCTGACATCGGCAAATACCACCTTGGCGCCTAAGACTTGAGCTGCTCTTTGCAGGTAGACCCTTTCGCTTTGGGAGGGCAGTGCATTTTCGTCGACAAGCACGCGGTCAATGCTTAAACTTTGAGCGTGCTGAGCCAAGACGTGGAGGTGCCGCTCCGCGGAGAAACCATGGGTCTCCCCTGGCTCGGCGCTGAGGTTGAGGATCACAAGCCTTAAGGCATCCGACTCACTGATCGCTTGCACAATGTCCGGCACCAGCACGTGGGGCAGAACCGAACTGAACCAAGAGCCCGGGCCGAGCGTAATAAGATCCGCCATGTGCAGCGCATCAAGAGCATCGGCATTGGCGGGCGCATCCTCCGGCAAGATCTTTACCCGGCGCACCTGCCCGGGTGTCGATGCCACAGCCACCTGGCCGCGAACCGGCCTCATTACACGCGGATCATCATCCAGGCCTGCAACCTCTGCCTCGATCTCCAACGGCTGATTGACCACGGGGAAAACCCGCCCGCGTGAATTAGTTAGCACTGCGACCACATCGAGAGCCGCCTGATAGTTGTCTAGTACCCCTGTGAGCCCAGCGATGAGCAGATTTCCTACCGCGTGGCCAGCCATGGCCCCTGTTCCGCCGAAACGATGCTGTAGGGTTCGCGCCCACAGATCACCGACGGGGTCTTCGCCGGCCAGCGCGGCCAAAGCCATGCGTAGATCCCCGGGCGGAATGATGTCTAGTTCTCGGCGCAGCCGGCCGGAAGAACCACCATCATCGGCGACGGTGACGATAGCTGATATCTGCTCAGCGCCACTTCTCTGCGCGGCGAGCAGGGTCTGATAAAGCCCGTGACCGCCGCCTAGGCTGACCATGTGGGAGGGTGAAGACATAGGCCTAGTGTTACTCCTTGGTTGGATCATGTCTCCTGCCTCTATCCGCGCGCAATATCGCGGTGCAGGGTGCTAACCTCGAGCTGTTCGTTGCAGCTGAGGCGCCGGGCAAGCTCCTCGACAACTGCAACGGAGCGGTGATGGCCGCCGGTACAACCAACGGCCACGGTAATAAAGTTCTTTCCCTCGTGCCGATAGCCAGCAAGCATGGAATCAAACATGGTGACGAAGCTGGAGATAAACTCCTCCGCTGCCGGCTGCGAGAGCACGTAGTCAGCCACCGGTTCATCGGTGCCGCGATAGCCACGCAGCTCCGGAACCCAATAAGGATTGGGTAGGAAGCGCACATCGACCACGAGGTCTGCATCGCGCGGGGAGCCATGCTTGAAGCCAAAGGACTCCACCGTTACGTGTTGGCGGTTGCCGCGCATCTCGCCGAAAGAGGCCTCAATTGCGCGGCGAAGATCGTGGATGGAGAGGTTAGTGGTGTCGATGATGACATCGGCACGATCACGCAGCTCAGCTAGTACCTCGCGCTCACGTTGAATACCGGCCTTGAGAGTATCTTGGCCCTGCAGAGGATGGGTGCGCCGCACTGAGTCAAAGCGTCGAATCAACACATCATCCCGGGCGTCGAGGAAGAGCACCGTTGGCTCCATGTCGAGCTTGGTCAACTGGGCAATGGTTTCCATCATTGAGCCGGGGAACATGCGGGAGCGCACATCGGTCACGGCCGCGACCTTGTTGACCTCAGTCTCCTTCAGCGCGCACAACTGCAATAGGTCCACGATGGCCCGCGGCGGGATGTTATGGGCCACGTAATAGCCCTTGTCCTCCAGGACTTTGGCCGCAGAGGACAAGCCTCCGCCAGACATACCAGTAACGAGGATTGGCGGTGTCTCAAATTGCGTCATGACAGTCAGTCTACTTCTTTCTGCCCCGCAGAGCGGAGCTCAAAAAGCCAACTTGAGGCAACTGCTAGAGGCAACTATAGGTGCTGCAAGGAATCAAATACCGTCTGCGCTAGCTTCGGCCCAAACCCCTTCACCTGCGCGATCTCCTCCACCGTGGCCTGCTTGAGCTGCTTGACTGAACCGAAGTGCTTGACCAAGTCGGTGCGGCGCTGCGGTCCTAGACCAGGAATGGAATCGAGGACAGAGCTGCGCATGCGTTGAGATCGCTGCTGGCGGTGGTAGGTAATGGCAAAGCGGTGCGCCTCGTCGCGGATCTGCTGAAGGAGAAATAGAGCCTGCGAGTTTCGGGGCAAGATCACCGGATCGTCCTCGCCGGGGACCCAGATCTCCTCGAGGCGCTTGGCTAGGCCCACGAGAGTGACGTCGACAATGCCCAACTCATCGAATACTGCCTGCGCGGCTGCCACCTGTGGCGCACCACCGTCAACGATGAAAAGCTGCGGAGGATAAGCAAAGCGACGTCCCGCCTCGGCGGATTCCTCTATCACCTTCTCCTCGGCAAAGCTCGACTGCTCGAGCTCCTCATCCGGGTTGGCCCGCTTGTCCTCGTGGTGGCGCCTGAATCGGCGGCGGGTGACCTCTGCTATCGAGCCGACATCGTCGGAGCGCCCGTCACCGGCGGCCTCCTTGATGCGATAGCGGCGATAGTCGGACTTGCGCGGCAGACCGTCCTCGAATACCACGAGGGAAGCCACCACATCGGTGCCCTGGATATGGGAAATGTCGGTGCACTCGATGCGCAAAGGCGCTTGCTCCATGCCCAACGCTTCCTGGATGTCTTGCAGTGCCGCAGAACGCGCAGTGAGATCTCCCACACGCTTGAGCTTGTGCTGCCGCAGCTGATCCTTGGCGTTGCGCTCGACGGTCTCTAGAAGTGCGCGCTTGTCCCCGCGCTGGGGAACGCGGATGTCGATCTTCGCGCCACGCAGCTCCTCGAGGACGGAAACAACTTCCGGGGCCTCCTCCGGCATGACTTGGACCAAGATCTCGCGCGGGATAACCCGCACCGCCTTGGCGTGGGCGTGGGACTCTTGGTCGACCCCGCGCCGGGTGACATCGGCAGCTAGGGCGGCATCCTCAATTATCTCCTCTTGCTCCCGCTCGACGGCGTCGGAATAAAACTGGATGAGGAAGTTCTGCAACAAGGCGGGCAGCGAGGGATCCGCGTCGCCCTCCTCTAGTGGCTGCGCGGTGGCTTCATCACCCACCCGCTCGACAACCCAGCCGCGCTGGCCGCGAATCCGCCCATCGCGGACGTGAAAAATCTGCACGGCGGCCTCGAGCTGATCGGAGCTAAAAGCAATGAGATCCGCATCCGTCCCATCGGAGAAAACCACTGCCTGCTGCTCCATGATCTTGTTGATTGCGCCCAGATCATCACGCAGCCGCGCAGCCCTTTCAAACTCCAGGTTCTCCGCCGCCTCCTCCATCTGCTTGTTGAGCTGGCGCACGACGGGGGCGGTGTTGCCGTTCATGAAAGAAATAAGTCTATTGACCGTCGCGCGATGCTCTTCTTTGCTCACTCGACCGATGCACGGCGCATCACACTTGCCGATATAGCCCAAGAGGCAAGGCCGCCCCAAGCGTTCATGGCGGTTATATACGCCCTTGGCGCAGGTGCGCATGGGAAACACGCGCGTGAGAAGATCGAGAGTTTCTCTGACCGCCCAGGCATGGGAATAAGGGCCGAAGTAGCGAACTCCCTTGCGCCGCGGACCGCGGTAGAAGAAGGCCCGCGGGACGGTTTCCCCCACGGAGACTGCCAACATTGGATACGTCTTGTCATCGCGATACATGACGTTGAAGCGGGGATCAAAGCGTTTGATCCACGTGTACTCCAGCTGTAGTGCCTCTACTTCGCTGGCGACGACGGTCCACTCCACCGAAGCGGCGGTGAGCACCATCTGCCGGGTCCGCGGATGCAGCTGGGTTAAGTCCTGGAAATAGTTGGAAAGGCGAGCCCGCAGGTTCTTCGCCTTACCTACATAGATGACTCGCCGATTTTCGTCCCTGAACTTATAGACGCCCGGATCTGTAGGTATCGCACCTGGTGCGGGGCGATAGGTCGTGGGATCTGCCATGCACGCCCCGCCTAATCTTGGGGCATGTATTTGGCTTCCAGGTCACGGAAGCGCCGCACGCTGTCAATGACGGTGGACTTGTCCCCTGACTGCAAGGCCCAGACCGGAACGTATTCGAAATTAGGCAGCTCCAGGCGTGCCATCCGGTCTCCCTCGGGAAAAGAAAGCCCGTAGAGAACCTGCCAGGGATAAAAACGCGTGCCCACAATGTTGCGGACCTCTACCCCATCCGAATTCGCCCGCAGGCGCGGACGGGTGAGAGCCAACCACGACAGGAAAGAGATCAAGACTCCCACTCCGGGGAACGCGAACTTATCCAAGGTATCGACGGAAGCGCCGGTAAAAGAAATATCTAGTGTTACGCCCATAAAGATATGCGCCGCCATAACGACGACAACCCAGCCGATTGCGACTTTGCGCAAGAATGGCGACTTGACCTCGAACTCCCAGGGTTTCTGCGAGGTCATGGCGAAAGGATCAGCGGTGGTATAAGCCAGCACCTCGGATTCACTCAAACGCGGATCCTGAGGCTTCGAACCCTCATTATCCTGCGCCGATGAATGAGATGCATGTGCTTCGGTCATAATTTTCCCTCTTGTATCCCGCGCTAGTGTTCTAATCCATTGATTCTACGCAACTGCAGCGCAGTGTCTAAAGCCGCGAGCATTGCCTCTGCACCTTTATCTTCGACAGAGCCCTCAAATCCCGCGCGATCCACCGCTTGTTGGTGATCATTGACGGTGAGAATGCCATTGCCCACTGGGGTGGATTCATCTAGGGCAATCCGCGTCAAACCCTGCGTTACGGAATCGCAGACGTAGTCAAAGTGCGGAGTTCCTCCTCGCACCACGCACCCCAACGCCACCACGGCATCGTAGCGACGCGCAGCCGCCTGCACGGCGACGGGCAGTTCGAGGGCGCCGACCACGCGGAACTGATCGACCTGTGCGCCGTTGGCACGAGCCGTCTCGACCGCACGTTCGTGCAGGTGATCACAGATTTCAGCGTTCCACGTGGAAGTGATGACGGCTACCTTGAGCCCGCGCGCATCGACCTCGGCGAGATCTGGAAGTCCTTCTTTGCTCACTGGAAACCACTCCTTAGGCTTTCAATATTCAGTCAGGCAATATTCAATCTTGGGTATGGGCTATTCCGCCCTGCCGGAGACAACCGGCCTTCAAGCCTAGCGCGAGTGCGCCGCATCCCATTCCGCGACCTGCGGGAGATCGTGGCCCATGCGGTCGCGCTTGGTGCGCAGATACTCAATGTTATCCTCGTTCGCTGCGACTGCCAGGGTGGTGTGATGGGTCGAATCCACGCCGAAGCCGACGAGTCCCTCCCCCTTATGAGGATTGTTGGTCAAGAGATTGACGGACTTGATGCCCAGGTCCCGCAGAATCTGACCGGCCACCGAATACTCGCGCGCGTCCTCCGGCAGGCCCTGCTCTAGATTAGCGTCCACCGTATCGAGGCCTTCATCCTGCAGACGGTAGGCCTCCAGCTTCTTGAGCAGCCCAATTCCGCGGCCTTCTTGACCGCGCAGGTAGATGATGACCCCAGAACCATTTTCCTGAATCTCGCGCATCGAAGCCTGCAGCTGCGAACCGCAATCACACCGCCGCGATCCGAAAACATCCCCGGTCAGGCATTCCGAATGCACGCGCACGAGGACGTCTTCGGCACCGCGCAGCTTGTCGACGTCCCCTGCCACCAAGGCCACATGCGCTGTACCGTCTATCTGATGGCGATAGCCTAGGACGCGGAAATAGCCATAATCCGTGGGCAGACGCGTGGATACCTCGCGCACAACCTGCGTCTCGTGGTGTCGGCGCCACTCTATGAGCTGATCGATGGAGATCATGGTCAGGCCGTGCTCGTCTGCGAATCGGCGCAGCTCCGGCGACCTAGCCATATCCGTGGGATCCTCGGCGGAAACAATTTCACACAGCACACCGGCTGGCCGCAGGCCGGCTAGGCGCGCAAGATCCACCGAAGCCTCGGTGTGTCCATCGCGCTCCAACACGCCGCCCGGGCGTGCCGCCAGCGGCACGACGTGGCCTGGGCGGGTGAAGTCACCGGGAGTGGTCGAGGGATCAGCCAGGCGGCGGATAGTCTCCGCGCGCGAGGTGGCCGAGATGCCGGTGCTGCCAGTGGCGGCATCCACCGTGACGGTATAGGCGGTATGGCGGACGTCTTGGTTATTGGCCATCATGGGCGGCAGGTTCAGCCGCGCGCAATCTTCCGGCATCAACGGAGCGCAGATATAACCAGAGGTATAGCGCACCATGAAGCCCACCAGCTCTGGAGTGGCTAGCTCGGCCGCGAAGATGAGATCTCCCTCGTTCTCGCGGTCCTCATTGTCCACCACCACCACGGGTTTACCAGCGGCGATGTCAGCGATAGCCTGGTCAACAGTATCTAGGCGCGTCTTGTTTTCAGCGGAGCTCATGGTGATCTAGTTTAGTCCCTGCTCCGATGTGGAAGTACTGCGGGTATCCAACATCTTCTCGACATACTTCGCCAGCACATCAACCTCTAGATTCACCACGTCACCGACCTCGATGGTTCCCAAAATGGTGTCGCGCAACGTCGTCGGAATGAGGGAAACCTCGAACCAGTCCGGACCGACCGCACTTACCGTAAGCGAGGTGCCACTCACCGCGATCGATCCCTTCTCCACCACGTAGCGCGCCAGCTGCTCCAGCAAGGAGAAGCGGAAAACCTCCCAGTGCTCGGAGGGGCGACGCCCGACAAGTCGGGCCGTGGAATCCACGTGCCCCTGCATGAGATGCCCGCCCAGCCGTGTCGTGGGAAGCAAGGCGCGCTCCAGATTCACCGGGCTTCCAGTCTTCAGCTGCCCGAGCGCCGAGCGGTCGAGGGACTCTTGCATCACGTCTGCCCAAAAAGCAGAATCAGCCAGGTCCGCCACGGTCAGGCACACGCCGTTGACTGCGATGGAATCTCCCAGCTGGGCATCTTCCACAATAAGCGGAGCAGTGATCTCAATTCGCAGTGCATCATCGAGCACCTGCAGGGAGGCAACCTTGCCCACTTCTTCCACGAGTCCAGTAAACACGTACATTCTTCCTTCGCTAGCTTGGCTTACTTGCTTGCTACTTTTTAGTTTAAGCTTGAGTTCACTCTAAGCCCCCGCCGCGGGCTAGCGCGCATATTCAATCAGGACGTCCTCGCCCAAGGCAATAGTCTCGACTCGGTGAAAACGCGGCGCTAAGGCCAGAGTCTGGACAAGAGCGCGATCCAGCACTCCGCGACCTGCACCCAAGAGCACTGGCGCGACATAGGCCGAGATGGCGTCGACGAGATCTGCCTCGAGAAAAGCACTGGCCAGCCCTGCGCCGCCCTCGACGAGTACGTCGCGGGCACCTTCTGCGTAGAGACCGACTAGAGCTTCCTCCACGCTGGGGTATTGCTCGTAGCCCAAGCGGCGCAGGTTGCGCGCGACATCCCCGGCAGCGGTCAGATCGCGGCGGCCTATGACAACGCGCCGTGGCTGATGCTCACTCAGCGAACCATCCGGGTAACGCGCGGTCAAGGAGGGATCATCCGCGAAGGCGGTGCCCGTGCCGATGATGATGGCGTCACGGCGCGCGCGGTCCGCATGCACCCACTGCCGCGCCTGAGTTCCCGTTATCCATTGGCTGGTGCCGTCAATGGCGGCGGTGAATCCGTCGAGAGTTTGGGCGAACTTCAGCGTGACGTGCGGGCGCTGTTCACGCACCGACAGCAGCCAGGGGATCAGTGCATCTGACACTCCGGCGGCATCCGGCGCGCTTACCTGGCGAACCTTTAACCCTGCGGCCGCCAAGGCCGCGGCACCACCGGTAGCCACGGGGTTAGGATCAGCATGCAGATAGTCAACAGCAGCGATGCCGGCAGCAATGAGAGCCTGGCTACAAGGGCCGGTGCGCCCAGTGTGGTTGCAGGGCTCCAGGGTGACCACGGCTGTGCCACCCCGCGCGCGCTCACCGGCGGCGCGTAGGGCCATTATCTCCGCGTGTGCGGAGCCGGGCGGCTGGGTAGCACCGACACCGACGATCTCGCCCTCGGCATTGAGGATGACGGCCCCGACCGGCGGGTTTGGGCTGGTCAGGCCGCGGACACTGTCCCCGGCACGCATTGCCTCTACGAGGGCGCTGCGCGCCACCGACTCAGCGATCGCTGGCTTAGCGCCCATCACGGGCCTGCGCCGCGAGGGCGCGCAACTCCTCCACGGCGGCCTCCTTGTCGGCCTGGCTATAGATGGCCGAGCCGGCAACGAAGGCGTCGCAACCGGCCGCTGCAGACTCCGCGATCGTTGCCGCAGAGATTCCCCCGTCGATCTCGACGAGGGTTTCCAGGCCTTGCTTGTCGATGGCCGCGCGGAGCGCTCTTACCTTCTCAAGCATCTCTGGCATGAACTCCTGGCCTCCGAAACCTGGCTCGACAGACATGACGAGGACGAGATCGAAGTGATGAAGCTTATCCAGCCAGGGCTCGATGGGGGTGCCAGGCTTGATGGAAAAACCGGCGCCGACTCCCAGACTGCGAATCTTCTCCGCCAGCTCCACTGCGGCTTCTTGGCCTTCAACCGCTTCGACGTGGAAGATGAGATGATCCGCGCCTGCCTTGGCATAGGTCTCAACCCACCGCGCGGGATCCTCGATCATCAGGTGTACGTCAAGGATACGATCAGTGAGCCCGTCGACCGTGGCCGTAATATCCGGGCCGAAGGAAAGATTGGGAACGAAGTGCCCATCCATGATGTCGACGTGAATCCAATCAGCATTGGACACGGCGCCGATTTCTTCACCTAGACGGGAGAAATCGGCGGCCAAGATAGACGGGGAAATAATGGGTGCAGACATAGTGTTCTATTCTAGCCTTCCCGGCTAGCGCCTGTCCCCTGCTTTAGCCCTCGTTGGCAGCGCTTGGCCCCCGCGGCGCAAGACGGCGAAAAACATTGCATCGGTGCCATGGCGGTGTGGCCACATCTGCACGGACTTCTCGTGGCCTACCTCCGGCATATCGGGAATAAGGGCATGGGCATCTAGCTCCTGGGCTCCTAGCTCGGATACCGCGCGCTCAACAATATCGCGGGTCTCGCGCTTATCGGGCGAACACGTGGAGTAGATCACCACTCCCCCTGGGCGCACCAGGTTCAGCGCTGAACTCAAGAGCTCGTACTGCAGTGTGTTGAGCCCGGCAAGATCTTCTTCCGACTTGCGCCAGCGTGCTTCGGGGCGGCGACGGAGGGAGCCGAGGCCGGAACAGGGGGCGTCGACAAGCACGCGATCGAAACCAGGCTCGAGGCCCGGGTTGCGTCCATCTGCCACGTGAACACTAACGGGGAGATCTGCAACGGTCTTCTCGATGAGCTCGGCGCGGTGCGCGGTGATTTCCACCGCATCGACGTGGGCCTGATCAGTGCGCGCCAACGCTCCGATGAGCGCCGCCTTGCCTCCGGGGCCGGCGCAGAGATCCAGCCAGCGCCCGCCGTCCTCGCCCTCCACCGGGGCCTCGACGAGAGCACGGGCAATGAGCTGCGATCCCTCGTCCTGTACCGCTGCAAGTCCCTGGCGCACAGGCTCCAAAGAGCCGGGATCGCCCGAATCCATGTACACCGCATAGGGAGAATACTTGCCCTGTTCGAATCCGGTGATAGCCGCCAACTCCTCCGCGGTGATCTCACCGGGACGAGCAACGAGGTGGACAATGGGGCGCTCGGAGTCGGCCGCGAGAGCCTCATCGAGCTCGCCCAAGCCAAGTACGCGGGCGAAAGACTCCGCGATCCAGGTGGGATGCGCATGGCGGAAGGCGGCAGCCGGGATCTCACCTGCGGGGGTCAGCTTCTCAATCCACTGCTCAGGGCGAGTACGCGTGATGGTGCGCATGATTCCGTTGGCAAAGCCCTTAGCCTTTTCCTGACCGGCCGCCTCAACGAGCCGGACGGTGGTATCAACTGCAGCGTGCGGCTCCACCCGGGTATAGAGAACCTGGTAGGTCCCCAGCCGCAGTGCGTCGAGGACTTCCGGGGCGATATCCCCCAGCCCCCGCGTGGCGCTTTTGGCAATCACCGCATCCAAGACACCCTGCGTGCGCAGCGTGCCATAGGTAAGTTCGGTGGCAAAAGCCGCATCCCGGCCCTCTAGACGCTGGGTGCGCAGCGCCTTGGGGAGAACAAGGTTGGCAAAGGCCGCGGCCACGTTAACGCGGTGCACCACCTCATAAGCCACGGCGCGAGGCATATCTACCCCGCTGCGCCGTGCCTGTTGGAAGAAATCCCCAGTGCTATCGCGCTCGCGACCGCCCGCGCCATCTCGTCCTCTGTTATGGCGTGGAGCGCGTGCCTCGCGGGGCTTGCCCGCCCTGTCCGCCCTGCCCGCCTTAGCGCCGCGTTCGGGCTGGGGCCGATCGCCGGACTTGGACCGAGATCTAAATCCTCCGCTCATGAAAAGCTCACCTCTCCTACTTCGCCGAGGCCACGGGCCCAATCGGCGGCGTTCATCTTCTTCTTGCCGGGTGGCTGGATTAGACCCAGCTTAACTGGGACGGTAGCCGTTCCCACATACACGGCGTGTTTGTCTATGTGCAGCTGACCCGCGGGGAGCTGCGTTGTAGTCTCTTCTGTGATGTCTCCGATGGCCGCATCCGGCGTCATGCTCACGGGGCCGAGCTTGAAGCGCTCTGTGCCCAACAAGGTCCATGCGCCTGGGGCCGGTGTGTGCGCGCGGATCTGGCGATCGATGGCAAAGGCCGGGCTATCCCAGTTAATCCGCGCGTCCTCTGCGGTTATCTTGTGCGCATAGGTGGGTTCACCGCGCTGTTCTTGGGGTACTAGAGCCCCCGCCTCTAAGCCATCGAGCGTAGCTGCCAAGAGATCCGCGCCTGCATAAGCCAAGCGGGTGAGGAGATCGTCTGAGGTATCGCCCGCTTCAATCGCGGCAGAGAGGGTGCCAAGCACTGGGCCAGTGTCGAGTCCCTCATCAATGCGGAAGGTGGTGGCACCGGTGATGTCATCGCCAGCGGCAATTGCAGCCTGAACGGGGGCGGCACCCCGCCAGGCAGGCAGGAGGGAAAAGTGGAGGTTTATCCAACCATGCTCCGGCAGATCAAGAAGATCTTGCGGTATCAAGTTGCCATAGGCCACGACCGGTATCGCCGCAGGATTAAGCTCGCGCAGGCGCTCGCGTACCTCTTTCCCATCGGCAGAATCAGCCTTCAGCGTGGCGGGAGTCAAGACCTCTATGCCGTGAGACTGCGCAAGTTCTTTGACGGGGCTGGGGTGCAGGCTGCGCCCGCGGCCCCTGCGCGCATCGGGACGCGTGATAACGGCCACCACCTCGTGCTCGGAAGCCAGTAGCTTCTCCAGTGCCACAACGGCAGGTTCCGGAGTCCCGGCAAAAACTATGCGCATAGAGTAGTTATCTCCTTAGAAGTTAAGTGCTGTGTAATAAGTGCTATGAGTTGAGTGCTGTCTGTAACAGCAGAATTCTTAGACAGTCTAATCGGCGGCGAGCCCCTGCTAAGCGTTGAACCAGCTGGAGTTTCTGATCTCGCGCATCGCTTCCTTACGCAGACTCGGCTCGAGGCGTTGTAGAAACAACACCCCATCCAGGTGGTCACTCTCGTGCTGGATGCACCGCGCCAGCAACCCGCGGGCCACGAGGGAGATCGCGTTTCCACGCACGTCCCGTCCCGCTACCACCACAGACTCGTAGCGCTGAGTCTCCAAGGAGATACCGGGAATGGAAAGACAGCCCTCCGTGCCCGACTGCTTGGCTTCACTCAGTGGGCGCCACACTGGGTTGATGATGGCCCCGCGCAGACCGCTGTGCACGTGGGTGCAATCGAAGACGAAAACCCGCTTCGTGACCCCGATCTGATTAGCCGCGAGCCCCACTCCACCGGCGGCGTCCATGGTTTCTAACATGTCCGCGGCCAAGGTCTGCACCCCGGAGTCAAAATGATCGATCTCTGTTGCCCGCGTGCTGAGCACGGGGTCACCATACATGCGAATGTCTCGAACGCTCACCGATTATCTCCCTAATATTAGACCTAGTGCGAAATGTTGGACCTAGTGCGAAAGACGCGGGCGCTGGCGCCTTTAACGTATCCGAGGATAGTTCACCTACTTCTAGCCCACGTGAATGGGATCGACCTGGATGCGCAGGGGCACGTCCTCCTTGCGGGCACTGCGCGCGGCATTGGCGCACCGCAGCGCTGTGCCCAACTCGGCGCGCGGGCCCAAGGGCACGCGAATGAGCACACGTTGCGCTGGGCCCCAACGCTGCCTGTCATATTCACCAGGCAACTGCTGGCCGGCAGGCAAGGGCACGGGACCGAGAACCTCAGCGTGGACGGGAAGCTCGACCAGGTCTAAGAAAGCATCGAGAGCCTTGTCTGCTCCGTCGACAGCGGCCATGTGCACGGCCGGCGGGAAACGGACTTCGCGGCGTTCCTCCAACTCCCTGCGGGCGGCGCCCGCCATGTCCCAGGCGAGCAAATCCTTAACCACCGGAAGCTCCTCATCGGCCACGACGATAACGCGCCCGGCTTGCGACGCCGGCTCCACCAAGGTGGCTGCCTGCGCCCAGGTGGCCAGAGTGTCCTCCGTGGCCCGGAGATCCTGGCGGCCCAATAAAGAGGCGCCGTCGAGAAGCAGGGCCGCGCCATAGCGGCCGCCACCCCTAAGGAGTGGCTCGGCCCCCGGGGTGGCGATGACGAGACAGGGCTGGGTGTCGATCTCATCGATGATCTTGTTTCCGCCCGAGACCACGATGCGTGTGCGCGCGAAGGCCCGACCAAGTTCTTCGGCGGTGCGCTGTGCACCCAAGACAATCGCACGCAGGCGCGGAGAACCACACTCGCTACAGCGGTGCTTGGAATCGACCCGGCCACACCACGCACAGGTGGGAAGCGAGGCCTGCCCCTGGCCACCTGGATGTTGAGGGTCTAAACCCAAACCCAACGGCCCATTACAGTGACGGCAACGCGCGGGTGCCCGGCACTGCCCACAGGCCAGAATAGGTGCATAGCCCTTGCGCGGAACCTGAACCAATACCGGCTTGCCGCGCTCGAGTGCTGAGGCGGCGGCCTGATAGGCCGGGCCCGCAACAGAGGTGGTGCCGCCTTGCATATCCCGAGCCACCGAAAAGCCATAAGTCCCCACCGCCGCAATGGCCGGACGCCGGGCGCGAATGGTGGACTCGCTGGCCACCAGATCGTGGGCCCACCCGGATTCCACGAGCAACTGGGTCTCAGCCGTGCGGGAATGCCCGGCGAGGATAAGGCTGCAGCCCTCCTGCGCGCACCGGGTGCTCAGGACCTCCCGGGCGTGGACATAGGGCTTGAGGCTATCAACGAGGTTGTCATCCCCGTCGTGAACTATCACGGCCAGGCGCAGGTTATGAACCGGTGTAAAGGCGGCCGAGCGGGTGCCCACCACGATGCGGGACTGCCCCACCAACGCGGAGA
This sequence comes from Corynebacterium flavescens, assembly GCF_008693105.1. Lineage (GTDB taxonomy): Bacteria > Actinomycetota > Actinomycetes > Mycobacteriales > Mycobacteriaceae > Corynebacterium > Corynebacterium flavescens. The sequence goes on from NZ_VXKK01000031.1 coordinate 148,721, forward strand.
GGTAGCGGCGGTAACGCGCCTGCGGGCCAATGGAATTGCCCAAGACGGTTACTTGCTTGGCAGAGACATACTCGCGCAACGCTGCCTCCAGCTGTGCGACGCACTTCTGATTAGGAACGACGAGCAGCACGCCCTTGCCGGATATGGCGATCTTCACGCTCAGCGCGGCGAGGGCGCCTGCCCAGTCATCACCGGGTGCTATCTGCCACGCCGCACGGGCCACGTTGCCGCCCAAAACGGAATCGACGAAGGATTCGCCGTGCTCATAGGCTGACCAACCCGAAAGATCGGGCTCGCCGGCGTTGCCGAGCTCCTCCCACGTGGAGTCCAGATCGGATTCTTCCGCCTTGGCGTGGCGCGGTGGAATGGCGGAGCGGATGATGTCGGAGCGCACCCCGCCATATCGATCCGCCAGGGAATCCACCAAGCGGGCAAGGCGAGGAGGGTAGACTGCATAGGGCGAGAGGACTCTTTCCAGGTAACGCAGCTCACCAGGAAACTCACTCTCGGAGCGCCGCTCGAGCACAATCGCGTCACTCAGGCGCCCGTTGAAGCGGATGCGCACCCGAACGCCAGGCTGAGCCTCCGCGGACTGTTCCTCGCTGACGCGGTAATCAAACCCACGGTCAAGGTGTGCCACCCCCAGCAATGGCAACACCCGCGCGACCGGTTTGTGGGCGGCGGGAGTTCTGTGCGGCATAGGCTCAGATTCTACAGTCCGACCGCCGCGCGCAGTAGATCGGCACGGTTGGTTGCCTCCCAGGGCAGCGCAACGTCGGTGCGCCCAAAGTGTCCATATGCTGCCGTCTGCCGGTAAATGGGGCGCAGAAGATCGAGTTCACGGATGATAGCTGCAGGCCGCAGATCAAATACCTCGTTGACCGCAGCCTGGATCTGCTCGTCGGTGAGGCCGCCTTGGGCGGTGCCGAAGGTCTCCACGTAGAGGCCCACCGGCTTGGCGCGGCCGATGGCGTAGGCCACCTGCACCTCCGCCCGCTCGGCAAGGCCTGCCGCCACGAGGTTCTTGGCCACCCAGCGCATGGCGTAGGCGGCGGAGCGGTCCACCTTGGAAGGGTCCTTGCCGGAGAAGGCGCCGCCGCCGTGACGGGCCATGCCACCGTAGGTGTCCACGATGATCTTGCGCCCGGTCAGGCCCGCATCCCCCATTGGTCCGCCCAGGATGAAAGAGCCGGAGGGATTAATAAGCAGTGAGGTATCGCCACGGTAGTACCGCTCCAGGCCCGCATCCTTGACTACCCACTCGATGACGTGCTCGCGCAACTGCTGGGCCAGCCATTCCTGGGTCACCCCGGGATCGTGCTGGGTAGAAATGACGATGGTATCCAGGTGTGAAGGCTCGCCCTCAGGGGTGTAGGCGAAGGTCACCTGCGTCTTGCCATCCGGCCGCAGGTGCCCCACGATGTCTTCCTTGCGCACCTGGGCCAGGCGGCGCGACAGGCGGTGGGCCACCGCGATGGGCAGAGGCATGAGCTCCGGGGTCTCGTTGGTGGCATAGCCAAACATGAGGCCCTGGTCCCCCGCGCCATAAAGATCGTTTTCTTCGTCGAAGTCACTGCTGCGATCACGGGCCTCGGTTGAGGTATCAACGCCGGCGCCGATTTCCTGGGACTGCTCACCAATGGCGACATTGACGCCGCAGGTGTGCCCGTCAAAGCCTACGTCTGATGAAGTAAAACCGATGTCGGTTAGAGTCTTACGCACGATCTGGGGAATCTCCACGTAACCCACGGTGCGCACCTCCCCCACAACATGCACCTGGCCGGTGGTAACCAGAGTCTCCACGGCAACGCGCGCGTGCGGGTCCTTATCGAGGAGGGCATCCAAGATGGCATCAGAGATGGCGTCACAGATCTTGTCTGGGTGCCCCTCAGTTACAGATTCACTGGTAAACAGGCGCGTGGCCTGCGCAGCGTTAACAGTCACGGTTAATCCTTTAATAGATTCTCGCCCTGTGGCGATGTGGTGGGATCGGGAGCGGCTCGGCGCGCAAAAGGCGCGGGCAAAGCGCGAACAGTAACCCAGCATAGACTAAGCGGTCTATGCAAGCAACTAGCCCAGTCTAGTGCCCCATGAGCTGGGCTACCGCGTCAAGGATCTGTGCTGCCACCACCTGCTTGGAGCCCTTCTCAACAACCGTCGGCTCCACATCTTTGCGCAGCAACCAGCCCTCATTGGTGGCCTGGCCAAAGACCTTCCCCTGGCCCACGGCATTGGCCATGAGCAGATCGCAGCCCTTGCGCTGGAACTTCGCCTTCGCAAAATCCAGCGCCGAATGCTCTGCGTCCCCGGTCTCGGCGGCAAATCCTACGATGATCGCCGCAGGATTGATCTCCGCACGTTCGCGCTTGGCGACGAGGCCTGCCAACACGTCCGGATTAAGCACGAGGTCCAGCCTCTCCAACTGCGCATCCGCCTTGCCCTTCTTCAGTTTGGATCCGGCCACCGAACGCGGGCGATAATCTGAGACGGCTGCAGACATGATGATGACATCGGCATCAGCGGACTCCTCTCCCATGACCTCCTCGAGCTGCTGGGCGGAGACGATCGAGCGAATCTTGGCACCTGCCGGGGTAGGAAGCTGCTCAACATTGCCGGCCACGACGGTAACGTCTGCCCCCCGTTGCGCCGCCAGCTCAGCGAGCGCGAAGCCTTGGCGCCCAGAGGAACGGTTCCCCAGGTAGCGCACTGGGTCAAGGTTCTCTTGTGTTCCGCCGGCAGAAATCACTACCTTCTTGCCCGCCCAATCATGGGCGATGGGATAGCCGGCCACCACCGTGCGCACCAGCTGTGCAATCTGCCCCGGCTCCAGCAGGCGCCCCGGCCCGCTATCGCTGCCGGTGAGACGCCCCTGGGCGGGTTCTAAGACCATGATCCCCCGGCGGCGCAGCGTAGCCACGTTGTCCTGTGTGGCCGGGTTAAGCCACATTTCGGTGTGCATCGCTGGGGCGATGACCACCGGGCAGGTCGCCACCAAAATAGTAGCGGTGAGAAGATCATCGGCGCGTCCCCCCGCTACGCGGGCAATAAGATCAGCCGTGGCGGGGGCGACAACAATGGCGTCTGCACGCTGGCCGATGTCCACGTGCTGGACCCTGTCTACCGCGTCAAACACCGACGTCGACACCGACTGCCCCGACAGCGCCTCAAAAGTTGCGGCACCCACAAAGTTGAGCGCCGTGGGAGTCGGAACCACCCGGACGCTGTCTCCACCCTCGGTGAAGTCCCGGATGAGATGGCAAGCCTTATAAGCGGCGATGCCTCCCGCGACTCCCACAACGATGTTCAAGGGAGAAGCAGAGGACGAAGTACTGGCGCTGGAATTATTCACGCGCTCGATTCTACCTACCGCGTTGAAAGCCTCTCAGTGGCGGGCTCAGTCGGCATCACGGTTCATTCACCGCACCAGTGCTTCAAACGTCCATTAAGGACGAGGCCGGCGTGTTCACTGTAAATAGTGGCTAACTTCTTGAAGTTTTTGGCCACTGCTTGCAGTGAACACACTAAAGACACCTTCGACCAGCGGCAGTGAGATAGGAAACGAGAGCCCCGCCGCAGAATGTCTGCAGCGGGGCTCTCGCGATAAGAAGGCGGGGAATACCCCGTCAACCTTATTTGCCCTCTTCGTGGACGAGCAGGTCCGCGTCAATTTCGCGCAGGGCGATAGACAGCGGCTTCTCGCCGGGCTCTGGAGTGACGAGGGGTCCGACGAACTCGAATACGCCCTCATCTTGCTCTTGGTAGTAGCTGTTGATCTGGCGCGCGCGCTTGGCGGCGAAGATAACCAAGGCGTACTTAGACGAGACCTTGGAGAGCAGCTCATCGATAGGCGGGGAGGTAATTCCCGTTGGCGGATCGAATACCGGCTCCGGCTTCGCGGCCTCAGTGTTAGCTGGGGTGGTCACGTTAGTCACATGCACCTTTACTTTTGTTGAATCTGGTCAAAATAGTGCTACCCACGCAGAATAGCACTGATTGCCGCCACGGCATCATCGAGATTTTCGTTGACGACTACATGGTCAAACTCTTTTTGAGCGGCAAGTTCTTCATGGGCTGTCTCCAGCCTACGATCAATGACATCTTGAGGTTCCGTGCCCCGGCCCGTTAGGCGGTCAACGAGTACCTCCCACGAGGGCGGTGCCAAGAACACGGTCTCTGCCTCCGACAGCCGCTCCTTGACGTTGCGAGCGCCTTCAAGATCGACCTCGACCAAGACCGGGCGACCGGCGGCTAAGGCATCCCCCACCGGCTGAGCCGGGGTTCCGGAGCGCTGCAACCCTCCGTGGATATCTGCCCATTCAAGCATTTCCCCGGCATCGATATGCTTTTGAAAATCCTCCGGGCTAACGAAGAAATAATCGACACCGTCCCGCTCGCCCGGGCGAGGCTTGCGGGTAGTCATGGAGACGCTGAAATAAAGATCCTTGACGTCATTGCGCAGACGCGAAACTACGGTGGACTTGCCCACTGCGGAAGGTCCGGCCAATACGACTAGGCGTCCGCGTGCAGTTGCGTCAGGCATAGCGATATTTACTCGCCGAAGCCGAAGCGCTCGAGCAGGGCGCGACGCTGACGGTCTCCCAGACCGCGCAGGCGACGGGTTTGGGCAATCTCCAGGTCTTCCATGATTTCCTTTGCCTTGACCTTGCCAACCTTAGGCAGTGCCTCGAGGAGAGCGGAGACCTTGGTCTTGCCAATGATCTCGTCGGACTCGGCCTTGGCCAAGACGTCCTTCAGGTTGGTCTCACCGCGCTTGAGCGCGGCCTTGAGCTCAGCGCGAGCCTTACGAGCCTCGGCAGCCTTTGCAAGAGCTTCTTTGCGCTGCTCATCAGTCAACTTTGGAAGGGCCACGGGTTTCCTCCGATTCATAGTTTGAATAATTTACGTCTAGCACCACGTACTAGTTTAAGTACTGGGCGCCAGATTCCGGCTGCTAAACGAGGCTTTTTCTGCCTGCGCTCACCGCGAATTACGCGGATGTAGCGAACCGACTTCTGGCAATCCTAGCACTGGTCACACGGAGATGAAGTACTGCAGGGCCTAAAGGCGACCCATATGAGCACGTCATCGCATTGCCATGTACAAACTACCAGGTTAGAGAACCGGAGGTTAATCACGCCACAAAGAGCGCTTAGGCACCGAAGTCAGCGGCCGTGCGATGCACCGCTTCTTGCAGGCCAGAGACCTTGGGCCCCTGGCTCAAGATGGCCCGAGACACGTTGGCAAAGCCTAACTCCGGAGCTACGCCGACAATGCTCGCTACGTCGCCTGCACTGGCGCCTTGGGCACCCACTCCCGGCAGCAGAACCGGGCCTGAGAGCCCAGCAAGCTCCGGAGGAGAGTCCAAGGTCGCTCCGATGACCACACCGATGTTGCCGGGTACGCCAGGTGCGTTGTTGTCCGCGTTAACCTGCCCGCAGGCATCAACCACCGACTGAGCGATGCTGCGCCCGTCTGCGCGCCGCGTGGACTGCAGCTCCACTGCCTCTGGATTGGAGGTGGCAGCGAGAACGAACACACCGCGCCCGGCGGCCTGGGCAGCCGCAAAAGCAGGCTCCAAAGCACCCACGCCCAAGTAGGGCGAGAGCGTCACCGCATCCGCACGCAACGGGGAGTCCTCCCCCAGCCACGCCTGGGCATAGCCAGCCATGGTCGAACCGATATCCCCGCGCTTGGCATCCGCCAGTGTCAGGCAGCCGGCCTCACGCAGCGTGGCAAGCACCTCCTCCAAGACCGCGAAGCCTTGCGAGCCGAAACGCTCAAAGAAAGCGACCTGTGGCTTCACCAGAGCGGCGGTATCAGCAAAAGCCTCCACACAGATGCGCGAGAAAGTGCGCAATCCGTCGACGTTATAGTCAAGGCCCCACTGATGGATGAGATGTGGATGCGGATCGATGCCTACGCACAGGCGCCCTCTCTGACGTCCGGCACGAACTAGGCGCTCGCCGAAGGTCTCCCCCGGCGCTTGTACCTCGGCGCTAGTGTGCAGGGCCATGCTGGAGCTCCTGTAGCGCGCAGACTTGCATCTCCCCGGTACGCAGAGCCTCGATGCCCTGTACCGCAGCGGTAACGCCCTGGACGGTGGTCACGAGCGGAACGCCGACCGAAACCGCGGCTGCGCGGATCTCATAGCCATCGTGGCGCGCACCTGCCGAGCCGGCAGGCGTATTCAAGATGAGGTCAATCTTGCCACCGAGAATCTGGTCAACGATGTCTTCTTGGCCGGCCTTGGCATCCGAGACCTTCGTGGCCACCTCACACTGCACGCCGTTACGCCGCAGCATCTGCGCCGTTCCAGCGGTGGCGATGATCTTGTATCCCATGCTGTAGAGGCGCTGAATCGGGAAGATGAGCGTGCGCTTGTCCCGGTTGGCCACCGAGACGAACACGGTTCCCTCGGTAGGCAGCGTGCCAAAGGCAGCAATCTCGCTCTTGGCGTAGGCAGCACCGAAGTTATCGGCTAAGCCCATGACCTCACCGGTGGACTTCATCTCTGGGGACAAGAGCGTGTCAAGCAACTTGCCGTCCGGGGTGCGGAAGCGGTTGAAGGGCAAGACCGCTTCCTTGACTGCAATGGGGTGCTCCATAGGCAGGGAACCACCGTCATAGTCGGTAGGAATCATGCCCTCTTCCTTGAGCTCGGCGATGCTCGAGCCCAGCATGACGCGGGCCGCGGCCTTGGCCAGCGGGACACCCGTCGCCTTCGAGACGAAGGGCACGGTACGCGAGGCGCGCGGATTGGCCTCAATAACATAGAGCACATCGTCCTTGAGCGCGTACTGGACGTTCATCAGGCCCTTGACGCCGATGCCCTCTGCCAGCTTGCGAGTGGACTCACGTACTTTGTCGATGTCCTGGGGTCCCAGGGTCATCGGCGGCAGCGCACAGGAGGAGTCGCCCGAGTGAACTCCGGCCTCCTCGATGTGCTCCATAACGCCGCCGAGGTAGACCTCGGTGCCATCACAGAGCGCATCAACGTCGATCTCGATGGCGGAATCCAAGAAGCGGTCTACGAGGACCGGGTGGTCCGGGGAGAGCTCGGTAGCGCGTTCGATGTAGTCATGCAGCGCGGACTCGTCATAAACAATCTCCATGCCGCGGCCACCCAACACATAGGAAGGACGCACGAGGACCGGGTAGCCAATCTCGTTGGCCACGGCACGTGCCTCCGCGAAGGAGGTAGCGGTGCCAAACTCCGGCGCGGGCAGCCCGGCCTTGTCCAGGACCTTGCCGAACTCGCCGCGATCCTCTGCCAGGTTAATGGCCTCGGGCGACGTGCCCACCACGGGAACCCCAGCCTCCTGCAGGCGCTCAGCCAGGCCGAGCGGGGTCTGGCCGCCGAGCTGGACGATGACGCCCGCCACGGTGCCGGACTCCTTCTCCGCATGGTAGACCTCCATGACGTCCTCGAAGGTCAGTGGCTCGAAGTAGAGACGGTCCGCGGTGTCATAGTCCGTCGACACGGTCTCTGGGTTGCAGTTGACCATGACGGTCTCATAACCCTTGCGGGAAAGCTCCAAGGCTGCGTGTACGCAGGAGTAATCGAACTCGATACCCTGGCCGATGCGGTTGGGCCCAGAGCCCAAGATGATGACCTTCTCGCGCTCGTGCTGTGGCGCTACCTCGGACTCAGCATCCGGGTCAAGCTCATAAGCGCTGTAGTGATAAGGAGTCTGTGCCTCGAACTCGCCGGCACAGGTGTCCACCGTCTTATAAACGGGGCGGATTCCCAGCGACCAACGCAGGGAACGCACGCCCTCTTCCCCGGCGAACTCGGGGCGCAGTGCGGCAATCTGGCCGTCGGAAAGCCCGAAGACCTTGGCCTGGCGCAACAACGCCGCATCCAGCACGGGTGCCTCGACGAGCACCTGACGCATCTCCACTAATGCCTCTAGCTCGGCCAGGAACCACGGATCCACTCCGGAGGCCTCATGAATCTCATCGACGGTGGCACCCAGGCGCATCGCTAGCTCGATGTCATACATGCGGCCCTCGGTAGGACGCTTGAGGTCCTCGAGCACAGCAGCGACATTGGTGGCACGCTCGCCCGCGAAGTATTCATCCGGCTGAGTCCAGAAGCCAGAAGGCTTGTTCTCCAGGGAACGCATGACCTTGTTGAGGCCCGCGATGTAGTTGCGGCCAATGCCCATGGCCTCACCGACAGACTTCATGGTGGTGGTCAGAGTGTCATCGGCGCCGGGGAACTTCTCGAAAGCAAAGCGCGGGGCCTTGACGATGACGTAGTCCAAGGTGGGCTCGAAAGCCGCTGGGGTCACGCCGGTGATGTCATTGGTGACCTCATCCAAGGAATAGCCAATGGCCAGCTTGGCCGCCAGCTTGGCAATGGGGAAGCCGGTGGCTTTCGACGCCAACGCGGAAGAACGGGAGACGCGCGGGTTCATCTCGATGACGATGATGCGCCCGTTGCTGGGGTTGACCGCAAACTGAATGTTACATCCGCCGGTATCGACGCCCACCGCGCGGATGATGTCGATGCCCAGGTCACGCATGTTCTGATACTCGCGGTCCGTCAGCGTTAGCGCGGGAGCGACAGTGACGGAATCTCCCGTGTGCACACCCAGAGCGTCAACGTTTTCGATGGAGGCGATGACAACGACGTTATCGTCATGGTCACGCATGAGCTCTAGCTCAAACTCTTTCCACCCGAGGATGGACTCCTCGATGAGGACGTTGGCCTCGGGAGAGGCGGCTAATCCGCCACCGGCAATGCGGTCGAGGTCCTTGTGGTTATAGGCCAGGCCGGATCCCAGGCCGCCCATGGTGAAGGAGGGGCGGACCACGACGGGCAGGCCGAGCTCGGCTACCGTTTCATGCACCTCGTCCATGTTGTGGCACACGCGGGAGCGGGCCGACTCGCCACCGATGGAGGCAACGATGTCTTTGAACTTCTGGCGATCCTCGCCGCGCTCGATAGCAGCGATATCCGCGCCGATGAGCTCGATGTCATACTTTTCAAGAATGCCTTGGCGGTCGAGCTGAATGGCCGCATTCAGTGCGGTCTGGCCGCCGAGTGTGGCCAGGACGGCATCGATGGGGTGGCCCTCTGCGATTTCCTTGGCCAGGATCTTTTCGATGAACTCCGGCTCGATGGGCTCCACGTAGGTGTGATCCGCGAACTCGGGGTCAGTCATGATGGTGGCCGGGTTGGAATTGACCAGGGTCACCCGCAGTCCTTCTTGCTTGAGGACTCGGCAGGCCTGGGTTCCGGAATAGTCGAACTCGCAGGCTTGGCCGATGACGATCGGGCCGGAGCCGATGACCAGGACGTGGTTGATGTCGGTGCGCTTTGGCATGAGTGTTTTCTTCCTTGCTCCTGGTTGTTTCTACTTATTCGGGGTGTGCTGAGTCATCAGCTCAATGAACTGATCAAAAAGCGGGTTCGCATCGTGCGGGCCGGCGGCAGACTCCGGGTGGTACTGCACCGAGAAGGCCATTCCGTCATCGAGCGCCACGCCCTCGACAACGTCATCGTTAAGGCAGGTATGCGTGACGGTGGCAGGGCCGAAATCTGAGGTGAATGCAGCACCTCCAGCAGGCTTGCCCTCCCCTGCCGGATTCTCCAGCGCGAAGCCGTGGTTCTGGGAGGTGATGTCGATCTTGCCGGTCTTGTGGTTGAGCACTGGGACGTTGATGCCGCGGTGACCAAACTTCAACTTATAGGTGCCAAGCCCGAGCGCGCGGCCCAGAATCTGGTTGCCAAAGCAAATGCCGAAGAAAGGAACCTTCGCCGCGAGGATGTCTCGCACGACCGCGACCATGTCATCGGCCGTGGCGGGATCTCCTGGGCCATTGGAGACGAATACGCCGTCCGGCTCATAAGCCATGATGTCCTTGAAGGAAGTACCTGCGGGGACCACGATGGTTTCGATGCCGCGCTTAGCAAAGTGGCGCGGGGTTGCGGTCTTAATACCCATGTCATAGGCCACGACCTTGAAGCGCTTCTCGCCCTCGGCGGCAACGGTATATGGCTCGGTGGTGCTCACCTGTGCGGAAAGATCCGCGCCCTGCATGGACTCTTGCCCCTTGACCTCGGCGACGAGTTCATCGACGGGGCGCTGTGCGGCCTCGCCAGAAAAGATTCCGGCGGCGATGGAACCGTAGTTGCGCAGGTGGCGCACGAGGGTGCGGGTATCTACGCCGCGGATGCCGATGATGCCCTGGGCACTCATCTCCTCCGGAAGGGAACGCGCAGCACGCCAGTTGGACACACGGTGTGCCAAGTCGCGGATAACCAAGCCAGCGACCCAGATCTTGTTTCCGTGGGACTCATTGTCCTCGTCGTTCCACCCGGTGTTGCCGATGTGGGGAGCCGCGCTCACGACGATCTGGCGGTGGTAGGAAGGATCCGTCAGCGTTTCTTGGTAGCCGGTCATCGCGGTGTTAAACACGGCCTCTCCCAGAGAAGTGCCGGTGGCGCCAAAGCCGTATCCGCGGAAAGCGCGGCCGTCAGCCAGTACCAGGATGGCCGGGATGGGTGCCGGGTTGTTAGCCGGGGTGGTTTCAGTCACTGCGTGGCCTTTCTGAGCCTGAGAATTAATCTGTGTGTTCAAGGTTACTTCGCTTCTTCTTGTGCCAAGGACGCGGCCCCGTCGGTGGCGAGGTTGTAGGTGAGCCTTCCCCGCAAGATGGTGTGCGTGACTCGGGCGCCAAATTCCTCGCCCTCGTAAGGGTTGTTTTCGGACTTGGAGGCCAGCTGCGTGGAATCGGAGACCCAAGAATTATGCGGGTCGACGATGGTGAGGTTCGCCGGCTCGCCCACCGCAATGGGGCGGCCGTGGCCGGGCAGCCTGGTGATCTCGGCGGGTCGCTCGGACATGACGCGGGCGACGAAGCGCCAATCTGCCAAGCCCGATTCGACAAAAATTTTGGCGATGACAGCCAAGGAGGACTCCAACCCCAGCATGCCGGGCTTGGCCATCTCGAACTCCACGCACTTGTCTTCCGAGCCATGGGGGGCGTGGTCGGTAGCCACGACATCGATTAGCCCGTCGAGCAAAGCCTGGCGCAGTGCTAGAGTGTCATGCTCCTCGCGCAGTGGCGGGTTGACGCGGTAGACCCCGTCGTAGGTGCGCAGCTTGTCATCAGTGAGCAGCAGGTGGTGCGGAGTTACCTCGGCGGTGAGCGGAATGCCCTGCTCCTTGGCCCACTTGAGCAGCTCGACGGTTCCGGTGGTGGAGGCGTGGCAGATGTGCAGGCGGTTGCCATAGTCACGAGCCAGAAGTGCGTCGCGAGCGACGATGGATTCCTCTGCCACACGCGGCCAGCCATGCAAGCCCAGCTTGGCCGAGGTAGGCCCCTCGTGCGCGCAAGCCCCCTCGGTCATACGGGAATCCTCCGCATGCTGGGCCAAGAGCACGTCGAGCCCCTTGGCGTATTCCAGGGCGCGGCGCATGATCTGCGGATCCTGAACGCACTTTCCATCGTCCGAGAACATACGCACTTTCGCGTCCGAGTTCTTCATCATCCCGAACTCGGTCAGCGTCTTGCCTTCCAAGCCCTTGGTGATGGAGCCGACTGGGTGAACATCGCACAAGCCCAGTGCCTGGGCCTTTGCCCACACGGACTCTGCAATAACAGGCTGATCGGTGACCGGGGTGGTATTGGCCATGGTGAACACGGCGGTGAAGCCTCCCTTGGCCGCAGCCCGGGAGCCGGTCTCGATAGTCTCGGTATCCTCGCGGCCCGGCTCGCGCAGGTGCACATGCATATCGACGAGCCCGGGCAGCAAGACACTGCCGGCCCCGTCGATGGTGTTATCGGCAGAGTGGGTTTCCGTCAACTCGGAGCCGATAGCTGCGATGGCGCCATCCTCGATGAATACTTCGGTGGGCTCGCCCTCGCCATAGGGACGCACGTTGGTGATGAGCAGAGTCTGCGCGGCAGGAGCGCTCAGTTGGCCGGTGAGTGGATAATTGTCTTTCATTGCGAGCTTTCTCCTAGATTCCGGCGTTTTCACCATTGGTCAACAAGGTAAAGAGGACGGCCATTCGCAGGTGGACTCCGTTGTTGACCTGTTGCAAGACGGCCGTCTTAGCGTAGTCCGCGACGGTGTAGTTGATTTCCATACCGCGCAACATTGGCCCCGGGTGCATGACGATGGCGCCAGGGCGCATAGCCGCCGCCCGCTGCTTGGACAGGCCATAAAGGCTGGCGTATTCGCGGTGTGAAGGGAAGAAACCTCCATGCATGCGTTCCTGTTGGACGCGCAGCATCATCACTACATCGGCATCGGCGATCTCCGCGTCGAAGTCATAAGACACACGCACCGGCCAGGTCTCAACCCCATAGGGTAACAAGGTAGCCGGAGCGACGAGCGTTACTTCGGCGCCAAGCGCGGTGAGCAGATCCACGTTGGAGCGCACCACGCGCGAGTGCTTGCAATCCCCGACTATCTTGACGCGCAGCCCGCTAAAGTCCCCGCCCTTGATGCCCAGGCGCTGACGCATGGTCACCGCATCAAGCAAGGCTTGGGTGGGGTGCTGATGCGCGCCATCGCCCGCGTTGATGACGCTGGGGCCTTGGCCGCCAGGGCACACCCATTGCGCAAGCTGCTGGGCCGCACCCGAGGAGGGGTGGCGAATGATAAGAGCGTCTGCGCCGATGGCGCTCAAGGTCAATCCGGTGTCCTTCAAGGACTCGCCCTTCTTGACTGACGACGTCGACGCGGAGAGGTTGATGACATCCGCCGACATCCACTTGCCCGCGGTTTCAAAAGAAGAGCGCGTGCGGGTGGAGTTTTCATAGAACAAGGTATAGATAGTGCGCCCACGCAGAGTGGGAAGCTTCTTCACCTCGCGGCCGTCAAGCGCCTCGTGGAAGCGATCGGCCTCATCGAGCAAGGCCACGATCTCCGCAGGGGACAGATCAGCTATATCTAGCAGATGTTTCATTAGTTCTGCTCCTCCCCGCGGTTACGCGTCAGGATGACTGAATCGTGGCCATCGATCTCTGCAATAGATACGGTGACGTCTTCATCGCGGGAGGTGGGGATGTTCTTTCCCACATAGTCCGCGCGTATGGGTACCTGGCGATGTCCGCGATCAACAAGAACCGCTAGCTGAATGATCTCGGGGCGCCCAGAATCCGCCAAGGCGTCGAGAGCCGCGCGGATGGTACGCCCGGAATAGAGCACATCATCAACGAGGATGACCGTAGCTCCCGTGATTCCGCCATCCGGCATGCGGGTGGGCTGCAAAGCGCGGTGCGGCTTATTGTGCAGGTCATCGCGATAGAGGGTGATGTCGAGAGAGCCGCAGGGTATCTTGACCTCAGAGAACTCCTCGATCTTTTGCGCAAGGCGCTTAGCCAGCGGTACTCCACCAGAGGGGATACCCACGAGGAGCACCCGTGGTGCGTCCGCGGAATCAAGCGCCGTCTTTTCAATAACTTGGTGCGCGATGCGTGCGACAGTGCGTGCGACATCATCGGAGCTTAAAAGCTCGATTTGGTCGACACCGGTGTCATTTCCACTCATCGTGACCTCCTTCCCCGCCTCACAGTGCGGTCTTTAAAGGATGCCGGTAAATGGTCTCATGAATGTCTATGATTGGAAGACAGCGATTATATTAGCACCCTCTCCTCACACATGGGTGGGTGGATCCGAATTGGAACCGAAATAGAAGAGGTGCACCCCTTTTGAGCTTCACCGCACAGCATGTCGTTCCCGCCCCCCGCGAACAGGTGTGGACATGGCATACCCGTCCCGGAGCACTGAGCCGGCTCAACGCACCCTTTACATTTATGACGCCCATTGCCCAAGCTACCAGCCTCGCTGATGGGACCTCTATCCTCGGCCTGCCCGCGGGTCTGCGCTGGGTTGCCCGCCACGATCTTTCTCGTTATCAAACGGGCTACAGTTTTTCAGACGTCTGCATCAATGCACCCATGCGCCGCTTCGCCCACTGGCGCCACGACCACCACTTCGCCGATCACCCCACGGGTACTTTAGTCACCGATTCCGTGGACACCCGCCTGCCTTCCTCCGCTCTCGAATCCGTCTTTGCCTATCGCCAGCATCAACTCATTGAGGATTTTTCCTTCCTCAACCGGATGGGAGCCTTCCTCGAAGAAGGCACGCCGGGCCTTAAGATTGCGATTACAGGCTCCCGCGGTTCTGTCGGCCGTGCGCTGAGCGCGCAACTGCGCACTGCAGGCCACGAGGTCATCCAGTTGGTGCGCTCCGAGCCTAAGCAGGGCCAGCGGCGGTGGCGCCCCAACTCCCCTTCACCCGAGCTCCTCGAGGGAATAGATGTGCTGGTCCACCTCGCGGGCGAGCCAATCTTTGGCCGCTTCAATGACTCCCACAAGGCAGACATCCGCGACTCCCGCGTCGACCCCACCCGCCTGCTTGCCCAGCTGGTTGCCAATACTTCCTCTGTGCGCACCATGGTCACAGCCTCAGCAATCGGCATCTACGGCGCCGACCGTGGTGCTGAAGAACTGACGGAAGACTCCGAGCGCGGCGAAGGCTTCCTCGCCGATGTCGTCACCGACTGGGAGGAGGCGACCTCCCCTGCCCCCCAGGCAGGAAAGCGAGTAGTCAATATCCGCACAGGAATCGCCCTTTCAGGAAACACCGGGATGCTCCCGATCCTGCGGGCACTTTTTTCCACTGGACTGGGCGGAGCCTTCGGCAAAGGCGAGTTTTGGTATAGCTGGGTCGCCATGGATGATCTCACCGACATCTACTTCCGCGCGATTATTGATGAAGCCCTTTCCGGCCCCATCAACGCCGTCTCCCCCACCCCAGTACTCAACCGCGAATTCGTCTCCGCGCTCGGTGAGGAGCTCAAGCGTCCCGCCCTAGTTCCCATCCCCTCCTTCGGCCCCGCCCTGCTGCTGGGTAAAGAAGGCGCCCGCGAGCTAGCTTTAGCCGATCAGCGGGTACTTCCCACGGCTTTGCAGGAGGCGGGACACACGTTCCGCTACCCCCAGGTGGCGGGAGCATTAGCCCACGAGTTGGGTGGCGAAGAACTGTGGACTCCGTGACTTCGGTAGGGTTGGCACGAGTTTAGTTTTTTTATCTCCCCGACCACACGAATGGACTGAGATTTTCCAGTGTCTGAAGAATCCACCTCACAAGTGCCCACCTTGCTACCTGACACCCCGGTTGAGCCAGTAACGCTCGAGCGCGTGGCAGAAATCTTTGATTCAGAGAACCTCCAATACCGCATCGAGGAGCAGCCGGTAGATGAGGATGAGACCGTCCGCATCCTGCGCACCGGTTTCTCCAACGCTGCCATCGCTCTCCAGCTGCGCAACGACACACTTACCGTGGACTCCGTCTGGCGCGGGACCTTTGCCACCACGGAAGGCCCCAAGCTGCTCAGCGTTATCAACTCGTGGAATCAACAGAGCTTTGCGCCCACACTGCGCTTTTTTGAAGGCCCCGATAACACCCTTGCGGCCTCCGGCGTGCGCGAGCTTGACGTGACCCACGGGGCTTCGCGCAACCAGCTTGGCGCCTTCGTGATGTCCACGCTCGACGCCATCCTGCAGTCCTTTTCTTTCCTCGAAGAACAATACCCGGCGCTCGTAACCTGGGAGGAGCCGAACCATGACTAACACCGACTTCACTTTGCCCGTTGTCACCCTCGATCGCGTCATCGACGCCATGTCTACTTTCGACGTCGAACTCGAGCCCACCACGGGCAGCCTCGATGCCGCAACGGCCAACCTCAACGGACTCCCCTGCATGTTTGCTGTGCTCGACTCCGTAGTCATCGTCCGTTGCGACGTACCCACGGATGCCAGCTTCTCCGCTGCCGACGCAGGTCTTTTCCTCGCGGCCAATCAGATTAACTCGGTGGCCTTCGGCGCGCGCGTTGTCATCACGGACCACGACGACATGCTCGTCGTCCGCTCAGAGCGCGACATTCCTTGCGCCGCCGGACTCAGCGATGAGCAGCTTAATTCCGCGCTCAAGGCCGCGGTCGACGCCGTCATCGGCGCTCAAGATGCCATGGTGGCCGCTGCCGAGGAGATGAGCAAGCTCGGCTCAGAAACGGCCGCCGCTGCCAGCGCCAACGAAGAATAGCTCTTAAGGCGACTCCCCAAAAGCAATCATCCCCAGTACCTTTCCTCATCATGGGAAGGTACTGGGGATGAAAGCTACGCGGGCCCTAAGACTCTTGAGCCTGCGAATCTTGGTTCTCCGCAGGTTCCTGCGCTGCCGCGCCCTCGGCAGAATCTACAGAATCAGCAGGATCAACCACATCAGCCAAATCCTTAGCCTCTGCAGGCTCCGCAGAGACCACAGCGCCTTCGACGCTCTCTGTATCTTCCAAAGGCTCGGCCTCAGCAACAACCTCAACGTCAGCCAAGTCCTCAGCAACAGCCAAGTCCTCAGCCTCAATCGAGCCCTCTGTATCTTCGCCGGCTTTCATGGGGTTGTCAGCTGAACGCGACTGGGCAACGTCATCCAAAACGGCGTGAATATAAGGGGCGGCCTGCGCAGTGGAGTACTCGGAAGCCAACTCAACACCTTCGACTACGGCGGTGGCCGTAGGAATGTCTGGGTTGAAGAGCAGTTCCCATACCGATACGCGCATGATGGCGCGGTCCACAGCAGGGATGCGGTGAAACTCCCAGTCCTCCGAGAGGAAACGCGCGATGGTTTCATCGATGGCGTCGAGCTCTTCCGCGGCGCCCGCCACGATTTCTTTGGTGTAATCCGCGATCGGGGCTACGCCGTTGCGCTGATCACGGGCCAAAGATATACGGTCTTCCACGATTGCCACCGGGTCGACATCGCGGTTTTCCGCCTCGTAGAGGATATCCGCTGCGCGACGCCGCGCGCGATAACGGGCGGTATGGCGCTTGTGGTTAATACCGGACTTGCGCGGATGCTCAGCGAGGGACTCGTTGTTCTCAGACACGTACGCTACCTAGTTGTTGACGCGGGAGAGATACTCGCCAGTGCGGGTATCGATCTTGAGGACGTTGCCGATCTCGATGAAGAGCGGGACCTGAATCTCCGCGCCGGTCTCGAGGGTGGCGGGCTTGGTGCCGCCGGAAGAGCGGTCGCCCTGCAGGCCCGGCTCGGTGTGCTCGACCTTAAGGTCGACGGAGATAGGCAGCTCGCCGAAGAGGACCTCGCCATCGTGGAAAGACACCTGTACGCGCATGTTCTCGAGCAGGAACTTGCCGGCATCGCCGAACTTATCGAAGGGAATCTCGAACTGCTCGAAGGTCTTATCATCCATGACAACAAAGTTGGTGCCATCGTTGTACAGGTAGGTCATATCGCGGCGGTCGACGGTTGCCGTCTCCACCTTGACGCCAGCGTTGAAGGTCTTGTCCGTGACCTTGCCACTGACAACATCCTTCAGCTTCGTACGGACGAAAGCGGGGCCCTTGCCCGGCTTAACGTGCTGGAATTCGATGATCTGCTGTAGCTTGTTATCGAGCTTGAGAACGAGACCGTTCTTAAAGTCGGTGGTATCAGCCATGGATTAATCTCCCGGGGGATCGTGGATGAAAAGATGAAAACAGTGTTTTAGCATACCCCAGCCCCCGCGGGCGACGCGAAAAGGGCAAGGAGCTTGGCACTTAACCCGCGGAGCCACGCCAGGGAATACGCAATTCTCTAGAGAATGCGCAGCTCTTTGGAGGCCTTAGTGATAATCTTCGGCGCACCGTCGGTGATGATGAGGGTATCTTCGATGCGCACCCCGCCCTTGCCAGGCACATAGACACCCGGCTCGATGGTCAAGGTCATGCCGGCCTCTAGCGTACCGCTGCCGGTCTTGGCCGCCGCAGGAGCCTCGTGAACTTCCAGGCCAACGCCGTGGCCAGTCGAGTGCACAAAAGCCTCACCATATCCGGCTTCCTCGATGATGTCGCGGCACGCGGCGTCGACGTCGACCAGCTTGGTTCCTGGGGTCGCCGCCGCCACACCTGCCAGCTGAGCGCGCAGAACAAGGTCATAGATCTCGCGTGCGAAATCGTTGGCCTCACCAATAACGAAGGTGCGCGTGCAATCGGAGTTAAAACCCCGCGCGTGGGCGCCGAAATCGATGGTCACGAGATCGCCAGACTCAATCACGCGGTCGCCTGCACTATGGTGCGGCATCGCGGAGTTCGGGCCCGAGGCCACGATGGTGTCGAAGCTGACGCGCTCCGAACCCGCCATCCGCATGCGATACTCCAAGTCCGCCGCGACCTCGCGCTCGGTGCGCCCGGCTGCCAACTCACCAGCGGCGAGCAAAGACTCCAAAGAATCGTTGGCCAGATCAGCGACCTCCTCCAGGCGGCTGAGTTCATGAGGATCCTTGATGAGCCGAATCTTTTCTATCACTCCGCTTACTGGGACGAGGGTTATATCCTCCGGCAGAGCCTTTTCAAGGGCGCGTAGCTGGGAAACAGTGACATAGTCCGCTTCGAAGCCGACGCGTTGCGGTCCCTCAAGGGTCTTGAGCAGGGCAGGCCCGACAGAACGCCCGAGGATAGCCTTCAGATCCGGAACCTCGGCTGCAATCTGCGTGGTGTAGCGCCCGTCAGTCGCCATCACTGCAGAAAGGTCCTTGCGGAGCAGCAAACCACCATTGGATCCGGAGAAGCCGGACAGATAGCGCACGTGAATAAGGTGCGTCACCAACATCGCATCAATGCGCTGCGCCGCCAACTGCGAAGCCAGCTTGCGGCGACGGTTGCTAAAACGGGTATCTGCCAAGGCCATTGAACTTCCTCTATCTCTATTTATCTGTGCGTGGGCGTTATCTAGCCCTTCACACTAGTCGACGCCGCCGTTAAGCGTTGGCAAACCGCCTTAGTCTTGGGCAAAGAAATCGACGGCGGCGATGTAGCCGAATACCCCGAGCCCCGCGATGACTCCGCGTGCTATCGGGCTGAGATAGGAGTGGTGCCGAAAGGCCTCGCGGGCGTGAACGTTAGATATATGGACTTCCACGAAGCCACGGCCATCAGCGACTTCTGCGAGCGCATCACGCAGCGCCACCGAGGTATGGGTAAAGCCGCCAGGGTTGATGATGACGGGCCAGCCCGCATCCGCCGCCTCGTGCACCTTGTCGATGAGCTCGCCCTCATGATTGGACTGGAAGAACTCCGTGTCTATCGAGTGTTGGGCAGCGTGCTCGCGAACCCGCGACTCAACATCTGCGAGCGTTGTTGTTCCATAAACCTCGGGCTGCCTCTTACCGAGGCGGTTCAAGTTAGGGCCGTTGAGAATGAGAATTTTCATAACGAGGATTCCGTTCCTTGTAGTACTTCCGGTTGCCCACCACAAGGAGATGGGCGCTGGTTGCATTGTTGAGCTTTAGGTTGATGAGCTTTAGACGGAGATGGCCGCGTAGGCCGCCTCTAGTTCCTCCATCGAGGGCCCCTCAAGGCGGGTGGTCTGAGCAATTCCAGTCAAGGCCACGAACCTGATGTGCCCGTCGCGGTTCTTCTTATCATGCGTCATTGCTTCATAGAGCTCCGGGAAGTGCCCGGCCTCATAGGTCACCGGCAAGCCGACTGAGAGCAAGATATCTCGATGCAGATTGAGAAGCTCCTCATCGATGAATCCGCGGTTGTAGGAGAGGTTGGCCACAAACATCATGCCCACGGCCACCGCTCTTCCGTGGCGCCAGGTGTAGTGCTCGCGCAACTCGACTGCGTGACCAAAGGTATGTCCGTAGTTGAGAATCTCGCGCAGGCCGGACTCCTTCAAATCCGCGCCAACCACAGCGGCTTTGACCGTCACGGAGCGCTCAATGAGTTCAGGCAGATACTGAAGAGGATCGAGGCACGCGGCGGGGTTCTCTACATAGCGTTCGACGATGACGGGATCGTGGATGAGCCCGGTCTTGATGATCTCAGCTGAGCCCGCCACGATTTCTTCCTCCGGAAGGGTGAGCAAGCGATCAAGATCCATAAACACGGAATCCGGCTCGTGGAACGCACCCACCAGGTTCTTCCCGGCATCCGTGTTGATGCCAGTCTTGCCGCCGACGGCTGCATCAACCATGGCCAACAGCGTGGTTGGCGCCTGGATAACCTTGATCCCGCGCATCCATGTTGCGGCGAGGAAGCCAGCTAAGTCAGTAGCAGCGCCGCCGCCTAATCCGACGACTAGGTCCCTGCGGCTAAAGCCTTCTTCCCCGAGACGATCCCACAGTCCCCCAAGTACCTCGAGGTTCTTTGCAAACTCGGCGTCAGGAATCTCGAGCAGAGTGACGCGGATGTTGCGTGCCTGGGCCTCAGACGCCAGGTGGCGGGCAGCTGCAGCCAGGGGCGGTTGGAAGACTACGGCGACCTGTGCGGCTCCCACGGCCTTGATGCGGTCGGCGATGGCATCTGTCAGGCCGTGGCCAATATGGACCACGTAGGGGTTGGGGCCGTTAACGCTGATGGTCTTGAGCATTGAGAGAGAACTTTCCTTCAGTGGCTTATAGCTGACTTTTAGCTGACTTATAGCCGGCTTTACATAGAGTAAGGGCTTTGTGACTTAAGGCCCCAGAGAAGTACTACAGGGTCTCCATAAAACTCAAGACCTCTCCCACCACCTGCTGCGGGGAGCGGGAGCCAGTGCGGATCTTAAAGTCCGCCACTTCCGTATAGAGCGGGTGCCGCGCTTCGAGGAGAGTGCGGTAATGGCCTATGGGATCTGCAGACTGAAGCACCGGCCGTGAATCATCCCCCGCCGTGCGGCTGGCGCCCTCCTCAGCAGTGATCTCAAGATAGATCACCGTGTGACGATCTAAGAGCTCACGCGTTGCTTCGCTGAGCACCGCTCCTCCACCGAGGCTGACTACGCCTTTGCTTTCAAGTGCCTGGGCTACAATGCGGGCTTCAACTTCACGGAACTTCGGCTCCCCTAGCTCGGCGAAAACCTCGCCACAGCTCTTGCCATATTCTGCGGCGACGAGATCATCCGAATCAACCAACTCGCAGTTCAGCGCGTGCGCAAGACGCAGGCCGATGGTCGACTTGCCCGCCCCAGGGGGACCGACCAAGACGATGCGCGGTCGGGGGTTTCCGGTGACGGCAACGGGTGTTGTCATTGCTTACTCCTCGTCAAAGTCCAAACGCTGGGAAACATAGTCATTGTAGGTGGAGATATTGCGGGAAGTCTCCGAGAGACTGTCACCGCCAAACTTTTCTAGTACCGCGCGGGCAAGAACCAAGGCCACCATGGCCTCAGCGACGACGCCGGCAGCTGGTACCGCGCACACATCCGAGCGCTGGTGAATGGCCGAAGCGGCAGCACCGCTGTCCATATCCACGGTCTTCAGTGCGCGTGGAACGGTGGAGATGGGCTTCATAGCAGCACGCACGCGCAGCGGCTGGCCATTAGTCATGCCACCCTCGAGCCCGCCGGCGCGATTGCTAAGCCGCTCGACGCCGTGGGCGGTGCGCACTATCTCATCGTGAGCCTCGGTGCCGCGGCGCCGCGCCTCCGCAAAACCGTCCCCAATTTCCACGCCCTTAATAGCTTGGATCCCCATGAGGGCCCCGGCTAGCTGGGCATCAAGGCGATCCTCGCCGGAAACGTGAGAGCCTAGGCCGATGGGTAGGCCCTCAACGATGACCTCGACCACCCCACCGAGGGTATCGCCCTGCTTCTTCGCTGCCTCGATCTCAGCGATCATCTCCTTCTCCGACTCTGTGGAAAAGGCGCGCACTGGTGACTCATCGATGCCGCCCAGATCCTCAAAACTGGGGTCAGGGCCAGAATAGGGCTCAGAAGCACCGATGGAAATCACGTGGGAGAATACCTCCACGCCCAGCGTCTCACGCAGGAAGTTACGGGCCAGCGTTGCTGCAGCAACACGAGCGGCCGTCTCACGCGCGGAGGAACGCTCCAGCACCGGGCGGGCCTCGCTGTGGTCATACTTGATCATTCCGGCGAAGTCGGCGTGGCCGGGGCGAGGACGGGTAAGCGCCGCACCCCGCCCGGAGGACATGGCTTTCGCTGCCTCGCCATCCTGTGGATCGAGCGGATCCGGGGACATGACAGTAGTCCATTTTGGCCACTCGGTATTACCAATCATGATGGCGATAGGGCTTCCCAGGGTGAGCCCATGCCGAATGCCGGTGAGCAGGGTCAACTCATCCGCTTCAAACTTCATCCGGGCTCCGCGGCCGTAGCCGAGGCGGCGACGCGAAAGCTGAAGCGCGATGTCATCCTTAGTGATGGGAACGCCCGCCGGCATACGCTCAATCATGGCGATGAGCGCTTGGCCGTGGGATTCACCTGCAGTAGTCCAACGAAGCATGCCCGTCATTATCGCACGAGCGTCACTTAAGGCGAGGCATGTGGCCCCCGATTGGAGCCTAATCACACCATAAAGGGTGCCCAAAAGGGTGCCCAGCCAGACGCAATGGCGCTACCCAGCAGCATCCCCGGACCGTGCGCGGGAGGGCGCCTAGAGCCCCGAGCGCTAAGAAAGGCGGCGTGAACCAAAGTCCACAGCGCCGCAACGACTATCGCACCGAGTACCGCCAGCGCTCCTCCGCAGACCGCACAGGTGATCCCCAGCGGCAGCGCCAGTTTTATGTCTCCGCCTCCTATGCCGCCTCTAGTGATTGCCAAAGCCAAATACAGCACCGGCCAGATAAGACCTGAAAGAACAAGAGCTGGAAAAGCCTGCTCGAAAGAAAGTAAATGCGGAGCTAAGACTAGGAAGAACAAGGACGCCGCCCCCGCCGGAATGGTCAGTATGTCTGGCAAACGCCGATGGCGCAGATCCCACCAGCACAAGGCTAAAGCCCAGCACGAGATCAAGACCACCAGGGCTGACAGCATCATCGGTGCCACTTGAGGCACCGGCTCTAGCCCGGCTAATCCCCCACTCAGCTGTAGTCTTTGCCCCAAATACGATGTCTGCCCCATGAATTAAGCAGGCTAGCGCCAAGGGAGATGGGCCGCGCGCCGTAGCACTCTAAATGGTGTATTTCTCTCTACTTCGTGCCGCCGCGCAGCGCTAGCTCGGCGTTGAGAGCGGCAAACATGGCCTCGCGCGGCGCTGCCTGTCCGGTAAAAAGCTCGAATTGGCTAAAGGCTTGGTGCGCGAGCATGACCTGCCCTCCGACAGTCCTATAGCCGTCGGCGGCCGCGAAGATAGTAAGCGGGGTGGGCCAGGGATCATAAATAACGTCAAATACTGGCGCATGGGATAGTTCCGGAAGATGCCCTTCCAGCGCCCGCGAGGGAACCGTGGATACCACCACATCGGAAGAACGCGACAAGCGCGCCAACTCTGCTGAATCATCATCGAAGCTCATGCCACGCAGCTCCACGCCCAGAATAGCTGCCAACGGTTCCAGCTCCTGGAGGCGGTCACTACGGTTGAGCACGGTGACCGCCTTCGCGCCATAGCGTGCCAGCCCCCACAGCGTCGGGCGGGCCGTGCCGCCAGCGCCAATGATGGTGGCGTGCTCAATGGAGGCATCTCCGAGAAGTTCACCTAGGGCACCAAGCACCCCGTCGGCGTCCGTGTTATCAGCGAGCCAGCCCTGCGGTGTGCGCACCAAGGTATTGGCTGAGCCGATGAGGCGAGCGCGATCAGTGGCGACATCGCCAAGCGCGAGGGCCGCGAACTTGCCGGGCATCGTCACTGAGAAACCACGAAAGTCCTCTGGGGCTTGCTCTAGAAACTTCGGCAGGGTTTCATCCGTCACCTCAAAGCGGGTATAGGACCAATCCCCCAACCCCAAGGCCGCATAGCCAGCATTATGCAAGAGCGGCGAGAGAGAATGCTCGATGGGTGAACCAAGAACTGCTGCGCGAGGCATGGTGGATGAAATCTCCTAATACTCGAATGCCAATACTGGGCCAGCACGGAGGCACAGCCCAGAAAGTGCCAGCCGCGACTTAACTTTAGGGTGCCGGGTTCTCCGCAGCCGGTGCTGGTGCTTCGCCGGCAGCTGGGTCCTGCTCGTCGAGAGGAGTGCCGCCGGCGGCACCTTGGGCGGGGTTGCCGCGCTGGGAGTTGAGGATACCGGAGTTGATGGCATCATCCACGCGGGCGAGGTGATCATCGTAGTTATCGGTGAATACCGTGGTGCCCTGCTGGTCGACGGTGACGAAGAACTTCCAATTGCCCTCCGCCGGATTCTCCATGGCCAGGATGGCTTCCTCAGAAGGCGAGGCGATTGGCGTATCCGGCAGCCCCTCCTTGGCGTAGGTATTCCACGGGGTGACCTCGGCGCGTGCCTCGTCTGTGGTGGCCAGCTCCACATCGGGCAGGCCGTAGTTGACGGTGGAGTCGAACTCGAGACGCATTGGCTCGGCCAAGCGGTTTAGGATGACGCGGGCCACCTTGTTGAACTCCCCTGCGGGCGCCTCGCGCTCAATGAGGGAGGCCGCGGAAAGCAGCTGATAGGGGCTGAGGTTGATAGCCTTCGCGCGATCGACGATGTTGGTGTCGTTGTAGCGCTTGGTGGAGCGGGTGATCAGATCGGTGAGGATTTCCTCAGCGCTCATGTTCGGGTTAATCACGTACTGGCCGGGGGCGATGAGCCCCTCGAGGCGCTTGGGATCCTCACCGCGAGCACGGATGGCATCAAGAGCCCACTCCGGCGCACCCAGCTTGGCTGGGTCCACGGCGGCGGCTACCCTCTCCAAATCCTCCTTGGAGACGCAACCCCCATCGCCACAGGAAACCTGGGAGATCATGGAGTAGATGCCATAGCGGACATCGCCGCCCACCACGTTGACATCGGAAAGAGTGGAACCGCCCTTGACGTCAAGCAAGTCAACCTTGTTGTCTTTGTCGAGCAGAGCGCTCACGGCGGACTTGGCACTCATCTCTTCCTCGAGGCGGTAGAAGCCCGGCTCGATCTGAGAGGCTTGGGGGTTGGAGGATGCAGCAGATGTAAAGGCCTCCGCAGTCTTGACCACGTTCTTCTCCACGAGGTCGGGGGCAAGCTCCGACATCGAGGAGCCCTCTGGGATCTCGATCAGCTGCGTCACGCCATTGCCGGCTCCCTCGTAGTCCAAGGTATTTCCTCCTCCCAACAGGCGGAAGCCGATGTAGCCCAGCGCCCCGGCGATGAGCACGATGGAGGCAAGGAGCACAGCAACGCCGCGCTGGCGACGCTTGACGTACTTCGGTTCCATCGATCTGCCGATGCGGGTTTGATTCCGGCTCACGTACTTGATCTCCTATGGGTTGGGGCTTGATTTTCTAGGCCTGGGACGAGTTGAGAATCCGCTGGCGAGCATCCAGCCACGATTGCAAAATCTCCACGGCCGCCGCTTGGTCAATGACGCTACGGCCCTTCTTCTCTGAAACTCCGGAGCTACGCAGCGCTTGGGCGGCCACCACAGTGGTCAGCCGCTCATCTGCCATGCGCACCGGAATTGCGCCCACGTTAGGGTTCGCGGCGCGACTCAGGCGCCTATTTATACGGAAGGCGATTTCCTTTGCGTGTTTGACGCTCTTTGAGCCATTGCCATGCAAGTCTCGCGGGAGGCCAACAACGACTTCTACCACCTGATACTGCTCAATGAGCGCCAGGATGGCGTCGATGTCACCCTTGTCCGAGTCACGCAGCCCGGTTTCGCGTGCCACGGTTTCTAGGGGCATGGCGAGCTTGGCATCCCGGTCGGATACCGCCACACCGATGCGCACAGTCCCCACGTCCAGCGCTAGGCGGCGTCCCTCCCCGGGATCATTGACCCCGGGACTATCTGGTGAAACCTGCGCCATGGTGACCTTTCGCGAGAGACTGTAATTGATAACAAGACGGTTAAGTTTAGGCAACAACTTAAGATAACACGTATTGCAACACAATTAACATCTCACGCGGGCAGCCGCCCACAAACTTCTGTCCTTAGCGGGCCGCCAGCTTTGATAGGCCATCCTTGACTGCCGCAAATCCGCTCTCGGCGCCGGCAGCATTCGCGCCCGATCCCTGCGCCATGTCCGCCTTGCCACCACCGCGTCCATCGACGTACTGGCCGAATTGCTTAACGATGTCGCCCGCCTTGACCCCGCGCTCAACCGCGCTCGGGGTGGCAGCCGCAATGAAGGGGAACTTGCCATTAGATACCGCGCCCAACAAGACAACCGCGTCCTGCTCGCGCAGGCGATTGCGCACATCAGTGGCGATGGTGCGCAGATCCCCACCAGCGGTGCCCTGTGGAAGCTGGAGTGCCACGACCTTGAAGCCGTTGACGTCCTGAGCAGAAGCGATGAGCTCGGCAGCGCGCGCAGCTAGCTGTGCGTTGCGCAGGCTCTCAATCTCCTTCTCTGCAGCCTTGAGCTTTTCGGCCAAGCTGCTGACGCGCTCGGGCAGGTCAGTCGACTGCACTTTCAGCTCACGCGACACGCCCTCCACCAAAGCGGTCTCCTTGGAGTAGTAACGGAAGGCATCGAGCCCGGAATAGGCCTCGATGCGGCGCGCGCCGGAGCCCACGGAGGACTCTCCCAGGACGGAAACGGGGCCAATCTGGGAGGAGTGCTTGACGTGGGTGCCGCCGCAGAGCTCGATAGAGAAAGGGCCGCCGATCTCGACGACACGGACCTGCGAGCCATAGTTCTCGCCGAAGAGCGCCATGGCGCCCATCGACTTGGCCTTATCCAGGGTGGTCTCGATGGTGGTTACTTCCAAGTCCGCGTCTACTGCCTGGTTAGTAATCGTGGCGATCTCTTGGAGCTGCTGCGGGGTGAGCTGCTCGGTGTAGTTGAAGTCGAAGCGCAGGTAGCCGGGGCGGTTCAAGGAACCTGCCTGGACTGCGGTGGGGCCAAGCACCTGACGCAAAGCTGCGTGAATGAGGTGGGTGGCCGAGTGCGCCTGGACAGCGCCGTGGCGCCACTTCTCGTCCACGATGGCCTCGACGGAGGAACCTAGGTCCAGTCCGCCGGAGGTCACGGTAGCCTTGTGAACCCACAGGCGCTTGCCGATCTTCTGCACGTCCCCAACCTCGAGCAGGGTATCCCCTGCCACGATGCGGCCGTGATCTGCGACCTGTCCGCCAGACTCTGCGTAGAGCGGGGATTGATCCAAAATGACCTCGACGTGCTCGCCCTCGTGTACCTCGTTGACCTTCTGACCGTCGCGCACGAGACCAATGACCTTCGAGGCAGAGCTGAGCTCATCATATCCAGTGAATACCGTCGGATCATTGTCCACCCACTCGCGGTAGAGGGAGAGATCGGTGTGCCCGTGCTTCTTGGCGCGGTTATCGGCCTTGGCACGGCTGCGCTGCTCGTTCATTGCCGCATCGAAGCCCTTCATGTCCACATCGAGGCCCGCCTCATGGGCCATCTCAAGGGTCAAGTCGATGGGGAAACCATAGGTATCATGCAGCTCGAAGGCCTTGGAACCGGACAAAACCTTCGGCGTCTTAGCGCGCGAGGTGGCCTTGAGCTCCCCCACAGCCTCATCAAAAAGCTTGGTGCCGGACTCCAGGGTCTTGAGGAATGCCTTCTCCTCGTTGACGGCGACGCGGATGATGCGCTCGCGGTTGTCTGCAATCTCCGGGTAGGAAGGCGTCATGGCGTCCATGATGGTGTTCATGAAACGCTCCATGGTGGGTTCAGTAGCGCCCAGAAGCTTGGCCGAACGCGAGATGCGGCGCAGCAGGCGGCGCAAAATGTAGCCGCGGCCTTCGTTGCCAGGGGTAACACCGTCGAGGATGAGCATCATGCCCGTGCGCGAGTGATCGGCGATGACGCGGAAACGAATGTTGTCCTCGTGGGCAACTCCTTCACCGTACTTAGAGCCGGTCAGCTTTTCCGCCTCGATGATGACAGGACGCAGCAGGTCCGTTTCGTAGACATTATCCACACCCTGCAGGATGCAGGCGACGCGCTCGATGCCCAGGCCGGTATCGATGTTCTTCTTCGGCAGCGGGCCGAGGATCTCATAGTTGTTCTTGCCAATGCCCTCGCCGCGCTCATTCTGCATGAACACGAGGTTCCACAGCTCCATGTAGCGGTTGTCATCCGCCACTGGGCCGCCCTCTGCGCCGTACTCCGGGCCACGGTCGTAGTAGATCTCGGAACAAGGGCCACAGGGGCCGGGGATGCCCATGGACCAGTAGTTATCCTCCATGCCTAGGCGCTGGATGCGCTCTTTGGGCACGCCAATCTTTTCGTGCCAGATATTGGCGGCCTCATCGTCATCGAGGTAGACAGTGACCCACAGGCGCTGGGGGTCGAGGCCAAAGCCACCCTCCTCCAGCGAGCCGGTCAGCAGGGCCCAAGCATGCGTGATGGCCCCTTCCTTGAAGTACTGACCAAAGGAAAAGTTTCCGGCCATCTGGAAGAAAGTATTGTGGCGGGTGGTAATGCCCACCTCTTCGATATCGAGGGTGCGCACACACTTTTGGATCGAGGTGGCAGTGCCATTCGGGAAAGGCGGATTCTGCTGCCCCAAGAAGTAGGGCTTGAAGGGCACCATGCCGGCGTTGACGAACAACAGGTTAGGATCATCCAGGATCAAAGAGGCGCTGGGCACCGCCTCGTGACCAGCCTTAACGAAGTGCTGGGTGAAACGTTCCCGGATCTCATGTGTCTCCACGATCTATTTTCCTTACTGTTGAAAAAGGCTTGCGAACTAAATAAATGCTGCTCCAACTCTACTCGTGTCAGCAAAGCTGGCTAAAAAGAGTGTGCCTAAAAGAGCAGGCTTTGAAGAGTGGGCTAAACGCAGTCGAGGACAATCCTAGCTATTTGCCGCGCCCGCGTGCACCTTTGCCGCGGATAATCTCGCGCAGGCGTCCTAGGTAATCAAAGATGCGCTTCTCCGCGCCATGATCGCTGGGCTGGTAGTACTGCGCGCCCTCCAGGGAATCCGGCAGGTACTGCTGGCTGACGACGCCGCGCGGATCATCATGCGGGTAAACATAGTCCACGGCATTACCCAGCTTCTTGGCTCCTTCGTAGTGCCCATCGCGCAGATGCGGCGGGACGTGCCCGCTCTTGCCTGCCTGGACATCGACTTGGGCAGCGGAGATTGCCTCGATGACGGAGTTGGACTTGGGAGCGGTGGCCAGGTGAATGGTGGCCTGGGCCAGCGGGATGCGCGCCTCCGGCAGACCAATGAGCTGAGCTGCCTGCGCGGCGGCCACCGCCACCTGCAAAGCCGTGGGATCCGCCATGCCGATGTCCTCCGAGGCGTGGACCATGAGTCTGCGCGCAATAAAGCGCGGATCCTCTCCCGCCTCGATCATGCGGGCCAAGTAGTGCAGTGCCGCGTCGACGTCGGAGCCACGGATGGACTTGATGAAGGCGGAGACGACATCGTAGTGCTGGTCGCCGTCGCGGTCATAGCGCACGACCGCTCGGTTAACGTTGTCTTTGATGGTCTGCGTGCTCAGCTCCTGGCCATCCTCGACCGCCTCGGCGGCGGCCTCGAGGTAGGTCAGAGCACGCCGCGCGTCTCCGCCGGCCAGCAATACCAGTTGATCGAGCGCATCCTCGCTAATGGAGACGCGCCCGCCAATTCCGCGCGGATCCTCCACGGCGCGGCGGATAAGCCCCTTGAGGTCCTCCTCGCCCAGGGAATTGAGCTGGAGCAACAAAGAGCGTGACAGCAACGGCGCGACCACCGAGAAGGAAGGGTTTTCCGTGGTGGCCGCCACGAGGAGCACAGTGCGGTTTTCTACTGCGGCCAGCAAAGCATCCTGTTGGTTCTTGGAAAAACGATGCACCTCATCGATGAATAAGACCGTGCGCCGCCCGGCCACAAGTTCGCGGCGCGCGTGCGTAATGACCTCGCGCACCTGCTTGACCCCGGAATCTAGGGCCGATAGGCCGACGAAGTTCTGTCCCATGGCGCGCGCCACCAGCGAGGCTATCGTGGTCTTTCCGGTGCCGGGCGGGCCGTAGAGAATGACTGAGGCCTCCCCCGATCCCTCGACCAGCCTGCGCAAAGGCCGCCCAGGCCCTAAGAGGTGATCCTGTCCCACGACCTCGTCGAGCGTGCGCGGGCGCATACGCGCTGCCAGGGGCGAATCGGCGTGGGTGCGAAAGAGGTCTTGGCCCACTCCGCCCAGTCCTGGCTGCGCTGAGTCTGGCGAGCTCTGGCCGAAGAGTGCGTCTTGTGCCACTTAAGCTTCTCCGTTTAAGACTTATCGTGCAAGCGCTGGGCCACCGTGGTGCCGAATTCGGCCACGGGTGTACACACCGCGCTTCCGCACTGACCCGCGTAGCGGGCTAGAGCCTCGAAAGTTTCATAGAGGTCGCGCCGGATGAGGAGCTCCTCTGGCTCGAAGTGACCGGAGTCCCCTGGGCGCAACAAGGAGTGCTGCGAATCGTGGTTGATCTCTGCCTCGCCGCGAGCCAGGGCTACAACGCCCTCAATGCCGCCCGCATACATGGTGGTCACGCTCGAGAGCGCCCAACCAATGAGCGAGGCGACGATTAGCTCATGCAGGTAGTCCGAATCACCGAAACGCGGCCACACCTCGACGACTTGGCGGACCCAAGCGTTGATGAAGGCATCGGCCTCCTCGTTGGAGATGGGCCGCGAGAAGAGGAACTGCGGGAATCCGGCAATGACGCAGGCCACGTCGAAACCGACGTTGCGGAAACCAGCCCACTCGTAGTCCAAGAAGAACACACGCTGGGAGATAACGATGTTATCCGGGGAGAGGTCGAAGGGCGTAAAGGCCCGGTTACTCCCCGAGCGCAGGGTCGAGGTGGCGTGCTCGGCTAGGCGAACGAAGTGCTCGGGAGCCTCCAAGCCGGCCTCACGCAGAATATCGCGCCCGATGAGGATGGAGCGCTGCAGCGACTCATCACGCAGCGCTTGGTGCTCGGCATAGTCGGGGTACTGGCGCAGCAGGCGGTGAAGGAGCCGATCATAGTCCTGCTCACGCCCAGCAGTTCCGGAATGCATCTGCCCCAGGGCCGTGCCCAAAGAGCGCACGACTTTAAGCCGCTCCTCATCTTTCGCGCTCATGAGGGTATCAGCCAGGGTATCGCCTTCCCCCAGATCGCTGAGAACGAGAATCCGGCGATCTAAGTCATGGGCCAACAGAACCGGCCCCGGACGAACATCTTCGGACAAGGAAGTAGTGAACTGGTAAGCCACCACCTCGCGCAGCAGCGCGGCATCATCAATGGCGTGGCCGGTAACCGGGCTGTATTTGATGACGACGGAGCGCTGCGGCAAGAAGGCGCTCGGAGAAATTCGCACGCGCAGCACCAGGGCATGCCCGGAGCCGCCGAGGTCTTCGACTGCGGTCATATCAGGCTCGCCACCATAGCGGCTCATCAGCAGCTCAGCTGCAACCTTGATGACCTCGTCTTGACTCAGCGATTCTTCCGAATTCACTCTTTCTCCTCGCACTAGTAACACCGGGATTTAGGCGCTGGGCGCCACGGATATAGCGAACCTAGGAGGCTACGCTCATCCTCCGATTACTTTTCTGGCTGCTTTTCCGGTTGCTTGGCAGCCTTCTTCTTTTCCGGCTTGAAATCCACGCCGGTCTCGCGGCGCTGTGCCGCGGGGATCGGTGCGGGGGCGTCGGTAAGCGGATCGACTCCGCCACCGGACTTGGGGAAGGCGATGACGTCACGGATGGACTCGAAGCCTCCCAGCAGGGAAACGATGCGGTCCCAGCCAAAGGCGATGCCGCCGTGGGGCGGGGCGCCGAAGGCAAAGGCGTCGAGGAGGAAGCCGAACTTCTCCTGTGCCTCTTCCTCGCCGATACCCATGACCTCGAAGACTCGCTCCTGCACGTCACGACGGTGGATACGGATGGAACCGCCACCAATCTCGTTGCCGTTGCAGACAATGTCATAAGCATAGGCGGTGGCAGAGCCTGGATCCTTATCAAAGGTATCCATCCACTCCGGCTTGGGAGAGGTGAAGGCGTGGTGCACAGCGGTCCACTTGGAATGGCCCAGGGCTACGTCACCGGAGGCGGTGGCATCAGCGGCCGGCTCGAAGAGCGGCGCGTCAACGACCCAGGTAAAGGCCCAGTCCCCTTCCTTGATGAGGCCCAACTTGGAAGCAATCTCGCCGCGGGCAGCGCCGAGCAGCGCACGGGAAGAACGGGTATCACCTGCGGCGAAGAAGATCGCGTCACCGGGCTGCGCGCCCACGTGGGCTGCAATGCCCTCGCGCTCGGCATCGGTAATGTTCTTGGCCACTGGACCGCCGAGGGTGCCGTCCTCAGCAACAGTAATGTAGGCCAGGCCCTTGGCGCCGCGCTGCTTGGCCCAGTCCTGCCAGGCATCAAACTGACGGCGCGGCTGGGAAGCTCCGCCCTCCATGACTACTGCGCCGACATACTCGTTCTGGAACACGCGGAAGGTGGTGTCTTTGAAGAAGTCGGTGCATTCGACGATCTTGATGTCGAAGCGCAGGTCCGGCTTGTCAGAGCCGTAGTACTTCATGGCATCCGCGTAGGTCATGCGCGGGATCGGGGTGGAAACCTCGTAACCAATGAGCTTCCACAGCGCGACCAAGATCTTCTCGCCGAGGGCGATGATGTCATCCTGGTCCACGAAGGACATCTCGACGTCCAGCTGGGTGAACTCCGGCTGACGGTCAGCGCGGAAGTCCTCGTCACGGTAGCAGCGAGCGATCTGGTAGTAGCGCTCCATGCCAGCCACCATGAGCAGCTGCTTGAACAGCTGCGGGGACTGCGGCAGTGCGTACCAAGAGCCCGGCTTTAGGCGGGCGGGGACCAAGAAGTCACGCGCACCCTCAGGGGTGGAACGCGTCAGGGTCGGGGTCTCGATCTCGGTGAAGTCCTCGGCATCGAGCACCTCGCGTGCGGCACGATTAGCTGCGGAACGCAAGCGCAGTGCTGCGGCCTGGCGCGCGCGGCGCAGGTCGAGGTAGCGGTAGCGCAGGCGGGTTTCTTCACCCACCTCGCCTGAAGCCGCGGGATCATCCACCTGGAATGGCAGTGCTGCAGACTTGTTGAGAACCTCGAGGTCTGCGACGTTGACCTCGATATCACCAGAGGGCAGGTTCGGGTTCTCCGAGCCTTCCGGACGCGGTTCGACCACGCCGGTTACCTTGATGCAGTATTCGGAACGCAGATCGTGCGCGCGCTCCGCCACGGCTGATTCACGGAATACAACCTGGGCAATTCCGGAACGGTCGCGCAGATCGATAAAGATAACGCCACCGTGGTCGCGACGACGGGAAACCCAGCCCGTCAGAGTTACAGTCTCGCCCGCAAGATCCTTGCGTAGCTCGCCTGCCAAATGAGTGCGCAGCACTATTGTTCAGTCCCTTCCTGAATTTTTTGCCTTAACGCTCACCCCCCGCCCCGCGTAAACGGCGCGCGCGGAGGGCGGCTTAAAAAACATGAACGGCCCAAGTCTACAGTCCGCACCCCGCAGCGGGAACTATCAGGCGCAATAAACTCAGGCAAGCGTCACAACAGCTATCCCTAAGGGCAACTTCCATCTCCCTCTTCAAACGCGTTGCAAAACCATTCAGACGCAAAAGAGGGTAATACCGCACACTGCGCCAACCACCGCACCGGCTTTCTGTGCGTATTCCGTGCGTGTTCGGTGAATGCTCTGCGGATTCGCGTTGCGCTTATGGCATTATCAGATTCATGACATTTCGCTCAGGCGCAGAGTTCGACAACACCCGTGCGCGATCCGGTGGCGGTGGGAGGCGTGGCGGCACCATCGCTGCCGGTGGCGGTATCGGCACCGTCGTCCTCATTGGCCTCTTCCTGCTGCTGGGCGGCAGCCCCTCGGACATTGGCCAGTTTCTCGGTTCGGATCAGGGCCAGGAGCAGTCCCAGGGAGAGATTACAGGGGGCGATTCCAGCGATGAGTTTGCCCATTGCCGCACCGCGGAGGATGGCAACAAATATGATGATTGCCGCGTCATGTACGCCGCACAGTCCGTGGACCAAGTCTGGGAAACCCTCCTTCCGCGCGAGGCGAGCCTGCAGTACACCAAGCCGGGTTTGGTTATCTTCCACGATTCCACGCAGAGTGGCTGCGGCATAGCTTCAGGCGCAACGGGGCCTTTCTATTGCCCCACTGATCAGACGGCCTATTTCGATACCGCTTTCTTCTCGCAGCTCCACCAGTTCGGCGCCGAGGATGCCCCGCTTGCCCAGATGTACATCGTGGCCCATGAGTTTGGCCACCACATCCAACAGCTCGAAGGCACCCTGGGTCTATCCAACTACAACGAGCCCGGCGAGGACTCGAACGCGGTGAAGATCGAGTTGCAAGCCGATTGCTATGCCGGCATCTGGGCGCATCACGCCGATGACGGTGCTGACGCGCTCCTTGATCCAATCACAGACCAGCAGGCTCGCTCAGCTATCGATGCCGCACGCGCAGTGGGAGATGACAACATTCAGGAACGCTCGGGCGGTCAGGTGCGCCCGGACCAGTGGACGCACGGTTCTTCCGAGCAGCGCGCACAGGCCTTCTTGAGCGGTTACCAAAGCGGAAACATGGCCTCCTGCGACTTCTTGGGCCGTGGGGTCTACTCCTCCTAGACTTAGTCGCCAACTTTCCTAATCTCGCAGGGCCCAATCCCCCAGCCCCAACACCCAGCCCCAATCCCCCAGCTAGTCAGGGCGCGTTTGCCTTATCAACGCGCACCTCACCCCCACCCCTGAGCCGGGCTTATCCTTCCATGGAATAAACCCTGTTCCTTTTTGTTGTCATGTCATATAAGATACTTTCAGACACCAGAAAGAGGTTGAATCATGCAATTCGGAATCTTTACAATCGGCGACGTAACCACCGATCCCACCATCGGCACCACGCCCACCGAGGCGCAGCGCATCGCCAGCATGACGGAAATAGCCCTCAAGGCCGAGGAGGTAGGCCTCGACGTCTTCGCAACCGGCGAGCACCACAACCCGCCTTTCATTCCCTCCTCTCCCACGACGCACCTGGGCTATATCGCGGCGAAGACCAAGAACTTGCTGCTTTCGACGTCGACCACGCTTATCACCACTAACGATCCGGTCAAGATCGCCGAGGACTACGCCTTCCTCCAGCACATCTCCGGTGGCCGCGTCGATCTCATGATGGGCCGTGGCAACACAGGTCCTGTCTATCCGTGGTTCGGCAAGGACATCCGCCAAGGCATCCCCCTGGCCGTGGAGAACTACCACCTTCTGCGCCGCCTGTGGCGCGAGCCGGTGGTGAACTGGTCCGGCAAATTCCGTACTCCGCTGCAGGGATATACCTCCACCCCGGCACCGCTTGATGGAGTCGCCCCCTTTGTCTGGCACGGCTCGATCCGCTCTGTGCAGATCGCTGAGCAGGCCGCCTACTACGGCGATGGCTTCTTCCACAACAACATCTTCTGGAACAAGGAGCACACCGCCAAGATGGTTCAGCTCTACCGCAACCGCTACGAAAAGTACGGACACGGGCGAGCGGACCAGGCCATCGTTGGCCTAGGCGGACAAGTATTCATGGCGGATACGGAGGCCGAGGCCAAGAAGTTCTTCCGCCCCTACTTCGATAACGCGCCGGTCTATGGCCACGGCCCTTCCCTCGAGGAGTTCACGTCACAGACCCCGCTTACCGTCGGCACGGTCGAGCAAGTCATCGAGCGCACCATGCAGTTTGCGGACTGGGTCGGCGACTACCAGCGTCAGCTCTTCCTCATCGACCACGCAGGCCTCCCGCAGGACGTCGTGCTCAAGCAGGTGGAGCTCCTAGGAACGCAAGTTGTCCCCGAGCTGCGTCGCCGCATGGAGGCACGGCGCCCAGATCACGTACCCTCGGATCCGCCGACTCATTCTTGGCTCAAGGCTCACCCGGATTCCCCGCACTTTTTGGTCAACCCTGGAAAGGAGGACTAGGACATGCGTTCTTTGGTCGTAGTCACGGCTGGCTTGTCCACGCCATCTTCGACCCGCAAGCTTGCCGAAGCCCTCTGCGAGGCCACCGAGGCCCACATCACCGCCCGTGGCGAGGGCGTGGAGGTCCAGGTCATCGAGTTGCGTGAGCTCGCCACCGAGCTCGCCGCGGCGATGGTCAACTGGGGGGCGGATACTCCAAATCTGGATGCCGCCAAGCGCGCGCTGTCCACCGCGGATGGGCTCATCGCCGTCACCCCGGCCTTCCAGGGCAGTTACTCGGGGCTGTTCAAGATGTTCTTCGACACCTTGACTCCCCATGCCCTCGAGGGGCTTCCCACGCTCATCGCCGCGACCGGGGGCTCCTCGCGCCACGCGCTGATGCTTGATTACTCCCTGCGCCCGCTGTTTAACTATCTCCATGCCGTGGTGGTGCCCACCGGCATCTATCAAGCTACGGAGGACTATGGCACGCAGCACGGGGCAAGCACGAACGAGCGCATCGGCGTAGCTGCAGGCCAACTCGCCGATCTCATGGTCTCCCCGACCGACCGCGTGGGCGGGCTCAGCGGCATCAACGCCACCGACCAGGCCCCGCGCAAGACCGGGCTCGACCTCGAAGAAGACCTCATCGACTTCGGATCCCTACTCGCCGGCCACGACGGCACGGCGAGCGATTCCGATAGGGCCTAGAGCGCGCGAGTCCTAGAACTCGTCACATTGCTTTAACAGCAGCGGGTACCGGGATTGGCGTCTTGCTCGGCATAACGCGCGCGCCAGTACTCGCGCTCGCTGGGCACCGCCTCCTCGGGATGATGGGCCTTGAGGTGGGCCACGTACTTCTTATAGTCGTGGTCCCCCATCAGCTCACAGAAGTACCACTTGACGGAACTCAGTAGCGCCAGCATCAGTGGGCTCC
This sequence comes from Corynebacterium flavescens, assembly GCF_008693105.1. Lineage (GTDB taxonomy): Bacteria > Actinomycetota > Actinomycetes > Mycobacteriales > Mycobacteriaceae > Corynebacterium > Corynebacterium flavescens. The sequence continues at coordinate 185,395 of NZ_VXKK01000031.1, forward strand.
TGTTGCTTCGAAGGTTTCCCCGTACGCGGCGGCGACCTCTTTCTCGCGCTTCGTGGACATGAGGCCGCGTGGCAGGAACATCTCCGATTGCCGGAAGGGTTCCTCGGAGGTTTCCGGTTCCTGGCCCGCTGCGCGCTCACGAACGGACTGGTAGCAGACCACGAGCGCATTGGCCACCACGATGAGCGCCAAGACCGCGAAGAGGATGGAGAGGCTGCCTTGGATGGCGGTGTTGCGCACCACGGCCGCGATGGCCTCCGGCGTGGTAGCCGTGGCGAACTCATTGAGACCTTGGTCCATCGCGTCCTTAAAGCGAGCGTGGTTGGACCAGTATCCCACCGCTGGGTCGGAGCTGAAGATCTTTTGCCAGGAAGCAGTCATGGTCACGACCAAGTCCCAGGCCAAGGGAATGGCCGGAATCCACGCCCACTTGTAGAGGCCCTTCTTCACCACCACGACAAGGATGAGGGAAAGGGCAATCGCCGCCAGCAGCTGGTTGGCAATGCCGAAGAGCGGGAAGAGAACGTTGATGCCACCCAGCGGGTCGGTGACACCCATCAACAGGATGGCTCCCCACAGGGCACAGACCACAACGGTGGAAATCCACACGCCCGGGCGCCAGGTCTGGTCACGGAAGCGGCCCAGTCCCGGTATCGCCCCGAGGGAATCAGACATCATAAAGCGGGCGACGCGAGTTCCGGCGTCGACTGCGGTGAGGATGAATAGCGCCTCGAACATGATGGCAAAGTGGTACCAGAAGGCCTGCATGGCCGGCGAGCCGAGGAGGTCCGTCATAATCTCCGACATACCAAAGGCCAAGGTAGGAGCTCCGCCGGTGCGAGATACAATGGTATGTTCGCCGACAGCCTCGGCTGCGGCATTAAGCTGGTCTGCACTAATTGGCTGCCCCGGCAGCTGTAGGGTGGCCACAAAGCTGGCGGCACCCTCCTCGGTTCCACCGGTGACGGCAGCGGGAGAGTTCATGGCGAAATAAACGTGACGGTCAATGACCACCGCGGTGACCAAGGCCATGACGGCCACGAAGGACTCCATGATCATGCCGCCGTAGCCGATGGAACGCATGTGAGATTCCTTCTCCACCAGCTTCGGGGTGGTGCCGGAAGAAATCAGCGCGTGGAAGCCAGAGAGCGCACCACAGGCAATCGTGATGAAAAGGAAGGGGAACATGTTGCCGGAAAAGACCGGCCCGTTGCCCTCAATCGCGAAAGAAGTCACCGCTGGCATCTGGATGAGGGGACGCTCGATGACAATCGCCAGCGCCAACAAGACGATGACGCCGATCTTCATGAACGTGGACAGGTAATCGCGGGGTGCGAGCAATAGCCAGACAGGAAGGACGGAGACCACGATGCCGTAGCCAATAAGCGCGAAGGCAAGGGTCTCTTTAGACCAGGTGAAGGCCTCTACTCCCCAGGCGGTATCCGCCACCCAGCCGCCGCCGACGATGGCAGCCAGCAGCAAGACGATGCCGATGAGGGAGACCTCTGAGACCTTGCCTGGGCGCAGGTAACGCAGGTACAAGCCCATGAGCAAGGCAATCGGAATCGTCATGGAGATGGAGAAAACACCCCAGGGCGATTCTGCCAAGGCATTGACCACGATGAGGGAAAGCACCGCGATGATGATGATCATGATGGCGATCGTGGCGATGATTCCGGCTATGCCGCCGACCTTGCCCATCTCGTCCTCGATCATCTTGCCCAGCGAGCGCCCACGGCGACGCGTGGACACCCACAGGACGAGGTAGTCCTGCACAGCGCCTGCCAGAATGACGCCTAAGACGATCCACAGGGTTCCTGGCAGGTAACCCATCTGCGCCGCCATGACCGGGCCGACGAGGGGGCCGGCGCCAGCAATCGCTGCGAAGTGGTGTCCAAAGAGGACTCGGCGGTCAGTAGGCACGAAGTCCTTGCCATCATTGACGTACTCAGCCGGCGTGGCACGATCGTTGCGGGGCTTGACCACCTTGTATTCGATGAGGCGGGCATAAAGCGTATATCCGATGACATAGGAGCCAATGGCGGCTAAAACTAGCCATACTGAACTAATTGTTTCCCCGCGGTGCAGTGCCAATACTCCCCATCCAGCGGCTGCCACCACGGCTGCTACGAGGATGACGAAGGTCTCAACCTTGCCTATGACGCGCTGCGGGCGCACGTTAATGGGCTTCTTTTCACCCTTGACCTCGACGAAGTCAATATCAGACTTGTCCGGGTCTGCTTGCGGGCCGACTTTTATACTCACGCTCTTCTCCTCGACGAAACTGAGCGGATAAATAAAAACTCGTGGCTCGCCCCGCATGCAGATGCATAGAAGTAGGCCTGTGCTACCCCACGCACTTGACGGTGTGAGCTACGATACAGACTAGTATCACCTATACATAACTCACACACAATAGGTTGCGCTATATTCGCTTCACAAACTTCCCAAACATCTTCACGAGGCAGTTCCAAACACACGGGCTATGTCAGCACCAACGTCAGCTGCCGAGCTCAAGTTAGAGGCAGTTGTAAGATGAAGGGTTGCAGCGATACCCGCAGGCTCCGGCTAGAACATCGCGGACTTATCCCAGGCACAAAGAACATCCCAGGCACAAAGAAAGAAGTTCTCACCCCGCATGGCAATTAGCGTCACCGATATCTTCTCCATTGGAATCGGCCCATCCTCTTCCCATACGGTGGGACCGATGCGCGCGGCGAAGGCCTTTATAGAGTCACTTCCACACGTTCCTGCCCGGGTGCACACCGAATTGCGGGGCTCCCTCGCAGCCACCGGCCGTGGCCACGCCACCGACCGCGCGGTCATCTTGGGTCTGGCCGGATGGGATCCACTCACCGTCGCTATCGACGCCGAGCCGCAGGCGGGTCACCCCATCCCAGAACAGGGCCATGTCGAAGGACCTGCCGGAGCGATGTATTACTCGATCTCCTTCAACAGCACTCCCGTGGCCGAGCACCCCAATTGCCTTATCTTCAGCGCTTGGGACTCTGCAGGCAATGCCCTCGCCATAGAATCCGAGTACTTCTCCGTCGGAGGCGGATTCATCCTCTCCCGCGCAGAGCTCGATGCCGAGCTCAGTGCCAGCGATGAGGTTCCCGCTGGTGTCGCGGCCGCACAGGTCTCTGAGCCAGTTCCCTATGAGTTCAGTACCGCGCAGCGCCTACTTGAGCTCAGCGCGGAGACGGGCCTGGCTATCTGGGAGCTGGTCTTGGCCAACGAGGAAGTTCTCCACAAGGATGAGGGCGGCGCCGAGTATGTGCTGCACCATCTCGACCGCGTCTGGGATGTCATGCGCGAATGTGTCACCGACGGCATTTCAACGCGCGGGATCTTACCCGGCGGCCTGCATGTCTCGCGCCGGGCTCCGCACATGTACGAGCAGCTTCTCAATAGCTACCAAGACCAAGCCAGCGGCTTCTCCGCGATGGAATGGGTCAACCTGTATGCTCTCGCGGTCAACGAGCAAAACGCGGCCGGTGGGCGCGTAGTCACAGCTCCAACCAACGGCGCCTGCGGAATTATCCCCGCCGTCCTGCACTATGCCAGGGACTTTCAGGCCAACTTCACCCGTGAATCGGCGCGCCGTTATCTGCTTACGGCTGGGGCCATCGGGATGATCATCAAACAAAACGCCTCCATCTCTGGGGCCGAGGTGGGCTGCCAAGGCGAGGTCGGCTCCGCTTCCTCCATGGCAGCCGCAGGTATGGCAGAACTACTCGGTGGGACGTCGGCAGAGATAGAAAACGCCGCTGAGATCGCCCTTGAGCACAACCTCGGCCTGACCTGCGATCCGGTGGGCGGGTTGGTGCAGATCCCATGCATCGAGCGCAATGCCATCGGCGCGGTCAAGTCAATCAACGCCGCACGCCTAGCCAAGATCGGCGAAGGCACCCACTACGTCACCCTGGATGCCGCAGTGCAGACCATGGCGGAGACTGGGCGGGACATGCTCTCCAAGTACAAGGAGACCTCCATCGGAGGACTCGCCAAGACTCTGGGCTTTAGCGTGTCCCAGGTGGAGTGCTAGCACCCTAATCCCAGACACAACCCAGCCAGAGCCTCTGGCTCAGCAACAGACACACACCGGGCCTCAGAGCCCCCAGGCCTAGACCAAAAGGCGCCGCGCAACCTCGGCGACAACCTGGTCCAGGGCCACCTCGTGCTGCTCGTGGGCGGCGAGATCCTTGAGGGCCACGGTGCCGGATTCCAGTTCCTGGTCACCGATGACGAGGGCGAAGCGTGCACCCGCGCGGTCGGCGCCCTTCATCGCACCCTTGAGGCCGCGGTCACCGAAGGACATGTCACTGGCAATGCCAGCCTTGCGCAGCTCATTGATGAGCCCTGCCATGTGCCTCTTGGCGTTCGCACCCATGGGCACGCCGAATACATCGACGCGACTGTTGACGCCGTCGAGGGTGATGCCCTCTGCTTCCAGTGCCAACAAGGCGCGGTCGACGCCGAGGCCATAGCCAATGCCGGAGAGCTCTTGGCCGCCTAACTGAGCCATCAGGCCGTCATAGCGCCCGCCGCCGCCGATGCCAGATTGGGCACCGAGGCCATCGTGGACGAACTCGAAGCAAGTCTTGGTGTAATAATCCAGCCCACGCACCATGCGCGGGTTGATTTCAAAAGGCACCCCCATGTCCTGCAGTAGCCCGGTGACCGTTTCAAAGTGTTCCTGGCACTCGTGGTCGAGGTAGTCGAGCATGAGCGGGGCGTCGGCCGTGGCTTCCTGGATTTCTGGGCGCTTGTCATCGAGAACGCGCAGCGGGTTAATCTCCGCGCGGTGACGGGTCTCCTCATCTAGGTTGAGCTTGAACAAGAACTCCTGCAGCTTCTCGCGGTAGGCCGGACGGCAGTTGTTATCACCCAAGCTGGTGAGTTCAAGGCGGAAACCCTTGAGGCCCAAGGTCCGGAAGGAACGATCAGCCAAGGCTACGACCTCAGCATCCAAAGCGGGATCATCCATGCCGATGGCCTCGACGCCGACCTGCTGCAGCTGACGGTAGCGCCCAGCTTGGGGGCGCTCATAGCGGAAGAAAGGCCCAAAGTAGTTGAGCTTGACCGGCAGCTGTCCGCGGTCCAGGTTGTGCTCAATAACAGCTCGCATGACGCCTGCTGTGCCCTCGGGGCGAAGGGTAACAGAGCGATCGCCACGGTCGGCGAAGGTGTACATCTCTTTGGAGACCACGTCGGTGGATTCACCCACGCCACGGGCAAAGAGGGCGGTGTCTTCGAAGATGGGCAGCTCGATGTGCTGGAACCCAGATAAATGAGCCTGCTCCACCATGGTTTCGCGCACCTTGTAGAAGGTTGCGGACTGCGGCGGTACATAATCCGGGACGCCCTTGGGCGCCGAAAGGGCTTGGAACTGCTTTTTATCACTCACGCGCTCTAGATTACCTTCCCGATAGATCGCAAGAAGGGATTGGTCGCCCGCTCCATCCGCATCGTCGAGGTGGGACCGTGCCCAGGCAGAATGGAGAGCTTGTCCGCCAGGTTCCACACGGGTCCGCGCAGGCTGGCCGCCATGGCTTCCGGATCGGAATGCTCGAGGTCCGTGCGCCCAATGGAGCCACGGAAGAGCACATCCCCTGTGAGGGCGAAGTCTTCACCCACGATGATGGTGCATCCGGGCGAGTGCCCGGGGGCGTGGGCAAGCCCGAAGGAACCCCCTATCAACTCAATTTCTCCTTCGCCGGGGAGATCCCGCAAGTCGGTGATGGGGGTCATATGCTCGCCGTCGAAAAGCACCTGCGATTGGGGCGAAACCCCGGCCCCCTTGTCCAACATGAATGCATCCTCGGGGTGGATATATACCGGAATCTGCAAACGCGCGGCCAGGTCCCCGGCCTCGCGCGTGTGGTCGATGTGACCGTGCGTGAGCACGATGGCCTCAAAGCTAAGCTCGTGCTCTTTGGCAAGGTCTAGTACGCGGCGCATGGCATGCATCCCCGGATCCACCACGAAGGCGCGGGTGCCATTGGCCACCACGTAGGTATTCGTCTTATAAGGACCTGCCCCAAAACCCAATATTTCCATGCTTTCTAGCCTAGCCGCTCCCCTTTCCGTTTCTGTATAGCCTGTGCTTGGCGAAGCCGCCTCATACCGACGCCGCCACAACGCCGCACCACACCCCAGGCATGCAAAAGCGCCCCGTTTCCACAACAAAGATGTGAGATAAGGGGCGCTGGAAAAATGAAGCTTCTAGCTATCGAGCTTGTGCAGTGCTTCTAGGGCTGCATCATAATTCGGCTCGGTTGTGACCTCCGGTACGAGCTCGACGTAGACGATCTTGTGGTTCTCATCAAGAACGAATACCGAGCGTGCCAGCAGGCCCTTCAGCGGGGTATCCGCGAGGGAGATGCCGAGCTTGTCCCCCAGGTCGGAGCGGAAGTCCGAGGCAGAAACCACGTTCTCGATGCCCTCGGCCGCACAGAAACGGGCCTGTGCGAAGGGCAAATCGCGGGAGACGGAAAGCACGACGGTGTTCTCCAGGCCCGCGGCCTTCTCATTGAAGGCACGCAGCTGGGCCGCGCACACACCAGTGTCAACGGAGGGGAAAAGGGAAACCACGACGCGCTTGCCTGCAAAATCAGACAACTTGACGGGGGAAAGATCGGTACCTACGAGCTCAACATCAGGGAAAGCATCCCCTACTGCGGGGAGGTCTCCAACGGTCTGGGCGGGTTGATTATCAAATTTAACTGTAGCCATGCGCCCGAGCCTACTGATTAGTGAGCACGATCGCTACGACCCCCGCACCGCGTGGGTACTTCACCCCAGGAGACTGCCTGGCGCTAGAATCATTCCAGATCAATGCAAAGACTCCGATACTAGAGGGAAGTTTTACGGTGCCCGATAATAAAAAGCGTGGCGAGGAAGCACTCGCCCACCTCGGCCGGGAGCTCAAGGCTCGCGACCGCAAGGAAAAGACCCGCCCCTTGGGCGTAGTAGCCGCCTCCGCCGTGGTCATCCTGGCCCTGGTCGGCGGTATCTATTTCCTCTCCACCCGTGATGGCTCTGAGGACAAGGTCCAGGCCGAGGAGTCCTCGACCGCCACCACCCCTGAGACGCCCACCGCCACCGCCCTGACGGGCAAACGCGCCAAGGCCCTGCCCGCAACCGTGCAGTGCACCTACGACAGCGCCGGTGAGGCCGCCAAGGAAGCCTCCAAGCCTTCGGGCAAGGACGTGTCCACCAAGGGAACGGTCACCGTGAACTTTGAGACCTCCCAGGGCCCTATCGATATGGAGCTCGACCGCGCTTTGGCACCGTGTACCACCAACGCCATTGCCTCGCTGGCTGAGTCCGGCTACTACAACGACACCGTGTGCCACCGCATGACCTCCGGCCAACTCAACGTCTTGCAGTGTGGCGATCCCAGCGGCAAGGGCTCCGGCGGCCCTGGCTTCCAGTTCGCCAACGAGTACCCCACCGACGAGGCCGATGACGCGGCGGCCAGCAACCCAGTTATCTACCCGCGCGGTTCCATCGCCATGGCCAACGCCGGCGCAGGCACCAACGGCTCGCAGTTCTTCCTCAACTACGAGGATTCTACCCTGGCCCCTGACTACACCTACTTCGGCAACGTCGGCGACGAGGGTCTGAAGACCTTGGATAAGATCGCCGAAACCGGCGTCGAGGGCGGCGCTTCCGACGGCGCACCTGCCGAGGAAGTCAAGATCACCAGGGCCACAGTCAAGAACTCCTAAACTCAACCGCCACTTAGACCACTCCAGACACAATTTTCAGAGATTTATCAGTTTTCACCCCTAAGTATTGCGAAACCTGACAAAGCTGATTAGCATCTGGGGAGTCTAAAACCTCACCCTAAGGATCGAACACACATGAAGTTCTTCTCCCGCAAGGCCCTCGTCGCAGGCGCCACCGCAATTGCAGTCTCTTTCGCTGGCGTCAACGTTGCTTCCGCACAGAGCAGCAACAACGCTCCTGCAGCTTCCTCGACTACGTCCTCACCTGCAGCGCCTACCACCACCACCCCGGAGCCTGGCAAGGGTGGTAGTTCCGACCTTCGTGCTAAGGACATCAAGGAGTGGATCGGCATCATCACCGCAGTTGTCGGTGCTCTCTCCGCCATCTACACTTTCATCAACAAGATCTCCAAGTAATTTCAACTGAGGCTTGCTGAACGGACACCGCCTCGCACCATTTGTTGGTGCGAGGCGGTGTTACGTTTTGTTTAATTCTATAAGGCTTCTCTCCCTGCGAGCGATCGCCTCCTTGTTGCCCTGTCGCTCTCCTACTGCTTAGCCGTACTACTCGCTCTCGCGTTCGCGTTCAGGCAAGGTGGAGTTGAGAGCCTCCTCGGCGCCGAGGACGTCTGCAAAGAGTTTGGGGTCTATGGCTTGACCGGTGCGGATGACGGAGATCTGGCCGGTGGGCTCGAGGATCATTGCTTGGGCATCGCTGCGTTGGCCAATGCCGGCCTTGCGTAGCGCGGAGTTGATGTCGCTCTGGCTGACGTGAGAAAACTTAAGGTTCTTCTCAATAACCTCTCCCCGATACAGCAAGAGTACGGGGCGGCGATCGAGGAAGCGGGACCAGCCGATGTAGCGGCGAATGGTGCCAAAAGCCGCTTCAAGCAGCATGAGGGTCAATAGCCCGATGATGCCGGAGGCCAACGTGGGAGGATTGCCCACGATGACACGGCCTGACACGGCGCCGAACATGATGACAATTACGGCGTCGGACGCCGTCATTGACGTCAGCACGCGCGATCCAAAGAGCTTGACCAGCACCATGAATGCCAGGTAGATGCCCACCGTAGCCGCGATGACGACGGGGATGCGATACGGGGCTACGGTGAGCTGATACTGCGCATCGACGAGGACGAGTCTGAGAGTCTCCACGACCCTTTAGCCTACCCGCCGCTGGCAGGCCAGGCTAAAGGGTCCCGGGATGGATTAATTGCTGCTTCTGTATTGCTTCTGTATTGCTTCTGTGTTGCTTCAGTGCAGCTTTGGGAGCTTCCTAGCGGGCGAACTGGCTGCGGAAGTTCTCGATGATTTGGCGCACGGGTGCAGGCAGAAGCTGCGGGTTGAGACCGACTACGCCGACGACGCCGACGAAGGCCGCCAGGATGGCTGCCAAGATGCCACCGCCGAGGGCACTGTTGTTGGAGCTGCCGGAGGAGCCATCAATGATGCTGGAGCCATCGCCATGTGAATTGCCCCCAAGATCGAGCACCAGGACGGCGTGCGTTCCGGCGTCGGTGGTAATTTCCAGGTTCTGTTTGCCGCTAAGATTCGCGGGAATGGTCAGCTCCATGGTGGCGCGTCCGCGCTCACCAATCTGCGCGTCACCCTCGCGCGCAGCATTGTCAATATCAGCGCTTTCCTCGACGTCACCCAGCTTGAGCGTGGCCTTCTTCGCCATTGGCTCTCCCTCCGAGGTGTAGTTCAGAGAAGAAAGATCAACGGTGATCTTCTGTCCTGCCTTGATCTGGCCGGTGATGTGCGCGCCTACCTGCGACTGTCCGGTACGGACTACGGTCTCGTTGGTCTTGATGTAATCAATCATGGCCTGGGTGTCCATGTAGCCCACGTCCACGGTGTCCTTAATGGCGCCTTGGTCAAAGAAACTATCGCCACCGCCGATAAGGAAGGTGGAGGCAGCGATGGAGTAATCCTTGGCCGGGTCAACCTCCTCACCGTTGATGGTGACAGAAGTGACGCGGTGGTCCTGCGCCGCAGTCTGGTCGTAGATGACCTGCACGTTGTTGGACACTCCGAGCGCCAAACGCGGGCGGGACTTGCCTGGCTGCCACTGGTTCTCCAGAGCCTTAATAAAGTCAGCGCCGGAAATCAGTCCATAGGACACAGCGTTGCCGAAGGGCTGCACGGTGAAGATGTCCTCGTAAGAAACCTTCCCCGCCTTCAGGTCCGCGCGCACACCACCAGCATTCATGACGCCGATGTCGATGGTCTTATCCACCATCGTGGCCATGGAGCTGCGCTGGGCCTCTGCGATGTAATTGTTGAGGGTGGACTCGACGCCACGGTTGGAACCGGAGGCAGCGCCCTCATCCGAACCGCGATAAAGCGCCTGCGGGGTGGTGCCTACGATCGCGGAGCCGAGCCCTTTCGCCTTAGCAGCGGCCTCAGCAACGATTGCTACCAGTGCAGGATCCTCAGTGACACCATCCAAGTTGGTGGCGTCATACTGCGTGAGCTCAATGTCGGTGACCTTGCGCTCTGCCTTGTCGAAGGTAATGTCGACGTCGTTAAGTACCTTGCCGTATTCGTAGCCCTGTGCCCACTGCAAAGGAAGCGCGTCCTGGCGCTCCACAGTGCCTGCGGTACGGACGTGGGTATCGCCACCGAAGAGAACATCAACGTCATTGTTGAATCCAGGGGCGAATTTCGCGGCATCCTCGTGCATCAAGGCTACGACAACGTCGGCCTCGCCCGACTGTTTCAAACGCGTAGCTTCCTGGTTGGTGACGGCAACTGGGTCGGTGAAGGTGATTCCAGGAATGAGGGCCGGGGCGACCTTGTTCTCGGTGTTTTGAGTCACGGTGCCCACGAAGCCAACCTTGACGCCGCCGATGTTTTGTACATAGGACGCATCTAGCAGAGGCTGGCCATCCTATATTACGTTTCCGCCCAAAACCGGAAAACTAGAGCGCGGAGCGATGCGATCCATCAGGTCCTCCGTGCCCTTATCGAACTCGTGGTTGCCCACCGCCGAGGCAGACACACCCATCGCGTTGAGGGCTTCCAGGGTGTATTCATCCTCCGAGATGGCGGAGATATAGGCAGAACCACCGACGTTGTCCCCCGATGTGGTAAGCGCATACTCCTAGCCCTCGTTGACCCTTTTGATGAGTGATTGCAAGAGCGCAACGCCCATCTCATCGCCGGCTTTGGGCGTCACGGCCCCTTCCTCGCTCTTGGACAGGCCGTTGGAAAGGTGTCCGTGCAGATCGGTGATATTGGAGACCGATATGGTCACGCTATCCGCCGAATTTGACTGGGACTCGACTTCTTCCTCGGCAAAGGCAACCGAGGTGCCCGCGAGGGCAACTGCGGCCGCGGTGCCCATGGCGGTCACGGTGGTCGAGACGGCATGGCGCCGCCTAGGTAGTCTAAGCATCTTCAAGGGAAACTCCACAAAGTAGAAAGAGAGAACTTGTGTACAAACGTTCTTTCTATCTGCTCTGCGCCGTCCCCGCAGGGTGAGGCTTCCCCATCGAACAGGCAGTTAAGGTCTAGAGCGAGAAGAGTTCACGCAAATGTCACCGCAAATCCCCGGGCGCTTAAACCTTCAGCCGGCTGGCACTAGGCGGTGACGCGGTAGACGTCAAAGACTCCCTCCGTGTTGCGCAGAGTCGTCATCAGCTGCCCCAGCTGCTTGGTATCCGAGACCGAGAACGTGAAGCGCACGGTAGCGATGTGGTCATCACCGCGGTTCGAGGTCATGGACAAGACGTTGAGGTTCTGATCACTCAAGACGCGCGTGAGCTCAGAGAGCAGACCCTGCCTGTCGAGAGCCTCAAGCTGCAGCGTAGCCGAGAAGGCGCCGCCTGCAGACTTATTCGAGGACCACTCCACCCGCAGCATGCGCTCCGGCTCCGCCTTGAGCTTCTCCGCGTTGGTGCAGTCCACGCGGTGCACGGATACGCCGCCGCCACGGGTGACGAAGCCGAAAATGGCATCACCGGGAACGGGCTGACAACACTTCGCCAGCTTCGCCATGACATCCGGGCTGCCCTCGACGAGGATTCCCGTGCCGTGTTCGGAGTCCTGAGTGTGCTGACTGCGTGAGCTCTCCAACTCGGAGAAAGGAGTGCGCGAGGCCAATGCGTCAACCGCGTCATCCTGATCGCCGAAGAGCGCCATGAGCTGGTGCGCAACGTGCTGAGCAGAGACATGGCCCGCACCAATCGCTGTATATAGTGCGTCGACGTCGCCGTAGTGCAGCTGCTCGGCCACCTGCTTCATCGAAGAAGCAGTAAAGAGGCGATAAAGCGGCAGTCCACCGCGCTGCACCTCGCTGGCCAGCGCGTCACGGCCCACCTCGAGGTACTCCTCGCGGCGCTCCTTGGCGAACCACTGGCGCACCTTGGCCTTCGCACGCGGCGAGACCAAGAAGTCCTGCCAATCCAGGGATGGACCGGCATTCGGGTCCTTGGAGGTGAAGATCTCCACCTTGTCGCCGGACTTCAACTGCGATTCCAAGGCCACAAGCTTGCCGTTGACCTTCGCCCCGATACAGCGGTGGCCGACCTCCGTGTGCACCGAATAAGCAAAGTCCACCGGCGTTGAACCGGCCGGGAGGTTGACCACATCCCCCTTAGGGGTGAAGGCGAAGATCTGCTTGGTGGTCAGGTCATAACGCAGGGAATCAAGGAACTCGTTGGGGTCCGCAGCCTCCTTTTGCCAGTCAAGCAGCTGACGCATCCACGCCATCTGATCGACCTCATCCTGGTGACCGGAGTTCTTGCCCTTGGTTTCCTTATAGCGCCAGTGAGCGGCCACGCCGAACTCGGCGTTGTAGTGCATCTCATGCGTGCGCACCTGGACCTCAAGAGTGGAACCGCCCGCGGCCATCACCGTGGTGTGCAGAGACTGATAAACCCCGAAACGCGGCGAAGAAATATAGTCCTTGAAGCGCCCCGGCAAGGCCTGGTAGATGGAGTGCACCACGCCGATGGCGGCATAGCAGCTATTGATGTCATCGACCAAGATGCGGATACCGACGAGATCGAAGATCTCTGCGAAGTCGCGGCCGCGCACCATCATCTTTTGATAAATGGACCAGTAGTGTTTCGGCCTGCCCATGACCTCCGCGTCGATGCCGTTCTCCTTGAGAGCCTTGGCCACATCAGCCTTGATCTCCTTGAGAGCACGGTCGCGCGAGGGCGCGCGATCAGCGACCATGCGGACGATCTCGTCATACTTCTTGGGGTACAAGATGGCGAAGGACAGATCCTCGAGCTCCCACTTGACGTTCGCCATGCCCAGGCGGTGTGCCAGAGGCGCAATGACGTCGAGGGTTTGGCGAGCCTTCTTGGCCTGCTTCTCGGGAGGTAGGAAGCGCATGGTGCGCATGTTGTGGAGGCGATCGGCGACCTTGATGACCAAGACGCGGGGGTCGGTGGCCATTGCCACGATCATCTTGCGGATGGTTTCAGCCTCAGCAGCGGCGCCGAGCGCCACCTTGTCTAGCTTGGTGACGCCGTCCACGAGGCGTGCAACCTCAGAGCCGAAATCTCGGGTGAGGTCATCGAGGGAGTAGTCCGTGTCCTCCACGGTATCGTGCAGCAAAGCCGCAGCGATGGTGGTGGTATCCATGCCGATCTCCGCAGCGATGGTCGCCACCGCCAAGGGGTGGGTGATATAAGGTTCCCCGGACTTGCGGAATACGCCTGCATGGAGCCGCTCGGCGGTGTTATAAGCGTTGTTGAGGAGCTCCGCATCCGCCTTCGGGTGAAACTTGCGGTGAATGGACATGAGGGGATCGAGGACGGGATTTATCTTTACCCGCCCGCCCGTCAGCGACCTAGCCAAACGCGCAGACATGCTGCGCATTCCGCCCCCGCTGGGGCGTTTGGTCGACTTCTCCGTGGTCATGGCGCCGCCCTTCTACTCGTCGCTAGCAGTACCTGCCGCCCATCTACTCAAAGGTTAATGGGACATGTACATAGCTTAGACTGTTCATTCTAGTCTGTGGCGTTGAGCACAATAAGTGGTGGCCCCGCTAAGCGCTCGCGGCCGCCCAAACCGTCGACCTCAAGGACAACCACATTGCCGGCAACCTCCGCGCCGGCGGACTCAAGGAGCACCTTAGCCCCGTACAGGGTTCCGCCGGTCGCGAGCACGTCATCGACCAAGGCAACCCGCTTGCCCTTGATGTCGATGCCTACCGCGGGAATCTCCAGCGCGGCGCTGCCGTACTCGAGCTCATATTCCTCAGTCAGTACCGGCGGGGGCAACTTGCCCTTCTTGCGAATCGCGAGGATTCCCACCCCCATCTTGTAGGCCACCGCAGACCCAAGCAAGAATCCGCGGGCATCCAATCCACCAATCAAATCGGCGCCGAGCTCCTCGCAGGCGGCGGCGAGGCCGTCGACGATCGTGCGAAAGGCCTCCGGATCCGCCAGCGCCGGAGTGAGATCCTCAAAGAGAATGCCCTTCTCCGGAAAGTCCGGGACGAGGCGAACTTTATCCTTCAATGCCTCGCTCGCGGAAGCGTACTTGCTGCTCATGTTGTTCACGGCTTAGTCCTCGTTTGAGTAGATTCGGTTTCTTCAGCTCCGGTGTCACGCCAGCGATCCATATTCCAGCCAATACCAGCTAGGCCGGTATAGGGAACAACGCCCGCCACGGAGCGATCCACCACGAAGACGCGCGGTTGCGCGGCAATGGGAATGGTGGGTACATCCTCCCACAGGGCCTCCTCCGCCGCACGGAGCTCGTTGACCTTGCGGATGTCCGCGTCAGCAGCGGGATACTCGCTCATAGGGTCAACCGGGCCCAAGAAGGCGTCGATAGTGGGCAAGGACGTGGCAGGATCAAGCTCAAGGAAGGCCTGAGACATGTATTCGGCTGACTTATCCTCGACCGTGATTCCGGCTGGCTCGCAGGCCTTGGAAATCTCCTCCACCATGGCGCCGTAGCGCTCATCCGGACCGCGGTATCCGATGCGGATGGTCTGGCCGGCCAGGCTGGCCGCCACAGACATATCAATAGCCTTGTGTCCCTCACCCACCCCAGAAATTGAGGCTGCGAGCGGATCGGAGCTGCGCAGAGTGCGCAAGAGGACAGGCGGGACATCGACCCCAGACTTTTGAGAGCTCACCTTGGCCAAGTGCGGCTGATCGATGCAGGCCGCAAACGCCTGGCGGGCCGATGCTTGAGTAAACACTCCCGATTTCGACAGCGAGAGAGTATCGGTGAGAAAACCCGTCTCCGGAGTGACTTCAAAGTTATCGTCTGCGCCATCTGTGGTTTTATCTGTGGCTTTATCTGGGGCGCCATTTGTGGCGCTATCTGTAGCGCTTTGTGCGCCTTGCGCGGAAGAAAGCCACGCGGGCGTGGTGCTGGGGGCGTCGGCGACCTTGAGCGCCCCAGCATCGACCAAGCGCTGCACGTCAGTATCCGCGGGCCAAGCGACGACGTGGTCGAGTTCCGGTTGGTCCCCGTAGTACTCCTTGTTGGCTTTGAATACTATCTCGCCGTCCTCCCCGATTCGCTCAATGACGAAGGGGCCATAGGAAACCTGCAGCTGCGGATCAAAGTCGTCCCGCTGGAGACTGAACCCGTCGCGCCAGGCCTGAGCTACAGGTTCTAGAGTTGCCGCGTCCTCCGCTACAAGGGCTTCATACAGCTGTTCTTGGCTCAATCCGGCTTTGGCCGCCAATGCGTGGGAGGGCATGACGGTTCCCGGCCCGAAGAGGTAACGCCAGCGCTCGCCCTGATTCTCATTAAAGGCAACCATGAACTTCTTGTTTCCAGGCTCGCAGAAGAATCCAGAGACTTCCTTCGCCAGCGGCAGGTGGGAGCCGAACTCCTCGGCCATGCTTCCTGCCTTATAAGACAGGAGGAAGTCATCACAGGTTACCGGGGTGCCATCAGAAAAGTTAGCGTTCTCAGCGAGAGTATAGAGGATCCTGCGTTGGTTGTTGTCCGGCGATGGGGCGAGCTCTTCCGTCTCAGCCAGATCCGTGTTGGGGATCAATTGGCCGGAAGGGCCGGGCATGAACACTGCCGGATAAAGCCGATTGGATTGCTGCGCGGCACCAGCCGCGGCGCCAAAAGCCGTACCGGCGTTGGACGTGGACACCTTGGTGTTGAGAAGGTAACCAAAGTAATCAGTGCTTACCGGCCCGCTCGGAGCCCCTGGTTCTTCTTTCCGGCCTTCCGAGCTACAGGCAGCAAGGCTAGCAGAGCCCAAGAGGAGGGCACAGGCCAGCGCCCCGACACGCCGCACAACGAGAAGCCGTGAGCCTGACAAATGCGCTGCGCCTTTTCCAATCGCGGGATTCACCGTTTCTTTAAAGCTCCCGTGCATCGTGGCAAAACTTCTTTCTTAGATTCTTAGCGGCCTGGCCGCCATGTTGCTCCCCCGGCGCCGCCAGGGAAATCCTCGCCCTCACGCAGCGGGTTAGCCGGAGCAGAGGTGGGACTAGTCGGCGAGGCTACCTTGCGGCTACCGGGAGGGGAAGCCTGCTCAGTCTCTGGCGTATCTGCGCCTGCGCTTGAAGCGTCACCGCTTTGAGCAGCACGATAAGCGGCAACTTCAGCGTTGTGCTCCTTGACCTTCTTGGTGCGGTTAGCAAAGCTGACCACGAGCGGGGTGGCCAAGAACAGCGAGGAGAAGATTCCCTCGATGACACCAATAAGCTGGATAAGGGCCAGATCACGCAAGGTACCGA
This sequence comes from Corynebacterium flavescens, assembly GCF_008693105.1. Lineage (GTDB taxonomy): Bacteria > Actinomycetota > Actinomycetes > Mycobacteriales > Mycobacteriaceae > Corynebacterium > Corynebacterium flavescens. The sequence goes on from NZ_VXKK01000031.1 coordinate 201,818, forward strand.
TACCCATGAGCCACACCGCCACGACAAAGAGGGCGATGATCGGCAGCGCCGAAATCACCGAGGTGGAGATGGAACGCATGATGGTCTGATTAACCGCCAGGTTCGCTCCCTCCCCGTAGGTATATTGTCTCTGCCCGCTTAGTCCCTCGGTATTCTCGTTGACCTTGTCGAAGACGATGACGGAGTCATAGATGGAGAAGGTCAGCACGGTGAGCAAACCAATGATGACGGCCGGAGAGACCTCGAAACCAAAGGCGGCATAGATGCCGGAGATGATGATGCCGTCAATGATAAGCGCTGCGATGGCGGCGAAAGCCATCGTGCGCTGCAGGCGGATCGCCACGTAGATGGTAGCTACCACGAGGAACACACCCATCGCGAGCAGCATGCGGGAGGTAATGGAAGATCCCCACGACTCGGAAACGGTAGAGGAACCGATGGCGTCAGGGGTGACTTCCCCGTTCTCGTCCTTGGTGTCATAGGTCTCGTAGATGGCCTCGCGCGCGCTATTGACCTGATCTTGGCTAAGGCGCTCCGAGGTAATTTCCAGAGTCTCGGAATCGCCGGCGCCCACGATCTGCACAAGCTCGGGTTCTACCCCGGTGGCATCCTCGAAGGTCTGGCCTACCTGTTCTGTGACGAGGTCGTCGGCAGGCATGGTCAGCTTCGTGCCGCCCTCAAAGTCGAGGGAAAGCGTGAAGCCGCGGATGGCGATGAAGAGGATCGCGGCGATAACCAGCCCGGCGGTAATGGAGTACCAGAGCTTGGTGCGCCCAATGAAGTCGAATCCGCCCTCGTCCTCGTAGAGGCGATCGAGGCGAGAAATCCGATACTTCTTCTTGGTGTCTTTTTGGGTATTGACTGACATGTTTTACTTCTCCTCGCCCTCGGGCTTCGACCCCTGGGCGGGCTCGTTTCCGGAAATGTCTTCGCTCGGGGTATCGGTGCTGATGCCGGATGCCGGCGCTGGCGTACTTAACGACGCCGCCTTCGCAGGCTCTTCCTTGGCATAGTAGCCGCGGGCACGGCGCTCCTCGATGAGGCCATAGATTCCACCCAGACCGTTGAGGGAAGCCTTAGCCAGGGCAGGCTTGCGACCCAAAATCTGCATGAGCGGCGCCATGAAGAGGAAGGAAACCACGAGGTCGAAGACCGTGGTGAGACCCATGGTGAAGGCAAAGCCCTTGACCTCACCGATGGCGAGGAAGTAGACAATGACCGAGCCTATGAGAGTGACGGCGTTACCAGTAACGATGGTAGCCCGCGAGCGTTCCCAGGCCTTAACCGTGGCTGAACGGAAGGTTCTTCCCTCCAGCATCTCATCCTTGATTCTCTCGTAGTAGACCACGAAGGAGTCCGCCGTGGCGCCGACACCGATGACCAAACCGGCGATACCGGAAAGATCTAGCGAGTAGCCGATCCAGCGACCAAGAAGGACCAAGGCCCCGTAGGTGAGGATTCCGGAAGCAACAAGCGTGATGAGTGAAACTCCGGCGAGAGCCCGGAAGTAGTACAGCGAGTACAAAGCGACCAGGATAAGCCCCACGATGCCGGCGATGAGGCCAGCCTTAAGGGCCGCCTTGCCAAGTGAAGGTGGAACGGTTTCCACCGTGCCACCGGGCTCACCGTTGGCACCGGTAAAGGACAAGGGTAGTGCACCATAGCGCAGGTTATTGGCTAGACTGGTGGCTTCCTCTTGGCTGAAGTCACCGGTAATGGAGGTAGCCGAGCCCACTGGCGTTGCGCCCTGAATCTGCGGGGCGGAGATAACCGCCGAGTCCAAGGTGATGGCAACCTGCTTCTGCAGGTACTCCTGGGTCAGGTTGGCCCATGTCTGAGCACCGTTGGGGCCGTCACCAGTCTTGAACGCAAAGCTGATTTCCATTTGGCCGGTCTGCCCATTGAGCCCGCCGTTAATCGGCGAGTTGGTGTCGATCTCATTACCGGTCAAGCGGGTGCCGTTTTCATCCGTGATGCCATCCAGCAAAGGGGCGGGATCAAGGATATAAGGAGTCTGGTTCGAGTAGTCACAGGTGACAAACTGCTTGGCCGGATCATCAGAGCCAGCCAGTGGATCCGATCCGGCATCACAGGTTAAGAGAGCCGAGGCCGCAGTCAAGACGGTGGGATCAGAGGACTGGCGGTCCGCCAACAGCATGTCAGTGACCTCCGTGCGCCTCTGGCTCTCCTCGAGCGAGTTGCCAGGCTCAGGACGCGGCTTGGCAGTGACCTTCTTGCCCTCTGCCTTGGGAGCCTCACCGCCATTGCCCTGGGCCTCACCCTGCGCGATGGCATCGGCCACGCGCTGCAGGGAAGTATTGGCCTGATCTGGGGTGAGCACTCCGTACTCGACCCAGCGATTAGCCATGTCGAGGACGTCACCTTCCAGCTTGCTCATGTCCGGCATGGGCGATTGCGCCACCGGACGGAAGAGCAGCTGCGAGGTCTTTCCTACAGCCTGGGCCTGCGAGGCATCCTCACCAGGAACGGTGATGACCAAAGTCGAGCCGTTGATAACAACCTCGGAGCCCGAAACGCCCATGCCGTTGACACGCTGTTCCAGGATGGTGCGCGCCTGCTGGAGTTGATCCTGGGTAGGGTCATCGCCCTGTGGGACGAGGGTGACGCGCGTTCCTCCCTGGAGGTCAATGCCGAGCTTCGGCGTACCGGTACGGCCTCCGGTGAAGAAGATGAGGGCATAGATAATGACGACGATCAAGACAAAGAGTGCGATCGCGCGTTGGGGCCATTTACGGTTGCTATGCGTAATAGCGCCACGGTTTGGTGCGGACAAGGAAATCTCCTGTGCAACTTGAAACAGGTGGAAAATATAAGACGGCCCCTTGAGTGCTCAAGGGGCCAGCACGATCCACCATCGTACGTCATAAGGTTCTCGCTACCTTAAGAAGACCTAAAAATACCGGCGCCACTGTGACGAGAAGAACTCTCAATCACGCTGTGACGCCGGCTAGTAAGTCCCCCGAGGGCGGAAGAAAAGCTGGTCCGCTAGTCCCCCCTAATCCCTATCGCGGGGTGCGGACTCGTTCTCTGAGCTGTCCTGCTGCACAGCCTCGGATGTGTTGGAGGGCGACTCCGGCTCAACCTCGGGGTGGCTTGCGGCGGCCACAGCGCTTTGATCGCGCGCAATAGCCAGTTTATCAAAGGTAATGACGGTTCCCGGCGCAACTTCCAGGTCCACGCTGCCTTCGTTAGCGCGGACCACGGTTCCGTGCATGCCACCTACGGTGATGACCTTTTGACCCACAGAAAGAGCGGCTTGATAGTCCATCATCTTGCCACGCTGTTGCTTCTGCTTGCGCATCATGAAGACTGCTTGCAGGAGCAGCAATGCCGCGAGCGCGATGACGAAAAAAGTTCCAATTCCAGATGATCCCATGGGGATCGAGTTTGCCAGAAGTATTAATAAGGCCTGTTTGGCTCTCCCCCACACTCCACCCCCACACACGAGAGGTCCGCTTCCCTGGGAACTAGAAGAGCCCCAGCGCCCCCTCGGGAGGAGTAAGCCCAAGATGCTGCCACGCTGCTGAGGTGGCCACCCGGCCTCGCGCAGTGCGGGCGATCATTCCGGCACGCACCAGATAAGGCTCGCAGACTTCCTCCACCGTGGAAGATTCCTCACCTACCGCGACGGCGAGAGTATTCACTCCCACTGGCCCGCCACCGTGTCCGTTAATGAGGGCACTGAGCACCGCGCGATCCAGGCGGTCGAGGCCCATCTCATCGACGTCAAAGACCTCGAGGGCACCGCGCGCGGCGGCTAGGTCAATGTGCCCGTCCCCGTTGACCTCAGCGAAGTCCCGCACGCGACGCAGCAGGCGGTTGGCAATACGCGGGGTTCCGCGGGAGCGCGAGCCTATCTCTACTGCGGCATCGTGGTCGACGTCGAGTTCCAAGATCTTCGCCGCGCGGGTGATGACGCGGGTGAGATCAGGCGTGTCATAGAACTCCATCTGCGCGGTAAAGCCAAAGCGATCGCGCAAGGGGCCGGTAAGCATCCCCGCGCGGGTGGTGGCGCCCACGAGGGTAAAAGGCGGGATCTCCAAAGGTATTGAAGTCGCACCAGGGCCCTTACCCACGATGACATCGATCCGGAAGTCCTCCATGGCCATGTAGAGCATTTCCTCCGCAGGGCGGGCAATGCGGTGAATCTCATCGATGAAGAGGACATCGCCCTCCATCAAATTGGAGAGCATGGCGGCGAGATCACCGGCGCGTTCGAGCGCAGGCCCAGAGGTCATGCGCAAAGAGGTGCCCAGTTCTTGAGCAATGATCATGGCCATCGTTGTCTTGCCTAGGCCAGGAGGCCCGGAGAGGAGAACGTGATCGGGGGTGACTCCCCTATTCTTCGCGCCATTAAGTACCAGGGAGAGCTGTTCGCGCACCTTGGGCTGGCCAATGAACTCTCCCAGCGACTTCGGGCGCAGCGAGCGCTCAGCGTCCTGCTCCCCCGGCTGCAGTTGCGCATCGACGTCACTATTGCGGGCGCTGGCCTGCGAGGCGGCGGACTGCTGCAGGTCCTCGGGCAAAGAGAACTCGGTGCGTTCAAGGTCTGACATTTTTCCCCTTTCCTCTTGCCGAGCCTACTTCTTGCGCCCGAGCTGGCTCAGCGCGGCGCGCAAGACTTCCGCGGTGGCAGCCTCAGGCTGCTCCGCCGCGATGGCTTCCACCACTGGGCGGGAGGCCTTTTCGCTAAAGCCCAGGCCCAAAAGTGCCTCCGTAACCTGTTCCACCAGCACGGCTGGTGCGCCCGAGGCCTGAGAAAGATCGGCGGAAGGTGCCACCGGGCTAAAGGCTGCGACCTTGTCCTTGAGCTCCAAGGCCATGCGTTCCGCCATGCGTTTGCCCACACCTGGTACTGATTGCAAGCGCTTAGAGTCCGCAGCGGCGATGGCAGCCGCCAGATCGCCGGCATTCATAATGGACAAGGCTGCCATGGCAAGTTTGGGACCCAGACCAGACACAGACTGCAGGAGATGAAACATTTCTCTGTCCTCAGGTGCGAAGAACCCGAAGAGCGTCATCGAGTCTTCTTTGACCACCAAGGAGGTCAACACGCGCGCCTCGTGCTCCCTCTGGAGCTGGGCCAGGGTGTTCGCTGTGGCTAGGAACTTATAGCCCACACCGCCACATTCAATGACGGCATGGTCGAGGCCGATACTAATCACCTCGCCGTGAAGGGACGCAATCACCTGTGGTACCTAACCTTTCCGAGTCTTTTCATTCTTGCTGGGCCAGGCACCTGGTATCCCCGCCTCCGGCCCGCGCACGCGAGCCAGTGCTGGGGCACGCCAGCAGTGACACACCGCCAAGGCGAGCGCATCCGCAGCATCCGCCGGCTTTGGGGCCTCCGAGAGGCCAAGGATGCGCGTGATCATCACGGTCATCTGCTTTTTGTCTGCGCGGCCGTTGCCGGAAATGGCCTTCTTCACCTCAGAGGGGGTGTACATGTGCACAGGAATATCGCGCTCGGCAGCAGCGAGCACGAGTACGCCTACCGCGTGGGCGGTCTGCATGACCGTGGAGACGTTTCCGCGCTCGAATACCCGCTCGATGGCAATGACATGGGGGCGGTAATCATCCATCCATTCGCGTACTGCGACGGAAAGGCGCAACAGGCGCTCCGCGAGTTCTTTATCGCTCGGGGTGCGCACCACGCCGACCGAGACCGGTATGATGGCGCGGCCCCGCCCGGCTTGCACGACGGAAAGCCCACAGCGCGTCAGCCCGGGGTCAATCCCCATGACTCGCAATCCCTCGAGATTCACCGCCGCTGCCCACCATGCCTTCCCTTGACCCTAAGTAATTTCCCTGCAACGCACATCGCCGCAGGATTCCTTACTAGGATACACACACATGTTCTAAATGTGCGCTTTGGGCAGGAGGAAGGTTAGTCTTCCTCGAGCTCTGCTAGGACCTCATCAGACAAGTCCATGTTGGTGTAGACGTTCTGGACGTCATCGGATTCTTCGAGGGCGTCAATAAGGCGGAAGATCTTGCGAGCATCCGCAGCTTCCAGGGGCACCTCGACCGAGGCGCGGAAATCGGTATCGGAATCGTCAATTTCGATACCAGCCTCCTCCAGTGCTGCCTTCACGGCCGGAACGTCCGTGGGCGCGCAGGTTACTTCAAAGCGCTCGCCGAGATCGTTGACCTCTTCGGCACCGGCGTCGAGCACGGCCATGAGGACATCGTCCTCGCTGAGCTCGCCCTTGACCACGGTGACGATACCGATGCGGGAGAACATATAGGCCACGGAGCCGGATTCACCCAGGTTGCCACCGTTCTTCGACATTGCAGTGCGCACGTCGGTGGCGGCACGGTTGCGGTTATCAGTCAGGCACTCGATCAACATGGCAACGCCGTTGGGACCGTAGCCCTCATACATGATGGTTTCCCAGTCGGCGCCGCCGGCTTCCTCACCGGAGCCGCGCTTGCGGGCGCGCTCGATATTGTCATTGGGAACGGAGGCCTTCTTGGCCTTCTTGATCATGTCATCGAGGGTCGGGTTTGCAGAGGGATCGCCGCCACCCGTACGCGCTGCAACTTCGATGTTTTTGATCAGCTTGGCAAATTCCTTACCGCGCTTGGCATCGTTTGCAGCCTTCTTGTGCTTGGTAGTAGCCCATTTAGAGTGGCCGGACATCATGTCCCTTTCATATCGGGGATGAGAAACTGCAGGCAATTATACGTGCCTGCGCCAAGCACCGAAAAAACCGGTCCCTGCTTTTCACTGCCGCGCGCTTGAGGGCGCCTATACATCCTGCCAATTTCCGTGCGCGCCGCCTGCTCTCAGAGGCTTTTCTACCGTGCGCATGAGCCCTTCCTGCATGGTCATGGCCACCAGTTCACCGGCGCGATTATAGAGTTTTCCCTGTGCTAATCCCGTGCCGCCGCCTGCCGCGGGCGATACTTGCTCATAGAGCAGCCACTCATCTACATGGATGGGGCGAAAGAACCACATGCAATGGTCCAGGCTAGCCAGCTGGACCTCCACGCCCTGGTGCTCGATGAGCGCTGAGCGGATGAGCGTCATATCTGACATATAGGCCAGCCCCGCCTGATGAAAGCTCTGTTCAGCAGGAACGGCGCCGGTATAGCGGAACCAAATATAGCGAAATCCCGAGCCGGTTCTCTCTGCGGCGGCGCTATCGCGGCCTGGCTCCGGGATGAGCCGAATATCCCAATCCTGCCACTCCGGCAAGATGATGCGCGGGGAATGCAGCTTGCCACCACCGCCGCGCACTGCCTCCTGCGGCCCCGGAACCTCCGGAGCCGGATCCGCGTGCTCAGGGCCTTGTTCCCCGGGAAGGTGGAAGGAGGCGCTGAGGATAAAAATGAGCTTGCCGTGTTGACTAGCGCGCACCTGCCTCGCGGCAAAGGAGCGGCCATCGCGCACAGTCTCCACCTGCAGTGACATCGGGCTCGAGGAGTCACCAGGGCGCAGGAAGTAGCTGTGCAGAGAGTGCACCTGCTTTTCGCTCACAGTGAGCTGTGCGGCGCGTAGTGCTTGGGCCACCACTTGCCCGCCGAAGGTGCGCGAAATCTGGGAGGGCACGGCCGGAGCGATGAAGTGACCTGCTCCTTCCTCCTGCAGTTCCAACACGTCCATGATGCTGGCCATACGACCTCTCCTCCCAGGTTCTTTGTTTAAGGGCTTTTCTCACTGTACTTCCCCGCCCACGCGGGAACGCGGCATACCCTTAGAAAATGCTTCGTCTTTGCACAAAATGGCGGTTGAAATAGTCACCCACGCCAAAAGTCAATTAAACTCCGGAAAGTGAAAAAGTACCGCTCCGTTATTGGCGCCTGGATTGGCTGGACAATAGCTCGAATCCTGCTCGTATCCATGTGCCGCCTAGATACTGGTGCTGACGGCGATGTCATCTATTACTTCACGGGCATCTACGGTAGCCGCGCCAAAGACATGACGGAGTATCCGGACGTGGGAGCCTGGCCCACCCTGGTGGTCTCCTGGTTCAGCGGCCAGGATCTTTCCTCCTACATCAACGATTACATCGTCATGTGCTTGCTTGTCGACGGCGCTTTTCTCGCACTCTTGCTGCGCCACCACGCGCACAACCGCCGGGCAATACTCGCCGCCTGGTTCTGGATCATATTCGGCACTGCCGCAGGCCCCGTCCTGCTGATGCGCCTCGATCTCTTCCCTGCCTTAGCGGTAGCAGGGGCAGGCGCTTTCTTCATCTCTCGCCCCAACGTGGCTGCCGGCCTCCTAGCGCTTGCGACCACGATGAAGCTTTGGCCGGGAGTCCTCGCCGTAGCCCTGGTGGACCGAGTCACGCGCGCGCATACCTGGGTGCGCCTTATGGTTTTTGTCGCCACCGGCGCAGCGCTGAGCGCAGTAACTGTGCTTACCCAGGGCGTCGATAGGCTCCTGTCCCCCCTGAACTATCAGGGAGAGCGCGGCCTGCAGATAGAATCCCTTCCCGCGAGCATCGCCATCGTGCAGGCGCACCTTAACCCGCGGCAATACTCCATCTTCTATGCCTCCTCCAAGAGTTTTGAGATCACCGGCCCTGGCGTCGATACCGCCATCGCCATCAGCACGGTCTCCATGGCGGTCCTACTCTTTTTCGCGGTCTCCTTCGCCTTGTATCGCTTCTGCGCGGGCGGCTGGACTACGCACTCCGCTCAGGCACTGTGCGTGCTCTTGGTGCTTGCGCTCATTGCCACTAACAAGGTCTTTTCCCCGCAGTACATCGTGTGGATAGGCCCGCTGCTCGCCGTGCTTGTGCGCCAATCCTCGGGCCGCGGCGTCGCTTGGCTCAAGGGCTTCCTGGCCCTGTGCGCCATCATCGCCGCAGGGATGGGAACCTATATCTTCCCCTTCAACTACGCGTCTATCACCGACCCCGGCTTTGGCTTGAATGCGGCGGTCATCTGCCTGGTGGTGCGCAACAGCCTCATCCTCGTGATGACTCTGGGGGCTCTTGCCTGGTTTATCGCCGAGCTGCGCCTTGGAGCGCGCCCGCGCATAGTACCCCAAGGGGCACGCTTGCAGCGTTTGGGTGCCTAGTCACCCTTTCTAGGCTCGGCTTTTAATCCGAGAAAGAGTAATCAAAAAAGTCTGGGAGCGGGGCGCGCCCACCCAGCCGGAAGATACGGACCATCGGCCGCAGGCGCAGCGCACGCGTGTCACTGACAGCCTCGTTATAGAAGCGATGAGCTAGCTGGATGCGCGCCTCCGCATCCACCAAGGGCGCGGGAAGCTGCGGGAAGCGTTGCCCTATGGCATCCGATAAGGCTCTCTCTTTGGCCGAGCGCTCCTCGAACTGGTTTTGAGCCAGGTTCGTGGTGTCAGCGGCCTTCGCTACGTCCGCGAGCTCGGGGGCGAGCGCCGCGACGACGGCGGCGCGGCGATCAAGCGTGGCCTCTAACTGCGCCAAAGCAGCATCGGTGCGAATATGGAGGGTGTTAAGGCGTTGCGCGGTGAAATACGCCCACGCGGAAAAAAGCGCCACGACGAGGGCGAGGATAAAGAAGAAGGTCTCAAGTGTCATGTCTACTTAATCCTCACCTTGGTGCCATCCTGGACAGTCTCATAGACCTTCATGACGGCGGCCGCTACATGGTCCCAGTCATAGGTACGCGCCCGGTGGGTACCTGCCTCCACCAGCTGCTCCCGCAGCTTCTTATCGGAGATCACCTCATCAAGGACGCGGGCCAAATCAGCCGGGTCCTCGTTGCGGAAAAGGACACCTGCCGGGGTGGGAGAATCCACGTCACACACTGCGGCAAAGGCCTCCAAGTCGGAGGCCACAACGGCACAGCCAGCCGCCATCGCCTCCACGAGCACTATGCCAAAGCTCTCTCCTCCCGTATTAGGAGCAACATAGATGTCCGCCCGCCCAAGGATCTCGGCCTTCTCCGCGTCGCTGACGCGGCCCGCAAAGTCCACCCCGGGCACGTGCCGGGTCCGGCCGCCCCCCATCACGGTCACACGCACGCGGTGCTCAAGCCTTTCTAGCGCCTCGAGCAGGATGGCGAGACCTTTACGAGGCTCATCAAGGCGCCCCAAGAACACGATTTCCAGCGGTCGCTCTTGTCCGGGCTGCATCTTCGCCTGGGCTGCACTATCCGCCCGCTCCGGATTCTCGGGCCGTCGTGCATTCTCTGTCTCAGCAAGGCTGCGCGCGCGAGCATAGACAGAGGTATCTACCCCATTGGGAATGAGGACGGGATCCCCGCCCAGCTTTTCCACCTGCCAGCGCCGCGCCATCTCCGAGACCGCAATGCCACCGCGGATCTTCTCCAGCAAAGGCATGAGGAAAGGTTTGACTAGAGAGAGAACCAAGGAACTCGAGGCCGAGGCATGGTAGGTGGCAACGATGGGCCCTTGGGCTACGCTCAGCGCGGCTAAGGAATAGCTCGGTGAGTTGGGCTCGTGAATGTGAAGAACGTCAAAGTCGCCCTCGCGGATGAAGGCTTTGACATTCCTTAACACCTGCGGGCCGATGGCAAGTCTGGCCACGGAGCCGTTGTAGGTGATTGGGATCGCGCGACCGCCCTTGACCACAAAGTCCGGCAGGGGCGTGTGCGGCGAGGCCGGGCCGATCACCCGCACGAAGTGGCCCTGCTCAATAAAAACGGTGGCCAGGTCCAGGATATGGGCCTGAACCCCGCCGGGCTCATCGAAGGAATAGGGGCAAACAAGTCCAATGCGCATGCTCGCTTCCTCCTAACTCTGTGCTTTCCGGTCGCGGCGGCGCTTGTCGACGTCCACATTCCACTGCGGCTGCAGCATATGCCAATCTGCCGGATGGCGGCGAATATTGGCGGCAAAGCCATCCGCAAGGCGCTGCGTGGTGGCGACGACGTCCGTGACCTCCACCGGCTCGCTAACGGATAAGCCCCAGCCCCCGCCCTCTTCAGGGCTTTCGTACCACGAGTGGACCACGTGAAGTGCCGCCCCAGTCTCGATGGCTAATTGCGAGGGGCCGGCGGCCATGTTGGCCTGCTCCCCCATGAAATCCACGCTCACCCCAGTACGCGTGAGGTCGCGCTCGGAGAGCAAGCACACTATGCCACCGGCTTCCACGACCTGCTTGAGATGGTGGAATGGTGGCTCTGCACCCCCCGTGAGGGCAACCACGTCGAAGCCGAGGGCACGGCGGAAGTCTACGAAGGCGTCGAAAAGCACCTCTGGCTTGAGCCTTTCGGCGACGGTGGTGAATTGCCCGGAGAGATCAACGAGCAAGGTGCCCGCCATATCCCAGTTCCCGGAATGCGGCAGCGCGAGGATGACTCCCTTGCCGCGGCGCTCGGAGGCCCGCAGATGCTCCAAGCCGCGCAGACCTTCGTGCAGGCGGCGCAGAAGTTGCGGATCATCATGCATGCGCGGCAGGCGGAAGGCCTCGAGCCAATAACGCAGGTAGGAGCGCATGGAATCCCTGACCAACTGCCTGGTCACATTCTCCGCGCCGACCACCCGGGTCAGGTTGCGGCGCAGCTGTTCCATGCCTTTGCCGTCGTGGGAGACCCTATCCGCGATGAAGCGGAAAGCCACGCGGGCCACGGGCTCGGGGGCAATACCCACGACCTTCCACCCCGCGAGGTACGCGAGCGCGCTGAGGTCTTGCGCCCGCCACATCTAGGCGGGTTCCTGCTCTGCGCTGCGCCGCGCGGCTTCGCGGTTGGCGTGCTCCTGGCGGCCGGCAATCAGCATGCGCTGGAACACGGTGAAGATGGAACCGATGGCCAAAATCCACAGGGAGACGGCGATCGCATTGGGCACGCCAAGCCCCTCTAGCCCCACGCCACCGAGCCCCAGGATGAGGCGCTCGGGGCGCTCGATGAGCCCGCCGACCATGGTGAAACCGGAGGCCTCACCGCGGGCCTTGATATAGGAAATAACCTGGGAAGATACCAGGGTGATGAAGCAGGCGATAACCGTAGACTGCGCTGCATCGGCGGTATAGATGAGCCACCAAGCAATCGCGCAGAACAGCGCACCATCGGTGATGCGGTCACAGGAGGCGTCGAGCGTGGCACCGAACTTCGAGGCCTGGCCCGAGAGCCGGGCCATGGTGCCATCGAGCATATCGAAAGCGACAAATAGCCCCGAAATAATCGCTGCGGCAAAGAGATGACCGGCCGGAATGAGGATCACCGAGATGGCGATCGTCACGATAGTGCCCACCACGGTGACCACATTTGGGCTGAGCCCCACCTTCAAAAAGGCCTTGGCAATGGGCTCGACTACAACGGCGGCCGGTTTGCGGCCATGCACGCTAAGCACGTAATTCCTCCTCTATTTCCCGCCACCCCTGCGCAAGCAGGGCCCGGGTATCCTTCAGCAACTGCGGCAAAACCTTGGTCCCATCCAGGATAGTCATAAAATTACTATCCCCCGGCCAGCGCGGCACGACATGCAGGTGCAGGTGATCGCCCACCGAGCCGCCCGAGGCTTTACCCAGATTGAAGCCCACGTTAATGGCATCCGGGTTCGATACCCGCTTGAGTACCCGCACCGCTTTCTGCGCGAACTCCATGAGCTCAGCTGACTCTGCGGAACTGAGGTTCTCTAGATCCGCGACCTTGCGATAAGGCACCACCATAAGGTGGCCGGCATTATAGGGATAAAGGTTGAGCAGAGCGTAGACGAGTTCACCGCGGGCGATGATGAGTCCCTCCTCGTCGCTGCCGCGCGGAGCCTCAACGAAGGGATCCTCGGAGCGTTTGGTGATATACGCCATCCGGTACGGGGCCCACAGGCGCGTGAGGCGGTCGGGGTCCCCGGCACCGGAGTCGACGTAACTCCCGTTATCGCTATCGCCGGGCACTGATTAGCTCTTCACTCGGCTGCTCGTTGGTGCGCGCACCGATCCAGGCGGAGATAAGCTCCACGGCCTCGGCGACGGGAACGCCATTGACCTGGCTACCGTCAAGGAAGCGGAAAGACACGGCATCCGCCTCGACGTCACGCGCACCGGCCAGCAACATGAAAGGCACCTTTCCGGTGGTGTGATTGCGAATCTTCTTCTGCATGCGATCATCGGAGGTATCCACCGTTGCGCGCACTCCACGCTCGCGCAACTGCGCCGCGACCTTCTCTAGGTGCGGGGAAAAGTCATCGGCCACAGGAATGCCCACTACCTGATGCGGTGCCAACCATGCCGGAAAGGCACCTGCGTAGTGCTCCAAAAGCACGGCGAAGAAGCGCTCAATGGAACCGAAGAGCGCGCGGTGAATCATCACCGGACGTGCCTTGGAGCCATCGCTGCCGGTGTACTCCAATTCAAAGCGCTCCGGCAGGTTGAAGTCGAGCTGCACGGTAGACATCTGCCAGGTACGGCCAATGGCGTCGCGCGCCTGCACCGAGATCTTCGGGCCGTAGAAAGCGGCGCCAGCAGGATCCGGGACAAGCTCGAGGCCGGACTTCTCAGCCACGGCGCGCAGGGTCTCGGTGGCCTTCTCCCAGATATCATCGGAGCCGACGTACTTATTGGGGTCCTTGGTGGAGAGCTCGAGGTAGAAGTCATCGAGGCCATAGTCCTTGAGCAGGGAGATGATGAACTCCAAGACGGTGGTCAGCTCCTCCTCGAGCTGGTCCTCGGTGCAGTAGATGTGTGCGTCATCCTGGGTGAATCCACGTGCACGGGTCAAACCGTGGATAACGCCAGACTTTTCATAGCGGTAGACGGTGCCGAACTCGAAGAGTCGCAGCGGCAGCTCGCGGTAGGAACGTCCGCGGGAAGCAAAGATCAGGTTGTGCATGGGGCAGTTCATCGGCTTGGCGTAGTAGTCCACGGCCGGTTTGGTGATGTTGCCCTCGGCGTCACGCTCCTCATCCAGCTTCATGGGTGGGAACATGCCGTCGGCATACCAGTCTAGGTGGCCGGACTTCTTGAAAAGCTCGCCCTTGGTCAGGTGTGGAGTGTTGACAAAGGAGTATCCGGCGGCGATGTGGCGCTTGCGGGAGTGCTCCTCCATCTCCATGCGCACGATTGCTCCATCCGGATGGAATACCGGGAACCCAGAGCCAATCTCATCCGGGAAGCTGAAGAGATCCAACTCCTGGCCCAACCGGCGGTGGTCACGCTTCTCGGCCTCTGCGACCATGGTCAGATAAGAATCGAGACTTTCCTTGGACTCAAAAGCCGTGCCGTAGATGCGCTGCAGATCAGCCTTCGACTGATCACCGCGCCAATAAGCCGCGGAGGAACGAGTCAAGGTAAAAGCCGGGATGTACTTGGTGGTAGGAACGTGCGGTCCGCGGCAAAGGTCAAACCACACCACCTCGTTCGTACGCGGGTTGACGTTGTCATAGTGGGTGAGATCGCCCGAGCCCACCTCGGCGGCCTCGTCCGAGCTGGGGTCAACATTGCCCTTGTCCTGGACTAGCTCCAGCTTAAAGGGCTCATTGACCAGGGCGGCCTCGGCATCTGCCACGCTGGGATAAACGTGCCGCTCAAAACGCTGACCCCCCTTGATGATCTTTTTCATCCGCTTTTCAATGGCCTTCAAATCCTCCGGGGTGAAGGGACGGGCGACCTGAAAGTCGAAGTAGAAGCCATTTTCAATGGCGGGTCCCACACCAAGCTTGGTGCCCGGGAACTCTTCCTGGACTGCCTGCGCCATGACGTGGGCGCAGGAGTGACGGATGACCGCGCGGCCATCTTCCTCGCACGCGGCAACCGGGGTGAAGACGGTGTCTTGCCCCGGCACGTGGGAGAGGTCGAAGAGGTGGCCGTGCTCATCGCGCGCCACTACTACTGCCTCGGGACCTTTGTTGGGGAGATCGCGCTCCCGCATCGCGGCGCCTATCGCCGTCCCGGCGGGGACCTTGAAGGGCTCGTAATTGACCGGGATTGCGGGGATCATTTCCGCCATGCTCGCGCTCCTTTTGCGCTCGTGCAGCAGCGGCATACCTGGCCGCTGCTGCTAATTGGATTGACGGGAGACTATCTTACAGCCCCGCTTGCTCCAGGAGCGACTGTGCCCACCATGAATCACCTTCACCGCTTCCCGCATGGGTGCCAGGCGGGCAGAAATACACCGCCGAACCCTCATGTGTCAGCCACTCATTGAGCAGATCCGCCTCATCAAGACGTTGCTGAATGGGCTCAAACTGCAGCGACGGGTCCTTTTGATAGCACACGAAGATCTGTCCGGCGTTGCTCAACTGATCCGGGGTCCGTGGATCCGGCGGCAACTCGTAGTTATAGGGCCGGCGCAGGATCTTCTGCTCGGGGTGGTCAGCCGGTGCAGTGGCCCGCGCCATGTGCGAGTTTTTATCGATGACCGGCAGGCCGTACTTGTCTGTAGCAGAGAAATCTGCCACATCGTGTTCTTCCTCACCCGTTAGTGGCGCGCCATTGGAAAGCTTGCGGCCAACGGAGTGCTCCCGGGAGGCGCGGTCGAGCTCTTCCCACGTGTCCAGGTTCATGCGCACGCGACGCACCACCATGGCGGAGCCGCCCTGACCCCACTGCGGCCCCTCATCAATCCACACCTGCGCATCGAACTCCTCATCTGTGCGCGGGTTAATGGTCCCGTCAACCTGCCCGAAGAGGTTCCGCGCGGTCTCGCCCGGCTGATAATTGCCGTGCGCATGGCTAAATCCCTGCTGGAGCCACTTCACCTCGGCATAGTCGCTGCCCGAGCGCACCATGTGCCGCAGGCAATGCGAGGCCACGACCGGATCATCAGAGCAGATCTGCAAGACAAGATCGCTTTGGCCCCAAGCCGGATCCAACTTATCGTGCTCAAAGGCCTTAATGTCGCGCAGCCAGTTCGGCGGCGCTACCCCAATGCGCTCGAAGATGGGTCGCCCTAGTCCACAGGTCACCGTGAGGTTGGCCGGGGAAACGCTCATTTCCGGCTCGAGGCTGCCTAAAGGAGTCTCGGCCGTGCACAGGGCACGTGCGTCCGCAGTCCACAGCCTTAAGAGGTTAGCCAGATCCTGCTTGGCGACGCCGCTTTTAAGGTTAAATCCCACCATATTGAGGTGCGCCTGCGCTGAGGTAGCAATGCCGGCCTGGTGGGGTCCGTCGAAGGCAACGATGGCGTCGACCAGCTCTGCGGTGTGCCCCGTGTTGGAAGCAGTACCTCCAGAGTGCTTCAAGGATTCTTCTGTGCTGGAGCACCCCGCCAGCGCCACCGCGCCGGCTCCAATGCCAACGCCGGTGGCTCCTACAAGGAACCCTCGCCTTGATACTCCGGTCATGACTAGTGCTCGGCGGACTCGCTGGGCTTGGCCTCAGAGCCCATGCCCGACATGCCATCCATACCAGACATGTCCGAGCGCTCGCCCTGACCGCCGTGGCCCTCGATATCGCCGTAGGCTTCGCCGCCCGCACCCATGGAACGGGCTTCTACCTGTCCCAGGTCAATCTCGCTGCCATCCTTGAGCTCCAAGGTCACGTCAATGGTCTCGCCAGCCTTGATGGGCTGGTGCAGGCCCATCAACATGAGGTGGTTGCCACCGGGATTGAGCTCAAAAGTGCCGTGTGCCGGGATGACCATCGGCTCGGTCATCTGGCTCATCTGCCCGTTGACGGTCTGGTGCAGCTGGTTCATGTCTGCGTTGGCCGAGCTGTGGAAGCCGGTGACCTCAACATCGGAATCGCTGTTGTTCTCCAGGGTGCCGAAGATGGCCGTCATGTCCGAGCCCTCTTCCGCGGCGCGCACGACTCCCTGGGACAGCACAACCTCACCCTCTTGGGCTGAAGAAGCAGCAGAAGATGGCGCAGCAGACTGTGCCGATGACTGCGCTGCTGACTCCGACGTCGAGGCGGGCTCATCACTTGCTGAGCAGGCACTCAGGGCCAAGGTCGAGGCCGCAATAATCCCTAAGGTAAAACGCATTCCACTAGTCATCTTCATTTATCCTTCTTCTTCATTCTTGCGAAACTTCATAAACAACATGGCGACAACTGCCAACAACGCCAGAACACCGCCCACAGCGATGATGAACTTCAAGGCCCCGCTCAACTCTGGGTCTGCGGTGGCAGATCCACTGTCGGCCGGCTGCGCGCTGGCGGAGGCTGCATCATTTGCAGCGCTCGCCCCAGCGACCTCAAAGGTGATAGAACCACGCGTGGCGTGTCCATCGGAGGAGGTGATCTGGAAACCAACCTGATAGTTGCCCGGTCCTGGATCTACCCCCTCTGGGGTCTCAATCTTGAGCTCACGGCCGTCTGCGGCGGGTTCCTCTGTGAAAATGACCTCACCGGTATCCGTGTTTGTTAAAGCGAAGGTAATGAATCCTTCCTTCGGGATGCCGGAGAACTCCAGGGTAATTTCGCGCGGGAAGGAATCGAGCACCTCGCCCTCTTTCACGCTGCCGCCGACGACGGAATCATGTGCCAGTGCCTGCGGCGCCATCCCAACCATGAGCAAGAGTGCTGCAGCAAGCGCGGTGACAGCGCGGAACAAAGAACGAAGGCTCAGGGCCATGGAGAAACTCCTTGAATTTCAAGCGGTGCAATTGCCTGACATCCTAACGCGCGGGCCCAACGCGGGCATAACCCCCATCGAAGCCGCCAAGCACGCCGGATAGTCAAGGAGTAGTCGCGCCACCTCCCCACCAAGTTCCACTTTGTGCGCGATAGAGGTGTTAATCACCTTCGGGAACTTATACTTTAAGGCAAGGCATACTTGCGCTTTCCGAAGATAAGGCCGGCGCGTTCACGGTAAATAGCGGCCAAGTTCTTGAAGTTTTTGGCCACTGCGCGCGGTGAAGGATCAAACCGGGGGTAGTGAACGCGCCAAACCGGGGCTAAGGAGCAACGATGAAAAAGCAGCGCCCTCCCCCTTTTCACGGGGAAGACGCTGCTAGATACTGAAACTGAGCGGATGACGAGATTCGAACTCGCGACCCTCACCTTGGCAAGGTGATGCGCTACCAACTGCGCTACATCCGCATTCGAAACCAGGCCCGGTTTCTAGGACAAAGTCCTTGTGCGCAATACTGGGA
>NZ_VXKK01000032.1 GCF_008693105.1 Corynebacterium flavescens
ACTGCGCTACATCCGCATTCGAAACCAGGCCCGGTTTCTAGGACAAAGTCCTTGTGCGCAATACTGGGATTGAACCAGTGACCTCTTCCGTGTCAGGGAAGCGCTCTCCCACTGAGCTAATCGCGCTCACATGCCCTGACGCGAGCGTCGGAGCATGAAGATTGAGGTGGAAACGGGAATCGAACCCGTGTGCACGGTTTTGCAGACCGTTGCCTCACCACTCGGCCATTCCACCGTGGCAATACCGCCTCACACACAAATGTGCTAGAGCGGATGACGAGATTCGAACTCGCGACCCTCACCTTGGCAAGGTGATGCGCTACCAACTGCGCTACATCCGCATTCGAAACCAGGCCCGGTTTCTAGGACAAAGTCCTTGTGCGCAATACTGGGATTGAACCAGTGACCTCTTCCGTGTCAGGGAAGCGCTCTCCCACTGAGCTAATCGCGCTGGGAAATCAAGTTCCACGAGGGAACTTGGAGCGGATGACGAGATTCGAACTCGCGACCCTCACCTTGGCAAGGTGATGCGCTACCAACTGCGCTACATCCGCACTGCAAACAACTACTCAAAGCATGACACTCTAATCGTTGCGGTGCGAGTAGAAACATTATCGTGCGCAGGCGAAGTTTCCAAATCCCCCGCTCAACTAGCCTAACGCTGGCCGCGATACCTATGGCTCGGCAGGCATATCGAACTACAGCGATGTAGTTCTGGGCTTAGTCACGGCACTGTCCTGAGTCCGATAGCCCCTCGCGGCTATCAGCGCAGTAACTAGCCCCGATTAGGAGAGTGAGACTGGCACGGTGTAGATTCTTTTCTCGTTGAGGTCCTATAGCTCAGTGGGAGAGCGTTCCGTTCACACCGGAAAGGTCACTGGTTCAATCCCAGTTAGGACCACCACCTAGCACCCTCGTTAGAGTTCATGTTGTGAATTTCTGGCGAGGGTGCTTCTGCATGCCAGGGCACTTTTAAAGGCTAGGGTGGGCTCATGCTTGACATCTCCGAACTCCTTGGCCCAGACCAACCCGGCATTCGCCTCATTGAGGCCACCTCCCTAGTGGGCTCGGCCACGACTCATGGAACCTCAGGACAGCTGGGCAATGCCACCGACTCTGCGCTTTTTGCGGCAATGCGGGAATGGGCGGATGTCATCGTGGTGGCGGCGGGGACGGTTGAGGCGGAGGATTATGGCGGCGTCGCCAAGCCGAGTACTGCACGGATTGCGGCAGTGACGCGCTCGCTCTCCCTGAGCGCGGACTCGAAGTTCTTTCGTGTCACTACCCCGCCGCTGGTGCTGTGCCCTGATGTCGCTCTGGACTCACCCAAGGCCCAGGTGCTGCGGGAGGCGGGCGCCGAGCTCGTAGGCGTGGGTGACGGTGGCGTGGAAGAGATTGTGGCGGCGCTGCACGCCCGCGGGTTTCGCCGCCTCGTGGTGGAGGGTGGGCCGCACCTCTACGCCGGATTCATCGCGGCGGGGCTGGTGGACAAGTTTTACCTCACCGTGGATCCCCACCTGAGTCCGAGCGTGGAGACCCCGCTGGTCAATCCCGCCTTTCTAGACTCCGGTGCAGACTCCATAGTGCCCATGGAACTGGAGAATGTGCAGGCAGACGGCGATGGTACGGTGTTTCTGCGCTATAGACGCCGCCCCACCGCTTAGACTTATTCCCCGTGAACAACCAAGCCTTGCTCCGCGCCGCCGCTTGGCCGGCCGCCGTCATCGTGGTCTTTCAGCGCGTCTTCATCCTGGCCCTTAATGGCACGCTTACCGACGATTTCACCACGGTGCATTCCGCGATCCGCCGCTTCATCGACGGCCAAGAGGTCTACGAGCAGGCTTATACGCACGTCGACCCCCTCTATCTTTACTCGCCGGGGGCAACGCTTATCCTGAGTCCTTTGGGCCTGGGCAGTTTTGAGGCGGTACGTGCCATATTCATCGTGTGCAATGCCGCAGCCATCATCGCTGCCCTGGCGTTGTTAACTCGGCTGGTGGGACACAGCCTGCGTGGCGCACTTTTCCCCAGCGCCATTGCTCTGGCCTTCTTGAGCGAGTCGGTGACCAACACCCTCGCCTTCACCAATATCAACGGCCTCCTCTTCTTGGCCTTGGTGGGCTTTCTCTGGGGAGTTATTCGCGGGGACGAGACCAACACGAGCCTCAGCGCGCCTGCGCGGCGGCGGTGGCGTTGGGTGGCGGGTGTGTGCATCGGCCTGGCCATCCTCATCAAACCGCAGTTTGCCCCGCTGCTCTTCCTGCCGCTGGTGCGCAAGGACTGGCGCAGCATCCTTGTGGGACTGGCCATTCCCGTGCTGTCCAACCTCATAGCTTGGCCCCTGGTGGCGGATTCCTCCGCCTACTTGAGCAAGCTAGTCCCCTACCTCGGGACCACCCGAGACTTTGCCAACTCCTCCTGGGAGGGGGTGCGCGCATACTTCGATGTGGGTCCGTGGCTCTACTATCCTCTGTGGCTCGCCTTCGCAGCACTCGTGGCCGCAGCCATTGTAATGCTCTTGCGTTGGCGCGACCGCGATAACACGTTGTGGGTGATGAGCACCGCTGGGATCATCTTGCTCGGGGTATTCTTCTTGTCTTCTCTGGGCCAGCAGTACTACTCGATGTGGCTGTTCCCGCTACTGTTTACGGCGTTTCTGCCGCGCTCCATATTCCACACCTGGGGCGCCTGGCTGGCGGCATTTTTATTCCTCGCCCCCTTGGACTGGAGCTCCAACGTCGCCCCGGACCTCGGGCGCTGGGCAAACTTCTTTGCAGGCACCGTGGGATGGGGGCTTTTGATAGTGGTCAGCGCCGCGACTGTATTCGGCTGGTGGCAGCGCGATAAGCGCCAAGGCTAGACTCTGGCTCATGACCGATTTCAAGCTCATGGCCGATACCGAATGGCGCAAGCGCCTTAGCCCGGAAGAATACTATGTGCTGCGTCAGGCGGGCACCGAGCCACCGCACGTTGGGGAATACACCAACACCACTACTGAGGGCGTCTACACCTGCAAGGCCTGCGGCGCAGAACTATTCCGTTCCACGGAGAAGTTTGACTCGCACTGCGGCTGGCCCTCCTTCTTTTCCCCGCTGGCAGGTGACAAGGTAATAGAGCGCGAAGATAACTCGCTCGGCATGCCGCGCACGGAGGTCCTGTGCGCCAACTGCCACTCGCACCTGGGACACGTCTTCGCCGGCGAGGGTTATCACACCCCCACCGACTTGCGTTATTGCATCAATTCCATCTGCCTCAACCTCGAGGAAAAGCCCGTCGAGGACTCTTCACACTAAGGCAGAATCTCCATCAGTTCGCCCACGTCCGCCACGCGGCGGCCGGTGTGGAAGGGAATCTCTTCGCGCACATAGTGCCGCGCCTCGGTGTAGCGCATGAGGTACATCAAGTCCACGATGCGGTGCAGCTCAGGCGCCTCGAAGGCCAGAATCCACTCATAGTCCCCGAGCGCGAAGGCCGGGACCGTATTGGCGCGAACATCTGCAAAATCCCGAGCCTGCATTCCGTGCTCAGCAAGAATGCGGCGACGCTTTTCCTCATCCATGGTGTACCAGTCATAGGAACGCACGAAGGGATAGACGCTGATCCACTCGCCGGGCTCCTCCCCCATGACGAAGGAAGGCAGGTGGGACTTATTGAACTCAGCGGGACGGTGCAGGGCGTTGCCCACCCAGGTCACCTCGGAGACCTGGCCGAGTGTGGTCTCGCGGCGGAAAGCTGCAAAGGCCTTTTGGATCTCCGTGAACTCTGCGGCGTGCCACCAGATCATGAAATCCGCGGACTCGCGCATTCCGGAAAGATCGTAGATGCCGCGCACCGTGACAACGCCCTGCTCCGCCAGGTTGGCAAAAAAGGCCCGCGCTTGGGCGATGGCATCTGCCCGGTCCGTTCCCAATGCTCCCGGGATGACCTGAAATACCGCATGCTGCGAGTATTGCTGGATCTCGTTGAGTTCCTTGAAGTTGACCTTCGCCATGAATTTCTCTCCTTCAACTTAAGACAATGGTGTCAATCATATCCATCATAAGTTGGATACGGCACCGATGCCATTCGCTCACCCCACGGCGCGCCTCCCCCAGCAAAGCGAAGGGACTCTATAGCTTGATCGATGTGAGTAATTCCGACCTAACTCCGCGCCCCCCGGCAGGCAGCCCCTCCCAGCTGAACGCCGCAGCCGCAGATTCCTCCTCTCCCTCCTCTCCAGGACAGGATTCGACGCCGCAGATCTTTAAAGACGCCGTCGACTCCATGCACGCTGCTCGTTTGCGCCCAGAGCTAAGCCTCGGGCCCATTCGCCCTCCGCAGCGCTTAGCTCCCTTTAGCCACGCAGTGGGCCTCGAAGTTGGCTCCGCAGAGGACGCCGATATCGTGCCGACTGACACCGAGGGCGATGCCTTCGGTCGCCTCATTCTGCTCCACGATCCCGGCGCCGAGGAAGCCTGGGAGGGCGCGTTTCGCCTAGTGGCCTACATCCAGGCCGACATGGACGATGCGGTGGCTGGGGATCCCCTGCTTCCCGACGTCGCCTGGGATTGGCTCAACGAGGCCCTCGCCGAGCGCGGGGCAGAACACACCAACCTCGGCGGTACGGTCACCTCGACCGCCTCGGTGCGCTTCGGCGAAATCGGCGGCCCTCCCCGGGCCCACCAGCTAGAGATGCGGGCCTCCTGGACCGCAGCTGGGCTCGATCTCACCGCGCACGTCGAGGCCTTCGCGCAGGTGCTGGCTAATGTAGCCGGGTTGCCGCCAGAAGGCATCACGCAGCTCGGCCACTGAGACAACTAAGACAACTAAGATGAGTCACTATCTGAGCGCCCCGCGCGAGGGCATCCCGGATCTGCTTGATACCCCGGCCCAATTCGAAGAGGCCGCACGCGAGCTCGCCTCCGGTGCGGGCCCCTTTGCCATCGACACCGAGCGCGCCTCCGCTTATCGCTACGATGACCGCGCCTTCCTCATCCAGGTGCGCCGGGCCGGGGCTGGCACCTTCATCTTCGATCCCGAGGGACATCGCAGCGCACTCACCGCTGCCCTTGCCCCCGTGCTCAATGACAGCCCCTGGGTCATTCACTCCGCCCCTTCGGACCTGCCTTCCTTGGCTTGGCTCAACCTCCATCCTGGCGCGCTTTTTGACACGGAGCTGGCCTCGCGGCTCGCCGGGTTCGACCACCCCAATCTCGGCTCCATGGTCGAGGAGCTCTTAGGCGTGGAGCTGGAGAAGGGCTACGGAAATTCTGACTGGTCCACGCGCCCCTTGCCGAGCGAATGGATGGCTTATGCGGCACTAGACGTGGAGCTCCTCAACGAGTTAGCCGCGAATTTACGCGACATTCTCGCGGAGAAAGAACGCATGGACTGGGCCGAGCAAGAGTTTGCCGCCATCCTCAGAGAGCACGCGGGCGATGGAGCCGGCGCTGGGGTCGGTGATAAGGCTGGCGACGCTACTTCTCCCTCCAGTTCGTGGCAGGATCTCAAAGGCCTTTCGACCCTGCATAGTGCTGAGAAGCTCGCGGTAGCTCGCGCACTATGGACTAAACGCGACGAGCAGGCACGGCGCGATGACATAGCACCTGGGCGGATTCTATCCAACAAGCTCATCATCGACATTGCCCACCGCCTACCGGAATCACCGGGCGCGCTGGGCAAGATCAAGGGCTTTCCGCGCCGCAAACGAGGTGCGCAGAGCTATTGGTTCCAGGTCATCGAACGCACGCGCCGACTCGACCCCTCTCAGTGGCCGAGCCCCCATCCCACGGCCTCGCCCGTCCCCTCGAAGTCCCTGTGGATGCGCGAGTACCCAGAGCAGTGGGAGGCATACCAGAAGGTGCGAGATGAACTGGCGGATCACGCTGAGGATCTTGAGATCGCTCCTGAGCTTTTGTTGCGGCCTGCACTGGTGCGCGAGGTGGTCTGGGCGGCAACCGGGCCGGTGCTGAAACGTTACCCGGAATCGGTCGCCGGAGCCATCAGCTCCGCAGGAGACATAATTCCTTACCTTCGCACCACGCCTGCGCGCCAGTGGCAGATCGAGCAGGCGGCCCCGGCTCTGCAGGCCGGGCTGTTTTCCGCCCGCCGGCTATAGCTCAGGCGCGGAGAACGGGCCCTTAGAATTGGCCTTCGGTTTCTTCCTCGACGAGCATCTCGACCCACTGGTTGATCTGCTCGGCGATGGCCGTTGGCTCTAGGCCATTATCCGCGAGGACCTCGCCACGCGATGCATGCTCCGGAAAGTAGTTCGCAATGGCAATGTGGCGCACTGGTGTGTCTACCTCCGCTGCCTCAAGGGCTTCTGAGATGAGCGAGCCAATACCGCCGCGCATAATGCCATCCTCGATGACGACGACGAGATCATGATCCGCGCCCAGTGCCACGATAGACTGGGCTACTGGGCAAACCCACCGCGGATCGATGACCGTGACATTGATGCCGGACTCCTCCAATATGGTGGTCGCCCGCATCGAACGCGTTGACATCGCGCCCACTGCGACGATGAGTACGCTCGGGATCTCTTCGCCTTCTGCAGTCTCAGCAGCAGTATCAGTATCGCTGTCGACATCGACGTCACTGTAATGGAGAATATCCACGCCGTCGGCAAGCGTGTCCACAGCCTCGATGTCATCGAGGAGGTTTCCTTTGGGAAAGCGCACCACGGTGGGGCCAGTCTCGACGGCGATGGCCTCGTTGAAGAGCTCACGCAGGCGTGCCCCGTCGCGCGGGGCGGCGATGCGCATGCCCGGGACGATGCTCATCAAAGCCATGTCCCAGACGCCGTTGTGCGAGGGACCGTCGGAGCCAGTGACTCCGGCGCGATCCAAGACAATGGTCACGGGCATCTTCAGCAGTGCAATGTCCATGATGACCTGGTCAACCGCGCGGTTGAGGAAGGTGGAATAAACCGCTACGACCGGATGCATGCCGGCTAAAGCGAGGCCAGAGGCCGAGGCCATGGCGTGTTGCTCGGCGATTCCAACGTCAAAAAAGCGCTCGGGGAACTTCTCCTCGAAGGGGGCAAGACCAGTGGGACCGGCCATCGCCGCGGTGATGGCGACGATATCATCGCGCTGCGCGGCGGCCGCCAGCAATTCTTCTGAAAAGGCTGCCGTCCACCCCGGCTGCTTCTTTCCCTTGGCCACGCCCGTTACTGGGTCAATAGCCCCAGTCGAGTGCATCTGGTCCTTGGGCTCATTGACTGCCGGGGCGAAGCCGTGCCCCTTTTCGGTGACCACGTGCACGATGATCGGCCCCTCATAATCGCGCGCATAAGATAGCGCATGTAACAGGGCACCTACGTTGTGGCCGTTGATGGGGCCAACGTACTTGATCCCCAGCTCGGGGAACATCTCGGTGGGAAGGACGGTGGACTTGACCCCCTCCTTGACCGCATGGAGGGCATCGAAGGCGCGCTCGCCTACCCAGCCCATGGACTTCAGGCGCTTCTTGCCCTCCTGCATGAGCTGGTCATAGCCGTGTTGGGAGCGAATGCGCCCTAGATTCTCAGAAAGTCCCCCGATGGTCGGCGAATAGCTACGACCGTTGTCATTGACCACGATAACCGCGTTGCGGTCGTGTCCAGCAGAGATGTTATTAAGGGCCTCCCAGCACATTCCGCCGGTCAGCGCGCCATCACCCACGACGGCCACTGCGTTGCGGTGATCCTCGCCCTTGATCTTGAAGGCCTTGGACATGCCGTCGATGATCGATAGCGCAGCCGAGGCATGGGAGGACTCAGTCCAATCGTGTTCGGACTCGCCGCGGTCCGTGTAGCCGGAGAGCCCACCTTTCTGGCGCAGCGTGGCGAAGTCTTTGGAGCGACCCGTGAGCATCTTGTGCACATAGGACTGGTGCGAGGTATCGAAGACAATGGGCTCGCGCGGCGAATCAAAGACGCGGTGAAGCGCGATGGTCAGCTCTACGACGCCTAGGTTTGGCCCCAAATGCCCACCGGTCACGGAGACGGTTTCGATGAGGTGATGGCGGATCTCTACGGCGAGATCATCTAACTTGTCCACCGGCAGGGCCTTGAGGTCCTGCGGAGACTCGATGTTTTCCAATAGCGACATGAAGCGGCCTTTAACTCTCTTCCAAGCTCACGTTCTTAATTCATCCACCGTACCTTTAACGCACGGTCGAATACATTCTTTGCACCTAATTCGGCGTGGCTACACCACGGCAAACCTTAGAAAAAGGGCCCCGCGAAAGAACTAGTGTGCAGACAATAGCGCGATGGTCTCGAAATGGTGCGTTCCGGGGAAGGCGTTGAGCAGCGCCAACCGCTTGACCAGGTAACCATGCTCGGCCCAGTCAGCAACATCGCGAGAGAATGTCGCCGGATCGCAGCCGATATGAATGATGGCCCGCGGGCCAGCGGCCGCGACGGCAGAAACCACCTCAGGACCTGCCCCAGTACGAGGAGGATCGAGGACCACGGCCGAGGGCTTGGGCAGCTGTGGGGCGACCTTTTCCACTCGGGCGGATTCGACCTTGACATCGTACTGCTCTAGGTCCGGCTGCTGGGAGGCCGTCGCCGCCGGGGAATAGTCCACGGAGATAACTGGCTCTCCCGTGACCTGCGCCAGGGAGGGAACGAAAAGCCCTACCCCGCCATAAAGGTCCCAGGCCACCAGCCGGTCCTTCGCATCCGTAGATCCCGCTACGTCTGCTGTGGCAGCGGATGCTCCAGCAGCGGTGTCAGCAGTGTCAAGAGGCTCAATTGCCGGCATGAGCGCCGCACTTAACCACCTGCGTACCAGCGCGGTATAGGCCTCAGGCGCAGCGGTATGCGCCTGCCAGAAGGCGGTCGCCGGGAAGCGGAAGGTGTGCCCATCGGACACCTGGGACACTTCCCCGCTGCCCTCGATGACCTCGCGAATGGTCTCAACGCGGCGCCCACGCGGGGCCTTGCGCGTCTCCATGACGTGGCGCTCGCCAGTGCTATCGAGCACAACGACTACCTCAGCACCGGGGCTAAAGCGCCGCGCATCAGGGCCCACGATGTCTTCTACCAGGCCTGGTGCCAACTGCGTGCAGGCAACGGAAGTAACGAGATCATTTGAACCGCGCTTGCGGGTGCCCGCCCTGCCCTGGCTGTCTACGCCGAGGCGCACGCGGGTACGCCATCCGCGCTGCGGGCGAAGATCGTGGATCTCTATATCGCTCGCATTCCAGTCCTGCTTTGCCACGCGGTGAAGTTGATCAGTCAGGACGCTGGCTTTCAACTCCGCCTCACGAGCTGGATCTAGCTCCGCGAAGTCGCAACAACCTGCGCCGAGTGCTGCGGCGGGACAGTTGCCCTCAACCCGCAGTGGGCCTGGCGCCACTACCTCAACCAGCTCGGCCCTGATGAAAGCCTTCTTGACCTTGTGGGCACGCGCACGCACCTCATCCCCAGGAAATGCGCCGTGTACGAATACCACGCGGCCGTCTGGGGCAAAACCGATGCCCTCCCCGCCGTGTGCCATGCGCTCGATAGTCACATCTAAGACATCGCCCCGGGCAATGTCTGCCTGGGTGGACTCGGAGTTAGTGTTGGTGCTCATTGTTTTCCTGTTCTGTCTCCTGTGGGGAGAATTGCTCGATGGCAGCGTTGGCACGTTTTACCATCCACACGGTCAATATCAACACCAGCCCTGTCAAGGGCCAGCCCATGATAATCCGGGTTACCCCCAGAGCCGTGGTGTGGTCTGCATTGTAAATAGCGTTTTGAATAACGAAGCGGGCGAGGAAGACGACGGCCCAGCCTCCGGTGGCGATGGCAAAGGCACGCCGCGCTGCAGGCACTTGCCGCCAGGCCATGTCCTCGCCGTTGATTCCCTTCCAGATAACTCCCACGGCTGGCCAGCGGAAGAGTATCGAAGCCACTGCGAGGACGCACAGAATCAAGGACATCCAGATGCCATAGAGGAAGTAGCCCTTGGCGGAGCCGCTAAACCAGGCGATTGCCGCGCACAGCGCCACGCCCAATAGCCCTGATATTGCCGGCTGCAGTGTTTCCTTACGCAGAATGCGCCAAGCTGTGATGGCCACCGCGACGCCCACGGCGGCAATCAATGCCGGGCCGAGTCCCCAAAAACTGTTGACTGGGATGAGAACGAGGACGGGCAACGTGGCCGAAACCAGTCCGGTTAATCCGCCCATCTGCTCAAGCAGAGTTGGGTCAGTGGTAGAAGAATCCGCGTCGCGTGCAGTGAAGGATTCTTTGCCGGTTTCTCTGCTCGTTTCATTACCGGGTTGATTCACGGGTTCGCTTCCGGGCTCAGTGCCAAACTCGGCACCGGATTCGGGTGTAGTCACTACGCTAAGACCTACTTGGGCTAAAGGTATGGGGTGGGATCGATGTTGCGGGAAAGAATACTAGTTCTTCTTGTCTTCGTTCTTCTTGTCTTCGCCCTCTTCTGGATGTGGCTTTTCGTTCTCCTGCGCGGAGGAAGCGCTCCCTAGATTGCGCAGGTGCTCACGCGCCTCATCAAGGGCTTGCTGGTCTGCGTCACTCACACCGTTCTCGGGGTGTTGGGCTGAGTTTGCCGCAGCGGACTTTTCCTGTTCCTGGCGCTGCTTAATAGCCTGCTGGACCTGCTCGGCCAGTGGCTTGGGCAAGGTAACTGGGAGGGAGTTTCCGGCAAGCACCGGGTTCTCACCGCGGTAGACAAAGCTGCGGGCAACGACCTCGCGGCCCAAAGCCACGAGCTCCTCTTCCTTTCCGGCGGGCGCAGCCAGGGTCATACGCAACATCCAGCGCGGCCCCTCCACGCCAATGACGCGAATCTGACCATTGCCATTGGTGCCAACGATTTCCGTACCCCACGGCCCGATCTCTGTGGTGGTGCTCAGGCCATCATTGCTCATGCCCTCGATAATCTCCTGGGCGGCCTCGACCCACTGCCCGGCGTGGCGGGGTGCGGCGAAAGCCACGGGAGTGATGCGCCCGTGATGGGTGACGATGTGGAGCATCCGGGGACCGTTCTCCCCC
The DNA here is from genome assembly GCF_008693105.1 of Corynebacterium flavescens. Lineage (GTDB taxonomy): Bacteria > Actinomycetota > Actinomycetes > Mycobacteriales > Mycobacteriaceae > Corynebacterium > Corynebacterium flavescens. Next base: position 10,982 of record NZ_VXKK01000032.1, read on the forward strand.
ATCTCGACCTGCACCTGGGACTCCTTCGGCAGCGGGATCCGGATAGAACCCAGATCCAAGATGCCCACGGAAAAGTCTGCGAAGTCGAAGTCGTTGATGTCCACGGAATCGCCGTCAAAGGGGCCGGATTCACCACCCACTGCGTCGTGGGGATAGCTGACAATGCCGGTCGCAGCGGCAGCGTCTGCTGCGGTATCCACCAGCCCTGCCGTGGTATCCCCCATCGCCGTTCCGGTTGCCGGATCGATAGCGAGGTTTTCTAACGCCTCCTTGCTAGCAGCACCTGGCACAGCGGTGGCATCGGTACCGGTATCGCCGCTGTTCTTATCGTCCTTGGAGGCGTTGTCATTCTTCGAGGCGTCGTCATCATGCTTGCGAGAAAATGGCCAGATTCCCATGTGTTTTTCCTTCCCTTACTTTGGGTAGAAGTTAATTCGAGATTGAGTCAGCTTGAGTCAGGTTGAGTCGAGACTGTATTGAGTATCGCGGAGACGTGCTCTTCTCTCCTCTTAGGAGCCGGTGGAGCCGTACCCACCCGCCCCACGCTCGGTGTCATCGAGGTCATCGACTTCGGCGAAATCAACCAACTCAACTCTTTGGATGACCAGCTGTGCAATCCGCATGCCGCGGGTTATCTCAATCGGCTGGTGGAGATCGTGGTTGATTAGGCAGACCTTGATCTCACCCCGATAGTCGGCATCGATAGTACCGGGAGTGTTGACCACCGAAAGTCCATGCTTGGCAGCTAATCCCGAACGCGGATGCACAAGGCCCACCGTACCTAGTGGCAGCGCGATTGCAATGCCGGTCCCCACAAGGGCGCGCTCGCCAGGAGCCAAGGTGAGGTCCTGTGCCGCATAAAGATCTGCACCTGCGTCACCGCGATGAGCGCGCTGCGGCAAAGGCAGACCCTTGTCGAGCCTCTTGAGCCGGATCGGGGAAAAGGAGCTGGCCGGTACAGCACCAAGGCTGGCACTGGGGCTAGAGGTGGGGCTAGTAGGGGGATTGATATCACTCACCTGCCCTAGCCTACCGTGCCAGCACTAGACGCCTATCGGCGGATGTCACAGCAGCGTGAGAAAAAGGCGCAGGGTGGTCTAAACTAGTATGCCGTGTCTAGAAATAATGCCCCCACCCCGGATCCCGCACAGCCTTCCACCGCTTCATCTTCAGGCAAGCCCGAGGTTCTCTTTCGCGAGCGCCAGTGGGTGCCCTGGTATTTCTGGGTCCTTGCCGCGGCCGTCGTAGCGATTACTACGTTTACCGTCGGTCTCAACCGCAATTTGTGGTGGCATGTCATTCCGGCGGTGTTGTTGGGCGCCATCGCCGTGTGGGTGCTGCTCTCTTGGTCAAGCACCGTCATTCGCGTGGAGCGCGATGGTGATGGCACGCGCTGGCTGATGGTCAAGGATGCACAATTGCCGCATGACGTGGTAGTTCGTTCCATCGTGGTACCCAAGACCGCCCGGCGCAGTGCGCTCGGCCCCCAATATGATCCGGCCTCTTTCCTGGTCACCCACGCTTGGCTGCCGGAGCACGCCATGATGGTGCTCGATGACCCGGAAGATCCCACGCCCTATTGGCTTCTAGCCAGCAAGTCGCCCGAGGAGTTGCTGGACGCCTTTGTCCCAGGACAGCGCCAGGAAAACTCCTAGACCCCTCGCTGCCCTTTTGCTTCTCCGCGGTTACTTCTCCTCGGTGACCTTAGTCGCGGCTAGGTGTCGAGCCTAGGCACAGTCGCGGCAAATAAGTTGCCCGTCCTCCTCGTGGGACAGGCGCTTTTTTGATTGGACCAAGAAGCACACGGAGCAGGTGAACTCGTTTTCTTGGCGCGGCACGACGGTCACGTTGAGTTCCTCGCCGGTGAGATCCACTGTCGGCGGCTCAAAGGGCTCGACGAACTCCCCGTCATCATCCATGCCGCTATTGGCGTTCTCGGAGGCCTTGAGCCCCTCCAAGGAATCGGTCTCAATCTCGTCTTCTGCGCGGCGTCGCGGTGCATCGTAATCGGTGGCCATTATGCACGCCCCTTCACTTCAAATGGTTGGAATAAGGTATTTATCGATCGCGCATACTAAAACACAAAGCCCGATCTGTCATACTCCACGCCGAGTGGGGGCTAGATTATTTCACCCCCGCTGCGGTTCCAAAGCCCCAATACTGGCCAAGAGCTGCTCAAATGCGGGCGCCAGATCCGGTGCGGCCACCCAGATAATCTCACCATCGGCGGCCCCTTTATCTAGGCCAGGGTGATGCACCACGGCGCCGGCCTCGGCAGCAATGACGGCGCCCGCAGCGAAGTCCCAAGCGTTGATGCCGTGCTCGAAATAGGCATCGACGCTGCCCTCCGCCACTCGGCAGAGGTCGAGCGCAGCGGCACCCACCCGCCGAATGTCGCGCACCTGCGGCAAGAGCTCGGCGAGCACAGCACCTTGTTGGCGTCTCCTGCGCGCGTCATAGCTAAAACCGGTGGCAACCAAGGCCAACGCAGGGTCATAGACTCGGTTGCAGCGCAGCTCGCGCGGCTCTTGACCCAGGTGGCGCACCGTGGCACCGTGGCCTGCGGCCGCCGCATAGACAATGCCTTGGGCGACGTTGACCACCGCGCCGGCGACTAGGTGGCCTGCCGAGAATGCGCCGATGGACACGGCATAGTCCCGGGCGCCATAGAGGAAGTTCACGGTGCCATCGATGGGATCGATGACCCAGGTCACCCCCGTGGTGGAAGGAAAATCCGTGCCTTCCTCGCCGAGGATTCCGTCCCCCGGGAAAGTCTCCCTGATGGCGGAGACGATGAAGGCTTCACTGGCTTGGTCTACCTCGGTTACCGGATCGACGGCGCTGGACTTGGTGGTGGTGTGCGCGCCTAAGCCATCGGCGTTTTCGATACGTGCGCGTTCCTCGCGCACGAGAGCCGCTGCTGCAGTGGCGGTAGCCACGGCAAAGTCGCGCAGGGTGTCAACTTCTCGTTGTGCTTGCATGCCAACCATTGTGCCTTCTTCTAGACTGTTAGCCATGACACTCAACTCCACTGCCCCCCGTGAGGGAACGTCTTTCGGCATCGATATCGGCGGCTCCGGCATCAAAGGCGCCATCGTGGATCTCGCTTCGGGCGAGTTCGTGGGCGACAGGCTCAAGGTAACCACCCCCCAGCCCTCCACCCCGCAGGCTGTTGCTGCCATCGTCAGCGACATCGTCAAGCAACACCACTGGGAGGGCCCGGTAGGCATCACCTTGCCTTCCGTGGTCAAGGACCAGAAGGTGCTCAGCGCGGCCAACATTGACAAAACATGGATTGGCGTCGATGCGCAGGAACTGTTTTCGGGTTTTCTTGATGTGCCCTTCAGCGTGCTTAACGACGCCGACGCCGCAGGCCTCGCCGAAGTCGCCTACGGGGACGGCCAAGCCCAGAAAGGCTCCGTCGTCTTCCTCACCCTGGGCACCGGCATCGGCTCGGCCTTCTTGCTCGACGGGCAGCTCTTCCCCAATACGGAGCTCGGCCACCTCATGGTGGGAAGCCACGAGGCGGAGCATCTGGCTTCCTCGGCGGCCAAGGATCGCAATGGCCTGAAATATAAGCAGTGGGCCAAGCACCTCAACCGAGTGCTCTACGAGTACGAGAAGCTCTTCAACCCGCAGTGCTTCATCATCGGTGGCGGAATTTCCCGTAAATTCGACAGGTGGGGGCAGCACCTGACGGTTTCTACCCCTGTCTTCCCCGCTCACCTGCGCAATCGTGCCGGAATCGTGGGCGCCTCCATGGCGGTTGTGGAAGGGATTCGGCCTTAAACTAGGCCGGGAAGGCCCACTTAGGGCAGCTAGCGGCGACCTAGTAGCCCACCAGTTGGGCAAGATGATCTATACTGGGCCGTCGATCGTAAGTTGAAAAGCTAGCGGCGCGCCTCGCCTGCGCAATTGCGAGGGGGCCTAGCATGATTTAGGTGATCGCATCACAATGCGATCTCTGCTGTTTTTCACTCAAAGAATAAGGCGAAAGGGCGTACGTGGCAGCCACCGATTCTTCAGACCAGGTACTCAGTGAGAGCGTAGAGGCCGCTGGGTCATCTACACCTGCAAAGAAGACCGCCAAGAAGACGGCGAAGAAGACCGCTCGTAAGACGGCCAAGAAGACCACCAAAAAGACTGCGAAGAAGACGGCCAAAAAGACCGTTCGCAAAACTGCGAAGAAGACGGCCAAGAAGACGGTGCGCAAGTCTGCAGCTAGCAAGCAGGAAGCACCCGAGGAGGCAACTCCAGGTGTCTCCGAAGAGCTCGATGAGGACACCCCCATCGACCACGGCGAGCACGATGAGCATGATGACGTGGACATCGAGCCAGATCACGCCGATCTCAGCGATGAAGAGGACCTCACCGATGAGGAGGGTGACGGAGCGCAGACCGAGGAGCTAGGGGAAGACGGCGAGGAAGATGATTCCGGTTCTTCCGTCTGGGACGAGGATGAATCCGCCACCCTGCGCCAGGCGCGCAAGGATGCCGAGCTCACTGCCTCGGCCGACTCGGTGCGCGCCTACCTCAAGCAAATTGGTAAGGTCGCCTTGCTCAACGCTGAGCAGGAGGTCTCCCTAGCCAAGCGCATCGAGGCCGGGCTTTTTGCCCAGCACCGTATGGATGAGATGACTGAGGCTGTCGCCCACGGGGACAAGGACGCAAAGCTCTCCCCTTCGACCAAGCGCGATCTGCGCGCCATCGCCCGCGATGGCCGTAAGGCCAAGAATCACTTGCTTGAGGCCAACCTCCGCCTGGTTGTCTCCCTGGCTAAGCGTTATACGGGTCGCGGCATGGCCTTCTTGGACCTGATCCAGGAGGGAAACCTGGGCCTTATCCGCGCCGTCGAAAAGTTCGACTACACCAAGGGCTACAAGTTCTCCACGTATGCCACCTGGTGGATCCGTCAGGCCATCACGCGCGCAATGGCGGATCAGGCTCGCACTATTCGCATTCCTGTGCACATGGTCGAGGTCATCAACAAGCTGGGCCGTATCCAGCGCGAGCTCTTGCAGGATTTGGGCCGCGAGCCCACCCCGCAGGAGCTGGCGAAGGAGATGGACATCACCGAGGAGAAGGTGCTGGAGATCCAGCAATACGCTCGTGAACCCATCTCACTGGATCAGACCATCGGTGATGAGGGCGATTCCCAGCTGGGTGACTTCATCGAAGACTCTGAGGCCGTCATCGCGGTCGATGCGGTGTCCTTCACCCTGCTCCAGGATCAGCTCCAGGACGTGCTCACCACGCTCTCCGAGCGTGAGGCCGGCGTTGTCCGCCTGCGCTTCGGCCTGACGGACGGCATGCCGCGTACTTTAGATGAGATCGGGCAGGTCTACGGCGTTACCCGCGAGCGTATCCGCCAGATTGAGTCCAAGACCATGTCGAAGCTGCGCCACCCCTCGCGCTCGCAGGTCTTGCGCGACTACCTCGACTAGTTTTCAATAAGAAAGCGCCTCCATTATCCGCCCAGGCTGATAATGGAGGCGCTTTCTTGGCTCTGGGAGGGGACATCAGTGTCAGCCAAGAGAAAACTAGGCCTTTTCAGCTCAGGCTCTTGAACTTCACTTGCACAGCGTAGCTGTTTCGGACAGCCTCTAAAGTAGCGTATCGTTATCAATCTAAAGGTTGATCTACAGAAGGAATTGCGAGTGTCTCCCAAGCACGGCATCAGCCCGTGGATCCCCAACCAACACGGCGCCTGGGCCATGCTCATCGCCCCGGCGGTGGTCGGCACGGTCACGTCAATCACGTACTTTTTCACCAGTTTTTACAGTACGGGCCTCTCGTGGCGCTCACCGCTTGCGGTATTCGCCACGTTGCTGGCGTGGTTCTTTGGCTACTTCACCTTCTTCGCCCTCACCTTGGTAGCCAAGGCGCGCACGCCCCAGCGCAGGCGCGCTTATGCTCGCCCCATCTACGCCTACGGCCCAATAGCCGCCCTCGCCGGGGTAATCGTGCTCATCGCCCACCCCGCGCTGATTGTATGGGCGCTCTTCTTCGGCCCGCTCATGTCCGTGGCCCTGTGGGAGACATTCCACGGCCGGCCGCGCTCGATGGCCTCAGGCATCTCCACCACACTGGCCTCTGCCCTGCTCATCCCCGTGCTGTGGATGGCGGCGCACCACGTGGGTTTCAGCGCTATCGGCAAGCAGGCGTGGATCTCCTACATCTTCCTAGCCCTGTACTTCTCCGGCACCGTGCCGCTGGTCAAGTCCATGGTCCGCGAGCGCAACACCCCGGGCTTCGTGCGCCTTTCCATCATGATTCACGCCGGCGCGCTCATCGTCTTCCTCGCCGCCTCCGCGATAAGCGGGGTGCACATCACCGTGCCCATAATTCTCATGGCCGTGGTGCTCGCACTCGCCCTGCTGCGCGCCTGGTGGATTCCCCACGACGCCGCACGCGGCAATACCTGGACCGCCAAGAGAGTGGGCAAGCGCGAGACCCCGCTGGTTGTCGCGGCAACGCTGGTTACCATCGCCGCGCTGTGGTGACTTTGTAGAGCGCCTATTAGCCGTGTGCCAGCATTCCTTCGACTTTGATTCTGAGGGCTTCCGCTTTCGAAACCGTTTCCAATCTTTGCTCTGTGTCTGAGGCGTTGTTGAGCATGATAATCATGGAGTCAATTTCTCGACGCTGTTGCTCGGCAAGTCCCGGCTGCAAAGTAAACTCCAGCTCCAATGGGGTCCCGATGCCTTTGGTGATCACTGCGTTCGCCCACTGTGATTCGACTCCCAGCAAATCACGGACGCAGTCCTCAACCATGGCCTCGACTTCTGCCTCGGTCAACTTGCTTTCTCGATAATCTCGGTACGACGACCATGCAGCATAGATCATTGCAATCCCTCCGAGGACTGCGACAATCATGATGAGGACGCCAAGCACCCACAATGCTGCAGCCAAAATCCACAACAGAATACCAATGAAAATGATACCTACGATCGCAACGGCGCATCCTCCGCCGCCGCTATTTCCTTTAGACACTTACTAGCTCTCCCTCATTGATGAAATCCAGTCGCCCGCGGCATTCATAATAAAATACCCAAGCGCTACTCCAGCGATTGCGATCAAGATAGCGAGGATCGTCACTACGATTGCCGTACCAATTCCAAAGCCCCTGCTATTTTTAAAGCCATCAACGCCAGCTGCCATTTTTTCCTGAAACAGACTTAGCTCCGCAGGTCGAACCACCAGTCCACGCTGAGCGCGCAGCCATTGTGCATCTTTAAGAGTAAAAGTAGGTTCTTCCTCTTCCTCTTTTACATCCACTTCTCGGGAGCTTTTAGAATCATCACTCGAATCCGCATCCTCCGCGGGGTCAAGGAAAGGGTTCTCATCATATGCCATGCGCAGGATTCTACTCGGACTAGCGGACACGACCTAGAAACCTCACTGCCCTCAATCCCCCGAGCTGCCCCTATTGCGATCAATAATAGACCCCATGACTTCTTTCTCCGACGTCCTCAACCAGTTGCGTGAAAACCAGCCGGCGGGCAAGTACGGCATCGCTTTTGAAAAGCTCATGGTGAACTATTTCCGCACGGCTCCGACTCTGCGGGATGAGTACTCGGAGGTAACGCGCTGGACGGACTGGCGCTATAACGGCGGCAAGCAAGACACAGGCATTGACCTCGTGGCCCGGCGCGCCGAGGACCAGGCGTGGGTGGCCATTCAGTGCAAGTTCTATAAGCCGGATACCTATATCCAAAAGCGCCATCTCGACTCCTTCTTTGAGGCCTCAGGGCATTCCTTTGAAACGCCGGAGGGAAAGCAGTCCTTTGCGCAGCGGCTCATTATTTCCACCTCGGACAGGTGGTCCGCCAACGCGGAGGGGATGTTAGAGAACCAGCTCATCCCGGCGAACCGGATTGGGGTGGCTTCCATCGCGGACTCCCCCATTGACTGGGACGTTACTTTCCCCGGCTCCGAGATGGAGGTCAACCTCAGCCGCCGCGAGGTCTTTGAGCCCCGCCCCCATCAAAGCGAGGCCATAAACAAGGCCATCGCCGGCTTTTCCACCCATGACCGCGGCAAGCTCATCATGGCGTGTGGCACAGGCAAGACTTTCACGGCGCTGCGCTTGGCAGAAAAGTTTGCCCAGGACAACGGCGGGCGTGCCCGCGTGCTCTTCCTCGTGCCCTCCATTTCGTTGCTTTCGCAGACGCTCAAGGAGTGGACCGCGCAATCCCAGAGCGCGCTGCCGCTGAAGTCATATGCTGTGTGCTCGGACACGAAGGTCTCTAAGAAAGCGGAGGACATTGCCTCCTATGACTTGGAGGTGCCCGTATCCACCAACGGTGAGGACATCGCCCGGCGCACCAATCTGGGAAAGCGGCGCAAGGGCCTCAACGTGGTCTTCTCCACGTATCAGTCCATCGGCGCCATCCACGATGCCCAGGCTGAGTTCGGGATGGAAGATTTCGACCTCATCATCTGCGATGAGGCCCACCGCACCACGGGGGTTACCCTCTACGGCGAGGATCCCTCAAACTTCGTGCGCGTGCACGACAATGACTACATCGGGGCGGGCAAGCGTCTTTATATGACGGCCACCCCGCGCCTTTTTGATGACACGGTGAAGGGCAAGGCTGCCGAACACTCCGCTGAGCTGGCCTCGATGGATGATGAGGCCATCTTCGGCCCGGAGTTCTACCGCCTTGGCTTCGGCGCCGCGGTGGAAAAGGGCCTGCTCACTGACTACAAGGTCCTCGTGATGACGGTGGAGGAAAACATCGCCGCTGAGGCATTAACCCACGGCCCCAGCCAAGAAATCAATCTCACGCTCGCCTCCGCCATGATTGGCGCGTGGAACGGGCTGGCTAAGCGCTCGGGCACCGAGCAGGGCAAGAAGTATGGCTTCGAGGACAACGCCTCACCCATGCGCCGCACGGTCGCCTTTGCCAAGGACATTAAGACTTCGACGCAGATTGCGGAGTCTTTCCCCGCCATCATCAACCAGTACCGCGCCTCCCTCAAGGATCACGCTGCGCTTAACGATGTCTCCTTGCTCAACATCGACCTCTCCGTCGCCGCCCAGCACGTGGACGGTTCCATGAACGCCATGGAACGCAACACACGGCTGTCGTGGCTGGAATCAACCATCCCCACTGATGAGACCCGCGTGCTCACCAACGCCCGCTGCCTCTCGGAGGGCGTGGATGTCCCCGCACTTGATGCGGTCATCTTCTTCAACCCCCGCAACTCCATGGTGGATGTGGTCCAGTCGGTCGGCCGCGTCATGCGCAAGTCTCCGGACAAGGACTACGGCTACATCATCTTGCCTGTGGCCATCCCTGCGGGGCAGTCGCCCTCGGAGGCGCTCAACGATAACAAGCGCTTCAAGGTGGTCTGGCAGATCCTCAACGCACTGCGCGCGCACGATGATCGCTTCAACGCCAAGATCAACTCGCTGAGCCTCAACGATCCCAGCGCACAGACCGAGCTGCCCATCTCCGTGCAGGAGGTGACCAACCCGCTCAAGGTGGCATCCGAGGAGGCCAAGGAGAAGCTCGGCGAGCACGAGGGCGATAAGACCACCGAGGGAAATGCAAACACTCCCTCCGGTGAAGAGCTTGCCCTCTTCTCTCTGGAGCAGTGGCAAGAGGCCATGTACACCAAGCTGGTGGACAAGGTTGGCACCCGCACCTACTGGGAGGATTGGGCCGACGATGTAGCTCATATCGCCGAGGCTCAAATACTGCGGATCAAGGCGCTGATCGCCGCCGCCGATCCGAAGATCAAGAAAGAGTTCGCAGTCTTCATCGAGGGCCTGCGCGGCAACCTCAATGATTCCATCACAGAGGATGAGGCGATTAGCATGCTCTCGCAGCACCTCATCACCGCCCCTGTGTTCAACGCCTTGTTCTCCGAGCACGACTTCGCCGCCCACAACCCAGTAGCCCGCGTCATGCAGCGCATGGTCGACGCCCTGGCAGATGCAAAGCTGGAGTCTGAGACCGATACCCTCTCCAAGTTCTATGCCTCCGTGCGCGTGCGCGCCTCCGAGGTTTCTTCCGCCTCCGGCAAGCAACAAGTGGTCAAAGACCTCTATGAGCGCTTCTTCCGCAAGGCCTTCAAGAAGCAGTCTGAGGCACTCGGCATTGTCTACACACCAATAGAAATCGTGGACTATATCCTGCGCGCCGCAGATACCCTCTCCAAGGAGCACTTTGGCAAGGGGCTTAGCGATGAAGGCGTTCACATCCTCGATCCCTTCACCGGCACCGGGACCTTCATGGTGCGCCTGCTGCAGTCTGGGCTTATAAAGCCAGAAGATCTCGCGCGCAAATACGCCAGCGAACTCCACGCCACGGAGATCATGTTGCTGGCTTATTATGTTGCCGCTGTCAATATTGAGACCACCTACAATGCTCTCGAGACCGAGCGCGCACTGCGCAATAATGAGCCCGAACCAGACTACGTCCCCTTCGATGGCATTGCCCTCGCGGATACCTTCCAGGTCCATGAGGACGGCGACACCCTTGATCTGACCGTATTCAAAGAAAACAACGCCGCCATCGAGCGCCAGAAGTCAGCGCCCATCCACGTCATCATCGGCAACCCTCCCTATTCTTCCGGGCAGAAATCAGCCAACGACAACAACGCCAACCTCAAGTATCCCACGCTAGACAAGCGCATCGAGGAAACCTTCGCCGCGAAATCCACCGCCACGAACAAGAACGCACTCTACGATTCCTACCTCCGTGCCTTCCGGTGGGCGACCGACCGCCTAGGCACCCACGGCATCATGGCCTTTGTATCCAACGGCGGCTGGCTCGATGCCAACACCGGCGATGGTGTGCGGCTGACACTGGCCGATGAATTTAGCGACATCTACGTGTTCAACCTCCGCGGCAACGCACGCACTGCTGGGGTCCTGCGCCAACAGGAAGCTGGAAACGTATTCCGTGACGGTGGCCGGACCACCATTGCGATCATCATCGCCGTCAAAAGACAAGGCCACGCCGGCGCCGACATTCACTACCGCGATATTGGCGACTACCTCAGCGCCGAAGAAAAGCTCGACATCATCGATCACTCCACCATTCGCAACACCGAATGGAAGCACATCGAGCCGAACCAATACGGCGACTGGGTCACTCAACGAGACCCAGATTTTGAGACTTGGCCGGTGCTCGGAGACAAGAAGAACTCAGTTAACACCAACTTCTTCAACACCTTTAGTTCCGGGCTCAAGACAGCACGCGACAACTGGGTTTATGGATTTTCTCGCTCCGAGGTCGAACACAAGATGCGGATTCTCATCTCCACCTATGAGGCTGCTCGAGAGGTCTTCGGAGATTGGACGTTTGCTAAAGGCATTGCCAAGCCCAAAGAGGCTGATGTCGACAGCTTCCTGCGAGCTCATCCAGAGTTCGCTGATCTCAAGCGAGTGTCCTGGAACCGCAGCCTAAAACAGCAGCTAGCGAAGAATGCTGAGCTCCGCTTCGATGCAAGCAGAATCATCAAGGGGCTCTACCGGCCCAGTTGCGAAATGTACGTTTACTTCGACCGTTCGTTGAACGACATGGTTTATCAACTCCCCTCCTTGTTCCCGACTCCACAGCACGACAATGTCGGGTTCTATGTTGTGAATCCAGGTAGCGCGAAGCCGTTTTCAGCGCTAGCAACAGACCTTATTCCGGACCTAGCAATGTGGGGTTCCAATGCAGGCCAATTCTTTCCTCGCTGGACCTGGGAACCAGTGGAGACTGGTGAGGGTGAGCTGGATGTGTTTGGGGCGGCGTCGGCAAGCGCGGGCGCTGGTGAGGGTACTGAGGGTGAAGTGCGTGATGGATACCGGCGGGTGGATAACATCACCGATGAGATCTTGGGGATATACCGCGCTGCGCTGGGCGCGGACGTGAGCAAAGATGCCATCTTCTACTTTGTCTATGGTCAGCTGCATGATCCTGCTTATCGCTCGAAGTATGCGGCGGACCTGAAGAAAATGCTGCCGCATATAAAGACGCCTTCCTCGCGGGCGCGTTTCGATGCCTTGGTTTCAGCCGGGCGCTCACTGATGGCGCTGCACGTGGGCTACGAAGATGTGGAGCCCTACCCTGTCACTGTCGCAGTCAAGCCTGGGGTCTCCGAGTCCGACCGCAATACCTGGCGGGTGGATAAGAAGATGAAGTGGGCAAAGAAGAAGGACCCGGAAACGGGTAAGAAAGTCGATGATGTGACGACGCTCATCTACAACAATGTGGTAACCATCCGCGAAATTCCTGCCGAAGCGCAAGAGTATATGCTCGGCTCGCGTTCTGCTCTGGCGTGGATAATTGACCGCTATTATGTCAAGAAAGACAAGGCCTCCGGCATTATCAATGATCCGAATGATTGGGCCGATGAGGTGGGCAATCCGCGCTATATCGTAGACCTTATTGCGAAGGTAGCGCGCGTTGCGGTGGAGACTGTGCGGATCGTGGAGGGGATCCGGGAGGAGTAGTTGTCTTTCTTGCCGAGATAGCACGTGACCATGATTCTATTTGGCCTAGCACTTCTCTTCCTAGAAAGAATTAGCGAAAGACAGCTTTCGGTGTCGGCCGTAACCCCTAAAATAAAGACTTAGTGCCTGCACCGGCATTTTCTCTTTATTTCTTTCTCCTACCGAAAGCGCCATCTTGTCTACCCCCTCACGTCACCGGAAATCAGGCATCGATCTCGTCGCAAAAGCCCAGCTTCATACGCACTTATGGGATCGCCTGGGCTCGGCAGAACAGAGTCTATTTGAGCTGGAGCAAACTCAGAATAAGAAGGAACAGTCGCTTATGTTCTTCCAGCTTGGGTTGCGGCCGGAAACTCTCGATTGGATCTCCTCAGAACTAGGCAAAGGTATCGAAGACAGACGCCGACGTGGCATCGATGCCACCAAAACGCTAGACCGCTATTCCAGGCTTACCGTTGCGGCCTTGGTCAATGCGGGCACTCAAACTACGCGTGACAACTCTTTCTGGCCCATATTTTGGGAACAACTCGGAATGTCAGAGTCTTCGGACCTCGCCGCGCATATTCGCCGTAACCTCCACACTTGGATGAAGCGTCTCCACCTCGACGTATTTGACGGGGTTAATCTGGGTTCGTCGAAGTACGTAACCCAAGTGACTCTACATGCCGGAATCCCTACCTCAGAGATGGGTCAGCTTGTAGCTGATTCCAAGTCCTTACTGGCTGTCGATGACGATCCGGCGGACGGAGATCGAGAAGGAAAGCTTTTAGTAAACAAGTACATCAGCGAGAAAAGCCCTCGTACCTTGTTCAGACTCTCCAGTCTAAAACCTGAACTCGCATCTTTCTTGTTTGCTAGAACGGTCGAGTATGTCTACTACTCGCAGATCAAAGACGATTGGTACACCGACAAGAACTTCGAAGGCACAAACGGTTTACCAGCCAAGACCTTCGCCGAGTTGCGTCAGTTCCTTGCACAGCAAGATGCCACCGTTGTTTCTAGGGCGAATCGTGCACGCACCGATGCTCAGCAACAGCCTCACCTGAAGCTGGATCCAGATGCAGGAAAGATCCTCCTGGTTTTGCCTGCAGTTCCAGACGAGGACGAAGACCTAGTTTGGTCTGTAGACGCAGGCTTTGACAATTTTCATATCGAACCGAGTATTGATCTATATACTGGCTGCTTCGCACGCAAGGAGATTTCAATCAGCTCTCCGACACCGGAGATCAGCGTTACTGATTCGCTTTCTCAAGAGACAACCACCTTGCCTCTCATGGCTGCGGATTTTCCAGTTGCGTTTTTCCAAGCAGATTTCCAATACTGCCCTAATCAACAAGAGCTCTCACGCAATTCCCTTTTCGCACTAGCTCCTGCGAACACGGAGTTTTCCGATGAGTCCGGACAACGCGATGACCTAGTCGCAGAAGAACTGCAGTTTAGCTCTTGGTATGACTGGCGGGTCTACCATCTAGTTGGACTGCGGGATTGTGGCGGACTCAAGGTCAGCGTTTCAGACGGACCCAACCGGGAGACAAGGTCAACCTCGCGTAACGTGCGGGCTTCAGGGAGCCGCGATCCAGAATGGAATCTTGATGTTTCCAAGGTGGATGAAGCTTTGGGAAGCGATATGGGCCCAGTGTATCGAGAGTCGCCCCTTCTAAAACTTCCGCACAATCAACATGCTTGTTGGGCAATGCGAATCTCGTATTGTCCGGTTGGCGGAGAGAAGTCTTTCATCGAAGAGCGAGAAGACCTAGAGGAATACGCCGGTGAAGAAATAGTAGTTTTTCACGACGAATACGAAGATGCTTGGGTAGGACGGTACTGCGTCGAGATCCTAAAGGACGGCCTCATCTGCGAGAAACAATTTTTCAACATGGCAGAGGGTCTCAGGCTCAAGATGAATTATCAACAGTCCGTCCCCTTCCGGACTCCGGATATTAATGTCGCAGCGAATCGGTACAATAAGGCCTACTACGAAGCTAGCTATACTCCTGGAAAAGTCATTAACATCCCCTTTACCGGTGTCAAGGCTGTCGGAGACACCGAAGAAACTGCTTCCTTCAAGATCTCGAGTGCAGAGGGATATGAGCTCGACCTTCAGGTTGTACCGAAGACCATGAGATTCAGCATCGACCGTACCGATGTTCCGCACACTTGGAGCACTTTCCCTTCCGCCGTACCAATGCGCAGTCTGGCTGACTCCGGACAGGTTAAAGTTCGCTTTCCCTCCCGCATTGATGGAAACGTAACACTATTTGTGGTGGACGGGCGATCCAAGAGCAAGGCCGTCAGTTTGCCAATGCAGGCTCGACGCAATCGTCGCTTGTTCACTGTTCCTGTCCATGAACTTAAGCAAGCATTCGGCACCGAAGTTTCGTCTTTTGTCTTGGCTGTAGTCTGGTATCCCCTCAGCGTTCAACAAATGTGGGACTCGGAGAAGAAGCTTTTCAGAGGAGGAAGCCGCGCAAAGAAACAAACCTCAGCCTTCTTAGAGTTTAAGGAAAAGTATGACGCCAATGCCTTGTCGGCTAATCTCAAGCGCTCTAGTCTTTTTCAAGTCAGCGATTCTCCCTATACCGGTAGAGCAGTAATCGATGGCACGACTATTGATCTCTTAGACCCAGTTTCTGGAAGAGAAACTTTGCGGGGATATGTATGGCCCCTTACACAGGCCAATGTCAAGCCCATTACTGTTTGCTTTGACTCTAAGCAAAAGGCGCGTTTACCTGAGGAATTCCAGGATGCGGGGCCACTCGTAGTGGAGATTACTAAGGAAATTTCCGCCTATCGCGTCCAGCCACCTAAAGCTCCCTCCGATTCCGCCCTCGTGGTCGCCCAAGATGGGTTTTACGCTAATGGAGAAAATGACGAGAACCTCCTCGGGCTTTCATTCAAGCTCTCGAGTTTAGGAGGAGCCACTATCGCTCAGCCAAGGGAGCAGCTCGAACTCTGGGAGCGACTTTCACCACTGTGTGACTTGAGCCTCGAATCTCCTGATGCAAGGACTATTTCCAGGCAGGTTCGTGGTCTCTGCGAGCGCAGCTTTGTTGTCGATCCGCGTTCCTCACTCGAAGCGCTTGGCCGGTCGAACGTCCGTGTCGAGCATCAGGTTGGCCTAGCGATTCAGTTTGGATTGTTTTCTTGCACCTTCGAGAATCATGCGGACACTCTAGACGAGTTTCACCCAGTTCCCTGGGTCGGAGTTCTTGGGGAGATCAATGATGTCGCCACAATAGCAAGCACGGTAGGTTTTTCCCGTAGGGAAGGCGAGTTTGCGCAGTCAGCTGACTTCATCGAATCTGCGGGTGGGCCTGCCCTTATTTCGATTCTGGGTGGAGCCTGTCACACGGACCAAGAATTCGCTTCAAAGATAGTCGAAGATGTCGCGCTCAGCATTGTCCATGAAGACTTTGCAGCCACCATTGAAGGCCTATCTGACATCAATGCGCGGCGCCTGCTGACCGATGAGGTCGCACTTCGGCACGGATGGGCAGAGCTTCTACGCAACCGCTCACGTATTGACCTCATCCCGAACCTCCGGGACCTCAAGAACCGGGCCTTGCATCTCTCCGCCAATATCGGCAGCCCAGAACTCAGTTCTTATGTCTCTAGCCTCCGTAGCTTTGCGGAAGATTACGGTGATGCACGAACTGGGCTCTGGCCTTGGGCACCGTTTATATCCGCTGTAATGGCGCATTCCGTTCGCTCATACGCTCACGGAGTGGCAGGGGCACACGAGAAGTTCACCAATCCAACACCATGGGAGCTAAGGCCTTGGGCTAGCTTGGCACGAATGTGCCCAACTCTGATTACAAACGATCTCCTCCGAGAAGAGGCTCGCCAGTTGTTAGAGAAAGTCGGTTCTTTACCGCTACCGCAGCTGCTTCCTGAAAAGCTGTCATAAACGTTTCCTCAACAACCTTCCAGTCCAAAAGGATTTCAAACCATGCATCCCATAGACCTAGACGCCCTTGATTCTTTGCCTAGCGATCTCGCCGAGCTCTCGGATCCCACTGAGCTTATCGTTCCTGCTGAATCTGCGCAGGCCACTAAGAACTCTCGGCGAAACATCGATCCCATTGCGGCAGCAGATCGAATCGACAGCGACTATCGTCGCTACCTTAAAACGCTTTTGCGGCCCAAAAATGAAAAGATCCGATCGGCACTTGTGCGGGCAGTCGATGAGGCCGACTCCTTGACCAAGGGACCAATTTTGGAGATGACCCCGCCCTATGTCCCAGGATCCTCCCCTCAACATCTAGTGGAGGAGGGAGTTTTAAGTCCCTCCATTTCAGAGCTTGGTAGATCACTACCCGCATCACGCCCCCTCTATCTGCATCAAGAGCGGGCAGTGAGAAAGCTTCATACTGGGCGAAACTTAGTTGTTTCGACGGGGACAGGCTCGGGCAAGACTGAAAGCTTCCTAATCCCGATAATCGACCACCTTCTCCGAGAACGAGACGCTGGGCAACTCGGTAGCGGCGTAAGAGCACTTCTCTTGTATCCGATGAATGCACTAGCCAATGACCAAGTAAAACGTCTCAGAGAGATGCTAGCGGCAGTCCCTGACTTAACTTTCGGTCGATACACCGGGGAAACGCCGAAAGATACAAAGGCGGCTACTGAACTCTACAAGGACATGAATGAGGGAAGCTCTCCTCTACCAAATGAATTAATCAGCCGCGAACAGATGCAGGAGACTCCCCCGAATATTCTCCTGACAAACTACGCCATGCTGGAATACCTTCTACTGCGGCCAGAAGACACCACGCTTTTCGACGGGCCAAAGGCTCAAAACTGGTCTTTCCTCGTCATGGACGAGGCTCACGTTTATGCCGGGGCACAAGGTGCCGAAGTAGCTATGCTTCTGCGCCGCCTCAAAGACCGAGTTCAGCGCCCAG
The DNA here is from genome assembly GCF_008693105.1 of Corynebacterium flavescens. Lineage (GTDB taxonomy): Bacteria > Actinomycetota > Actinomycetes > Mycobacteriales > Mycobacteriaceae > Corynebacterium > Corynebacterium flavescens. The sequence continues at coordinate 28,343 of NZ_VXKK01000032.1, forward strand.
ACTCTCCTATCCAATGCATTGCCACCTCTGCGTCGCTGCAGGGGGAAGTGCAAGAGATCATGAACTTTGGTGAATCGATTTTCGATGCTCCTTTCGAGTTCGAGACCTCCGACGAGAACCGTCAAGATTTGGTATTAGCCGAACGCGTAAAGTTTTTGCGCGAAGCCTCTTGGAAATTCCCCGCCCACCTTTTCGACGCGGAGGACCCACTGCTGGCTTTGCAGACCCATTTGAAAGAACACGCCGATTCTCTTGGAGTCACCCAGTTTCAGACGCTCAACAAAGAGGAACATATTGTTCGGTTACGCGAACTATGTCTGGACCACTCACTTTCGATTTCGGAAATCGCCGACAGCTTATGGCCCGATGTAGAGAAACAGATTTCCAAAGAGCGAGTCCATCAGCTAGTTTCGGTCGGTGCTGCCACTACGGATACCACAGGAATACCTGCTATTTCAGCCAGGTATCACATGTTCGTCCGCGCTACAGAGGGCGCCTTCTTAGGCTTCGATGAACAGGGGCAGCCGCAGGTGACATTGAGCCGCAAAGTCAGTGACGAAACCGCTTTGGGCGAACGTCCTTATTATGAGTTTGGTACTTGCACTGTATGCGGAGCCGTTCATTTGCTTGGAAAAGTCGCTAAAAGGGCTTTCCTCCCTCCGGAGAAAGAGACTGGGGAAGCCGCCCGCAACTGGTTGGTTTTTCAAGCTCACGAAAAGAGCTCGGATCTTGATGAAGATGACGAAGTCGAATCATCCGCAGATTTTTCTGCTGCAGAGCAGGTCCCCCCGTTAATGTATCTTTGCGTGGATTGCGGAAGACTACACCGTTCATCGATTAAGGAGTGCAAGAGCTGTAGCTCAAGTTCGCTGCATGCAGTCCGTGTCCATAGTGAAAGCTCGCATTCGCGAGAATCCTGCACTGAATGTGGTTCACGCAAGGCTGACCTCATCAAGCGGTTTTTGACCGACAGTAATGCCACACCAGCAGCCCTGGCTACCTCACTCTTCCAGCTACTGCCGGCAGCGGAAAACTCTGAAAACCTCGTGGGCGAAGGACGAAAGCTGTTGATGTTTTCTGACTCGCGCCAAGCTGCTGCATTCGCTGCTCCTTACCTCGAGAGAAGATTCGAAAAGATGCTAGAGCGTCGTTTGATGCTTAAAGCTCTGGAAGGAGTTCCGCGTGAAAACCAAGCTTCCCTTGAAGACTGGATAACAAGCACCGTACTGGAGGTCAAAAATGCCCACATCGAGCATGGAAGAGAGCAGCTAAAGCCCAAAATCATTCCATGGGTGTTCAACGAGGCGACAAGTATCGAAAGAGACCTCTCTCTCTCGAAGGTCTAGGACTTGTTGGATATCACCTAGAAATGGACAGCTTCAAGAACACCACTGCCTTCGAATACGTGTCTCAAGTTTTGGGTAGCGATCTGTATGCCGAGGCCTTTGTCAATCTTTTGCTTTCTGACATGCGCCTACGCGGCGGCCTTGATATGAAAAGTGTTCCTGATGTCAACGAGCCGCGCTTCCAGCCACGGGGAGGCGGCTGGTCATTCCGCCAAAGAGGAGGCGGAGATCGTGCTCAGAAAATCTATTCTTGGATTCCTGCCCTCGGACGAAGCAACGGGCGGCTGAAGCTCACCCAAAAACTCCTACGGAAACGTGCGTTGGAGGGAGCCTTCGATGTTTCCCTAGTCGACGATCTCGCGTTGAAGATGCTGAACCGAGTGTGGGAAGGCCTCGAATCAACTCGAATTCTGATACCAAAAAGCGGTTCTACCCCAGCAGCAAGGGTCATCGACGCCTCTGCTATAAGCGTGGCCGACGGCGATAAGCTCGATTGGTATGTTTGCTCCGTATGCAGCTCTTTGTCGCTACACAATTGTCTATCTTTGTGCCCGAACCCGTCCTGCACAGGAGAACTTAAACATCTAGACCGAGAGTCCGAGACCTTTAAAAACCACCACTACCGTTGGCTCGCACGCAACCTCGATATCCGTTCTCTCAAGGCTAAAGAACATACTGCGCAGTGGACGCCCAAAGAAGCGGCAGAAGTACAACAACAATTCGTGAATGGCAAAATCAACGTCTTGTCATGCTCAACTACATTCGAGCTCGGAGTTGATGTTGGAGAACTGCAGTCTGTGATGATGCGGAACATGCCGCCTCGCACTGCAAACTATGTGCAACGAGCAGGGCGTGCCGGCCGGCGCGCAGGATCCGCTGCCTTTGTTCTAACTTTTGCGAAGCGCGCCTCCCACGACATCGCCGTATATCAGAATCCGACGGACATGATCGATGGTGTTATGCGCACGCCCTATCTGTCGATCGAGAATGCTCGCATCGCTACCCGCCATTGCTACTCCATCGCCTTCGCTGAATTCCTAAGGACGCTGGCTCCTCGAGGACTTCCTTGGTCGACGGTCGCGGGGCTCTTTCTCAACGATGATCCGGAGAAGCGCCTGTATAAATTGATGAGTGACTTCCTCCGGCCCGTTCCACATCGAGTACAAACCGCGCTCCGGCGAGTTGTACCGGAGTCGCTGCAAACTGAGGTCGGACTAACCAATGATGCGTGGACTAAAGAATATCTCGAGCTTATTCAAGAGGTCGAGAATTCACTCCTCGACGACCACAAACTCCTCAAGAACCTTCGGCAACAAGCCTTCAATGAGAAGAAAGACGGCCGCAGCAGGGCCTATCAGTTCACCATCTCTACGTTGGAAAAGACTCAGACGCTCGGTTACCTAGCCACTAAAAACTTGCTTCCCAAGTATGGATTCCCTGTAGATACCGTCGAATTGGACACGAGCTTCGGCGGCGAAGCCGGCGCCAAGGTTCGCCTCAACCGCGACCTTACCCTTGCAATCGGCGACTACGCCCCCGGTAACTCCGTGGTGGCGGGCGGCCGTCTCTGGACTTCCGCGGGAGTGCGTATCCTCCCAGGCAGAGCCCTGGACCATTACTACTTCCAGCAATGCAAGGCGTGCAATGAGATTGTTTGTCAAAAGTATGAACATCTTGAGACTGCGGTATGTCCAAACTGCAATCAAGGATTAAGTACCAGACCGATTGACATCCTCATTCCGCGTTTTGGCTTCGTTGCCGAACACAAGGCGGGACGTGTAGGAGAAAAAGCGCCTAGAGCTATGTGGAACCGAGAGTCCCACGTTCTCGGAGAAGGCGAGCCCAGTGGAAATGAACAAAGCTTTGCTGTTGGAGACTCCGCTCTAACTATTTCCGCACATCGGCGAGCGGAAATAATGGTGATAAACCGCGGTCGAGAGAACGGTTTCCGAATTTGTAGTGACGGTTGTGGTGGCTACGCCGTTGGAAACAAGAGAGAACACCGCAACCCGCGTACAGGTCAGCCTTGCTCCAATAACACAGACTGGGTTTCGCTGGGACATGTGTATCAAACGGACATTGCAACCATTAGCTTCGCAGGACTAAACGAATACTCGGTTAACGACCTCAGGTCTGCACTTTATGCGATTCTAGAGTCAGCCTCAGAAACTCTTGAGATTAACCGAGACGATCTCGACGGCACAATTTCTTGGAATGAAGGTGTCCCTCGCTTTGTCCTTTTCGACGCAGTACCGGGCGGCGCGGGCGTAACGGCGAAGATAGTCGATTCTTTCCAAGACGTCGTCACGTCCGCATTGAGACGAGTAGAAGAATGCGAATGCGACGAGAACACCTCTTGTTATGCTTGTCTGCGATCTTTCAGCAACCAACGCTTCCACGATGTACTAAGGCGAGATCGCGCGGCGAATGTTCTTCACGAGTTTGAAGTGATCGCTTAGCCACGCTGGTGGATTCTGGAAGCCACTAGGAGCCAGTTCGCCGATCCGCCACTAGATTTCTCGCAGGAGCTGGGCAACTTTCTCTTGGCGGCGGTGGTTGAACAGGGATACAGTGCGGCGGCGCGGAGCATCTGCGGCCAGGTCTAATGCTTGGTTTATAGCTGCAAGATCTGTGCCACGGTCGTCGAGGCCGCAGTAGTTGAGAGCCTCAGCTAGGGCGGTTTCGGAGTTCTGCTCGCCATCTAGATTTGTTTGCTCCGCGCGGTCGGTTGCCCGGGTAACGCTGAAGGTCCCGTCATCCGAGAATCGCAGCCAGACACGGTGTCCTTCACCGGCGCCAATCTCTGGGAGGAAGCGGCGGATGCTGCCTGTATGCGCATTCGAGCGCCCTGAGATGAGCTCTTGGGGACCATGCGCCGACTGGAAGCTGCGCCGGTCGAGGAATGGGACATCGAATAGCGTCAGCAGAGCGCGGGGTACGGGGAACCCGGAGCCGCGCAGGTGCTCGGAGGTGATAGTGACCAAAAGCTGCCACTGCCCTTCGATGAAGTAGAGATCGGCGGCCTCCTGCGGATCGGCATCGATCTGTACTTGTTCGGTATTGCGCTTGACCAGACCATTATCCAAGATGAACTCGCCGTTAGTAGCGAATGCGCGGACGCTAGAGGGGGCAATGTTGAGCTCAGGAGCCTGTGCAAGCAGACCGGCTAGCGGATAAGAGCCGGTGACATCGACACGGGAACCAATCCACTCCGCCACCGAACGGTATTCCTCCCCGCCCCAAGTCTTAAGCGCCCACGAGCCACGAGCAACTCGATGGGTGCGTTCATCGGCGGAAAGAGCATTGTCAAGAGATCGTGGATTCGCATCACCCAAGTCTGCGACAAGCTCCGGAGCAGACATGGGTGTGCCCTTGACAGACAAAATGGCTACGCCGCGATCATTGAGAGATGAGTTCCGCGTGAGGATATGCTTGCCGCGCGTCTCCCATTGGGGACGCACCTGGCCTAGCCACTCCAGCTTTTCCTCGGGTGTAGAAGGGCCGATCCCCGCGAGAGAGTCGAGCGTGAGTACACCAAATTCGTCGGGAGCAACGTCTTCCAGAGCTTCTAATGCTTGTTGGTTGTGAATCCATTCGCCTTGTCGCAGTACTTGTTCTTGCAGGTTGAGAGCCACGGCGGCAAGGTTGACCGAAGGCACAACTGTGGTAGCAAACTCAGGATGCGCTGCCAGAAAATCCGTGTAGCGCTGCGCCTGCGGAACGAGGATTGGCAGGGCGGCCCGGTGCATCTTGGTGGCGGTGAGGGCCTTTTCTTTCACGATCTTTTCTAGTTGCCGCACGCGCTCGCGGGTAATCCCCCACCTAGTGCCAATTTCTTCTAAGGACTGCGGCTGAGCGGTGGTGAGCCTGCTGGTGAAGATGTCTTCACAGCGTGCATCATCTTCCCAGATGCGACACAGTTCAGCTACCGTAGTCTCTGCAATTTCGGAGCGGATGTCCGAGGAAAGCGCCGTGAAATCCCTCAAGCTCGTGCGGACTTCTTCTGGCAGCCCCTCCTGCATCGCAACCGCAGGAGTTTCGGTGATGGCCAGCCACGTCAGCATAGGCACCACCTTTTCAAGCAAGCTGGGGCTAGGGTTTGCTGGATTTGCGGTGGACGCTGAGGAGAACGGCGATTGCTCGAGCGGTGCCACGTCATAGGGGCTGTGTTCGACGCCGAAGGAATAAGCTGCGGGGTCTTCGGCATCCAATGCCGCCAAGGCGACAGCGTGGACGGCGTCCGCGATGGATTTGGGCCCCATGCCACGGATGTCTTTGAGATCGAGAACTGAAGCCTCCAAAGGCTCGGAGAAGGCCTCGAACCAGCGCTGGACTACTCGGCGCGAGCGATCCACAGACTCAAGGGCATCACCGATCATTAGCCGGGGAGAAAGCTCGTGCAAGGGGATTTCCGCGCGTTCGCGGATCCACTCCGTGGTGAGCACGAGGACGCTCGGCGCAGAGATTTCCTCCCGCGGCCATGCCCAAGGAAAGATTGCCTCCAGAGGGTTTTCTTCCGCGCTTTGCGGTGTTTCCTCGACGTCAGCTTGCAAGTCCACGGGTTGGGGCGACAAGGTAGTGGCGCTTGTTGCGGCAGCTGATGTGGCGCCAGCCGTGGTGCCTGTTGCGGCGCCTGCGGAGCATTCATAGTTGCGCAAGAGCCAGGCCAGTTCCGCTTCGCTGAGAACGGGGATGCCATAGGCGCGGGCTTTCTTAGCCTTGCCGCTGTGGGAATGGGGATCGGCAGTCACCAGCGCAACGGTGTTCTTGGTAACTCCGCCGGTGCTCAGGCCCAAGTTGATGATTCTCTGCTCCCACTGGCCACGCGGCAAGGCCAGCTCTCCGCTCAAGGCAATCCGGCAGCCGGGGAAGATGTTGATCCGTGGGCCGACTGGTTGGGCCAGAAAACCGGAAATCTGTGCGTCATCGACTCCTAGGGCGTGGGCAGCTTCTTCGATGCGTGCGCGCTCTTCCTGCGTGAGAATTCCATCGGCCCAGGCAACAACGGCCATGCGTTGGAGCATCTCGACGTGGACTTCGTGGGCCTCTTCCTCATTAAGCCCTAGGCGTTGGGCGGCATCATACAGTTGAAGGCGCTCAACATCGGTGACGACCTCATCATCGAGGACCCGGATGAGAAGATCTTGATAGGCATCGGCCTCGCGCTGCCCTGTTGCCACCGGCCGGGGAAGCAATGTGGGGCCCTGGGGTGCAGACCGCGTGACAGTTGGCCTTGGGGACTGCACGGCGTACTGCAGGTTGGTGAAGACATAATCTGGCAAAGGCTGCGCGGAAACCACCGCGCCTCTTCTTAGCAGCTCAAGAAAGAGCTGCACAGTGGCCGCGGTATCCCCCATCGCGGAGTGCGTATGGGCGTTAATAATCCCCAGGCTATCCAGTGCTTGATTTAGCTTCCCTGGAGCACCCGGAAGCAGCCGGCGCGACCAGACCATCGTGTCGATAGCCCACTGCTGTGCGGGCGGCAGCTCCACCCCGAGCCTGCTGAACTCTTGGGAGATCATCCTGGCATCGAAGGAAGCATTATGCGCCACAAACACTCGCTCTGAAAGCAGCCGTGCTACCTGGGAAGATACCTCTGCAAATGTGGGAGCATCAGCGACCATGGTCGGGGTAATACCGTGAATGCTGGCGTTAGGAATGTCGCGGTCCGGCTGGACTAAGGACTCAAATCTCTCCACCTCTTCCCCACCCGCATCACAAGCAATGATTGCAATCTCAAGGATCCGATCGGCACGCCCGAATCCAGTGGTTTCTACGTCAACGACGACATAGGGAAAAGAAAGGGAAAGAGAGTTCATTGCCCACATTCTAGGAGTTGTCTGTACTTCGCGCTGGATTCACGGCTTAAATTAGGGACGTCAAGTGAGCGAACTATCCGCCCCTTCTACCCGACTACTGCAGTGCAATGAACTCTTTATCCCCAAATACTGCCGGGCGAACGGCTAGCACGCCCTCCGCTGCAGAATCCGCTGGGACTTCAAAGACCATATCGCCAGTTGTAGAGGCACCCTGGTAGAGAGTCGACAGGCTATCGAAACTGCTATCAAGAACGACGATATTGTCGTAGGAATTGCTAGTCACACCATCGCGGGAAACGTACTCCACGTCCACCATAGGACTCGAACCATCGCTGTCGTCAGCTTTGAGGGTTGCAGTCAGGTTGACCACGATGTACTGCTTTCCCGGATCCGCAGGAGTATTGAAGGGGTTTCCCGCTGCCACCAGGGCATCACCATCGAAGTTGACGCTGTTGATCGTCACAGCCCAGTCGTCATTTTCAACTGTAGTTCCCAAAGGCAATGGGTTTTCACGTGAGGAGCCGGCGCCGTTGTTACTAGCACCAGATCCGATGGCGCCGAGTGAAGATCCCGCGCCGCCGGCGGTGGAATCACTGGCTGAATCGGAGACAACGGTGTCACCGCCGAAAGCATCGTTCGCAGCCTGTCCAACCACAAAGAGGAATACCAGCGGAGCCAGGACGAAACCGACGATGGAGACAATGAGGGCGGCGATAGCAACGCCGCGCTTCTTGTTCTTGATTACCAAAGCCACGATGGCCAAGATGAATGCAACGGGGAGGAGTAGCCACCCCAAAATCAATGCTCCCTTGACGCAGGAAAATACAGTGCCGGCCACAGCGCACACCAAGGCGATGATGCCGACGACATTGCGTTGCACGGGCGCCATAGCAGGGGCCGATGCGGGAGCGCCGCCAAAGGCTGCAGGCGGGGCGGGAGTGAGATTGGACTGTCCGGAGTTGTGCGGCATCTCGGAGGGCGCCTGTCCGTAGGTATTAGTCATGAGAGCTCCTGAAAGCGATAGAGGAAAGGGTTGAATCGAAGGCCTTAGCCCCGCACCACCAAATACGGCAAGTGGAGCAATTAAGACGCTGTTGATTACAACAAGACCGCCGGACATGCGGCCGCATACTTTCGAACTCTCTCACTAAAAACTGCTTTGTGCCCTCACGATTGACGCCTCAACGTGTACACAAATTCGAACGGTGCTAGCTCTGCAGCTTTTCTTCAACGCATTGGTTGATGGCGTCTTGATCATCAAGGGTGACGCAGTCACTGAATACAGCGACGAAAGAACCGATGATGTAGAGGCCGACCGCCAGGGCCACTGCGGCCAGCACGAGCCCGGTCACCGTCATCCATGTGCGGCGATCCTTGGCAGCCTTCGAGCGATTGCGAATGAAGGCGATAATAGCCAGGATCACGGTGATGAACCCGAGTAGAATCCCCACCCCGAAGATCATGGTGAGCAAGGATAAAACGCCGAAGATCAACGTCACCAGCGCCATGGTGGACTTCTTACCCGCGCTTTGTGCAGGATCGCTCATGGCGCCCCCATAGCTTGCCCCCGAGTAGGCGCTGGCTTGGGGCTGTGAACCATAGGAAGGAAGCCCGGAGTCACTCGGCGTGGAGTAGTTTCCTGGGGCCGAAGAGTCCTCCGGCGCAGGATTGCTGCCGTGGTCTGCGTCCGCGGAACGGTCGCCGTCAGAGTTAAAGGGATTGCTCAAAGCGGGTGCCTCAGTTCTCAAAGTAGTGCTATTTCTGCTTAGTCTACGTGAGAAATTTACCATTTCCGCAAGTAGTCGATGCGCTTGCGCAATTGCTCAGCGTTGCACAAGGCGGTGGGCGGACCGCCGCAGGCCTTTCGCGCTTCGGTGTGGATGGCGCCGTGCGGGCGCCCGGAGCCCTGGGCCGCGATGGACACGGCGGTGTTGAGCTCTTTGCGCAAGGCGGAGATCTCGTCGACGACTCCCCCGCCGTTGGTGCTGGCGCCGTTGGTGCCGGAGCCGTTGTCGTTTGAGCTGTTGCTACCGGACCCGTAGTCGCTTGAGCTGGGACGCGGCGCGTACTCCATGCCATAGAGCTGGCGGCGGTGTTGCTCGGCTGCTTGCGCAGCCCGGCGCGCCTTCTCCTCGGCTTCCTTGCGATCGAGTTCCTCGGATTGCTTGTGGCGCAGCAGGTCCTTGACCTGTTCGGCGTCGAGAAGCCCGGGGATGCCGAGGAAGTCGGAATCGACGTCCTCCGTAACATCACCCGTGGTGAACTGCGAGCCGTTGAAAAGGAGCCCGGAGAACTCAGCCTCGGCGCCGAGTGCCTCATAGGAGGGCTCGAGCATATCGGGCTGGGTCTTCTTCTGGTTGGCCTCCGCGAGGAGATCGTCGTCCCAGCCTTCCTTGTCGGGGTTCTTCTCCCCCAGGACGTGATCGCGCTGCTTTTCCATGTCCTCGGCCAGGCCTAAGAGAACGGGCACAGAGGGCAGGAATACAGAGGCGGTCTCCCCCGGCATGCGCGAACGCACGAAACGACCGATGGCCTGAGCGAAAAACAGCGGCGTCGAGGCGGAGGTGGCGTAGACGCCGACGGCCAGGCGCGGGACGTCCACTCCCTCAGACACCATGCGCACAGCGACCATCCACTCGTCGGTGCTCTCGGAGAACTCGGCGATGCGGTCAGAGGAGCCGGGATCATCGGACAAGATGATGGAGACCGGTGTATTCGAGAGCTGCTTGAGAATGCGGGCATAGGCGCGCGCGGTCTGCGTATCGGTGGCTAGGACAAGGCCGCCGGCGTCGGGCATATTGCGCCGCATCTGCATCAGGCGCGTGTGCGCGGCCTGCAACACGGACGGAATCCACTCGCCCTTGGGGTCGAGTGCCGTCTTCCAGGCGCGGGCGGTTTGCTCCGGGTTGAGAATATCGCCCAGGCGGGCGCTGAACTCCTCGCCCGCGCTATCGCGCCAGCGGGCCTCCCCCGAGTAGGAAAGGAAGACCACCGGGCGCACCACGCCGTCGGCAAGCGCATCGCCGTAACCGTAGGTGTGGTCCGAACGTGAGACCAAGTGGCCTTCCCCGTCCTGCTCGTAGCGCACGAAAGGGATCTGCGAATCATCGGAGCGGAAGGGCGTACCCGTCAGCGATAGGCGGTGCTCGACGTCGTCATAGGCCTCGCGCACACCATCGCCCCAGCTCTTGGCATCACCGGCGTGGTGAATCTCGTCGAGGATCACCAAAGTGCGCCGCGCGGAAGCGATGGCGCGGTGCTTAAATGGGTGCATTCCCACCTGGGCGTAGGTCACCACGATGCCGTCATAGGCGGGGTTGACCGCCGAGGAATTACTAAACTTCGGATCCAAAGCCAGGCCGACGCGGGCGGCGGCTTGCGACCACTGAATCTTGAGGTGCTCGGTGGGAACGACCACGATGATGCGCTCCACGCTGCGGTCTTCTTTGAGCTCCGTGGCTATGCGCAGGGCAAAGGTGGTCTTGCCCGCGCCGGGGGTGGCCACGGCCATGAAGTCTTGAGGTTTGGTTTCGAGAAACTTGTGCAAAGCGGCTTGCTGCCAAGCGCGCAACTGCCCTTTGTTCTTACTCACTTGCGCCGCAGACCTCGGTAGATTCGCTCGCAGTCGGGGCACACCGGTGAGCCCGGCTTGGCCTGCTTGGTCACGGGAAAGGTCTCCCCGCACAGCGCAACGACGTACTTGCCGTTGACTGCGGAGTCGAGGATATTGTCTTTCTTGACGTAGTGAAAGAACTTCGGGGTGTCATTGCCACCGCGCGAGGTGTCTTCCTTGATGTCTGGGCGTTCAATAGTCTTTGTCGTGGTGCGTGTCGCGGTAGTCGTTGTAGTACTCACGGTCTCCATCTTTCCCCATCGGTGTCGAAGTTCGCGAGTTCGCAGTCTACCCTTAGGAACATGCACTCGAAGAACTCGCACGACGGCTCGGGCCCCACGTCACTGTGGGCACGGGTCTTCTCCCTGCGGTGGCTTAAGCGCCGGCGTGCGCAGTTAATCACGGATGCCCAGGAATCCCCCGGGCAAGACAGGCATCGGCGCGAGATCTGGTACGCGGTTCTGCAGTTTTTGCGCGTTCCCTCTCTCCTCATCGCCGGCTGGCTCATCTATTCCTTCCATGCTTGGGTGCCCGCCGCTTTCATCGTCGGGGTGACCTTTCCGCTGCCGTGGATGGCGGTTGTCATAGGAAATAGCCGGGGTCGGCCTAAGGACAAGCGCGAGAAGAACATCTACAAGCCGGCGCTTGCCCGGCAGATGGCGCGCGCCCAGGCCCAGCAACTGAGCCGACCGCAGGCCAAGGCGCTGGATTCCACGGTGCATGAGACCATTGAGCATTCAACGATTGAGCACGACAGCAATGACCACACTAAAGGAGGCCCCCAGACATGAATTCCTGGGAATCGGAGGACAGCCCACAAGGCTTTTTGGCCGCGACCGCCGCAGAATTGGCACAGTTCTTGGCCGGGGCTGGGTACAGCGCCGACGGCATCGCCGGTCACCTCGGACCGGAATACACCGAGGCAATGCATCGCGGTGAACCCGCTGCGGTAGAGATGGCCACTGCGGGAAACACGCAGTTAGATGTCCTCATCCGCCTCTTTCTCCTCCATGAGGCCGTGCCCGCCACCCTGCTTGGCGACGTCGTCGGTGCCCGCCTCGCCGGTCGCCTCCTCGATTCCGGCATCGCCGTCGGTGACGGGCACGGTACTGTCTCCATCGCGCTCGACATCCGACCGCATGTCATCGTGGGCCGCAATCGCCTCGTCTTTTCCGATATCGACGCTTCCTTGAGCACTATCGTCCCCGGACCTGATCACGTATTGGGCGTGGGCGCGGCTAGCCTTTCCCTCTTGCAATCCACTCCTATATCGCCCGTTGGCACCGTGCTGGATCTCGGTGCCGGCTCCGGTGTGCAGACCCTGGGGCAGCTGACGTGCGCGCAGACCGTGACTGCCACCGACGTTCACCCGCGCGCCCTGGAGCTGGCTGAGGTAACCCTGGCAGCGGCTGGAACTGAGGATGCCGAACGCGTCGAACTGCTGCAGGGTTCCTGGTTCGAGCCGGTGGCCGGGCGCACTTTCGACCGCATCGTATCCAACCCGCCCTTTGTGGTTGGTCTGCCGGAAGTCGGCCATGTCTATCGCGATTCAGGTCTTGACCTCGACGGGGCCAGCAAGCTCGTGGTTTCCCAGGCCGCCTCGCACCTCAGCCCCGGCGGCACAGCCCACCTCTTGGCCGCATGGGTGCATCACGGTGAAGAGTCTTGGCAGCAGCGCGTAGCCTCCTGGCTGCCCGATACCGGCGTGGCCGCCTGGATCATCCAGAGAGATGTGGCTGACCCAGCACTCTACGTATCGACCTGGCTCAAGGATGAATCCGTCGACGTGCGCAGTCCCCTCGGTCGCGAACGCTCCCGGCTGTGGCTGCAACACTTTAGCGATGCCGACGTCACCGGCATTGGTTTCGGATTCGTCGCCATTCAGAAGCTGGCGGACGAGAACGAGCCTTCCGATATTCTGGCCGAGTACATGCCGCAGCCTTTCGAGGATCCCCTGGGACCAGAGGTGGAAGAGTACTTCGCGCGCATCGCCTGGCTGCGCGAGCTGGTTCCCGGCGAGCTGGAGCATAAGCGCTGCGCCCTACGCCCCGGCCTAGCGCGCGAGGACATAGCGCTGGCTGATGAGGAAACCGCCATGGGCTTTAAGCGCGCTGTATTGCGCCTTACCCGCACCGAAGGCCCGCGCTGGTCCCACGAAATCGATGAGCATCTCGCCTCCATCGTCGCCGGGCTCAATCCCCGCGGTCTCAGCTTGGGTGAGACTATTGAGCTCTATGCCGCAGCCCACGGCTTCGACGAGGATGCGCTCACCGCAGCGGCCTTGCCTGCCGTGGTCGATCTCATTCGCCACGGCATTGTCATCCCCGCCGATCTACTCCTGGAGGAAAGCCTGTGAGGGCAGTCATCACCCGCGTCTCGCACGCCTCCGTCAGCGTCGAGGGAGAGGTGGTCGGCTCCATCGACGCCCCCTCGACCGGAGGCCTGCTCGTCTTACTCGGAGTCTCGCGGGAGGACCTCGAAGAGTGGGAGTCGCGTGCCGAGAAAATGGCCCGCAAGATTGCCGAGCTCCGCATCCTCGACGGCGAGACCAGCGTCAGCGAAGCTCACGCCCCCGTCCTCCTCATCAGCCAGTTCACGCTCTATGGCCGTACCGCCAAGGGCCGGCGGCCCTCCTGGTCTGATGCCGCGCCGGGAGAGGCAGCCGAGCCCATCATCAACGCCGTCATCACAGCGCTGCGTGCGCGTTCTATCACCGTGGCGGAAGGGCAGTTCGGCGCACTGATGTCGGTATCCTCGGTCAACGAGGGGCCGTTTACCGTGCTGGTGGAGACCTAGCACCGGCACACTACCCCCGAAAATGTTGTCTCCGAAAGTTGGAAGCACAGATTTCTATTTCTGGGAACTAATCCGAAATTCGTGCCGTTGTATCTTGTGTAAAAGGCGCCAACTTCAGGAGGCAAGAGATGACAACTACATCCGCCCGCACCGCCACTGATGTGCATGACATCAAGGACGAAGATGAGCAAGAAGTAGACCGCGGCTCGCGCCGCAATCAGACTAATGACAATCCATCCGCTGACTTGGTACGCGTTTACCTCAACGGAATCGGAAAAACCGCACTGCTCAGCGCCGCGGATGAAGTGGAGCTTTCCCAGGCCATCGAGGCCGGACTCTACGCCGAATACAAACTAGCCAATTCTGAGAAACTCACCCGCGCCACCAAGCGCGATCTCAAGATTTTGGTGCGCGAGGGCAAGAAGGCCCGCTCCCACCTCCTCGAGGCCAACCTGCGCCTCGTCGTTTCCCTAGCCAAGCGCTACACCGGCCGTGGGATGCCGCTTTTGGACCTTATCCAAGAGGGCAACTTAGGTCTTATCCGGGCCATGGAGAAGTTTGATTACGCCAAGGGCTATAAGTTCTCCACCTACGCCACGTGGTGGATCCGCCAGGCCATTACGCGCGGCATGGCAGATCAGTCGCGCACTATTCGCCTCCCTGTCCACTTGGTCGAGCAGGTCAATAAGCTCTCCCGGATCAAGCGTGAGATGTACCAGTCTCTCGGACGCGAAGCCACCAATGAGGAGCTCGCTGAAGAGTCCGGCATTGATGAGTCCAAGATTGAGATGCTGCTGCGCCAGTCCCGTGACCCAGTATCGCTCGACATGCCCGTGGGCACCGACGAGGAGGCTCCCCTCGGAGACTTCATCGAGGACGCTGAGGCCACGGACGCCGAAACGGCAGTCGTTGCCTCCATGCGCCACTCCGATATCCGCGAGGTCATTAGTTCCCTCGAGGAGCGTGAGCAAGACGTCATCCGCCTGCGCTATGGCCTCGATGATGGTGTTCCACGCACCCTTGACCAGATTGGACGCCGCTTCGGGCTCTCCCGCGAGCGTGTACGCCAGATTGAGCGCGAGGTCATGTCCAAGCTGCGGGACGGAAACCGCGCTGACCGTCTGCGTGAGTACGCCCTCTAAACGCTGTTCCATCGCGCTGAAGCTTCCTTAGTGCTTCCCCGCCCCGCGTGCTAATCCCGCTTCATCAGTGAGGGAATAGCGCGCGGGGCATTGGCGTTTTAAGTAGATGTCTACACATACCGCGCTGCCACCGAGGCTGGCTTTAAGTACGGTAGAGTTTAGTTTATTATTCTTGGCTTTACCTTAACTGGCGGAGCCTCCCGAAAATGTGCAGAAAGGCATGCCCACGTGAGGGACCTAGTCGATACCACTGAAATGTATCTGCGTACGATCTACGAGCTCGAGGAAGAGGGGATCACCCCGCTGCGCGCTCGCATCGCCGAGCGGCTTGAGCAGTCCGGCCCCACCGTCTCCCAGACTGTGGCCCGCATGGAGCGGGATGGTCTCCTCCACGTTCGCACCGATCGCAGCCTCGATCTCACGGCCAAGGGCCGCGAGCTTGCCACCGCGGTGATGCGCAAGCATCGCCTCGCCGAGCGCCTGCTCACCGACATCCTGGGGCTTGATATCCACCAGGTGCACGATGAGGCTTGCCGCTGGGAGCACGTGATGAGCAAGGACGTGGAAGAACGTCTCGTTGCCATTTTGGATGATCCCACCCGCTCGCCCTTTGGCAACCCCATTCCAGCACTCGACGAGCTCGGCTATAAGCACCCCGCCATCGACTTTGGCACCCGAGCTATCGACTTGCCCGATGGGGTGGAAACGGATGCCACCATTATTCAGATCAATGAGATCCTGCAGGTGGATACTGCTTCCTTCCGTGAGCTCACGGACGCTGGCGTAGCCGTAGGCGCTCCTGTCAAGGTGGTCAATAACAATGGCGCCGTGACCTTAACCACTGAAAGCGGCGCAAAGATCGAATTGCTCGATGACTTGGCCCACGCTATCCGCATCGAGGTGAAGTAGTATGAAGCTCCTCGTTACCGGCGGCGCCGGATACGTTGGAAGCGTCTGCGCTGCAGTCCTTCTTGAGCAGGGCCACGATGTCACCATCGTGGATAATTTTTCCACCGGCAACCGGGAAGCCGTACCTGAGGGCGCGCACCTGGTAGAGGGCAATGTCGCAGATGTCGCCGCAAACGTCCTTTCTGCCGGGGACTTCGAGGGAGTCCTCCACTTCGCGGCACGCTCGCTGGTGGGCGAGTCCGTGGAGATTCCTTCCGATTATTGGCACGGCAACGTTGTCACCACCTTGGCTCTACTTGATGCCATGCGGGAGAACAATGTTCCCAGCCTGGTCTTCTCCTCCACTGCTGCCACCTACGGCGAGCCGAGCAAGGTCCCCATCACGGAGGACATGCCCACCCAGCCCACCAACCCCTATGGCGCAACGAAGTTGTCGATCGATTTCATGATCACGTCCTTCGCCAAGGCCTATGGCCTCGCCGCCACGTCGCTGCGTTACTTCAACGTCGCCGGCGCTTATGGCGATATCGGAGAGAACCGGGCTATCGAGACCCACCTCATCCCCATTGTCTTGCAGGTAGCCTTGGGCCACCGCGACAAGATCTACCTCTTTGGGGATGACTGGAATACTCCGGACGGCACTCCCGTGCGTGACTACATCCACATCCGCGATCTCGCGGACGCCCACGTGCTCGCACTGCAGGCTAATAAGCCCGGTGTTCACAGCATCTATAACCTGGGCTCGGGTGAGGGCTATTCCGTCAAGCAGGTCGTGGACATGTGCCGCAAGGTCACCGGCCGCGATATTCCTGCTGAGGTAGCCCCCCGCCGCGCCGGAGATCCGGCAGTGCTCGTCGCCTCCTCAGACAAGATCAAGTCCGAGCTGGGCTGGAAGCCCACCCGCACGGACCTGGAGACCATCGCCACTGACGCGTGGAACTTCACCCGTAATCTGGGAGACAAGGCTCATTCCGCCAAGCGCTAAGCTGCGTTTTCGGAAGTTGTTTCCTCCCCCAAGGCTGCCGCACGTGCAACGCGGCAGCCTTTTTGCATGCTGGAAGCAATGATCTCGAACTTCCCGGCGCGGTACACAGCAAAGATCAGGTTTCCAAGGCTGTGGTGCGCCTCCTCCTCCCGCAGGACGTGGAGCGCAGGGCCGGCATAGACAATGCATTCAGTGGTTAGCTCCACCGCCGCATAGAGCGCCAGGGCGTTCGCGCGAATTGTGCCCTTAAAGGTATGGGCTGCGGCCAACAGGAGCTTCGATGCTGCCTGCGGCTGCTCAATAAGATCGGACACGACGAGGTCGCGGACCCAGGTGGTTGAAAGCCACAGCGCCACGGTAGCCAGCATCTCGTGGTCACGGTAGGTCTCCTCTACGGAGGCCACCTCCGCGAGCAGGCGCGGGACATCCTCGATGAGCTCTGCCGCGCTCAGCGTCGATTCGGTGCCGCGAATGCGCAGGTTATTGCGCAGCTCCAGTCCAGCGCGGCGGGCTGCCTCAGCCATGGCGGCCGCGCTTTCTGGGCTCATGCAGGGATTAGAGCGGCTAAAACGCTCCATCATGTCGCCGCGGTTGAGCTCAGGGATCACGTGGTTATCCACGCAATGCCGCATGGACTGCGATGCCGTGATAGCCGGGATCTTTCCGTGCTCCCAGTCCCGCAGAGGCCCTGCCCCGTCCGGGCTGGTCGGGCCGAAGATCAATTCATAGGATTCGCCGGCGCAGATTTCCTCTACCCACCAGGCAGCGTCCACTGTTGTTCCGCCGCTGTCACCGGGCAACTCAACGACTCCTGCGGACAAGGAATCTTCTGCGATGGCCTCAACATCTCCCAGGGCATAGAGGAGATCACTAATGTCAGCGATCTCCGCCTGCGGGCGCTGGCTGATGATGAAGGCAAAGATGCATACGCAGTGCGGGGTGTTAAGCAGATCGGAAGCGTCAGCCCAGGCGTCGAAGATGTCAGGAATATCGACCCGAATGAGCGGACCGAGGCTGATCCCGGTGTCAGTGTGGGCCCCAGAGCCGGGTTGCTCGAGGCTAATAAAGATGACGGAATCGGTGGGATAGAAACCGAGCATCCCGGGAATATTGGATAGTAGTTCCCCCGGAGAGGAGATGTGCGGGTGAGCCTTTGGCGTGTGTGTATTGTGCATGAGTTCCACTCTTGCGTCATAGGTCGCAGTTCGAAAGACTAATTCTTCTTAAGGGGTTGCCTGTGGATAGTTTTCCGCCGTGGAGTCAGTGTTGGGCGCCTGGGGCGCGAAGTTTTCCACAGGCGGCGGCCGAGCCTATGGCCAAAAGCTACGTTTTCCGGCACAATGATTGTCTTAATCCTAACTTGGTGCCGCGTGGTCTTCCCCCAATTTCATCGTGGTCTCTTTGTGATTTCTGTGTTCTCACCGTGCTTGGTTCTTAATTCTCCTTCGCACGCTAGTTCAACAAGAGGGAATAGACCGGCCGGTTCACGTGTTGGAGTAAGTAAATATCAAGGAGGTAGAAGCCATGCACGAAGAAGAACGCAGCATGTACGAATTGGAGTACCCGGCCCCTTCGATCACGGACTATTCCGCCGAGGGAACCGGCCCAACCATGATCGTGGCCATGAACGGCTACGCTGATGCCGGGATGGCCGTGGAGGCCAGCGCCAATCACCTCAAGGCAGCACTGCATAGCCGTCAGCTCGCATCCTTTAACAATGACGAGCTCATCGATTACCGCTCACGCCGCCCTGCGGTGACCATTAGCAATGACCGCACCACGGACATAGAGCCCACGGAATTAGGCATCAAGGTTTTGCGCGATAACGCAGGAAAGTCCTTCCTGCTTCTCTCCGGCCCGGAGCCGGATATGCGCTGGGAGGCTTTTAGCAAGGCGGTCGTGTCTTTGGTGGAGAAGTTCGATATTGAAAACACCATCATGCTCTACGCCGCACCTATGCCGGTGCCACACACCCGTCCCACGGTCGTCACAGCACACGGCAACTCCTCAGAGCTCATCGGCCGCATGGTCAAGGTAGATTCCACCATTATCGTCCCCGGCTCGGCCGCGCTCTTCTTGGAGAAGGCCCTCGATGACAAGGGGCGCAACGTGGCAGGCTATACGGTGCAGGTGCCTCATTACTTGGCATCTTCCTCTTATCCGCAGGCCTCTTATCAGCTGCTTAGCTCCATCGCCAACGCCGCTGGGTTGAACTTTCCTCTTGGCAGCCTCGAGGCCGATATTGAGCGCACCAACACTCAGTTGAGTGAGCAGGTCATGGACTCCGATGAGATCACGGGAGTGGTTCACCAGCTCGAGCAGCAGTATGACGAGTACATGCAGCGCTACCGCAGTGCTCACCCGCAGGCGATCATGCCCGGGGATGAAGCCCTGCCCAGTGCTGATGAATTGGGGGAAGAGTTTCAGGCTTTCCTCGCGGAGTTTGACAAGGATGGCGGCGAGAACAAAGAAGATGGACCGCGAGATTAAGGGCTAGCGTCCCTGAAGGCGGCGTCGCGATCCGCGGCCTCTACCCCCATCACCTAAGGTGGTGGGGGTGAACCTTTCTCAAATGCTGCCTGATCTCGCCGAAGTCCCCGAATCCGTCGTCGACGAAGTTATTTGGGATACATTCGTCTCGTGGACCACTCAGCGCGGAATCGTCTTATACCCCGCCCAAGAGGAAGCGGCGCTGGGAATACTGGCCGGTGATAACGTCATCCTGGCCACGCCAACCGGTTCAGGCAAGTCCATGGTGGCCAACGCCGCGCACTTTATTGCGCTCTCGCGTGGCCAGCGCAGTTTCTATACCGCACCCATCAAGGCCCTAGTGAGTGAGAAATTCTTCGCCCTGTGTGAGATCTTCGGACCAGAGAACGTGGGCATGATGACTGGGGATGCCACCGTCAACGGCAAGGCCCCCATCATCGCCGCCACCGCCGAAATCGTGGCCAATATTGCCCTGCGGGATGGCGCGGAAGCCGATATCGACCAAGTGGTCATGGATGAATTCCACTACTACTCTGATCCGGAGCGCGGCTGGGCCTGGCAGGTGCCGCTGCTCGAGCTGCCGCGCGCACAATTCCTCCTCATGTCCGCCACCTTGGGCGATACCACGTGGCTCGAAGAGGATCTCACGCGCCGTACCGGCAGGGTGACCACCTTGGTCGCTGGCACGACCCGGCCCGTCCCCTTGGACTTCTCCTATGTCTTTAGCCCCGTGCATGAGACGGTCGAGGCGATTCTGAAGGAGGGCAAGGCTCCGGTCTATGTCGTCCACTTTTCCCAGCGCGAGGCCTCCGAACGCGCCCAGGCGCTGACCTCCCTTTCCGGGATTATCACCAAAGAGGACAAGGCGGCGCTGGCCACGGCACTGGCCGGCTTCCGCTTTACGACGGCGTTTGGACGAGACCTCTCCAAGCTCCTGCGCCGTGGCATCGGCGTCCACCACGCCGGCATGCTGCCCAAGTACCGCCGTTTGGTGGAGAATCTCGCACAGAAAGGCCTGCTGAAGATTATCTGCGGCACCGATACCCTCGGCGTCGGGATCAATGTGCCCATTCGCACGGTGTTGATGACTGGCCTGGCTAAGTACGACGGAACTCGCGAGCGCATTCTCAAATCGCGCGAGTTCCACCAGATCGCCGGGCGCGCAGGACGCGCAGGCTACGACACCGAGGGCACCGTCATCGTCGAGGCCCCCGAGTATGAGATAGAGAACGCCAAAGCGCGGCGCCGCCTCGGAAATGATCCAGCACGTCTGAAGAGGCTACGCAAGAAGTCCCCCCGCGAGGGCGAGGTGTCATGGTCGGAGAAAACCTTCGCACGGCTGACCCAGGCCGAACCGGAGGAGCTCACTTCGCAGTTCCGGGTGTCTAATTCGATGTTGCTCAACGTGCTTGCCCGCCACGGCAACGGCTACGAGCACCTCAGGCACCTGCTGCGTGACAACCACGACACCCGCAGCAAACAGAACCAGGAAATTCTGCAGGCCATCTCTCTGTTCCGCGGCCTAGTCAACTCGGGCGTGGTACAGAAATCGACCAAGGGGCTCGACATCTATGGCCGGCCTTATCACCTCGTGCGTGCACTGCCGCGTGACTTCGCCCTCAATCAGCCCCTCGGGCCTTTTGCCTTGGCTGCGCTGAGCCTGCTCGACCCGGAATCGGAGTCCTATACCTTAGATGTGGTTTCGGTATTCGAGGCCATTGTTGATGATCCGCGCCAAATCCTTATCGCACAACAGAAGGCCGCCCGCGGCGAGGAGATCGCCGCGCTCAAGGCCGAGGGTGTGGACTATACGGAACGCATGGCCATCGTCGAGGAGATTACCTGGCTCAAGCCCCTCGAAGAACTGCTCGAGCAGGCCTATGACACTTTCGCGGAGACAAATGCGTGGGTCAAGGACTTCCAGCTGCGTCCCAAGGCCGTTGTCCGCGACATGTTGGAGAAGTCCATGACTTTCTCTGATCTCATCGCCACCTATGGCCTGGCGCGTTCGGAGGGCGTCGTCTTGCGCTACCTCACTGATGTCTGGCGCACGCTCAAACAATCGGTGCCGGACGAGTACAACACCCCCGAACTGGAGGATATCGTGGTGTGGCTGGGCGAGCTTATCCGCCAGGTAGACTCCTCGCTCGTCGATGAGTGGGCGCAGATGGCCGGGGAAGATTCTCCCATCTCGCAGGCAGACCTCGACCGTGAGCTGGCCTTCGGCGTGGAGGATCCGAGCGCGCTTACCGCCAACCGGCGCGCTTTTTGCATCATGGTGCGCAACTACTTCTTCCGTCTGGTTCAGCTTTTTGCTCTGGAGAAGGAGGACAGGCTGGCGCAGCTGGTTGACTACCTCGACGAGGTCCCCGATTTCGGCGCGGCCCTCGATGATTACTTCGAGGAATACGATGACGTTGATACCGGTCCTGCCGCGCGCGGCCCGGAGTACTTCCGAGTCTCAGGTCAGGATTCACGGCGCTGGTCCGTGCGGCAGATCTTTAAGGACCCGCGGGGCGACAACTCCTTCGCACTCGTCGGCACAGTTGATCTCGACGCCTCCGATGAGGAAGGCGAGGTCCGGCTCTCAGAACTCCACCTCGAGAGCTAGTTCCAGTCAGTGAAATGCTAATCCCAAAAGGGGTTAGTTTTTCTCATTGTTTGCGGCGGCCACTACTGTTTTTCCCATGAAAAGCGCTGCCGCCAGTACCAGCCTCCCCATAGTGGAGGCCGAGGCCAAACCAGAAACTGCCGCCACCACACCGCCGCGGGGCATGGGCCCGAAGACGTTCATCATGAAGGTCCTCAACGGCATCTCCGTGGCCGTCGTCGTAGCGCTCGTGCCGCAGGCCCTCTTGGGCGAAATCGCCAAGGCGCTCCTGCCCTACTGGTCTGGGGCTGCTACCATCTTGACGCTCACCGGGCTCGCTGCCTCCCTCATGCCCGTTCTCATCGGCGTGTTGGTCGCCATGGAATTCAAGCTCACCCCCATCCAGACTGCCGCCGTGGGCATCGCCGCCATTTGCGGCTCCGGTGTGGCCACGGTCGATCCGCAGGGCGGCTTCCACTTTCAGGGCACGGGCCTTGTCATCAACGCCGGGCTCACCGCAGCCATCGCCGTGCTCCTCATCTTCCTCATCGGCGAAAGGCTCAAGAGCTACACGGTCCTCTTACTCTCCACGCTGGTGACACTCATCGCCGGCGGAATCGGCTGGGTTGTGACCTACCCGGCGGTCAAAGTGCTCACCGTATGGCTGGGAAGCCTCGTCAACGGCGCCACCGGCCTCCAGCCCGTTGTCATGGGCGTCATCTTGGCCGTGCTCTTTTCCTTCCTCATTGTCTCCCCCGTATCGACCGTGGGCATTGCAACGGCCATCTTCATGGAGGGCGTCTCCTCCGGTACTGCTAACCTCGGCGTCGTAGCAGCGGGATTCGGCCTCCTCGTCGCCGGGTGGAGAGTCAATGGCTTTGCCAACTCCATCCTGCACGTACTCGGCTCCCCCAAAGTACAGATGGCGAACATGCTCTCGCGTCCAGTTACCTTCCTGCCGATTATTTCCAGCGCCGCGATCTTGGGTGGCATCGGCGGTGCCTTGGGAATCTCAGGTACCGCGATGTCGGCAGGCTTTGGCATCTCCGGTTTGATGGGTCCTCTCGCCGCGCTCAACTATGAGGGCTGGGGCTGGAGTGCCTCGAACCTCATCATCATCGCTGTAGTCTACCTCGTCATTCCCATCGCGCTGGCCTTGTTCTTCACCTTCTTGTTTGAAAAGGTCTTGCATTTGACCAAGGCCGAGTACTACCGCCTCGACTTCGAATAAGCGGGCATAGAAAAGCTCCTCCGCGCCGGCATTATCTGGCGCGGAGGAGCTTTTCTATAGAGTTACGCTGTCTTAGCGAGCGGCCTCAATCTGCACGGTTTGTGCAACGGCCTGAATCACTGCACCAATCTTGACGGCCTCCCAAATCTGTTCCTTGGTCAGGCCCTCTTCCTGCAAGGTCTTGGTGTGGGCCACCAAGCAGTGCTCACAGCCGTTAATCGCGGAAACGACAGTGTTCCACAGCTCGAAGTTAGCCTTTTCGACGCCCGGCTTGGCAATGATGTTCATGCGCAGACCGAACTTGACCTGGGCGAAGTCATCCCCCAACCAGCCCTTGGCGCGGTATGCCACGTTATTCATTGCCATGACAGTAGCTGCACCAAGTGCGGCCTCGACGGCTTCATCGGAGAGGTGGTCCTTGGCCTCGGCGATAACCTCAGCGAGGACGGTGTCATTGCGGGTGGCGGCCGCAGCAGAAAGCAGGCTGCCCCACAGCTGCTCCTCGTTGAGCTCGGTTGAGCGAGTGAGCGAACCGAGGTTGAGCTTCTGATCTTTAGCATAAGCAGGCAGAGAAGACTTAAGGTTTTCAATAGACATAACGTTTACTCCCGTGATTCTTAATAGGTGTTTTCAGTGATTACCCCAATAAAGGCCCCGCCGAAAGCGGCGGGGCCCAAGGCGCTTAATTATAGAGAGGACTGAACAACGTCAAGCTTGTTGATGTTCTTGGTGGGATCATTAGCTTCCCAGTTGCAGGCGCATACCTCTTCGGACTGCAGAGCATCAAGCACACGCAGAACCTCGTCGACGTTACGGCCAACAGCATCAGGGGTAACGGAAAGGAACTGGATAACGCCATCGGGGTCGATGATGAAGGTGGCGCGGTCAGCAACACCATCAGCGTTTTCCACGCCGAGTGCGCGGATGAGGTCGTGGCGCACGTCAGAGAACATGGGGAAAGGAACTTCCTTCAGGTCCGGGTGGGTTGCGCGCCAGTTGAAGTGAGCAAACTCATTATCGGTAGAACCGCCGAGTACCTGCGTGTCGCGGTCCTGGAACTCCTCATCCAACTTGCCAAAAGCGGCAATCTCAGTTGGGCAGACGAAGGTGAAGTCCTTCGGGAAGAAGAATACGACCTTCCACTTGCCCTCATACTTATCCAAAGACACCTGCTCGAAGTAATCCTCCGGCTGGTTTGCGTTGACGTCATGCAAGTCGCCTCCCTTGAGGGCAGTGAGGTTAAACTCTGGGAACTTTTCGCCAACAGTCATGATAGGCATTATGTACTTCCATCTCCTTGGAATACGCGGGGTCGCTATAGATTTTTTCTACGCTTGGGCAGTATCGCCGAGCCCTTTCGGCCCAACGACTCCATTATGCCTCATTGCGCCCACGCCGTCAA
Source organism: Corynebacterium flavescens (assembly GCF_008693105.1). Classification (GTDB taxonomy): domain Bacteria; phylum Actinomycetota; class Actinomycetes; order Mycobacteriales; family Mycobacteriaceae; genus Corynebacterium; species Corynebacterium flavescens. Next base: position 52,666 of record NZ_VXKK01000032.1, read on the forward strand.
TAGGAAAACCTATTGACATATGTTACACTTATAGGTATGCACAATAAGGAGTATCGGCCCACCCTCGCACAGCTACGCACCTTCGTTACTGTGGCAGAAAACAAGCACTTCGGCACGGCGGCGGCCAAACTCGAGATCTCCCAGCCTTCCCTCTCGCAGGCGCTCGTCGCACTCGAGCAGGGCCTCGGGGTCCAGCTCATCGAGCGCTCGACCCGCAAAGTTATTGTCACCTCTACGGGAGAAAGCCTTTTATCCTATGCCAAGGCCACGCTCGAGGCCGCGGATGCATTTCTCTCCCACGCCAAGGGGGCACACGGCACTCTAACCGGCCCGCTGACAATAGGAATCATCCCCACCATCGCGCCTTATATCCTGCCCGACCTACTCAATTCCATTAACTCGGCCTACCCAGATCTGCGGCCGCTTTTTGTGGAGGAGCAAACCAAACACTTGCTCAGTAAGCTGCGGGACGGCCATATTGATCTTGCCATCATCGCGCTTCCCGCCGAAGCGGCCGGACTCGTTGAGGTCCCTCTTTATAAGGAGAAGTTCGCAGTAGTCACTCCGTGGGACAACCCCTTAGCCGGCGTGGAGGACCTGCATTTAAGCCAGCTCAAGGAATTTGACCTGCTCTTGCTCGATGACGGGCACTGCCTGCGTGATCAGATAGTCTATCTCTGCCGCAGAGCACAGCTCAACCCCACCGAGACCACCAATTCCGTCACCAGGGCGGCCTCCCTGACCACAATCATGCAGCTTGTCATGGGGGGTCTAGGCACCACGCTGGTCCCCGAGTCCGCCATCGCAACCGAATGCCGCGACAACCGCCTCGCCATCGCCCACTTCGCTCCTGACGTCACCGCGGAGCGGGAAGTTGGAATGGTCTATCGCGCCTCAGCTGCCCGCGCTGAAGAGTTTCGCCAGTTCAGCACGCTCGTCACCGCTGCTTTCGAAAAAGCTCTCAAACGCTCCCGCCGCGTAGAGCGCTAAGCACTCTGCAGGCTAGCCGCGCACTGGCGGTAAATATAGGCCGTGGCTAGCTGGATAGCCGGCAAGATGACCAAGAAGCCTAGGAGCAGGGTGACAATGCCCAACAGGGAAAGCAGGAAGGTAAGCAGCGTCAGCAACAGAAGCTGTCCATAGTTCTTCTTGCCAGCGGCAAAGCCCATGCGGATGGAATCGCCGATGCTATTGCCGTCTGCAGCAAACCACACCATCAAGGTGTAGAGCGGCTGGATGAAAAAGCCCACCAGGGCGACGACGAAGATGACCCCCATGAGGCGGCCGAGCATAAACAGAAGATCGTCATCACTAATCTGCGTGGCATCAGCATTCAACGTGTTAAAGAACTCTGCACCTACGAAGGCCAAGACGAGTCCGCTAATGCAGATAGCAACCACAATCTGTACTACTACCATGATGGCAAAAGGCTGCAGCCACTTCACATTCTTGCCCACATGGGACCATCCGGTGGTGGGATCATCAATCTGGTAGAGGGCCAGACGCATGGCGATAAGGACCAAAATGGTGGTCACCAAGGTGGTCACAATCTCAGAAATGAAACCGCCTGGGCCGCCAGCTGAGCTGGAAGAATTAGCACCCATCGCCCCAAGAGCCGCACTGACGGCCATGGTGATGGCGCCACACAGCAGCGCCCCGAGCACCCACAGCTTGGCATTGCGGAAGGTGGCCTTAAAACCCCAGGATATTGCGGCGGTAGCGCTCGGGGCGGCGCCTAGCGGACCCGCTGCAGGCCCCGTGGGCGCCTGGTACTGATTGCCCTGAGCGCTGTAGGCGCCATAAGCAGGAAGCCCCGGCGCTGCCCCGTAGCCCGGCATGTCCTCGGGGTGGTTGGTCGGCTCATAGCGCGGCATGTTTCCTTCGCCACCGTAGCCATAACCTCCGTTGCCACTGCTGCCATTGCCAAAGCCCCCGTCGTTGCCGTTGCTACTGTTGTCCTTATTCGCCTCATCGTTGTTACCCGGCTGCGAATCAAATGGGTTGCTCATCTTTCTTTCCTTCCTGCTTTATCTCCTAGTTTTGTCGCCTAAATCCTAGCAGCGTTGTGGCCTTTTAGCGCCTCCAGGTAGGATTCCCCACAGACATGTCGAACCCTAATACTCCCTCCCAGCAAGCCGCTGCGCCGAGCCATTCAGACCTTTATTCCTCGCTCGAGTCCGTTCCCTTGGCGGATGCGCGCGCCCTGCGCCGACGCCTGAAAAAGGCGCGTTCCCCCCACGCGCTTTCCGCCATCGCGGAAGACATTGCCAAAGCCCAGAAGCGGGTAGCCGCCATCGCGGAAAATATCCCGCACATCGACTACCCGACTTCTTTGCCCGTCGTCGCGCGCAGGGAGGAAATCGCCGATGCAATCCGCGACAACCAGGTCGTCATCATCGCCGGCGAAACCGGCTCAGGCAAGACCACCCAGATCCCTAAAATCTGCCTGGACTTAGGGCGCGGGCGGCGCGGGCTCATCGGCCACACCCAGCCACGGCGTCTTGCTGCGCGCACGGTGGCGGAAAGAATCGCCCACGAGCTCGGCCAGAAGATCGGCGAGAGCGTTGGCTACGCCATTCGCTTTGATGATCGCGTCTCCCCACACACTGCGGTCAAGCTGATGACTGACGGAATCCTTCTAGCCGAAATGCAGCGAGACCGCTTCCTCAACGCCTATGACACCATCATCATCGACGAGGCCCACGAACGCTCTCTCAACATTGACTTCCTCCTCGGCTACCTCAAGCGCCTCCTGCCGCGGCGCCCCGACCTCAAAGTCATCATCACCTCCGCGACGATTGATCCGCAACGCTTTGCGCAGCACTTCGCCGATGCCAAAGGCAATCCGGCTCCGGTGGTGGAGGTTTCTGGGCGTACTTACCCCGTCGAAATCCGCTACCGTCCCCTTGAATTCGAGGCGGGCGGAAAGCTCATCGACCAAGATCCGCTCGACGGACTCTGCGAGGCCATCGAAGAGCTCATGCAGGCCGGCCCCGGCGACATCTTGTGCTTCTTTCCCGGCGAGCGTGACATCCGCGACGCCATCGAGGCCATCGAGGCCCGCAAGTGGCGCGGCGTCGAGGTCACTCCCCTTTTCGGGCGTTTGTCCAACGAGGAACAGCACCGCGTGTTTAGCTCGCACCGCGGGCGCCGAATCGTGCTCTCCACCAATATTGCGGAGACATCACTGACCGTTCCCGGCATCCGCTATGTTGTCGACACCGGCACAGCTCGCATTTCTCGCTACTCCACCCGCACGAAGGTCCAACGCCTTCCCATCGAGAAAATCTCGCAGGCCAGCGCCAATCAGCGCTCAGGGCGCTGCGGGCGCGTTGCGGACGGCATCGCCATCCGCCTCTACAGCGAAGATGATTTTGCCTCTCGCCCGGAGTTCACTGATCCCGAAATCTTGCGCACCAACTTGGCCAGCGTCATCCTCCAGATGATCTCGCTGCGGCTGGGAGATATCTCCGCCTTCCCCTTCGTCCAACCTCCTGAGCCCAAGGCTGTACGCGACGGCTTGTTGTTGCTCCACGAGCTCGGTGCCCTCGAAGACGCGCAGAAGGACGGGCTACCTGTGCTCACCCATGTCGGCCGCGAGGTGGCACGCATTCCCGTCGATCCCCGCATGGCCCGCATGCTCGTCGAGGCTAATCGCTCCGGATGCCTCGACGACGTCATTGTCATCGTCTCCGCGATGACCATCCAAGACGTTCGCGAACGCCCCTTGGAGGCGCAGGCCCAAGCCGACCAAGCCCATGCCCGCTTCAAGGACAAGAGTTCAGACTTCCTCTCGATGCTCAAGCTGTGGGACTACGTCCAGGAAAACCGCGGCGAGCTCTCCGGCAACGCCTTCCGCAAGCGCATGAAGGCCGAGTACCTGCACTACATGCGCATCCGGGAGTGGTTTGATTTGGTGCGTCAGCTGCGCGACGTCGCCAAGCAGCTGCGCTGGACCCAGCGCCACCAGGAATCCACCGAGCGCCGTGCCGATGACATCCACCTCAGCCTCCTAGCGGGGCTGCTGTCGAATATTGGCGCCCGCGACGGCGAGTCCAAGGAGTTTCAAGGCGCCCGGAATACCCGTTTCCGTATCTTCCCCGGTTCTGCCCTGGCAAAAAAGCCGCCGGAGTTCGTCATGGCCGCTGAGTTGGTGGAAACCTCGCGCCTGTGGGCCCGCGACGTCGCCGCTATCGATCCGGCCTGGGTGGAAAAGCTCGGCGCCAAGCTGCTTAAGCATCACTATTCCGAGCCGACGTGGTCGCGCAAGCGGGCGGCGGCCGTCGTGCACCAGAAATCCACGCTCTATGGAGTACCCGTCGTGGCCGATCGCGTTGTCCCCTATCACCGCGTCGATGCCCAGGCCGCGCGCGATATGTTCATTCGTGAGGCGCTAATCAAGGGAGACTGGCATACTCAGCACCGCTTCTTCCACGATAACGTGCGCAAGCTGGAGGACGCCGCGGAGTACGAGGACAAGGCGCGGCGCCGGGGAATCGTTGTTGACGAGGACGTCCTCTTCGACTTCTACGATCGCCGCCTGCCCGAGTCCGCCACCACAGGGCGTCACTTTGATGCCTGGTGGAAAAAGCAACGCCGGAACGATCGGGACTTTCTCAACTTCGACCCAGATGCCCTCGTCGGCGACAATCAGGACGTGACCGAGGAGGCATTCCCCGATCATTGGCGCAAGGGCTCCATCGACTACGAGCTTTCCTATAAGTTCGAGCCGGGCGACCCCCTCGACGGCGTGACCGTTCTCGTGCCAGTGCCGCTGTTGGCCGGGCTCGACGCGCAGGGTTTTGACTGGCTGGTTCCCGGCCTGCGGCTTGAGCTCGTCACCGAGATGATCCGATCTCTGCCCAAGGCGCTGCGCCGCACCGTGGTCCCCGCCCCCGAGTTTGCCGAGCGCGCCCTACCGCGCCTCATCCCCTACGAGGGCCCACTTTCTGTGCAGCTTGCCGACGTCCTCCGCGAGCTCGGCGGCCACGGTATCAACGCCAGTGATTTTCGTCCCGACCGGCTGCCGGATCACCTGCGGATGAACTACGCCGCTATTGACAAACGCGGCCAAGTCATCGACTGCGACCGTGATCTAGCCGCTCTGACCACACGCCAGGCCGGCCACATTAAGTCCTCGGTTTCCCGGGTGGGGCGCAAGGCGGAGTCCGCTGCAGTCGAGGAGTGGACCTCTGACAACATTGGCGCCGTGGAGGAAGAAATCACCACCACCGTTGATGGGCACGAGGTCAAAGCCTACCCCGGGCTGGTCATTTCTGAGGAGGGCGTGTCCTTAAGGGTTCACCCCACCCAGGCCGCTGCGCAAGCTTCAATGTTTAGCACGACGCTGACGCTACTGTTGCGCGAAATCACCGTCTCAGGGCCGCAAATGGTCAAGGGTCTTCCGCTCCAGCAGCGAGTCGCGGTTGATTCTTACCCGCCCGGCGGTGCAGAAGGACTAGTCAAGGACGCCCGCGTGGCAGCCGTGCGCGACCTGCTCGTTGAGGCCGGCGGTGCAGTACGCACGCCAGAAGAGTTTAAAAAGCTCTTAGCCACGATTAAACCCGCAGTCCCGGGGCGTGTCCGCCAGGTGGTTGTCTCCTTGGCCCCAGGGCTGGTGGAATATGTCTCGCTATCCCAAGAACTCAAGAAGTGGGAAGGCCCTGCCATCGATGACATGCGCAGCCAGCTTAGCTTCTTGTTGCCAGCCAATGCGATCACACTGCACGGGATCTCCCACCTGCGCCACCTGCCACGCTACCTGCAGGCAATGCGAATCCGTTTGGAGGAAATGTCCCTAGACCCCGAAAAAGATGACGATCGCCAGCGTGACGTAGACGAGGCTAAGGCCTACCTCAACAACCGGCTCAAAGCCCTTCCAGCCGGACGTGAGAAGTCCAAAGACGTCAAGGATATTCGCTGGATGATTGAGGAGCTGCGAGTTTCTCTATTTGCGCAGCGGCTAGGCACAGCCCACGCGGTCTCGTTACGCAGAATCCAAAAAGCAGCCGATAAGCTCCGCTGACCTCTCGCCGAGCCACCACCCCTGCCCTAGTCGCCGAGACTGCTGGAGCGCAGGAGGAGGAGGCGACGCGCCCTCCTCCTCCAAGGAGATAGGTCTAAAAGTCTCCGCGGTCTCTGCGCCGCATCAAGCGGATTTCGGACTCAAAGTCGTCAGCGTTCTCGAAGGACTTGTAGACAGAGGCAAAGCGCAGGTACGCGACCTCGTCGAGGTCACGCAACGGCTCCAAAATGGCGAGACCAACATCGTTAGCATTGACCTGGGAGGAGCCATGACTGCGCACGGTCTCTTCGACCTGCTGCGCAAGCTTCTTGAGCGAATCATCTGATACATCGCGCCCTTGGCACGCCCGCCTGACACCGCGAATAAGCTTGTCGCGGCTGAAAGGTTCCGCCAGACCGTTGCGTTTTAGCACCAATAGCACCGCCTTTTCCACAGTGGTGAAACGTCCTTTGCAGGCAGTGCACTCCCGGCGGCGCCGAATTGCAGAACCACCATCGACCACGCGGGAATCGATGACCTTTGACTGCTCATTATGACAAAAAGGACAGTACACGGTGCGAATCTCCTTCGAACGGTGGCGACGAGGCGCGAACAGCATTAACCGTTCCTATTCTAGTTCGCGGTAGACAGGTGAGACTAACCGGCGATACGTCTAGGAGTCCGCCTAGAGCAGTGGGCTGCCTAACGCTGCGAGGACACCCCTGTTACGTGGGGTGCTCCTGCGCCCATCCCAGGCTCTTCAGAAGCAGTAAAGCCGCCCAAGACGATGGAGATCATGAGAGCAAAGCCAAAGATGCTGCCGAGCAAATAGCTTCCTTTGTTCGAATCGTGGCCCTCGGACGGCACCTGCGCCTGCGCGCTATACCGCGCGACTTTCGCACTAGATACTGGTGGAGCGCCTGTTCTACTAATCACGCTGAGAGTGCGAACCCCTCCCGCATGTGAACATCCATTTCCCCGCCCGACAACTCGACTGCGTTCCGCCTGGGGCTCCCAGACGCTTGCCCTGCGCACTACTGGCTGGCGACGCTGTCCTGCAGCTAGATGTGCGCTATTGCGGTCTAAACGAAGTGTCATGCCATTGTCCTTTTTGTATGTAACCTATTGGCGCTTACTGTAGCGAGAGTCATTGACTGGACCCTGGCCTTAAGTCGCCATTATGTTCGAATTAGCTTCTACGTTCGATTTATAGCACGGTATCGAACACCTGTCCACACTTAGCGGATATTTCTCGAACATTCGTGCATAACGTGATATAAAAGAACGAGCACTAGTCCATAGTTCGCCCCCGGAAGGGAACCATGCCACGCACTCCAGCCAAAAGCTCGGGAAAGCCAGACATCACCAAGCTCTCAGATCGCCAACGTCGCATCCTTGACGTCATCCATGACGCGGTGATGCTGCGTGGCTATCCGCCTAGCATTCGGGAAATTGGGGATGCTGCGGGCCTGCAGTCCACCTCTTCCGTGGCCTACCAGCTCAAACAGCTGGAGGAGAAGGGGTTCTTGCGCCGTGACCCCAATAAACCACGCGCCGTCGACGTTCGCCACCTCGATACCGAACACTCCTCCCGTACAAAGAGGCACACTCCTGCGGCCTCTACGCCTCCTGCAGAAGATGCTTCTGTCGTTTCTTATGTTCCGGTGGTCGGTCGCATTGCCGCTGGTTCGCCCATTACGGCCGAGGAGAATATCGATACCTATTTCCCCCTTCCCGGAGATATCCTCGGGGGCGGAGAACTCTACATGCTCAAAGTTGTGGGTGATTCCATGCGGGATGCAGGCATCTTGAATGGAGATTGGGTCGTAGTCCGCTCTCAGTCTGTCGCGGAGGAGGGTGAGTTCGTGGCTGCTCTCCTTGACGGCGAGGAGGCTACGGTTAAGGAGTTCCACCGCGATTCCTCGGGCATCTGGCTCCTGCCTCACAATGAGGCCTACTCCCCCATCAAGGGCGATGAAGCCGACATCATGGGCAAAGTGGTTTCCGTATTCCGTCGCCTGTAGCGCACTGCAACGCAACAAAGGCCTGACTCGCATTGGGTCTTTGTTGCGTTTTCACCCCCGTTTAGTTGGTTTTCCTTCGCCGCTCAGGAAAGTGACGAGTCTCTAACAGTCCACCAAAACTCCTTGTAATGGCCATTTTCCACGCTAAGGTGCCCACGATCTCCGATTATTTTTGTTTGGTTCCGTTTACTTGTTCCCAAAGTCTGTCAGAATGGAGGAATAGCACAGGGGCCGCCCCAGTAGGCTTCGGGTCCCCCCATAGCCGCGAACCTGCAAAAGGAGACATACATGTACGCCGAGGAGCGTCGCCGGCAAATCGCTTCCCTCACGGCGGTGGAGGGAAGAGTCAACGTTACCGAGCTCGCAGAGCGCTTTGATGTCACCGCCGAAACGATTCGCCGAGATCTAGCCGTCTTGGACAAGGAGGGCGTGGTCCATCGTGTTCACGGTGGCGCCGTGGCTTCCCGCTCCTTCCAGACCGCCGAGTTCACGCTGGACACGCGGCAACGTTCCGCTTCGGGAGCCAAGGCCGCCATCGCTCGCGCAGCGCTCGACTTCATCCCGCACGGCTCCGCGAGCATCTTCCTCGACGCAGGAACTACGATAAACGCTCTTGCTGATCTGATTGGCCAAAGATACAACAATGAGCAGGTAAGTATCGTCTCCAACTCCCTACCCATTGCTCTCTCGCTCGCCAGCAACGGCGTCCCCAACGTCCAACTCCTCGGCGGGACCGTTCGCGCCATCACGCAGGCCGTCGTGGGCGATACTGCCCTGCGCACCATGGCGCTCATGCGTGCCGACGTCGCCTTCATCGGCACCAACGCACTCACGCTAGATCATGGCTTGTCGACGGCGGACCCCCAAGAGGCCGCCATTAAATCCGTCTTTGTTACCAATGCTAACAAGGTGGTTGTCCTGTGCGATTCCAGCAAACTTGGCAACGATTATCTTGTCAGCTTCGCCGCCATTGGTGATATCGATGTCGTTGTCACCGATGCTGGAATCCCGCAGTCCTTCATCGACGCACTCAGCGAGCGCGAGATCGACGTCGTCGTCGCCGACGAATAGTGCCGCTTGAGGCCAATTAGGCCAGCAGTAGCGCAAGCAAAAGAGGTGCCTCCCCTTTTAAAGGGAAGTACCTCTTTTCGCGTTCTGGAGAGTTTAGTTCTTGAACTGCTCCATGACTTTGAACACGCTCGCACGCGCTTCGGTGGGGCCTTCTGCGTCGATAGCAGCCTCCGCCATCTTCTGGCATTCTTCGAGCGTGACCTCAGCCAACTGCGCACCAACTCCTGCCACAGCCGTCGAAGCGGCCGACAGAGAGTTGACGCCAAGACCGGTGAGAACACAAGCCAGAACTGGGTCAGCTGCAGCCTCGCCGCATACCCCGACCGGAACGTTGTTGTCCCGCCCGACCACGCACGTATGCCGGATGAGGCGAAGCACCGCCGGCTGCCACGGATCCGTAAGATAAGCCAACTGCGGGGAGAGGCGGTCAGCAGCCATGGTGTACTGCGTTAGGTCATTGGTGCCGATGGAAACAAAGTCCAAGTGCGGCATGATCGTATCCGCCATGAGCGCAGCGGCGGGAACCTCGATCATGGCTCCCGGGGTCAGCCCGCGCTCGCGGCACAGGCCGGAGAACCACTTCGCCTCAGTCGAAGTCGCGACCATAGGAGCCATTACCCACGTAGGAGCGTCCTCGCCGCGCTCCGCTGCAGCCTGCGCAATAGCATCAAGCTGGCGGGTAAGCAGGGCCTCGTTATCACGAGCAACGCGCAAGCCGCGCACACCCAGGGCCGGGTTTTCCTCCGACGTCAGCGTGGCGTAGGAAATGGGCTTATCAGAGCCTGCATCGAGCGTGCGTACGACGACCTTCGAATGCGGGTAGGCATTGAAAACCTTGGCGTAGATACGCGCCTGCTCATCTACGGTGGGTTCCTCGCTGGCCGAGAGGAAAGAAAGCTCCGTGCGATAGAGACCAATGCCTTCTGCTTGGGAGTCGGAGGCGATGCGGGCGGCGTTTCCATCGGCCACATTCGCCAGCAGCTGAACGCGATACCCATCCTTGGTTTCGGCAGGACCACGCCATTGCGCCACGCGGGCGGCCTTTTCGCGATACTCCTCGACCGCCTTGCGCGACTCAGCGGGATCGACGCCGAGGCGCACGGTTCCCACTGCCCCGTCGACGAATACGAGCTCCCCGGATTCAATCTCGCGCAGGCGTGCACCCACAGCGACGATGCACGGAATGTTGAGCTGCCTAGCGATGATCGCCGTGTGGCTGGTCGGCCCGCCCAGCTCGGTCACGAGGGCCTTAATGTGGGCGGTGTCTAGAGTGGCGGTATCAGCAGGAGCGAGATCCGCAGCAAAGAGAACTGCCTCGCCCTCAACCAAGGGCAGCCCTGGCTCTTGCTCGCCACGCAGCTCTGCGATGACGCGGTCACGCACATCCTTCAAATCGGTGGTGCGCTCAGCCATAACGCCGCCCGCCGCTTCGAACATGGTGACAAACTTATCGGTGGCACACACGGTGGCGTATTCCGCGGATTTACCTGCCCGGATGCCTTTGCGCACGGCCTTGTGCCAACCACGGTCCTTGACCATGCCCGCGGTGGCTCCCAGGACTTCTGCGGCCTGGCCATCCGCGCCGGCGGCGCGCTGTTCAAGGCGGGAGGCAACGATGTCTACCGCTTCGAGGAACCGGTCATACTCGGAATCGCGACGCGACTCCTCGATCGGCTCCCCCGCAGTGGGAAGATCGGGCCGCGGCCGTACCCACACGGCCTCGGCGTAAGCGACGCCAGAGACAACTCCGGTTCCTTTGATAGTGGACGGGGATGCGTTAGTCATAACCACAATTCCTTCGAAGAGTTAGTTTTTCTTTAACCCAGAACATCACAAACCGGGCAAAAAAGCAATGAAAACCACACTTACTTGATTGACATTCGGACACAAACGGGCAACAATCGACATTAGGCGGGAGAATCCACCACACGGCAATAGCCTGCGCGTTTTCTCCCAATATACGCACAATGCCGAAGGGACGGATGCCCACCATGATCCTCACGCTGACCCCCAACCCCAGCATCGATGTCACTCTCTCACTTGATGAGACCCTCACCCGCGGAGCCGTGCACCGCGCGGCGCAGGTAACCCAAGTGGCCGGCGGAAAGGGGGTCAATGTCTCCCACGCCGCTTTCCTTGCCGGCGAAGAGACAACCGCCCTCTTCCCCGCTGCCGAAAGTGATTCTTTTCTCACTCTCATATCTGAAGCACAGATTCCAGCCCAGGCGGTTCGCATCGCCGACAAGGTCCGAATCAACACCACCGTCACAGAGCCCGACGGCACGACCACCAAGATCAACGACCCCGGCCCCGCCCTCAGCCAGGCCGAGCAGCGCTCACTCATCTCCAGCCTCGAAGGGCTCGCGGCCAAGGCCGAGTGGATCGTCATGGCCGGATCTCTGCCCCAGGGCGTGCCCGTCGACTGGTACTCCCAACTCACGGCCGCACTTCGCACTGCGGCCCCGAACGCACGCATCGCCGTCGATACTTCCGACGCCCCCATGCAAGCCTTGGGAGCCAACCTCGACGCCGCCGCCCCGCACCTCATCAAGCCCAACGGGCTCGAGCTCGGTCAGCTCACCGACACGGACGGTCTCGCCTTAGAAAAGGCTGCCGAGGAAGGGGACTTTAGCGGTGTGGTGGAGGCGGCACGCGTCGTCGTCAAGCGCGGCATCGACGAGGTTCTTGTCACCCTTGGCGGGGCTGGCGCAGTCCTCGTCACCACCCAGGGTGCGTGGAAGGCCACCCCGCCGCCTGTGACGGTGCGCTCAACCGTGGGTGCTGGGGATTCTTCCCTGGCTGGCTACATCCTCGCCCGAAAAGCGGGCAAGGACTTCACCGCCGCGCTCGCGCAATCGGTCGCCTACGGCACCGCGGCTGCGGGCCTGCCCGGAACGCAGATTCCTGCGCCGGAAACGCTTAACATTGAAGGGACCACCGTTTCGCTCTTGTCATAACAACCTCATCCAACTTGAAGGAGCTCTACTCATGACAACCGATCTCATCACCAGGGACCTGGTGGCGCTAGACGCGGACTTCGGCTACAACGTCGAATCCGTCATCACCCACCTCGCCACCTTGGTACACAACACCGGGCGTGCCAGCGACGTCGAAGGACTAGCCCAACCCGCCATCAAGCGCGAATCCCAGGCCGGAACGGGTGTTCCTGGCGGAGTCGCTATCCCCCACTGCCGCTCGGAGGTCGTCTCCGAACCTACCCTGGCTTTCGCCCGCCTCTCCCGCGGCGTTGATTTCTCCGGCCCCGACGGAGACGCCCACCTGGTATTCCTCATCGCGGCACCCGCCGGCGGTGGCAAAGAACACCTGCGAATCCTGTCCAAGCTCGCCCGCGCGCTAGTTAAGAAGGACTTCCTGGAAGCCCTGCGCACTGTCAAGACCGAAGACGAGATCGTTAAGCTCGTCCTCGACGTGGTCAATGCCAAGAAAACCAAGAAGGCCCCCGCCCCAGCAGCGGAAGAAAAGCCGGCCGGCGACTCCAAGGCAACGCGGGTCGTCGCGGTTACCGCCTGCCCCACAGGAATCGCGCACACCTACATGGCAGCCGACGCCCTGACCCAAACCGCCGACGCGCGGGACGACGTCGATTTGACCGTAGAGACCCAAGGCTCATCCAACAATGAGTCCATGTCGCAGGCCACTATCGCCGCGGCCGACGCCGTCATCTTCGCCACCGACGTCGGAGTGCGCGACCGCGAGCGCTTCGCAGGCAAGCCTGTCATCGAATCCGGCGTCAAACGCGCCATCAACGAGCCCGGCGTCATGCTCGATGAGGCTATCGCCGCCGCCCACAATCCCAACGCCCGCAAGGTCGCAGGGACGGCCGGTTCTGCGCCAGCTGAAGCCGCCGGCGAGGGCGAGAGCCTGGGGTGGGGCAAGCGCATTCAGCAGGCCATCATGACGGGTGTTTCCTACATGGTTCCCTTCGTCGCGGCCGGCGGACTGCTCCTCGCACTAGGCTTCCTCTTCGGAGGCTACGACATGGCCAACGGCTGGCAGGCCATCGCGACCAACTACTCGCTGACTAACCTGCCCGGCCACCAAGTCGAGGTCGATGGCGCACTTATGACCTTCGATCGCGCTGGATTCATGCTTTACCTTGGTGCGGTACTCTTTGCCACTGGCCAGGCGGCGATGGGCTTTATCGTCGCAGCGCTATCCGGCTACATCGCCTTTGCCTTCGCCGGACGTCCCGGCATCGCCCCCGGCTTCGTAGGCGGCGCTATCTCCGTGACCTTGGGCGCCGGGTTCATCGGCGGTCTTGTCACTGGTCTGCTCGCCGGCTTCATCGCGATGTGGATTGGCAAGTGGAAGGTTCCGCGCTGGATCGGCTCCCTCATGCCCGTCGTCATCATTCCGCTTTTGACCTCGCTCGTCGTTGGACTCTTGATGTTCCTGCTGCTCGGCGCACCGCTGGCTAACCTCATGGCGGGTCTGCAGAACTGGCTGTCGTCGATGTCTGGTTCTTCCGCTGTGCTGCTTGGAATCATTCTCGGCCTGATGATGTGCTTCGACCTGGGCGGTCCCGTCAACAAGGCTGCATACCTCTTTGCTACCGCCGGCCTTTCCACCGGAGACGAAGCGTCTATGCAAATCATGGCTGCGGTCATGGCTACCGGCATGGTTCCGCCCATCGCGCTCTCCCTTGCCACCTTCGTGCGCAAGAACCTGTTCACTCCCGCCGAGCAAGAAAACGGCAAGTCCGCGTGGCTGCTGGGTCTGTCCTTCGTGTCCGAGGGCGCAATCCCCTTCGCTGCGGCGGATCCCCTGCGCGTCATCCCTTCGATGATGGTTGGTGGCGCAGTCACCGGCGCGTTGTCCATGGCCTTCGGTGTAATTTCGCGCGCTCCGCACGGAGGCATCTTCGTGTTCTTCGCCATCGATCCTATCTGGGGCTTCCTAGTATCCCTGGCTGCAGGAATCGTAGTTTCTGCAGTCGCAGTTATCGCGATGAAGCAGCTGTGGCCCAATAAGACCATCGAAGCAGCAGCTGCAAAAGAAAGTTCCGTGGCAGCCTAACCCAAAGGCTCGTACACTGGTTAGAGATTAATTCGACTTCAACGAAAGGTTAGGATCCCATTATGGCTTCCAAGACTGTAAAAGTAGGCTCCTCCGTTGGGCTGCACGCTCGCCCAGCTTCCATCATCGCTGACGCTGCCGGAGAGTACGACGAGGACATCTTCCTCACCCTCGTCGGTGACGAGGACGAGGACGAGACCGATGCTGCGTCTTCCCTGATGATCATGGCTCTCGGCGCCGAGCAGGGTGACGAGGTCACCGTCACCTCCGAGAACCCTGAGGCCGTAGAGAAGATCGCCGGTCTTATCGAAAAGGACCTTGACGCGTCTTAATTCTCCACGCTCCGCTAACCCGCTTCCTTAAAATCAGGAGGCGGGTTTCGCGTTTTAGGGCCGAGCCCAGGGAGGTATCCACACTACCTTGCCTGCTATGCGCTCTAGCCGCCCTCGGCTCGTGAGCGCCAACGGGTCATCACTATTGACCCCGTTGTGATAGGCGCAGCAGGTAGCCAGATTCCCCGGGTTAGTCTCTCCCCCGCGACTCCAGGCTTTGAGGTGATGAGCCTGGGCGCTATCCGCGGGATGGTTGCAGCCGGGCCAGGCGCAACGGGGATTTTCCGCTGACATCATAAGGCGCTGCTTTCTGCTTGCGTGACGCGAGGCACGATAGAGATTGACCGGCCCCTCGAGCGGGTGAATCAAGGTCACGTAGCCGTGCTCGAGGAGCCGTTTGCGCGCCAGCTCGGCTCCGGTTATCGTCGCCCCGTTCGTCATCGTCACCGTAACTTCATCACCGCGACCTGACACAACCTTGTCGAGTTGATCCAGCTCAATAATGACATTCGTAGCCGCAGCCGGTGCAGAGCCTGCTCCGCCACCGAAGAAGATCTTCTGGACAGAATCCAACGGAGATTGGGGGTCTATCGCCGCGCTCAGCTGGGCCACCAAATCTGAAGGGCCGGTTATTGTCAACGTCCACGGAGCCCTCGCACGGCGAGTCAGCCGCACGCCCTGGCTCGGCGGCCGCGGGACAGCCAATTCTCGAACCAGCTCGCGTGCGCGCCTTTCCAGCTGCGCTGCCGACTCTCCCCGAGTACACAGCTCTTTGCGCAGCAGCCAGGCAGAGCGCCGAGAAGACAGGCGTTGTGCGTAGCGCTCGATCATGCGCAGCGTCGACAGAAGGTGGCGGCTCCCGCGCGCTGCAGCTTGCATCGCCGTATAGGCAGTCGGCCCGAAGTAGATGTGAGCTAGGCCCAGAATTTCGCGCGCGTCTGTATCGCTGGCACCCATCTCGAGGAGCTCGCCTTCTTGCTTGCCCCAGGCCGCGGCGAGGATATCCATGCCGGGGGCTGCGGCGACAATATAAGCTTCAAGGGCGTCCATGGCTCAAAGACTATGGCTGCTTACCATCCGCTGGCTAGATCCAAGGCGCCAACCTGTGGATAACTTGTTGCCCGCGTCACCAAACAGAAACCAAACTAGGCAATCAGTAGCGCGCGCCGCGACCTTCTCCGACCTTCTCGTAGAGCCACTTGGCAACCGGATAGACCACGATAACCCCCACTGAGCCCCAGGCAATGCCCTCCAAAGATACGGAACCAATGGATAGCGTGAGGTTTCCAATACCCGCGATAAGAGCCACTGCTGCGCAGGTCAGGTTCACCGGATTGTTGAAATTGACCTTGTTATCCATCCAGATGCGGATACCTAGCATCCCGATGAGGCCGTAGAGCACCAGTGTCGCCCCTCCCAAGACTCCGGTGGGAATAGTAAAAATTAAGGCCCCGAACTTGGGGATGAAGGCTAAACAGATGGCGAATACCGCAGCTACCCAGTAGGCCGCGGTGGAGTAAACCCGAGTAGCCGCCATCACGCCAATGTTTTCGGCGTAGGTGGTCGTGCCCGAGCCGCCGAAACCACCGGCGATGGAGGTGGCGAGGCCGTCGGCGATGAGAGCATCGCCGGCGAGATCATCGAGGTCACGCTTGGTCATCTCGGACACAGCCTTGACATGGCCGATGTTCTCGGCAATAAGGACGGCGAGGACCGGTAGCGCGACGATGATCGCAGAAAAATGGAACTCCGGGGAATGGAACTGCGGCAGCCCCACCCAGGCGGCCTCGCGGATGGTTTCCGCTGTGCCTTCGGCAAGATTGCCCGTCAGCGCTGCAAACAGCCAGCCGATAACCACTCCAATGAGGATTCCCAGGCGCGCAACCATTCCGCGCCCGCCCACGGTTGCCGCGACGATGGCCACGAGCGTAACGAGAGCCACCAGCGGCTGCGTCTGGAAGTTGGAGGTGGCAGCCGGGGCAAGATTCAGCCCGATAAGCGCCACGATTGCACCTGTGACAGCCGGCGGCATGACCGCATCAAGCACCTTGCGCCCGGCGGCCTTAACTGCGAAGCCGATGAGCACCAAGACCACACCGGTGACAAGTATCGATCCTGCCTGAGCACTTATTCCATACTGTTGGGATGCAGTCAAAGGCGCAATAAAGGCAAAGGAGGAACCAAGGTAGGATGGCAGGCGGTTGCGGGTGATGAGCAGGAAGAGGATCGTGCCCACGCCCGAAAAGAGCAGAGTGGTATTGACGGGGAAACCCGTCAGTGTCGGCACCAACAACGTGGCGCCGAACATTGCCACCACGTGCTGCATGCCGATGCCGATGGTGCGGCCCCAACTCAGTCTTTCTTCGGGGGCGACGACCGCGCCTGGTTCAATCTTGCGGCCGTCACCGTGGACGCGCCATCCAAAAAATGTACTCACGAACCCCAATTATGGCCTATCCGGCCCCAAATCAGGAAACCTTTTTCTCCACCACGAACTCGGCGAGCTCGAGCGCGAGTGGTGCGGGAAGACGTACGTCGACAAGCGTGCCTTGGGGGGTGTACTCCTCCTCGCGCACGGTTCCATGGGCGTGGACGCGCGAAACGACGTCCCCGCGGGTAAAAGGCACCAACAACCGGACGTGTTCGTCGCGAGCGTTGAGGAAGAGCTCCACCCGCGAGGTGAGCTCGTCGACGCCTTGTCCCGTGCGGGCCGAAACATAGACCACGTTATCCCGGTCGAGGACGTGGCGCAGCTCGGCGAGGACGAGTGGAGCCGCCTCATCAATCTTGTTGATGACAATAATCTCGGGCGGGGCCTTCTCGCCGGTGTCCTTGACGATGTCATAAATGACCTTGTTGACCGCCTCGATCTGCTTGAGGGGGAAGGGATCCGAGCCGTCGACGACGTGCAGCATGAGATCGGCGCCGAGGACCTCCTCCAGCGTGGACTTGAAGGCCTCGACGAGCTGCGTGGGCAGGTGGCGCACGAAGCCGACCGTATCGGTGAATACGACCTGGCGCCCGTCCCCCAGCTCTGCGCGGCGCGTGGTCGGGTCCAAGGTGGCAAAGAGCGCATCTTCCACCAAAACGCCCGCTCCGGTCATGGCGTTGATGAGACTGGATTTGCCCGCGTTGGTATAGCCGGCGATGGCAATCTGGGGCACCGAGGAAGCGCGGCGTTGCGAGCGTTTGACCTCGCGCGCGGTCTTCATCGACTTAAGTTCCTTGCGCAGCAGCGCCATCTGCGTGCGGATGCGGCGCCTGTCGGTCTCGATCTTGGTCTCACCGGGGCCGCGCAATCCGACGCCGCCATTCGAGCCAGCGCGTCCGCCTGCCTGGCGCGAGAGGTTCCCGCCCCAGCCACGCGTATGGGTATACAGGTACTCCAGCTGCGCCAGAGAGACCTGGGCCTTGCCTTCCTTAGATTTGGCATGCTGGGCAAAGATATCGAGGATGAGCATCGTGCGGTCAATGACCTTGGTGTTGAGAGCACGCTCGAGCGCTGAGAGCTGGCCTGGGGTCAACTCTCCATCACAGACTACGGTGTCGGCGCCTGTGGACTCGACTATCTCCTTGAGCTCCTTAACCTTGCCGGAGCCGACAAAGGTACCAGGATCGGGCTTGTCACGCTTTTGATAGAGCATCTCGACGACGATGGCACCGGCGGTTTCCGTCAGCGCCGACAACTCAGCCATGGTGGCCTCGACCTCGGCGACGGTGCCTTCAGTCCACACGCCGACGAGAATAACCTGCTCGAGGCGGAGCTTTCGGTACTCGACTTCGTAGCCGTCCGTGGTGTCCTCAGCGTGGATGGTGGTATCCCGCGTAACGCGCTGGAAAGACCTGCGCTCGGCCAGATCGAGCTCGCCTGTTGTGGGATCTTCTAGGGAGGAGACTAGGCATGTCTCCTGCGGAGCGTTGTCCCGAAAAGCGCGTTTGAGCAGCTCTTCGTGGGATGGCGCGGCATGCTGCCGCGATGGTTTTTGATTCTGTTCATGGGAATTGCTCATACTCGTCCTATTATCTCACGTCAGACGGGCAATTAGTCAATCGCATTTTGGGTTTGTGCACCTTATTCCCATGCTTTGCGCAGGTTCGGGAAGGCAGCGGCTTTTCACCGTTTGGCTTTGCGGGATACACTAGTCGACATGACCGCGAATGTTTCCGCCTCCGGCGCAGCCGTGAAAGACAACCTCGAAATGCAGGCCATTGGGCTGAACTTCGAGCGCTGGCAAGACGCCGTGGAGGCCGCAATCTCCACCAACCTTTTGACCGTGACCGGTGAGGTCCGGGGCGGTCAGCTCATCCAGTTCACTGACCCTTCCGGGGCAGAGATCAATATCCTCGCTGTCGAGCCCTTCGCTACTTACATTGGCTTCGAGGCTGTCACCCAGGCCTTCGCCCACGTAGACATGGTCAACGATGTCCTGGCTTACCTCGAGATTGTTGATCCTTTTGGCACTACCCTGGCAACTGCCACCGCTAACCTAGCGCAAGGCCCGCTGTTGGCTGATGTAGAGCAGCAGCAATGGCAGCAGGTCGGGATCACCGCGATGGGCCTTGATGTACGCCGCTATGCAGACGCCGATTCTTACGAGGCTTCCGAAGGGGCATACCCGGCTACTTTTAACTCCGAGGGTGCCGAAATCGTTGCCAAGGGCTCCGGTTCTCATGCCCCAACCCCAGCCTGTGAGTTCTCCGCCCGCGTCATGGAATCAGAATGGCGCCACAACCAGCTCACCGGAGAGAAGTTCATGCATCTCATCATGGACGGCGCGTTCCCCTTCGACCTTTGCCTGCCCGAGTCTTTCGGCGAACTACCCGAGAAAGGCTCCGTACTTGCAGGAACGGCGCTATTAACGGCCTCGATTGCACTTCCCACCGGCGGCGGATGCGGCGGCGGGAGCTGTGGCTGCGGCTCCGGAGGCTGCGGCGGACACTAGTTCGGCCGAGTCTCGATTAGGCAACAACTTGGCATCAACCGTCACAGTTCCCTCGGCTTGTTCGCGACAGCCTAGTAGAATCCCAAGTGTCTTTGTGCCTATGAGAGTTTGTCCAACAAGGCTTTTGTCCAACAAGGCTTTTGTTCAACAGGGCTCCAGCAAGATTCAACACAGTAAGGAGAAGGCGACGTTGATGCAGCTTCCGCTCCCCGGTAACGCCGCACACCGCTACCCGCTAAAGTTTGCGCTGGCGGTCATGCTTGCAGTATCGGCAACCGTCTTCCTCATCGCCACGTTGAAGCTTCCCGGCCTTGTCATTGCGCTCGCACTGACTGCGGCAGCTTGGCTGATGTTTAATTCGCGCCCGGCTTCCTCTGAGCAAATTGCGCTACGCAACTCCATCCGCCTGTCCGCAGAGGACCTACAGGACGTCATCATAGAGTTTCAAGACTTTGAGCTGAGTGAGGACACCGAGGCCATCGCGGATCGCACCCTGCACCGCCCTGCACTGCTCGACCTCGACTGCGCTTCCCCGGAAATTGAGGCTTTTCACTTCGACCTCGCCGGTGCACGGCGCTTCCTACGCCGGCTCAACACGCGGCTACAGTTCTCTAGCGTCACCAATGATGAGCTAGAAACCCTGCTTAAAGTCACTGACAAGCGCGCCGCAGAGCTCAAGGACAGCTGGCTTTTGGCCCGCAAGGCGGCGCTTGCCTTAGGCACAGACTACAACCGCCGCAAGAACCAAGACTAAAGGCTCGTTTGGCCCTCGGCCACTATTTTCGAAGGCCCGGTCAGCCTAGATCCGCCATCGAAAATATCGACCTGCACTTGGCCGCCTGGGACGTTGACGGTGACGCTTCCGGTTCCAAAGCCGCCGTCGGCAAGCGCGGCGCGAGCTGCAGCAACGGTGCCTGTCCCGCACGAGCGAGTCTCCCCGACCCCGCGCTCGAAGACGCGCATGTGCACCTGCCCCTCCTCCAAGGGGGTAAGAACCTCCACGTTGACGCCCGCAGGGAAGAAGTCTGCATCATAGTCGGGTTGGACAAAGCTCAGTTCTCCCAGACGGCGGGGCGTCAGGCCGGGCACGACGGCAGCCAAGTGCGGGTTGCCCATATCGACGCCCAAGCCGGCGAAGCGCTCGCCCGCCATCGACGCCGTAGAGACACCCGTGACCTTGGCTTCTCCCATTTCCACGCTGACGACGGCGTCATTAGCATCCCACGATTCCACCACGACTGGCTTGGCACCCGCGCGCGTGCCCACGGTAAACGCATCTGAGGACACCAGCCCGTGCGAGCGCAACCAATGAGCGAAGACGCGCGTGCCATTGCCACACATTTCGGCAACGGAGCCATCGGCGTTGCGATAGTCCATGAACCAGTCATCCTCAGCGATTCCGGGAGCCAGGGCGGAAACCTCGCCCGCCTGCAGGAGCGCGCCCGCGCGCACGACGCGCAAAAGCCCATCTGCACCTATGCCTGCTCGGCGGTCACACAGCAGGGCGACGCGCTCCGGCGCGAGCGGGCGCTCCGCTGCATAATCCTCAACGATAATGAAGTCATTTTCGGTTCCGTGGCCTTTTGCAAATTTCATGCGCGCAATCCTACCCCACGATTTTTAGGGCCTGCGCCGCAGTATCTCCTTGCGCGTCGAGCCAATGAACTCTTCGATCGCGGTTGAACCATGAACGCTGACGCCGCACGTAGCGCCGGGTGCCGTAGATGGTCTGTTCCAGGGCTTCTTCCCAGGTCAGCTCACCGGTGAGGAAGGAAAGAACCTGCGCGTAGCCGATGGCACGCCCGGCGGTGGACTGGGCCACCAGGCCGCGCTCTTGCAGCAAACGCGCCTCATCTTCCAGACCGCGCTCGAACATCTGCCGCGTACGCAGCTCGATACGCGGGTTGAGCCACTCCCCCGTAGTTTTTAGCCCCAGTATGCGCGTACCCCACCGCGGTTCGGCGTCCTTGGGAGGCTGGCTGGCTTGGAAAGGCCTCCCAGTAAGCTCGATGACCTCCAGAGCCCGCACAGTGCGGCGCGGATCATTGTCCTCGATGATCAGCGCGGCGGCAGGGTCTACCGCGGCTAGCTCTGCGTGTAGTTCTGCAGTACCAATCTCACGCCGCCTCTGCTCATACTTCGCCCTGACCTGTGGATCAGTCGGCGGGAACTGCCAGTCATCGATGAGGGATTGGACGTAGAGCATGGACCCGCCAACGAGCAGCGGTACCTTGCCGCGGGCCATGATGTCCTCGACGTCGCGGATGGCGGCTTCTTGGTAGCGCGCCACCGACGCCGGTTCGGTGACATCCCACACGTCGAGCTGATGGTGTGGTATCCCCTCGCGCTCGTCCGGCATCAACTTCGCGGTACCAATGTCCATCCCCCGGTAGAGCTGCATGGAATCGACGTTTACTACCTCGCCGTCGAGCGCGTGCGCCAGGGCCAATCCCAGCGCGGACTTTCCCGAGGCCGTGGGCCCGACCACGGCAATAGGTTTTATCATCTCAAAGCTCCCATCCGGCTACGTAGCGACCCACGCCGAGGGTGGCATCTGCGGCTACAAGCTCCGCACTACGCGGACCCAGCCGCGCAAGCTCCTCCCACAGTTGGGGCTCTTGCACACCCGCGGCCGCAAGCGCATCCTTGTCACAGGGCTCGACATCTCGCCCGGCGCATACCTTTTGGCACCAGTGGTGGGTGTGTACTGCGCCTTCGACAAGCGCAAGCGGCGCCCGCTGTGTCAACCCGGCACTACCGTCAACGACGACGACGGTGAGCGTATCCTCGCGCGGCACACCCAGGTTCGCGCGCGATTCCTCGACGCCCAGTCCTGGCACGAAGCTTAAAACGTAGCGCGCCAAAAGCTCCGGCAGGAAGATCCCCGCGCCCACGCTAAGCGACGCCGCCCCCCACGCCCGGAAACTCCCCTCAAGGCCCGTGCGCCAACGCTTATCCCTCGAGCCCACAATATCCACTTTCTCGATACCCGCCTTCATGGCCGAACGCGCGCACTGTACGGCAGCTTCGAGCAGGATGCGGCTGGGGGCGTCCGCAGGGGAAAGCTCGCGGACGAGGGCGGGGCTGGAGGGCATCACCATTATTCTTCTCATTGATTGACCATCTTAGCCGCGGGGAAGGAACATAATTAAAAGTTCCTCCTCCGCGAGCAAGTGGTTCGCGGTAGGGTAAAGAGTCGAATGTGACGTAATCATTGGCAGCCGTGTCGCGCGGCGTATGTGTATTTTATAAGGACGGTTCAAGATGACCCCCATCCCCAGCCCAGGTGCAATGCCCAAGAAGGGTCCGCGCCCGAGCGGCCAGTCTGCGATAGTCTCCACTCCTGCTCGCAGCAATCCAGCTGATTGGGGCCGCGTGGCCGAAGACGGAACCGTGTACGTCACGGGCCCCGAGGGAGAGCGCAAGATCGGACAGTGGCAGGCTGGCACGCCGGCCGAGGGTTTGGCGCACTATGGATCCCGCTATGACGATCTCGCCACGGAAGTCGAGCTTTTGGAGGCTCGCCTCAAAGCGCACCCTGCGGAGGCGGAATCGATCAAGGCCAGCGCCAAGGAGCTGCAACTAGGCCTCCCTGAGGCGGCAGTCATCGGTGACATTGCGGCTTTGGATACTCGCCTTTTAGACATCATCGAGCACTCCGTTAAGGCCGGAGAAGCCGCGGCACAGCAGCGCCAAGAGCGGCGCGCCGAGGCAATCGCGGCCAAGGAGAAGCTCGCCAACGAGGCGGAGGCCATTGCGGCAGAATCCACTGAATGGCGCGCGGCCGGCGATCGCATCCGCGAGATTCTTGAGGAATGGAAGCAGATCAAGGGCATCGATCGCAAGAGCGATGACGCGCTGTGGAAGCGCTACTCGCGTGCCCGTGATTCCTTCAATCGTCGGCGCGGCGCACACTTTGCCGAGCTTGATCGCAACCGGGCCACGGCGCGGAAGAAGAAGGAAGACCTCGTCGAGCGAGCACGCGCGCTCCAGGAATCCACGGATTGGGCCGAGACCGCCCGTGCATACCGCGATCTTATGACCGAATGGAAGGCAGCCGGGCGCGCCCCCCGCGAGGTCGATGACAAGCTGTGGGCCGCATTCCGGGCCGCCCAAGATCACTTCTTCGATGCCCGCAACGCCGTCAACGATGAGCGCGACAAGGAATTTGCCTCCAACGCGGCAGCCAAGGACGCGCTTATCGCTGAATATGATGCGCAAATTGATCCTGCGCATTCGATCGATGCAGCAAAAGCCAAGCTACGTGAGTTGCAGGAAAAGTGGGAAGAGATTGGTTTCGTCCCGCGCGCCCAGGTTCGCGAGTACGAGGCTAAGATCGAGGCCCTAGAAAAGCGCGTCTCCGCGGCAGAAGAGCAGCAGTGGCGCCGCACGGATCCTGAGGCGCAGGCTCGTGCCGCCCAGTTCCAGGCCAAGGTCGATGACTTCGAGGCCCAAGCGCAAGCCGCTGAGGCGAAGGGAGACTCTTCACGGGCCGCCTCCCTGCGTGCGCAGGCTGAGCAATGGCAAGAATTCGCTGACGTGGCTGCACGCGCAATTAACGACAACTAAGTGCAACTGGTGCAAATAGCGCCGCCCCCTCTAGGGGCGGCGGAGCCGGGCGATTGCATCCGCACTTTCGTATTTTGCGCGAACTTGGCAGCCCAAGAAGCATGTGGCGACGCGGCGGCATCAACCACCACCCACCGCGTGCTTCAGGGTCTGCGCGGATCGAGCGAGTATCGCGGATACTTATTCGGGGTCGTTGCCCACCCTCCCACCCTCGGGGAAGTGTCTTCTCTGGGATTCGTTTCCGTTCCCGCAGCCGCTCCTTCGCCGGAGTTGGACTGCGAAGGATTCATCAATATCTCCTTGCCGCTCAAGGAAGACACTTCCACCGCAGAGATCGAGCTTGTCTTTGCTCCTGAATATTTGCCCTTGCCCGGTGAAGAATTCGACCCAGATGCGCGCGAGCTTGCGCTGTGGATGGCGCGCACAGCCCTAGATCTCGTGCGCCGTCTTGGACGCGACATAGCCCAGGTGGGTCTTCTGCACCCGCCAGGCCTCTCATCCCAGAAGGACGCGCTAGCGGGCGTATACGCGGAGCTGGGCTTCGAACTGCGACATAGCGAGCAGCAGCTGGTCAGTGAGATTGCCTCGAACCCAGTCACCCCACTCATCACACCGGGGCTGAGCGCGCAGGTATGGCCGGACTATGATATTCCCGAGCGCTACCTCGACGATGTCACGCGCCTCCTTACCCTCGCCACCGCAGACTCTCATCACGGAAAACTGACGGTCGCGCCCCAGCCCTGGGACCGCGAACGCTTGGCTCAGGCACGCTCTCGCATCCGCGTCCGCCGCGCGCACACTCTCTTGGCCGCTGTGCTCGACTCCGATGGGCAAGTCCTAGCTTTGACCGAGCTGGCGCGCCAAGAAGATGCCGATCCCCAAGTATGCGAGTGGACGCTGACCGTGAGCGACCGCTCTTATCGCGGCCGTGGGCTGGCCATGTTGGCCAAGCTAGTCGCACTCCACAAAGTAAACGCCTATTGGCCACACGTGCGCCGCGCCTACTTCTCCCTAGCGGCCGAGGATAAGGCCATGGCAGCCATCTACGCTCACCTTGGGGCAAAAGTCATCTCCCAGGCCTCGGCGTGGGAGAAGAAGTTGCGCTAGCTAGTCTTGGTGTCGGTGGCGGGCTGCGGCTTGGCGGCGCCTATCGTCGACAAGCAGGGGATTCTCCTCGGCGGGGGCGTTAAATGCCACCTCGGACTGCAGGCGCGCTACGGAATCGAGTTCCCCAGCCGCCGCGCGAGCTCGCGCTTCCGCCTCCTGCTGAGCTGGGCTGCGACGCAGCGCGACCAGGCTATAGGCCAAGAAAGCAGCGCCGCTTGCCACCACCGCCAGCCACATGCCGATACCAGGGCCGTCACCAGTGGATCCGCGGAACCAGAAACCCCACAGCGAGATGAAGAAGGCTACCGTCACCATCATCCACGCCACTAGACCAAGGTTGGTGCGGTGAGTAAGAAGGGTGAGGGGGGTGAGGATACCCAGGCCAAGAAGCCGCAACCACGCCGCAACAACTTCCATCAGCGAGATCTTGACCCCTTCGCTGCCTACCCCAAGGAGCAATGCCTCCCAACCGTGGGCTGAGCCCGCGTAGGGAAGAACCAGCGAGAGGTAGAAGGCCACCGCCGCAACCGCCAAGGTGATCGATTGATTGCGCAAATCCATCTTCTTGGCGGCCTGACGCTCGGCCTCGTGGGCACTCTTTTCACTCATAAAGCACTACCCTACTCCGTGCAGCAACCCGCGCCGGTGGCAGCGGAATCCCGTATCGTGGGCAGGCCAAGCCCCACGCCGACGGGCGCGGTCGTGGGTGTCTTCCCCGCGGCCGACATATCTCCGGCCTTGGTGCGCCTATGCCCGGTTATTCCCGAGTCGGCGACGAGGAAGAAGGAACCCGCGTCGGTGACGCGCGTGTGCACTACGTCTCCCGGGCGAATCTCCCCCGCCATCTCCTTCCCCTCCACGGTCGCGGGTGCGAAGTGGACCAGCCTGCCATCGCGAGCGCGACCACTGAGGCGATGGGTCTCATCGTTCTTGCGGCCGCCCTCGGACTGCACAAGCAGCTCTACGTCGGTGCCGATGAGGCGGGAGTTCTCCTCCGCCTGAATACGATCCTGCAGGGCCACTAGGCGCTCGAAACGCTCTTGAACCACCGCTTTGGGTACCTGCTCTGCCATATCTGCGGCAGGCGTGCCCGGACGCAGCGAATACTGGAAAGTATAGGCGGAGGCGAAACGAGCGCGCTCAACTACATCGAGCGTAGCCTGGAAGTCTTCCTCCGTCTCGCCCGGGAATCCGACGATGATGTCCGTGGTAATGGCGGCGTGCGGCATCTTCTCCCGAACTTCCTCGAGGATCCCTAGGAACTTGCGCGAACGATAGGAACGGCGCATTTCCTTAAGAACCCTGTCGGATCCGGATTGCAGGGGCATATGCAGCTGGGGACATACCGCGGGAGTCTCGGCCATTGCCTCGATGACATCCGAGCTAAACTCTGCCGGGTGCGGGGAGGTAAAACGCAGCCGCTCCAGGCCTTCAATCTGGCCAACTGCACGCAAGAGCTTGGAGAAGGCAAACTTGTCTCGTGGCAGATCCGGATCGGCAAAGTTCACGCCATAGGCATTGACGTTTTGACCCAGCAGCGTGATTTCGGAAACCCCCTGCTCCACGAGAGCTTGCACCTCAGCCAAGATGTCGCCGGGGCGGCGGTCCTCTTCCTTGCCGCGCAGGGAAGGAACGATGCAGAAGGTGCACGTATTATTGCAGCCTACCGACACAGAGACCCATCCTGCGTAGGCCGATTCACGCTTGGCGGGCAACACCGAGGGGAAGGCTTCGAGGGAATCGACGATCTCGACTTGGGCCTCATTGTTGTGGCGGGCTCGCTCGAGAAGCGCCGGCAGCGCCCCCATGTTGTGGGTGCCGAATACGGCGTCGACCCACGGGGCGTTATCTAGAACAGTGTCCTTGTCCTTTTGCGCCAAGCAGCCGCCGACGGCGATCTGCATGCCGGGGTGATTGTCCTTGACCTTCTTTAAGGCGCCCAGGGTGCCGTAGAGCCTTTTGTCAGCATTGTCGCGGACGGCGCAGGTATTAAAGACCACGAGGTCTGGGTCCGAGTCCTTGGCCGCGCTGTAGCCGGCCTGCTCTAAGAGGCCGGAGATTCGCTCGGAGTCGTGGACATTCATCTGACAGCCAAAGGTTCGCACCTCATAGGTGCGAGGTGCTGATGGGGTATTTGACGCGCTCACGCTTGGCCATTCTAACGGCCAGATCTTTCAACTCATAACACCCTTCCTTCCGCCTCAATGCGCGTATGGTTTTGCACCAGCAAGCGTTTTATCTATAGGGTAATAGAAAGGTGCTTTGCCTCCCCGCGGCTCAATCATCGACACTTAAGGACCTTGGAGATAAATCACTGGTCAACGACCACTTTATTTATAAGGTTCGGATTGTTATTCATCCGTTACCGGAACTAGCGCCGTAGCAGCTCGAAAGTCACCTACTATCCCAATATGTTTCAGTTCACAATAGACAAGGACATGTGAAATGAATGATTCTGTGCTCAACCCCGCTGGTGACGCAGCGGTCGGCACTCCGATGATAAAGATTGAGGGCGTCAATAAGTACTTTGATGACTTCCATGCTCTCACCGACATCAACTTGGAGATCGGACACGGGGAAGTCGTCGTCGTTCTTGGTCCTTCGGGCTCCGGCAAGTCAACACTCTGCCGAACCATCAACCGCCTCGAGACCATCGAGGAAGGCACCATTTCGATCGACAGCAAGATTCTGCCCGAGGAGGGAAACCAGCTGGCGAAGCTCCGGGCGGATGTCGGAATGGTTTTCCAGCAATTCAATCTCTTTCCTCACCTGAGCATCAAAGAGAATGTCACTCTCGGCCCCATCAAGGTACGCAAGATGAAGAAGGCCGAGGCAGACAAGCTGGCTATGCAATTGCTTGATCGCGTCGGCATCGCCACCCAGGCGGAGAAGTACCCGGCGCAGCTTTCGGGCGGCCAGCAGCAGCGTGTGGCCATCGCCCGCGCGCTGGCCATGAGGCCCAAGGTCATGCTTTTCGACGAACCCACTTCGGCCCTCGACCCTGAAATGGTCAACGAGGTCCTCGACGTCATGACTGACCTGGCAAAGGAAGGCATGACGATGGTCGTGGTCACCCACGAGATGGGCTTCGCCCGCAAGGCCGCGGACCGAATCCTGTTCATGGCTGATGGCGAGATCGTCGAGGATACCGACCCCGAGTCCTTCTTCAACAATCCTCAGTCCAGCCGTGCCAAGGATTTCTTGGGCAAGATCTTGCATCACTAAGACCTCCAGTCGAATTTCCTCCCTCCAGCTCATCCAACCCACTCATCAAGGAGAAAATCTCATGTCTCGTTCTTTCACTCGCATCGCCGCCACCGTCGCCGCCCTTGCTGCTACCGGCTCAGTCCTCGTAGCCTGCGGTTCTTCCGACGACGGAGAGGGCCTGCTCTCCAAAATCGAATCCGGCTCCGTGACCATCGGTACGAAGTTTGACCAGCCCGGCCTCGGCCTGCGCGAGGGTGACGGCAAAATGACCGGCCTCGACATCGACGTCGCCACCTACGTGGTCAATCAGATCGCCAAGGACAAGGGCTGGGCAGAGCCCACCATCGAGTGGCGTGAGTCGCCCTCGGCTCAGCGCGAGACCCTCATCCAAAACGGTGAGGTCGATATCATCGCGGCTACCTATTCCATCAACGCCTCGCGTGCGGAGAAGGTCAACTTCGGTGGCCCTTACCTGCTCACCCACCAAGCGCTGCTGGTCTCCAAGGACAACACTGACATCACCGGCCTAGATGGACTCGACGGCAAGATCCTCTGTTCGGTCACCGGTTCCACCCCGGCTCAGAAGGTCAAGGAAGCACTCCCCACCGTGCAGCTGCAGGAGTATGACACCTATTCTTCCTGTGTCGAGGCACTCGGCCAGGGCAATGTCGATGCTCTGACCACAGACGCCACCATCCTCAACGGCTACTCGGCTCAGAACGAGGGCAAGTTCAAGCTCATCGAGCTGGAAAAGGACGGCGCTCCCTTCACAGATGAGTACTACGGCATTGGCCTGAAGAAGGACGATACCGAGGCCACCGACGCCATCAACAAGGCCCTCGAGGAAATGCAGACCTCGGGCGAGTTCGACGAAATCGTCTCCGCCAACCTTGGCGATGGCGGCGGAGTTGAGCCAGGCAAGGTCGGCGACCTCTCCTTCATCAAGTCCTAAAAGCGCCGGCAGGGAGAAATCCGCTGAATGCGGCTCCCTGCCTTAACCGTTTTCTACACCTCACCCGCAAAGGAAAATCATGAGTTCAATGTGGACTCAGCTGGGCCCGGCCCTCTGGCCGGCTTTCTGGCTGACTATTCAGCTCACCCTTTGGTCCGCCCTCGGCTCCATGGTGTTGGGCACCATTCTCGCGGCGATGCGTGTTTCCCCCGTCTCGGTTCTGCGCTGGTTCGCCACCACCTACATCACGATCCTGCGCAACACTCCGTTGACGCTGGTCATCCTCTTCTGCTCTTTCGGCCTCTATCAGAATCTAGGTTTGGCTCTGGCCAGCCGCGATTCAGCCACCTTCCTGGTTGATAACAACTTCCGCCTCGCTATCTTGGGCTTCATCGCCTATACCTCGGCCTTCGTGGCGGAGTCGCTACGCTCTGGTATCAACACGGTCGATTTTGGCCAGGCCGAGGCTGCGCGTTCGTTGGGGCTGACGTTTAATCAAACTTTCGGCAAAATCGTCTTCCCTCAAGCCCTTCGCGCGGCAATCGTGCCGCTGGGCAATACCCTTATTGCTTTGACCAAGAACACCACCATCGCTTCTGTCATCGGCGTCGCGGAAGCCTCGCTGCTGATGAAGTCCACCATCGAGATGCATGCCAGCCAGCTGTTTATCATCTTCTTCATCTTCGCGCTCGGCTTCATCATCTTGACCCTGCCGATGGGACTTGGCCTAGGCAAGCTATCTGAGAAACTGGCGGTGCAGAAATAATGTCTGTACGCGCAACAGTGCTCTATGACGCGCCCGGCCCCAAGGGACGGCGCAACAACCGGATCTATACCGCGATAGTTTCCCTCATTCTCTTAGCTATCTTCGGGTGGATAATAGCCACTCTTAACAGCCGCGGCCAGTTTGCTAGCGACCTGTGGACTCCCTTCCTCAAGGCTCAGACATGGACGACCTACCTGCTGCCTGGCCTGAAGGGAACGCTGTTTTCGGCCATCGCTTCAATCTTCTTGGCCATCGTCTTCGGTGTCCTCTTCGGATTGGGACGCCTGAGCGAGAACATTTTCGTTCGCAAGTTCTGTGGGGTAATAGTGGAGTTCTTCCGCGCCATCCCCGTGCTGCTTCTGATGATCTTTGCCTATCAGCTCTTCGCCATCTACAACATGGTGCCCTCTCGGCACCTGGCGTTTAGTGCGGTAGTCTTGGCCCTGACCCTCTACAACGGCTCAGTTATCGCAGAAATCCTGCGCTCGGGAATTCGTTCTCTGCCCAAGGGGCAGACCGAAGCTGCTCGGGCGCTGGGACTTACCCACCGCCAGACCATGGTTAAGATTCTCCTGCCGCAGGCCGTTGCCGCCATGTTGCCCGCTCTGATTTCACAGATGGTCATCGCGCTGAAGGATTCGGCCCTGGGCTATCAGATTGGCTACGTCGAGGTTGTTCGCTCCGGCATCCAATCTGCTTCCTTCAACCAGAACTACCTCGCCTCTTTGACCGTGGTGGCAATCATCATGATCGTCATCAACTGGGGTCTTACCGTCCTCGCAGAACGCATCGAACGCCAGCTACGAGCCGGGCGAGCGCGTAAGAACATCGTGGCCAAGGTTCCGCAGCATCCTTCCCAGGGACTCGAAACCAAGGACCAGGTCAACGCTGACTGGCACGCCCCTGGTTACAAAGAAATCCGCAACCCTAACGAGTAATCACCCTCGCCAACAACGGCCTGCGCCTCCATTCACGTGGCGCGGGCCGTTTAGTCGTCCTCGAGCTGCGATATCCGTTCCTCGAGAGCTTCCCTTGCAATACGCAGAGAGGCCACCTGTGAGTAGCCGCGCCGAGCAAGAACCCCCACCACGCGGCGCAGCTGCTTGTCGAAGTCGCCCCGATCCGCCGGCACCGCCTTAATACTGCGGGCTTTCTTGAACGCGAGAACGCGGGCCTGCTCCTCCTCGGATTCCTCAGAGACCTGGGAAAGAGCCGTGCTGCGTTCCTCAGCGCCTATCCCCTTCTGCTGTAGCTCGCGGTCGAGGACCCACCTTGACTTCCCGCGGGCTGCATGGCGTTGGCGGACCCATTCTTTGGCAAAACTCTCATCATCGACCAAACCGAGGCGAACTAGGTCCGCGGTGACCTCCGCGACTATCTCTGGGTCGAAGTCGAGAGCAAGGAGACGGGTCTTAAGCTCGTGGCGTGAACGCGCTCGGTGGTCGAGCAAAAGCAGCGCACGGTTGCGCACCTTAGCCATTGCGGCGTCTTTTTCATGATCAAAAAGCTCGCCGCCGCCCGCACCAGATTCATATTCTTCCAGGGCATGGCGCAAAGCGGCGAGCTTATCGCGTGGAGCAGTGCTCATTTAATCATCATCGAAGTCAACGTTGGGAACCAGATCCACCGCGTCATCCGTGAGCGGATCATCCGCGCCCGGGACATCCATGGCAACGGAATCATCGGCCGGAACGGCACCACCAACGCCCAGCTTCTCGAAGATCTTGCGCTCGATCTCATCCGCCAAGGCCTTGTTGTCCTTCAGGAAGTTGCGCGCCTTTTCCTTGCCTTGCCCCAACTGGTCACCCTCGTAGGTAAACCAAGAGCCGGATTTCTTAATGAAGCCGTTTTCCACACCGAGGTCGATGATGGAGGACTCACGCGAAATGCCCTCGCCATACATGATGTCGAACTCGGCGATCTTGAAAGGCGGCGATACCTTGTTCTTAACAACCTTGAGCTTGGTCCGGTTGCCTATGGCGTCTTGGCCGTCCTTGAGTGTTTGAATGCGGCGAATATCGCAGCGCACCGACGCGTAGAACTTCAGCGCCTTGCCGCCTGTGGTGGTCTCGGGAGAACCGAACATGACGCCGATCTTCTCACGCAGCTGGTTGATGAAAATCGCGGTAGTGCCAGAGTTATAGAGCGCGCCCGTCATCTTGCGCAGGGCCTGAGACATCAAACGGGCCTGCAAACCGACGTGGCTATCTCCCATCTCGCCCTCAATTTCCGCCTTTGGAGTTAGAGCAGCAACCGAGTCAATGACGATAATATCGATGGCGCCGGAACGCACCAGCATATCGGCGATCTCCAAAGCCTGCTCACCCGTGTCCGGCTGAGAGACGAGCAAGTTGTCGGTGTCTACGCCCAGCAACCGGGCGTACTCCGGATCGAGTGCGTGCTCGGCATCGATAAAAGCGGCAATGCCCCCTGCCTTCTGAGCCGAAGCAATGGCATGCAAGGCAACGGTGGTCTTACCCGAAGACTCTGGACCATAGATCTCCACGATGCGACCGCGGGGGAAGCCTCCGATGCCGAGAGCGATGTCGATAGCGGTATTTCCAGAGGAAATGACCTGGATGGGAGGGCGGTTGTCATCCCCCAAACGCATGACCGCACCCTTGCCAAAGTCCTTTTCAATCATAGACATGGCGGCATCCAAGGCCTTCTTGCGATCATCGCCCTTGGTTGCGGCCGAAACGGACTTCTTCTTTGTAGCCATGCTGTATACCTATCTTGTCTCTACCGGTACTTCTTAATTATTAACGTGAACTTTTAGACTGCGAGAGCAACCTCACGGTTCCCC
Source organism: Corynebacterium flavescens (assembly GCF_008693105.1). Classification (GTDB taxonomy): domain Bacteria; phylum Actinomycetota; class Actinomycetes; order Mycobacteriales; family Mycobacteriaceae; genus Corynebacterium; species Corynebacterium flavescens. The sequence continues at coordinate 85,484 of NZ_VXKK01000032.1, forward strand.
CGCTCCCACCGCCAGCGCCGGGGAGCGGAAAGCCCGCCGGCCACCCGCGGTGAGGAACAATGATCATCCTAAAGTCCACCGTGACACCACCGCCCATATTACACACACCTGTTCGAATCGCGACACCCTAGCTATCCGGCCTGTCGAGCCCAAGGCGCCTCTCGGGAGGAATCTGAAAGTCCTCACACAGCCCGTCCCACACTCGACCCGGATCGATCCCACGTTCGATGAGCGCATCTGGGGTATCTCCCAGCTTGGCCAGAACGTGCGAGTGGCTAATCCACTTTCCTTTCGCGTCACCGAACTCATCAACGACGAGCTGGTGGTATTCCGTCAAACGCATGACCGTCATTCTACCTTTCCACCTCCCCACCCCCGTTCGACCTTGTTGAACACGGTTCAACACCCCTCTTTTGCAGTACTTATCACCTCCTCTGCTACTCTATGGCACATGAAAAAGAACTCGACTGCTTCCACCATCGCCTATGTCGCGGTGTTTACAGCACTCATCATTGTCTTCGCCTTTGTCTCTATCCCTAGCCCCACTGCGGGCGTCCCCATCGTCATGCAGAATGCCGTCATCGTCCTCGCCGGCCTAGTGCTTGGCGGCCGCCGAGGTCTATATGTCGGCCTGCTCTTCCTGTTGCTCGGTCTTGTCGGCCTGCCGGTTCTAGCTGGCGGCCGCAGCGCGCTTTCTGCTCTGGCTGGCCCAACCGTCGGATACATCGTCGGCTATGCCATCGCGCCCTTCGTCGCCGGTATCATCGCCTACCGCGCGCCGCGCCGCAACAAGGGCGCGCTCATCGGATTCCTTATTCTTGCCGCCCTCGCAGGACTCGCCACCCAGTACCTCTGCGGCTCTATCGGACTGGTATTCCGCAACGGAATCGATTTCGGCGCTGCACTTATGGCGCAGATTCCCTTCCTCGTCCCTGATTTCATCAAGATCGCGGTTATGGTCGCCATCGCTGCAGCCGTGCACGCTGCCTTCCCCGATCTCATGGGACGCACCAGCAAGCAACAACCCCTGCCTGCTCAGAGCGTCTAAACCGCCATGCCTAGCATAGAGTTTCGGGACCTCAGTGTCAGCTTCTATGACACTCCCGTCCTCACTGACATCAATCTTGTCCTGAGCGAACAGCGCATCGGGATCATCGGCGCCAACGGCGGCGGCAAGTCCACGCTCACAAGGCTCATTAACGGGCTGGGTGAACCTACCAAGGGCCAAGTCCTCGTGGATGGGGTCGACGTCGCCAAGCATGGCAAGGATATCCGCAAGAAGGTCGGCTTCGTCTTCTCAGACGCCGAAAATCAGATTGTCATGCCTAATGTGAAGGATGACGTGGCTTTTTCGCTGCGGCGCCTCAAATTGCCAAAGGAAGAGGTATCCACGCGCGTGGATGCAGCTCTGCAGCGTTTCGGCCTCAGCGCGCTCGCCGAGCAGTCCCCTCACACTCTCTCCGGCGGACAGAAACAGCTCCTGGCGCTCGCCGCAGTGCTCGTCATTGACCCTGTCCTCATCATCGCTGATGAGCCCACCACTCTTCTCGATCTTCGCAACCGCGATAGGATTCGGCGAGAGTTCGCGGACTTAAATCAGCAACTCATCGTGGTGACGCACGATCTCGAGTTTCTCTCCGACTTCGATCGCGTTGTGTGCATAGACCAGCATCGCATCGCTGCCGATGGTGCGCCTGACGAGGTCACTTCCTTCTACCGCGATCTCATGGCGAGTCGCCCTCTGCAAGGAAACTAATATGCCGCACTCCATCCCCTTAGGCTTTTATGTAGACGCCGATACCTTCATCCACCGCGTGCCCGCCGGTCTGAAGTTCGTGGTACTCGTAGTCTTCATCGTCTCCACCACGGCCTTCGCATCCACCATTGCCTCCGCCGCCGCCTGTGCCGCCGTAGTACTCCTTTTCTACCCCCTAGCTAAGATTCCCCCGCCCATCGCTTTGGCCCAGTTGGCGCCCCCGCTGGCTATTCTTGTCCCCCTCGCCGCATTCCAGTGGTGGCAAAGTGATGCCACTACCGCCGCGGTCATGTTCTTTAGGGTCTATGCAGCGATCATTGCCGCCGTATTGCTCACCTTGACCACGACGGTTGCCGCGATGATGGACGCATTCGAGAGGTTCTTCGCACCCCTAGGCCGCTTGGGGTTGCCCGTGGAAAACATCAGCTTGGCGATGTCCCTTACGATCCGGCTCCTGCCGCTCATGCTCGGCACTGTCACGGAAGTCCTAGAAGCTCGCAAGGCACGGGGAGCCGGCGCCTCTCTGCTGGCTTTCGGAACCCCGGTCATCATTCGCTCCATCCGCAGGGCCCGCGCCATGGGCGAGGCCCTCCAAGCCCGCGGTGTGGGCGACTAAAGCAAGCACTCTCCTAGCTCCTCGTTCTCGAGGCAGGAGAAAACCCTGGCGCTTAGCTCCTCGACTTCCCTTAATACTTTCGGGAGGTAGTGGAAGCTAAGCGCCAGGGTTTTGGGTTATGAAACGAGGCCTTAGGCCTTATTCACCACGCAGCTCGCGCAGGCGGGCCTGCACTGCGTCATCGTTGACGGCGCTAGGCTGTGCCGCCGCATCCGCTGCGGAGTCAGCAGCCTTCGCGCCTTCGATGGCTTCCTTCGCACCGGACTGGACTTCCTTCGTGCCGGAGTTCATCTCCGCACGAATCTGCTCGAGGCGAGAGTGCCCAGCCATCTGGACGCCGGCCTGCTGGATCTCGTGCATGCGGTTGGAAACGGAGTTTTCAGCCAGTTCGGCTTGGCCGAGAGCCTTGGTGTAGCGGCGCTCAATCTTGTCCCGCACCGCATCAAGCGACGGGGAGTTGCCGTTAGCCGTGAGCTCATTCATGGAGCTGAGGGACTCAGAGACCTTCTCCTGCATCTTGGCCTGCTCAAGCTGCGAAAGGAGCTTCGAGCGCTCGTTGACCTTCTCACGCAGGGCCATGCCGTTGCGCTCAACAGCCTTCTTGGCCTGTTCAGCCTGCTGCAGGGACTGATCGTGGAGCTTCTTGGTGTCTTCCACGGACTGCTCTGCGGTGACCAGCTGCGCAGCGAAGGCCTCAGCCGCGTTCTCGTACTCCACGGCCTTGTTCTCATCGCCGCCGGCGCGAGCCTTATCTGCCAACTCGAGTGCCTGGCGGGTATTGCCCTGCAGCTTCTCGATCTCGCTGAGACGACGGTTGAGCTGCATCTCTAGCTGGCGCTGATTACCGATGACGGCAGCCGCTTGCTGGGAGAGCTCCTGGTGCTGACGCTGCGCTTCCTCGATGGCTTGCTCGATTTGGATCTTGGGATCCGCGTTCTCTTCGATCTTGGAATCGAAGAGGGCCATCAAGTACTTCCACGCCTTTACAAATGGATTCGCCATGGTGGTTTAGGCCTTCCTAAGGTTGTTCTCTAAATTCTTGTTTCTACTTCTTGTTTCTACGGTGTACATACTAGCCGAGCATAGGCACTAACGCCGCACTTCCTCGGCACAAAGGCGACCAAAGCACGCCACGGCACAGGAATTAAACCCCACCGCGTTCATTGGCGTCCTTAGAACCCTTTTAAGCCTCGGAGGCGGCGGGAGCAGTCGAAGCCAGCTCCTCATCCATGGAGGGCAGAGCCATAAAACCCGCAGCCTCAATCAGGACGTCTGCGACGCTGACCTCGAGTGCGTGGCACACGGCGGCAAGGAGCTCGGAAGAGACTTCCTTGCGTCCACGTTCTAGCTCCGAGAGGTACCCCGGCGACACGCGCGCAACGGCGGCGAGCTCCCTAAGGGTGACGCCCTTGTCAGCGCGGAAAGCGCGCAAGGTAAGTCCCAAGGCCTGGCGGAGCAGGGGCTCAGGAGTACGACGGGTGGTGACGGCACCAGGCACTTGCGCCTGGCCGGCGTTTGAAGGCTTCTCAAGAAGTGCTGTTGTAGTGTTCATCGTTAGTTTAAACGCCCCGGGCTCGCTGATTGTTCCCCGCGGCCGGAACTATTTTGGGAAGACTACTTCGCTAATGCTTCAAGCAGCAGGCGCAGGCACTCTTCCACAGCCCCTTGGCGAACCTGCGCGCGGTCGCCGCTGAAGTGCTTTTCGAAGGCGTGTGCGTCGACCCGCCCAGTCCCGCGATCATAGTGAGCAAGGCCGATGAAAACAGTGCCCGCCGGCTTGCCCTCTTGCAGACCGGGGCCTGCCACTCCCGTCAAGGAGAGCGCCCAATCAGAGGAAATCTCCGTGAGTGCGGCCTGAGACATGGCCAAGGCGGTGGCCGCAGAGACAACCCCCTGCTTGTTCAATTGAGCGACAGGGACACGGAGAAAGTGCGCTTTAACCTCAGTGGCGTAGGTGACAAGGCCACCTCTCAACACGGCTGAAGCCCCAGGCACACAAGCCACCGTAGCGGCGGCAAGCCCGGCGGTCAGCGATTCACAAAAGCCGAGCGTCTCCCCTCTCGCAGACAGGGACGCAATTACCCGCTCGCTGAGCGCAACGCCCTCCTCGGCGTGCGGAGTCATCGGTTCTCTTTCCTGCCTGCGATGAGATACTGCACGCCGGTCACCACCGTGACGGCAACGGCGAGGAGCATGACAATGAGTGTGGGGATACCCATCCAGCCGGGCAGCGGGCACAGGTAGAGAGCTACGGCCAGAGCCTGCAGAACGGTCTTGAGCTTTCCGCCCTGGGAGGCTGGAACAACCTTGCCCTGACGCAGCAGCGCCATCCTCCATACGGTGATTCCAAACTCGCGGATTAAGATGACCACAGTTATCCACACCGGCAATACGTCAGTGATGTTCAGGCACACCAAGGCTGTGGTCATGAGCGCCTTATCGGCGATGGGGTCAGCGATCTTTCCAAAGTTGGTCACGAGACCGCGCGCGCGGGCAATGTCGCCGTCGAGCTTGTCTGTCACCATCAACGCTGCGAATACCCCGAAAGCCCACCAGTCATAACCGGCAAGCACCATCCACGCAAAAACGGGGATGAAAAGAATGCGCAAGCTAGTCAGGAAGTTAGGCAAGTTCCAATTGGAGACTTCCGGGTTTAGGTCCGAAGTCTGACTGCGCTTACGTTCAGATCGATTCACGCCCCATATCCTACCCTCAACCCTTGCGGGCACTGCGCGAAGCTCCAGCTGATCCTAAAATGACGAAATGAGCATCTTCGCCGTCACCTACGACTATCGGCCCAATAACCCCCTCATCGCCGAAAATGGTGCAGCCCACTTGGAGTTTCTGCGAGGACTAAGCCACGCCGGCCAGCTCATCTCGGCCGGACCTTTCAGTGATTCGCAGGGCGGGGAACTTCTGCTGCTGCGGCTGTCTAGCACGAACACTGGCGTGAGTTCCGCCATTGCGTTGCTCGATGTGGACCCCTACTTTCGGGCTGGTTGCCTAAGAGCGCGCACTTTCCGCCAGTGGGATCCTTCACCGAGCCTGTAGAAAGATCGCGCCCCTGCACCGCAGCTACACGCGACTGCCAGGGCGCGCCACGAGTGGCTTTAAGGCAGCTCGCTCTTGGGAACCTCGGTGGCAAGACCAACCAAGTCACCGTGGCGGTCACGCACGATCTTGTGACCCTCCTCGTCCCAGTCATAGTGATTGTGGTGGACGCGAATGCCGCCCTGAACCTCATCACGTTTGTTCTTGACAATGGAGGCGAGCACGGTGACCACGAGGACTCCCACGATGATAAGTAGCGAGAGCATGGTGGGAATCTCCGGGATGCCGGGAACGTTGTCGCCGCCGTTGATAAAGGGAAGGTTGTTCTCGTGCAGAGCGTGGAAGAGCAGCTTCACGCCGATGAAGCCTAGGATGATTCCCAGACCATAGGGCAGGTAGACAAGACGATCGAGCAGGCCGTCGAGCAGGAAGTACATCTGGCGCAGACCCATCAAGGAGAAGGCATTCGTGGTGAATACGAGGAATGCTTCCGAGGTGATGCCGTAGATGGCGGGGATGGAGTCGAATGCAAACATGACGTCGACAAGCCCGATGGAAACGAGCGCGATAAACAGCGGCGTGAAGCCCAGCTTGCCCTTCTTCTTGCCGGACTCCTCGCGGTGCATGAGCCTATCGCCGTGGTAGCGCGGGGTAACGTGAACCACCTTGCGAAGCCACTTGATGATCAGCATGTCGTTGGGGTCGGTCTCTGGGGCATCCCGAACCTCATCGATGATGAGCTTGATGGCGGTATAGAGAAGGAATACCGCGAAGATGTAGAAGACATCGGACCAGGCGGCGATGATCGCGGCGCCCATCAAGATGAACACGAGGCGGCAAACTAGCGCGAGGACGATGCCTATAAGCAAGACCTTTTGCTGGAACTTGCGGGGAATCTTGAACGCTCCCATGATGAGGGCGAAGACGAAGAGGTTGTCAACGGAAAGAGCCTTTTCCGTAACATAACCGGTGTAGTACTGCATGGCGTGCTCGTGGTCCCAGATGATCCAGACCCCGAGGCCGAATAGCAATGCCAAGCCCACGTAGAAGGCAGTCCAGAACCCCGATTCCTTCAGCGAAGGCTCGTGCGGCGTACGGACGTGAGAATAAAAATCAAATATGAAGAATCCGAGGATTACCACCAAGGTGACAATCCAGATCCATAAAGGCACACCCATGTTAGAGTCCCTCCGGTCGTAGTAATAACGGTGTGACCGGAGGTCTCTCCCACCCAGTAGAACTGGGCCGGCGCGACCGGGAACCTCTAAGGATTGCCGTGTTGACGATCAGCGCCGTAGAACGGGGTACTCCCCTCCAAGACTTTCCCCACTCTACACTAAGCCCCGCGCTCGCTTGTGAGGCGGCGAACTAAAACGCTCCGGCGGAAGGGTTGTACGTGGCCGCGACGTTGCGCGTCTCGGGGCTTCCTCCGTTGATAACGGTGGTTTCTTCGCCTTCCGAGCTGGAACCTTGCGTACCGAGGTCCGCCTCCGTCTGCGAGTCTTCCAAGGCCAATTCCTCTTGCATCTCCTTTGGCGCATCCGCTGGGTCTGCGCCCTTAATCATCCAAATAATTGTATCCAATTCTTCCGGCTTCACTAGGACCTCGCGAGCCTTCGAGCCCTCCGAGGGGCCCACGACGCCGCGGGACTCCATAAGATCCATCAAGCGCCCAGCCTTGGCGAAACCAATACGCAGCTTACGCTGCAGCATTGAGGTCGAGCCCAACTGCGAGGTGACGACAAGCTCGACGGCCTCGAGCAGATCGTCGAGGTCCTTTCCAATGTCATCGTCGATCTCTCGCTTGGCCTCGGACTTCTTTTCCTCGGTAACGCCCTCAGCGTAGTTGGGCTCGCCCTGCTCCTTCGCGGCGTCGACCACGGCCTGTACCTCGTCATCGGAGACGAAGGCACCCTGCATGCGTACGGGGCGTCCACCCTGCGGAATGAACAGGCCATCTCCCATGCCGATGAGTTTCTCGGCACCGCCCTGGTCGAGGATGACGCGGGAGTCTGTCAAGGAGGACGTCGCAAAGGCGAGCCGCGAGGGAACATTGGTCTTGATGAGGCCTGTGACGACGTCGACTGACGGGCGCTGCGTGGCAAGAACAAGGTGGATGCCTGCCGCACGCGCCTTCTGCGTGATGCGGACGATGGACTCCTCGATCTCTTTCGGGGCGGTCATCATGAGATCCGCAAGCTCGTCGACGACGCACACGATGAACGGATAGGGCCGCATGACACGCTCGGAACCGGCCGGCGCGGTGATCTCCCCGGAGGAGACCTTACGGTTGTAGTCCTTGATGTGGCGAACGCGCGCAGACTTCATATCCATGTAGCGCTGCTCCATCTCCTCTACCAACCACTGCAAAGCCGCTGCGGCCTTCTTCGGCTGGGTGATGATCGGCGTTATCAGGTGTGGGATTCCCTCATAGGGAGTCAGCTCGACCATCTTGGGATCGACCAGGATAAGCCGCACGTCCTCCGGGGTGGCGCGGGTGAGCAGCGAGACCAGCATGGAGTTCACAAAAGCGGACTTACCGGAACCGGTGGCACCCGCAACGAGCAGGTGGGGCATCTTCTGCACGGAGGCCGAAATGAACTCTCCCTCGATGTCTTTGCCCAGGCCAATGAGCATCGGGTCATGGTCAGCTCTCGTGGCTGGGGCTTCCAGAACCTCACGCAGGCGCACCATTTCACGGTCGGCATTGGGCACCTCAATTCCCACTGCGGACTTGCCCGGAATCGGCGTGAGCAGGCGGACATTCTCAGTGGCCACCGCATAGGCAAGGTTCGACTGCAGGTTAGTAATCTTGGAGACCTTTACGCCTGGCCCCAGCTCTATCTCATAGCGGGTGACTGTCGGGCCGCGACTAAAGCCGGTGACGTGGGCATCGACCTTAAACTCCTCGAATACCTCGGTAATAGCCTCAATGATGCGGTCATTAGCCTCTGTGCGGGCCTTAGCAGGCTTTCCCGCGGTGAGAAGATCGGTGGTGGGGACGGCATAGGAACTGCGATCGCTATCGATCAACGCCGGCACACTGGGCGCGCTCGGAGCCGGTGCCGCGTCTTCCGCAACGGTGGCGCCCGTGGCTGCGTCTTTCCCGGAACGAGCCCGGAAGAGCTCACGAGCCTGCTGATGCGCAGCCGAAACAGCATCGCTGGCGGCCTTGATAGGCGCGCTCTGCTGTGCCGCCGCTGCTGCTGCCGATCCGCCCGCGACAGCCCCGGCGATTCCCGCAGCACCGGCGACGCCGGCAGCACCAGCCGCAGCCACATCGCCGATGGCGCTAGACGCACCCGCACGGCGGGTGTCTATGACCTCAGTGTGCTCGGAAGCTTCGGGGACAGCGCAACGCCCACTGCTAACCGGTGGTGCGTCAACAACAGGGATCTCGTCCGTATCCGCTGCCATGGGATGGGCGTAACCAGGGGCTTGAGCGCTGGGATCCGGCGAGGACTTCACTACTGCATCTTCTGCGACCGGGTCGAAGCCATAAGCAGTTTCTTCCGCAGCTGCGAGAGCGGAGGCCTGCTGAGCACGGCTACGAGCCCCACGCTCACTCGACGATTCCTCAAAAGCAGTGGGACGCCGATTAGCGCGCGGAGTGGCCTGCGCCCTTGCTCGGCGTGGCTCACGCTCGCGGCCATGCGCGATGTCATCAATATCATCAGAGACAAAGCCATAAAGATCATCGTCTTGCGCAGCCAAACCGTCTTCCGCGTCTTCGGAGCCACCGCGCCCATTGCCAAGCTGTGAAAACAGACGGGAAAGCTCGGACTTGGCCACATCATAGGCCTCGCGAACCGTGTTGCCGGTGACCTGCAGGGCTCCATAAACAATGACCAGAATGAGCAAAGGCACCGCCACATAAGGGCTAAATGCTGTGGCCAAGAGCGTTCCTATGGCAAAACCAATCGCGCCGCCTGCCTCACCCGCTGAGAGAGCCCCGCGCGGATTCCATACCAATGCCGGTTGCCCCGCGAAGATATGGATAAGACCAAGCATGGCGACCACGATGATGACTGTGCCCACGACAACGCGCGGGGGAACATGCAAGGTGGTGCCTTTGCCCCCACCGCTCCACATCAGCCAGGTGGCCAAGGCAACCAATGCAACCGGCAGCACCCAAGCCGCAGCGCCGATCAGATACTTGGTGGCCAGAGTGATAAATACGCCTACCGCACCGGCGACGTTGAACCACACCGCGCACGCCAAAACGATCGCTAGGCCGATGAGCACAAGCGCCACGGTGTCAGGTTTGCCCAGCTTGATGCTGCGCGCTGGACCAGTACTCCGCTTCGCTCCAGCCCCCTCCCCCTGGGCTGCAGACATAACCTCAGTTTCGGTTTCAGTCTCGCCGCCGCGGTCCCGGGCCTTGGTGACCTTGCTTCGCTTGTTTGACACTCCGCGTTGAGAAATTTCTTCCGACTCCCTTACATTGTTCACGTCTTCTTCGAGGTCATAAAGATTATCTTCCTCTAAACCCTCGCTGCCTTCGCTGTCACCACTGGGTTTGAGGCTGGCTATCCCCTGCCCCAAGCCGCGTGCCATACCGCCGATACCGCGCGAGGTGGCACCAAAAATCGCACCGATGCCCTTGCCGACGGCGTGGAAAGCACTGCCGGTGCGCTCGCCCGAGGTTTCTGCGGCGCGATGCGGAGGGCTAAAGACCAGGGTCTCGTTGGCACGGGTCCCTGAAGTGCTGCGCCCCGAGGGACGCGAGCGGTTGGCCTTGCGGCCCGATGAGGCCTTGGCGCGAGTCGTGCGCGACTTACCTTGCCGGGAACCGCGCGACGGGGCATTTTTGACAGACATGAGTACTACTTTAACCGCTTAAGTACCTCTAGTCACACGCGCCACACGGGCCACTTGTGAAAAACTTAGGGACATGTCGGCTAAAGACCCCACAGCAACGTCAACCCTAAAGACTTGATATTTTAATCGCTGTGGCGTCTCCCTCCACTTTAATGTGCACCGGGATACGCCCATAGGCCCACAACAGCAGCTCCGGGGCCGTGCCGAATACGCGCACCACGGCCTCCCCATGCTCTGAAACGCGGTGGTGATTGGCGGCGACTACACGCGGGAAACCTGTGGGATAGAGAACTACAGGCTGGGTAGACTTTGCCAGCATGCGCGGGGCAAAAAGCCGCAGAGTCCCATAGAGCTTGTCCTGTGCCGCACGGGAGAACTCCCTCTCGGATTCCATGCCATTGGCGCGGCGCACGTCCTCAAGATGCACGAAGTGTTCCGCAGTGTTCATCTGGGAATCAAAAAGCCGGGCAGGACTGAACTTTCCTGGGCCTGCTCCCCAGTCATCAACAATCGCGTCGTAGTCCCGCTGGCGCTGTTTGCCCATGGCGCGCTCCAGGTGAGCATGCAAGGCGGGAATGAACATTCCAAGTGCTGCGGTGGGTTGATTCTCACGCACCAACAGATGGGCTGCAAGGTCACGGGTGGTCCACCCCTCACACAGAGTCGGAGCGTCCGGTCCAAGCTGATGAAATAGCGCGACGAGGCGGGCGCGCTCCACAGAAGAAAACGACATGTCCCCCAGCATAGCTAGATGCTGGGGGACACAATGCCTAGGCCGTGTGGGCCACGAGCGAATCCTAGTTACAGGGACTCGCGCGAAGCTTCCACATCATCATCATCTGTAACGATGTTGCCGGAAGCGGTAGGCACGATGGTCGGAAGGATGACCGGCTCGCGCTTGTACTTCGAATCCATGAGCTTGGATACCTTACGGCGCAGCTTCTGGACCATGCGGTAGGTGTCGTTTTCACCTTCGGCGGCGAGATCGTTCATAATGTGCTCGACGATCTCCGCGACCTCTGGGACAACTCCGCGATCATCATCAGCAAAGCCAGTGGTGGAGATGGCCGGGTGCTCCATGAGGCGCATCGTACGGTTGTCGATGACACAGGTGATGGAGACTACGCCACCTGCACCGAGGTTGGTGCGGTCAGCCAGCGTATCGGCGTCAACGTCACCCATGGACACACCATCGACATAGAGGTTGCCCACCGGGATCTGACCGACGACCTCTGCCCTGCCGTTGCGCAAATCAACGACAACGCCGTTCTGCGCCAGCACAACGCGATCCCGGCGAACACCGGTGGAAATAGCGAGCTCCTTGTTGGCACGCAGGTGGCGCCACTCGCCGTGCACAGGCATGGCGTTCTTCGGACGAGCGGCGTTGTAGAGGAACAACAGTTCTCCACCATAACCGTGACCGGAAGAGTGAACGCGTGCTTCCTTGTTGGTGATGACCTCAGCACCGATCTGGGAAAGCATGTTCATCACGCCGTAGATTGCCTCTTCATTGCCCGGAATGAGCGAGGAGGAGAATACGATGAGGTCACCATCGCGCACGGTAATCTGCCGGTGTTCGCGGCGTGCCATGCGGGAAAGAGCAGCCATAGGCTCGCCCTGGGTACCGGTGGTAATAAGGACCGTCTTATGCGGAGCCATCTTGGAAGCTTCTTCGATGGGGATGATGGTTCCGCGCGGAACCTTCAAAAAGCCCATCTTCTCGGCGATCTCCATGTTGCGCATCATCGAGCGACCATTGAAAGCAACCTTGCGGCCGTTGGCCACAGCTGCATCAACCGCAGCCTGGACGCGGTAGACGTTAGAAGCAAAGGACGCGATAATAACTCGCTGCTTCGCGCCAGCCACCAAGCGCTTGAAGGTGGCGGGAATATCAGCTTCCGAAGCCGAGACGCCGGGGATATTGGCGTTGGTCGAATCACAAAGCATGAGATCCACGCCCTCATCGCCATAGCGAGACAGCGCGGGAAGATCCGTAGGACGGTGATCCAGCGGGGTCTGATCCAGCTTGATATCGCCCGTGTGGATGATGTTGCCGGCAGGGGTGCCCAGCATGATGCCCAAAGCATCCGGAATGGAGTGGTTAACAGCCCAGAAACGAACACGGAAGGGGCCATAAGTCACATCGGACTTCTCATTGACCTCGACGAACTTCGGCTTCTGGCGGTGCTCTTTACACTTGGCAGCGATAAGTGCGATGGTAAAGCGCGAGGCCACAACGGGGATGTCCGGGCGCAGCTTGAGCAGCCACGGAATGGCGCCAATGTGATCCTCGTGCGCGTGGGTGACAACGAGGGCCTTAATCTTGTCCAGCTTCTTTTCGATGGGGCCGAAGTCAGGCAGGATGAGGTCCACGCCCGGCTCACCGGAAGACGGGAAGAGGACACCACAGTCGATGATGAGCAGATCATCGCCGTATTCGAAGACCGTCATGTTGCGGCCGATCTCCGAAATGCCGCCTAGGGCATAGATGCGCAGTGCGTCATTCGGCTGCTTAGGAGGCTCGGGCAAACGCTTAGTCAGATCCGCGCCCTGCATCGACTTCGGCACGTTGCGGCGCCCACGGTTATTTCCGTTGTTGTTACCACGATTGTTGTTGCGGTTGCTGTTTCCGCCACCCTGCTGGAAATTATGCGAGTTAGCGTTGCCGCCGCGACCGCGTCCACGGCCACCGCGCGAACGGCTCTTGCGGTTTCCACCGTGCTCCCCATCCTGGGAGGACTCGGAGGAACGGCGTTTGCTCTCGGCGCCCTCATGAGAGGAAGATTCTTGCTGGTTCTGCGGCTCCGCCGAAACGGGAGCCTGGAAAACCGGCGAAGCCGCCTCATTGGAGGCGGTCTCAGTTTCCGTGGGCGGACCAGCCTTGCGGGTCACCTTACGGGAACGGTTACGGGGTTCAGTCATTCTTGAAGGACTCCAGCCTTTTTCATATCTATGCGGAGTTCCTCGATCTGCGTGGCATCTGGTGCGACGACCGGCAGACGCGGATCTCCTACTTCGATGCCCTGCAGACGCAGGGCAGCCTTTGCGAGTGTTGCTCCGCCCAACCGTGCCTGGGCATGGATAAGCGGGGTCAAAGTATTGGCGTTGATCTCTCGAGCGCGGGCAAGGTCACCTTGCTCGAATGCATCGTAGAGATCTACGAGGGCGCGGGGTGCCGCGTGGCCAACAACGGAGATAAAGCCCGAAGCCCCAAGGCTGAGCCAAGGGAGGTTTAAGGGATCGTCTCCGGAGAACCATGCAAGTCCCGTCTCCCGGATAAGTTGTGCGGCAGCACCAAGATCGCCTTTGGCGTCCTTTACTGCCTGGATATTAGGCACTTCAGCCAGCTTGCGGATTGTATCCGAAGCGATGGCGATGCCCGAGCGGCCAGGGATGTCATAGAGGCAAATGGGTGCGTCTACCGACTGCGCGATTGCTGTGAAGTGGGCGTACACGCCCGCCTGAGATGGCTTGGAGTAGTAGGGGCTGACCAGCAACAAGCTATCGGCGCCGGCGGCCACGGAGGCCTGCGCGAGGGCGATAGAAGTCGCGGTGTTATTGGTTCCTGCGCCGGCGCAGAGCTTGGCGCGATCTCCTACTTCTTCCTTAACAGCCTTGAGCAAAGCCAGCTTCTCTTCGACGGTCGTGGTCGGGGATTCCCCGGTAGTTCCGGCAAGGATGAGAGAATCGATGCCGTTGTCGACGAGATGAGCTGCTAGGCGGCGCCCTGCTTCCACGTCGAGCGCGCCATCACGGTCAAACGGAGTGACCATGGCTACGCCGACGTGGCCGAAGGTCTCGACGCCCGTCTTCGCTGTCATACCTGTGCTCATAGCGGTTAAGATTACCAGCTTCACAGATTTTAATCCGCATCGAGGTTAGTGTTGGCGCAATTATCGCGTCCACTCCATCCCTCACAGTGCAACTGCAGGCTTATGCGTAGGGACTCGATGCCATTTCGGAACCGTCGGGCAGGGCGGTGATGTGGAAGTCGTCGAAAAGCACCGGCGATTGTTCCTGGAGCAACTTGAGGCAGGCAATGGCAAGCCCCCGCATCTCTTCGTCCGCCTGTTCCGTGGCGCGAGCACCGATGAAATGGCGCCACGCGCGGTAGTTACCGGTGACCACAATGCGGGTCTCCGTCGCATTGGGGAGCACCGCGCGCGCGGCCTGCCGAGCCTGCTTCTTGCGCAGCAGCGCGTTGGCCTCCTCCAGCCGGCCTTCCAGTGAGGAAAGGATCTCATCATAAGCGAAGCGGGATTCGTCGATGGCCTGCATGAAAAGCCGCGTCAGCTCCTCATCACGCGCGATGAGTTCCGGCACGACTACCCGCGTCTCATCTGGGTGCACATAGCGCTGAGATAGCTGCGAGAAGGAAAAATGCCGATGCCGAACCAGCTCGTGGCTGGCTGAGCGCGACAGCCCCGTGATATAAACCGTGGCCGTAGAATGCTCCAGAAGCGCGTCGTGGCCCACCTCTAAGATATGGCGCAGGTATGCCTTATTACTCGCGGTCCGCGGGTTGGGTTTGTTGAAGGACTCGTAGCAGGCCCTCCCAGCGAACTCGACCAGAGCCTCGGCATCGGAGGCCGTTTCATCCGCGGTCCAGTCAACACCGTGAGGGGGACGGAACTCTGTGGCGGCAATGAGTTGTACCGCCAGTGTCGTAGCTTGTGCCATGCGCTTAGAGGTCCAGGTAGTTCTCGAGACCAACCACGAGGCCGGGGTGTTGGGCAATCTTGCGCACGCCCTCTAAGACTCCGGGGGTAAAGGAGGAACGGTCATAAGAGTCTTGGCGGATGGTCAGGGACTGGCCTTGAGCGCCGAAGATAACCTCCTCATGCGCCACCATTCCGCGCGTTCTGACCGCGTGGACCGGAATTCCGTCGACGTCTGCTCCCCTAGCCCCCGGCAAGGATTGCTCTGTGGCATCGGGCATGGCGCCCAAACCAGCGGCTTTACGGGCCGCGGCAATTCCTTGTGCGGTGTGAATTGCGGTCCCCGACGGCGCATCAAGTTTAGCCGGGTGGTGAAACTCAACTACCTCGGCGGTTTCGAAGAACTTGGCGGCCTGGCGCGCAAATACCATGGTCAGCACCGCAGAGATGGCAAAATTGGGCGCAATGAGCACGTGTCCGGCACCAGGAGCTGCGGTCCACTTTTCCACCTGTGCTAGTTTCTCTTCATCGAAGCCGGTGGTTCCTACCACGCAGTGAATCCCGTGCTTGATACAGAACTCGAGGTTTCCCATCACCGAGGCCGGCTGGGTGAAATCCACGATGACCTGGGCCTCGTTATCTACCACAACCTGCAGATCTTCTCCCCGGCCAACCTCTGCGACTAAGTCCAGATCGGCGGCGGCGTTCACGCCCTCCACTATTGCTTGGCCTACCCGGCCGTGTGCGCCGAGGACTCCTACCTTGATGGTCATGACTTTTTACTCCTTTAACGCGTTGAGAACGATTCCATGCACTCGCTCCAGTCTAACGCGCCACTTGTTCGCCGTTGTCTAAAGTCTCAACCCCCGCCGCGGCCGTCGCAACAATCTAGCCGGTGGCTTTACAACAGCACCGTTCCTACCATCACCGCGCTCAGCACCGTGCACACCACCGTCAAGGGGGCGAATACTGCGACGAAACGCGCTCCCCAAGCCCCATAGTGCATAGCGATGAGCTGCAGGTCGACCATGGGCCCCACCACGAGAAATACTAGGAGGGCCACTGGTGAAATCATGCTAAACGACGCCGCTATGAACGCGTCCGCCTCCGAGCACACGCTCATCACGATCGCCAACGCCGCCATGAAGATGCACGCCAGCACCAGGTTGTTCTCCATCGCCTGCGTGACACTCGCGGGGATGACCACTTTGAGCAAAGCCGCAATCATGGCTCCTATCACGAGAAATCCTCCCGCCGAGGCAAACTCTCTGGTCACATGCTCACAGAACCCGCGCCAACGACCACCTGCCTCGTGCTCGTGATGATGGCAATCATCGGGCTGGTGCCCGCTGTGCGCATCTTGCAGGCCATGCTTGGCGGATTTCCCTCGGCTCGTGTGGCTCAACAACTGCCACAAGGCTCCAACCAAACATGCAGCAAATAAGCCTGCACCCAAGCGCGCCCACACCATCTGTGGTGCAGCGGGAAACGCGACCGCGGTGGCAACCAAAACCATGGGGTTGATGGTGGGACTGGCCAACATGAAAGAGAGCGCAGCAGCCGGAGGAACACCTCTATTGATCAAGGACTTCGCCACCGGCACGGTGGAGCACTCGCATCCCGGTACTAGAGCACCCGCCCCGGCAAGACCTGGAATCAAGGCAGCTCGCGGGAGCCTGCACATGCGAAGAAACGCCGTCTCCGGTACGAAGAGTGCGATCCCTGCCGAAAGGGTGACGCCTAGAACAAGAAAGGGAGCGGCTTGAAAAACAATAGCCACGGTCAACGTAGCCCAGGCTTCCACCCTTCCTTGAAGGTGGACAGGAGCACCGATGGAAAGCAACACGCCGCAGCCAAGTAGGCATACCACCATGCTCCACACCGCGATCTGCCACAGGCGAGCTCGGATCTCGGCAAAAGATTCGCGCTCGGACACTGAGAAGTGCTGGTGCTTAGTACTCATAGGGATCTCCCGGCACGTCTGCGCTCTCAATTCTGCTCACCGCAAGGACGGGATGCTCGGTGGAGACATCCTGACCGTGGCATAAACGGTGTACCATTTATCTTCTTTGAGGCCTTGGCCGATTCCCGGAGACCGCCTTGGCCGATTCCCGGAGACCAATGCGACAGGTCCAGATCCGCAAAATAGGCTACGGCATCGGCGGCACAGCATGGCATTGTAAAGCGGGCCAGGCGCCAGTTCTCACCCTCTGCAACGGCAAAACCCATCACTGCCACTTCGGCGCCGATGGTGATCTCCGGCTCTAGGCGTGAACGTGCATTTAGCTCCCGCATTCCCACCTGGTTTAGTCCCGGGCGCAAAGCCGGGAATGTACCACCAGCCGGAAGCGGGGCCAGCGACTGTTGCCTCGCCATCGAAGCTCCCAATTGCCCAGGCTCCGCGATCCAAATCAATGCCAGAGGCACGAGGAGAATAAAGGCAATCTTAGGTAGGCGCAGACGCGCGGACGAGCCTATGACCGCTGTGGCGAGAACTAGGCCCGCGAGAATGAGGAGCCAGAAGAAGCGCGGGTTGACATAGGCGCTGAACTTCCCGGTCAGGGCCAAATAGAATACCGCGATGGCGAAGAGTCCAACGACACAAGACAGTGCCCTGCGCACTGCTATCTTCATTGAGCCTCCACGATGGACGAAGCACACTATAGTCCATCCTGGCCACGATGCGCCTTCGCTAAAGAGAAGCAGCCCTTCGCACCGAAATGAAACTGGTGTGAAGGGCTGCTTCTTAGCAGTGTGAGTCCTTTTAAAGACTAGTCCTCTTCGACGGGGACGAGGGAGATCTTCCCGCGGTTGTCGATGTCTGCGATTTCGACCTGCACCTTGTCGCCGACGTTGATGACGTCTTCGACCTTTTCAATGCGCTCGTCCCCACCCAGCTTGGAGATGTGGATGAGTCCATCGCGAGACGGGGTCAGGGACACAAATGCGCCGAAAGGAACGGTCTTAACAACCGTGCCTAGGTAGCGCTCCCCGACCTTGGGCAGCTGCGGATTGGCAATGGCGTTGACCTTGTCCAGAGCCTGGTCTGCGGCGTCACCGGTGATAGCGGAGACGTAGACGGTTCCGTCATCATCGATGGAGATATCAGCACCAGTTTCATCCGTGATGGTGTTGATGGTCTTGCCCTTCGGGCCGATGAGCTCACCGATCTTGGAGATCGGAATCTTGACCGAGGTGATCTTCGGGGCGAGTGAGGACATCTCATCCGGGCCTTCGATGATCTCAGCCATGGTCTCCAGGATGGTGTTACGCGCATCGCGGGCCTGCTCGAGTGCGTCTGCCAAGACGCGGGAAGGAATACCGTCAAGCTTGGTATCGAGCTGCAGAGCGGTAATGAACTCGGACGTACCAGCGACCTTGAAGTCCATGTCACCGAAGGCATCCTCGGCGCCGAGGATATCCGTCAACGCGACAAACTTCTCCTTGCCCTCGACCTCGCCGGAGACGAGACCCATGGCGATGCCCGCTACGGGAGCCTTCAGCGGCACACCAGCGTTGTAGAGGGACAGGGTCGAGGCACAGACGGAACCCATGGAGGTAGAACCGTTAGAGCTAAGTGCCTCAGAAACCTGGCGGATGGCGTAGGGGAAGTCCTCACGGGAGGGAATGACCGGCAAGAGCGCGCGCTCAGCAAGCGCTCCGTGGCCGATTTCGCGCCGCTTCGGGGAACCGACACGGCCGGTCTCGCCCGTAGAGTACGGCGGGAAGTTGTAGTGGTGAATGTAGCGCTTGCTCAGCTCTGGGGTCAGCGAATCGATCTGCTGCTCCATCTTGAGCATGTCCAGGGTAGTAATACCCAGGATTTGGGTTTCGCCACGCTCGAAGAGCGATGAACCGTGTGCGCGCGGGACAAGATCCACCTCGACGGAAAGATCACGGATGTCGGTGACGCCACGGCCATCGATGCGGAAGCCCTCTGTGAGGATCTTATGACGGACAATGTCCTTCATGACGGCGTTATAAGCAGCACGGATCTGCTTGGAAGCATCAGCAACGTCGAAGCGGCCGATGAGCTTCTCTTCAACCTGCACCATGTGCTCATTGGTAGCCTCGTCGCGCTCCTGCTTACCAGGAATGGTCAGCAGCTTCTCGAGCTGCTTAGCAGCGGCCTTGTGCACGGCTGCGAAGACGTCCTCGCCATATGCCGGGAAGAGCGGGAACTTCTGGACATCCTTGGCGGCACGCTCAGCCAGCCCAGCCTGGGCCTCACAAAGGGTTTTGATGAAAGGCTTTGCAGCCTCAATTCCCTCCGCAACGGTGGACTCCTGCGGTGCAGGAGCGCCTTCCTTGATGCGCTCAGCAACGTGGACGCCGGCACCGGCCTCCACCATCATGATGGCAACGTCTTCCTTGCGACCCTTCTTCACCATGCGTCCGGCAACAACCATCTCGAACAAAGCGCGCTCGTGCTGCTCTTCGTTGGGGAAAGCCACCCACTGACCCTTGGGGTGCTTGTCATCAGCCAAGAGAGCCAGACGTACACCGCCTACTGCGCCGGAGACTGGAAGCCCCGAGAGCTGGGTTGCGGCAGAGGCGCCATTGATAGCGACAACGTCGTAGTACTCCTGAGGAGCCATGGAAAGCACGGTGATAATGACCTGCACCTCGTTGCGCAGACCCTTAACAAATGTGGGGCGCAACGGGCGGTCAATGAGGCGACACGCCAAAATGGCGGCGGTGGAGGGACGACCCTCACGGCGGAAGAAAGAGCCGGGGATCTTGCCTGCGGCGTACATACGCTCTTCCACGTCCACGGTCAGGGGGAAGAAGTCAAAGCCCTCGCGGGGCTGGTTGGAGGCCGTGGTGGTGGCCAGCAACATCGTGTCATCGTCGAGATAGGTGGTGACGGAACCATCCGCTTGGCGGGCAAGCTGCCCGGTTTCGAAACGAATGGTGCGGGTACCAAAGTCGCCATTATCAATGGTGGCGATTGCTTCGGTGATACCGAAGTCTTCATCTACATTGAACTCAACGGCGTTTTTAGCGCTCATTAAATGCATTTCTCCTTGAGTATGTGTGGCGATCGTCGGTGCCGCCAGATTTTGTCTATGACAATGCTGTACAATTCTAACAGGTTTCCTGCGGTTTCGATGACTCGGCTGGGAAAACAGAAAAACCTCACCTCCCAACTCCCCGGCAAGCGGCTCTTCCTCCTAAAAAGGAAAGCGCGCGTAACTGGGAAGATACGGAAAGTGAGGTTCTACCTCGCCGAGTAATACCCTCGGGTTAAGACTCGATACTGCGGCGACTAGCGGCGCAGACCCAAGCGAGCAATGAGGTCGCGGTAGCGGTCAACGTTGTTGGCTGCCAAGTACTTCAGCAGTCCACGACGGCGACCAACCATCAGCAACAGACCACGACGGGAGTGGTGATCGTGCTTGTGGGACTTCAGGTGCTCGGTCAGGGTGTTGATGCGATCCGTCAACAGTGCAACCTGTGCCTCGGGGGATCCGGTATCGGTCTCGTGCAGGCCAAATTCCTTGAGGATTTCTGCCTTGCGCTCAGTGGTCAATGCCATGAGTAAATCTCCTAATTATATTTCAGTCCACATGAAATTCCCGCGCTTTAAAGCGCCGCCGCAACTGCTGTGGACCGCAGTAGCTAAGCCGAGGGGAAATTCTACCGGAAGATGATGGGCTTTCCAAAACAGAGCTTCTCAGGCCTGGAAGTACTCTTCGAGGGTGTCAACGAAGGTTGCGACAAAGCGCGGGGCATCCACTTCAATTGCCACATGCGCGGTTTTTAGTGGGTCTGCTAAGCGCGTTTCATCGCCAATGGTGCGGCCGCGAGTTGGCCCTGTGGTATCGCATTTAAGGTTGGTATCAAAGACAGTTACTAGAGAAGGGTCCGCCGCGACGGCGACCGCCAGAGGATCATGTAATCCGCAGCCACCGAGGTGGGGCGATGTCGTGGCATAGGCACGAATGTAGTAGTCCGCCATCTCTGCATACGCACGCCCAGCGGCGGTCTCCGTCCGCCTCCACCGCGCGGTGTCATTGGCCCGCAAGAGGGTCTGCAGCGTGACGTCGAGGCCCACCATCGTGATATTGCCGCCCTGCCGGAATACGGCATCGCTCGCCTCCGGATCTTGGGAGACATTCGCCTCTGCCCAAGCACTCACGTTGCCCGGCACGGTCAGGACTCCACCCATCATGACGATTCGAGCCTGGCGCGCGAACTCCGGGCTGGAGCTCATCGCCGCAGCAATCGTCGTTGAAGGCCCCGTGGGGATCACGGTGAGATCCTCGCCATAGCGTGCAAAGGAAGAAACCAAAAAGTCTACCGCCGTTGCCTCGGCCGGCCCGCGCCGCGGTGCAGGTATCTCCACCTGCCCCAGCCCGTTGGCGCCGTGGATAAATGCGGAAATAGGCTGCACCCGAAAGCCTGGCCGCTCTGAACCTAGGAAAACGGGGACTTCGGGTGCACCAAGCAGCTCGAGCAGGGCAAGCGTATTGCGCACTCCCTGCTCCACCGTGACATTGCCATAGGTACTGGTAACGCCGATGAGCTCCAGATTGGGATGGGCCAAGGCATAGGCCAGGGCCAATGCGTCATCGATACCGGTATCGAGATCCAAGATGACTTTCATGAGGACTCAACCGGTGAGACCCGCAAGAAGTACTCGTCGAGGGCCCATCCCCGCTCCTGCGCGTCACGGGCAAGAACCTTCCGCGCGGCCGATACGTCCCGCGCCATTGCTGCCAGCAGCTCATCGACCGAGTTGAACTTGACCATGTCCCTGAGGTGATCAACGAACTTCACTGTGGCCTCATGTCCGTAGAGATCGGCCTCACGGTCGAGGACAAAGGACTCGATGGAGCGTTCCTCATCGCCAAAGGTAGGGTTGGTGCCCACCGAGATTGCCGCCGCATAGGCCCGTCCCGGCTCCATGTTTCCTTGGACCGGCGCTGCGCAGGGCTCGATAATAAACCAGCCCGCGTAGACTCCATCCGCCGGAATGGCGGTGGTATCGGGGAAGTACTGGTTGGCGGTGGGAAATCCAAGTTCGCGGCCTCCTCGACCAGCGCCACGCACCACCGGCCCGGTGACGGTAAAGTGCCTGCCCAGCGCCCAGTTGGCGCTGCGGATATCACCTGCGGCCAAGGCGGCGCGGATGTTGGTCGAACAGATGTTGACCCCGCCGTCGTTAAGCAGGGCGATAATATCCACGCTAAACCCATACTCTTTCCCGAGCTGCGCCATAACCTGCGCCGTGCCTGCCGCATCAGCGCCGAAGCTGAAGTTCTCCCCCACTACGACGTGGCGCGCATGCAAGGCGTTGACCACCATGGTCTCCACGTACTGCCGGGCATCGAGGCCGACGAGCTCCTTGGTGAAATCAATCACGAGGACCGCCTGGATGCCCATCTGCTCCGCCAATTGCAGGCGGCGCTCAAAGCTAATGACCGATACCGGAGCGCGCTCAGGCAAAAACACTGAAACCGGGTGGGGATCGAAGGTAACCATGACCGGCACGAGGTGTTCTGCCTTCGCATGCGCGACCGTGGCCTTAATCAGCTGCTGATGTCCGCGATGGAGGCCATCAAAGACGCCTATCGTCACCGCCGTCGCGCCGAGATCGGCGGGGATGTCCTCGATTCCGTACCAAATATCCACGGGCTCTATGTTAGAGCACGCGCGGGGGTGACATAGACTGCAGGGCATGACTGACGCTCTCGCCTCCTCCGGACTACTCATCGTGGACAAGCCAGCCGGGTTGACATCGCACGACGTCGTCGGGCGTGTGCGCCGCTACTTTCACACCAAGAAGGTAGGTCACGCGGGCACGCTCGACCCCATGGCAACAGGGGTCTTGGTGCTGGGGATCGAGCGCGGTACCAAATTCCTGGCGCACCTTGTCGCCTCGACAAAGTCTTATGACGCCACCATCCGGCTGGGCTTTGCCACCCATACGGACGACGCGGAGGGTGAGAAGACCTGGGGGCACAGCGCCGATGAGGTCGCAGATGCCGCGGTGGCTGCCGCAATTGCACGCCTGACCGGTGACATCATGCAACGCCCCGCAGCGGTCTCCGCCATCAAGATTGATGGACGCCGCGCCCACGAGCGTGTTCGCTCGGGCGAGGAAGTGGAGATCCCCGCGCGCCCCGTGACCGTCAGTGCTTTCGACGTGCTTGATTCGCGGCGCACGGAGGGCTTCCTCGATCTCGACGTCTCAGTGCGCTGTTCCTCGGGCACCTACATCCGCTCCCTCGCGCGCGACCTCGGTGAGAACCTCGGAGTGGGCGGGCACCTCACTGCACTTCGACGCACCACCGTCGGTCCTTTCGGCCTCGAGAACGCCCGGACATTAAAGGAACTTGAGGCCAATCCGCACCTGTCGCTTAGTCTCGACGAGGCCCTTACCTC
The DNA here is from genome assembly GCF_008693105.1 of Corynebacterium flavescens. Lineage (GTDB taxonomy): Bacteria > Actinomycetota > Actinomycetes > Mycobacteriales > Mycobacteriaceae > Corynebacterium > Corynebacterium flavescens. The sequence goes on from NZ_VXKK01000032.1 coordinate 108,777, forward strand.
CTGCTACCCCGTCGTCGATGTCACCGCAGAAGAAGCCGCAGCCCTGGCGATGGGCAAGTGGCTGGAGCCCCGTGGACTGAAAGGTATTCACGCCGCCGTTAGCCCGGATGGCCGCGCCGTTGCCCTGATTCAGGAGAAGGGCAAACGCCTGGCCACCGTCTTTGTAGCACGGCCCTCAACGCTCTAGTCAGGGACTTCCGGCTGGCCTTCCTGCGGTATTTCCTCAGACCACGCCTAGAGGGCTCAATTTAGCGGGCGAAGTCAGCAATGGCCGGCACCACGGTAGAGACAATCACGTAGCCATCCCGGATGGTCCAGCGCCCGTTGATGAGCGGCACCGGGGTGGGACGGGCAAGAATATAGGCGATGAGAGTTCCGTCTTCGCGCAGATCTATCTCTGCCTGGTCAAAATCAAGCCAGCGATGCGTCAATGGGAACCAGGCCTTATACGTGGCTTCCTTGGCGCAAAAGAGCAAGCGGTCAGAGCAGCTAACCCCTGCCTCTCGCAGCCGGCCCAGCTGCTCTAATTCCCCGGCACGTGCGATCATGGTCAGCACGTTTTCCGGCAGCGGCTCCGCAGGTTCGGCATCCAATCCCATCGAGCGAATCTCACGCGAGGGTGCTACCACGGCCGCGCGCAAGCCATCCGTATGAGTCATGGAACCCACGAAGCCACGTGGCCACAAGGGCATGCCGCGCTCGCCCCGCAATATCAGCTCACCGACGGAACTACCGAGCTCGTGCAGCGCCTGGTGGGCACACCACCGCGCGTCCCCGAACTCCGCCTTGCGGCTATCAACCGCCTGGGAAACTAGGGATTGCTCACGCGGATCCAGCTGCGAGAAGTTGAGGAGATCCGAATACTCCGGCTGCGTTCGCACGTAGCAATAGCGCGCAGAATCTGGGAACAAGTTCGGCTCTATCATCTAATTCGCCTCCTGCGTACTCAAGACCGGATAGGGCCAAGGTTGGATGTCTCCATGGGCCTGCCATTCCCGGGGATATCCCAGGGAGACCTCAATATGCTCCACCCCGTCCACAGTAAGCACGGAGGGCATATGGAGATGCCCATAGATCACCGCTTGGGCGTGGTAGCGCCGCGGCCAGGAGCGAGTATGGCGAGTCCCGCACCACAGCGCGATCTCAGCCCAGCGCATGCGCAGCGTCGGTTCTTGGACAAGGGGCCAGTGGTTGATAAGGATGGTCGGCCCCTCAACCCGCGAAAGGCGCTTTATCGAATAGGCCAAGCGGTCCCAGCACCACGCACGGATGTCAACAAAAGGCGCTATGGCGAACTCATCGGTCATGATGATCTGCTTGGCCTTGGCATTCTCAATGGCCTGCTCAACCGTGGTGCCCGCGGGACGGAAACTGTAGTCGTAGAGGGTAAACAGCGGCACTATTGTCACTCCAGCGAAGACCGGATAAGGATCTTCCGGGGTTATCACGCCCATTTCACGGCAGCCTTCTACCAGCTCGGTATACTTCTCGCGGCCTTGGAATCGGTCTTGGGAACGCGAGAATAGCTCGTGATTGCCCGGCACCCAGATAACCTGGGCATAGCGCCGTTGCAGCTCGTGGAGAATCCGCAGCACCAACTCCGTGCGCTCGGCCACGTCTCCGGCGACGATGAGCCAGTCGGCAGGATCGGGCGGCACTAGCTCGTCGATCCTCCCGCCGTTGATCTTTACCGCAGCGTGGAGATCTGAGACTGCCCAAAGCGTTGCCATGGCTGCCATCCTTTCTCTACTGCTTAGTTTCTACCACAGCCCATTTCATTGACTGGAAGCGGAGGACCACCGCTATCATGCGGAAGGCAATGAATGCTCCGAGCCCGCACCACACTCCCGCCAGTCCGGCATCGAGCAAATAGGCCAGCCAGACTCCGGGGAGGAATCCGCACACCACGGAGGCGATGGTTATTGTGCGCAGAAAAGCGGCGTCTCCGGCGCCAAGCAAAACCCCATCCAAGGCGAAGACCACTCCCCCGCAGGCGATCATGGCCACCATGATGAGCCAGGGAGTAGCCATGGCATCGAGCACCGAGGTATCAGTACTAAACAAACGCGGAATGGCGCCTGATCCCATAAAAATGCCTATGTCCAGCAGCAGAGAGAAAGCCGTGGAGTAGGCCACGACGCGCAGGCCTACCCCGCGCGCCTTCTTGATGGAGCCAGCCCCCAGCGCGGCTCCTGTGAGGCTTTGGGCCGCGATCGCCAAGGCGTCGAGTACGAGGCTCAAGAAGTTCCACAGCTGCATCATAATCTGGTGTGCCGCTAGGGATGAGGTTCCAAAGCGCGCGGCCACTGCCGCCGCTGACAAGAACGCCACTTGGAAGCTCGCCGAGCGCAAAATAAGGTCGCGCCCCAAGACAAGCTGCCGCTTGACGACGTCCATTCGAAAACGCCAGCTCCCCTTGTGCTCGCGGGCCAGCTCCACCAGAAAGGCCACTGCGATGATTCCCATCCCCAAGACCGTGGCCCATGCAGATCCCGCCAACCCCCACCAGTGCACGAAAAGCGGAACTGCGGCCGCACCCGGAATGAGCCCAGCAAGCGTAAAAAGCAGCGGCTTCGTAGTATTTTGTACTCCGCGCATCCAGCCATTTCCCGCCATCTCAACGAGAGTAAGGGGAATGGCGAAGGCCGCGATGCGCATCCATAGGGCGGCGCCCTCCGCGGTAGTGGGGTTGCCCGTTAACAGCTGCGCGAAGAAGCCCGCGCCAATCCAGATGATCGCGGCCAAGAGCAGACCGACGCCGAGTGCAATATAGGTGGCCTGAACTCCTTCGGCGACGGCTTCTTGCCGCCTTCCCGCTCCATAAAGGCGGGCCGAGCGCGCAGTTGTGCCATAGGAAAGAAAAGTCAGCTGGGTGGTCACAACGGAGTGTACAGTCGCTGCCGCAGCGAGGGAAGCCAAGTCCTGGGAGCCCAGTTGACGGCCAACAATAGCAGTATCAAAAAGGAGATAAAGCGGCATAGCCGCGAGGACTCCCAAGGCAGGGACTGCCAAGCGGAACACGTCCCAAGCACGAACCGTGCCAACCGCTACCTCACCTCTATCCGCGTGCACGTCATCGGAGCCCGGCTGCCGGCGCCTTATCAAGACATGACCTCAACTAGTTGCGCCACCGCCTCACTGGCCGTTCCGTGCGCGGTATAACCTGCCGCAGGAAGGTGCCCTCCACCTCCCATACGCAGGGCAATTTCTGCGCAGTTGATGGTGGAAGATCGCAAGGAAACGGCCCAGACCTGAGGCGCCATTTCCTTGAACACCACACCCATATCTGTTCCTTCGAGCGCACGGACGAAGTCGACCAAGGACTCTACAGCGGAGTCCGTGTGCCCACCGATATCATCCAGGCTTGCCACCAGAATACCTAAGCTATGTGCACCGGCCTGCTCAATGGACAGGCTTTGGAAAACGCGTCCCAGCATTTGAATATCTTCCACAGTGGTGGAATCGAGCAAGTCGACAGCAATCTGCTTGGTGTCCAGGCCGTAGCGCATCAAGCGTGCGGCCAGCGTGTGCATGCTAGGACGGCCCCAGCGGAAGCTGCCTGTATCCGTGACCAGCCCCGCATACAGGCAGTGTGCAATAGCACGATCTACCTGCAGCGACATCTTGTCCATCACGTCAATCAAGACCACTGTGGTGGACTCACAGGCTACGTCTACGAGGTTGACTGAGCCAAACCCCTCGTTGGAGGCGTGATGATCGATGCACAAGAGCCGACCCTCCTCGCGGGCGCGCTCCAGCCCCGGTGCCAGGTAGCCGGTGCGATCTAGCGCGCCGCAATCTACAGTGACATAAAGGTCGAAGCCCAGCGGCAACTCCTGCGTCAGCTCGATCTCCTCGGACTTGGGAATGCTCAAAAGGTTGCCGGAAATCTCGCGGTCCTGACCGATGAGCGCACGCACTTCCTTCCCACGCTGGCGCAAGCCCAACATGAGCGCCGTTGCCGAACCAATGGCATCGGCATCGGGGCGCACGTGCGTGACCACGCAGATGCTGCCGGCATCCACCAGCGCGTTGACCGCGCCGGCATAGTCGGTGCGCGACACCTAGCTTTCTTCCTTCGTGGAGTCCTTATAAGGATCTGCCTCCCCCGCAGGCTGGGCATTTTCCTTCAGCTTGGCCAATTCCTCGTCGCGCGCGCGGGCGCGTGCCAAGAGCTGCTCCATGTGCGCGGATGACTCCGGCACAGTGTCAAGCTCAAAGCTCAGCGTGGGAGTAAAACGAACCGAGAGCTGGTCTCCTACGATCTTGCGCAGCTGACCACGGGCACGATGTAGCGCCTCTGCGGCTTGGGCATAGTCTGGCTCCTGGCCAATCTCCTTGCCGCGGACCGTGTAATACACCGTCGCATCATGGAGGTCACCCGTTACTCGGGTATCCGTGATGGTTACTAACTCCAGGCGCCGGTCCTTGACCTCGCGCTCAATGGCTACGGCAACTATTTCCTGGATTCTCTTCGACATTCGTGCAGCACGTGCGTGGTCTGCCATGGTGTCCACCTTCCTCTGCGACTCCATACGTCGCGTGGTCTTTCCGAGCAGTCTCACTTTCACCCGGCAATCGAGCTGGGCAGATTATCGGGAAAGCGTACGCTAATTCTCTCCGCCAATCCTAGTGCAGACTTCGTGCTCGCACCTAAATAGTGCCACCTTTATCTGTCACCTTAGTGTCATCTATGTGACATCGGACGTCAAAAAAGGGTCGGCCCCTTCCCCGCACCTGAGTGTGGAAAAGGGCCCGACCCTTTGTATCCGCCGAAACTAGAGGACTCTAGTCGCGGGGAACCTCGACCTCTTCGTAGGCCTGGACGCGGTCGCCCACCTGGATATCCGGGTAGGACAAGACCATGCCGCACTCGTAGCCGGCAGACATCTCGTTGACGTCGTCCTTCTCGTGGCGCAGGGACTCGATCTTCGCGTCGTTGACAATGACATTGCCATCGCGCACGATACGGACCTTGCCGTTGCGCTTGATCTTTCCATCGGTGACCATGCAGCCTGCGATGGTTCCAATGGAAGAGGACTTGAACAGGGCACGGATCTCGGCCTCGCCGGTCTCGCGCTCCTCGTAGATTGGCTTGAGCATGCCCTTGAGAGCCTGCTCGACTTCTTCGATGGCTCGGTAGATGACGGTGTAGTAACGAATATCTACGCCCTCATTGTGCGCCTCCTCCGTAGCTTTGCCCTCTGCACGGACGTTGAACGCGATAATAACGGCGTCGGAAGCAGCGGCCAGCGAAACGTTGGTCTGGGTAACGGCACCCACACCACGGTCGATGATGTTGAGCTGCACCTCGTCGTCGATCTTGATGTCCAACAACGCGTCCTCGAGAGCCTCGACGGAGCCAGCGTTGTCGCCCTTGAGGATAAGGTTGAGCGTCGAAGTCTCCTTCAACACCGCATCCAGATCCTCGAGGGAGACGCGCTTGCGCGTCTTGGCCTGCATGGCGGAACGCTTACGGGCATCACGCTGCGCGGCAATCTGACGCGCCACGCGGTCATCCTCCACAACCAAGAGGTTGTCGCCAGCGCCGGGGACACCGTTAAGGCCCTGGACCTGCACTGGACGGGAAGGACCAGCTTCTTCGACGTCATGCCCGAACTCGTCAAGCATGCGGCGCACACGGCCGTGTGCATCGCCGACGACGATGGAGTCGCCGACGCGCAAGGTACCGCGCTGGACGATGACGGTTGCGACAGGGCCGCGTCCGCGGTCGAGGTGGGCCTCGATCGCCACGCCCTGAGCATCCATGTCTGGGTTAGCAGTCAGCTCCAGAGCGGCATCAGCCGTAAGGATAACTGCCTCGAGCAGATCATCGATGTGCGTACCGGCCTTGGCAGAAATGTCGACGAACATGGTGTCGCCGCCGTATTCCTCCGGAATGAGCCCGTACTCCGTGAGCTGGCCACGGATCTTCTCCGGCTGAGCCTCCGGCTTATCGATCTTGTTGACCGCGACGACGACAGGAATACCGGCCGCCTTGGCGTGGTTGATTGCCTCAACGGTCTGTGGCATGACGCCGTCATCGGCTGCGACAACCAAGATAGCCAAGTCCGTGGACTTAGCACCGCGGGCACGCATGGCGGTAAAGGCCTCGTGACCAGGGGTATCCAGGAAGGTAATCGTCCGCGGGCCATCCTCGAGATCGACGGTGGTCTGGTAAGCACCGATGCCCTGGGTGATGCCTCCGGCCTCACCCGCGCGCTCGTTGGTCTTACGGATGGAGTCGAGCAAGCGGGTTTTACCGTGGTCAACGTGGCCCATGACGGTAACGACAGGAGGACGCTTTTCAAGCTCCTCGTCGCCGCCCTCGTCCTCACCGAACTGCAGATCGAAGGACTCGAGCAGCTCGCGGTCCTCGTCCTCGGGGGAGACGACTTCAACCTGGTAGTTGATCTCGGCACCAAGCAACTGCAAAGTTTCCTCGGACACGGAGGCGGTAGCGGTGACCATCTCACCCAGGTTAAACAGAGCCTGCACCAATGCTGCGGGATCCGCACCGATCTTCTCAGCGAAGTCGGAGAGCGAAGCGCCGCGACGCAGACGCACGCTGGCGCCCTTGCCATCGGGCAAACGAACGCCACCTACGACGTTCGGTGCCTGCATTGCCTCGTACTCATTACGCTTCTGACGCTTGGACTTCTTGCCCCTGCGCGGTGCGCCACCTGGACGCCCGAATGCACCAGCAGTGCCGCCGCGCCGTCCGCCACGACCGCCTCCGCCGCCACCGGCACGGAATCCGCCTGGTGCACCGCCTGGACGTGCGCCCTGGCCGGTTCCACCTTGGCCACCGCGGCCACGACCGCGGCCTCCACCGGCGCCAGCTGCCTTAGCCGGCATAGCGCCTGGGGTGGGATGGGAAGGCATCATCGCGGGCGATGGTCGACGGCCTCCTGCTGGACGCTCCGTGCGGTGTCCGCCATCGGAATGCCCTCCGTGGCCCTTGTTAGCACCACGGTTGCCTTCGCCCGGCTTCGTACCGCGCTGGCCCTTGGTGCCGCCAGGACGAGGCCCCGGACGACTCGAGCCGCCGCCGGTAGAGAACGGGTTATTCGCTACACGCCGAGTGCCACCAGGCTTCGGCATCGAACGAGGGGTGACACTGCCGGGGCTTGGACGATCGCCGGACTTCTCCAGCTTCTCATCGTGGCGAGACTTATGCGCAGGCTTCGGTGCGCCGGGCTTTGCCGCCTTGGCGCCGTGCGGCTTCGGTGCCCCCGGCTTCGCAGCTGCGGCAGGCTTGGCTCCACCACGCAGTGCAACAGGCTTAGCGGCCTCATGCTTAGCAGCTTCGGACTTGGAGGCCTCTACCTTGGATTCCTCAGGCTTTGCGTCGGCGGACTTTGCAGTCGCAGCCTTTTCTGCTGCCGGCTTCGCTGGCGCCTTATGGCCCGGCTTAGGAGCAGCAGACTTAGCTGCACCCGGCTTGGGGGCAGCAGGCTTATGAGCGCCGGGCTTGGCAGCCTTGGCGCCCTTGTCGGCGGGCTTGGACCCACCTTGTGCTTCATAGTGTGCACGCATCTTCTTGACCACCGGGGGTTCGATGGTCGAGGATGCGGTCTTGACGAACTCGCCTTGCTCCTTGAGCGCGGCGAGGAGTTCCTTGCTGGTTACTCCGAGCTGTTTTGCTAGCTCGTGAACACGTAACTTTCCGGGCACTTGTCTCCTCTGGTTGTTTCCTAGAGACCAAGACCGCGGGAAGTGGCCTGACCTCTAGTTATTTGCGTATGACTTTCATCGCTGATGCTTCATCGTTGTGCGCTCATCAGTGTTCGGTCTTCCTTTTAACTATGGATCGGACGGGCAATTTGCCCGCCGACTGCATCTATCTGGATTGTTCCTCCAGATACTCACGTACGTGGCCTGTGTCCACGTGGGTAGACATTCGGAGTGCACGCCCGAAGGCATTCTTGCGCTCCGCCAGCTCTAAGGCAGAAAGATCCGGTTTAAACCAAGCTCCCCTGCCGGGCAGCCGGCGAAGCGGATCCGCCAGTATTCGGCGCCCTTGTGGGTCTGCGTTATCCGCAACAACCCGCAATAGCTCCGAATCTGGATACCGGCGACGCGTGGCGATACACGTCCGAAGCCGTTGTCCTTGAGACATTCAACTCCTTCAAGCTGGTGCGGTAGAACAACTACCGCGCCTGCCACGTCAACCGTATTCTGCAATTGGGCCGTATGTTAGTCTACGCGAAACTTGCGCGAATGATTAATCTGCTCGCGTCGCGCGCGCCGCCAGCCCGCAGGTACCCCCAATTATTCTTGGGACTCGACCTGATCAGCGTCGGAATGAATGTCGATCTTCCAACCCGTCAGTCGCGCCGCCAGGCGGGCGTTCTGGCCTTCCTTGCCAATGGCCAGAGAAAGCTGGTAGTCCGGCACCGTCACGCGTGCTACCTGCGCCTCAGGATCAACGATCTCTACCTTGACGACCTTAGAAGGCGCGAGAGCATTACCAACATATGCGGCCGGATCCTCGGCGAAGTCAATGATGTCAATCTTCTCGCCGCCTAGCTCACGCATGATGTTGTGCACACGCTGACCACGGGGGCCGATGCAGGCACCCTTGGCATTCAGCCCCTTGGCGTGCCCGACGACGGAAACCTTGGAACGGTGACCCGCTTCCCTAGCGATAGAAATGAGCTCAACCGAGCCTTCCTCGACCTCAGGAATTTCCAACTCGAAAAGCCCGCGAACAAACTCCGGGTGGGTTCGCGACAGGCTTATCTGCAGCTTGGCTCCGTTGCGGTTGACACCAACCACGTAAGCCTTGACGCGGTCGCCGTGCTTGAGCTTTTCGCCAGGGATCTGCTCGGCCGGCAGAAGCACTGCATCTTGGGAGTCGAGCTCCGTGCCCAGCTGCACTACGACAATGCCCTTTTCATTAGCGTAGACATCACGCTGGACTACGCCGGATACTACTTTTCCAGTCAGCTCCGAGTAAGAATCATAGGCGCGCTCGGCCTCGGCCTCGCGCAGCTTGCGCAAGATGGCATCGCGGACGGCCTGGGCTCCTACGCGCCCGAAGTTATCTGGGGTGTCATCGTACTCAGTGACAACCTCACCCGACTCGGGATCCAGCTCGGAGACAATGACAGTGACCTCACCCGTACCTGCATCAATGTCCACGCGGGATTTGGAGTTCTCTGCTTTACCATCCATGCTTTCAGCGCGGTAATCAAGGTAGGAGTACAAAAGAGCTCCGGCGATGGCCTCGAGCAGCTGCTTGACGCGCACACCGCGCTCAGCCTGAATGGTACGCAGTGCTTCAAGATCAATATTCACTTGTTAATCCTCTCGGGTTACCGAGTTCTCCTCGGCGAATTCAAACGTTGCTTGTGCGGCTTCCTTCTCCCACTCGGGGGGAAGCGCAAACTCAATTTCTACCACCGCATGGTCTATGTTTTCCAATCGCTCGATGGAGAAAACCGCGTTCTTGCCCTCGCTGCTAATCAGAGCAACGCGCTTCTCGGCTGGATCCAGAGCGCCGATGCGTACGAGCTGCCTTTTACCCGCCATGTTGAGAGCAACCTTGCGCCCACGATTACGACGCCAATGCCGGGCGGCTTGGAGGGGAAGACCAACTCCCGGAGTCGACACCTCCAGGGTATAGCCTGCACCGAAGTCCAGGAGCCCCTCCTCTTCCTGCGCGTCGAAGAAAGCAGAAATCTCTTGGGAGACCTTTTCAATAACGTCGGAATCGGGCGGAGTATCGCCATCGATGTGCACTACAACCTTCGACTTCTTTCCTGCCCTGGTGACCTTGATGTCTTCCACGTCAAGATCACGGTGTCCCAGGATCGGGGACAATAACTGCGTCAGTTGCTCTGAGTTAGGGAAAGCCATGTGAACTAGAGTACGTGCAACGGGTACAGTCTCTTGCGTGAACCCCCGAGTATTAGCCGCTGTTTCCCTCTTGACTTTGCCCCTTCTTACCGGATGCCAGCTTGTGGATTCCACGGTGGATTACTTCGGCCCTCGCCCGGATGAGAACCTGGAGAAGCTTGCGCATCGCGCCCAAGAGGACTCTCTTGCACTGGCGGGCATAGATGCCGAGGCCGCCAGCGTACGCGCGCGCCAGGCAGATGAGCTTTATTCGGAGATTTCGCGTTTGTGCGGAACCATCGACGGCGTCGCTCCCCGCTCTTGTGCGGTGAAGAAGCCCACCGCACCTAGTGCTGTTCCTCCGGGCGATTCCCCTGCGACAGAAATCCTTCAATCGGCGGCTGATCTTTCGATAGCAGGTTTGGGCACAGTTCATGTCGAGTCGCGTCCACTGGTCGTGGAACAGGCAATAGAACTCGAACAACAGGTTTCCATGTCCAAAGCCAGCTCCGCATCTTCTTCACAGGAAGCAGAAGCGGCCGAGCCGGATGCCAAAGAATCTCTACCTGCCTTACCCGGCTTCAAGAAGGGGACGGACCCGGCGGTTTCTGATGGCGCCACCGATCTGCTGAACTGGGAGTACATGCAATTGTTCGCCCTTGATTTCGCTCGTTCCTACGCCGACTCGGGCTTGCTAAACACCATAGACAGCCGTCTCCGCGATCATGAGGAACGCATCCGCGCGCTGCAAGGCGCGCTAGCACCCTTGGGACCTGTGCCGCAGCCTGCTCTCGCTTACCAGCCCGCAGCCGAGACTCTGCCCACTAATGCCGAGGAAGCACAAGCCTTTGTGGAAAGTCTTGCCGCTTCTGACTCACAGAAGTGGGCCTCGGCCGCCAGCACCCAGGCGGAGAAGCTTAAATCGGAGGATTCGCTCGCCGATTGGCGCTCCTGGCTCATCGCCGTGGCCGCGCAGTCTCGCTCTTACTAGCCGTGTCCCCCGCCGCTTGTATGCTCAGCTAGATGAAGTCTCAAACAATCCGCCGCTTTAGGTGGTTGTCCCTCTTGCTCCTCATTCTCGGCGCCGCTGCACTGACTTTGGGCGGAGTGGACCAGCCGGAATCTGGAACCTCTACCCTGCCCAAAGGCGCCGAATCCACCACGGTGGCGCAGTTGCAGGAAAAGGCCGCACAAGAGGACTCCGATGCTTCCTCTGCGCAGGCTGCGTTGGTATTTTTCAGCTCCGAGCAGCAACTCGATCTGGCATCAATGGCTCAACGCGCAGCTGAGCTGGGCGGACCTCTTATCCCCAGCGACGACGGCACAGCGGCCTTGATTCCCGTCGAGGTTCCTGCCGGCACTGCCACGGACAATGCGGTGGCAGTTGCTAATCTGCGCGAATCCGCCGCGCAAGATCTCCCCGCAGAGGTTAACTCGCAGGTGACAGGTCCCGCCGCGATTCAGGCCGATTTAGCCAATGTTTTTGAAGGCGCAAACTTCTTGTTGCTTTCCGTCACTGCGGCAATCGTGGCCATCTTGCTTATCATCACTTACCGCTCCCCCGTTTTGTGGATCCTGCCGCTGGCCGTCATCGGCGTGGCTGATCGCGTGGCCGCTACCCTCTTCACCTATGTTCTCGATGCCTTCGGCCTGTCCTGGAATGAGTCTACCGCCGGCATCCTATCGGTGTTGGTCTTCGGCGCTGGCACGAATTATGCACTCTTGCTCATCTCCCGCTACCGCGAAGAACTCACCCGCCACGAGGACAGGTTTGGCGCCATGGCGCGCTCATGGCTTCCCACCCTCACAACCGTGTCTGCCTCCGCCGGAACCGTCATCCTCGGCGTGGCCTGCCTGCTCTGGTCCTCCGTTCCCGTAACTCAGGGATTAGGCGCTGCAGCCATGGTGGGCATCGCCATCGCCTGGGTCTTCGCGCTCTTCGTCCTTCCGGGCGTGCTCGTCACATTCGGACGCTGGATCTTCTGGCCGCGCCGCCCCGAGGCCGGGCACAAGCTCAGCCATGGATTCTGGGACCGGGTGGGAGGCGTCGTCGCCAAGCGCCCGAAACAGATCGTGGCCTGCTCCATCGTTGCCCTAGGTATCTGCTCACTGGGATGCCTTCAAATCAACACTGGCATCACCGAGGCGGACCAGTTCATCGACACCCCCGAATCCATCTCCGCCGCAAGCGAACTCGAGGAGGCCTTCCCCCAACAATCCGCGACGCCGCCGATCCTTGCCACACGCGACGCCTCCGCTACCGAAGCCGAGCTTGCGTCCCTCGGCGCCACCGCGACCGCACGCCCTGGTAACCCGGAAGGATGGACCTTACTCCAAGTCTCCGGCGCCGACATCGACGAACTGCGCACAGCATTTTCCGGTAGCGATGTCCTCGTGGGCGGCCCCGAGGCAGAACTCATGGATGAGGAGGCCGCTGCCGCCAGTGACCGCGAGATTATCTTTCCCCTCATCTTGCTGCTGATTCTGGGCGCGCTCATCATCATGCTGCGCAGCCTGCTCGCACCGCTCATCATGGTGGCTTCAGTCTTGCTGACTAATCTCGCGGCACTGGGACTGGGCTGGTGGCTGTCTCATTATGTGTTTGGCTTCGACGCCTTGGCCTCCACCACTCCGCTCTACGCCTTCGTATTCCTCGTAGCACTGGGCATTGACTACACCATCTTCCTCATCACTCGCGCCCGTGAAAACGCCCGCGACATGGGCACTCGAAAAGGAATACTCACGTCATTGTCCGCTACCGGTGGCGTCATCACCTCCGCGGGCGTGCTCCTGGCAGCGGTCTTTGCCGCGCTGGGAGTCTTGCCGCTGGTGGTGCTCGCGCAGCTGGGGATCACCGTGTTTGTCGGGGTCTTGCTCGACACCCTCATCGTGCGCACCCTGCTCGTTCCAGCACTCGTTGAACTGCTGGGAGAAAAGTTCTGGTGGCCCGCCCGCGGCTTCACGCCAGCTGAAAGCCGGCCAGCTTAAAGTCAGAGACCTTTTAGGCCGCGTGCATTGTATTCTCCCCGTGGCCGGCCTTAGGTTGAGCACTCGTGACGGAGAGTCCGTCCGCATTCGACGACGGAGAGTCCGTCCGTATGTCAGCGAACAAAGCAACCCAAGCTAGAAGGAGATTATCGCAATGACTTCCCGCGCAGCACTCTTTTCCTTGTCCGCAGCCGCAGCCATGAGCACCGCCGTACTTGCCGCCCCCAGCGCGGGTGCCGCGCCTGCAGGTGCCTGGGAACAGGTCGCCGCCTGCGAATCCGGCGGGGATTGGAGCATCAACACGGGCAATGGCTACTACGGCGGCCTGCAATTCGACGCCCAGACGTGGAACGGATACGGCGGACAGGCTTATGCCCCCACCGCTGACCAAGCCACGCCGGAGCAGCAAATTGCGGTAGCCGAGCAAGTCCTCGCCGTCCAAGGGGCGGGAGCCTGGCCCAACTGCGGCGGCCCGGTGGCGGGCTAGCCGCGCACCAACTCGAGGAGCCGGGAGACGATCTCGCTGGCGGGGACCTCGAGAGTCTCCCCGCCGCGGATGCGCAGCTCGATGATGCCATCGGCAAAAGCGCGTCCCAAGATGGCTACGAAAGGCATGCCCAACAACTCGGCATCCTTGAACTTAACGCCCGGCGAAACCTTCGCACGATCGTCGAAAAGCACCTCTAGGCCTGCTGCGTCGAGCTCCTCAACGAGCTTGGCGCCGGCCTCGAGTGCTGCGGCGTCCTTGTTGGCCACCGCAACGTGGACCTGGTAGGGCGCGATTTCCACCGGCCAGCGCAGACCCTTGTCGTCGTGGCGCTGCTCGGCCAGCACAGCAAGCATGCGGGTAATGCCTATGCCATAGGAACCCATGGTGGGCGTTGCCCGCTTACCATTCTCATCGAGGATTTGCACGTCGAAAGCCTCGGTGTACTTGCGGCCTAGCTGGAAAATGTGGCCCAGCTCAATGCCGCGCTCTAGGGTCAAGGTGCCCTCGCCGTCCGGAGCGCGGTCGCCTTCCTTGACCTCAGCGGCCTCAATGTAGTGGTCCACCTCGAAATCACGTCCAGCCACAAGGCCAACGACGTGGCGATTGGGAGCGTCCGCACCGGTGATCCAGGAGGACCCCTTGACTACCCGCGGATCGGCATAGACCGTGACGCCATTGGCGTTGAGGGAACGAGGTCCCACATATCCCTTGGCCAGGAAGCGATTCTTGGCAAAGTCTTCCTCACTAGCCAGCTCGAACTCCGCAGGCTCAAGCGCGGCCTCGAGGCGCTTTTCATCCAAAGCCCTATCCCCCGGTAATAGCACGCCTGCCAGCTCCCACTCGGCATCCGGGCGGGCGTCACGGATCTTCACAACCATGCACTTGAGCGTGTCCGCACCGGTGACAGCACGGCCAGCGACCTCGATGTTTTCCGCATGTGCCCAATCCACCAGCGAATCGATGGTGGGAGCATCCGGCGTTTGATACTCCACTGCGGCGGGCTGCCCCTCGATGGGTACCTCAGCCGGGGCTGGGGTGATAACGGCCTCGACGTTGGCTGCATAATCGCTGTTCGTTGCGCGAACGAAAGTGTCCTCGCCGACCTCGGAGACGGCAAGAAATTCCTCGGAGGCGGAGCCGCCCATTGCACCGGAGGTGGCCTTGCAGATGGCGTAGTCGATCTCGAGGCGGTTAAAAATGTTTTGATAGGCGCGACGGTGGCGCGCATAGGCCTCATCGAGGCCGGCATCAGTCATGTCGAAGGAGTAGGAATCCTTCATGATGAACTCACGGCCACGCAGCACACCGGCGCGAGGGCGCTCCTCGTCGCGGTACTTGGTCTGAATTTGGTACAGCGTGACGGGAAAATCCTTGTAGGAGGAGTACATATCCTTGACCGCGCTGGCAAACATTTCCTCGTGGGTGGGCCCGAGCAACATGTCTGTCCCACGACGGTCCTTAAGGCGGAAGAGGTTGTTTCCATATTCCGTCCAGCGGTTCGAGGTTTCATAGGGCTCGCGGGGCAAAAGAGCGGGGAAAAGCATTTCTTGTCCGCCGATCGCGTTCATTTCTTCTCTTACGATTTCCTCAATCTTGCGCAGGGTCCGCAATCCCAGCGGCAGCCAGGTGTAGACTCCGGGCGCCGCACGACGGACGTACCCGGCGCGGACGAGGAGCTTGTGGCTGGGGACTTCGGCATCAGCCGGGTCCTCACGAAGGGTGCGAAGAAAAAGCTGCGAAAGACGTGTAATCATGCAGAGAAATATACCCCGCTACCCTAGATACATGCTCATCATCCTTCCTCCTTCCGAAACCAAGTCGCCGGGAGGCGACCACCCGCCGCTCGATTTCTCCAGCTTGTCCTATCCTGAGCTCACCTCCATACGCGAGGATATTGCACGAGACCTGCGCCGTTTAAACGTGGATGAGGCACTCAGCGTCCTCAAAATCTCGCAGAAGCTGCGCCCAGAAGCTGAGGCAAATAGGCACCTGTTATCTACCCCCACCACGCCGGCGCTTCTGCGTTATACCGGGGTGCTCTATGAGGCGCTAGATGCGCCAAGCCTGCCAGAGAATGCTTGGGCGCGTTTGGCTATCGGCTCTGCGCTCTTCGGGGTTGTGGGTGCCCGGGATCTTATCCCCCACTACCGTCTCTCCGGCGGCACCAAGCTCCCCACTTCTGACGGCCACCTTCCCACGATGAAGGCCCGCTGGGGAACCGCCATAACGGATGCCTTAAAAGATTCTGCAGAGTTGATCGTGGATCTGCGCTCCGGCACCTACCAACAACTGGGCAAGGTGCCCAGCGCGGTGACCGTGCGGGTGGAGACGGTGCAGCCTGATGGTTCCCGCAAGGTGGTCAGTCACTTCAACAAGCACTACAAGGGGCAGTTGGCCCGTGTCCTTGCTATGAGCCCTAATGATGCTTTCCGTCTTGAAGACGTTGCCGCCATAGCCCGCAGCGCCGGAATGGAAGTCGAAGAACACGCGGAGGGGCGCAATGTGCTCAACCTCGTGGTCTAGGCGGGGCTGCGGGTGAGGGTTTCGATGTAGCGCAGGCTATTGCGCGGCAACAGGCATTCGGTGGCAATGCGGATGCCCTTGGCCACGCGCCGCTCATCGCGCGCGGTATAAAGCTTGGCGACGACGCGGTCACGCAGATCCCAGGGCGAAATGGTGTTGATGTAGATCTTGGTTCCTCCCTCGAATCCTGCCAGGGTGGAGATGCGCAACTTAATCATCACGCGCCACGGCTGCGGGAGCTCGACATCAGCGGGGCGGTGATGCCACTCCTCGTTACACGGGACATCGGCACCCACCGCAGCATGCGCGGCGTGGATGAGGTCACTGACCCCTGTTAACTCGGCCTTCGTGTGCAGCCACGGCTCACAGGTCTTCGCCTTTGAGAAGATCTCGAGGGTGGGATAGCGGTGCCCGAATCCTGCCAGCAATACGGCGTGGTCATTCTCGGCGATAACCAGATTCTGCTTCGCCGCGTAGTCCACGGCCCACTCGTTGTACATGTTGGGGTAGCGGCGTTGCAGCTCTACCTCCCTATGGGAGGCCATGCCGCGATCATCAATAGCGACAACCTGCTTGTGCAGGTGATCGAAGGAGGCGCCGGCAGCCGCAAGCCAATTTTGGAAGGCCACCACATAGTCGGCGTAACGGTTTCTTTCGTAGAGGTCCCGGATAGCGTCTGCGGTGAAGGCGGTAAAGAGGGCGTGTTCCTCGGGGCTGAGGGTTCCTGAGGAAGCGAGCTGCGAGTCATCGGTGGCGCCATTGATAAAGTGCCGCGCCGCGATGATGACATCGTGCCCGCCAGCAAAGAACCCGGCGGCTTGCTCTAGAAGCTTATCTTCCGGGGCATCGCCAAGCTTAGCCGCAGCCCGCTTGGTGCGGATGGTCTTAAGTACATGCTCGCGGCCCGCGGGATCAGCAAGATAAGACTCCATGCGCTGGCGAGTTTCCTCATCCATCTCGAAGCCATAGTTCTCACGCCAGTAGTCATAAGAGACGATCTCGAAGAGGTTAGGCACTCGTCGAAAGGAAGGAACTGATTGCTCGTACTCCTCAATCGGAACTCCGCGCAGGATTCCACCAGATGGCAAGATGCGGGCTTTCTCTGGGGGCGTGTCAAGTTCACGCCCGTCACAAAAAGCGCAGCGGTAGTGAAAGTCATCCTCTGACAAAGGTGCTGGGTGAACCGCAGGGACAGAAAAGGGCCGACTGCCCCGGCCGGGAACTGTCCAGACCTCAGTGCCGGAAAAGGGATTGACTTGCTTGATGGTGCCATCCGCCATGGTTTGGATGGGCTCCATGCGGCTAAAGAGTGCTTCGCTCATGTTCCTTAGATTAACGGCATGCCTAGTGGGGTGGCTAGCGCAGCGCCTCTCACGGTGCATCCTCCCCACCCTTGCTTTGGTCTCAGGACAATCCCTGAGCGCTCATACCTCGGTATGAGCCGAAGAAATGGTCCCGGGGCACGATTTCTTTTCAGGCGAAAGCTTGCACGATGGAGAGCATGCTTAAAGTCGATAAACTAACAAAGCGCTACGGCCGCACGATTGCCGTCTCAGATCTCAGCTTCCATGCCCCCGATGGCGCCGTCACCGGTTTCCTCGGGCCCAACGGAGCCGGGAAGTCCACGACGATGCGCTGCATGCTCGGCCTCGACAAGATTGATGGCGGCAGCGTTCTCGTTGACGGCAAGCCCCTGCGTGCCACCGTGCACCCGGCAAGCCTGGTGGGCGCCGTCCTCGATGCCGGCTGGTACCACCCCGGTCGCACTGCCCGCGGGCATCTGAGAGTCACGGCTGCATCGGCGGGGATAGCCTCTTCCCGTGTGGACGAGGTTCTAGAGACGGTTGGGCTGACCCCCGCCGCCCACAGGCGCGTAGGCGGCTTCTCCCTTGGTATGAAGCAGCGCCTCGGATTGGCCTCTGCCCTGCTGGGAGATCCCCACAACCTCATCCTGGATGAGCCGGTCAACGGCCTCGATCCGGAGGGCGTGCATTGGATGCGCGAGGTCATGCGCTCTGCTGCGGAGGAAGGAAAGTGCGTTCTCGTCTCCTCACATCTTCTCTCAGAGATGCAGGTCGTGGCAGACCGGCTCGTGGTCATCGGGCAGGGCTCGCTGTTGGGCGAGTATTCCATGGACGAGTTCCTTGCCCAAGGTAAGAGGACGATTCAGGTGCACAGCGATGATGATGCCACCTTGTATTCACTGTTGCAGGGCTTGGGTGCTGAGGTAACCCGCACCCCACAAGGCCTGGTCCTACCTGTCGGTTCCCATGTGCCCGACTCCCTCGCTGTCTCGCGCACCTGCCGCGATGCGGACATCCTCATCCACTCGCTGCAGGAATCCACGCCCTCCCTGGAGGAGAACTTCTTGCAGCTGACCGAGACCGCCGCGGTTTATCGCGCCGACAAGTAATTTGCTTCCGCCCCCACTCATTCACCGTTGAGCTCATGCTCTCCACATCCTTAAGGAATTTCTTGTGCTTTCTGCCCTAAAATCAGAGCTGCTACGCCTGCTCACGCTGCGCTCCACACTCGTTTATGCAGTCTTATTGACCGGTACTCTCTATGGCCCTCCTGTGCTGATTGTCGCGCTTGACTCCGGTTCCGAATCCCCCACCTATACCGCCGCTGACCTGGGACAGTTCTCGGTTATCTTCATGATCGTCGCTATCGTATTCGCGGGTGCCTCCACGGCTGGGGAGATCCGCCGCGGCAGCCTAGGGGTTACATTCCTCACCCAGCGTTCACGCTGGGTGTCCTATCTCGCCCGCGCTGTCGTGGTCTGTCTCTTTGTCGCACTCAACTTCATCGTCGGCATGGCGCTAGCTTTGGGCGTATTCAAGGTGGGATCGGCGCAGGTCGATCTTTCCGGCGGCGGCGTGGCCTACTTAGCACTCAACTTGCTCTCATTGCTTTCCTTCGTGCTTATCACCATGGGCCTGGCCGCAGTAACGCGGTCCACCGCCGCAGCCATCGCCCTGCCTTTGGCCTGGCTACTCTTCATCGAAAGCCTCTTTGCTTCGGTGCCTATCAAGGCCTTCCAGGAGGTTGCCCAGTGGCTGCCACTGGTGAACTGGTCCTACCTCTTTGGCACGGTCTATCCCCCCGCAGCCAGCGAATTCATCACCCACGGCGCGGGTCCTGCCATCGCCGCGGTCAGCGTCTCCACCGCCATTTTCCTTGGCGGTGGGTGGTACTCTCACGTCGCACGAGACATCCCTGCCTAAGCGCTTCGTGTCTCAGAGCCCATACCTAGAATGTGGAGAATGATGAAAACCCTTGGCCGTTGGTTGCGCGATCACCGCACGCTGCTTACCGATTCCGTGCTTTCCTTCTTCATCATCGGCTATGGCTTCACCGTCAATACCTCCACCGCCCAATTCCGCGACCCGGCATTCGCTGCCCCCTTCCAGCATCTGCCGGGCTTCACCGTGGTATTCTTCTGTTGGGGAGTAGCCGCTTTCCTGTTGTTTTGCCTGGTCCGCACCCGTCCTCTGTGGGTGTGCTGGAGTGCTCCACTTCTTCTGCTTTTTCACCTCATCTTCTTTCCCACCAGTTCTTCCTCGATCACGGTCACCTTCTACACGATGGTGGTGCTAGGGCGCTATGCGCAGCAGCGCTGGCGCCCTTGGCTCGTGGCGGCAGCACTGGTGGGTACCGCCCTTGCTACGGCTTTTCGTTCTCAAGACTTCTTCATCGTCAACCCTTTCATACCGGTCGCCATCGGCGGAGTGTGGCTGATGCTCGGCTTCTTCTGGCTGTGGGGAACGAGACTGCGGGACCGCGATATGGAATTGCGTGCCTTGCGTGATCGCGCCTCGCTAGCGGCTATCTCGGAGCGCACCCGCATCGCGCGCGAGATGCACGATATCGTCGCGCACTCGCTCACCGCCATCATCGTGCAGGCAGACGGTGGACGCTACTCTGGGCGCAAAGACCCACACAAGGCCGTCGAGACCCTCGATACCATCGCCAACACTGCCCGGGAATCCCTGGATCAGATGCGAGGGCTTCTCAGCGTTCTCCGCACCGAAGATTCCGGCCCCGAGCTGGCCTCGGCACCTGGAATCGATGCTATCCCGGGACTAATTCGCGAGGCCCGCGCCGGCGGAATGCAGGTCAAGTATCAGGTGAGTGGCAACCCTCGCCACCTCGATGCCACACGGGAGCTCACCATCTTTCGCATCGTGCAAGAATGCCTCACCAACGCCATGCGTCACTCCGGGGAGCAACAGGTCACCATCGATCTGGCCTGGAGCGACAAGGACGTGGTCATTGATTCTTATAATCCCGTCGCCCCGCAGCACGTGTGGGATTCGGGATCCGGGGAGGGCGACGGTGCCTCTAGCGCCGCCGGGGTCGGCCGTGGACTTACGGGCATCCGCGAAAGGGCCGGGCTACACGGTGGAAGAATTGACATCGACAAATCCGAAGGTTTCCGCGTCACTGCTCGTATCCCCACTAAATAGGCGGCCTCGCACATCTTCAACCTTTCCGCACGCACCCCGCCAGCACTTAAAGGAGAAGCACCCCCCACCATGATCAGCATCGGATTGGTCGATGACCAACAGCTCGTCCGCGCCGGTTTTGCCATGGTGATCGGCAGCCAAGACGATCTCTCGGTGAGCTGGGAGGCCTCCGATGGAGCGCAGGCCATCGATTTGGCTAGCGCACTGCCTGTCGACATCATTCTCATGGACGTGCGCATGCCCGGCACCGATGGCATCACCGCCACCACACAGATCATCGCTGCCTCGCCGGAGGCAAAGGTGATTGTTCTCACCACCTTCGACAACGATGAGTACGTGGTCGAGGCCATCGCCGCCGGTGCCAGTGGATTTCTCCTTAAAGATGCAGACCCTGAGGAGCTTCTCCACGCGGTGCGCGCCGTGGCCGCCGGGGAATCAGTTCTGGCAGCTGCCTCCACCACGCGCCTCCTCCGGCAGGTACGCCCGTTGCTCGGACGGTCCTGGGAGGCCTCAGTTGGCTCTGCGCCGCGCCTGCCGGATCCCCTCACGCCGCGAGAGGAGGAGATTCTCACGCTCGTGGCGCAGGGGCTTGACAACCAAGAAATCGCCGATGTTCTCTTCATCTCCCTGCCCACAGTAAAGACCCACATAGGCCACATCCTTGCCAAGACTGGCTCCCGCAACCGCGTCCAAGCAGTCATCTATGCCTTTCGCGCAGGACTCGTCACCGGGGAAGAACTGCCTCCGCAGTAGCTTCCGCACAGAATCTTCCATCAGAGGCTTCCCCCGCTGCTGCTCCGGGTTCGTGATTCCTTAACTACTATCGCTATTAGTAGTTAAGATTGACGCTCAGTATCGAATCAAGCTCTGCGTCGAATGAAAGTGAACCCAATTCGCTAGGAGGCTGCGATGGGCTGGGTAGATAATGCCATCTGGTGGCACGTATATCCCTTGGGGTTTTGCGGTGCGCCGATTCGGGAGCCGGACGAATCCGCACACGGGCCGCGATTATTGCGCCTTGTTAATTGGCTCGATTACGCCGTAGAACTCGGGGCTTCGGGGATGTTGCTTGGGCCGGTGTTTGCCTCACACACCCATGGCTACGATAGCCTCGACCAGTTCCACCTAGATAGGCGTTTAGGCAGTGATGACAACCTCGCGGAGCTCATCACGCAGTGCCATGCGCGTGGCTTGCGCATCATCTTTGATGGGGTCTTTAGCCACGCCTCCGCGCAGCACCCAGCCCTCCTGCGGGCGTTGCAGCAAGGTCCTGACAGCCCTGAGGCAGCGCTTTTCGACGTCGATTGGCAAGCCCCAGGCGGGCCTCAGCCCCGAGTGTTCGAGGGCCACGCGGATCTCGTGCGCTTCAACCACGAGACGAAGGAGACTGAAAACTATGTCACGGAGGTCATGTGTCATTGGCTCGACCGCGGAATCGATGGATGGCGCCTAGACGCGGCCTATTCCATTGAACCTGCATTTTGGTCGCGGGTTCTGCCCCGGGTGAGGGAACATAACCCGCAGGCGTGGATTCTCGGCGAGGTCATTCACGGGGATTATCCCGAGTTCGTCGCTGCCTCTGGGGTCGATTCCGTTACCCAATACGAGCTGTGGAAGGCTATCTGGTCCAGTATCAAGGAAAAGAACTTATTCGAGCTGGACTGGTCGCTCAAACGCCACAATGAGTTCTTGGCGCACTTTATCCCCAATACTTTCATTGGCAACCACGACGTGACAAGAATCGCCAGCACTTTGGGCGAGGAAGGCGCAGTCACCGCGTTGGCAATCTTGCTCACCGTGGGAGGAATCCCCTCCATCTATTCGGGGGACGAGCAAGGGTTTACCGGCATCAAAGAAGACCGCCTAGGCGGCGACGACGCGGTTCGCCCTGCCTTTCCTGATAGCCCCGCCCAGCTCGCGCCGTGGGGATGGGACACCTACCGCGCCCACCAAGACCTCATCGGTCTGCGCCGCCGCCACCCCTGGCTTACCAGCGCCACCACGCAGCCCTTAAGCCTAGACAACACCGCCTACACCTATCGCGTTACCGCACGTGACGGTGAACGCAGCCCCGACTATCTCGAAGTCCACATCAACCTCGAGTCCCACCCCCACGTTATAATTCTTGATTCCTCGGGCACCGAGCTCTGGCGCCAGCAATAGGAACGCTGAAAGTTGAGAACATGCAGATTCGTGCAGATTTCCGTGCAGATTACAGAAAGCAGTGAGCGATGCAGCTAAGCCATGACTACGCAGAACACTTGCCGCAACTGGTACGGCTGTCTCAGGGCGAGGAGCAACCTGATCCACATCTACTCTTCCTCAACGAACCACTGGCGCTTGAGCTGGGATTCGACCCAGGATGGTTACGCTCGCCTGCGGGGCTCGATCTGCTCTTGGGACACGACACTGCCCATGCCATGGCCTATTCCGGATTCCAATTCGGCCAATTCAATCCCTATATGGGAGACGGCAGGGCGCTATTGCTCGGGGAGGCACGCGTCGGTGATGTCTTCCTTGATCTCCACGCCAAAGGTACCGGTCTCACCCCCTTCTCCCGTCCGGGATCTGATGGGCGGGCAACGCTAAGTTCCATCCTGCGCGAGTACCTTGTATCCGAGGCCATGCATGCCTTGGGGGTGCCAACCACGCGGGGTCTGGCAGTCATTTCCACTGGACGTAAAATCCAGCGCGGTCACGTACGCCCAGCTGGCGTGGGCGTCCGCGTCGCGGCCAGCCACCTGCGAGTGGGAACCTTTCACTACGCGCAGCTCGGTGATGGCACTAATCAGCTACAGGCTCTCGCGGACTATGCAATAAGCAGGCACTACCCAGCCGCAATCAAGAGTGAAAACCCCTATAAGGAGTTCTTTCGGTTAGTTGTTGAATCGCAGATGCGCACCGTGGCCAAGTGGCAAAGACTCGGCTTTATCCATGGGGTGATGAACACAGATAACACCACGATTTCCGGACAGACCATTGATTATGGCCCCTGCGCCTTCATGGAGTCTTATGATCTTGCCACGGTGTTTTCTTCCATTGATAATGGCGGGCGCTACGCCTATGGCAATCAGCCACATATATTGGGTTGGAACCTGGCACGTCTCGCGGAATCACTCCTTCCGCTCTTTTCCTCAGATCCCAACGAGGCTGTCAGCTTTGCCCAAGAGGTGATGGACTTCTTCCCGGAGCGCTTCGAAGAGGAAATGTCAGCGCAGTGGGCAGCGGCGCTCGACACAACCCCCGAGGTCTTTGCCAGCTACCGAGAGGCCTTGGCGAGGAGACAACCAGATCTGACCCAAGCCCACCGTGCGCTGGTTGCAGCCGTGGGCAACGATTCAAGCCTTGCCCGTGAGCTTTTTGATGGAGAGGATTTCCTCAGCGCGTACTTATCCAGCGAACCTTCACCCAAGAAGGTAGATGATTCCTTTCCACGTGTCATTCCGCGGAACAGGCAGCTAGACGCAGCTTTGAAGCAGGCCGAAGCTGGAGACTTCGGAGCCTATCGCGAAATGCTTGAGGCAGTCATCCATCCTTGGAGGCCACATCCGCACTTCGAAGAACCAGACCCCACCGGCTTGGCGGATTTCATGACATTCTGTGGGACCTAACTTGTCTCGGACTCGGCATGAAAACACAATAAGCGCCCTGCCTCTCCTTACATTGTGCGGGCAGGCAGCGCGCTTATGTGGCTCTTCCGGTTGTAGCCCGCATTGGTTTTGCTCAGTTGCCCTTAATACCAGGATCTCCTTGCTACCGCACTGCCAAGTTCTGGTTAGGCGGCCCGGCTGTGGATAACCGCCTTGGGCCTAGTGGGTTATCCACAGTTTCCTTGTTTGATGCGGGTTGGGGATTGTAGCGGCGGTGGGCGGTGTCCTAGCGTGGCGGTCATGGGCTTGCAGGAGTATTTCGCACAACTTAGCCGAGGTGTTGACCTCGTTGCTGAGTGCTCGGGGCTGTCTGTGCCAGACCTTGAGAAGATGGGGGCCAGTGCGCAGGATGCCGCCGAGCTTATAAGCCTGCACACCATCTACTTCGGCCCCACACCCTACACAAGCAAGCAACGCTCGGCCGTTAACTCTGCTCGGCGCAACAGGCACACTCTGAGCACCCTGCGCCAGATCGAGTCCTTTACCCGCCGCGTCAAGGCACGCCTGGCGGCGTGGAACCTGCGCGTAGAGCTATGCGCCACGCCAAGCGAGCAGGTTACTGCGGTAGCCAGGCGCCGGTTGCGTGAAATGCGTATCCCCCGCAAGTACACCGAGCGTGTACTGCTGCGCCAGCACCCCAATGGGCTGGCTACCGAGAGTGTCTAATGGTTTGTGTGTGAGGGACTTCCTTCACATCAAGGAGATAAACCATAATGACTACTGTGGCTAAACGAGACCCAGCAGATTCCGCACGGATCAAAGCAATTGAGGAAAAGCTCCTGGCTAATCCGGAAATGGCCAAGCTGATCGACGAGCTTGGTACCTCAACTACCGATGCCAACGACCTTGTCCGGGGTCTGCTTCAGGCCTCGATCAATCGGGGTTTGAACGCGGAAATGGACGCCCACCTCGGCTACCAGCATGGCGACCGAAACAGCAAGACAGCTGCTGGGCAGAACAACTCCCGCAACGGTTCCTACCCCAAGCGAGTTGATTCGAACTATGGGCCTGTGGACGTGTCAGTCCCCAGGGACCGTAACGGCTCGTTCCTACCGGCGATGGTGCCCAAAGGCTCCCGTCGGCTCACCGACGTTGACGATATGATTATCAGCTTGTACGCAGGTGGCATGACTGTACGAGATATCCAGCACCATATGATCACCTCGATGGGCGTGGATATCTCCCATGAAACTATTTCTGCAGTTACTGAGGCTGTTTTAGATGAGGTGATGATGTGGCAGAACCGCCAGCTCGATGACTTTTACCCGGTGATCTTTCTCGACGCGCTACGCATTAAAGTCCGCGACGGTGGCCGGGTGGTTAACAAGTCTGCTTACCT
>NZ_VXKK01000033.1 GCF_008693105.1 Corynebacterium flavescens
AACGATGCTGGCCGCATCACGGCGATACTCCTCGGTGAATCGACGTCGTTGTCCCATATGAACATCCTTCCGCAAGACCACGTGGTCCCGCTAGTTTAGGTGTCCACAACAAGAGGGTAACCCCAGTTGGATATGGCAGATGCTTTCCGAACTATTGACCACAAGCGGCCAGGGACAAGTTTTATCGCCCGCATGCTCGGCAAAGCAGACGAGGCGACCACACGTACTCGTGTGACGACCATGGCAGTCCTCCAGTTGGAAGACTACGGGAAGCTTGTACGCCGCGAGCGCGATGATGTGCTGGTACGCACCACTAGTGGGACTGTTATCACCGGCGCGCAACTTGTAGAGCGTGCCTGTGCCAACGAGGGTCTTATTACGGTGATAAGCCGGGCGCAGGGGCCGGTGGACTTGTACCGCTTTGACCGCTTCGCCTCAACAAAGCAGCGCACGATGCTTGCAGAAGAGCATCCCACGTGTGCGTGGCCGGGCTGTAAGACCCCGGCAGAAAGAGGACAGTTTCACCATCTCACGCCGTGGAAGCACGGCGGGGAGACTAACGTTGCCAACCTGGTGACCTTGTGTAGTTATCACAACGGCATCAACGACGATGATCCGAATGCGCCGCCACGTCGCGGGCGCCTTACCCGCGACGGCGGGAAGATAATCTGGCAGCCCCCGCACACCAGCCGTTAGGCCAACCGGCCCAACGGTAACTTAAAGCACCACAAAACAAACCCAGCCTTGCGATAGCTAAGCGTTGCACAATCCAGCGGGTAACCCGCTTTGCGGTGGAAATGTTCCCGGAAAATACCGACAACATCGCAGGTAGGACACCAACTTGTGTAGGTTTAGGCGTCAGATTCGATAAGGGTGAAATCTCCAGCAGATTCCATGAACAAAGTCCCCTTGTTGGTACTGGCTAGATTCAATACCTAAACCATCACCGACAAGGGGACTCGTTTTATATCTGCCGCTCCCACCATGCACTCTAAGGCCGGAAGAGCCGCTTATGCTGCTCTAACTACTTATCGAGCTTGAGAGTCTTCTGGGTATAAGCCCACATCTCGTCATAGAGCTTCTCGTCCTTGGCCAGATTAATGCCGTAGGAAGGAATCATCTCCTGGATCTTGTCGCCCCACTGGATCATGTGCTCACCGAAGCAACGCTCCAGCAGCTCCAGCATGGCGGCCGGTGCGATGGAAGCTCCCGGGGAAGCGCCCAAGATGCCGGCGATGGAGCCTTCTTGGTTGTTGATCAAGGTGGTGCCAAACTCCAGGGAGCCAAACTGCGGTGCGCCTGCAGGCTTGATCACCTGGACGCGCTGACCTGCAACGACAGTCTCCCAGTCTTCCTCACGTGCAGAGGGAACGTACTCGCGCAGAGCCTCGACGCGGTCCGAGAAAGACTTGCGTACCTCGTCGATGAGGTACTTGGTGAGGCCAAACTCTTGGAAAGCCACGCCAAGGTAGGAGGTCAGATTGTCTGGGCGAATGGACTTGAAGAGGTCGAGGTTGCTTCCCTTCTTCAGGAACTTCGGGCTCCAGCCACCGTAAGGTCCAAAGAGAAGGCCCTTCTCACCGTCGATGACGCGAGTGTCCAAGTGCGGAACCGACATCGGGGGTGCGCCCACCGCTGCCTTGCCGTAGACCTTGGCCTCGTGTTGAGAGATAAGCTCCGGGTTCTTAGCGCGCAGCCACAGGCCGGAAACCGGGAAGCCGGCGTATCCAGCAACTTCCTTGACACCGGCTTTGCGCAGCAGATCGAGGGCGTATCCGCCGGCGCCGACAAATACAAACTTGGCCTTAACTACCGTGATGTCCTTGGTGTGCAGGTTCTTGGTGTAGACCTTCCAGGCGCTGCCGTCGCGCTTGATGTCAATGACCTCATGCGCGTAACGGATCTCGGTTCCAGAGGCCTTAGCCGCCGTGAGGAACTGCTTGGTCAGAGCGCCGAAGTTGACGTCCGTTCCAGCCTCCGTCCACGAGATGGCGACCTTGTTATTGAAGTCGCGGTCTTGGGACATGAGGGGAAGCTTCTCGGTGAAAGTAGAAGGATCCGCAGAGAATTTCATATCCGGGAAAAGGTGATTAGCGCTCAAGGCCTCAAAGCGACGCTTGAGGTAGTCAACCTGAATCTCTCCCTGCGCGAAGGACACGTGAGGGACTTGGTTGATGAACTCGCGGGCCTCACTGAGGATGCCGTTATCGAGCTGGTGAGACCAGAACTGGCGGGAGCGCTGAAACTTCTCGTTGACGCCGATCGCCTTGGAGATATCAATCCGGCCGTTCTTTTCCGGGGTGTAGTTAAGCTCACACAGGGCGGAGTGGCCGGTACCTGCGTTGTTCCACGGGGCGGAGGATTCCATGGCCGGGCCGTCGAGGCGCTCGAAGACGATCTGGGTCCAGCTAGGCTCTAGCTCGCGGAGCATGGCGCCCAAGGTGGCGCTCATGATACCGGCACCAATAAGTGCTACATCGACCTCATCTACAACCTGTGCTGTTTTCTTAGCGGAGGACACCTATTTTTACCTCTTCAAATTGGAGTTTGACTCAAGCGATGCCCGGCGGGGAACCTCGGCATCGCACGAATTATTGCAGTACCGTCGCGACGTATCCACCAGGTGCATCGGGAATGCGCCGCGCATTAGCAATTCACTCTACGCTCTTAGAGCAGGGAGTGATATTCCAACCCCGTTTGAATGTCCGGTTTTTACCATCTTGCTACCCCCTACTTCCCCAAGCAGATACTCCCCCAGATGTCGAAGTCACGCGCTCTGCCTAAACTCGGTTCCATGATTGAGCAAGAACCACAATGGAAAACCGATATCCTCGGGGAGGATTATCAGGCCGCAACCTTGGACTTGGGCGAGGACCCCGATGGCCAAGGAGAGGTCTTTGCAACATTGGTTCGCTATCGGCCTGGCGGCCAAGACCCCGCCAAAGACCACCCCTCTCCCCCGCGACCAGCGTTGCTATGGGTCCACGGGATGACGGATTACTTCTTCCAAGAGCACGTGGCGCGGCACTTCTTTGACAGTGGATACGATTTTTATGCCCTGGATCTACGCAAGTGTGGGCGCTCAAGGACCGAGGAGCAAACCTGGCACTACGTCTCCGACTTGAAGCTCTACTTCGTTGATCTCGCCGCTGCCCTCGATGCCATCCCGAACCCGGACGTGGCACTCATCGCGCATTCCACGGGGGGCCTCATCACGCCTTTGTGGCTAGACCATCTTCGCCGTGAGGATCCCTCCCGCTTCCACCGCATCAAGGGGCTCATCCTCGATAGCCCCTGGCTAGGAATGATGGGAGTTTCTCCTACCACCGTCAAGGCCCTGCAACCGGCCATCAACGCCTTGAGCAAGATCATCCCGCGGGCTCCCTTTCCCGGTGGTGGGCTAGCCACTTTCGGGCAGTCGATCCACAAGAGCCAGCATGGTGAGTGGGACTTCAATTTGACCTTCAAACCCCTCGGCGGCCACCGTAAGTACGTAGGCTGGCTAGCGGCTATTCTCAAAGGCTTCGATGAGATTCACTCCGGGCGCACGAAGGTGGGCGTGCCGGTGTTGACACTATGCTCAACCAAGTCCTACCTGGGACAACCATATTCGAATAAAACCAACGAGGCCGACGTTGTTATAGACGTGGCACAAACGCAGCGCTGGGCAAAAGAACTCAGCCTTGACTACACCTTGCACCGCATCCGTGGCGCAAGGCACGATGTCTTCTTGTCAATGGCCGGTCCGCGCGCTGAGGCTTTCGCCGCCTGCGACGCGTGGCTGAAACGCACGCTGCCGGCCGCCTCGGCGTCTTAGGCGTCCATCTTTCACCAGAAGTTAGACTCGGCTCTTCGAGCCATATACAGTTCAAATAATAGTGTGCAACAGTTCCAGCCAGATTCAGAGGAGAAAATACATGGCCACCCCCACCTACACGGTCGAGGAAGAATACGATCTCATCATCGTTGGCACCGGCTCCGGCAATTCCATCCCTGCACCGGAGTTCGATGACCAGAAGATCGCCATCGTCGAGGAGGGCCGCTTCGGCGGCACCTGCCTTAATGTGGGGTGCATTCCAACCAAGATGTACGTCTACGCCGCTGATCTAGCGTTGGCCGCCCGCGAGTCTGGTCATCTCGGACTAGATATGAGCGTCAATCACGTGGATTGGCAGGCCATCATCGACCGCGTATTTACCAACCGCATTGACAAGATTGCCCAAGGCGGCGAGGAGTACCGGCGGGGCGAGGAAACCCCCAACATCACCGTTTATGATCAGCACGCCGTATTCGTTGCCCCGCGCACCCTCAAGATTGGTGAACATGTCATCCGTGGCAAGCGCATCGTCCTCGCCGCGGGTTCGCGCCCGACCATCCCTGAGGTCTATGCAACCTCTGGGGTGAAGTATTACACCAACGAGGACATCATGCGGATGCCGAAGCAGCCACGCAGCCTCATCGTGGTCGGCGGCGGATATATCGCGATGGAGTTCGCGCACGTCTTCGATGGCTTGGGCACTAAAGTCACCATTGTTAACCGCTCGTCTAGGCTACTGCGCTTCCTCGATGAGGACATCAGTGATCGTTTTAACGACATCGCCAAGCGCCGCTTTGACATCTCCTTCGGTACGGCGACGAAGCTCGAGGAGACCGCGGAAGGAGTCCGGCTCACCCTCGACAATGGGGATGTCATCGAAGCGGAAGCGATCCTCGTGGCTACAGGACGAACGCCCAACGGGGATCTCTTGCAGCTAGATAATGCGGGGGTAGAGATGCACGAGGATGGCCGCATCAAGGTCGACGAGTACGGGCGTACCACCGCAGATGGCATCTGGGCGCTTGGCGATGTCTCCTCCCCCTACATGCTCAAGCACGTAGCCAACGCCGAGACGCGTGCTGTCCAGCACAATCTTCTGCACCCTGATGACCTGCACGCAATGCCCCATGACTTCGTGCCCTCGGCCATCTTTACTCATCCGCAGATCGCCACGGTGGGTATGGATGAGAAGGAAGCACGGGCCATGGGCTATGACGTCACGGTCAAAGTGCAGAACTTCGGGGATGTAGCCTATGGCTGGGCCATGAATGACCACACGGGCATCTGCAAACTCATTGCGGATAAGAAGACTGGGCAGCTGCTGGGAGCTCATATCCTAGGCCCGCAGGCCTCGACGCTCATCCAACAGCTCATCACCGCCATGGTCTATGACCTAGATATGCGGACCTTCGCCCGCTCCCAGTACTGGATTCATCCTGCCCTGCCCGAGGTCGTAGAAAATGCGATCCTGGGTTTGGAATGGGAAGACTAGGATGCCAGTACTAGCGAGATTTAAGCGCTAGAGAAACAAGCGCCGACTACGAGATTCTAATCCTCATCCGGGAGGGTTAGAATCTCGTTTCCATCATCCGTGATGACGAGTGTGTGCTCGAACTGGGCGCTGAACTTGCCGTCAACGTTTTGCACGGTCCAGCCATTGTCCCAGATCTCATAATCCAGTGAGCCGAGGTTAATCATCGGCTCCACGGTCAGCGTCATGCCCGGCTCGAGGATGTCGCGGTAGGTCATGGAATCATAATGCAGGACAACGAGCCCGTTGTGAAAAGTGGTTCCCACGCCATGGCCGGTAAAGTCCTGCACGACGTTGTAGCCAAAACGCTTGGCATAAGACTCGATGACTCGGCCGATAACGTTAATCTCGCGGCCTGGCTTGGCAGCCCGAATGCCGCGCATCATGGCCTCGTGCGTGCGCTCAACGAGCAGCTTGTGCTCCTCAGAGACGTTGCCAGCAAAGAAAGTGGCGTTCGTGTCGCCGTGGGCACCGTTCTTATAGGCGGTGACGTCAATGTTGACGATGTCCCCGTCCTCGATGACGGTGTTATCCGGGATGCCGTGGCAGACAATCTCGTTGAGCGAGACACAGCAGGACTTTGGAAAGTCCATGTATCCCAAGGTGGAGGGGTATGCGCCGTGGTCAAGCATGTACTCGTGGGCGATCCGGTCTAGCTCGGCAGTCTTTACCCCTGGGGCAACGGCCTTGCCGGCTTCTTTCAGGGCATTCGCGGCAATCTTCGAGGATTCCCGCATGGCCTCGATGACCTCGGGAGTCTGGATGAAAGGCTCACCGACGTTTTCTTGTACCGTTTCTTTCCAGGCATATTCCGGGCGCTCGATGGAATCAGGCACCGAAAGGATGGGGGTGGGCTTTTCTGGTTTTAGCTTTGCGCGATTACTCATAGTTGCATGCTAGTCCCCTCATGCTGACTTAGTAGAACGCGGTTAGCCTTCGGCCGGAACAGGCACCGCGGCCCCGGCGGGAGCAGCGCGGTAGGCATCGAGTTTTTGCAGGAAGCTATCGGTGATATTCACCGAAACGGTGGATCCGCCGCCTGAAGGTACGAGGGTGGCAAAGGCGATATCGTCGTCGCGATAACCGGTAAACCAGGCGTGCGATCCGCCGTTGAACTCGGCCTCACCGGTCTTGCCGTAGATCGTTCCGCCAGCCTTCATACCTGCGGCGGTACCGGCTACAACCACTTGGCGCATCATCGTCCGCACATTGTCCAGCACCTGCGGATCGGGAGCCGGAGCCTGGTCAGAGGCCTTCGTCTCATGTCCCGCAATGAGCGTGGGAAGCGGGGTCTTGCCTGCTGCCACCGTGGCAGATACCAGCGCCATGCCGAAGGGGCTGGCTAGATCAGCGCCCTGCCCGTAGCCGGCCTCGGTGCGCTCCAAAGGTGTCTCGCCTTCAGGAATAGCACCGGTGATGGTAGTAAGCCCGGGGATGTCAAAGTCGATGCCGAACCCAAATTCCTTGCCGATGTCGCGCAACTGGCCCTTGTCCAGTTTGGTTGAGATATCGGCAAAGGTGGTATTGCACGATTGCGCGAAAGCCTCAGAAAGCGGGACCGAACCGAGCGAGAAGCCGTTGTAGTTGGTCACCGTGCGGCCATAGATATTCATGGTGCCGGGACAAGGGACAATGCTTGCCGAATTGAGCCCTTGGTCTTTGATTCCCGCGGAAGCAGTGATGATCTTAAAGACCGAGCCCGGCGGGTACTGTCCCTGCAAAGCGATATCGCCCTTCTTATCGGCCGCGGCGGTCTGTGCGACCGCCAGAATCTCCCCCGTTGAGGGCCGGATGGCCACGAGCATCGCCTCGGACTCGGGGCGCAGGTCCACTGCTTCTTGCGCCGCGCGCTGCACGTTATAGTCCAAGCCAATGCGCACCGCTGGGGCGGGTGCGGGCTTATGGTACTCGACATCGCTCAGCGCGGCGCCGTTATCGTTGACCACCGCGACGGACCAGCCGGCCGCGCCCTCCGTGTCATCGGAGACGATGCTGCGAACGCGCGAGAGAATATCGGGGGCTAGGCCAGCTTCTTTGGTAATGAGCGCCGGCTCCTCGTTGACGCGCACCCCGGGAATAGCCTCAAGCTCAGCGCGCATGGGCTCTATCTGTTTCTCGTTATACACGCCAACGGAATAGGAGCCATCCGTGTCTTCGAGATTCTTGGCTAGGTCCCCGGCATCCACCTGCGACACGGAATCATCGGCGGCGTGCTCTTTATCAATAATGCCCGATACCTTGGCCGCCAGAGGGCGCACATCGGCGATGCCTTCCTTGTCCACAACCACCCGGTAGCTCAAGCCCGGAGCCATGAGCTCAACACCGTCGGAGGAAACCACACTGGCGCGCTCGGCGGGAATGGAACGCAGCTGCAAGGCCTGGTGCGCGCCTAGGCTCGGGTGGATAAGGCTGGGAAGCCACCGCACCTGCCACTGAGAGCCCTTCTTGGTCAAGGTCATCTCGGTGTCATAGCTCAGGGTGCGATCCCTGGGAAGCTCCCAGTTCATCGTGTACTTGGCCGTCGCTATCGATTCCTGCTGGTTCACGTCATGCAGCTGAATATCCACCCCCTCTGCCTGCAGGCCCGAGAAGGTGGAATCAATGGCAGCGGTCGCCGCGTCGGGTTCATCAACGAGGGCGGCTAAGCCATCGCTGTTGCGAGACTGGAAATCCTCAATAAACTCCTCGGCCACAGGCTGCGCTGAGACCGGCTTGGGCGTGCATGCCACAAGCGACGTCGCTGCACACAAGGCGGCGCACAGCAGCGACATCATCTTCTTCATGCCTTGGGATATTAGCAGCACTGACACGAAGAAATCCGCACCCCACACCGCAGAGTGAGAGCGCGAATTGCGTTAGCGGGTGACGCGTACCTCTGCGCGCGCTCCCTCTACCGCCTCGAGGCCCTCTTCATCGGCGATGCGCATGGCCTCTTCGATGAGGGTTTCTACGATTTGTGCCTCGGGCACGGTCTTAACAACCTCACCCTTGACAAAGATCTGGCCCTTGCCGTTTCCGGAGGCCACGCCCAGATCGGCATCACGTGCCTCACCCGGGCCGTTGACCACGCAGCCCATGACGGCCACGCGCAGCGGGAATTCCATCCCCTCAAGACCGGCGGTGACTTCCTCCGCCAGCTTATAAACATCGACCTGTGCTCGACCGCAGGAAGGACAGGAGACGATTTCCAGCTTGCGGGGGCGCAGATTCAGCGACTGCAGAATCTGATCGCCGACCTTGATCTCCTCTACCGGATCCGCAGACAATGAGACGCGGATGGTATCCCCGATGCCTTCAGACAGCAAAGCGCCGAAAGCCACAGAGGACTTGATGGTACCCATAAACTTCGGTCCGGCCTCAGTCACGCCCAAGTGCAGCGGGTAATCCGTCTTCGCAGCCAGCTGGCGATAAGCCTCGACCATGAGAACCGGATCGGAGTGCTTCACGGAAATGGCGATATCGCCGAAGCCGTATTCTTCGAAGAGTCCGGCCTCCCAAATAGCGGATTCCACCAGCGCCTCCGGCGTGGCCTTCCCATACTTTTCTAGCAGGCGCTTATCTAGGGATCCGCCGTTGACGCCGATGCGGATGGGGATTCCAGCATCCCCGGCCGCCTTCGCGACCTCCTTGACGCGACCGTCAAATTCCTTAATGTTTCCCGGGTTGACACGAATGGCAGCGCAGCCGGCATCGATAGCCTGGAAGATGTACTTGGGCTGGAAGTGAATATCAGCAATGACGGGAATAGGTGATTTCCGGGCGATGGCCGGCAGCGCTTCCGCATCGACAGGCTTGGGACAAGCCACGCGCACGATGTCGCAGCCGGTGGCCGTTAGCTGAGCGATCTGCTGCAGCGTGGCATTCACGTCATGGGTTTTGGTTGTCGTCATCGACTGCACCGAGATGGGGTGCTCGGAACCGACTCCCACTGGGCCTACAAACAGCTGGCGGGTAGTGCGGCGCGGCGCCAAAGTAGGCGGCGGGCCGTCTGGGATTCCTAGACCGATAGTGGTCGACATGGATGCTCCTTGCTATGAAACGCTCTACAACACTAAAAGTACCCAGGTGGGGTCCTACGTGTTTAACGTCCCCACTCTAGCACCGCTGGCCAAACTGGCCTTAGCTCATCCGAAGAGACGGATGGGATTGACCACGTCAGCGATGATGATAATGACGCCCACCGTCATGAGCAACGCCGCCATGGCATAGGTAACGGGCATCAGCCGCGTGTAATTAGCAGGTCCCAGGGCCGGCTTCTTCACAAGTCGGCGAATGAAGTCACGGATCTTCTCATAAATGACCACCGCGATGTGGCCGCCGTCAAATGGTGGCAGAGGAATGAGATTGAACAAGGCGAGGAAGAAGTTCAATGTAGCCAGCATCATGAAGAAGGCCGTCCACAGGTTGCGTTCCACAAGTTCCCCACCGACGCGCGAGGCGCCGACCACCGACATCGGCCCGTTAATATCGCGCTCCTGCCCAAAGATAGAGGCGACAATTCCCGGAATCTTCGAAGGGAACTGTGCGATTCCCTTCACTGTCGCATCCACGACGTAGACGGAGTAATCCCAGGTTGCTGGGAAGGCGGAGACAAAGCCGTGCTTTTCGACGATGTCTATCACCTGGTTGCTCAGCCCTATAGACCCGGCATCTACCAGGTTCCCTTGGGCGTCCAAGCGCTTGACGGTATCGAGATGCACGGGGATATCGCGCTCGGCGCCTTGGCGCTCCACGCTCAAGGTGACGTCCTGGCCGGGGCGCATCATCACCTCGTCCCGCAGCTGCGTAAACGAGTCAATGGGCTGACCATCAAGAGCAAGAACGATATCGCCCGGCTCGACTCCCGCCTGCCCTGCTGGCCCTTGGCCCGTGCACGAGCCAAGTTCGCCCGCTTGGTTTTGATCAGCTGAACAGGTGACCTCACCAACTCGTGGGCGTACATCAGCGTGGGGATTGGGCAGCCCACTGCTCACGGCGATGATAAAGAGAATAAGGAAGCCGAGGAAGAGATTAACGGCCACCCCGCCGAACATGACAACTATGCGCTGCCAGGCCGGCTTCTTGTACATGGCGTAGGGCTCTTCCTCCGGCGTGAGAAACTCATCCTGGGCGCTCATTCCCGCGATGTCGCAGTAGCCGCCGACCGGGATGGCCGCCAGTCCATACTCTGTGTGCCCACGCCGAAAGGAAAACACACGCGGTCCAAAACCGATGAAGTAGCGACGCACGCGCATGCCAAAAGCACGGGCCGTGAGCATATGCCCGGCCTCGTGCAAGGCCACGGTCACCCCGATACCCAGGGCGAAGAAGATGATACCCAGGACATTTGCCATTGTTTAAAAAGGCTTTCTAATCAGCTAATGAATCCACCAGCGCATTCGCGCGGGCGCGTGCCTCGCGCTCGGTGGCGAGAACATCATCGACGCTTGAGGGTACACCAGCATACCGAGACGCGGTGCCCAGTACCTCGCTCACAACATCGACTATCTGCGGGAAGTGAATTCGGCCCGCCAAAAACGCTGCGGCCGCCTCTTCGTTGGCGGCATTGAAGACTACCCCGGTACCGTCGGCCGCCGCCGCGCGGGCGAGGGCGACGGCGGGGAAGGCGACGTCGTCAAGCGGCTCGAAATGCCAATCATGGACGTGGGAGAAGTCAAGAGCTGGCTGCGCGCCTGGGACGCGGTGCGGCCAATCGAGCGCGAGCGCTATCGGCAGCTTCATCGACGGCGGGGAGGCCTGGGCAATCGTCGCCCCATCACGGAAAGTAGCCATCGAGTGCACGATGGACTGCGGGTGCACGGTGACCTCGATCTTTTCTGGAGCGAGATCAAAAAGCAGCGTGGCCTCAATGAGCTCGAGACCTTTATTAACCATGCTGGCTGAGTTGAGGGTGTTCATCTGACCCATCGACCACGTAGGATGATGAGCCGCCTGCTGCGGAGTGACATCCCACATCTGCTCGCGGGACCAGCCACGAAAAGGTCCTCCTGAGGCGGTAAGCACCAGATGATCCAACTCGGTCTCCGTCCCCGCCCTCAGGCATTGCGCCATGGCCGAGTGCTCGGAATCGACAGGGATAATCTGCCCCGCACGTGCCATTTGGGTTACGAGATGACCGCCTGCTACCAAGGACTCTTTGTTAGCCAGCGCCAGATACTGGCCCTGCTCGATGGCCGCAATGGTGGACTTGAGCCCCAGAGAACCGACCAAGGCGTTGAGGACCTTGTCCGCGGCGACGCTGCGTGTCAGGCGCTCCGCGGAGTCAGGGCCATCGATTACCTGACCGCCCAAGGCCTCCGAAACCTCGCGGGCGGCCGCGGGGTCCGCCACTGCCACGTGGTCAAACGAAAGGTTGAGAGCCCGTGCCTGCTCGATGATGATCCCCGGATTAGAGCCTGCGGCCGCGATGCCCACGACGGTGAACTTTTCAGGATTATCCGCGATGACTTCCAGTGCCTGGGTGCCGATAGAACCGGTGGAGCCGAGAATTAGAATGCGCTGTGTACTCACCCCCCTAACCCTAGCCGTTTCTTAATCGGGCTACCCAAGCAGTCTGCGGGGGTATCTGATCGCTATCGCCTGCGCATTGTTTTAGGATAGGTGGGTATAAATGGCATTCTTGCGGCCCCATGTCGAGGAGCCGCGTGCAAACGCGAAGGAGAGCAAGTGTCTTCCCACAAGCCGGTTCCACAGGTTTTTGACGGAGTTTCCACCGAGGACGTTCCATCCGCAGGCTTTGGTTGGTCCCGCATCAGCCACACTGGCGTGCAGATCGCTGGTTGGGTAAGCGTCGTCTTCCTGCTGGCCTACAACTTTGGCAACCACCACGGCCACGTCGAGACTATCTGGCTCGTCTCCTTCGCCGTCCTTATTGCCATCGGCCTCGTGCTGCTCGCCCTGTCCCCCAAGCTGAGCCAAGTACGCACCCTAACCGCCCGCAACCAGCCAGTCGGCTACATTTCCCCGGATTGGGTCTACGACCAAAAGACTGTCTCCGGGGCTTATTCCGAGCTCACCGACTCCCAGCTGCGTGCTCTCAACATCGATCCTTCCCGCGTAGCCAACCTGCGCGTTGAGCCGGGTACCTCCCGCGCCAAGGCTGCTAAGCACCTGAGCTAAGACGGCCCGCTAAAGCGCCCAAAACTCATAGCCGCGGCCTTGCCCTTTCCACTTTCTGGGAAGGACAAGGCCGCGGCTTTCTGCGATCTTTCCTAGACCACCCATGCCTTGGTCTTGCTGTAGATTTCCGGCATCCGCCTATCCACTCGCTTGCTCGCTATCACTAGGGCCACCGCGTAGACAATCCCAGGAACAAGGATGCACACAGCGGCACCCACCGGCATCCACAGTGCATCTCGTGCGGCACCGAAAGTAATGAGAACCATCCCAGGGAGGATAGGAATCCAGCCCACGAAGATCCCCACGAAAGCAGCAATGAATGCGCCGGCAGAGTAACCGGACTTATCTGTCCAGGGATTGGCTCCTGGCGCTGAAGTGGGATAGGCGTTAAAGACCGTGAAAAGCACTGACAGTGCCGCTGAGGATGCTAGCGTGCCCAAGGCGGCAAAGGCGATGCAGGCCGCCAGCACTTTCTGCGGCGCCACGGCAACGATGACCGCCGCAGTCAGAATAATGACCACCGCAGCGGGGAGAATATGTGCGAAGTGCCGTGCGCGCAGAAAGACCCGCGGAGGAACAGGAGCAGCCATCTTGAGCCAGCCGCTGGGACCGTCATATCCGTAGTCATTGGCGGCGGTCAGCCCGCCGAGCAGGCCAATCATAATGAGCATGGCATAGGCGGGGTACTCTTCCCCGCGCCACAACTGATAAAAGGCGAAAACCGATAGAAGCGGCAAAATAAGCAGGCTTCCGGCGAAGCGGGAATCACGCGCTACATAGACCAGGGAACGGGAAAACTCCATTGCGCCTGGACCTCGATAGGCCCAGCCGCCGAGCCTTAAGCGGGAAACCCCGCGAGCCTTGTCGGACTTGGCGGCAGAGCCCACTATGGCTGGGCGAGCGTATTCAGCGGCAATGGCTCGGCGCCACAACCACCACAGGATGGCGGCGGTCACGAATGCAATGACGAGTTGCGCGAAGGCTGAACCCACGTGCCCAGCGGCCAATGCAGTGGCCCAGCCGGTGGCGGCCCCCAATGGCGTCCACGCCGCGATGGAACCGATCGTGCCGAGGGGCAGGGAGGAATCAAGCGATCCACTCAAGCTCATTACGGCGAACATCAGTGCGACGATAGCCACAACGCCCACTGCCTTTGCTTTATCGCTCTTAAGCGCGAGGACCGAGGCTCCTAAGTGCATGATGCACTCTGCGAAAAGTATCGTCGTGGCCCAAGACAAGACCATGGCAGCCGCGAAGGCGATGACGGCTGCCACTCGCCCGCCTTGCTGCGCCAGGCTGATGGCGAGCATTGCGCCGCCCGCAACTGTGAAAAGAACGCTGAGCACGGCTGCGATAAGGACTCGGGAGGACAGCAGGCTGGTGCGCATCAACGCGGGCCGGACCTGGTTGAGTCCCAGCGGAAGTACCGCCAACCTTCGCACTGTCACTTGGTTTTCCCCAGAGGGCATGAACAGCGCCAGCATGATGTAGGTGACCATGCCTGCGGCGTTGACTGCGACGAGGGAGTTGAGGTTGCCGGTTCCATCGAAAATCTCTACGGCTGCCAAAGCGCTCAACGATGCCAAGCCAATCGCGCCATAGAGCAACAGCATGAGGGAGATAACTAGCTGCGAAGGATTCGCCCTAAAGCTTCGAAGCCATAAAGTGCGGTGCAGCCTCACTATGGTTGAGGTCACCGATGCAGGAGCATTGCTTCTAGCTGGCATCAGGACTGACCTCCCCAGCTGATCCCCGAGCGCTATCGGGTCCGCTTGGAGCCGTGCGAAGCCAAGAAAACGAGCTCGGGTCAAGGTCTTCCCCGCCGACCAACTCGATGAAGATGTCACTGAGGGTTCTGCCCTGCCGCACATCTTCGGCTGTGCCGCTGGAGAGCACCCGCCCTTCGGCGACAATGGCGACGTGATCACACAACCCCTCAACCAACCCCATCACGTGCGAGGACAGGATGACCGTTCCCCCGCGGCGAGCGAAAGCGCGCAAGAGCTGCTGGATCATTCTTCCGGAAACAGGATCCACGGCCTCCAAAGGCTCATCAAGGATGAGGACCTCTGGATCATGCAATACCGCGCCGGCGAGGAGAATCTTCTTGGTCATTCCTGCCGAATAATCCACGATGCGCTTATCTGCCGCCTCAGCGAGGGAGAGATTAGCCAGGAGGTCTCGGGAGCGCCGAGCCACTTCAGCCTCATCCAATGAGCGCAGGGCGCCGAGATAATAGAGGTATTCCGCACCGGTGAGCCTGTCAAACACCGGCACACCGTCCATCAGAAGGCCCATTGCCCGCTTGGCCGGCAGTGGATCACGCCAAATATCGTGCCCCACGATGAAGGAAGTGCCGCTATCGGGACGCAAGAGACCACAAGCCATGGTCAGCATCGTGGTTTTGCCCGCGCCATTGGGGCCGACGATTCCATAGATCGAGCCCACCGGAACATCGAGGCTGAGATCATCAACCGCGGCCTTTCCAGCGAAAGCTTTGGAGAGGTTGCGAACTGCAAAGGCGGCCCCAGCAGGGTCAGGCTGGACCGGCGCTATGTGTGGAGAGAACATAACTCTCCACCCTAGTGTGCCAATTTACATAGCGCTCAAGCGCACCCAGACGTGTCCGGGAAAGCGCCTATGCCGACTCGCGCTCTTCAGCAGCGAGCTGGCCACAGGCCGCAGCGATCTCATCGCCCTTGGTATCACGCACGGTACAAGGCACGCCCTGCGCAATGACACGGCGGACAAACTCATCCTGGCGCGCTTTGGGCGCCGCATCCCACTCAGAGCCCGGCGTGGGGTTAAGAGGGATGACGTTGACGTGGACCTTGGAGCCCAAAGCGGCGTGGAGCTTCTTGCCCAGCAGATCGGCGCGGGAATCCTGATCATTCTTATCCCGGATGAGCGCATACTCAATAGAGACACGGCGCGCGGACTTGTCGGCGTAGTAACGTGCGGCCTCAAGGACCTCCTCGACCGGCCACCGATTGTTGACTGGGACCAAGCTATCGCGCAGCTCATCATCTGGGGTGTGCAGGGAAACTGCGAGGGTGCAGGCCAAGTCTTCGTCGGCAAGCTTGCGGATGGCCGGAGCCAACCCCACCGTGGAAACGGTGACGCTACGCTGCGAAAGCCCGAAACCGGCGCCGTCTTGCCCGGTTATCTGGCGCACGGCGCTCACCACGCGCTTGTAGTTTGCCAGTGGCTCACCCATGCCCATGAACACGACGTTGCTCACGCGGCCGCCTTCCGCGTCCATGGCTGCTGCGGCGTGCCGGAATTGCTCGACAATCTCCGCTGTGGACAAATTGCGGTCCAGCCCACCTTGACCGGTGGCGCAGAAGGGGCAAGCCATGCCACAGCCCGCTTGCGAGGAAATGCACAGCGTAGCTCGGCCGGGATAGCGCATCAACACCGACTCTAGGAGAGTTCCATCGTGCAGGCGCCACAGGGACTTCGTGGTTTCCCCGTCATCGGTCGAGGTGGTCTTGACGGGCTCCATGAGCGTGGGAAACAGCGCTTCCTGTACAGCCTGACGCTTATCGGCAGGGATGTCCGTCATGTCTTCGACTACATCGGTGTGATGGACGTAGTAGTGCT
This sequence comes from Corynebacterium flavescens, assembly GCF_008693105.1. Classification (GTDB taxonomy): domain Bacteria; phylum Actinomycetota; class Actinomycetes; order Mycobacteriales; family Mycobacteriaceae; genus Corynebacterium; species Corynebacterium flavescens. The sequence goes on from NZ_VXKK01000033.1 coordinate 16,071, forward strand.
TAGCCAGCTGCTTAAGCCGGAACTTGGGCAGGCCCAACTCGGCGAGCTTATCTATACGCTCGTTGTCAGTAAGATCCGCGAAGTGCTTGGGCGGCAGGCCACGCCGCGGGGCGGAAAAGTTTAATTTTAAAGATTCAACCATGGTGCGCCCTATTTTCCACTTTATTGGGCCTTTTGGCCAATTGCCCGTGCGCCGAAGTGGCATAACTGACACTGAACGGGATTAAATGGATATATGACAACTCCTGATAAACCCGCTGAGAACCTACCCTCCGACCCTTCCCTGCGGCCCTCCTCAGATCTTCCAGCATCGGCGTCCCCTCAATCTGGCGACACCACCCCTACGGAGTTGGACGCCACCCCATCCTTCGAGGAAGCAGCCTCAGACCACAGCGCCACTAATACCGAGTCCCCCGCCAGCTACGAGGGCGCCCTAGAGGATCCGCAACTGAGCCGCAAGGAAAAGAAGGCTCTGCAAAAAGAGCAGGAAAAGCAAGAACACAAAGCCGAGAAGGTTCAGGGATCTCTAGCCGCAAGCACCTGGGTGGGGCTCATCGTAGGATTCTTGCTTCTCATCTTGTTGATTGTCTTTATTATGCAGAATCAACAACAGGTACCCATGAACTTCCTTAAGTGGTCCGGCGAGTTCCCAGCCGGGGTTGCCTACCTCATCTTCGCCGTTGCCGGCGCACTCCTGATGGCCTTGGTCGGTGGCCTGCGGATGCTGGAGCTACGTCGTCAAGTGCGCAAACAGGCCAAGCGCAAGCGTAACTAAGAAACTCAGGCAGGCACCGCCAGCACGCCTGCTTTTCTGCCTGAGCGCAGCAAATCTAAAGCGTGGTGAGGAAGCTCATTGCCACCCACGTAATCATGGCTGAGGGAAGCATTCCATCGAGCCGGTCCATGAGGCCGCCGTGGGCAGGCAAAATGGCGGACATGTCCTTGATTCCGAGTTCGCGTTTGAACTGGGATTCCACGAGGTCCCCTAACGTGGCACAGAATACGAGTGCCAGCCCCATCAGCGCGCCTACCCAGGCATCGTGATGCAGGAGGAACTTGAACGCTAGGGCACCGGTGATAACCCCGAACACGATGGAACCGGCAAAGCCCTCCCAGGACTTCTTGGGGCTTACTGCAGGCGCCATCGGGTGCGAGCCGAACATCACCCCTGTGATGTAACCGCCGGTATCGGAAGCGACTACGCAGAGCATGAACGTGACAATGGATGCTGCGCCCGAGGCGAAGGGAGTCTCCGCGTGCGAGAGCATAGCCGCGAAAGTGCCAAAGAGGGGTATCCACGTCAGGACAAAGATTCCCACGGCAGTATCGCGCAAGTAATTGATCGGCGGACGGTGCCGACCGTTGTGGAAAAGCCTGCTGAACATGAGCACGAGAACCGCGGTGACATACACGGCCACGAGGCCCGCGGCGTTCATCCACCACGAGATCCACACCATGGCCTGCCCCAGGATGATAAGCATCGTGCGGGGTATGTAGTAAGAGTGCTCGCGCAGACGGGTGAGGACTTCCCACATTGCCACGCCAATGGCGACCGAGACCACGAGATACCACGCCAGGGGCCCAGCCCAGACAGAAAAGACGACGAGCGCGCCAAGTCCGACGCCCACCCCAATGGCAGTAGGCACATTACGGCCCGCACCATTTCTAGGTTTAGGCAGACGGCGACCAAGGGTTTCACTCACTGGGTAGTCCTTCCTTTGGCGCGTGTGGCTCGCCAGGTTCATAGAAAAAGCGCCGCCGCACACTAAAAGCACAGCGACGCGCAGAACGCGGGGCTTAAACCTCCAGCAACTCCGCTTCCTTGTTGGCGACGAGCTTCTCTACCTGATCAATATAGCCCGAGGTGATCTTCTCCATCTCCTTTTCGGCGGCAACAACCTCGTCTTCTCCGGCATCCCCGTCCTTCTGGAGCTTCTTGAGCTGTTCCATTGCTTTGCGACGCACGTTACGAATGGCAATCTTTCCGTCCTCGCCCTTGCTCTTGGCCAGCTTGACCATGTCGCGACGACGCTCCTCAGTCAACTGCGGGATTGTCACGCGCAGGACCTGACCATCATTGGTGGGGTTTACGCCCAAGTCGGAGTTGCGGATCGCATTTTCAATCTCATGGATCATTGACTGCTCATAGGGCTTAATCAACAGCATGCGCGGCTCTGGCACGGCGATGGTCGCCATCTGTGTGATAGGCGTGGGGGCGCCGTAGTATTCGGCGACAAGGCCGTTGAACATGGCCGGGTTCGCGCGGCCGGTGCGAATGGTAACCAGCTGTTCGCGGGTGTGTTCCACCGAGGCGGACATGTGCTCTTCGGCTTCGAGGTGGATATCGTCGATCATGAGGCTAGGCTCCCTAGAAAATCAGAATAGTACTGGTGAAAAATGTAGCAGGTTGGCACCCACCGTGGTTAGGACTGGACCAAGGTTCCAATTGGCTCGCCAGCGGCGGCGCGCGCGATATTGCCCTCGGTCAAGAGGTTGAAAACCAAGATCGGCATCTTGTTATCCATGCACAGGCTGAAGGCAGTAGCATCTGCCACCTTGAGACCCTTCTCGATGACCTCACGGGGAGTGATTTCTGTGTACAGCTCGGCGTCCGGGTTCGAGCGCGGATCATCGGAATAGACACCGTCAACGGCCTTGGCCAAGAAGAGCACCTCTGCCCCGATTTCCAAAGCTCGTTGTGCTGCCGTGGTGTCAGTGGAGAAGTAAGGCATTCCCATGCCTGCGCCGAAGATAACCACGCGCCCCTTTTCCAGGTGGCGGGCCGCGCGCAGCGGCAGGTAGGGTTCGGCGATTTGAGCCATATTAATGGAAGTTTGGACGCGACAATCGACGCCCTGCTGCTGCAGGAAGTCCTGCAAAGCCAGAGAGTTCATCACGGTGCCGAGCATGCCCATGTAATCCGAGCGTGCACGGTCCATTCCGCGCTGGGAAAGCTCGGCGCCGCGGAAGAAGTTTCCGCCGCCGATGACGACGGCGATTTCCACGCCATCCTGTGCCACTTCGGCGATCTGGCGCGCCACGTTTTCCACAACGTCAGGATCGATGCCGACTTTGCCGCCGCCGAACATCTCACCACCCAGCTTCAACATCACACGCTTGTATCCGGTTCGCTCGGGTTTGGGGGTAGTCACGCCTTCATCGTCTCCTTAACGCGGCTGGTTTTCAGTCCGTTCCATCTTACCCACACTCACTACGCAGACTCACACCGACCTCACACCGACGGGTGCCCCACCGCACTCCTGCCCGCAACGACAAAACCTCCCCTTCCTCGTGCGACCGCACTGGGAAGGGGAGGTTTCAAACTCCACCCGTGCTCACGGTATGACCCGCGAACGTGAAGAAAATGTGACCCGTAATGAACCGGGATAAGACGCTTTTAGGCGCCTACCTCGTAGCGAACGAAGCCCTTGATGGTGGTGCCGGCCTCATCAGCGACCTGCTTAACGGTCTTCTTCGAGTCAGACAAAGAAGGCTGATCCAGCAAGACAATGGACTTGAAGAAGCCGTTGAGACGGCCTTCCACGATCTTGGGCAAAGCGGCCTCCGGCTTACCCTCTTCACGAGTGGTGGCCTCGGCGATAGCACGCTCCTTCTCTACGACCTCAGCAGGAACGTCCTCACGGGTGAGGTACTCGGCCTGCATAGCGGCAATCTGCAAAGCGACGGAGTGCGCGCCCTCAGCGTTGCCCTCGTAGGACACCAACACGCCCACTGCTGGGGGCAGGTCTGCGGAACGCTGGTGCAGGTAAACCGCAATGTTGTCGCCCTCGATGGTGACGGCGCGACGAGCCTGCAGCTTCTCTCCAGTCTTTGCGGACTCCTCGTCCACAGCCTCAGAGATCTTCTTGCCGTCGACCTCAGCGTTGTTGAATTCCTCCGGCGAGTTCGCCTTTGCGGCAGCAGCTGCCTCGGCGATCTTGGCAGCGAAGGCCTTGAATGCCTCGTTCTTGGCAACGAAGTCGGTCTCGCAATTGACCTCGACCATGGTGTTGCCGGAAACAGCAATCAGGCCTTCGGTAGCCTCGCGCTCAGCGCGCTTGGACACGTTCTTGGCACCCTTGATGCGCAGGATTTCGACGGCCTTCTCGTAGTCGCCGCCGGCCTCTTCGAGAGCCTTCTTGCAATCGAGCATTCCGGAACCGGTTGCTTCACGCAGCGCCTTGACGTCTGCAGCAGTGTAGTTCGCCATAGTTGGGGCGATCCTCCTTGAGTTCAAACAGTATTCGTTGAATTAGCGTAGCCGACGCGAGGTCATCGCGCCGTGTCAGGGGTGAGCTTCTTTGCCTATTCCCCCAACCGCCGTGGTTGAAGTGCAGCGCCACCGTCAATACCAGTGGCACTTTAAGAAAAGCTAACCCCCGTCGCCGTAGAACACGGTGGCGGGGGCTCGCATAAAGCTTTGAAAGGCCAGGGCGCTTACTCCCTTAATCGTAGGAAGGGAGGCCGGCGCCTGCAGAATTACTCTGCAGCCTTCTCCTCTGCCGTAGCCTCAGCTTCAGGTGCTGCTGAAGCAGGGTCGGAAGCGGCAGCTGCCTCAGCGGCGTCGCGCGAATCCTTCTCTGCGGAGTCTCCGGCAGCTTCCTTGGCCGCGGCGAGCTGGCGCTCTTCGCGAGCCTTCTTGCCCTCTTCGACCGCGGTGGCGATGATGCCGGTCAGCAGGCGGGTGGCGCGAATAGCATCGTCGTTGCCCGGAATGGGGAAATCAACCTCATCTGGATCGCAGTTGGTGTCCAGGATGGCAACAACCGGGATGTTGAGCTTGTGAGCTTCCTTGACCGCGATGTGCTCCTTGTTGGTATCAACAATCCACAGTGCGGAAGGAGCCTTGGTCATTTCAGCGATGCCGCCGAGGACGCGCTCGAGCTTGGTGCGCTCGCGGGTCAGCATGAGAACTTCCTTCTTGGTACGGCCCTTGTAGCCGTCCTCTGCCGCATCCATGGCCTGAAGCTCTTTCATACGCTTGAGGCGCTTGGAAACGGTCTGGAAGTTGGTCAGCATGCCGCCGAGCCAACGGTGGTTAACATAAGGCATGCCCACGCGAGTTGCCTCTTCGGAGACAGCTTCCTGAGCCTGCTTCTTGGTGCCCACGAAAAGGACGGTTCCGCCGTGCGCAACGGTCTCCTTGACGAACTCGAAAGCCTCGTCAATGTAGGTCAGCGTCTGCTGCAAGTCAATGATGTAGATGCCGTTACGGTCGGTGAAGATGAAACGACGCATCTTCGGATTCCAGCGACGGGTCTGGTGGCCAAAGTGGACACCTGCGTCGAGGAGCTCGCGCATGGTTACAACTGCCATGATTCGCTCGCTTTCTATGTGTGTATTTCGGTTTTCAAATGAAGTATGTGCGGTGTTTTATTCCGCACCCTAGCAACGAAAGCCCTGTCTAACACCCCAATTGCTTGGGGACCACGTCATTCAGGATGGCCACCTACTCCACGAAGGAAAGGCAACAGCTTCGTCGCGCGTAGTCAACGTGCCTTTAACCTGGAAACTTAGGCCTCCACGGAAGCAGACACACTGCTGGCAGAAATAATAGCCGCGAACACGCCTATTTTCCAAACGCACCGCCACTTTTCCACAAAGCCTGTGCCCGCGATGCCTCCAGACATCCCCAAGCGGCTCTTTTTGCCCCATGCGCACCACTTTATCCACCGCGGCGCGATTGGCTCTATCGCCGCGCGGCGCTCTTTACACATGCTGGTTGACATGACTAGAAATTCGAAACTGGCACCCAGTCTAAGATCCATAGCCGGGCACAGCAGTACACGTGCCAAGCTTCTTGGGCAGCTCTTAGCCTTAGCGACCCTGCTTCTGCTCACCTTCTACCCCGCTCCTGCGGCTGCCTATGTAGACCCCAGTACTGGGGATCCCACCGCGGGTCAGGTACTGCGCCCTTTCAAGGCTCCCGAGCACAGGTGGTCAGCTGGCCACCGCGGCGTCGATCTAGCCTTAGATGTGGGTGCGGAAGTGCGCGCGAGCGAGTTCGGCGTGGTGACTTTTGCCGGTTCGGTCGCCGGGAAGCCTGTTATATCCATCGATCATCCCGATGGGCTGCGCACCACGTATCAGCCCGTCCACGCCCGCGTGAGAGCGGGCGATGCGGTCGTCGAGGGCCAGGTCATCGGCACGCTGGGACACCCCGTTGATGGTTATCCCGGACTCCACTGGGGAGTGCTGACAGGCAAAGACACGTACATGAACCCCCTGCTTCTCTTAGACATGCCCGTCATTCGCCTCAAGCCCTTGAATGTGCTCTAGCAGCTAGGCACGCGGATGCGCCTGGGAGTAAACCTCTTTGAGGCGTTGTGCCGACACGTGGGTATAGACCTGTGTGGTCTGCAAGGAAGAGTGTCCGAGGATTTCTTGAACCACTCGGAGATCTGCGCCCCCCTCAAGCAGCTGGGTCGCCGCCGAGTGCCGCAGCCCGTGCGGAGTAAGCCCGGTTTCCCCGATGATTGCGGCGGCCTTTTCTACCACCCGTCGCACTTGGCGTTGGTTTATGCGCGCTCCACGCGAGCCTACAAACACAGCCGGGCCTTCCTTGGCCATGAGTGGACGTCCGCGCTCCAGCCACTGCTCGAGTGCTGTGGCTGCGGCTTGGCCAAAAGGCACTATTCGCTGCTTATTGCCTTTACCCGTAACGCGCGCAACCCGGCGGGAGAAATCAATATCTCCCTCGTCCAACCCCACCAGTTCTGCCACGCGCATTCCGGTTGCGTAGAGGACTTCGAGCATGGCGCTATCACGCAGTTGCTCAGCCTCGTCACTCGTGAGCGAGACTTCCATCAAGTCTTTAGACTCTTGCGCGTCGAGGACCGTAGGCAGATGCTTGGGGACCTTGGGCGAGACGAGCCGCGCGGCAATGTCGGTATCTAGATAGCCCTCACGCACTGCCCAAGAACTAAAGGCGCGGATAGACGCGGTCCTTCTGGCTAGCGTGGCGCGGGACTTACCGGCCGCAACGGCTGCGGCCAACCACTCGCGCAGAACATTGAGGCTTAGTCCTTCAAAAGTCTCTACCCTTGCTGCGAGGTCCCGCAGGTCGCTGGCGTATCCACGCACCGTAGCCTCAGAGCGTCCGCGCACGAGGCGCTGATAGTCGGCGAAGTCCTCGATCGCCTCTTCCAGCTGACTCCCCGCGAACGCTCGTGATTGACTCATGCCACATGAGTGTACTCAATTCACTTTTATACCGGGCGAAGCCCTGTGGCTGGTTGGCCCCCGTGACTTAGTAGTTTCCTGCCCTTCTCCACTGCGTGCCTGCGCGGGCTACCAAGCCAGCCTTTTCTAAAGTGACAAGAAGGTGGATTGTAAGCGCAACACTCAGCCGCGCCTCACCGGCAATCTCCTCCGCACTCGCGGCAGTATCGGCATCCTCCAGCGGCGTGGAATCAAAGACCCGCAGCTCATTGCGTGAGAGTCGCTGCAGGGGCGAAGGGGCATAATCTAGCTCGTACTGTCCCCCTGGATCCAGAGAGCCGGCTTTGCCCACGAGCGCCCGAATTTCATCTGCTGAGGTCACTAGCTGCGCACGACCTTCCTGAATACGCAAGTGAGCACCCAGAGAACCTGCCGTGGTCACCGGGCCGGGCACCGCCATGGCAACTTTGCCAAGGGCCTCTGCCCAGTTGAGCGTATTCAAAGCCCCAGAGCGAAAGCCTGCTTCTACCACCACAACACCCTCTGACATCGCGGCCACGAGCCTGTTGCGAGTTAAGAAGCGGTGGCGTTTGGGCACCGTGCCCGGCGCGAACTCAGAGACCACGCAGCCGTTGTGGGCAATCTTGTCAAAGAGCCCTTGGTTGCGCGCTGGATAGGAGCGATCGATCCCGCAAGCAGCCACTGCCACGGTGCGCCCCCCTTGTTCTATCGCTGCAGAGTGAGCCGCGGTATCAACGCCGAGCGCTCCGCCAGAGACTATGGTCCACTGCCGTGCCGCGAGGCCGCCTGCGATAAGCCGGGTTGCATCCCACCCGTAGCGGCTAATGGCCCGCGTTCCCACCAGCGCGAGGGCTTGGGAGAGCTCCACGGCGAGGTTTCCTCCCCGCACCCACAGGCTATGGGGACTTGCCGCCTGATCGTCGAAAGTGGCCGGCGCGCTTGACTGTCCACTGCGGTAAAAGCCGAAGGCCTGGGAAAACTGCTGCAGCGGCCACTCGGGACTGTCGCTGCTGATGATCCTGGCGCCCACGCGCTCGGCTGCTGCGAGATCTACTTCTTGTCGCAGCCAGTCGCGGCGCGAGGCTGTGAGCGCGGCCAAAGGCCCCAGCCAGTCAGCCGCGTTATAGATTCCATGAGCGATCTCCTCCGCGGGGTACTGGGCCAACAATGCCGACAGCGTGTGACTAGGGCCTTCTACAACGCGATTGAGATAGGCCCAGACATGGGCAGGCGTGGAGAGATTGAGCTCGCTCATGCCACTAGCCTTCCCACGCTCGCTGCGCCCCGCAGATCTAAGGCGCGACCGACGTCATCGACATCTGGCTGCGCCCGGCCTGCCAGATCCGCGAGTGTCCACGCCAAACGCAGGACTCGGTCTACCCCACGTTGACTAAGCTCGCCCTCCGCCAAATATGCGGAAAGCAGGATCATCGCTGAGTCACAGGCCGGCCGGTGCCGGCGCAGATAACCAGCGGATACCGCAGCATTGATCCGGGCCTCAAGCCCGTCCTTTTCCCAGCGCTGGGCAGCGCGCTCGCGTGCCAGAGCAACACGCTGCGCTATTGTCTCTGAAGTCTCCTCGCCCTGAGCGTTGATGACCGCGGATTGCCCCGATACATCGATGACGATATCGAGGCGATCGAGCAAAGGACCAGAAAGGTTAGCTAGATACCGCTGCCGCTCAGCTGAACGGCACGAACACTTGGCCGGATCTTCGGTGGCACAGCGACAAGGGTTGGCCGCCATAACCAACTGGAATTGCGCGGGATAACGGATTTCACGGCGAGCACGCGCGAGACGCACGTGCCCTTCCTCCAAAGGCGCACGCAGGGCGTCGAGGACTGGGGCTGCGACTTCACTAACTTCATCGAGGAAAAGGACACCATGATGCGCCAGGCTCACAGCGCCTGGACGTGGAGTGCCACTTCCACCGCCGAGAAGGGCAGCGCGGGTAATGGAAGGATGGGGGGCAACGAGTGGCGCACGCCGGATAACCTGCCCCGGCACGCCGGTGAGAGAGTGGATGGCGGTCGCCTCGACCGATTGTGCCCTGCTTAAAGGCGGCAGAATGGAGGGCAGGCGCGCGGCGATCATCGACTTTCCAGAGCCGGGCGGCCCCACCATCATCAGGTGGTGCCCACCGGCTGCAGCCACCTCCGCGGCCTTCTTAGCCGGCGCCTGACCCGCAATATCTGCAAAATCCGCGGCCTGCTCGAATCCGCGACGCTCAGCGCTGGGTACAAGTTGCTTGGCAACGACGGCTGCTTTGGATAAGACCCGCGCACCGCACGCCCAGGCAAAAGCATCGGCCAAGGTAGGAGCTACGAGCACTTCTACATCGGAAACGAGAGCTGCCTCTGAGGCGTTGCCTGGAGGAATGACCAGAGTGTCATAGCCTTGTGCGCGCGCCGCCAAAAGGGCGGGCAGTATGCCCGCGACCGGACGCACGGAACCATCCAAACCTAGTTCACCGAGCACCAATGTTGAGTCCAAGCGCGCGCCGGGATGACTGCCGTGAAAGGAGACGAAGCTGCCATGGGGTAGCTCCTGGGCCCCTAGCTCGGCGCTTAGGATCGCCAGCGCCATGGGCAAATCAAAGTGTGAGCCGGATTTTGGCAAAGAAGCCGGGGACATGGAGACCACAATTTTCGTCTTTGGCCACGGAAGGTGAGAGTTCGCAATGGCGGTACGTATTCTCGAGCGCGATTCTGTGATGGCAGTATCAGCCAGCCCCACGACGTGGATCCCAGGCAGCCCCGCCCCCACGTTGGCCTCAACTCCAACCACATGCGCCAAAATGCCGTCTAAGGCGGTGGTCAAACACCTACCGAGAGCCATGCTCCACCCCCGCGAAGTGCTCGAGATCAAAGCCTGCCCCCGCTTGGGTCAACGCGACCACGTCAAAGCGCACTGAGCTCAAAGGCCGCCCGTCTAACCAGTGCCGCGCGGCCTTGCGCATCCGGGCCAGCTTTGCACCGGTCACTGCCTCCGCCACGCCATAGGCGCGGCTCGAGCGAGTCTTGACCTCCACGAATACAAGGGTTCCATCCGCCTCACGGACGATGAGGTCTATCTCCCCGACTGCATAGCGCACATTTGCGGCGATGACTTCTGCTCCCCTGTGCCGGTAGAACTGCGCGGCAAAGGCCTCGCCCTTTCTTCCCAAGCGGTGGCGAAAGTCCCGCCGATTGTCTCCCTTATTGATCATTATTCCTCCCCGATTAAACGAATCTCGACTGAAAAAAGCTTCGCCCTCTAGCTCAGTTGAGCCTGCGGTTTGAGGCAAGGAGGAATATGTGCAGAGACGCCAATTCTGTGGATAAACGCGAAACGACGGCTTTTTATCCACAACTTTCGGGGGAACCGGGGACTTAAGTGTGGAAGTACTCGGCTTAATCAGGTAGGACGAAGTCTGGCTTATCCAGCTCTTCGATATTGACGTCCTTGAAGGTAATGACCCGCACGTAGCGCACGAAGCGAGCGGAGCGGTACATATCCCAGACCCATGCATCGGACATGCGGACCTCATAGTAGACATCCGCGCCAGAGGTATGGGGGATCAGCTCGACGGCATTGGCAAGATAGAAGCGACGCTCAGTCTCAACCACATAAGAAAACTGGCTGACTACGTCGCGATACTCGCGGTACAGGGACAGCTCTACTTCTGCCTCGTAGTTGTCGAGTTCCTCAGCGCTCACGGGCACTACCTCCGCTCTTTAGGGATAACGAGCTATAGCCTAACCCCCTTGCGCGAGCGCCGGCGCTAGGCGCGCGCGAGAAACTCCGCGTGGGCTTCGGCCACGTTGCGGTAGCTCAGTCGGTGCTGCGGCGACGCCCCAAGCCGTGCAATGGCCGCGCGGTGCACGGCGGTCCCATATCCCTTGTGGCCAGCCAATCCATATCCGGGGTAGCGCGCGTCAAGCTCAGCCATGATCCGGTCGCGGGAAACCTTGGCTAAGACGCTCGCGGCGGCGATGCACCGCGCAGCGCCATCGCCGCCGACAATCGGCAGCTGGGGAAGGCCGACGCCGGGGATGAAGAGGGCGTCGCTAAGCACATAATGCGGCCGAGTGCCGAGCTGAGCCACGGCGCGGCGCATGCCTGAAATATTCGCGTGCTGGATGCCGTGCTTGTCGATGTCGCGGGCCCCAATGTGGAGCACCGCCCAGGCCACCGCCTTGTCCTGGATGATAGGAAAAAGACGCTCCCTAGTGGCAGGGCTGAGCTTTTTGGAATCTGTCAGGCTGGCCAACTCCGGTATTATCCGCTCCGGCAAAATGCACGCAGCGATGGTCAGCGGCCCGCAGCAGGCGCCTCGTCCGGCCTCATCAACGCCGGCGACTGGCCCCAAACCTGCCTTGGACAGTGCCACCTCATAGGTGCGCAGCTGCTTAAGACGCCGCATGAGAAATGTCCGGGCTTTCTACCTTCCCCATGCGCGAGAAAGGCAAGACTACAGCCTCGACCTTGCCGCGGATATTGGACGTGGGAACGGTGCCCTGGAGCATGTCCCCCAGGTGCGCGCGCGAGTCCAGCGAATTGCTGCGATTATCCCCCATAACCCACACGCTATCGGCGGGAACCTCCACTGGGCCGAAGTACGCCCCACCGCACTGCTGCGAACCCGCAGCCTCATCCACAGGAATCTCCGGCGGATCAAGCACATAGTCTTGGGAGATGGGCTGACCGTCAACCATGACTGCCCGGTCCCCTGCCTGACAGCTCACCACTTGTCCACCCGTGGCAATGACCCTCTTGACCAGTATGTTTTCCCCGTTGGACATAAGGCCGATCCCCGCCATGAGGTTCTGCACGCCGCGCAAGAGCACATTGTCGGAGCGCTCGACGCTGAATGAATTATTCCAAGAAGCGGGACCCTTGAATACTACGACGTCACCCGGGCGCGGATCAGAAAAGTAATAGCTTATCTTCTGCACAGCGATGCGGTCGTTGCTGCAGCCGGCACAGCCGTGCAACGTGGGCTCCATCGAGCCGGAGGGAATGACGTACATGCGCCCCACGAAAGCCTGGATGAGCACGAGGATGACAAAGCCCGCGGCGATTGGTCCAAGAAAGTCGCGCGTACGCACGCCCTCGCTTTTAGGAGGCCTGGATGTCTGGGTCATCGACCCCGCCGATGCGGTTAAAGGGGTAGAACACGAACATCACCTTGCCACGCACATTGGCCACGGGGATGGTGCCCTGGTACTCATCTTGCATGTGATAGCGCGAATCTGCCGAGGCGGTGCGGTTATCCCCCATCACCCAGATATTGCCCTCAGGCACGGTGATAGGGCCGAAGTACGCGCCACCACAAGACTGCGAACCGGTGGAAGGATCGACGGGATAAGTCGGCGGGTTCATCACATAGTCTTGGTTAATGGGCTTGCCGTCCACCATCACAGCTGGGTCCCCAGCCTGGCAGGAAACAACCTGACCGCCCGTGGCAACCACGCGCTTGACTAGGTTGTTCTCATCCGGCGGCGCCAAAGAAACAAAACTCAGGGCGTCTTGGATGCCATGGATGACCGGATTCTCACTGCGCGGCGAGCGATAAGCAGTGTTCCAATCCTCTGTGCCCTTGAATACCACGACATCACCTGGGCGGGGGCTCTTGTCACCGTAATAGGAAATCTTCTCTGTAAAAATCCTATCGTTGGTGCACCCTGTACAACCGTGCAGCGTGGGCTCCATGGAGCCGGAGGGGATGACGTACTGCCGACCGATGAAGTTCTGAAAGAGCCCCACGACGACGAGAACCGCCGCCACCACCAGAAACGTTTCTACCAACCACGGTAGCTGTTTTTTCTCTTTAGCGGAGTCGGTTGATTTCTCGGATGCTGCGCTGTCATCGTTCACGCGAAACATCCTAGCAACTGCAGCGCCGCTAATCGGAAAGACCAGCGCTTCGTGCGGGAAATTCCCCGGAATCTGACAGCTTCATCAGTGCACTGCCTGCCATTTTCCCAATTGAGAATCTTTGCACGCAGCAACAGCGAGAACTAGGCCGACGTGTTCACGTTAAAGCCAAAAGAACCACCGAAACTGGGGGTCAAAAGAGTTGATGGAAGCGCGTGTTTTCCTTAGCTGGTCGCCCTTATGGGCAGCAACATGGGACCAGAATTCAAGGTTCAACCTGCGCTGAATAGAGAAAAATCCCCACCCCGCCAAGGACGGCGAGGTGGGGAGATGCGGAAACGCGCGCTGGATTAGCGGCGCTCCTTGAGGCGAGCCTTCTTGCCGCGCAGATCGCGCAGGAAGTAGAGCTTCGCGCGGCGAACGCGACCGTGGCGAACTACCTCGATGGAGGCGATGTTCGGGGAGTGAACCGGGAAGGTACGCTCAACGCCGATACCGAAGGAGACCTTACGCACGGTGAAGGTCTCACGGATGCCGGAACCCTGACGGCGGATGCACACACCCTTGAACAGCTGGGTACGCTCGTTGTTGCCCTCGATGACCTTGACGTTGACGTCAAGGGTATCGCCGGGGCGGAAGGCGGGAATATCGTTGCGCAGCTGGGCTGCATCGACCTTGTCGAGAATGTTGCTCATTGCAATTTCCTTTTCAATTTGAGACAGAGGACCCTAGCGCCATCCCACAGAGGTGGAACAACTAACCGGTTCGTGCCCGTTTCATAGAACAAAGCCATTGTGCCAGCTTTGGGGTGCTTCTCAAAATCTGAAGGTACCCCTTCGGGACTGTTGAGCTAAACGAGCCCTAGCGTTGCCCCAAACATGCGCTAGTGGCCGAACCCGGCCTTCTTTAGCGCATCTGCGAGCGAGCCACCTGCCAGATTCGGGCTCTTTGCGCTCGCACGCTGCCGCCGCGCACCCGCGCCCTGGTTCTTCTTGCCCCGCTGGCCGCCCGGTGTGCGCTCCCCCGCGCCGCGGGCTTGTCGCGGCTTGGAAGGAGCCTGACCGGGTTCATCGTCGAGGCGCAGGGAGAGCCCAATGCGCGCACGCTCGGTGTCTACCTCCATAACCTTTACCTTGACTACCTGGCCGGATTTGACCACCTCGTGGGGATCCTGCACGAACTTCCGGCTCATGGCCGAGACGTGCACTAGTCCGTCTTGATGCACTCCCACATCCACGAAGGCGCCGAAGGCTGCCACGTTTGTCACCGTGCCCTCGAGGATCATTCCCGGAGTGAGATCCGAAATCTTGTTGACGCCCTCCTTGAAAGTGGCTGTCTTGAACTCTGGGCGTGGATCGCGCCCCGGCTTGTCCAGCTCGGAGAGGATGTCAGTGACGGTGGGAATGCCGAAGGTCTCATCCGCGAAGTCCGCTGGGTTGAGGTTTCCTAACACTCGCGAGTTGCCGATGAGCTCGGCCACCCCGCAGCCTGCGGCCTTGGCAATGCGGTTGACAACCGGATAGGCCTCAGGGTGCACAGCAGAAGCGTCGAGCGGATCCTTGCCGCCGCTGATGCGAAGGAAGCCGGCCGATTGCTGAAAGGCCTTCGGCCCCAACCGCGGAACCTTCTTGAGCTCCTTGCGCGAGGAAAACACGCCGTTCTCATCACGGTAGCCCACAATATTGGCAGCGATAGTGGAGTTGATTCCGGCGACCCGCTCCAACAGTGGCACCGAGGCGGTATTCAGATCCACGCCGACCCCGTTAACCGCATCCTCCACCACGCCGTCGAGGGAACGGGCGAGGGAGGTCTGGTTGACGTCATGCTGATACTGGCCCACACCGATGGCCTTCGGATCAATCTTCACCAGCTCCGCCAATGGATCCTGCAGACGCCGTGCGATAGAAACCGCGCCACGCAAGGAGACGTCCATATCCGGGAACTCTTCTGCGGCCAGCTGAGAGGCGGAATAAACCGATGCGCCGGCCTCCGAGACCACAACGGGCGTAGGACGTGCGCCGCCCGCACGCACGAGGAGTTCTGCGACTTCTCCCGCCAGCTTCTCCGTTTCCCGCGAAGCGGTTCCGTTGCCAATGGCCAGCAGATCGACGGAGTTCTCAGCGCAGATCCCAGCGAGTTTCTGCACCGCTTCGGACCAGCGATTCTGGGGTTGATGCGGATAGACCACGACGGTATCGAGTACTTTGCCTGTGGAGTCAACCGCCGCGCACTTAACGCCGTTGCGATAGCCGGGATCAAGCCCCAGAGTTGCCCGCTGCCCCGCGGGGGCGGCCAAAAGGACATCGCGCAGATTCGTGGCAAAGACCTTGAGTGCTCCTTCTTCTGCGACCTCCTTCAAACGCATACGGGTATCGAGTCCGGAGGAGATATATAGCTTGGTGCGCCAACCCCAGCGCACGGCTTCCGCCAACCATGGTGAGGAGGTGTCCAGATCAAAGCGCTGGGCAATCATCCCCTCGTAGAGTTCATCCTCTCCCGCATCGAGGTGGAGCTGCAGCACGCCTTCGCTCTCCCCCCGCAGGAGTGCCAGGATGCGGTGCGAGGGAAGATCCGTGAAACGCTCGGAGAATTCGAAGTAGTCCTTGAACTTCGCCCCTTCCTTTTCCTTTCCTGCGACGACGCTTGCTTGCATGGAACCGCTGGAAAACATCTTCTCACGCACGGCGCCGACGAGGTCAGCATCCACGGCGAAGCGGTCGATGAGGATCGATCGCGCCCCTCCAAGGGCCTTCTTTTCTTCTGCAAAACCCTCGCTGAGATAAGCGGAAGCCAAGACATGTGGGTCTGCCGTTGGATTGGAGACGAGCTCATCAACCAAGGGCTCTAGTCCCGCCTCCCGCGCAATATCAGCTTTGGTTTTGCGGCGTTTTTTATAAGGCAAGTAAAGATCTTCAAGGCGAGCCTTGGTTTCGCAACCCATGATGGCCGCTCGCAGCGCGTCAGAGAGTTTTCCCTGCTCCTCAATGGCGGCCAGGATGGTCTGCTTTCGCTCTTCGAGCTCCCGCAGATAGGCCGCCCTCTCTTCGATGGTGCGCAGCTGGGAGTCATCGAGCCCGCCGGTGGCTTCCTTGCGGTAGCGGGCAATGAAGGGCACGGTGTTGCCCTCCGCCAGAAGCTCTAGGGTGGTCTCAACCTGAGATTCCTTGACACCTATCTCGGTGGCAATGATGGCTGCAATCTTCACAAGAAAAATCCTTCACTCTTTCATTCGGACTCACCCAACCTACCCCACTACCTAGACACCAAAATCCTCTCCCCCTTCATCATTGCGGAGGAGAGGAAGCAAGCCCGGCACGCATTCGAGGCCCACGCCTGGTGACTAGTAGATAGATACTGAGGCGTTGTCACCACCCGAGCAAATGACGCGGGAAACAGAGCCGCCACAGCTCATCGTGTAGTTTCCGCCAGTGGCCGGCGAATAGGCGCTCACTGTGACATAGCGCGAACCGGTCGAGACATAGCTTTGCATAAAAGCCTGATAGACGTTCTGCGCAAATCCCGCAGAGGTATTACTCGTCCGTGCGGAGTATTGCGTGTAGTCATTCCAGGACACTCCGCCCGCAGCCGGCGCAGGCGAGCCTTGCACGGGAGCAGGGGCCGGGGCCGGTACTGGTGCTGGCGCTGGGGCAGGCTTTTCCACCGTGACCGTCTCGGTTTCTTTTTCTTGTGCCGCCGTAGAGGCACCAGCAGAAGACGCAGTCGCTGCGCTAGCCGGGGCGGAAGTACCCCGCGCAATCTGCGCGCCAGACTCAGACTGCGTCATCGCAATTTGTTCGGCCCGCGGGGAGGAGGTCAATCCGCTGCCCCAGTTGAGGGCAAAGACCACGATGGCTGCGACCAAGACCACCACGGCACCGACCACGCCGACAATGATGGGAAGCGAGGAACGTTTGTTGCCTGCCGGCTCACCCGTCCATGCGGCGGCTTCGGCGACGGAGTAATCGGGAGCAAAGTTGTGGGGAGTAGACATGTGAGGTACCTTCTTCTGCTGAGCACGTGAATGAGAGAAAATCGAGGTCACAGCCATGAACTAGGTTCTTGTCTGTGCGATGTCACTTACTCTAAAACGCCTCTGCACGCCCCAGCACAAAAGTGGGGAGCACTCCCCTTTTTCGCAGTCTCCCCGCAGGGCTCTTTAAGCGCCTCCGCGCTCCTTTTCCAAGAATTCACGGTCGCTGCGGCTTAGCTCTGCGCTCTCTAGCAGCTCGGGTCGGCGCTGCGCGGTGCGCAACAAGGACTGCTCGTGCCTCCACCTATCCACGCGTCCGTGGTCACCAGAGGTAAGCACCTCCGGCACCGACAGGCCCCGCCACTCGCGCGGCTTGGTATAGCTCGGCCCTTCCAAAAGCCCGTCGGAGAAAGAATCCTCCTCGTGGGAACGCTGGTTCCCCAACACTCCGGGGATAAGACGCACAATAGCCTCAGAAATCACCAGCGCGGCCACCTCCCCACCGATGAGGACGTAGTCCCCGATGGAGACCTCCCTCACGCGGTAGCGCTGGGCGGCATCCTCGATGACGCGCTGGTCGATGCCCTCGTAACGCCCGCAGGCAAAAACAACGTGCTCCTCGCGCGACCACGCGCGGGCATCCGCCTGAGTAAACGGCGTTCCCGCAGGAGTAGGGACGATGAGCAGCGGCAGGTTTTCTTCCAGCTCCTGCGCAACGCCTTGTGCTGGGGCACCATAGGGCTGGGCGACGATCCCTTCAACCTCATCGTGGCGCGGCCGGTTGAGGTGCGGTAGCGATGAATCCAGTTCGCGCGTGGCCGTGCGCCCCGCGGCGACATCGTCCAGCGCGGGACCCCATACCTCCGGCTTCATGACCATGCCTGGACCCCCGCCATAGGGAGAGTCATCGACGGACTTATGCCCATCATTGGCCCACTGCCGCAGATCATGCACTCCGACCTGGAGCTTGCCCTGCTCAATAGCCTTGCCCAACAGGGCGTGGCGAAGCGGATCGAGGTACTCCGGGAAGATGGTGACGACATCTATCCTCATAGCTCGAGCAGCCCTTCCGGCGGGGTAATAACGCAGATGCCTTCCGTGAGGTCTACCTCGGGCACGATCTCCTCCACGAAGGGAATGAGCGCCGCCTTGCCACCCTCGAGCTCCACCTCGAGCAGGGATTGCGTCAGTCCGTGGGTGACACCCGTGACTTTTCCTATATCTTGCCCTTCGTGCATCACACGCAGGCCCTCGAGCTCATGATCGTAGAAGCCGTCATCATCTTCTGACTCCAGTGGTGGCGCGAAGAACTGCGTGCCACGCAGACCGTCAGCCTGAGTGCGATCAGGAATCTCCTCGAAAGAGACGAGCAAGCGGCCCTTATGCGGGCGCACTGAGGCAACTGTCAGTTCGTGGGACTTGGCCCCCTGCCGGCCGTGCAGCACCTGCCCGACCGCAAAACGGGCCTGTGGGTCTTCGGTGGTGATGTCCACCGATACCTCGCCCTTGATTCCATGCGATTTAGTCACGCGACCGATCATTAATTCCATGGCAGGAATCTTAAACGCTATAACGCTCCAACAAGTAACGAGCCGAGACAACGCCGTTAAAGCCGCTCTTCCGATTTTGGAGTGCATTGGTTTTGTTGGTCGGTTGTCCTCCGCTTGGGCCTGATCCTTCAGGATAGGCCGGATGGCCTTGCTCCCGCACTGCCTAATTCTGGCGAGGCGGCCCAGCTGTGGATAACCGCCCCGGGCCTGGTGGGTTATCCACAGTTTCCTTACTGGGTGCGGGTCTGGGATTGTCGTACCGCGTGGCGGTGGCTTAGCGTGGCGGTCATGGGCTTGCAGGAGTATTTCGCACAACTTAGCCGAGGTGTTGACCTCGTAGCTGAGTGCTCGGGGCTATCTGTGCCAGACCTTGAGAAGATGGGGGCTAGTGCGCAGGATGCCGCCGAGCTTATAGGCCTGCACGCCATCTATTTTGGTACTACTCCCTATACGGGCAAGCAACGCTCGGCCGTTAATGCGGCCAGGCGCAACGGGCACACCTTGAGCACTCTGCACCAGATCGAATCTTTTACCCGCCGCGTTAAAGCGCGCCTAGCGGCGTGGAACCTACGCGTAGAACTATGCGCCACGCCAAGCGAGCACGTCACCGCGGTAGCCAGGCGCCGGCTGCGCGAGATGCGTGTTCCCCGCAAGTATTGCGAGCGCGCGATGCTACGCCAACACCCCAACGGGCTAGCTACCTTGACAGTGACCGGCAATGGGCTGGATATGGCGGATGCTTTCCGGACTATTGACCACAAGCGGCCAGGGACAAGTTTTATCGCCCGCATGCTCGGCAAAGCAGACGGGGCCCCGGCTGCGCGTACTCGGGTGACGACCATGGCAGTCCTCCAGTTGGAAGACTACGGGAAGCTTGTACGCCGCGAGGGCGATGATGTGATGATACGCACCACCAGTGGGGCTGTTATCACCGGCGCGCAGCTTGTGGAACGCGCCTGCGCAGGCGAAGGACTTGTCACGATGATTAGCCGCACACACGGGCCGGTGGACTTGTACCGCTTTGAGCGCTTCGCCTCAACAAAACAGCGCACGATGCTCGCAGCAGAGCACCCCACGTGTGCGTGGCCGGGCTGTACCATCCCGGCAGAGCGGGGCCAGTTCCACCATCTCACGCCGTGGAAGCACGGCGGGGAGACTAACGTTGCCAACCTGGTGACCTTGTGCAACTACCACAACGGCATCAACGACGATGATCCGAATGCGCCGCCACGGCGCGGGCGCCTTACCCGCGACGGCGGAAAGATAATCTGGCAGCCCCCGCACACCAGCCGTTAGGCCAACCGGCCCAACGGCGACTTCCCGCACCCTAAAATACACCCCAGCGGGCAAGCAGGCAGGAATCGGGCTTTGCGGTGGAGATGATCCCGGAAAATACCCACAAGGGACTCGCTTATCACGCACTCTAGAACCCAGAAGAGCCGCTAAGCCTTGTCCGCATGAAAAAGGCCCGCCGTCTCATCTTCCCTCAGCTTACCTCCCACACCATGAGCGGTGTGCGAGGACGTTGCAGGGATTAAAAGCGGCGGGCCTTAAAACAAAAGCCTAGAGCGAGAAACTACTCTGCGGACTCTTCAGCGGCCTCAGGAGCCTCGGTTGCTTCAGCCTCAGCGGCAGCGGCCTCAGCGGCGGCCTTCTCTGCGGCTTCCTTCTCGGCAGCAGCCTTGGCCTCAGCGGCCTCCTTGGCCTTGTTCTTCTTCTCGGTGATGGCCTCGATGGTGGGGCCATTGTTGGCCTCAGCGAGGGCAGCGTTGAACAGATCCAGCTTGGAGGGCTTCTCCGCTGCAACCTTCAGGGTTCCCTCAGCACCGGGCAGGCCCTTGGCCTTCTGCCAGTCACCGGTGACCTTGAGCAGGGCGAGGACGGGCTCGGTCGGCTGCGCGCCGACGGAGAGCCAGTACTGTGCACGCTCGGAGTCGATCTGAATGAGGGAAGGCTCCTGCTTGGGCTGGTAGATACCGATGTTCTCGATAGCCTTGCCGGAACGGCGGGTGCGGGCATCAGCGATGATGACGCGGTACTCGGCGTTGCGGATCTTACCAATACGCTGGAGCTTAATCTTGACGGCCATGATGGCCTCCTTTTCTAGTCACTGGGCAGTTCAGACGCCTGTCACGTTCTTCATTGACTGGCCGGTTCAACCCTTGGATTTACTGCATGTGACGTACCGGCCGACCGTAGTCGGTGACGGTGTTATGCAGGAAAACTTTACTTATTTAAATGTCAGCCATTTCCGTGCGTTTCTGCGCAACGCGAAATAACCTCAGTCATACTACCCTGTTTGCGGTCCGTTGAGAAATCACCGCCTTAGTCAAGAACTGATCTGGACTTGCCGCTCGCGCCGTTCGACTCTAGCCCTCTGAACCTAGTATCCTTATCCGCGCGAATCATGCCCATCCACGCCGAGAATCTCGGCTGCTCCGCCGGCTTAAATGGCTTTAATGGAATGTATATGAACAAAGAATCCCCACGAAATTTCCGGTACCGCTATGACCTCGACGGTTTGCGGGGAATCGCCATCGCGCTCGTGGTTATCTACCACGTTTTCGTGGGAAGGGTCTCTGGCGGCGTGGATGTATTCCTGCTGCTTTCTGGTTACTTCTTCCTGGGTTCTCAGCTGCGTTATGCGGCCAATCCTGACGCTTCCCTCAACCCGTGGTGGCCTCTGTGGCGCACTGCCCGGCGCCTCGTACCCAGCCTTGCTTTGGTCATTGGCGCTACTTACTTCTTAGTTCGTGCATTCGCACCGGAGCTGATGAGCACGGAGTTTACGCAGCAGATCACCGCCACGATGCTCTACTTCCAGAACTGGGAGCTCGCGGTTCAAAACGCGGATTACGTGGCTGCCTCCTCCACTACCTCGCCGCTGCAGCACATGTGGTCGATGGCCGTGCAGGGACAGTTCTATCTCATGGGGATAATCTTTGCGCTTATCCTCGCCGCCATAGTTAAGCACCGGCCTACAGGAAGCAACATTAAAAGCCGCACGCTTCCCACCGTCAACGAGATGGCCGGCCCGATTCTCATCGTCGTCACCATCGCTTCCTTCGCCTATGCCTCGCGCTTTGGCCTCTACGGGCCTCCTGAGAACTATTACTCAACATGGTCGCGGGCATGGGAGCTGACCTTGGGCGCGGTGCTGGCAATCTACGGCTCCAAGTGGGTCATCCCCCAGCGCTTCGCGGATCTCTTCACTGGGTTTGGTCTACTGTGCCTCATGTTTACCGGTGCCATTATCGCCGATACTTCTGCCTACCCTGGGCCTCTCTCTTTGCTTCCGCTGGGCGGCGCGGTCCTAATCATCCTGGGAGGCGGTGGCAGGATCTCGCGGGCCATGGCCTCCAAGTCCGCGCGTTGGTTGGGCGATGTTGCCTACCCCCTCTACCTCTGGCACTGGCCGCTTCTCATTGTTTCGACCTCCGCGCTGAAACTTGATACCCCGCCCTGGTGGCTGGGCATCATCATCATCGCAATCTCCCTCGTCTTGGCGGATCTCACGCACCGCTTCGTGGAAAAGCCCCTGCGTCAGCACCGCAAGCGCCCGCTTATCGACGACCTCCCAGTCAACAAGGCACTGTCCTCACTGCGCCAGAGGGCTGGGGCCGCACGCGGCGTGGGAGGCGTCGTCGTAACTGCCTGCGCCGTCGCTCTGCTGACCATTCACCCCTCATGGATCTCCTCTCTTAATAGCGCAGATTCTGAGCTTCTCAACCCTCGCGATTATCCGGGCGCCGCTGCTTATGCGCTTGATGTTCCCGTGCCAGAGGGGATTCAATACCGCCCGGATCCGATACTGGTGGGTGGCATAACGCCTCCTACCTCGGTAGCGCACTGCTTCATCCGCGAGGAAGAGGCCCCTGACTTCTTCCCCTCCGAAAGAGTTGACGGCGGCCCCTGCCTCTTTGGTGATCAAGACGCCGAGAAAGAGGTCTACGTGGTCGGCGGCTCCCATGCTGAGCAGTGGATTTCCGGTCTGGATAAACTGGGCCGCCAGATGGGCTTCAAGGTTGTCCCTATGCTGCGCGTTGGTTGTCCCATCGAGCTCGGTGATGATCTCACGGTATCTCCTGAGTGCGCTGAGTGGGGCAAGCTGGTGACCGAACGCATCATTGACGCAAAACCTGCCTTAGTCATCTCAAACAGCACCCGGCCCCAGGACCCTGCCGGTCACGGCCCTGACTACGTGCCGCCGGGATACGCCGCCTTCTGGGAAGAACTAGCAAATAATGACATCCCCTTCCTCGGCTTGCGGGATAATCCTTGGGGCTTTACCCCTGAGGGCATGCCCCGCGGCTTCGACGAGTGCTACGTCACCACTGAGGATGTTGTGGGCTGTGGAATGCCCAGCGAGCGTGTGTACGCGCCCGTGGATCCCTCCGCCTTCGTTCTCTCCCAGTATTCCAACATGCTGGGTCTGGACACTTCGACGTGGTTCTGCCGGGACGGTTCTTGCCCTGTAGTCATTGGCAATGTGATGGTCTATCGCGACATGCACCATATCTCTAGTGCTTTCGCCGACTCCGCGATGCCGATGCTGAGGGATGCTATTCAGCTTTTCCTCGACGGCGAAACTGTGCAACAGGAAGCACCCGAGGAGCAGGAAACTCCAGAGGAGACGAGCGAAGAACAGCCACAGCCTGTCCGTCCTGCTCCACAGCTAGCTCCCGCCGAGCCTGTACAGCCGGTTCCCTACCCAGTCTATGGCGCGGCCGCAGCCAACCCAGTCTAGGAATACGGAAGTTCGTTTCTCTCCTGAGAGAGAAGAAACCCCGCGATGCCCCTCACAAAAGAGGTTTATCGCGGGGGTTAGTTGTTTAAGGCACTACTTCCAGCGCTACTTCTTGTCCTGGCCGAAATCGAGGTTATTGAGGTCGATGTTCTCCATGCCCTTGGGCATCTTCGGCGATGGGCCCGCCTGGCCTTGGCCCATCTGCTGCTGGAGTTTTTGCAGCTCCTCTATGGAAGGCATGCCGCCGCCCATTCCTGGCATGCCGGGCATACCGCCGCCCATGCCGGGCATTGCACCTGGCATCTGCGGACCACGCGAAGAGTTGCCCTTGGCCTTCTTGCGCTTGCCCTTTTTGTTCTTTCGGCCCTTGGCCTGCTTCTTGGTAGCAGAGCGCCCCAGGCCGCCGCCCATGCCGAATTGTCCGGCCATGCGCGACATCATCTTCTTAGCCTCGTTGAAGCGCTCTATGAGCTGGTTGATGTCGGAGACGCTGACACCGGAACCAGTGGCGATGCGCTTGCGGCGCGAGGCATTGAGGATCTTGGGATCCGTGCGTTCTTGGGGAGTCATGCCGCGGATGATGGCCTGGATTCGGTCGAGTTGCTTTTCATCAACCATGTCCGCCATCTGGCTCATCTGGCTGCCGCCGGGCATCATCTTGAGCAGGTTGCCAATGGGCCCCATCTTCCGAATCATGAGCATCTGATCCAAGAAGTCATTAAGGGTCATCTCGCCGGAGCCAATTTTGGCTGCGGCTTCTTCGGCCTTCTTCTGATCCAGGGACTGCTCAGCCTGCTCAATCAGGGAGAGCAAGTCACCCATACCGAGGATGCGGCTGGCCATGCGCTCGGGGTGGAATACATCGAAGTCCCCGAGCTTTTCACCGGTGGAGGCGAACATGATGGGCTTGCCTGTGACCTCACGGATAGAGAGCGCGGCACCACCACGGGCGTCGCCATCGAGCTTGGTAAGAACAACGCCACTGAAGTCGACGCCATCGCGGAAGGCCTCCGCCGTATGCACGGCGTCTTGGCCGATCATGGAGTCGATGACGAAAAGGACTTCGTCAGGATTGACCGCATCGCGGATGTTGCGCGCCTGGGTCATCAGGGTCTCGTCGATGCCCAAGCGGCCGGCGGTATCGATGATCACCACGTCATGCTGGGTGCGCTTGGCTTCCTCGATACCGGCCTTGGCCACCGCTACGGGATCACCGTGGGAGGTACCCATCTCGTGCTCGAAAGAGTCGACGGAGGTGCCGGGATCGGGAGCAAAAGTAGGAACTCCTGCACGCTCACCGACAATCTGCAACTGCTGTACGGCACCGGGGCGCTGGAGGTCACAGGCCACGAGCATAGGCGTGTGCCCTTGACCGGCCAGGTGCTTGGAAAGCTTTCCGGCAAGGGTGGTCTTACCTGCACCCTGCAGACCGGCAAGCATGATGACCGTGGGTGGGTTCTTGGCTAGGTGCAGACGCCGTGTCTCGCCGCCGAGGATCTGAACGAGCTCCTCGTTGACGATCTTGATGACCTGCTGGGCCGGGTTAAGCGCCTCGGAGACCTCTGCGCCTGCAGCACGCTCCTTGATGCGCTTGATAAAGCCGCGGACAACATTGAGCGAAACATCGGCCTCGAGCAGCGCGAGACGGATCTCGCGCGCGGTGGCGTTAATATCCGCCTCGGTTAGTTTGCCCTTGCCACGCAGACCCGATAGGGCAGATTGCAAGCGGTCGGACAAAGACTCAAACACTTCTGAGTGCTCCCTCAATACTCGGGGTAATTCTTAACTCCCCCAGCTTAGCCGGTCGCCAGTACCTGGGTCACATTTCTCACCACCGAGGCGCGCGAAACGTCCCCGATAGGCTGTGCCTGCAGCACCATGGTCGCTCCCGGGTTATCTACCGTAATCCACTCACAATCTGGCAGCTTGGCCAGCACGTGCCCAAACACGTAGGGCCTATCGGGGGTTCGCACCTCGAATACTCCACCGGCATTCCACATGGCAGTTGCCGGTGCGCCCCCCTCTATGGGAGGAAGAACGGTGTACACCCCCGACTTATAAGCCTGCACGAAGCGGTCTTCGTCGGCGGCGGCGGCGAAAGACTCCTGCGCTGTGCGCACGTCGAACTCTGCGGCATAGCCAGCATCGAGACCCTGCTCGGAGTCAGCACTCACGCGCGCCATCCTGACTTTGACGATGCTCCAGCCCAATGCCGCGATGAGAGCCAATACACGAATGACCTCACGCTGATAGGAACCATGCCAGAAGATCGTGAGCTCTTTCTCCGCAGCGTTGGCACGCAGCCCGATCTCGCCTTCGGTATGGACTCGGGGACGCACTGGAACGAAGGTCTGCAACTCCCGGAGGGCTCGGCGAGTAAGAACCTCGATTCCACGCTCCATACGCTGGTTCCACACCCCGGGGCCAGTGGATTCGGCATCAGCCTTGGCCAAGACCTTCAACAAGTTCACCGTGAGATGATCGAAATGCACGGCGTCGAGCAGCGCGTCGCGCGCCTCATCTGAGGCGGGATCCATCCTGGTGACGATCTTGGCCAGCGTGGTGTGCTCGGCCACGAGCGTCTGCACACGTGAGCGATCCGCCAGGTTCAAGCGCATCTTCGCGGCCATTTTGGTCACCATTTCCGCCCCCACCTGCTCGTGAGGACGGCCATAGCCTTTTCCAATGTCGTGATAGAGAGCTGCCAGCAGTAAGAGATCTGGCCGGGCCACGTGAGTACGCATCTCGGCGCAGCGCTCCACAGTAAGAACGCTGTGAAAATCAATGGTATGCAGGTGCGTGCGCTCACGTGGCATCATGCCGCGAATATGCGGCCACTCTGGCACGATCTTCTCCCACAGGCCGTGCTCGTCAAGCTGGGCTATGACGCGATGGGTCTGGGTGGGAAAAGAGAGCAGAGCAAAGAAGGCGTCCGTGCAGGAAGAAATCCAGTGTTCGGGCAAGGGCGGCAGGCTGCCAAGACTTCCCCAGACGCCGGGATCGATCTTCTTGCCAGTACGCGCAGCGGCGGCCGCCACGCGCAGCACCAAGGCTGGGTCAGCAAGGTCCGCATTGCGCGCCAAGGTAACGTAGCCGCGCGACTCAACCACGTCGAGGTCAAGGGGTTTGCGCACTGTATTGTGGCTGCGGCGTCCCACGAGGTCGCGGGCAGCGCTCAAACCCCGTTCTACGGCCTTGTCCACGGTAGCCGCGGCAGATACCAGCGCGGCAGAGAGCTCATAGCGATCTGCGAAGCCGAGATCGGCGGCGATGTCAGCCGCGAACTCGGGATCGAGGGTATCGCGGTGCCTGCGCGCGTGGACATGCAGCAGCGTGCGTACGTCGAGCAACAGGCGCCGCGGCCCAGAAAGATCCGGAGCATCGCAGAGGTTTCCCAGCGCTAAGGCGCGCAGGAGCTGGATATCGCGTAGACCACCGCGCCCGTTCTTGATGTCCGGGTTGGTCATAGCAGCAAGCGTTCCTGATCTCCGCCACCGCGAGATAGTTGCGGCGAGGAAGTCCTCAAAATGCCGCTGAAGCTGCAGACGCCAGGCAGCCAGAATCTTGGCGCGGGCCTCATCCACCAGCATCTTGTCCCCGGCCACGTAGCTGAGGTCGAGCTGGGCGAATCCCGCCGACGTATCCTCGGCCGCTATCTGGGCGCACTCGGAAGGAGTGCGCATGGAATAGTCGAGGTGATACTTGGCATCCCACACCGGGTACCACAGCTGCGAGGCTTTCTCCTCATCGAGCAACTCTCCATCGGGATAAAGCAGGATGAGGTCGATGTCGCTGCGCGGGGTCATCTCTCGGCGTGCGAAAGACCCCGTAGCTGCCAGGGCGTAGCCGGCAGGCAGCTCCAGGGTCTTAAGTAGTTCCGAGGCCTTGTTATATGCCTCGTCACGCAGTTGCGCTGGATTGCGCGTCACAATACCTCGCTTTAGAGAGCGGCGTTTCCGCGCTCGCCGGTACGCACTCGAATAACTTCTTCGACTGCGGTAACCCAGATCTTGCCATCACCAATCTTTCCGGTGAAGGCCGCTTCTACGATGACGTTGACGATTTCGTCCACGGATTCATCGACGGCGAGGACTTCCAGCTTAACCTTGGGCACGAAGTCCGTGGCATATTCTGCGCCACGGTAGACCTCGCTGTGGCCGCGCTGCTGGCCAAAGCCCTGTGTTTCGGTGACGGTGAGTCCGTGAATGTCTAGCTGTTCGAGGGCCTCACGGATATCGGGAAGCGTAAACGGCTTAACTACGGCGGTAATCAGTTTCATGTCTTACTCCTTAGCTTCGGTACGAGGCGGAATAACGGGCGATGATCCGCTGCTTCCTTCTTCTTTCATAGTAGCGCTCGAGACCAAGCCGCTTCGCATATTGTCCGGACCTTGCAAGTCATAGGCAGACTCGCGGTGTTCGGTGTAGTCGATACCGTTGTATTCAACCTCGTCATCGACGCGCCAGCCCATGACGGCCTTGAGCACGATGGCGATGATGAAAGTTCCGATGCCGGAAACCAGCATCGCTGCCACGGCGATGGCGAACTGCACGGCCAGCAGCTTGAATCCAGGTCCGACCTCATCGGTGAAGATGCCGCCCTCGCTGGCGAAGAATGCCAGGCCGATGGTGCCCCAGAGGCCGGCAACGAGGTGCACGCCGACGACGTCAAGGGAGTCATCGTAACCGAACTTGAACTTCAGACCAACGCCGAGGCAGGCCAGGATTCCGCCGATGAGCCCCAAGATAATGGAGGTCAGTGGGGTCAGGGCGCCGGCAGCTGGGGTGATGGTGACAAGCCCGGCGACGATACCGGAGGCAGCGCCCAAGGAGGTAGCTGCCTTGTCTCGAATCATTTCCACTGCCATCCAGCCGGCCATCGCCGCTGCGGTTGCCACGGTGGTGTTGAGCCAGGCCAGGCCTGCCAGACCATCTGCCGCGAAGGCGGAGCCGCCGTTGAATCCGAACCAGCCGAACCACAGCAAGGCAGCGCCGGTCATGACCATGGGCAGGTTGTGCGGGCGACCAATGGACTTGGGGAAGCCGCGGCGCTTGCCGATGACTAGGGCAAGGACGAGGGCCGCAGTACCTGCGGAAATGTGGACGACGGTACCGCCCGCGAAGTCGATAGGAGCGATGGTGGCTTCGCCGTCGGTGACGCCGAACAACCAGGCAGACACAGAGTTTTCAGCGTGGGAGAGCAGTCCCCCGCCCCAGACCATGTGGGCCAGCGGAAAGTAGACGAAGGTGGCCCATGCACCGCTGAATACCAACCAGGTGGAGAACTTAACGCGGCCTGCCAAGGCACCCGAGATGAGGGCAGTGGAGATTACCGCGAAGGTGAGCTGGAATCCGATATCGATGATGTTGGGGTAGCCAGAGGCTCCCTCTACGTAGTTTCCAGCCTCGTCCACGATTTGGTCCTTGAGACCAAAGAACTCGAAGGGACTTCCGGTAATTCCTGCCCACGACGTCGTGGCGTAGGACATGGACCAGCCCCACAGGACGTAGATGATGCTGACCACGGCCATTGCCCCGAAGGACATCATCATCATGTTGAGGACACTGCGGCGGCCTGACATACCGCCATAAAACAATGCGAGCGCCGGGGTCATCAGCAGAACGAGGGATGCGCTAATGAGCATCCAACTCGAGTTCCCCGCCACCGCTGTCACCTGATCGGGAGTCATCATTCACCAACTTTTCTATAGTCTTATAGATACAAGAAATAGATTATCGGTAGGACTATAGAAACTGCAAGTTTTAGTCTCTCGACAGATATATCACAGCGCGCGCCTAAGCTTTATTGTTACCATCCCGCTCCATCTCGGCGTAGCGGCGACGCGCATACTTAACGTCAGTGACCGTCACCCCGTAGATGGAACGCCCCATGTAGAAGGAACCCACGGAGGCCACTACCCATATCCCAGCGCAGGCTATGAGGACTTTAATGAAGGACACAACCGAAAAGCCCTCCTGTGCGCAGTCAACGATGAACTTGGCCACGAGGGTCAAGGGGACAGCAACACCCACGGTGGGGCCCAAGAGATTGACTCTTGTCAGGGCATCTGGGGCGCGCCACAGGGCAATAACGGTGGCAACGACCATGACGGTAGCCAGCACCAGAAGGATCGAGGCGAAGACTTCATAGAGAGCCATGCTTAACGACGTCCTTTCGAAATAACGCGTGCCATCGACAGCGTGGGCAGCACACCGCCAGCAATCGCACCCAGTACCGCGATGTCGTAGACTAGGGCGGCGTCATTGAGCAGCGACCACGAAAAGTAGACGCACAGCATGCCGTAGAAGACCAGATCAGAAAGCACGGTCCGCGTTAGCTCGTCGCGGCTGCGTAAGGCGAGGATGATGCCCGCCATGATCGAGCCGGCCATGACCGCGATGCACACGGTCACCACCCAGCCAAAGGGACTCAAGGATCCAGGATCAAACATCTGCTACTTCCTCTCGCCTTGGTCGCGCCGCGCCCGCACGGGCCACACGGAGAACTTCTCCGCCTCCGATGCCGCCAGTGGGGTGTCCTCTTCCCCGACCATATCGGGAGCACGCATCTGCCTGCCCAGGGTCTCCAGGGGATACTCATAAAAGGCTGGGTCCAACTCCGCATGCTCGCCCTGGCCAGGCACACCATAGTCAATCTCCTTGACGTGCGGAGCCATGCGCTGCTCCATATCCGCCAACCCCGCGACGACCTCTGCGGGATCGGATCCCATCACCGCCTGCACGATAAGGATGCGCGGGTTTCCCTCGCGCGTGGGCTCACGCAAGCCCAGCGAGAGAGTACCTGGGGTGGCGGTGATAGAGGTGCTGAACCAAAAGATCTGCCACGCCGAGGTCACGCGGAGCGGATACCTCACGATGACCGGGCGATATCCCGTATCGCGCTTGAAGGAGGCAAAGGCCAGCGTGAAGCCGGAGACGAAGATCTCCTTGATGAGCCATGGAATGTAGAAGATGACATGCATTTAACGGCCCTCCTGAATGGAGTCGAGATCGGGCATGGCCACGGGGTCGTCGCCAAGCACGGCGTCGACGTAGGCGTCGGTGTTGAGCAAGTCCCCAGCAGCCTGCTCCACGACTCCGATGACGGGACCGGCGAAGACGAACATCGCCACGGAACCCAAGATCAATGCGGCCGAGGGAGCCATCAGCTTCTTGCGAATAACGAGCTCATCTGGGACCTTTTCCGCGGGGAGGTCCTTGCCCCAAAATACCTTGCGCCACACGCGCAGCATGGCCAGGAAAGCGGCAAAGGAGGCGATGATGATAACGGCGATGGATACCCAGGCCCAGATCCCGCCATCCCGCGCGATCTCAACAACGATGAGGACTTTGCCCCACATACCGGAAAAGGGTGGGAATCCCACCACCGCGAAGGATCCTGCGGCAAATATCCAGGCAATGATGGGATCACGGCGTGCTAGGCCTGAGAGCTTCCTCAGGCGGCCCGTGCCGTAGGTTTCCTCGATGGCGCCGGAGGCAAGGATGAGCGAGCCAAGGGTGAGCATATGGTGGACGGTGTACAAGATGCCTGCAGCCAGAGCGCGCTGCGGATCCGCGGTGCTGAAGGCCAGCATGATGACGATGAAGGGGATGCCGTTGAGCATCTGATAGCCCAGGACGCGGCGGATGGAGTTCTCCGCGAGCCCGCCGAAGGAGCCCACCAGCATCGATACCAGCATCAGGACGATGATGAGCACTCCCCAGCGCTCATCCATGCCGAAAAGATGGACGTAGAGGCGATAGAGCATGTACACCGCGACCTTGGTGTGCAGGCCCGAGAAGAGCCCCATGACCGCGGCCGAGGTGCCTGGATAGGTGCGCGGGAGCCACGACTGCACGGGGAAGATGCCGGCCTTGGTGATAATAGCGATGACAATGATGGCACCGGCCACGGTGGCAGGACCATTACCGGCCGCAGCGCCCTCCAGGGCCGCAAGGTTGACCACGCCGGTCACCGAGTACATGAAGCCAACGCCGACCACCAACAAGGTGGAGGCGAAAAGGTTAACCAAGACGAATGCGCGACCCGCCGCCAGGCGTGACCACGTGCCAGACATCGTGATGAGCCCGTAGGAAGGCAACAACATGACCTCGATGAACACGAAGAAGTTGAAGAGATCCGCTGTAAGCAAAGCACCGCAGACGCCGGTGATGAGGATAAGCGTCAGGGAGGGATAGTAGCGGGACTTGGTCTCCCCGCTGACAATGGCGAACCAGTTGGCGCCGAAGGCCACGATCATCGTGCTGACAATCATGAGCGCGGAGAAAGAATCCGCCGCGAAAGAAATGCCGGCGTTGCCGCGGTAGAGGCCCACCGAGTGCGCAACCACGCCTTCGTTTAGCGTATAGACCAAGAGCGCCAGCCCGGCAAAGATGCCGATGCCGGGGACTATAACCATGATGGAATCGCGCACCCTACGCCATGGGGCCAAGAGCGCAAAAGCCGCAGAGACCAGTGGCACTGCCGGGAACAGCGGGAGGAGCTGACTTACTAGGTCATTCATTTATGCCTCCTCATTCTTGTCATTGTCTTGGTCGCGGCGTCCCTCTGCCCCATCAGCAACTGCGGAGGCAGGGTTCTCGTGCGCAGCCGGCGGGGTACCGCGCCGCAGCGCGTGCATGTGCTCGTCCGAGCGGCTTAGGATCTCTCGATTCTGCGAGTCACGCCCCAAGGTAGAAAAAGCGTGATCCACGGTGTTGTCATCCACCGGCTCGACGACATTGGTGTCGTCATTGGCTCCCATGGCCGCCATGGTTAGCAGGATGGTCGAGGTGGCCATCGAAATAACAACCGCTGTGAGGACGAAGGCCTGCGGTAGCGGATCGGACATCTCTTCAAAAGGAACCCGGGAGGGAAAGGCCTCTCCGCGGTAGGAATAGACCCCCGTGGCCAGAAGCGTCAGGTTGACGCCGTGCCCAAAGGACATCATTCCCAGCACGATGTGGACTAGCCCGCGCTGTTGGATGAGGTAGACGGCTCCGCCGACGAGTACTGCAATGGTTAATGCCAGAATCATTAGTTCTCCCCCTCGCGTTTACGCACGGCTCGTGGGGACTCTTTCTTGGTTCGTGCCTCGGCCTTGTTGAGCAAAGCCAACGGATTGCTCGAGGGATTAATCGGTTCGGGATAAGGATCGTCCTCGTCCTCGAGGACCACCCGCGGGGTATCCGGTAGCGCCGAGTCCTTGTCGTGGATCCAAGGCAAGTACTCGCGTTCCGTACCGGGACGAAGATATCCACCCAAGGCGTTGATCGCCATGGTGAGCATGCCAAGCACCGCGAGGTAGATGCCGAGGTCGAAAATGAGCGAGGTGGTCCAGTGCTGGCCAAAGGCATGGCCGTGAATCGCGGTAAGGAAGCCGCCGTTGCCCAATCCACCGTGCCAGTAGCCGATGAATCCGGCCGAAAGCGCCACGATGATTCCGATGCCGGTGAGGTGAATAGGAGTCATCTTGCCAAAGACAATCTCATCGGAGCCGCGCGAAAGGTACGTCAACCCGATGGCAGCGCCCATAATCAGCGCCGCGGGGAATCCGCCGCCGGAGGCATTGTGTCCGCGGAAGAATACCACGACAGAAACGATGACCAGCACCGGTACCACGAGGACGAGCACCTTGCGCAGCGGCACCGAGTTCAGCTGCGATTGGCCGAAGGGAGCTGGGCGCGTGCCCGGCGTGAAGGGGAAGCGAGGCAAGGAAGCAGCGACGGCAGCGATGACGACAGCGGCCATGCCCAGCACGGAAAGCTCGCCCAAGGTATCAAGAGCACGGAACTCAACGATGATGGTGGCAACGACATTGTCACCACCGGTAATCCCGGGAGCCTCCTTGAGATACCACAACGCCAAGTCAGAGCGTTCGTGGCGGCCGATGAGCGCCCACACCGCCAGGAATGCGGCTATACCGGCCAGAATGGCGATGACGATGGAGCTTATCCAGCGCGGCTTATTGCGCACCGGCTGGAACTTCTCCGGTAGATAGCGCAGCACCATCATCATGACGATGACGGAAAGGGCTTCGACAGTAAACTGCGTCAACGCCACGTCCGGTGCGCCCATGAGCAGCATCTGCAACGTCACGCCCACGCCGACCATGCCGATGAGGACAGCCCCAGTCAGGCGGTTTCGGGTGCGCACGAGGCCGCTCATTGCCAGCGCAATGATGGCCAAAGGCACTAGATCCCAGGCATTGTCTAGGCCTGACACCCGCGGTGCAAGCGGAACTCCGTCGATGCCTTCTCCAAGCAAGGTCGCGCCAGCTAGGACGATGATCAAGATGATGATCGGCAGCAGCAAGAAGGAGGGGTTGTGGGTATCCGACATCTTGCCGGCTGCCTTGCCCAACTTCTGGCTCGCTTTTTGAATTGCACTCAAGGCTTCGTTGCCGCTACGTGGGAAGAGAGCCTTGTCCTCCACCAGCGCCCATAGCTGGCGGCGGTAAACAGTAGCTACCACGCCCGCGATGAGCACGGCAACGGAAATGAGCAGCGGGACGGTGATGCCATGCCACAAGCTCAGGTGAGAGCGGCTCGTCATACCGATGGACTGGGCAATGGCGTCGACCGGGCGATCGAAGGAGCCCAGCATGAATACCAAGGGCAGGGAGAGCACACCGGGCAAGGCGGCTGGCAGCCACAGGCGTACTGGCGCCTCGTGTACGCCATCCATGGGGCGTGGACCATCGAAGAAGGCTCCGAAGATGATCTTCGCCGAGTAGCTGAATGTAAAGAATGCACCGACAGCCGCTGCCACCAAGAGAATGATCTGCGGGCCGGTTCCTATGGGAGCCTCCTCAAAAGCGGCGAGCATCCCCTCTTTGGAAACGAATCCCAGCAGCGGTGGGACCGCGGCCATAGAGGCCGTGCCGATGAGCAGAGATCCAAAGGTCCAGGGCAGCTTGTTCCATAAGACTCCGAGCCGGCGAATATCGCGTGAGCCCGCCGCATGATCGATGACGCCTATCAACATGAAGATGGAGGACTTAAACAAGGCGTGGGCCAGGGTATGCACCACCGCAGCGGTAATCGCCAGCGGAGTACCCACACCGATTGTCGCCACGATCCAGCCCAGGTGCGAGACCGTGGAATAAGCGGTGAGCTTCTTCAGGTCAGTCTTTTGCAAGGCGAACACGGCAGACATCACCGCCGTAGCCATGCCCACCACGATAAGCAGCCAGTTCCATAACGCGACGTCGTGGAAAATGGTGGAAAAGCGCAACAGAAGGTAGATGCCGGCTTTGACAACCGCAGCCGCGTGCAGGAAGGCCGAGACCGGAGTCGCGGCAGCCATGGCTTCCGGCAACCAGAAGTGGAAGGGAAACTGCGCGGACTTGCTAAAGGCCGAGATTGCGACCAGGAGCGCCACCCAAGCACTCAGGGCTGGGCTTTCGCCCCATACCGGGGATGCCAAGATCTCCGTTAGATTTGTGGTTCCTGCGGAGGTAGCCGCAATGGCCACCGCCGTTAGAAGAGTCAATCCTCCGATAAAGGTGAGGATCAGGGTTCGCTGCGAGCCATCCTCTCCGGCTTTTCCGGAGCGCGCTATAAGAAGGAAAGAAGCCAGAGATACCAGTTCCCAAGCAAGGAACAGCACGACCACATCATCGGCCAAGACCAGCAGCAGAATCGACAGAGTAAAGGCCGTCATCAGCACATAAAAGCTGGTGCTGCCCTTGCCTTTGGGGAGGTAGGCAGCCGAGTAGACAAAAACCACCGCACCGATGACGAGCGCCAACAGGGCAAAGAAGAGTCCCAACGCGTCGCCGCGCAGGGAAAAATTAATGTCTACTCCGGGGGCTAGGAAGTCCTTGACCCACGTCAGAGAGAACTCCAGTACCTGTCCCCTACCCACCTCGGGCAAGTGACGGGCAAGGAGCGCTGCCGCAAAGATAAAGACTGCGGCCAGCGGATAGCCTGCGGCGCGATCTGCGACTTTCACCGTTGCAGGGGCGAGAACTACGGCTGCGGATGCAAGGAGAATCACATAGAGCAGCGTCACGGAAAACTTGCCTCACTTACTGGGGTGGAGATCATCGACATAGAGAGTGCAGGATTCTCAGCTATCCCAGGGACATAGGAATACTAATGAACAACTGGAATAGAGAAAACACAGTGTTCCCAGGCTATCACCCGATAGGTTCCTACACACATCACAGCCCGCACGCGATGGCCACAATAACCGGATTTAACTGCGGTTATTGTCCTTCACGCACGGGCTGGACGGCAATTATTCGAAGGAAGTATCTACCTCGCTATTTCTACCTTTCGAAAGAAAAACAAAGGGCGCTACTTCTCCCCTAGCAATGCGTCGACGAAGCTTTCAACCTCGAATGGCGCAAGGTCATCAGCGCCCTCTCCAAGCCCGACGAGCTTGACTGGAACCCCGAGCTCCTCCTGAACTTGGAATACAATTCCGCCCTTGGCCGTGCCATCCAGCTTAGTAAGAACCACACCGGTGATGTCTACGACATCGCGGAAGATCCGCGCCTGGGTGAGACCGTTTTGGCCAACCGTGGCATCGAGGACGAGCAAGACCTCGTCGACCGCGGCCTTTTTCTCCACAACGCGCTTGACCTTTCCTAGCTGATCCATGAGGTCAACCGAGGTGTGCAAACGCCCGGCGGTATCGACGAGGACCACGTCCACTCCCTTGTCCACACCAGCAGCAACGGCGTCGAAAGCAACAGAAGCAGGGTCCGCCCCCTCTTTGCCGCGAACGGTTGACGCTCCCACGCGACGGCCCCAGGTCTCTAGCTGATCGGCCGCAGCGGCGCGGAAGGTATCAGCGGCCCCGAGCAATACTGTGCGCCCCATAGACACGAGCACGCGGGCCAGCTTGCCAGTAGTCGTGGTCTTGCCTGTGCCATTGACACCGACAACCATGATGACAGCAGGCTTTCCTTCGTTGGGCATGGCCTTAATTGAGCGGTCCATCTCGAGGTGGCCAACCTCAATGAGCGCGGCACGCAGCATATCGCGAGCTTCCTCCTCGCTGGAGACACCCTGTTGCGCAATCTTCTCGCGCAAGGATTCCGTCACCTTAAGCGTGGACTTGGTCCCTAGATCCGCCATGATGAGGGTGTCCTCGATCTCCTCCCACGCGTCCTCATCGAGATCGCCGGCTGAGAGAATACCCATCAGTCCTTGGCCAATAGCATTCTGCGAACGGGACAAGCGCCCACGCAGGTGTCCCAAGCGGCCGCCGGCCGGGGCAATATCCTCCTGCGGCTTCGCAGGGGCCTCAACTACCTCGACGTCCTCAGAAACCTCCTGCTCGCCAGGCTCCTGTGCCAAGGCTTCTTGCGCCGACTCCACCTGTGCGCTTGCGGCCGCTGCCGCCTCTTCAGCAGAGGCTGCGGTGGCTTCTGCTTCTTCTCCTGTGGATTCAGCAGCTTCAGGGGTTTCCTTTGCGTTTTCCGCGGCGTCCTGGACCTGGGGAGTCTCCTCGGCGGTTTCTTCCTTAGGAGTAGGCTCCACGGTGTCTTCATCGGGAGATGCTTCAAGGGCAAGATGTGCGGGCTCTACCTCGGGCTTAGCAGCCTCCGCAGCAGGCGCATCAGACGTTGCTTCTTCTACTTCCTGTGCTTCCACGGCCTCATCGACCGAAGTTGTTTCCTCAGCGGAGGTAGCTTCATCAGGGGACGTTGCCACTTGAGTCTCCTCCGACTGATCCTCAAGGGGATGTTCATCTTGTGCTTGTGTTGCCGGTTGCGCGGTGCGGGCTGTCTCAGCGACGGCAGAAGGATCCTTGCCCGCCAACTGTGCATTGGCTATCGCCGTGGCATCCTTAAGCTGCTCAGCCTGGTGATCCTGTTGCTGCCCCTGTAGCTTGCGTACAGGTTCGCGCTCCTGAGGCGCAGTGGCTGGAGCAAAGTTGAAGCCAGATTTTGCCTGGTAGTTCCCAGACTTTTGTTCCTGGGTAAGCTCCTTGGGCTTCTCATCCTCTGGTTTTTCGAAGGAAACCTGCTTGGCCTCCCCGCGCTTTTTGCCAACGACAATCAGGAGAATGAGCAGCACAATAAGCGCCACCGCGACGATAATGCCAATCAACACAGGAGTATTCATGGATTCCATGATGCCAGGCTTGAGGGCGCCTGGCATCATTAAGCCCACTTCTTGCTAGGTCCCGCCTCAAAGTCCGCTTTGAAATTCTCCGGGGCTTCTCCGGGGCTTCTCCCCACAATGGGACCAAGGTTGTCCTATTCACGCGGCAGCGATGGCGCATCCACTCCGAGGCGCGCGGCGTCGCTAGCAGCAGCCTCCGCACCAGGCGCCGTCCCCGCTGGATGCATGCGCTGGGAGAGCACACGCGTTATCCCGTCCCCACGCATGGTCACGCCGTAGAGAACATTAGCCACGTCCATCGTGGGTTTCTGGTGAGTGATAACAATGAGCTGCGAATCCTTACGCAACTCCTCAAAAAGCGCAATCAGCCGCCGTAGGTTCACGTCATCGAGCGCGGCTTCCACCTCATCCATGACGTAGAAGGGGCTAGGCCGGGCACGGAAGATGGCGACAAGCATGGCGAGCGCGGTCAATGACTTTTCTCCGCCAGAGAGCAAGGAAAGGCGCTTGACTTTCTTGCCCGGTGGGCGCGCCTCAACCTCGATGCCGGTTGTGAGGAGCGATTCCGGCTCCGTAAGGATAAGGCGCCCCTCCCCACCGGGAAACAGCGTGGCAAAGACCCTAGGAAACTCAGCTTCCACATCGCGCCAGGCATCACTAAAGAGGCGCAGGATGTGCTTGTCGACGTCCGCTATAACACCCGTGAGATCCTCACGGGCCTGGACCACGTCCGCCAGCTGCTGGGAGAGAAAAGAGTAGCGCTCTTCGAGAGCCTTGTACTCCTCGAGAGCCAGCGGGTTGACCTTGCCGAGCGAGTTGAGATCCTTCTCCGCCTGCTTCAGGCGGGAGTTTTCTGCTTGTCTGTCGAAGTCCTCATCCGGGGTGTAGTCCCGCAGCAGGTCAGGAATGGATACTCCCAGTTGCTCGACTATCTTTGACTCCGACTCCTGCAGGCGCACTTGAGCCTGGGAGCGGGCAATCTCACTGCTATGGGCAGTGTTTCTCAGCCGCTCCGCGTGCGCGCGCGTCGCTGATACCTCTTTCTTGACCTCTTGCAGCTGGGCGCCAAGAGCAGCACGCCGCGCCAGCAACTCTTCACGCTGGGCCGCGGCCTTGTCCAGGGCAAAATCGGTGCGCGCTGCAAGATCGCGTGCATGTGCACTGACAACCCTTGCCAGTTCAGCCTGCGCCTTGCGCCGCGCCATCGCCTGCTCGTGGCGTGCCTGCGCCTGCTTTTCGTGCTGAGCCTGGCGGCGCAGCGCATCACCCTTCCCACGCACCTGGGCTACTCGGTCCTGGGCGGAGCGGGCGGCCAACTGCGCTTCCATCTCCATCGCCTTCACCTGTTCTAGCGCACTAAAAGCCATGTCGCGAGTCTGCGCCGCAGGCTCTTCGGGCTCCGCGTTTGAGTCATCATCAGCGCGAGCAAGGCGATCCCGTGCTTGCTCAAGCTCGGCGTGTAGGCGGGCAATCTGCTCATCGAGCGTCTCGGCACGGGACAGTGCTTTTTCTTCTTCTGCCTTATTTGCCTCGTATTGCTTGCGCAGCCGCTGATGGTCACGCTCCCAGGTCTCTACCTGCGAGTCATGCTCGCGCAGGGCAGCGGTAGCGGCGGCAGCAGCCACCCGCGCTTCTTCCGCCGCGAGTTTAGCACCCTCAAGAGTTCCGGAGAGCTCCTCAAGCTCCCGCCCAGCCGTCGACAGCTCTGCGCTGGCCTTCTCTATGCGCGCGCTGACCTCGATGGTCGAGGCAGAGCCGGTGCCCACCTGCAGCCAGCCCTCCCCCATGAGGGTTCCGCGGGCGGTCACTGCCCGCAGCCGTGGGTCCGCCGCCACTAGTTGCCGCCCCGCTTCAATGTCGTTGACCAAGGCGACATCCGCTAGCAGGCGCGTGAGCGCCACCGCCACCTCGTCAGCCAGAGTGAGATGATCTAAGAGCCACGTGGCTCCTGCGGGAAGATCTGCTTCGACGCGCCATTGCGTTCCTGCAAGGCTCGAATCCACGTCAACAATCGCGGTGCGCGAAGATTCTTCCAGCTGCGCGATAATCTCGGGTCCAGCTTCTCCGACCAAGGCCTCTTTGAAAGGCCCCAGCGCTGCGGCAACAGCAGTCTCCAGCGAGGTCGAAACAAACCCCGCCACTGGGCGAAACTCCTCCCCCAGGTCCGCAGACTGCGGAATGGTCTGCTCCAAGGTCTCGATCCTCGAACGCAGAGCGTAGACAGCACCCTCGCGCTGCCTTTGCAGTTCCCGCAATTCCTCGAGACGTGCCTCCGCCGCTGCAGCTTCCTGTGTCCGGCGCGCCTTCTCTTCTTCCAAGGGGCTACGCTCAGCAACAAGGTTGCGTTGCGCTGCAGCCACTTCGGCGGCCTCCTGCTTCGCGGAGA
This sequence comes from Corynebacterium flavescens, assembly GCF_008693105.1. Classification (GTDB taxonomy): domain Bacteria; phylum Actinomycetota; class Actinomycetes; order Mycobacteriales; family Mycobacteriaceae; genus Corynebacterium; species Corynebacterium flavescens. Next base: position 55,846 of record NZ_VXKK01000033.1, read on the forward strand.
CTGTGCGCTGCTTAAAAGAATCCACGCTTTCATTCAGGCGCGAGCGTTCTTCCTCACGAGCATTGACTTGTTGGCTCAGGCTTTCCTCGGCGGCGATGAGCCGCACTACGCCTTCGCGGCGATCCGCTAGTGCCCGCAACTGCGCCAAGTGCTCTTTCTCTGCGGCCGCGAAGGCTTCCTTCTTTTCGGCGACTTCCTCGCGGATAGCCTCCAGCGTCTCTGCCGTTTCCTCTGCCCCAGCCAAAAGTTCTGCGAACTCCTCATCCGCCGCGGCCGCCCGCGCTTCTAGTTCGGCGGGGTCTTCACCCGCATAAGGCACCTGCGCTCCCGCGTTGCTTGCCCGTTCAGCAGCAATCCTTTGCGTCGCAGAAATGCGTTCCGACAAGGTTGAAAGATCAAACCACAGCTTCTGGGCAGCTTCCGTGCGTGGGGCAACCTCAGCTAGCTCCGCTTCGACCTCTGCCTGACGCTGGCTGTTTTCCTCTAGCTGCGCGGATAACTCTTCAACCTGCGCAGCAAGCATCTCTGCTTGCTGCTGGGAATCCTCAAACTTGGCTCGCAGTTCCACCACTTTCGCACCGGCGATACGCAGGCGCGCATCACGGAGATCCGCCTGCACGGTAGCAGCGCGTTTGGCCGCCTCAGCCTGCCGTGCCAAAGGCTTGAGTTGTTTTCCAAGCTCCTCAGTGAGGTCCTCGAGCCGGTCTAGGTTGGCCTGCATTCCAACGAGCTTGCGCTGCGCCTTCTCCTTGCGGCGGCGATGCTTGAGTATTCCGGCCGCCTCCTCAATATAGGAGCGGCGATCTTCGGGCCGGGACTCGAGAATCTCCGCCAGTTTTCCTTGGCCGACGATGATGTGCATCTCGCGCCCAATGCCGGAATCAGACAGTAGTTCCTGAATATCCATCAGGCGTGCCTTGGCACCATTGATCTCGTACTCGCTCGCGCCATCCCGGAACATGCGGCGGGTGACGGAGACTTCCGAGTAATCGATGCCAAGCGCCCCATCGGAGTTGTCTATGGTTAAAGAGACTTCCGCGCGGCCAAGAGCCTTGCGATCACCCGCGCCGGCGAAGATGACATCCTGCATCTTCCCTCCGCGCAGGGTCTTTGCGCTGCCTTCCCCCATGACCCACGCCAACGCATCGACGACGTTGGATTTTCCCGATCCGTTGGGGCCGACGACGGCGCAGATTCCGGGCTCGAATTTCAGGGTCGTCGCCGACGCAAAGGATTTGAAGCCCTTGAGCGTGAGCGATTTGAGGTGCATTCCCAGAATCTTAGCAAGTCACTGCGGCAGCGTTGACTCTCGACGCTCAAGTGCAGCACTAACGCTCAATGAAGCCTTGCTCGCCCTTAGGCGCAGACCATTGTTCGAAAACGCCGTCGACAAAGCCGGGGCGATTGGTACTTGATGGCTGCTCCCGCAGCAGTCCAAGCATAGCTTCGCAGTCGGTGCGTGGCCCCTCGCAGACCACTTGCACCCGACCATCATTCATGTTCGTTGCATGCCCGGAAAGCCCCAGCTCTAGAGCTCGTGAGCGGGTCCACCAACGAAAGCCCACACCTTGGACACTCCCGTGGACAAATGCCGTAAGACGCTCGGTCATCTACATCACTCCTTGTTGTGGACACTGTACCTTAGCCCAAAACCTGGCTTCGCTTCTTGGACACGCTTCCACCACGAGGAGCGGTCGTGCTCACCTAGGAGCATTACCTACTGTTGCTATTCTTCGGAGTTACCGCGGCGTTATTCCTCAGTAAAGTCGGCGAGAACACCGTCCTGCATGACTAAAGGACGGGGAGACAAAGGCATCCCATTGTTCTTCGGATCTGACAGGCCCGCCTCGTAGAAGGTCTCCGCAATCTGAATCATTCCGCCGACTGCAGCTGCGTCCTCGGAGCCACACACATGGAGGAGCGTACGCGTTCCCACAGCATAAACGGCCTCCCCGAGTAATGAAGACGTATCCAGCCACTCATCGGCGACCAGGATGAAGGACGCGCACAGATCTGGATTGTCAGGGTAGCTCACCCTGAAGCGGCCGTCGCCACCTTCAATGCGTAGGCCCTTCGCCGCCTCGCGCAGCTGCTCAAGGGCGGAGTGACGAACAGCTTCGAAGCTGAGCCCAGCCTGGTCAAGGTGGCGTTGTGAGAGATGCTCAAAATGGTCCCCACGGTCAATAGACCACATCTCTACCACACCGTTTGCCACCGGCTCAGCGATCGGAAGTTCATCTTCGCTGGCTCCTGCTTCCAGCACATCAGCAACCATCTGCTGATACTCTTCAGCCCGACGCAACAAAATGCTGGTGGGTGGAACTTCGGGCTCGACAGTCTTAGCTGGGAGCTCAGGCGCCTTCTTCCATGGCCTCAGATTAAAATATCCCATTACTTTTTAAACTCCTTCGGTCACTGTCATTCTGGCCGCCGTCTAAACTCTAAGTTTTTCTAATAATTCTTAAGCACTATAACGATTTATCGAATCGCCCAGCCCTGTTATAGCTGCCACCTTCACCACACTCAGAAAGCTTTAACACAGTTCAGAGCGGTGGAGTACGCTCCACATCAAGCAACCTACGCCCTCCCACCCTTTAAGGGAGGCCACAATCAAAGATTAAGGTTATTCTCATGTTTAAAGCCCTCAACCAAGGCGTCGACGAAGACGGCTTCGTTTGTGTCATAGCGAAGGATTTCTACTCTGGATTCGTGGCCGAGGACTGGACCCTAGACCAGCTGCTGGCTCACGTCGCCCAACAAGGCAACCTCGGGAGCATCTTCATTGCCTACCCCGGCCCCAACCACGCAGACGCCCCACTGCTTATCGATGTCCCTTCCACCCCCAGCCAGCCGTTCCGAGAAGCGCTTGGTGTGGTGAAGTGCGGACCCCTAGGACTCTGGTTAACGGATTACACTCAGCTGACCATGGCGGCACAATACAGCGATACCTCCGCGCTTTCCTCCTCCGCACTTCACCTCCCAGTTCCTGAGGGAACCTACCTGCTCACACTGACTCAACAAACAGCTGAGATAAGCGAGTTTCAACTGTCGTGGAAGCCAGCGCCGGCTGGGCATGCATCAGGCAACTCCAGCGTCGCTTGGTTCAGCTAAACAGACTGCTCAGGCTGGGTGAATCCGCTACACTGCACTGACATGTGGTCATTTTTCCATCGCCGCAACAAGGCTCAAGCGCCTCAAGAAGATCCGCGGGATTCCAGCGAGCACAAGACTGCTGCCTGCCACGATTACAGCCCACTTCACCTTGATATTAGAGCCACGGGCATCTGCATCAATGACAAGCCGCTAAAGACCCTCAATGTATCTTCACTCGCCGAGATTTTCAGCCCGGCACGATTAGTGTCCTCGACTGGAGCTTCGGGAGATTTCGAGCGCAAGGGCTATGAATCGCTGGCAATGTGGGATGAGGTGGGCATCTTCGCCTTCACCGTGGATGGCGAAGACACTACAGAACTCGGTGTTCGCCTTGCAGAGGATCCAGTAGGTGAAGCAGCCATGTACTTTGATTTTGCCAGCAAGCGGCCTTCCCAGCTCTTTCCTGGCTCCCTCACCGTCGAAGGTCGCTCACCGCAGTCTTCCATTCCACAGGCGGACTTGCGCACAGCATATATTTCCCTGGATACGCATGCTGGAGAGTAGACAGCGACGTTCTTCCTGAATGCAACGGAATGTGGCGATCTCCGCACACTCAATCTCGTGCAAAGAAAAGCCAAAGCTGCGACTGACGAGCTGACGGATTATGTCCGCGCCGCAGCGCATCGCTTTGCGTGGGTGAGCATCACCTACAATGCGCCGCCCAGTGACAACCGGCCTTCCCTCGAGAGAGCGCCAACAGGCAGATGGAAACACCCCGTTAGTGATGAACCTCTACTCGAGTTCCTATCGCTGCCCTTCCGCCTCGCGGTGATCCAAGAGTTGATGTATGAACAAGATCTTCTCAAGCCCCGTTTTGACGTCTACGACTTCGCCGCAGATCAAGGCGATCAATCCTTTAACCCTGAAGACACCGGGCTCGAATGCATTCCCTCAGTGCTCGAGTGGTTCCGGACTCTTCCGATTCCAGCGCGACTTGCTGAAAGAGTGGAGGAGATTGTTTTCGATGGAGGTAATGAAATCTATCTTCAACTCATCCCCCAGTGGGACGGTGAAGCCGGTGCCTTCCATATGGAAAGTCTCAGTGAAAGCGATATCGTTGCGCTCCCCCAGCTCAAGAAGGTGCAGGATCTTAGCGGCTTCCTCGGCCTGCAAGCACGCACAGCACTCATTCGTTGCGGAGTCGAGGTCATCTGATAGTAAGCAGGTGCGCTAGACAGCAAAGCCAATTCTTTGCTGCGTGAGCTGGAGAGCCCAACAAGCATATAGTGAGCAGTTGAGGCGCTTGTATCTCCACTGCCTCGCAGCCTTCACCTCACCTTAGACGTCCTCCCCCCACACGCATTCTTCTTTCAAAATCGGCACATACTTAGGAGTATTGACCATGCCTTTTGCAGACACTCCAATTCTTGACAACCATTTTGTTCGTCTGGAGCCCCTGAGCTTGTCCCATGAGCAAGACCTCATCGCGGCGGTAAAAGTCGATGACCTGTGGAAGGTCTGGTACACCCATATACCTTCGCCAGAAACCATGTCGAAGGTCATTTCGGAGCGGCTGGATTTGCAAGCCAAAGGAACGATGGCGCCTTGGGCAATCATTGATCAGATTTCGGGAAAGGCAGTCGGAATGACAACCTTCATGAATCTCGATCCTGCGAATAGACGTGTGGAAATCGGTTCCACCTGGCTTGGGAACGCCTCTCAAGGAACGCTGATCAACCCTGCAGCGAAGCTCCTACTGCTCTCCAGAGCTTTTGAAGAACTAGATTGCCTCGCAGTGGAGTTCCGTACTCATTGGCACAACCGCCAATCTCGCGCGGCCATTGAAAAACTCGGAGCGAAACAAGACGGTGTCCTAAGAAATCACATTCTGCTCGAGAACGGCACGGTTAGAGATACTGTCGTTTTCTCGATTATAGAATCCGAGTGGAATACCGTGAGATTCGCTTTGCAGGAACGCCTCAAGGATGGGCTCTAAACCAGCGGACCAGCTGGGAACGCTCAGTTCCGGGTGGACTGCGGGGGATGCGCGTCGAGGTAGTCCAGCTAGGGGCTCATGTCATAAAGCTGCAGGCTCAGACCGAGTTTGGTGCCATGTGAGTCCCGCACTTGGATAAACGGCTGCCCCTGCGCGCTGTACTCGCGCACACGGACAATATCTTGATACTCGATGTGCTTCTCGCGACCGAATACGGTGCGAAAATCCACCCGATCGGCCCCTGGCTCGACGAACCAATTGTGCTGGATTACAACGAACACCAAACTAGCGAGGATCATGAGCGCCGACGCAACCAGCATTCCCTTCAAATTATTTGCGCGCGCTGGATCAGTGGGAAGGCCGATAGCCGCCTGCACTGCACCAACGACGAAAAGAACCCAGCCGAAAATCGCAATGAACTTCGGCATACGTTGACGATTCGGCCGCGTCTTTACCGTGTTCGGGTACTTCCGCGCCCACCAACCGAGCCCGAGAACCAAGACTTGAACCAAGGCACGAAGAATCCGCCTGAGAAGCACCGCATCAATCCCCATGAGGCGTGATACTACTCCCGCACCCGTGACCTCGCTGAGGTTCTGCGCTGACAGCGGGGGCAAAAGTGCGAAGAACGGCCGCCGACAACGATGCGGCGAATTGGGCTGCCGCAGCGATCACAGGACTTCCCCGTGCGGCCATAGGCATGCAGCGAGCGGGAAAAGTACCCCGACTCGCCGTTGACATTGACATAAAGCGCATCGAAGCTGGTGCCGCCGACGGCGAGGGCCCCGCGCATGACGGTGGTGGCGGCATCGACAAGCGCTAGGGCGTTGGCCTGCGAGAGATCACAGGCCTTGGTTTGGGGGTGAATCTTTGCGCGCCATAATGCCTCATCGGCATAGATGTTGCCGATGCCAGAGACCACCGTCTGGTCCAACAGCGCCGTCTTAATCACTGTGCGTTTGGCACGGATCTTGCGCGCGGCGGCCGCAGCATCAAAGTCTGCCTCCAGAGGATCTGGGGCGATGTGTGCAATCTTCAGCCAGGGCGCGAAAAGCCAGTAGCCAAAGGTGCGTTGATCGATAAAGCTCAGCTCGGTGCCGTCGCTCAAGCGCGTACGGATGCGCACGTGTTTGGAATCGCTAGGGCCGATGCGCAGCTGCCCCGACATGCCCAGATGAATGAACATGACATCACGCGAAGGGTCCTTAAGGTTCTCGTCCGCAAACTCAAGCCACAGGAATTTTCCTCGCCGCGCCACGCCACGGATTGTTCTTCGCTCAAGGAGCTGCTTGAGCGGTGCCTCCTGCCCGCGGTTCGCACGCGGATGCAGTACCTCCATCTGCGCGAAGCTACGCCCCTTCAAGTAAGGCTCGAGCCCGCGGCGAACGGTCTCGACCTCCGGTAATTCGGGCATTGGCTCTCTTTATCGCTCTTTGTCGGCCGTGCCTTGCACCAACAAGGGCGTCTCGCGGAGGGTATGAAATGCCTGTTGGGCAGCTTCCTGCTCGGCAAGCTTCTTGTTGTGGCCCACTCCCTGACCCACCGACACGCCCGCCACTGTGGCGACGGCGCTGAAGGTCTGATCGTGTTCGGGACCAGTGGAGGTGGCGGTATAGACCGGCATGGAGGCATGCAGATCAGCGCAGAGCTCCTGCAGAGTGGTCTTCCAATCCAGGTGGCGCCCGGAAATGGAAGCATTCTCAATCTTCTTGGCAAAGAGGCGCAAGATGACTTCACGCGCGGTTTCGAAACCGAACTGAAGGTAGATGGCGCCGAAGATCGCCTCGGTGGTATCCGCCAGGATCGAGTCCTTATCGCGCCCACCAGTGGACTGCTCCCCCTTGCCGAGGAGGATGTGCTTGCCCAGCTCAATTTCCCGCGCGATATCGGAGAGGCCATAGCGCGAGACTATGGAGGCCCGCATCTTGGAAATATCGGACTCCGGGCGCGAGGGATAGACCGTATAAAGCTTGGAAGCCACGGAAAGGCCCAGCACCGCATCGCCCAAGAACTCGAGGCGCTCGTTATTGGGCAGGTGACCATTCTCGTTGGCAAAGGAGCGGTGCGTCAGAGCATGGCGCAAGTACTCCTCCGACATCTCGACGCCCAACTGCGCGAGCAATGGCGCGTGATCGACGGCAGCGAAGGCCGCGAAAAGCGCCTCCTCACCGGTTAGTTTCTTCTTCTTGCTCACAGGAACTTCTCCAAACCCGACCACCGTGGGTCGACCTTTTCTTCCTCTTCTTCAGCGTCATCCCCGTCATCCAAGACGCCGGTTTCCACGCCCTCTGGCGTATCGATTTCGCAGCCTTCCTCACATACCGGGGCGAAAGGAAGGTTGAGCCCTGCCTCGTCGATCACGGTCTGCAGGAGATCGAGATCATCGGCCACAATGGCGGGAATCTCATCGCCTGAACCAAGATCCTCGGGGGCGGCATCGCCCGTGACGAAGGAATCATCGGCAGAAAACACCTGGGAGACATGGAGATCGAGGTGCGGATGCAGCTCGCGTAGGCACCGCGCGCACTGAGCTGTGAGTGTTCCAGTTACATCGGCATCGACCAATACGCCGGATCCCAGCGGAGTCAAGGTGGCATCGACGGTGATGTCATCGCCCTTCTCGACGGCGATCATGGAAAGGCCGATTCTTTCTGGGGCGGGACCGGTCTGGCTCCGCTGCTCAGGCATGGCTTCTGCACCCTGGCTGCGGAGAAGATCAGCAACATTGAATTTAAGCGGTGATGTCATAACGCTATACACACTACCCTGTAGAACCGGCTTCAAGCATTCTTGAAAGACTACTCCGGCAGGCCCCTTCCTCAACTTTCAAGCTGGCAAGGGGCTGGAAGCTGCGTCATAAGCCCCTATGTGCTGCGCCAAGGGCCTTTAACGAGCGCTCAACTGTGCTTTAGGCTATGGATCATGGAACCAAGCATGACCACCGTAGCGGGACAAGTTTTCACAGAGCTCGTCCTCGTCGGCCTGGCTCCGGCCCTGGGGATTTTCGCCTTCGGATGTATATGCCACCGGCTCCTGCCACCCAAGCTAGCCCTGTTAAAGCTGAGGGCCCGCGGTACCGGAAGGTTCGGAGCAAGGAGAATTGCCTTCTTAGCCGTGCTGGCCGGCAGTATCGTCGGCGCCAGAACGCTAAGCCCTTTGCCTTTCGAGCTCGCCGTGATGGTTGGCGCCCTGTGCTTCTGCGTCTTCGTGGCCGTGCTGCAATGGCTCACCGGTGATGTCATCTCCGGTGTATTCATCAGCGTCCCCGCGATGCTCGCTGGGGCAGCTGCTTTCGAGTCGCTGTTGTTTTTCAGCCGCTATGGAGTGCACGGAGCAGACTATCTCGACGTCCTGCGCGGAGAAATCGCCACCATGTGGACGGTCTATGCTTTCCCCGGTTTTGTCGCGGCCATCATCACTGCTTTCGTCATCCTCAGTTCGCTCAAGGCTGAACACGAATACGACCAGCGCGTGACGCGCGGCCGCATCATTGGCTAGCGGCAATAGGGTCTCTATCCGAGAACTATTGCTGCCTCCCTAGCGCTCCCGTTCGGTGCGCGGCGCGCGCTCCCCCGCTCCGCGGGAACGAACTCCTGCTCCGCGACGCAGTGCCGCGCGATCCGAGTTAACGGTCCGCAGTAGGCCGCCGAGGGAGGCTTCAAACTCACCGAGCTTGCTATCGACAAAGTCATCGCACTCGCTACGCAGCCGGTTCGACTCGGTGTGTGCAGCCTCGACGATGCGGTGCGCCTCCTCGCTGGCGCGACGAACTACCTCAGCCTGGGAAACTAGGCGCTCTTGCTCCGCGCGCGCATCCGCCACGGTGCGATCATATTCGCTATTGGCTTGGGCGACAGTGCGCTCGGCTTCATCGTGTGCCTTGTCCATGAGGGTGCGCGCGTCCTCCTCTGCCCGCGAGAGCGTGGAATCCGCGTGCTGCTGCGCGTCATGGACCATGGCTTCAGAGTCCGTCTGGGCGCGGCTCAGGACATCATCGGCCTCAGCATTAGCATCAGCAATGGTTTGGGCGGCGCGATCCTCCGCGCCGTGAATGATCTCATCCTGTTTATCCAGCACGTCCTGCGCATCATCGAGTTCTACCGGCAACGCATTACGAAGATCATCGAGCAGTGCCAGCATCTCGTGGCGCGGCACTAAGCAGTTCGATGTCATGGGCACGCTGTGGGCCTGTTCCAGATTACGAACAAGTTCATCGAGGGACTCAAATACGCGGTACATGCGCCATAGCGTACCTAAATACCTCTCGCAGCCGCCTTATCCCACGCGGTGCGGGGACAAAGAAACTGCGCGAAGGTTTATATAAGCAGTGCTGGCAGTGCTAGATGACGCCCTGCGCCAGCATCGCGTCAGCGACCTTTTTGAAGCCAGCGATATTGGCGCCCGCCACATAGTCACCTTCGCAGCCATAGTCACGGGCGGTACGCTCGACGTTCTTAAAGATGTTGGACATGATCTGGTGCAGGCGGCCATCGGTGTACTCGAATGACCAGGAATCGCGGGTAGCGTTCTGCTGCATTTCCAAGGCGGACGTTGCCACGCCGCCGGCGTTAGCGGCCTTGCCTGGCGCAAAGGCGGTTCCATTGGCCTGGAAGTAGTGAACAGCCTCCGGCGTACAGGGCATGTTGGCGCCCTCTGCCACGTAGCGAATGCCGTTGGCTACGAGCAGCTTGGCGGACTCACCATCGAGCTCGTTTTGGGTGGCACAAGGCAGTGCTACGTCCGCCTCTACCTCCCAGATATTGCCTCCGGCGTGGTACTGCGCACCATTGCCTACCTCTTCGACGTAAGCGGAGATCCGCTCACGACGCACCTCCTTGATGTCCTTGAGTGCGTCCACGTCCACGCCGTTGGGAGTGGTGATGTAACCGGAGGAATCCGACATAGCAACGACGGTCGCGCCGAGCTGCTGAGCCTTTTCTGCTGCGTAGAGCGCGACATTACCCGAGCCGGAAACAATGACCTTGGCGCCACCGAAGGATTCCTTGTGGGTGCGCATCATCTCCGCAGTGAGGTAAACCAGGCCGTAGCCGGTTGCCTCGGTGCGCACGAGGGAGCCGCCCCAGGTCAGGCCCTTGCCAGTAAGGACGCCGGATTCATGCTGGTTGGACAGACGGCGGTACTGCCCGAAGAGGTAACCAATCTCACGACCGCCGACGCCGATGTCACCTGCGGGAACGTCGCGGTACTCACCAATGTGGCGCTGCAGCTCAGTCATGAAGGACTGGCAAAAACGCATAATCTCACGGTCGGAGCGACCCTTGGGGTCGAAGTCAGAACCGCCTTTGCCTCCGCCGATGGGCAGGCCAGTGAGCGAGTTCTTGAAGATCTGCTCGAAGCCCAAGAACTTGATGATGCCGAGGTTGACCGAGGGGTGGAAGCGCAGACCACCCTTGTAGGGGCCCAGCGCAGAGTTGAACTGCACACGGAAGCCGCGGTTAACCTGGATGTCACCCTTGTCATCGATCCACGGGACGCGGAAGATCAACTGGCGTTCCGGCTCACACAGGCGCTCCACCAGGCCGTCGTCAGCGTAGTGCGGGTCCTTGCCCAAAACCACTTTGAGGGAGTCGAGCACCTCGGACACTGCCTGGTGAAACTCCGGTTCACCGGCATTGCGCTTGAGGAGCTTGTCGTAGTACTCGGAAATCTGCTGATCGATAGACACGGATGGTCCCCTTTGGAGAGTTAAGTATTGGTCAAATGACCAATAGTTTCCCCGCATACATCAAAAAACGCAAATGGAATGTAGCTAGCGCGAGTGGCTCTCTATAATCACGGGCATGCTCATCATCGTCGCCCCCGACTCTTTCAAAGGAACTGCCACCGCCGTCGAGGCGGCTGAAGGAATTGCCTCCGGCATCAGGTCTGTACTCCCCGAGGCCACAGTTGTTAGCCTCCCCATGGCCGATGGCGGTGAAGGCACTGCCGCTGCCCTAGCCAACGCTGCAGCTCTCGACGGAGCTCTAGTCCACACCATCACGCTGCCAACTACCGACGCCGTGGGGCGTCTCATCGAGGCCAGCTACTATCTCGCGGGCACCACCGCTTTTATCGACGTCGCCGCTGCCACCGGCCTGCCCGCCGTGGCGGACAGTCTCAACCCAACCCAAGCCGACTCCTATGGCACAGGCGTCCTCATCGCCGACGCACAGTCGCGCGGCGCGCAGCACATCGTCCTCGGCTTAGGAGGCAGCGCCAGCGTCGACGGAGGCATGGGCATCCTTTCCGCACTCGGCGCCTATGGCCACGACTTACGAGGTTATGCCTTACCCAAAGGCGGAGCCGCGAACGTGCGCTTGGCCACTATCGATACAGCGCAGCTCAACATCAAGGCCGGCGCTCTTGATTACACCCTCTTAGCCGATACGCGCGCTATTCCGCTCGAGGCCGCCACGATGTACGCACCCCAGAAAGGCGCGGACCGACAGGAAGTCGCACTTCTGGCCGGCGCACTTTTGCACTTGTGCGAAGTCACGGGAGTGGATAAGAACAGTGAGTTCTACGGGGCCGCCGGTGGAACCCCCATCGCCCTATCGTGGCTTTCTGCAACCCTCTGGGGCAACGGCGGGCATTTTTCCGTCTCCTCCGGTGGCACGTATGTGGCCGAGGCCTTAGGCCTGCCCGAGAGAATTTCCGGCGCGGATCTCGTTGTCACCGGTGAGGGGCGCTTCGACGAGCAATCCACAACCGGAAAGGTTGTCGGCACCATCGCCCAGCTGTGCGCTACCAGCACTCCCCCCACCCCCCTGGGTATCGTTGCCGGTGACATCGCCGCCGATGTACCCCCCGAGACTTTCGGCGTCGAGCTAGAAGGCTCTGGCTCGATGCCGGATCGCCTCTTTAATGCTGGCCAAGAAGTTGCTCGCGCCTACCAGGCCCGCTCCCTATAGTTTTCACTGTAGGTTTCCCCGTAGGTTTTAGGCCTTTAAGCGCTGCGAGCGCCTGCGTTTTTGGTGTCTACTCTGGTTTGATGTTGATGGACCAGGGGAAGATCGCCGGCCGTTCGTGAGCAACCTCGTCCTCCAATAGAACGTGGTCCTTGGGCAGTACAGCGTGCGGGGTCAGCAGCCTGGAGAGCACCATGGCCAGCTGATTGACCGAGCCCGTTACGCCGTCGACGGCGATGTCATAGCGATAGACATGTGCGCCGTCGAGGTCACGCTCTTCGTGTTCGTCACGGTAAGTCTGGCGCAGTTGCTCTTCGAGCCCCGTTGGAAACGCGTCCACATTAACGCGGGTAACGTCAGCGCTGTGGAGCGATCCCTTGCTCACCAGTTCACTTGTTGCGGCACTGAAGATTTCTGAGACCCGATCCGCCTGCGCATCGGGGACCAATACATCAAATTGAATAGTCGGCATGTAGGCAACCCTACCCAAATGAAAAGGATTAAGGCTATGTCACTTTCCCCACATCTCTCCGCAGTCTTCGGGCCCGGCGCGCCCGACCTGTCTTGGCAAGAAGATTTCTACCAAGACCTGCATATGCACCCGGAGCTCTCCCACACCGAGGAACGCACCGCGGCCAAGATTCTTGAGCGGCTTTCCCTCATGGACGCTGAGATCGTGGACGGCATCGGCGGCTTCGGCATAGTCGCTATCTTCCGCAATGGGCCGGGACCCACGGTCCTTTTCCGCGCCGACTTCGACGGCCTCCCCGTGGCCGAGGAGACCCACGTTTCCTATGCCGCGACCGACGGGAATATGCACGCCTGTGGCCACGATATGCACACCACCGCGTTGCTGGGGGCGTGCGCGCTTCTCGACGAAGGGCGCGAGCACTGGACCGGAACCTTCCTGGCGCTTTTCCAGCCGGCGGAGGAATCATCAATGGGCGCCAAGTTTATGCTTGCCGACGAACTGACTGCTCTGGTTCCTGCCCCCGACCTATGTCTGGGCCAACACATTATGCCCGGCCCAGCCGGCCAAGTGTGCAGCAAGCCGGGACCCATCATGGCCGGCTGCGACTCCCTGCGCATCCGAATTTTCGGTAAGTCCGCTCACGCATCAATGCCGCATAACTCCATCGATCCCACTTATATCGCTGCGATGATTGTCATTCGCTTGCAGGCAATCGTCGGCCGCGAGGTCGCGCCGCAAGAGTTCTTCGTCATCTCCGTAGGCGAGATCCACTCCGGCGACAAGAACAACATCATCCCCGAAACCGCTGAACTCGTGCTCAACACGCGTTTCTACGACCCAGCCCTGGCAGAACGAGTCTATGCCTCCCTAGAGCGAATGGTGAAAGCGGAATGCGCGGCTTCGGGAAGCCCGGCAGAACCCACCTTTGAGTACTTCGCCCACGGCGAAGTCACCGATAACGACCCAGCGGCCGATGTCGCCATTCGCGAGGTCTTCGACGCCACCTTTGGCGCAGAATCGGTCGATGCCGAACCCTCCACCGCCTCGGAGGACTTCTGCTACCTGCCACAGGCATGGAACGTGCCCTATTACTTCTGGTTCATCGGCTCCACTCCCGCTGAGCAACTCGATGACCCTCCGGTCAACCACCAGCCGACTTTCCTGCCTGACTACAAGCCAACCGTTGCGGCGTCTACGAAGGCAGCTGCTGCCGCGGTGCTAACTTATCTGTCCCGCTAGGACGCAGGCGCGAGCTTGGTAGGGCTCGTGCGGGCCTGCGGGGACTGGCCAATGCGGATAAACTGGCGGAGTCTCGCAAAGCACATCTCTCGCTACTCGCCCCCCCTGCCAGACAGAAGGTACATCGATGAGTAAACCACAGCATTCCGCATTCGAATCCGCAGTTCCCGCACACGTGCGCGCAGCGGCCGGAGTCAGTCCGCAGCGCGCCACTGACCTGAAGTTTTGGTCCGGTATTTCCGCGGGAGTCATCGACCATATTGCAGATAACTGGGAAGCCACGCGCGCTACCTACGCCGCCACGCGCCAGCAGCACTATTTTTCCGCCGAGTTTCTCCAAGGCCGCGCCCTACTCAACAACTTAACCAACTTGGACCTCGTGGAAGATGCCAAAGTTGCCGCCGCCGCGGCCGGGCACGAGCTGAGTGATGTCCTCGATGCCGAGCATGACGCAGCGCTGGGAAATGGCGGCCTCGGGCGCCTTGCCGCCTGCTTCCTTGACTCCGCCGTGACCCAAGATTTTCCTGTTACCGGCTATGGTCTGCTTTATCGCTACGGACTCTTCCGCCAAACATTTGAGAACGGCTTCCAAAAGGAAGAGCCGGATTCTTGGATGGAAAATGGCTATTCCTTCGTCATCCGCAGAGCCTCCGAGCAACGCCGCGTCCACTTCGATGACATAGATGTCCGCGCCATCCCCTATGACATGCCTATCACCGGCTATGGCACCGACAACGTAGGCACACTGCGGCTGTGGAAGTCCGAGCCCATCAACGAATTCGACTACGACGCCTTCAATTCCCAGCGCTTTACTGATGCCATTGTCGAACGCGAGCGCGTTATGGACATCTGCCGCGTCCTCTACCCCAATGACACGACCTACGAGGGAAAAGTCCTGCGAGTACGCCAACAGTACTTCTTCGTCTCGGCTTCCCTACAAGCCATGGTGGACAACTACATCGCCCAACACGGCGGAGACTTGAGCGGCTTTGCCCGTTATAACAGCATTCAGCTCAATGACACGCACCCCGTGCTCGCCATTCCAGAGTTGATGCGCATCCTGCTCGACCACCACGCCATGAGCTGGGATGACGCCTGGAAAGTCGTCACCGAAACCTTTGCATATACCAACCACACGGTCTTGGCCGAGGCGCTGGAGTCTTGGGAGATCTCCATTTTCCAGAAACTGTTCTGGCGCATCTGGGAACTCATTGAGGAAATTGATCGCCGCTTCCGTATCGACATGGCAGAACGCGGCCTCGACCAAGCTCGGATCGACTACATGGCGCCTGTCTCCGGTGGCCAGGTGCACATGGCCTGGATCGCCTGTTATGCCGCCTTTTCCATCAACGGTGTCGCCGCCATCCACACTGAGATCATCAAGGCTGAGACGCTGAAGGACTGGTACCAGCTGTGGCCGGAGAAGTTCAATAATAAGACCAATGGCGTCACTCCACGCCGCTGGTTGAGGATGTGCAACCCGCGTCTTTCCGCACTACTCACCAAGCTGAGCGGATCGAATGACTGGGTTACTCACCTTTCACAGCTCAAGGAGCTGCGTCACTTCGGTGAGGATTCTGCGGTGCTCACAGAGCTCATGGATATCAAGGCCGCAAACAAGCGTGACTTTGCGCAATGGATTAAGCAGCACCAGGGCGCTGAGGTCGATCCAGATTCAATCTTCGACGTCCAGATCAAGCGCCTGCACGAATACAAGCGCCAGCTCATGAACGCGCTCTACATCCTGGACCTCTACTTCCGCATCAAGGAAGACGGCGAGGACGTACCCAAGCGCACCTTCATCTTTGGCGCAAAGGCCGCACCCGGATACGTTCGTGCTAAGGAGATCATCAAGTTTATCAACTCGGTGGCAGACCTGGTCAACAATGATCCTGATACCAACGGCATCATCCGCGTCATCTTTGTTGAGAACTACAACGTTTCCCCCGCGGAGCACATCATTCCCGCCGCCGACGTCTCCGAGCAGATTTCGTTGGCAGGCAAAGAAGCCTCGGGAACCTCCAACATGAAGTTCATGATGAACGGTGCTCTCACGCTAGGTACGCTCGACGGCGCCAACATTGAGATTGTGGAGGCCGCAGGAGAAGAAAACGCCTATATCTTTGGCGCGAGGAATGAGGAGATCCCCACCCTGCGCGAGACATACGATCCAGGCAAGCTCGTGGCAGAGGTGCCTGGGCTCTCTCGCGTCCTAGATGCTTTGACCGATGGGACGCTCGGGGATGAAACCCGCGGGCTCTTCGGTGACCTCCGCTCCTCCTTGGTCGATGGCTATGGTGTTTACGCCCAGGACACCTGGTACGTCCTCGGCGATTTTGCCTCCTACCGCCAAACGCGTGACCAGATGGCACGGGACTACGTTGACCGCCCTGAGCACTGGGCCAAGATGTGCTGGGCCAATATCTGCGAATCGGGCCGCTTCTCGGCAGACCGAACCATCGCCGACTATGCCAACGAAGTCTGGAAGATTAAGCCAACTCGCCTCCAGCGTTAAATAAAAAGAAAGAGCCGCGGCAGTGCCGTGGCTCTTTTTAGATCCTTTGCGTCTATGACCTGCCTGGCGAGTACCGCTAGGCAGGTCATAAGAACTTAAGCGTTGTTTGCGCGCTTCTTGTTCTCACCGAGCAGGTGGCACTGGATCATGTTGGTGTTACCGGAGATTCCTGGAGGCGTACCAGCAACAACAACCACGAGATCATCTTCCTCGTAGGCGTCCATCTCGAGCAATGCCTCGTCGATGGCCTCCATCATCTCATCGGTGCTCTTAACCTTGGGGCTTAAGAAGGTTTGTGCACCCCAGGTCAAAGCGAGCTGTGAGCGTACCTCTTGGTTCGGGGTAAATACCAGCAGCGGCAGAGTGGAGTGCAAACGCGCCACTCGCTTTGCGGTATCACCAGAGGTGGTGAAGGCAACGATGGCTTTGGCGTTGAGCCGCTCTGCGATGTCGCGTGCGGAGTAGGAGATAACTCCTCGCTTGGTGCGCGGCACGTGCTTGAGCGGGGGCACGGTTCCATCGGCCTCGGCGCTTTGTACGATGCGGCTCATCGTGCGAACGACGTTTTGGGGATCGATACCCACGGAAGTCTCGCCGGAGAGCATGACTGCATCTGCGCCGTCGAGGACGGCGTTAGCTACGTCAGAGGCTTCAGCGCGGGTCGGGCGCAGGTTACTAATCATCGAATCAAGCATCTGGGTAGCCACGATGACGGGCTTGGCGTTCTCGCGAGCGATCTGGATGGCGCGCTTCTGGAACAGCGGAACCTGCTCAAGCGGAACCTCGACGCCCAAGTCACCGCGGGCAATCATGATGGCATCGAAAGCAAGAACGATGGACTCTAGTGCATCGACTGCCTCTGGCTTCTCGAGCTTAGCGATGACTGGGAGGCGGCGGCCTTCCTCGTCCATGATGGCGTGGACCAAGTCCACGTCGGCAGGCGAGCGTACGAAGGACAGCGCGATGAAATCGACGCCCAAGCGAAGCGCAAAGCGCAAGTCCTTGATGTCCTTCTCAGACAGGGCCGGCACCGAGATGTCCATGCCTGGCAGGGAGACACCCTTGTGATCCGATACTGGACCACCCTCAACTACTTCGCAGACAACGTCATTGCCTTCTACCGAAGTACAGACAATGGCAACCTTGCCGTCATCAATAAGGAGGCGATCGCCGGGGCGGGCATCCTTGGCCAGGCCCTTGTAGGTTGTGGAAACGCGGTCGTGGGTGCCATCGATATCATCGACCGTGATGCGAACGATCTCGCCGTTCTTCCACTGCTCTTCACCGTTGATAAAGGTGCCGAGACGAATCTTCGGTCCTTGCAGGTCGGCCAATATGCCGACCGCGCGCCCGGTTTTGTCGGTCGCGTTGCGGACCCAGTGGTAGTTCTTCTCATGATCTTCGGGGACGCCGTGAGACATGTTGAGTCGGGCGACGTCCATGCCGTCTTGGACAAGACGCAGAATTGCATCCTCGCTAGCTACGGCTGGGCCGAGCGTACAGACGATTTTTGTTCTTCTATCCAGCATTGAAAGGCCTCTTCGTCGGGGAACTTTTGACGCCTCCCAAAGTACCCGCGTTAGTAATTCCCGGCCACTGCCAAGCCCTTTCTCTATTGTCTTTGAGGCTAACTCTCAGCGACCAAAAGCAAAAATAGAACGGACATTTTCCGGATATGACCGGGCATAACTGGAAATCGCCGGCGCGTCTTACTCAGCGATCTTTTCCGCTGTGTGATTCATCCGACTCTGCTGTTTGCTTCGCCACAGAGCCTCCTTGTCCCCCGCCGATAGTGAGCGAATCTCCGTCTTCTTTCTCTTGCTTCGCTGCAAAGAAACGCGGATCAACTTCCTGGGCGCTCTCCTGTCCTTTGCCAAGGCGGAAGAAAACGATAACCGCAATGACAAAGAGAATCACCGACATCACGACGTTAATGCGCAGGCCGAATATGTGTGTCGCCTCGTCACTGCGCATGTTTTCCACGAAGAAACGGCCCAAGGTATAGGAGGCAACGTATAAGGCGAATACCCGCCCGTGACCAAGCTTCCATGCCTTTTGTGCCCAGATGAGGAACAGGCAGACGGCCACGTTCCACACCAACTCATAGAGGAAGGTGGGGTGCACGCTCGCTATGACCTCGCCCGTTGAACGCCCTGACACGGGCGCAAAGGCCCCCGAAGCATCAACGCGATAGTAAATGTCGAGCGCCCAGGGGACGGTAGTCTCTCGCCCATAGAGCTCTTGATTAAACCAGTTTCCCAGCCGCCCTATGGCCTGCGCGAGGATCAGCCCAGGAGCAACGGCGTCAGCGAAAGGAGCCATTGGCACTTTCTTGACCTTAAACATCACCCAAATGGCGAGGACCCCCAAAGCGACCGCACCCCAGATGCCTAGGCCGCCATTGGTGATCTTTAGGACATCCACGGGATTGCAGTCCGCACAGAAGTACTTATCGTAATCGGTTGCCACATGATAGACGCGCCCGCCAATGATTCCAGCAGGGATAATGACGATAACGGCGTCCCATACCGTATCAGGGTTGCCCCCACGCTCGGTATAGCGCCGATACGTCAGCCACATGGCCACCACTATGCCCAGAATGATGCAAAGTGCGTAGGCGCGAATGGGTAGAGGTCCAAGATGCCACACCCCTTGGGGCGGCGACGGGATATTGGCAAGAATCTGAGTGTGCACGACAACTAGTGTGCACTACCCTGCAGGAGAATACCGAGATTACCCCCCCTCATCTCCCCAGCGAACGGGCTGGGCTGGAGAAAGCACAGAAACCGCCTGTAAAAGAGCAGCTGAGCAATCAGGAACGTTTGCGCGAAGGACACGCGGGGTGTTGGCCCGCGGCAACCAGTGAGCGTGCCAACGCCACGGGGTCCTTGGCCGTCATGACGGCCTCACCCACGAGAACGGCATCTGCGCCATGCGAGGCATAGGACAAAACATTACGGGGGACGTTTACTCCGCCAATTGCGATGCGCAGCATGGACTCCGGAAGGCCCGGCACAATCTCGGAGAAAGCAAACCTGTCTATCGCATCCGAAGTCAAAGACCACGCGTTAACGGCGACGACACTGCCTCCTGCTTTGATGACCCGATCTACTTCCGCACAATTGCGGACCTCCAGAATCGCTGTCATCCCTAGCGATTCGATACGATCCAGCAAAGCCTCTAAACGCACCTGCTCAAGTAGCTCCACCTGTAGGGGGATGGCATCCGCGCCGTAGCAACGCGCCTCGTGGATCTGATAGGGATCAACAATGATGTCGCGGGACATCATGGGGATTTCTATGGCGGCGCGCGCGGCACGCATGTCTTCCAAAGAACCATGAAAGCGGCGGCGATCAGTCTGGCATGCCATCATATGAACGCCCGCGGCTTCCAGGCTTTGTGCCAACTGCGCCACCGAATCCGGTGAGCTCAACTGGGTTATCTCCCCGGCATAAGGCACCGCGCGTTTTAACTCCGTGACCACAGAACAGCCATTGCGCATCAGAGCGGCGAAAGCATCGCGCGGCGGTTCCATATCCCGCGAGCGGGCCTTGACTTCTTGGAAAGAAACCTGCGCTTCCCGCGCAGCGACATCTTCAAGCACACCTGCCACAAGGTGATCGACTGCAATTGGAGTGGGCATCAGCACCTCCCTTCGAGGGGCGATAAAGATCACATTTAGGCTAGCGTGATCATGCCGCTAGAAGGAAATCTCCGCTCCGGGCACCTGCCCCCCGCTAGGGGGTGGAAAGCACCCCGCGGGAGGTTAGATGCTATTCAGCTTTGTCTCGTCGCTCGTGCTGAGTGGGACTCTCCCCCGCGCCGTCTGCAGAGGAAGAAGAAACATCCGTCGGGTCGATGTCGGCGTCGAGAGCCTCCCACATGACCCGCCCGGAATCAGCTGAAGTCTCAAGCTCCTCCGCCAACTTCGCCTGCCGGCTAGCTGGGGTCTCATATTTACTCGAGCGCGGCTTATCCGCACCTGGGCGCATGATAAGAAGTACGGCTCCAAAAAGAGCCAATGCAGCCGCGATGACTGCTAGGATCGGCCCCAGCTTGCCCACTTCCACGGCGGTGACCATGGCCCACTCGGAGATATGTGCGGTGTCGACGGCCGTCTTGTTGGCGGCTGCGCCTTGCAGCACGCGCTGTGCCTTGGCTGGGTCGGGGCCATAGGTCAGCAGACTGACCGGACTCCACGCGGCTGCGGCTGCAGCAAGGGCGCAGATGCCTGCCACGACTCGGCGCGCGATTCGCCGCAGTGCAATTCCTGCCACGGCTCCAGCGAGCAAGACCAAGGTGAGAGCCATGAGCTCAATGGACCATGAGGATCCGAGGATAGCGCTTTCGACCGTTCCAGATTTATCGTCCTGGCTTAACGCCAGAACCCACGTGGAGCGGGAGGAAAACCACAGCAAGATGGAGCCAAGGGCGATAAGAAGCGGGCCTACGCGCCTACCCATTTAACTCTTCCCCCATCAGATCCTTCGCATCGAAACAGGTGCGGTCACCGGTGTGGCACGCCCCGCCCTTTTGACGCACTTTCAGCAAGATGGTGTCCCCGTCGCAGTCAAGGCGAACATCGAGCACCTGCTGGGTATGGCCGGAAGTTTCGCCCTTGATCCAGTAGGCACGGCGCGACCGAGAAAAGTAGGTTCCCTTTTTCGAGGCAAGAGTATAGGCCAAGGCGTGATCATCCATCCACGCCATCATGAGCACCTCTCCCTCCTCTGACTGCACGATTGCAGGTACCAGGCCAGCATCGTTGCGCTTGAGAAGGGCTGCGATATCTTCGCTGAGCTCGTAGTCTGCCGGGTTGGCAGAGGGGCTATCTTTCATTGCTGTCCTCGTCACTTTCAATCACTGTTTCCCAAGAATCCGCAGCGCGCTAATACGCTGCCTAGCTTTTGGCCTAACTATCGCCGAACTTCGTGTCCAGCCCGTGCCAGTTCATCCTTAACCTCGGAGATTGCTACATCTCCAAAGTGGAAAATGGAGGCTGCCAGTACTGCGTCGGCCCCGGCGGCCACTGCGGGTGGGAAGTCTGCTGCTTTGCCTGCACCGCCCGAGGCAATGACCGGCACATCAACCGCTGCACGTACAGCCTCGATGAGTTCGATATCGAAGCCTTCCCGAGTGCCATCACCGTCCATGGAGTTGAGGAGTATCTCCCCCACTCCTAGCTCCGCGCCGCGGGCAGCCCACGCCACAGCGTCAAGCCCTGCCGAGCGGGTGCCACCATGGGTGGTGACCTCAAACCCAGAAGGATGGTCCTCATTTGGCTCCGCCACACGCCGGGCGTCGACGGAGAGCACGATGCACTGCGAACCAAAAACGTCCGCCAATTCCCGTAGGAGCTCAGGGCGCGCTATCGCCGATGAGTTTACTGAGACCTTGTCCGCGCCGGCGCGCAGGAGCTCACGAACATCCTCGACGGAGCGAATGCCGCCACCAACTGTCAGGGGGATGAATACCTGATCGGCGGTTCGGCGTACCACCTCGAGCATGGTGCCGCGTCCGTCTTTGGAAGCGGATACATCGAGGAACGTGAGCTCGTCTGCACCGAGGGCGTCGTAACGCGCGGCAAGCTCTACGGGATCTCCGGCGTCACGCAGGTTCTCGAAGTTGATTCCCTTGACTACCCTTCCGTTATCGACGTCGAGGCAGGGAATGACCCTCACTGCTAATGCCATCGCGGACTCCTTTTTAAAAAATAGATGTACTGCAAATATAGAAAAGCCTAAGACTCAGTATCCTCACCTCGCACGCGGCTTCTGCTGTGCAGGGCTCAAGCAGATTGTTTAAGGAGAATGCTGCGAAATAACGTCGAGGATGGTCTCATGGGTTCTTGGCGTGCCAGCCACGAAACTCGTGGAATAGGCATTCCACTCTTCACCACTTGCGTCCGTGACTACCCCGCCTGCGGCTTTGACAAGCAAGGCCCCTGCGGCATTGTCCCATGCGTGAGGGGAAAAGTTCACGGTGCCATCGAATACGCCCTGTGCCACGAAGGCATTATCCAGTCCAACGGAGCCTGTCATGCGCGGGCGCAAGCCGGTGACACGCAGACCATGAAAAATCTCCGTGGCGAGATAAGAAGAGCACCCCACAAAGCCGTGGCCCGGGGTGGCTGATCCTGGCGCGGCCTGGCCCACCACATCAGACGGGTGTGCCCCACCGAAACTCCGAAAGGTTCCACCTTCAGCAGAAACGAGGCGGCGGCGCAAGAGTGGAAAGTCCGCCACCGCAGCAACAGGTCGTGCCTCGTGCACCAGCGATACTAGAATCCCGCACAGCGGGCTTCCCGCTGAGTAGTTAGCTGTGCCATCGATTGGGTCCACGACCCAGATGGTATCGCTCAAAGTACCGCCGGACTCCTCCCCATAGACGCCTATTCCAGTCAACTGGGTCAACGTCGCCCGCAGTTCTTTCTCAATGCGCAAGTCAACTTCGGTGGCGAAGTCCGTCTCACCCTTGAATACCGCGGGCGGTGCGCCCAGCCCAGCGACGAACAAGTCCGCCACATGATCCACGGCAGACTCCGCCAACGCCACTAGCTCCCGTGGATCATTCATGAGTTAGAGCTCCTCGAGATCGATGGGTTCCTCAGCAGGCAGGGGCTCGACCTCAGCCACTGCCGTCAGCGCCTCTCCGAGAGTAAAGCGCGATTCATAAAGAGCTTTGCCGATTATGGCGGAATCAATTCCCTGGTTCTGATAGACCGCGAGCTCGCGTACGTCATCCAAAGTGGAGATTCCGCCCGAGGCCGTCACACTTGCCTGCGTGGCCATGGCGACCTCGCGCAGCAGTTCAACATTCGGCCCCGTCAGCGTTCCATCTTTAGATACATCCGTGACGACAAAGCGCTGGCAACCGGCTGAATCCAGCCTTTCGAGGACCTCCCACAGGTCACCGCCATCAGACACCCAGCCATTACCACGGGTGCGCCACTGACCATCGATGTAGCGCACAGCGAGATCGACCGCGATCTTATCGCCGTACTCCCCCAAGACCCGCGCAATCCAGTCTGGCTTTTCGAGCGCGGCGGTGCCGATATTGACTCGGCGCGCGCCCGTTCCGAGAGCGCGGAGAAGCGACTCATCATCCCTGATGCCGCCGGTCAGTTCGACATCGATGTGAAGTTTCTTGGTAATTTCCGCCATCAACTCATGGTTGGATCCGCGGTTAAAAGCCGCATCGAGGTCGACGAAGTGGAGCCACTGCGCCCCGTCCGCCTGCCATTTCAGTGCAGCCTCAAGAGGGGCTCCGTAGGATTTCTCGGTTCCAGCCTCGCCCTGATCTAGGCGCACGGCGTGGCCATCGACGACGTCGACAGCCGGCAACAAAGTAAAGGTCATGGGTCACATCCTACCTAGAGGGTCTTCATCCAGTTTTCCAGCAGGGTAGCTCCCGCATCCCCCGACTTCTCAGGGTGGAACTGTGTAGCCCAGAGCGCACCGTTTTCTACGGCTGCCACGAACCTATCTCCACCGTGCTCCGCCCAGGTAACCAGCGGCGGAATGGTTATATCCGTCACCAGATCCCAGCTGCGTGCACCATAAGAGTGCACAAAGTAAAAGCGCTCCTGCTCACTTAGCCCGGCGAACATCTCGCTGCCCATTGGCACATCAACGGTGTTCCACCCCATGTGAGGAAGGATGTCTGCGTGCAGGCGCTCAATGCGCCCAGGCCACTCACCACAGCCCGCAGTTTCTACCCCATGCTCATTGCCCTCCTCAAAAAGCACCTGCATTCCCACGCAGATGCCCATCACAGGGCGCCCACCTGCGAGGCGCTGCCCAATGATGCGCGGTCCTTGCGCCGCCCGCAGACCCGCCATGCACGAGGCGAAGGCTCCGACACCGGGAACCAGCAGTCCATCCGCGTTGACCGCCACATGCGGATCCGAGGTCACGGCCACGTCCGCGCCTACGCGTTCCAATGCTCTTTGGGCCGAACGCAAGTTTCCGGCACCGTAGTCCAATAACGCAACCGTCTTCTTCGAAGTCATGGGCTATACCTTACGCATCCTTCTGAGTCTTGTTTTAATGTCATCGACTTCACTCACGCGGGAACGCCCGAGCATGAAGTCTGCGCAGCTCATCGCCACACCGAGCAGCAAAATAACTGCCCCAACGCCGAAGGCCCCGCTATAGGTCACAGCCACGACCATGGCGCCCAAGACGGTGGATCCGATTCCGGTTCCCGAATCGAAGAACACATTCCAGATGGCCGAAGCCTCTGAGACACGCTCGCGCGGGAGCCTTTCAAACATAGAGAGCAGAGCTTCGTTTTGGGCTATCCCGAAAGCGCCGCCGAAAATAACTACGCCTAGGACTATCCACCACACCGACCACTGTTGGTGCAGGACCAATGCTATGAGGGCCACTGCAGCGAAGGCCGCTATCTGGGCTGGGATATACAGACGCCCGGCCATGCCGACCCGATCCGCAAATACCCCCGCGAGGTAGCGGCATACTAAGCTGGCTGCCCCCACGAGCGAGAGCAGGATTCCGCCCAAAGTCGCACCCGTGCGGGGATCGATCTCCCGCACAGCTGGCGAGAGGAAGGCAGAGATGGCTCCGTAGCTAATGGATACAGTGGTCAGTGCCAAGGCGGGTACGGCGACCAGTTTCCACGTAGGCACCTGCGGGAGCGCTGTCACGCCAGGCTGCACTCGCTGTGCCTTAATGCGTGGAAGGCGAATACACATTGCCACGGCCAAAAGCCCTATTGCAGCGGCTGCAATATAGACGCTGGAATAGCCCCACCAATCAGACATGGCCAAACCGAGCGGCAAGAATAGAGTCTGCGCAAGCCCCACGAACACGCCTATCATGCCGGTTGCCTTTCCTCGCAAGCCAACGGGGGCAAGCTCTGCCACGAGTGCAGACTGCGCGACAGTTAGCGCGCCGAAGCCAATCCCGCGCAGCGCAGAAAAAGTCAGGGTCACCCAGGCTTCTTCGCCCAAAAGGTGCCCGAAGGCAGGCACCCCTAGCATGAACGACGCCGCCATCATGACTGGCCTATACCCGAAAGAACGCAGCATGCGCGGGGTCAAGATCTGAGTGATGACTGTTGCCGCCATGAACACCCCAGTGGTCCCGCCTGCAAGAGAGGCGCTACCCCCCGCGTCAAGGACAGCGAGAGGAACGACAGGAAGGAGGATTGACCATGCGCCAAAGGCCGCCGCGATAGCTACCATTGTTTCCGTATAGCCAGGAACTTTCCAGACGTTGGGGGCGTTGTGGGTCACCGCGCTATGTCCTCCTACCAGTTCATTTTTCCTACCATCCACACCAGCGCCGCCGCCAAGCTAACAACAGCTAGCAGGCCGGCCACGATGCTGAAGAACCGCGATCCAGCCTGGTAGGCGGAATAGGTTCCCCCTACCAGTAGTCCTGCAAGCAAAAACAGGATCAGGATCATGACATTCATAAATTACAACGCACCCTTGGTAGAGGGAATTCCTGTGACGCGGGGGTCCGATTCGCTAGCTTGGCGCAGCGCACGGGCAATGGCCTTGTACTCCGCCTCAGTAATATGGTGCGGATCGCGCCCATAACGCACGTTGAGGTGCAGCGTTACCTCAGAATGCGCAGCGAAGGTCTCGAAGAAGTGACGGTTGATGACGGTTGCGTAGTGCCCGCCTATAATCTGCCACTGCATGTTCTCCGGCTC
This sequence comes from Corynebacterium flavescens, assembly GCF_008693105.1. Classification (GTDB taxonomy): domain Bacteria; phylum Actinomycetota; class Actinomycetes; order Mycobacteriales; family Mycobacteriaceae; genus Corynebacterium; species Corynebacterium flavescens. The sequence goes on from NZ_VXKK01000033.1 coordinate 81,750, forward strand.
CCCATTCATGACAAAATAAGGCCGCCCGGAGATGTCAACGACTGCCTCCACCAGGGTTTCATCCATGGGCAAAAGCTGCGATCCGAAACGACGGATCCCGGCCTTATCCTGCAGAGCTTCCAAAAAAGCACGGCCGAGGACAATTGCCGTGTCCTCCACTGTGTGGTGGGCATCGATCTCCGTGTCTCCCTCTGCACTCACCCGCAGATCGAAAGAGCCGTGGGTGGCAAAGGCTGTGAGCATGTGATTGAAAAAAGGCAGGCCGGTAGAGATTTCGGACTTTCCGGTGCCGTCAAGATTGATCTCGACTTCGATGCGAGACTCGCTCGTCACTCGCTGCGAGGTTGCAATGCGGTTGCTCATGTGCGCTCCTTCTATGGCTTTACTAGTACTGTAGCCGCCAGCTTTTCGGCGGCATTAAGGAAGGCATCGTTTTCTTGGGGAAGCCCAATGGTGGCACGCAGATAACCCGTGACGCCCACATCCCTGATGAGCACCTCGTTGTCTAGGAAGGCCTCCCATGCGGAATGCTGATCCTTGAACTTGCCAAAGAATACGAAGTTAGATTCACTCGGCACGACCTCGAAGCCGATCTTGTTCAACTTGGCGACGACTCGGTCTCGCTCTGCGGCGAGTTTAGCCACCGTTGCGAGCGTATCCTCACTGTGGCGCAGCGCAACCCGCGCCGCAGCTTGGGAGAGCACGGAAAGGTGATAAGGCAGGCGCACGAGCATTACGGCTTCAACGAAGGCGGGATCTGCCACGAAGTAGCCCAAGCGTCCACCGGCAAAATCAAAGGCCTTGGACATCGTCCGCGAAACCACCAGCTTGGTGGGGTACTTCTCCAGCAGAGTTGTCGCCGAAGGAGAGGGTGAGAACTCCGCATATGCTTCATCGACGATGACGATTCCAGGCGCAGCCTGCACGAGCTTTTCGACGTCCTCCAAAGGGGTTACATCCCCAGTTGGGTTATTCGGGGTCGTAATAAAAACAATGTTGGGCTCGTGGCGTGCCACGGCAGACAGAGCTGCCTCTATATCGATGCGGAAGTCCGCGCCACGCGGGCACTCAATGAAACGAGTTTGGGTGCCTGCGGCGAGGATGGGGTGCATGGAATAGGAAGGCGTAAATCCTAGGACACTTCTGCCTGGGCCTCCGAAAGCCTGCAGAAGTTGCTGGAGAACCTCGTTGGAGCCGTTGGCTGCCCACACCTGTTCGCGGCTGACCACCACGCCGGTCTGACGCGAAACATACTCCGCCAGCGCCTCGCGCAGCTCTACCGCGTCTCGCTCTGGATAGCGGTTGAGCTGCGGTGCAAGCTCGCGCACCTCGTTGACGAGATCATCGATAAGCGCTTGCGAGGGCGGGTAAGGGTTCTCGTTGGTGTTGAGCTGGTAGGCCACGTGCAATTGCGGCGCCCCATAGGCAGATTCACCGCGCAATTCCTCGCGCAAAGGTAGATCGTTGATGGATACCATTTACTTCTCCTCTTCGAACCGGGCGCGGATGGATTCTCCGTGTGCAGGCAACTGTTCTGCATTGGCAAAGGCGATAACCTTATCAGCGATTTCGCCCAAGGCGGCGCGGTCGTAGTCAATGATATTGACCGGGCGCAAGAACGTGTGGGTGGAAAGACCTGCGGAAAAGCGCGCCGTCCCGGAGGTAGGCAGCACGTGATTTGAGCCCGCGGAGTAGTCCCCCAGAGGCACGGGTGAGAATTCACCCACGAAGATTGCTCCCGCGTGGGTGATCTTTTCGGCATCAGCCCGCGCCTGTGCAGTCTGGATCTCCAAGTGCTCAGCCGCATAAGCATTGGCGACGGCGATGCCAGCCTCCATGTCATCGACCAAGACGATGCCAGACTGCTGGCCACGCAGGGCCTGCGCGGCGCGCTCCGCATTTAGCGTGGCGGTATAGCGTGCCTCGACCTCTAGGCGTACCTGCTCTGCCAACTCTGGCGAATCCGTAATGAGCACGCTTGCGGCCATAGGATCGTGCTCTGCTTGGGAAATAAGATCATAAGCCACGTATATTGGGTCGGCCGTCTTATCCCCAAGAATGGCGATCTCCGTGGGTCCTGCCTCTGCATCTGTGCCCACGATTCCGCGAACGAGGCGCTTGGCGGCAGTGACAAAGATGTTGCCGGGACCAGTGATGATGTCCACCGGTTCAAGAGCGGCGGAATCGTCTCCATAGGCCAACAGCGCGATTGCCTGTGCGCCGCCTACTGCCCACACCTCATCGACGCCGAGGATGTAGCAGGTAGCCAGCACCGTTGGGTGAGGCAATCCGCCGAACTCTTTCTGCGGTGGCGAAGCCACGACCAGGCTAGTAACGCCGGCTTCTTGCGCTGGCACGGTATTCATAATTACCGAGGAAGGATAAACAGCCTTGCCCCCAGGAACATAGAGACCGACCCTGTCTATGGGCAAGAATACTTCCGTGACCTGCGCACCCGGTGCCAACTCGGTGGTGTGGCGCGCGGGCTTCTGCTCAGCGTGTACCTTGCGCACGCGGGCGATGGATTCCTCAATTGCCTCGCGCACCGCCGGATCCAGCTCGGCCGCAGCCTTTTCCAGTGCTTCTGGGCTGACCTTCAATTGGGCGGGCCGTACACCATCAAATTGCTCACCGTAGTCGAGGGCCGCCGCTGCCCCCTCCTCGCGTACATGATGAACCATCGGTGCAACCTTGTCCAAGACTGAAGCGACATCGGTGCCACCGCGTGGCAAAACGCGGCGCAGCTGCGATGTACTGAGTTCTTTCCCTCGAAGGTCGATGGTCTGAAGCATTCGGGCTCCTTAGTGACAGTGACAAATGTTTAGGCTCTTCCACTGCCCTTTGCCGCAGGCGTGGAGAGAATCCGTGCAATCTATAACATGACCAATATACCGATATGAATTTCACAGCGCGGGGCAGGGGCATGCCTATAGACTCGGCACCACGCAAGAATAGCGCTTTTCCCTGCTAAGTTGAAGCAAACTGGGAAGGATGTGACGCGATGCAAGGGTTTAATCCGGAGGCCGGCGAGCATGCTGCCGACGCGGGCCTCATTAGCCGCGTCTACGAGTGCGCTAGGCGCGCCGAGCTAGAGTGCATTCGCGTGGAATCACGGGAGTTGTTGTTTCCCCATCCGCACCAGGGGGAGACACGTCTGAGCATGGATACCCGCGGGGATCCCCTTCTTCGCTTCTTCACTCGGCATACGGCTCACCTCCAGTTTGGGGATGTCTCCCGCCTTGCGCAGTTTGTCAACGCGTGGAACCATGACTGTCTCTCGCCGACGCTCATCCTCGATTACGGCTCCCCCGAGTCGGTACAGCTGTGGGGTCATACTTTCTTCCTTGTGGAGGACGCACCCACCACTCAGCAGATAGAAGCCGCCCTCCTGCCGGCTATTTTCAATGCCCAGTCTTATCTAGAGGCTCTTTTTGAGGCCTTCCCAGAAATCGCCCGCGTGCCCGCCCCTGCCTCACCGGAGGAGGGGGAAGAACCAGGCGAGCACCCCAGCGCCGTAGACCTCGACCGTCTGATGGAAGCCCTGCCGGCGCTGGGAATATCTCGGTTTCACATCGCCAGTGAGCAGGCAATCTACACTTGGATCAACGACATCCTTTTCGCCTTTGCCTTAGACAACGGTCCCAGCCTGCTTATCAAGGGCCATTGGGATCCTAATATCGAGGAGAAGGAGTTCCTGCGGGTCTTTCTCATCTGCAACGACTGGAACCGCGGCAATTACTCGGCTTCTGCGTTTTGTCATATTAACGCCGATGGCCTTCAAGTCCGTCTGGACTACGCAGCCATCACTTCTGGGGGTCTGACCGATTCCGAGCTCCGGCTAACGCTCGGCCGCGCCCTGCGGGCCATTCTGCATGGCGTCGATGACATCGCGCGCAATACGGTGGGGTCATCTCCCGTGAAGTGGCCTTAAAACCTATCTAGGCGCTACTTCTTCAGTTTCCCTGTTTATAAACAGTGCAGACCAGTAGCTAAACATCGCCAGGAATGGCGCCACGACCCATGCCACTCCGGGACTAAACGTAGGGACGAAATGCACGACTTCTCCGGGATCCGCAGGCGCATGGGTAGCTGTGACTCCGCCTAGTACATAGAAAGCGGCGGTGGCAGCGAGCGCCACTACTCCCAGCCAGTAAATCATCGCAGCGCTGTGCAGCCGCGGAGCCCTGACATAGGTGACTAACGCCAAGACCATGGCCATCGCACCAGTGATGAGCGTGAAGGTAATAAAGGAGGTGAACTCAACGTTGTCCACCGTGTCCAGCACGTATCCGCCGCCTTTGGCTGCGTGACCAGTCAGTTCCGGGCGCAGCAGACCCCACACTGCGCCGACGGCAGAAAATGCACACAGCGACAGCGCCAGCACACCCGCACAGTAGCCAATGCTGCGGGAAATACGCGGTAGTTTCCAGCCCAAAGGACTAGTACTCGCCACAGAAAGTCCAGTTTCCATCCTCACGCTTAAAGCGCATGGTGGAGCTATCAACGCCGTTATTGGTGTTGACGTTGATGGTGGCCGAGGCATCGTCCCCGTTGACAAGGACATCATTGACGGAGTCAACCCCCGTGGCATTCCAATCGAAGCCCTCGAGGCCGGAGGTGTCTTGTCCCTCAGCAGCCATACCGGACTTCAGGGAATCCATAGGCACGTCGGGGACTTGGTTGTAATCCATGTTGGCTAGCTCGCCGTTATTGGCATTGCGTACAGCCTGGCAAGCATGGTCAGGCATGTACTGGAAAAACTGGCGCAAGGTAGTTGTCTCATAGAGACCGCGAACGAGACCGTTGATTGCGTCAACGTCCGCTTGAGAAGCAGCCTGGCCGCCTTCCACTGGCTTGACCACGGGGACATTTCCCAGCGGGGTTTCGCCATTAGCCAACGCCTGCGCATCTTCCGAGTCAGCGCCGGCAGGCGCCTGTTCGGAAGATGAAGCCTGCTCCGAGGAGGGAGCTGCGCTTGACGAAGTCGCGCCCGCCTTCCCCGAAGAAGCCGCAGCGCTACTGCCCGTAGAATCCTCCGCTGCATCATCGCTGGAGCCGCAGGCACTCAGCGCGAGCGGCACGATCATTGCCAAAGACAGGACAGTCTTTTTCACTGGGCTCTTCAAGGTCAACGCTCACTCCTGAGGGAAAAATAACGGACAAACAACACAACAGCCTGCTTGCTGCCTAAAAATCTAACTTGGACATACTAACAAGTGTTCAATAATGATGCGCTGAGCGTTATCTCATAACTACCTGTGAGGACTACCTTTCTTAGGTTGCCCTCGTGACCCGCCTTCCTGGAATACTAATATCCACACGGGCCATCAAAGCCGATCGCTACAATGGCTAAGCGTGCAACTTAAACGGGATTTAATCATCGAGACGGCCCTCGAATTGCTGCAGGCCTACGGTCTGGCAGATGTCACCATGCGCCGTGTGGCGACCACACTTTCCGTCGCACCCGGTGCCTTGTACTGGCACATAAAGAACAAGCAGGATCTGATAGCCGCCATGGCCAGCCGGATCATTGAACCGCTGAATGGCTCCACAACTGAGGATCTTGCTCTCAACTTGCGCAGCGTGCTTCTTTCCCATCGCGATGGTGCTGAGGTAACCATCGCAGGGCTCTCCTTGCCAGGCTCGAAGGCCTGGGAGCAGTTGGTCGAGCGCTTCATCGCCTCAATCGACGACGACTCCGAAGCAGCGCGCGTGGCCGCCCTATCCATCATTCACTTGGTGCTCGGCGCCACGCTGATGGAGCAATCTAGGGCGCAACTTCAGGAGACCATAGGTACGCCTCAACCTGACTACGACGGCGAATCCGATATCAGGAGCGCGACAGCCATCATCCTCAGCGGGCTTTCTCAGAGCTAAACCCCCGTCGCCCGCCCCAATGTCCACTGCAAGGATTAAGATCTTGGCCATGACAACTTCCCCAACACCGAGTCGCGCCGCCGACTCCTCCCCTAATCAGCGGCGCCAGGTCTGGCCGGGTGAGGCCTATCCACTAGGTTCCAGTTTCGACGGATCTGGAACAAACTTCGCACTATTCTCCGAGGTTGCGGAAAAGGTTGAGCTCTGCCTCATCGACCACAACGGTGAAGAAGAACGCATCGAGCTCACTGAAGTCCATGCCCACGTCTGGCACTGTTACCTTCCCAATGTCACCTCGGGCCAGCGCTATGGCTTCAGAGTCTACGGGCCTTATGATCCCGAGCAAGGCTTTCGCTGCGATCCCTCAAAGCTCCTCGTAGACCCCTATGCCAAGGCCTATGACGGCGAGTTTGACGGGGATTCCTCTCTATACTCCTATGACATTCACTCCCCGGAACTTGGCGCAGGGCGCAACCAAGAGGACTCGCTCGGCCACACCATGCTTTCCGTGGTCATCAACCCCTTCTTTGATTGGCGCGGGGATCGCCGCCCCCTCACCCCGCACAGTGAGACCGTGATCTATGAAACGCACGTCAAGGGAATGACCATGCGTCACCCGGACGTTCCTGAGCAACTGCGCGGAACGTATGCGGGCATGGCTCACCCCGCCATCATTGATTACTTCACAGACCTGGGGATTACCACGGTGGAGCTGATGCCGGTTCATCAATTTCTCCAGGATGATCGCCTCCGCACGCTCGGGCTGCGCAATTACTGGGGCTATAACACCTTCGGCTTTTTCGCACCTCACCTCGACTATGCCTACGCCCAACAGCCCGGCGAAGCCGTCTCCGAGTTCAAAACTATGGTTCGCGCCTTTCACGAGGCTGGCATAGAGGTCATCCTCGATGTTGTCTATAACCACACGGCTGAGGGCAACCACTTAGGCCCCACCATCGCCTTCCGTGGCATTGATAACGGCGCTTACTATCGCCTCGTCGAAGATAATAAAGCGCACTACATGGACTACACGGGAACGGGCAACTCCCTCAACGTGCGGCATCCTCATTCGCTCCAGCTCATCATGGATTCTCTGCGCTATTGGGTCACGGAGATGCACGTGGACGGCTTCCGTTTCGATCTTGCCTCGACTTTGGCGCGGGAGTTGGATGACGTCGACAAGCTCGCAACCTTCTTTGATCTGGTCCAGCAGGACCCCGTGGTCAGCCAGGTCAAGCTCATCGCCGAGCCCTGGGATGTGGGCCACAATGGTTATCAAGTAGGAAACTTCCCTCCGATCTGGAGCGAGTGGAATGGAAAGTTCCGTGACACGGTGCGTGATTTCTGGCGCGGCGAACCTGCCACGCTGGGCGAGTTTGCCTCCCGCATCACTGGATCCTCTGACCTCTACGGCAATAACGATCGCCGCCCCACTGCCTCCATCAACTTCATTACAGCGCACGATGGATTCACCCTGCGTGACCTAGTGACCTATAACGAGAAGCACAATGACGCCAACGGTGAGGACAACCGTGACGGGGAATCCTTCAACCGCTCGTGGAACCATGGCGTGGAGGGCCCCACCAATGATGAAGATGTAAAGAAACTGCGCCGTCGGCAGATGCGTAACTTCCTCACCACGCTGCTGCTTTCGCAGGGAACTCCGATGATTTCCCACGGGGATGAGATGGGCCGTACTCAAAGCGGAAATAACAACGCCTATTGCCAAGACAATGAACTGGCATGGATGGACTGGTCCCTTCTCAAAGAGGAAAAGTTCGCCGCCGTACACGGCTTTTGCAAGCGCCTTATCTCCATTCGGCGCAACCACCCTGCCTTCCGTCGTGAGCGTTTCCTGGCTGGCGGCCCTCTTGGCTCTGATGTCCAAGACCGCGATATTGCCTGGCTCGTACCATCGGGGCGGCTCATGACTCAGGATGACTGGGATCATGATTTCGGCCGCTCTCTCATGGTCTATCTCAACGGCAGCGCCATCCGCGAAAAAACCGCACGGGGTGAAGACATCGATGATGATTCCTTCATCATGATCTTCAATGCGCACGACGGGGATATTGAGTTCACCCTGCCACAACGAGATCTGGGGGCCAAGTGGGAGCTCATCGTCGACACTGCGGATTCAGGGGGCTACCCTGCGGAAGATACGATCATTGATGCGCAGGGTACGATCACAGTCCAGCCGCGTTCGACGCTTCTTTTGAGGCAGGTCGAACCCCCAGTATTCGATTCCGCCTCCTAAACCCTAGAAAGGTAACTTCACGTGTCGATCACCGCCCACGGAGCCTCCATAGACGTCACCTCCGAAGCGATCGTGCTCCACCACACGCTTCTGGCGTCTTCCCTCGGGAAGGAGGCCACCGTGTCTATCCCATTGGATAAAGTGAGCGACACTGAAGTGGTCGAGCCCACCGCAACCGGTTTCGGCTCCCTGACGCTAGTGGGCCCCGGAATCCGCATTCTCTTCGCGCCCCACCAGCAACCAGAGGATTTGGCGCGAGCCATCGATGCCGCTAAACGGGGAGATGCCCCCTCCACCATCGCAGAGTCTTCCCCCGGCATTCCGGCGCTCGATTTCACTGCGGTTGACGTTGAGACCGCCAATGACAACTGGGGATCTATCTGCCAGATCGGTGCGGTGCGTTTCCGCGATGGCAAGGAGACGCAGTCCCGCAGCTGGCTGTGCACCCCACCTCCAGGCCTCGAGAGCTTCGCCGACGTGAATATATCTATTCACGGAATCACGGCCTCGGATGTGGCAGACGCCCCTGCCTTCGCACAGGTAGCATCCGAGCTCTTCGATTTTTTGGGCAGCGATATTTTGGTGGCTCACAACGCCCAGTTTGATTCCACGGCACTGCGCACCGGGCTGCTTTATGCACAGGCGCCCGTGCCGGAAGTGCCACTCGCCTGCTCGTTGGCCCTGTCTCGCGAGGCCTCGCGCGCGGGAATCATTGAGGTTGTAAATCACCGCCTGCCCACGGTGGCGAAAGCCATAGGCGCCGGCGATTTTCGCCATCATGATGCCGCGGAAGATGCCCGCGCAGCAGGGCTCATCGTCGTTGGACTTGCCTCTCGGTGGAACTATAGCGGCGATCTCTCCCACTTGTTTAGCATCCACGGCTTTGCTCTCGGCACCATGAGCCAGGACTCAGTCATCCCGGTGCTGCGTTCCGATACCGCGCCGACCTCCCCTGCAGACCTCGGCGCAGGAACAGACTTTCGGGATGTATCGCGTGCAGGTGGCACAGCCTCCAAGCCACGAGGTGAAGGCCAAGGCCAAGGCAAGGAATCCTCCCGCAAGGGGCCCGCTCCATGGCAATCGGTGGCAACGCCCACCACCATCCCAGAACCCAACAGCGACGCTGATCCTCAAGGAGCACTCTACGGCCAGCACGTCACCCTAACCGGGGATTTTGAGCCTTTTGACAAGGGGCTTTTGTGGTCTGGTATCGCGCAGCGCGGTGGCCAGGTGGGAAAGAACGTCACCAAGAAAACAACCATATTGGTGCTCGGTCAATGGGCCACGAAGACGTCGAAAGAAAAGCGAGCGGAAGAGCTCATCGCGAAGGGTCAAGACATTGCCCTGTGGCCGGCGAGCAAGCTCATATCAGAGCTCAGCCTTGACGAGGAACCTCCCTTCTAGGAATTTTCGCGGCCTGGAACCGCCACGTGGATGCTGGAGTCTAATTCAGACAAGAGTTCAACACCTTGTTTGATACGGACTGAAAAGAGCTTAATCCTCATGCCCCTAGCCCTTGCTCGTGAAAAAGGCCTCGTAACACCTGTTCCCGCACCACAAGAGTCGCCGCGTGGCCCTCACCTTGCAGCCGATGCGGAGTCCACAATCGCCGGTTTGGTACCCGCCTTGTACGAACGGGAGCGTGTTGAGTCGCCGCGCCTTTCTGATGATGGTTTTTGTGACTCCCTCGCCACCATTGCGCTTTCCTCGCGGCTTTCCATGGCGCTCGTTATGCACTCGAAGGAACAGTCTCGTCATCTCAGCCAGCGTGGCCTCGATGAGCTAGGACTTAGCGTCCACGCGGCGTGGACGGTGGCTGCGGCAAACCTGCAGAGGCGAGCTTTGACGCCGAAGGGCTTGCGGTTTTGGACTCGCCCTGCTGTCCATTCTTTACCCGGTTGCCCAGGAGTAGAGGTTCGTGTACTTGGCTCGCCTATTAGTGCTTGGCTTGCACATCCCCAAACGTTTAGCACCTTAGACGGCCATCTCCGCCGAGTACTTCGATGCGATAGACTTACGTATCTCGTCCCCTACTCAGCTCGGGTGTTTGTACTTCGTGCACCTACAGCGGAAGCGGCACGGCTGTGGGCACACACCAGCGCGCAGGTGCGTCCAGCTCATAGTCCGCTGATTAGCGCGCACCCTTTGGTCTTGAGCAATGGGTTCCCGCAAGAATTAACCTGATGAAACGCATAAGGAGCTTAGAGTATCACCATGGCTGATAACGGCATCTCCAAGCTAGGAAATCAATACCACGAGTGGTTAAGGGCGCATCCTACCGCCGCGGTCGAGTTCGGTGATGCCATCGAGGATTTGCTCAATGACGCAGGCGTCATCTTCGACCGAGTCTCGCCCCGTGTCAAGGGCTGGCCATCGCTCAAGGCTAAGGCCAAGAAGCGTTTCCCCGATGGCACGTTGATGTATCCACGTCCGTGGGAAGAAATCCACGATGTCCTTGGTGTGCGGGTGACAGTCTTTCACTCCACCGCCATACCGGAGGCCCTAGAGGTATTCGGCGAGTCTTTCAAGGTCATTCGTTCTGTGGACAAGGCAGCACAAACTCGCATTTCCGGCGGCTTCGGCTACGGCTCCCACCATTTGATCCTCACAGTTACAAACGCCATTGAGGAATTGTCGGATTATGAAGGGCTGACATTTGAGGTACAGATCCGCACGGTGCTGCAACATGCTTGGGCAGAGTTCGAGCACGATATCCGCTACAAGCAGGGTCCTAATCAACCTTCTCCACAGGTGGATCGGCTTTTTACCTTAGCGGCTGGGCTGATTGAATTAGCAGATCAACAATTCGATGAGATTGCTGCACTGAAGGATCCCAGTGGCGACACCGATGAAGACGTGGAACTCAATGCTGAAACGCTGCCGGGGGTCTTGGCTGTGGTCTTAGGCGGACGCTTCCCGCGCTCTCGCTCTGATCATTACCGCTTCCTCTCGGAACTGCTCGAAGCCAACAATGTCACCTCGCTCGGTCAGCTGCAGGCCCTACTCAATGCCGGGGATATAGCTTTTGTCCACGAGGCCATGCACTACCGCTTCCGCCCCGGTCAGGTCCGCCTCATCGATGACCTCTTGCTCAACAAGTTTGGCAAGAAGCATATCGATGCAACCTGGTCCATCGGAGACCGCGCAGACCGGCGCAGAAGGCTCAATGGGCGCTTCAAAAACCTGCAGGCGCTCCGAGCGCACAGTGCAAAGGACTCCGAGCGCAATACGCGCGAAAAGAACTAGCGCGTATTGCGGCGGAATTTCTCCATGTCACGCCGCTCTTTCTTCGTCGGGCGGCCTGCACCGCGCTCACGGACGGGAACGGCGGGAAGAAATTGCCGGGGAGGAGGAGGAGGTGCGTGATCCTTGTAGCAGGTGCGCGCGATTGATGCGCCGACGCGCTTGCGCACAGTAGCCAGAACTTCTAGATCGTGTTCATGATGATTGCGCCATACCCGAACGCGATCCCCGGGAACTACCTGCTGAGAAGGCTTAATTGCGTTGCCGTTGAGCTTAACATGGCCCGCTTTAACCGCATCAGCCGCTTCAGAGCGGGTCTTAAACATCCGCACCGACCATACCCAAGCATCAATTCTGACCGGTAGGCCTGCAGAATCATTACTCATGATTGCCGCTAGTTTTGGCTGTTATTCTCGCCCACGATCTTTTGGATCTTGGACCAGTTGTAGACTCCGCCAGCAACGGCAACGATGATGCCGAGCATCATATAAGTAACGAAGGACGTTGCAGCTAGTCCGAGGAGGAATCCACCACCGAGCCCCGCTGCCACGCAGATGACACCGTTGCGAGCGTGCTTGCGGACTTCCTGCTTCTTCTTCTGAATTGGGTTATTGGGACGTGGCTGCATAGTCATGGCGGATATTCTACCGTACTATCCATCAACGCTCGGGGCGCTCTATCCAGGCGTGCCCGACAGGCTTTGTATTGGATTCGCCTTGGGTAAGTGCCGCCACAGAGGCATCAAAGTCTTCCCGCGCGCCAGGATTAAGAGCTACTGTCAGCGTCACTTGCGCGCCATAATCCGCATCGACGATAGAAATGCCACGGTTGCGAAGCTCCCCTTCGACCCGCCCCGCCCGTGCATGGGTCAAACGCAAGGAATAAAGCTCTTTCCTACTCCGGGTTACCCTATCCAGCGATAAGAGCGCCTGGCGCACCGCATCACCGTAAGCATGCACGAGCCCTCCGGCGCCAAGCTTAATTCCGCCGAAGTAGCGAACTACCACCACGCAGATGTCGAGCATCCCCGTTCCCTTGATGACCTCAAGCATGGGCTTTCCTGCAGTTCCGGAAGGCTCACCATCATCGGACGAACGCTCGATAGGATTGGCCTCATCCACATGAATGATAAAAGCCGAGCAGTGATGCCGCGCATCGGGAAAACGCAGTCGCGCGGCCTCGATGAAGTCACGCGCTGCCGCCTCACTATCGGCCCTGCCGATGAGCGTGATGAAACGCGATCGCTTGATCTCTATCTCGTGCTCACAGACCTCGTGTTCTACCGGTCGCTGGTACGTGCTCAGCATCAAAAAAGAAACTAAGCGACGAGGAAATCATATTCCGGGGTGCCAGGACGCAATTGCTGCACCTTGATACGGGAGGCGTCCATTCGCTTGAGCAAACCATCAATAGCAGAGGCTGTACCAAGCTCGATGCCAACTAAAGCAGCACCCGTTTCCCGGTTATTGCGCTTGAGGTACTCAAAGAGCGTGATGTCATCCTCTGGTCCCAAGATGTCCTGCAGGAAGTGGCGCAGCTGGCCAGGTTCTTGCGGGAAGTTCACGAGGAAGTAGTGCTTCAATCCGCGGTGAACCAAGGAACGCTCCATGATCTCCGCATAACGCAAGACATCATTGTTGCCGCCGGAGATGATGCAGACCACCGTGGAGCCCTGTTGCAGATTGAGCGTGCGCAGGCCTGCCACCGAGAGAGCCCCAGCGGGCTCGGCGATGATGCCCTCACTTTGATAGAGATCGAGCTGTTCAGTACACACCGCGCCTTCGGAGACGGTATCCCAATGCAAGCGGCCTTGATTGGCTTCAAGGATCTGATAGGGCAGCGTGCCGATGCGCTTGACAGCCGCACCATCGACGAAAGGATCGACGGTATCGAGGGTGACAGGCCCTCCTGCCTCAAAAGCTGCGGTTAGCGAAGCCGCGCCGGCGGGCTCGATCCCGATTATCGCGGTTCGCGGGGACATGTCAGCCAAGTAGCTGGTGATGCCGGAGAGCAGTCCGCCACCACCGACCGGGACGACGACGGTGTTGAGGGTTTTACCCAGGGCGGAGAGCTGCGTGAGGATCTCTGCGGCCACGGTGCCTTGACCCGTGATGGTGTCGCGGGCATCGAAGGGCTCAATGATGGTGGCCCCGCGGGCCTCAGCATCTGCATGCGCGGCTGCCGCCGCCTCATCGAAGTTGGCGCCTGTGACAACGAGCTCGATCATGTCCCCGCCGTGGACGAGGATGCGGTCCCGCTTCTGCTTTGGGGTGGGGCTGGGCACGAAGATCTTGCCAAAAATCCCCATGGTGCGGCAGGCATAGGCGACGCCCTGGGCATGGTTGCCGGCAGATGCTGCCACGATGCCGGCTTCCCGCTGCGCTTCACTCAAGTTCGAGATCGCGTAGACGGCACCACGAATCTTATAAGAACGCACATCCTGCAGATCCTCGCGCTTGAGGTAAACCTCGTAGCCGGTCTGGCGGGAAAGTCGCGGGCAATACTGCAGCGGAGTCGGCGCAATCTCCGAGCTAATTCGTGCTTGGGCCGACTGGATGTCCGAGGCATGAATGGGCTCAAAAACTGCGGTGTTACTACTCATGGGTATTCATCTTAGCCCCAGGGTATGCGAAGCGTCGCATTACCTGCCGCTCAATTGGTTGCCTTCTCGTCGGGAAATACCGGTAGCCAGACCGGTATTTAGAATGGCTTCGCGCTTATAGCCATGGCGGGGCCGTTCTTGCTCTGCTAAGTTGTGGGGGCACGCTTCCTGCGTCCCTCACCCTCCAAGGAGTCAAAACCCATGTCCCGCTCTCGTCTTTCAGTCGCTCTTGTCGCCCTTGGCGCCACCGGCGTCGCTATACTCAGCCCTGTCGCCGCCCAAGCCGAGGAGGGTGGCCTCACTGAGTCGTGCCAACAGGAAGTTGAGGATGCCAAGGCGGCGCACCAGGCTGCGGTCGACGACGGAACCGCGGGTTCTTCTTTCATGGGGCCCAAGGAACTGATGCTGGGATTAGCCAATGGATATGGATCTTCCGGGATGCCCACCCCGCCGGACTGCGTGGCTGAGCACGAGAAAGAAGTGGAAAATCAGAAATGGGACGAGATGCCCGATTTCGTGCAGTTCCTGCGCCCGGGTACTGCCACCGCGGAAGGCATAGCTTGGGCCGGGGCAATTTTGGGCCTCGGCGCAGCGGCGGTCCAGGGGCTGGCGCTTATCGCTAAATCTGATCCCTCCATACTCGAGCCGCTGCGCGCCGCGCTCAAACAGGCGGGCATCCAGCTCTAGACCCTCTGACCCCGCCATCTTCAAACTAGAAGAGCTCCTTCGTGGCCAGCTCTGCGCCCTCCACGAGGGACTGCAACTTGGCCCAGGCGATCTGGTGATGCAACCTGCCACCGAGCCCGCAGTCAGTGGAGGCCACAACGTTCTCAGGGCCAACTAGCTCAGCGAACTTGATGATGCGATCTGCCACCAGCCGCGGGTGCTCCACAGCATTGGTCGAGTGAGACACGACGCCGGGATAGATTAACGTTCCTGCGGGCAGCTGGTGATCCTGCCAGACCCGCCACTCGTGCGCGTGACGCGGAGATGCGCCTTCGAAGGAGAAGCCACCGACCTTGGCACGCAGGATTTCACCGATAATGTCCGCGAAGGGAATGTCTGTCACGTGCGGTCCGTGCCAGGATCCCCAGCAGATGTGTAGGCGGGTTTGCTCGCGTGGGAGATCCTTAATCGACTCATTGAGGACGTCGATGCGCTCACGAAGGAAGGCCTGAAAGTCCACCACGGTGGGCTCTGGAACCACGCTGTCCCAGGCCTCGGCAAGATCGGGGGCGTCAAATTGCACGGTCAGCCCTGCATCCGTGATGGCCTTGTATTCGCTTTTGAGGGCCTGACCGCAGGCGCGCACGAGATCGATGTCTTCCTCGTAGTACTTGTTGGGCAGTCGCGCCGCCGCGCCCGGAGAGAGCGCAGCAACGAAGCCGTCCTGAGCACCAGCCTTCGCCATCGCGTCTTTGAGAAGGGTGACATCGGCATTGACCTGGTCTTGACCGATGTAGGTTACCGGCCCACTAAACTCCGGGTTTGCCACCTTCTTGCGACCGGTGAAGATCCCGGAATCCGGGTCGTTATAAGCCTCCGCAAATAATGCACGGTCGCGGCGATCCTTCATCGAGGACAAGCGCACCTTCCCAGGCTCCGAGCGAATCTGCTCCCCAATCTCCCAGCGATCCTTATCCGTCATGGTCAATCCACCAAGACGGGTAAAGGAGTAGTTCCACCAGGCGCCGTAGTCTACGGCCCCTGAAGTGACGTGACCGTACTCGCCCTCGTTGAGAATATCGATGCCAAGATCTACCTGGCGCTGGACAACGTCCTCAACAGAGCGGCGCAGAATCTCGTGAAACTCCTCCTGAGAGATGGTTCCAGCGGAACGCTCGAGATTGGCTGCGAGCAGCTCTTTGGTGCGGGGTAGCGAACCCACATGGGTGGTGCGAATCCTATTGACCATCTTTTTTAAAACTCCTCTTCAACGCGAAATGAATCTAGCCTTCAATAGACCATGCGGTCTACCTTAGCTGGGTTCCTTTGTGCGACCCGCACCGCAGCGACATTATATTCATGTCGCTGTTATCTGTGCTGCGTAAAAAGGGCTATTAAGAGTAAAAGAAGGTGCGGCCTATTAGCCGAGGATTCCCGCCCCCAGCTTTGCCTTGAGATCGCCCATGAGATTTCCGGAGCGCTCCACCCGAAGGTGCTCGCCCAAAACCATCATGGTTGACTGGTCGCCGTCGACAAGCGTGAGATAGACGTCGGACTCACCCTTGTTATTGACCAGTACCTGTTTGAGGTTGGCAATATTGTCCAGGGTGCACTGATCCGTGCGCATGGTCAGGCGCAACGGCAGACCTGCTCCCCCGCCGGGGCCCAAGTCTGGCACCCTGATGTCGGAGCAAAACAGTGACATCCGGTCGTCGCGGATCTTCACCTTGACTTTGGCAAGGATGATATTGTCTTCGACGATCTGGGGGGCGACCAAGGAATAGACCTGATTGAATACCAGGATGTCTACCTGGGCACCGTTATGGTCTTCCACGTTGACAATGGCCCAGGGAGAACCGTCGCGTTTGGAATAGCGGCGATCCACGCCCGAGATGATGCCACCAATGATGAGCTCTTGGCCATTGTGGACCTCGCCGGCGAGGATCTTGGGCAAAGCAGTATCCGTCTGAGAATCTAGTGCATCCTCGAAGCCGTCGAGCGGGTGCCCCGAGACATAGAGGCCAAGCATTTCGCGCTCGAGGGCCAACTCGTGCTTGCGGTCCCAACTCTCGTCAGGGACATCGATAGCAAAGGCGCTCACCGCGCTAGAGTTCTCCTCCCCGCCAAAGCCGGCGAAGAGATCGAATTGCCCCTTGTCCGCGGCCTTTTTGGTGGTTTGCACTGAATCAACCGCATCCTCGTGGATGAGCATGAGGCCCTTGCGCGGATGGCCCAAGGAATCGAAGGCCCCGGCCTTGATGAGTGATTCGGTCACACGCTTGGAACAGGCCGCCAGCTCGATCTTGTCCAGATAGTCCGAGAAAGAGGTGAACTCGCCCTTCTCCTGCCGGGTCTTAACGATGGATTCGACCACCTCGGAACCAACGTTGCGGATGGCCCCCATGCCGAAACGAATGTCCTCGCCCACGGCCTGGAAGTTCTCCTCCGAGTGATTGACATCCGGCGAGAGCACGTGGATTCCCAGGTGGCGGCAGTCAGAAAGGTAGATCGCAGACTTATCCTTCTTGTCTCCCACCGAGGTCAACAACGCCGCCATGTACTCTGGGGCGTAGTAAGCCTTGAGGTAGGCGGTCCAGAAAGAGACTAGTCCGTAGCCTGCGGCGTGAGACTTGTTAAAGGCGTAGGAGGCAAAGGGCTCAATGGTTCCCCACAAGGCGTCCATGGCGGCTTTGGAATAGCCGTTTTCCTTCATGCCACCCCAAAACTTATCGTACTGCTGGGCTAGGACCTCGGGCTTCTTCTTACCCATTGCTTTACGGAAGCCATCGGCCTCACCGGCGGTATAGTTAGCCACCTTTTGAGAGATACGCATGATCTGCTCTTGGTAGACAATGAGGCCATAAGTCTCGTCGAGGATTTCGCGCAGCGGCTCTTCCAATTCGGGGTGGATTGGGGTGATGTCCTTGCGACCATTCTTACGGTCGGCATAGTCCCAGTGCGCGTTGACACCCATGGGGCCGGGCCGGTACAGGGCCAGGGAGGCCACGATGTCTTTGAAGCCGGTCGGTCTCATGCGCTTCAGCAGTTCCTGCATTCCGCCGGAGTCGAGCTGGAACACGCCTAAGGTATCGCCACGTGAGAGCAGGTCATAGACCTTGGAGACCGCGGGATCGTCAGCGTGGAGATCCTCCAACTCCAGATCTTCGCCACGGTTGCGCTTGATATTGGCCAGGGCATCACCGATCACGGTGAGGTTGCGCAATCCCAGGAAGTCCATCTTCAACAGACCGATGGCCTCACACGCAGGGTAGTCCCAGCCGGTGATGTACGCCCCATCCGCCGGGCGCTGCCACATCGGAATGTGGTCCATGAGGCGAACCGAGGCCATAATCACCGCACAGGCGTGGACACCTGCTTGGCGCACCACGCCTTCGAGGCCGCGGGCGGTTTCGTAGATCTTCTTGACATCGGGATCAGTCTCGATCATTTGCCGGACCTCAGCGGCCTCGGAATAGCGTTCGTGCTCCGGGTCCATGATTCCCTTGAGCGGGATGTCCTTGGCCATAATCGCCGGGGGAAGCGCGCCGTTGATGCGGTCAGCAATTTGGAATCCCGGCTGCCCGAAGTGCACCTTCGCGGAGTCTTTGATGGCCTGCTTGGTCTTGACCGTACCGAAAGTAATAACCTGCGCGACCTTGTCTTCGCCCCAGCGTTCAGCGGCGTAGGTGATCATCTCACCGCGGCGGCGATCATCGAAGTCAATATCGATATCCGGTGCGGAGGGACGCTCGGGGTTCAAAAAGCGCTCGAAGAGCAGATCGTGCTCGATAGGATCGATATTGGTAATGGTCAAGGCATAGGCAACGAGGGCACCCGCCGCCGAACCACGGCCTGGTCCCACCCAAATGCCGACGGAACGCGCATGCTTGATGAGCTCGGCCACGATAAGGAAGTAGGAAGGGTAGCCCTTCATGTCGATGACGCTGATCTCATACTGGGCGCGCTCCAGGTACTTCTCCGGCACCTCTTGTCCCGCAAAGCGATCCTGCAGTCCCGCCATGACCTGGTGGGTGAGCCACGAGGTAGGCGTATGGCCCTCCGGCACGTCGGCGATAGGCATGCGGTCGTGGGAGTGCTCCTCCCAGATCTCGCCATAGTCTTGGACCCGCTCGGCAATCCACAGGGTGTTATCGCAGCCGGAGGGAATCATGTCATCCCACGTCTCACGCATCTGCGCTGCGGACTTGATGTAGTAGCCGGTTCCACCAAACTTGAAGCGATCCGGGTCCATGAAAGTCTTGCCGGTCTGTACGCAGAGCATGGCCTCGTGGGCGGGAGCCTGTGACTCCAGGACGTAGTGGCAGTCATTGGTCACTAGGGGAGGTAAGTCCAGCCGGCGTCCGATTTCCAGGAGCCCGTCACGCGTGCGCTTTTCGATGTCGAGTCCGTGGTCCATCAATTCAAGGAAGAAGTTGTCTTTGCCGTATATGTCTTGCCACATCGCGGCGGCCTCTAAAGCCTCATCGAACTGGCCCAGACGCAGGTGCGTCTGTACGTCTCCCGAGGGGCAGCCGGTGGTGGCGATGATTCCCTCCGCATGCTCAGCGATGAGCTCGGCGTCCATGCGCGGCCACTTTCCCAGCTGGCCTTCGTAGGAGGCCAGGGAGGAAAGCGTGAAAAGGTTCTTCAGGCCGGTGGCGTTTTCCGCGAGCATGGTCTGGTGCAGGTACGCGCCGGAGGCCGAGACATCGTCCCGCTTTTGATCCGGGGTTCCCCACAGCACGCGCTTCTTATTAAAGCGGGATTCCGGCGCCATATAGGCCTCGATGCCAATGATGGGCTTGATACCCGCCTTGGTCATGCGTTGGTAGAAGGCGTTGGAGCCAAACATGTTGCCGTGGTCCGTCATGCCTACCGCTGGCATGTCCTGACGTAAAACCTCTTCAGCAAGCAGGTCCACCTTTGCCATGCCGTCGAGCATGGAAAACTCGGTGTGATTATGCAGGTGAACGAAGGAGGAGTTTTTGGCCATGCGAACATTCTAGCGGTCGACGCAAGAGGCGAAAATAAACGCGAACCCGTGCTTCACATTGGCTATACTGGGAGTAGCATTAGCCCTCGATGTTCTACACCGTAATTACCTATCTCATGTGGGGATTTTTCCCAGCGTTTTTCCCACTGCTCAAGCCCGCCGGGCCGTTAGAAATTCTCGCGCACCGCGTCATCTGGACCGCGCTTCTAGTATGCGTTTTCCTCTTTTTCACCGGAGGTTGGCGCGAGCTGCGCGGTTTCACCCTGCGCACGTGGGGCAAGGTGGCTGCTTGCGGCACTCTCATCACCATCAACTGGGGTGTCTACGTACTTGCGATCAACTCCGGGCATGTGGCTGACGCGGCCTTGGGATATTTCATTAATCCGCTTGTTTCGGTCGCCTTGGGCATCATCTTCCTGCGGGAGACACTCAATCGCTGGCAGGCGGCTTCTGTGGGCGTTGCTTTCGTGGCGGTGCTGTGGTTGACGTTTATGACCGGCCAAGCGCCGTATATTTCGCTCCTTTTGGCCTTCAGCTTCGGCATCTACGGACTCGTCAAAAAACAGCTGCAGGTTTCAGCCGCCACTTCCGTCGCAGCTGAGACGCTAGTCATGGTTCCCGTTGCACTCGGATACCTCATCTATCTGAGTATCCGCGGGGAATCGACCTTCCTGAGCGAGGGGCCCTCCCACGTGGCGTTGCTCGTGTGCTCCGGCATCATCACCGCCCTGCCGCTGATGACCTTTGCCAAAGGTGCCAAACAGTTGCCTTTGGCTACCATCGGCATGCTGCAGTACATCACTCCGGTTATGCAGATGTTGTGGGCGCTCTTCGTGGTCAATGAGCACATGTCGACAGCGCGGTGGATTGGCTTCGGCATCATCTGGATAGCGGTGGCCATCTACGTCACCGATCTCATCAGGCAGCGCAGGGCAACCCGCCATTCCCACAAGCTTCGCCAGATCGAGGATTTCTAGTTCTGGGAGCTCCCGCGGCGCGATTGCCGCAACTCCTCGCGCGCTGCTCTGGCACGCGCTCGGCGCTCGCCTTCTTCATTGCCGTCGAGCGCCCACCGCGGCATCATCACCAGCAACACCGCACAGCTCAGCAATCCCAGCCCAGCCATCACCATCCCCTCGGCGCCGCCGAGACGCCAGACAACTGCACCGGCGCACACGATTAGGCCAAGTGCACAAAGCACATAGGCAAAGCGATAATTTGGTGGCCAGTTCTTAAAGCTCTTCATGATCAAACCGAGCCTACCCGTTGTTTAATCCGTGCCCAGCGGCCGAACGGCGAAGGATCCCCAGGGGGCGTCGGCTGGCGCAGGCTCAACCGCAGCAATCAAGGAGTTGTCAGCGAGTTCCTGCAGGTGTGCGCCATCGTCCCACACCAGCACCGCGCTCGCCTTATCCAGGGCTGGGGTCGTGCCAACTCCGGAAAGGCTCGAGCTCACGCGAGCAAAAAGCCTGTCTAAGACGTCCGTGCGTTCCTCACCCGCAATGGGCTCAGGCACGGCCAAAGGAGCCGACTGCGCAATGATTACAGCGTTGAGGCGGCGGATCGGAGACACCGCTGCGGCAGTCTCCGTCGCTGAAAGATCATGATCGAAAGAGACAAGAGCGTAGGTAGGCGAATCAGCGTCAACCTCAGCCAACTGCTTCTGCGCCCGCGCGATATATTCGGCCCGACTTTCCTCATCCGGCCCCAAGCGGTCTCCTTGCAGGCCTGTAGATGAGTGCGTCCCGAAGGCGCCGAAGAGGAAAACCACGAGCAAAAGAAGCCCCGCGAGGAACATTCCTCCTGCAGCGCGGCGCCGCCGGTAGATGCGCTGCGCGGATGGGGCAGAAACCCTCATGAGCGCAAGACCTGCAGGGCATGTGCCAGATCAGGCGGATAGGGCGCCTCTATCTCAAACCACTTGCCCGTCCCTGGATGCGTGAACCCGAGCTTGAGCGCGTGCAGCCACTGCCGCTTGAGCCCCAAGCGTTGGGCAAGATTGGGATCTGAGCCGTACATGGGGTCGCCCACGCAGGGGTGTCCAACGGCAGCCATGTGGACGCGGATCTGGTGGGTGCGCCCGGTCTCGAGGTGTACCTCCAGCAAGCTTGCTTCTCGGAAAGCCTCGAGGAGCTTATAGTGCGTGACCGCGTGCTTACCCTCGTCTACGACGGCGAACTTCCACCCTGCGGAGGGGTGCCTTCCAATGGGGGCGTCGATAGTTCCCTCGATTGGGTCGGGCAAACCCTGCACAATGGCGTGATAAGTCTTGGTGATGGTGCGCTGCTTGAAGGCCTGCTTGAGCGCGGAGTAGGCTCGCTCCGAGGAAGCGACAACCATGACCCCGGAGGTACCCACGTCAAGCCTGTGGACTATTCCCTGCCGCTCCGTGGGACCGGACTCTGCGACCTTGTACCCCGCCGCACGCAGACCTCCGATGACCGTGGGGCCTTCCCATCCTAGGGTGGGGTGGGCGACAACCCCGACTGGCTTCTGCACGCAAATGATGTCTTCGTCGGCGTAGAGCACATCCATGCCCTCGACGAGTTCTTCCTTAGGCACGAGTGGTGCATCTGGTTGCGGCAACGTGACCTCAACCATGGTCGCGGACTGGAGGCGGTCCGACTTGGACACGGCGGCCGAATCGATCACCACATCGCCGTCAGCACACAGCTGCGCTGTGACTGAGCGCGAGAGCCCCAAGAGCTTGGCCAGTGCGGCGTCGGCCCGCATTCCATCGAGGCCCTCGGGAACAAGGAAGGTGCGTGTCTGCCTATTGCTCAAGCTTGTGCCTCCTTTCCTCTCGCAGCATGGACACAATGAATACCAGCACCCCGCAGGTGATCGAGGCGTCTGCAATGTTGAAGACTGCGAAGTCCCCCACCGAGATATAGTCTACGACGTGCCCGAACCAGAAGCCCGGCTCGCGAAAGAGGCGGTCGAGGAGGTTGCCTAGTGCACCTCCAGCGATCAGCGCCAAACCGATTGCCTGGCCACGATCCTTTATGCGTGGAGCCGCGATGGCCACGCCGATAACGAAGGAGAGCTGAATGGTGGTAAAAAGCCACGTGCTTGAATCCCCGCCCATGGAAAAAGCCGCGCCGGGGTTAAAAAGAAGATAAAGCCGGAACCAATCCCCCACGATCGGCAGCGGCTCGCCCTCGGTCAGGATAGTAAGCATGAGCTGCTTGACTGTCTGGTCAACGGCCGCCACGGAAAGCACGACCGCGACCATGGTTTTAAGGAAACTCCTTCGAATCTGACTCACCCGCACCATTCTAAACCGCGACGTCCGGTATTTTGGAATGCGTGTTTCGTGTGCAGACTCTTGTCATCCTTTCCGCCCTTGCCCTTAGCGGAGGAGCCTTAGCTGGCTGCTCCTATGAAAAGCCCGGACCTCCGGTCGAACAGCCAGTGGGGCTCACCCTTGATGCGCCCCGCGTATCCGTCATCGACGCCGGGCGGGGAGAAAAGCGCGTCTTAGAGTTTAAGGATATTGATTCCGAGCAAAAGCTCGACTATTCCTTCGCACAGGGCTTCCAACAGGATCTCTTCAACTCCACTGCCGCAGCTGCTTTCAAGGCTTCCTCCGTCGACGACCCGAAGGTCACGCTGCCGTTGCAAGCCAGCGTCGAGGCTGCCTCCGAAGCTGTGGAAGGGCAGTTACCCGCCACCCGCAATGCCTTCGTGACCTCTGGTGTGCCCACTTATAGTGGCGAAGAAGATCTCTCCAGCGCGGAGGGCTTCCAATTCGGCTGGCGCGCGGAAGACTCCGGGCAGATGTCCTCACTGCGTCTCGCTGCGCCGCAGGGAGCCTCCGACAACGCTCGTCAGGTAGTCGAGCAGGCAGTAACCCAGCTGAGCTCGTTTCCTGTGGTCTTCCCTACCGAGGAAATCGGCGAGGGCGCACGATGGACCGTTGATTCCCGTGTTGCCGGCGAATCCACCCTGCTGCAGACCACCACCTATACCCTCAACTCTTTAGAGGGCGATAAGGCTCAACTGGGCGTCTCAGTCCAGCAGCGCCCCTCCCTCGGCGCGCTATCCTTCGAGGGCACAGCCCAGGGAACTGAACTCGCAGACAAGGAACTCAAGGTTCTTGATTCGCATACCGAATCAACCGGAGAGCTCTCCATCGATCTCACGCAGCCGCTGCCTGTGGAGGGCAGCGTTGCCTTCGATACCAAGGTCATCTACGGCACGGATGATTCAGATCTGCGCGTGGTGCAGTCCACCAATACTGCCCTCGATTTCGCTCCCGCAGCAAGCTAAGCGGCTCTTTCGGTTAAGCGCGCTGGGTTTTTGGGGTGCTTTAAGTTACCGTTGGGCCGGTTGGCCTAACGGCTGGTGTGCGGGGGCTGCCAGACTATTGTCCCGCCTTGGCGGGCAAGCCGCCCGCGCAGTGGCGGCGCATTCGGATCATCCTCATTAACCCCGTTGTGATAACTACACAAGGTCACTAGGTTGGCAACGTTAGTCTCCCCGCCGTGACTCCACGGCGTGAGATGGTGGAACTGCCCCCGCTCTGCCGGGGTCTTACAGCCCGGCCACGCACACGTGGGATGCTCTGCTGCCAGCATCGTGCGCTGCTTGACCGACGCGAAGCGCTCAAAGCGGTACAAGTCCACAGGCCCCAGCGCCCGACTTATCACCGTAATAAGCCCCTCGTTGGCACAGGCGCGTTCCACAAGCTGCGCGCCGGTGATAACAGTCCCACTGGTGGTGCGCACCATCACATCATCGCCCTCGCGGCGCAGGATCGTGCCGTAGTCCTCCAACTGGAGGACTGCCATGGTCGTCACACGAGTACGCCCAGCCGGGGCCGCGCCTGCTTTCCCGAGCATGCGGGCAATAAAACTCTTACCCGGATGCTGCTGGTCGATGGTTCGGAAAGCATCTGCCATATCCAGCCCATTGCCGGTCACTGTCAAGGTAGCTAGCCCGTTGGGGTGTTGGCGTAGCAGCGCGCGCTCGCAATACGTGCGGGGGACACGCATCTCGCGCAGCCGGCGCCTGGCTACCGCAGTAACCTGCTCGCTTGGCGTGGCGCATAGTTCCAACCGCAGGTTCCACGCATCCAGTTTCCCTGTAATGCGGCGGGTAAAGGATTCGATCTGGCGCAGGGTACTCAGAGTGTGCCCGGTACGCCGAGCAGAGTTAACGGCCGAGCGTTGCTTGCCGGTATAGGGTGTGGGGCCGAAGTAGATGGTGTGCAGGCTTATAAGCTCGGCGGCATCCTGCGCGCTAGCCCCCATCTTTTCAAGGTCCGCCGCGGATAGCCCCGAGCACTCAGCAACGAGGTCAACACCTCGGCTAAGTTGTGCGAAGTACTCCTGCAAGCCCATGACCGCCACGCTAAGACACCGCCACGCGGTACGACAATCCCAGACCCGCACCCAGTAAGGAAACTGTGGATAACTCACCCGCACCGCCCCGGTTATCCACAGGCGGGCCGCCTAGCCAGAATTCCATAGTGCGGTAGCAAGGCCATCCGGCCTATCCTGAATGATCGGTCTCGGTGCTGACCAACAGAATCAATGCACTCCAAAACCGGAAGATCCTGCTAAGCGCCTCTCCCCAGAGCCCACAAAAAGCCGCCGCGAGCGATTCTTAAGACGCGCATAGCCCCTCAATACGAATACTTATTGAGAACTCTTATTGAGCGGGGACTTCCTCTCCGGGTGCTCCCTCGGCGGGGGCGCCTTCAGCGGGAGCTTCCTGCATTGGAGCCTGATCAGCCGGGGAAGCGCCAGCAGCGGTGTCGGCGCACATAGCCGGGACTTCTTCCGGAGGAACGATATTGGTCACCAACGTGCACGCCCACGACTTCGAGAGCTTCCAGTGCCCATCCTCGTAAATGAATTCAACCTGGTCAGCGGTCTGCCCCTGGCCATCTGGCGTAGAGAAGTTGACCGTGGCCAAGGCGGAATCCGGGACTAGACCGGGCAATACAGGATCAACTACCTCGAAAACTGCGCCGGATTCAGCCTGGGACTTCGCCATGGTGTCGAAGAGCTCGGGGGCATCTTGTCCACCCTGGACCGTGACGGTCTTCTCCTCCAGCGGAACATTAGGGTCAGCAGCCCGGGCGAGGATCGCGTTAAGATCGGCCGCTGTCGGGGTCTGAGCCTGCGCATCGGTGGTTTCCTGGGCGGCGGTGTTCGGAGCGGCTGAACTACTGGCCGCCGAGGAGCCCTCGTCCGAAGACGAGCAGGCAGCAAGCGCAGTCGCAGCGCAAGCGGCCAACAAACCCGCACTTAATTTGGTGAATTTCACTGTTTCTCCTCACAAAGTGTAAAAGCGCGCGGCGTACACGCACCAATTTCTAACCCTCCACTGTATAGGGACGCAGGCTTATACCCGCTATCCCGTGCCCGCGAACACCTAATTCGCCAGCCAACTCACAGTCAACGCCACGATTAATCCATGGTCTAACCTAGGAATGCATGAGCCTCTCCACTGCCCCGCACCAGACCATAGCGCTGATAGCCACTGGCGGCACCATCGCGTGCACCACTAACGCCGCAGTTGAACTCGTCCCCACCGTGACTGGACAGGACTTGGCTGCTTGCCTTGCTTCTGCAGCCAATATAGAAGTTATTGAATTCCGGCAGTTGGATTCGTCCGATATTTCTTTGGCCGATCTTGACGCGCTGCGCGCCGTCGTGGCCCAACAGCTACGCCGTCCAGACATCTCCGGAGTATTGATAACTCATGGCACGGATTCCATGGAGGAAACCGCCTTCGCACTCGATATCTTCCACGGGAGCGATAAGCCCATCGTCCTTACCGGCGCGCAGCGCGCCTTCGACCATCCCAAGGGTGATGGCCCGGGTAACCTGTGCGATGCCGTGGGACTCATGCGCCGTCAGCCTGCAGGTGTGTATATCCAATTCGGCGGGGTCAGCGTTCGCGCTCGGGGGGCACGCAAGCGCCACACAAGTTCCCTCGTGGCTTTCGAGGCCATGGCCGTCTCCCCCGGGCTTCCCGGGGTATTTCCCCTGCCTGCAGCCTCACTTGCGGCCCATCCTGTCGCCATCATCGCCGCCTATCCCGGCGCGGAAGCCACGCTTGTCGATGTCGCCTCTGCACACTTCCCCGGCATCGTCATTGAGGCCTTGGGCTCCGGAAACATGAGCACCGCCATGGGCCAGGCCGTGGAACGCGCGCTCGACCGCGGCGTGGCTGTGGTCATCTGCACGCGGGCACCTTATGGCGCGACCGCCATGGTCTATGGCGGCGATGGCGGCGGCGCCAGGCTCAATGCCAAAGGCGCGGTGAGCGCTGGCGAGTTTCGCCCGGGTCAGGCTCGAATCCTGCTCTCCGCCGCACTGGCCAGCGGCGTGCCTGTGAGCGAAGCCTTCGCCACTGCCCCGGCGTTTTAGCACTCCCTTTCATCTAGCTCTCAGCAGCAAACCACTCCGACCAAGCCAGCGAGTCGAGCGGATCCGCAGGTTTTAGCGCCGGATCGTCAACAGCGAAGGATTTGCTCTTTCCCCGACCCGTCGCTCGAGTTTCAAAGCGCACGCTGACCACCCCGTGCCCCGTTCCTTGTACCCAGCCATGGCCGTAATCGGGGTGATAGACATCTTCCGTGGTCCGCCACGTCTTTTCTGCGTCTCCCGGGTCTTTCGCGTTCAGCGTCAGCCCCTCCACCACCGTCTCCGAGGACATGGCTTCGCCTTCTGGCCCCACGACTGCTCCCCCGACTCCGGTTTCAAAGTCGTTGTCTGGGGCAGGCGGACGAACCAGCTCGCGATCTAGCTCAGGGAAGAGGACGTTCTGCCTGGCCTCCTCCAGTCCCGAGTAGCTCACCCCAACAAGTCTTATAGGCCCCAGCTCTTCGGGATACCTGGCCAGCCGGAGCGCACTGGCCTGAAGCACCTTAATATCGTCGGTGGCATAAGGCAGCGTTGATGAGCGGGATTCGATGTGGAAATCCGCCATCCGCAGCTTCACCGTCACAGTCCGGGCGCCGCGCCCGTCCTTCAGCAGACGCCGGTGCGCTCCCTGTGCTGCTCTGAGGATCGCGGCATCGACCTCTGTGACACTGAGTAGGTCTTTGGGGTAGGTATGCTCCGTGGAGATTTGTTTGGAAATGGCACGGGGTGCAACCTCCCTCTCATCTATCCCCTGCGCGAGGCGCCACAGCTGAATACCAACCGTGTTGCCGAGCGAGATTTCTACCTCTTTCTGAGTCATGTTCGCCAGCTGGCCAATAGTCTCCACCCCAATGGAGCTTAGTTTCGAAGCAGTAACCGGCCCCACGCCCCACAGCTTCTTCGCCGCCAGGGGGTGCAGCATCTCAATCTGCTTGTTTACAGGAATGACAAAGGTCCCATCGGGCTTGGCTTCCCCGGACCCAATCTTGGCAAATTGCTTACCCGACCCAGCACCAATGGAGCACGGCAGTCCTGTCTCCTCACGGATAAGGGCACGCAGATTCTCTGCCCATTCAAAAACCTCCCCGGCGCTGGCCCCGCGCAGGGCCACGGGCTCCATGAAAGCCTCGTCGATGGATAGCTGCTCGATGACACCGACGTGGGCAGCGATGATTCCAAACACACGCCGAGAGGCAGCTGAATACACCGCATGACGTGGCATTACAACCACTGCCCGCGAGCCCACGAGCTGTTGCGCACGAAACATCGGCATGGCCGAGTGCGCCCCATATTCGCGTGCTTCATAGGATGCCCCCGCAACCACGCCACGGCCTCCTAGGCCGCCCACGAGAACTGGCCGGTCGCGCAAAGTCGGCCGGGTGAGCTGTTCGACGGAGGCAAAGAAGGCATCCATGTCGATGTGTAGGACCCAGCGCTGCATGTATTTTAGTGTAGAAACAACGCCCTTATTCGAGCAAAGCTGCCTCCCGTCCGCTTAACCTCTCCGCTTGAGACGTGAGGCTCAACCTTGAGGCTTAAGACATGGCGGGCCCTGTGTATCTCTTAGCTCTCACGTTCGCGCACTATGAGCAATGTCTCACGACAAGTAGACAAAAAGTACTTCTTGCATGCAAGCTGTACACATGCAGAATGTAAGCACAGCTACCCCGCCGGCGGCGGAACGCGCCTATTGCTTCGTCAAGGCCAACATCATTGAAGGCACCTTCGATGATTCGGAGATGCTCTCGGAAGCGGCCTTGGCTTCGCAACTAGGCATGAGCCGAACCCCCATGCGTGAGGCTTTCTTGCGTCTCGAGGTTGAGGGCTTTATCAAGCTCTATCCCAAACGCGGAGCCCTTGTGGTCCCGATTAGCCCGCGGGAAATCCGCGAGGTCTTCGAGGCTCGCATGCTTGTCGACGAGCACTCTGCAACGCATATATGCAACCTCAGCGGCTCCGAACGCGACGCCATCGCGGACGTTTTGGATGCCATCATCGCGGAGCAAACCGCCGCGCTCGACGCTGAGGATCTTGGCACCTACGCTGAACTCGATGCCAAGTTTCACCAAACGATCATGGATAACGGCGGAAACAGCCTGTTGGCGAACTTAGGCCATACCCTTCGCGAGCGCCAACAGCGCTTTACCGCCAAGGCAGTCGGGCGCAACTTGGAGCGCGCCCGCGCCTACGTAGCCCAACACAAAACACTAAGTGCTGCCCTGCAAGCCGGCGATTTGACTTCCTATTTGTCCATCCTCGACGACCATCTCAATTCCTCAAGGAAGCAACTGTGACTGTCTCTGCACAACCCAACCCCACCGTCAAGGAGGGTTCACCCGTCGCAGAAGTTTCCAAAGAAGCTTCTGTCCAAACCCCCAAGCTCGACATTGATGTCGCCGGAAAGACCTACGCCAAGCACTCATGGTTCCCCGTAGCCGGCACCATGATCGCCGTGGCTTGGGGCGGTAATGAATTCACCCCGTTGCTCGTGATGTACCGGGAGACGTCAAACTTCTCCCAGGTCACAGTCAACGGCCTACTCGCTGCCTATGTCATCGGCATCATTCCCGCGCTGCTTATCGGCGGCCCGCTCTCCGATCTCATTGGACGCCGCCCCAGCCTTCTTCCCGCTGCCCCGCTTTCCCTCATCGGCTCTTTCCTCCTGTCCATCGCCCCGCATGAGCCCCTCGTCATTGCCTTGGGTCGCATCTTGTGCGGCATGGCTTTGGGCCTAGTCATGGCCGTGGGTTCGACATGGATCACCGAGTTGGTTGCTCGTGCTGGCGGCGATCCAGCCGCAGGTGCTCGTAAAGCTTCGTTGTGCTTGACCGTAGGATTCCTCGTCGGTGCCGGGATCGCTTCCGTGCTGGCGCAGTGGGGACCATGGCCTACACACTTGGCCTATGTCTTGCACATCCTTTTGACCTTGGTTACTGCCATCTGGCTCACCAAGACCCCAGAGACTAGGCAGCCGCACGATGTGACGGTCAAAGAGACCATCCTTGAGCTGCGCGTTCGCGACATGCTGGCCATGCTCTACATTCCTACTGCAGCTCACAAGCGCTTCCTGCGCGTGGTCGTCCCTGTTGCACCGTGGGTCTTTGGTTGTGCCGGCGCTGCTTATGCTCTGCTGCCGCAGCTCTTGTCGAGCTCAGCTGGCCAGGAACCTATCGCCTTTTCCGGCCTGATGACAGTCATCACCCTGGGTTGCGGCGTAGGCGTTCAGATGGTCGGCCGAGTAATCGATACTCACAAGTCAGCTCGTGCCTCCGCTATCGCAATGGCAGTCATCACCGTCGGCACCATCTTGGGTGCCATCGCTGCAAAGACGTTGTCGCTGCCTTTGGGCATCGCCGCAGCAGCCAGCATGGGTGCCGGTTATGGCTTGGCCCTCGTTGCCGGCCTGTCTGAGGTACAGCGTATCGCTGGCGAGCGTGAACTTGCTGGCCTGACTGCAGTGTATTACTCCATTGCCTACACCGGATTCTTCATCCCGATGGCTTTCAGCGCGCTTGCCCCGCTGATTGGGTTCACCAACCTCTTCATCATCGGCGCAGGCCTCGCCGTCGTCTGCCTTGTCAATGTTGCTTGCGCTTGGCGCTCGCACCTGCCAGGCACGCGCCGCTAGGGCGTAGTAACTAAAACAATGCGGCGGTCTAGTTCCCAGATGTGGGTTCTAGACCGCCGCACTGTTTTGCGGCCATAGTGCTGGCAATTAGAGTTGCAAGTCACCGAGAGCTTGGAAGTCTTCGGTCATATCGCGCAGGCGTTGATAGCGCTGCACTGGCAGTGGATCGTGGTCCCCGGTATAGACCGTGGTCCCGGCTGCGCTCCACTGCGGCGGGGTG
Organism: Corynebacterium flavescens; assembly: GCF_008693105.1. Taxonomy (GTDB): domain Bacteria; phylum Actinomycetota; class Actinomycetes; order Mycobacteriales; family Mycobacteriaceae; genus Corynebacterium; species Corynebacterium flavescens. Next base: position 112,618 of record NZ_VXKK01000033.1, read on the forward strand.
GCAGAACCGCTCAGTGCCCACGCTGCCTGGCGAGCTGCGCCCAGAGCAACGTATTCGCTCGGCTCTGGGACCACCACGTCCACGCCGAAGATCTGCGGCGCGATGATCCGCATAGCCTCGCTCTTGGCCGCCCCGCCGATGAGCAAGACACGCTTGGCCGGGGAGCCGGTGACCCGCTCGATGGTCTCGACGGCATCAAACATAGAGCACAAGAGCCCCTCGACCACTGCCCTCGCGATGTCGGCGCGAGTGGTGTCAGTGCGCAGTCCCGAGAACATGCCGGTCGCGTTCGGGCGGTTGGGCGTTCTTTCCCCATCGAAATAAGGCAAGAGTGTCACACCGTTCGCTCCGGGAGGAGCCGCCAGTGCCAGCTCAGATAGCCCGGAGTGGTCAACGCCCAAGAGCATGGCTGCGAAATCAAGGACCTTCGCACCATTAAGAGTGCAGGCCAGAGGCAAGTACTTTCCGCTCGCATCGCAAAAGCCGGTGACAAGACCGGAAGGATCAGCGACCGCGTGATCACTAATCGCGCTGGCCACACCCGAGGTCCCCACCGAGACGCACACGTCGCCCGGCTGCAGGTCAAGCCCCAGCGCCGCCGCCATGTTATCGCCTGTACCTGCGGCAATGGCGGCCCCGGAGGCCGTGGTGCCCACGATCTCATTGGGCTCTGCCACCCGCGGGAGGGTTACCTCGTGGCCGAGATACTGCGCGGCTAGTTGCGGGAGGAACTTGCGCTGCCACGGGCAGTAGTAGCCGGTGCCAGAGGCATCGCCATGATCCGTCGTCAATTCTTTTCTTCCGCCCAGCTGCCAAGTCAGGTAGTCGTGGGGCAAGACTACAGCCGCTGTCCTGGCGGCATTGTCAGGCTCGTTGTCGCGCATCCACCGCAACTTCGTGCCGGTAATGGAGGCCACCAGCACCGAACCGGTCAGGCTGGCGCTCTCGGCAGGTCCGCCCAACTCCTCAACCAGCTGCGCAGCCTGCGGTGCCGAGGAAGTGTCATTCCACAACATCGCGTCACGGATCACCTCGCCCCGTGCGTCGAGGGGGACCATGCCGTGTTGTTGTCCCGCAACCGAGACGGCATCCGCCTGCTCGATGAGGCCGGCCGTAGCCCGGTCCATCGCTGAAATCCACGCTGCGGGATCCACTTGGGTGCCTGCCGGGTGGGTGCTGCGGCCCTCGTCTACAATCCGGCCAGTGGCGGCGTCGACAAGCAGGGCTTTGCATGACTGCGTCGAGGAATCGATGCCAAGTACATAGGTCATTGCTGTGCTTTCTTTTATTTGATTTCAGAATCTATTTCGGAACGCTATTTAAGGATTGCGGCGGTAGGCAGTGTCGGTTCAGGAGCCGGGGTATCCACAAGGTGAATCCTTGCACCCGATTCACGCAGCTGCTCGCTCTGGGCGGTGCTCAGGTTGGAGTCGATCACAATGTCATCGAAGCTCGCTAGGCTCGCCACGAAGTGCATGCCGAAGTTAAGAAACTTCGAGGAATCTACGACCAGGATCTTGCGCGTGCCGAGTTTAACGAAGGAAGCCTTCGTAATCGCCGCGTCCTCATCTGGGTGATAGATGCCTGTGCCGTTGATGCAAGTGGTGGACACGACAGTCACCGAAGCGTGCAGACGGTCCACGGCTCGGCACGTTGCGGTACCTAAGAAAGAATCTGTGGCGGCGACGTAGCGCCCGCCCACGCCGGTGAGCACCAAGTGCGGAGTGGACTTACTCACCACCGTCATGAGCTTGAGGGAATGTGTGATGATTCCAGAAGGCTGGGCCGCTAGAACGAAGGGCAAGCAGGCCTCGACTGTGGTGGAATCATCGAGCGCAACGACATCACCCTTACCTATGAGAGTTCCCACTTCCTGAGCCAACGCGCTCTTAACCGCCGTGTTGGTGGCGCGCCTGATAACGACATCGCGCTCAGTGAACTCCTCCTCGATGGCACGTGCTCCCCCGCGGATACGCTCGAGCTTCCCGGCTTCCGCCAACTGCTCCAAGTCACGGTGAATGGTCATGGGACTTACCCCAAAGTGCCGCGCCAACTCCTCAGTGCGGGCATGACGCTCGACGCGAATCCTGTCCAGAATCTCTGCCCTGCGCGAGTCCACGCCCAAGCGCGTTTCTGCCGCATCGTCCATGGGGAGCACCTCCTTGACCTCGTCTGCACAGTGTTAGTTGCTTCTGTTAGTTGTTTCTTGTTTTTCAATCCAACTTTTCAATGCCAGCGTGAAACTGCGCCGGTTTTTAACAAAAATATCACATATATCCGGGAATGAATGAGAAATTCCTTGTTAAACGGGCCCAGTCCCCATGCGCGCGCCTCGACGAGGGGTAGTTAATCACACATAGTCAACATCATTTCACGTAAATATGTTGACTTCTGTTATTTTGGTGTTAGTTTATGAAATGTAGCTCACATCGCTTGACATACTAACAAGATTTCACATAATTCATCGTTCACGTATTCCTTGGGCCCGGGTGCTCTCTAGGTGCCTCCTCCGCATGTGACGCATGAACTCACACAAGCATTCGACTCTAGAAACGGAGTTCCTCCTCATGGCGCACGATGTCGCACCTCCCGAAACTCTGATAGAACGGATGGGCCTACCACGCCCCCTCCTGTGGGGCTTTATCGGCCTCGCGATCTTCATGATCGGCGACGGCGTGGAAACCAATATCCTCGAGCCCTTCCTCTCCGGCGAGCACGGTTTCACCGTCTCCTCGGTGGGCACCCTCGTTACCGTCTACGGTGTCGCCGTGGCGGCGGCCGCCTTCTTTGCAGCAGCGCTCTCAGATCTCTGGGGCCCACGCAAAGTCATGATGCTCGGCGCGAGCATCTGGGTGGTATTTGAATTGCTCTTCCTGCTCGTGGCGCTCACCACGAGCAACACCGTCCTCGTGTTCCTGTGCTACGGACTCCGCGGCTTTGGCTACCCGCTCTTTGCCTATGGATTCCTCGTGTGGATTACAGCCGTCTCCCCCGCCGCCAAGCTAGGCACGGGCACCGGTTGGTTCTACGTCGCATTCTCCGCAGGTCTCCCCACTTTGGGCGCGCTCACAGCGACAATCTCGATGTCCCTATTTAACCTCGACTTCTACGAGACGCTCTGGCTCTCGCTGGTGCTCGTCATCATTGGTGCTCTCTGCGCTTTAATCGGCGTCAAAGAACGCATCGGCCGCGCGCCCCTGGTGGAAAACTCCGAAGATGTCGCCGCCACTCTCGGAGCCTCCTTCCGGCTCTTAGCCCGGGATCGTCGCGCTCGCTTCGTCGCCTACATCCGCACCATTAACTCCATCCCCACCTATGCCATGGCCGTGTTCTTCCCGGTGTACTTCACCGAACGCCTCGACTGGCCGCTGGCATGGTTCCTTATTCTGACCACCGTCATCTACGCCGTGAACCTTCCCTTCAACCCGCTCTACGGACGCGTGGGAGATAAGCTCGGCTGGTCCAAGACCGTCGTCTGGGCAGGCTGTCTTGCCTGCGCCGTGACCTTGTCACTGGTGTACTTCGTCCCCATGATTTCCGTCGGCCTCGGTTTGCCCGATGGCGTCGGCTTCGCCCTCACCCTGGTCTGCGGCGCGCTCTTCGGCATCTCCTTGGCCGGATTCGTTCCACTGTCTCCCATCGCGGTATCCCTCAACCCCTCTCGCCCCGGCGCTGCCATGGCCGCATACAACCTGGGCGTGGGTGGCGCTGTCGCCGCAGGCCCCGCACTGGTGGCAATCTTCTACCCGCTCGTGGGAGCAACTGGCCTCATCTGCATCTTCGTCGGCCTCTTCCTCCTCGCCGCGTTGATGACGCGCTCGCTACGCGGGACCCAGCCAGGCTTCGACGGCGTTCCCGCGCTCAGCGTCAAGGAGACCTTCGAGGAGGCTGCCGCACGCGACGAGGTCAAAGACCCGTCCCGGTAGCCTAACCTGCCCCCTCCGACCTCATAACTCAAGTCCCGAAGTCTAGTTCTGAAACCTGTTTCTGTACCTTCCGCAAAGGAGAACTCCCACCCCATGTCCACTATCCATCTATCCAATTCTGCTCTCGACACCATCGCCCGAGACACTGACGTGCACGTTCCCGGCTACGATCGCTCAGCCATAAAGCCCGGAATCGTCCACTTCGGTGTGGGTGGCTTCCACCGTGCCCACCAAGCGCTCTACATTGACCGCCTCCTGCGGCAGGGTGAGGCCTTCGACTTTGGGATCGTGGGAATGGGCGTCATGCCTTCCGACGCCCGCATGCGCGACGCACTGCACTCCCAGGACTGCCTCTACACGCTCACCGAAAAGTCTCCCGATGGCACCCTCAACTCCCGCATCATCGGCTCCATCATTGACTATGTCTTCGCTCCCGACAATCCGGCGGCGGCGGTCTCCGTACTGGCACGCGAGTCCACCAAAATTGTCTCGCTCACGGTCACCGAGGGCGGGTACAACTTCGACCACGTCAAGGGAGAATTCGACTTCACAAACGAGCGCGTCGCCGCCGATATAGCAGAGCTCAAGGAAGGACGCACCGAGAGTCTGCGCACCTTCTACGGCCTTATCACCGCTGGCCTGATTGCCAGGCGAGCCAGCGCTCAAAAACCCTTTACCGTCATGTCTTGTGACAATATCCAGGGCAACGGGGAGATGGCCCACCGCATGTTCCTCGCTTTCGCCGGTGCGGTTGATGCCGAACTCGCGCAATGGATCGACGCGGAGGTATCTTTCCCCAACTCCATGGTTGATCGCATCACTCCCGAAACCACGGACGCAGAAAGGGAAGAAATCAAAAGCGCCTACGGCTACGTCGATGAATGGCCGGTCGTATGCGAGGACTTCCTACAGTGGGTTCTTGAGGACAACTTTGTCGACGGGCGTCCGCCCCACGCCGATGCCGGCGTCGAGATGGTCACGGACGTTGTTCCCTATGAGCTGATGAAGCTCCGCCTGCTCAACGCCTCTCACCAGGGCCTGTGCTACTTCGGATACTTGGCGGGCCACCGCCTCGTCCACGATGTCATGGCGGATCGGCGCTTCGCTGACTTCCTGCTGGCGTACATGGAACGCGAGGGAACCCCCTCCCTGCGTCCGCTGCCGGGAGTAGACCTCGACGCCTATCGCCGGGAACTCATCGCACGTTTTGGCAACGCGGCGGTCAAAGACACGGTCGCACGCCTGTGCGCCGAGTCCTCGGATCGCATTCCCAAGTGGCTACTCCCCGTGGTTCGAGAGAACCTCGCCAGCGGTGTGGCCCCAGTTACTCTATCCGCGGCCATCGTCGCCTCTTGGGCGCGCTACGCGGAAGGGGTCGATGAAGATGGCGAGCCCATCGCGATAAATGATCGGATGGCACAACGCCTGCAGGAATCTGCCTCACACAACCGCGAGGATACTCTCGCTTTCCTGCGCGACCGTGAGGTCTTTGGTGACCTCATCGACGAGCCGGAGTTCACGAGCGAATACGCCCGCATCCTGACCCTGCTCCACGAGCGCGGCGCGGAGGATACCCTCGACACGCTGCTCGCGGAGCTAGTTTAGCCTGCCTGGGTCTTTCTCTAGGGGCTTTTCCGCTTTTAGAATGCATTGGTTTTGTTGGTCGGTTGTCCTCCGCTTGGGCCTGATCCTTCAGGATAGGCCGGATGGCCTTGCTCCCGCACTGCCTAATTCTGGCGAGGCGGCCCGCCTGTGGATAACCGGGGCGGTGCGGGTGAGTTATCCACAGTTTTCCTTGTTCGGTGCGGGTTGGGGATTGTCGTACCGCGTGGCGGTGTCTTAGCGTGGCGGTCATGGGCTTGCAGGAGTACTTCGCACAACTTAGCCGAGGTGTTGACCTCGTTGCTGAGTGCTCGGGGCTATCCGCGGCGGACCTTGAAAAGATGGGGGCTAGCGCGCAGGATGCCGCCGAGCTTATAAGCCTGCACACCATCTACTTCGGCCCCACACCCTATACCGGCAAGCAACGCTCGGCCGTTAACTCTGCTCGGCGTACCGGGCACACTCTGAGTACCCTGCGCCAGATCGAATCCTTTACCCGCCGCATTACAGGGAAACTGGATGCGTGGAACCTGCGGTTGGAACTATGCGCCACGCCAAGCGAGCAGGTTACTGCGGTAGCCAGGCGCCGGCTGCGCGAGATGCGTGTCCCCCGCACGTATTGCGAGCGCGCGATGCTACGCCAACACCCCAACGGGCTAGCTACCTTGACAGTGACCGGCAATGGGTTAGATATGGCAGATGCCTTCCGAACCATCGACCAGCAGCATCCGGGTAAGAGTTTTATCGCCCGCATGCTCGGCAAGGCAGACGGGGCCCCGGCTGGGCGTACTCGTGTGACGACCATGGCAGTCCTCCAGTTGGAGGACTACGGGAAGCTTGTACGCCGCGAGCGCGATGATGTGATGATACGCACCACCAGTGGGACTGTTATCACCGGCGCGCAGCTTGTAGAGCGTGCCTGTGCTAACGAGGGTCTTATTACGGTGATAAGTCGGGCGCAGGGGCCGGTGGACTTATACCGCTTTGAGCGCTTCGCCTCAACAAAGCAGCGCACAATGCTCGCAGCAGAGCACCCCACGTGCGCGTGGCCGGGCTGTAACACCCCGGCAGAGCGGGGCCAGTTCCACCATCTCACGCCGTGGAAGCACGGCGGGGAGACTAACGTTGCCAACCTGGTGACCTTGTGCAACTACCACAACGGGGTTAATGAGGATGATCCGAATGCGCCACCACAGCGCGGGCGCCTTACCCGCCAAGGCGGGACAATAGTCTGGCAACCCCCGCACACCAGCCGTTAGGACAACACCGCCTAACGGCGACTTCCGGCACCCCAAAAACAAACCCAGCCGGCCAAGCACCAACAATGGTCAAGACTGTGACTGTGCGGTGGAGATGGTCTCGGAAAATACCGGCAAGGGACTCGCGTTTAGCCTGCCACTCCCACCACTCAGTCTTAACCGGAAGAACCTCTCAAGGCCCTTGGTTGGGAGCCCTGAGCCTAGTTCTTGGACACGGTGGCGCTCACGCCCTCGACCACGTCGTGAGCCTCCCCGGCGGGGAGTTCGTCCGTGATAAATAGCTCCGTGGCTAGGACCTCGCTGGCGATGTGATCACTAAAGCGCTGCGCCCACTCCAACTTCTCTGCTGGGACTGCCAAGACAACCCGGATGCGATCCGAGACTTCGAGTCCCGAGGCCTTGCGGGCGTCCTGGAGCCCACGGATGACGTCGGCAGCCCAGCCCTCGGCCTCGAGTTCCTCAGTGACCGTGGTGTCTAGGACCACAAGTCCCTCGAGATTCTCGATGCGTGCGGTGGAATCCGGGTCTGCTGCCTTGAGGCGCTCCGTGTACTCGTCGGGGCTGAGCACAATATCGCCGTCGACAAGCACGTCGGAGCCTTGGCGCACATAATTGCCAGCCTTGAGATTCTTGATGGCACGCTGTACGTCCCTACCCAAACGCGGACCGGCAACCTTGGCGTTGCAGACCACATCGAAGGTGCCTGCCGCACTCACATCATCGGTGAGGACGACATCCTTGACGTTGACCTCATCACGAATGATGTCCTTGAAATCCGCCAGCTGAGCAGAGCCAGCCATCGCCACAGTGAGCTTGGGAAGCGGCAGACGGTTGCGCAGCTTATTAGCCTTGCGCACCGAAGACGCAGCCGAAGCTACAGCGCGAGTCGCATCCATCGAGGCCACTAGTTCTGCGTCGGCGGGGTAATCGGATGCCTGCGGATAGTCCGTCAAGTGTACGGAGCGATCCCCCGTCAGTCCGCGGTAGATGACCTCGGAGATATGCGGGAGCAGCGGCGCAACCACGCGGGTTACGGTCTCTAGAACCGTGTACAGGGTGTTGAAAGCCTCCGGATACTCTTCATCGCCAGCCCAGAAACGCTCGCGAGAGCGACGTACGTACCAGTTCGTCAGAGCATCGGCGAAAAGGCGCACCTCCTCCGTCGCGGTGGCAATGTCAGTGTTGGCAAGTGCCGCATTGACGCTTTCCACCAAGTCATGCACCTTGGCCAGGATGTAGCGGTCAAGCACATTGGTCGAGCTGGTATCGAACTTCGCCTCCTTTCCGGCATAGAGCTGCAGGAAGGTATATGCATTCCATATGGGCAAGATGGCATGACGCACGCCCTCTCGGATGCCCTGCTCGGTGACGATGAGGTTACCGCCGCGCAGGATGGGTGAGGACATGAGGAACCAACGCATAGCGTCAGAACCGTCCCGGTCGAAGACCTCGTTGACGTTGGGGTAATTGCCCTTCGACTTCGACATCTTCAGCCCGTCATTGCCCAAGACGATGCCGTGAGCCACGACCTTCTTGTAGGCCGGACGGTCAAAGAGCGCCGTGGAGAGAACGTGCATGACGTAGAACCATCCACGAGTCTGCCCGGAATACTCGACAATGAAGTCTGCCGGCGAGTGAGTCTCGAACCACTCCTTATTCTCAAAGGGGTAGTGCTTCTGCGCAAAGGGCATGGAACCAGACTCGAACCAGCAGTCGAGCACGTCAGGCACGCGCACCATCATGGACTGGCCCGTGGGATCGTCCGGGTTCGGACGTGTGAGCTCGTCGATGTAAGGACGGTGCAGGCTCGTGGGGCGGGTGCCGAAGTCACGCGCCAGCTCGTCAAGAGAACCGTAGACGTCCACGCGGGGATAATCCGGGTTATCAGATACCCACGCCGGGATCGGCGCTCCCCAGTAGCGAGTGCGGGAGATGTTCCAGTCACGGGCGCCCTCGAGCCACTTGCCAAACTGTCCATCGCGGATGTGGTCAGGCAGCCATTCGATTTCCTCATGGTTGAGCTCCACCATGCGGTCACGGAACTCCGAGACCTTAACAAACCACGCAGGCAGCGCCTTGTAGATGAGCGGCTCGCCTGAGCGCCAAGAGTGCGGATAAGAGTGCTCTATGGTGACGTGACGAAGGACGCGACCGGCAGCCTTGAGATCCTTGATGATGTTCTTGTTGGCACCAAAGACTAGCTGGCCGGCGTAAGGAGGTACCTGGGAGGTGAACTTACCATCCTCGTCGACGGGGATCACCAGCTCGATTCCGTACTTGTTGCAGCTACTCATATCGTCTTCACCAAAAGCCGGGGCCTGGTGAACAACACCGGTGCCGTCCTCGGTGGTGACATAGTCTGCTTCGATGATCTGGTAGCCGTTCTTCAGATCCGGGAAGAAGTCGAAGATTGGCTGGTAGCGGAAGCCAGCGAGCTCAGAACCCTTGAAAGTAGCAAGAACCGGCGCGTCTTTGCCCAGCTCCTTGGCATAGGCCCCACGCAGGGCATCTGCCAGAATCAGAGTCTTTCCGGCGAAAGCGCCCTCAGCGGTGACCTGGACCAGAACATAATCAATGTCAGGATTAACGGCCAAAGCCGAGTTGGATGGCAGCGTCCACGGCGTGGTGGTCCACGCGATGAAGTCGGCCTCACCAAGCTCAGGGTGCTCAGCCAACGTAGTCTCCGCTGCAGTCCCCGGCAATGCGCCAACGACCGGGAAGGTCACCGTGAGAGTCGGATCCTGACGCATTTTATAAGAGTCATCGAGACGCGTTTCCTGATTAGACAGCGAGGTATGCTCTGCCCAAGAATAAGGAAGAACCCTAAATCCCTGGTAGATAAGGCCCTTGTCGTAGAGTTCCTTGAAAGCCCACATGACCGATTCCATGTAGTCAAGGTCCATGGTCTTATAACCGTTGTCGAAGTCTACCCAGCGCGCCTGGCGCGTGACGTAGTCTTTCCACTCATCGGTATATTCCAGCACGGACTTGGCGCAGTACTCGTTGAACTTGGCCAGACCCATCTCCTCAATCTGAGCCTTGTCGGTGATGCCTAGCTGCTTCTCCGCCTCTAGCTCAGCAGGAAGACCGTGGGTATCCCAGCCGAATACTCGCGGCACATAATTGCCCGCCATGGTGCGATAGCGCGGAACGATGTCCTTGACATAGCCGGTAAGCAGGTGACCATAGTGCGGCAAACCATTAGCAAAAGGCGGGCCATCGTAGAAGATGTACTCCGGGCAATCCTCAGTCCTGGCCAAGGAAGCCTTGAAAGTGTCATCGTCCTTCCAGAACTTCTGAACCTGCTCTTCCATATCCGGGAAACGGTGGGAACCGCCTGTCATGTCGACCTTGGGATACACCCCGCCCACGTTGTTTACGCTCATCTGTGCAATCAATCCTTCACTCGTCATCTACGGTGCACAGGGACGCATCCACAAAGATGCGCGGTACCACCCTGTTTGGCGCCTGCTCTAGGTGCCCGCTTGATTGGCAGTGAAGGAGATTTCGGTCCCACCCGCTCGGTTCTAATGATGCCTGCGCTTAGCGCCGACACTTTCTTCCGAAATGCTCCCACGGTGATAGCCGGATCAATGCATCTGCGAAGAGTATAGCGCGCCTGTCAACACACAGTGCACTTGAGGTGGGCACCCAGCGCAGAGTCACGCATTCTCTTCAACTTGGAGTGCACAACAGAATCAAGCAGAGGGAGGGCTTAGACAGAGGGGCTGTTTGGACCAGGTTCCCCTGAGTCGCTCGTGGTTTTTCCAATGCCGGGAAACTCGCGACTGTGGCTGCGAGAAGATGGATGGTGCTCAGGCTCTTCTTCCTCGTGTGTGCCGGAGACAGCCTCAAAGGCTTCCACTTGAGCTTTCTTTGCTTTGTCTTGACGCTGTTTGCTCGTCCAATCGATAACAAAAAGAATAAGCCCTAGGCCTGCAGTGACAAATAGCACGACGAGCGACCACGTAGCGGGGTTCAAAATGTAGTTAACAAAGGCAACGAAGGACACGAAGGCCAACACGAGGGTGGCTATGAGCATGTGGGTGCCCTTCCTACTCAGGGGTGGTGGCTGCGATAAAACCACAATAGCGCCCCCAGCCACTAAGTGGCGGGAGCGCTACACGGAGAGCGGAGATAATCTACCGCTAGTTATGGGACTTTCCAGCGTCACCGTTGGGGGCAGCGGTGCCGCGGGTCTCCAGCTCCTCGAGCTGGGACTGCAGGAGAGTCTTGAGGCGAGTGCGGTACTCACGCTCGAAGGTACGCAGCTCGGAGATGCGAGCCTCGAGTGCAGTCTGCTGCTGCTTCACCGTGTTCATGACCTCGGTGTGCTTCTTCTCAGCATCTGCCTGGAGCGCGGCAGCCTTGTCCTCTGCCTGGCGGATACGGGCCTCAGCACGGGCGTTGGCCTCGGATTCGGTTTGGCTAGCCTTCGCCTCAGCGTCAGAGACGAGCTTCTTGGCGCGGTTACCAGCGTCGAGCAGCTGTGCATCGTACTTCTTCTGTGCGTCAGCCAGCTGAGCCTTGGAGCGCGTGTCCGCCTCAGAGAGCTGCTTCTCGGCAGCAGCGCGGGCATCCGCCAGCATGGAGCTGGAATCGGCCTTGGCCTCGGAGGTGAGACGATCTGCCATTTCCTGAGCCAAGCCCAGGACGCGGGCGGCCTGCATGTGGGTATCCGGAGTGGCAATGCCACTAGCAGCAGCGGAACCAGCCGCAGCAGCGGTGCTGGCCTTGGCCGGCGTAGCCTTCTTCAGATCCTCGACCTGCTTCTTCGAGCGCTCCAGCTCGCGCTTGGCCTGTGCAGCCTCAGCGCGTGCTGCCTCTAGCTCCTTCTTGGCCTGCGCGGCTTCCTCACGCGCAGACTTTAGATCGGCATTTCCTGCGGAGGACGCCGCCGCGAAAGCGGAGCCTGCAGGGCGCTCGGAGGCAGAAGCCTGCTTGGCCTTAGCGGCCTCAGCAGTTGCGGTCTTAGCCTGCTCCTGGGCGGTGCGAGCCTCGTCCTTAAGCTTTGCAATCTCCGACTTGGAGTCCGCCAGCTTAGTCTCGTATTCCGCGCGCAGCTTGGACTCAACCTCGTGGCGAATCGCAGCCTCGTCAGCGCCCTTGGCGGGAGCTGCACCGGTACCTGACTTAACCTGGGAGGTGAGATCCTCGACCTGCGCCTGCAAATCATCGTTCTCATCCTGCAGCTGGGCAAGGGTGTCCTCTACGAGATCGAGGAACTGATCTACCTCGTCCTCGTTGTAGCCACGCTTGCCAATCGGCGGCTTGCTGAAAGCGACGTTGTGGACATCAGCTGGTGACAGTGGCATTGACTTCTCTTCCCCTTCAAGTCGGTTCGGCCCCGGTAGTTCCAGAGCTGTGAAGATGCAAACCCTTCCCGCGCTAACACGCGGGTCGAATCCACAATCAATCTTGTGCGGTCAATAATACGTATTGTCTTAAATCATTGTAACCAATCGCTAACATTATCCCACGTTGGCCACAGTCTCAATATCAACAAAAGGGTTGGGGTTTAGGATTTGGGCCCCTAGCGCCTCTCGACGCACGCGCGCCCTATCCTCTCGCACCCACGGACGTACACAGCGTTTTAAACGCTGGCGGCCCGAATCTATCCAAAGAAGATGATGCGCAGAACGATGGAAAGCAAAGACAAAATGAGGAATAAAACGATGATGGAAACATCGAGGGCGACCCCACCCAGGCGCAGCGGGGGAACTATCCTGCGCAGGGCCTTAACTGGCGGATCCGTGACTACAAAGAGCGGTTCAGCCAGGACCATAAACCACCGCGGCGGGTTAAATTGCCGCGAGAAAGACTGGACCATCTCGATGAGGATGCGGGCGATGAGAATCCACGTATAGATTCTCACCAAGAAAATTAAAATGATTCCAAATTCAGTCACGTTAAACGAGCCTATCGGAACTACCCCCGTCTTTGCAGATTTAGGCCAGTCCCGTTGCGTCTCGCCGCACGCCGGCCCGAGAGCGCGCCACTAACGCAGGCCGGCCTCGTGCTCAAGTTCCGCGTTGCTGAAGTCTGCGTCCTTGGGAACGATGGCAAAAACCTTGCGGTCAGTCTTTAGCACCTTGGTCAGGTTGATCATGCGCCCTTCCAAAGCGAAGCACAGGCCTGCTGCAAAGTCGACGAAACGCTTAGCCGCACCGCGCTCAGCATCGGTCAATTCGAAGACTACGGCATCTCCCTCACGGAAGGGTTCGCCCACTCGGGCCGCGTCATTGAAAGAAGTCAGGGAGATGGCAACGATGCGGGGCACGAATTGCTCCTCCTCAACAACAGCGACAGAGCCATAAGCAGAACGCGGGGCATAGGCCGCAGCACCGTTGCTCTCGTAGCGACGATCCTCCGCGAAATAAGCCTCGTCAGCTTCGACGTCCATCGGCCCCAGGCCGAAGAACTCTTTCGTCTTGTTGAAAAATTCCATTGATGGGTCTCCCTCGTGACCGAGAACGCTAGTGCCAGAATCCCAAAAAATACCGGCAACTAAAGTTGCTATTGTTACTGATGTTACTTGAGTGATTTATACCGTGAAGTGCGCGTTTACGATGATTTTCAAACTACTGGCCGAGGCCCCATGATGCCGGTTCCGACACGCACAATATCGGTGCCCGCGGCGATGGCAGCACCCATATCCGCACTCATTCCGGCAGAAAGCAAAAGCTTGCGACCCAAGCCCTCCGTCATCTCATCGGTGAGCGCACGCGTCTGTTCAAAAACCTCACTCGCATCGCCGCCGAGAGGGGGAACAACCATGAGGCCCTGGAGACTAAGGTGCTCTAGTTTTTCTACCTCAGCCACCAAGTCACCGACGCCCGCGACAGGTACGCCACCGCGTGCAGTGTCAGCATCGGCAGAAACCTGAATGAAAACGTTTAGGCCCCCTTCCCTCTCACCGCGTTCACATGCAAGGGCTACCCCGCGGTCGAGGGCTTGTGCGAGCTTTGAAGAATCCAAAGAATGTACGCTTCGAGCCCAGCGCGCAACGTGATTAGCCTTCTTCGTCTGCACTTGGCCAATCATATGGAAACCGATCTCGGGCAACTGCGCCGCCTTGGCTCGGGCCTCTTGCTCGCGATTCTCGGCCACATCTGTGATGCCAAGCTCCCCCAGTAAGGCGATGTCTTCCGCGGGATGGAACTTCGTCACCGGCAAAAGCTGCGGTTGTTCCCTGCCCGCCGCTTGAGAAAGCTCCGCAATGCTGGCCCGGGTGCGCTCCAACCCCCGGCGCAGCTCCTCTTTGCGCTTGCTCGCCGCTTCCAGTGTCAAGGCAGTGGATTCCTGCTTGCTCATTAGTGTTTTTCCTTCAGTCTTTTTCTATGCTTCTATCGGCCTCTGTTACAGGCCTAGTCTTGCGCCGCCTCGAGCCAGATAACCCCAGCTTGCCGGCCGGTTGTTCCCTCGCGCCGATAGGAGAAGAAGTCCTCATCCTCAATGGTGCAGCGCGGATCGGAGTGAATCGCCATTACGCCGAGCCCGAGCAATTGGCGCACAAGTCCACGGCGCACATCGACGCCCCATGACCCCTTAGAGGTGCGCACCTTAGACCCGGGCAGGTGCTTGTCGACGTCTACTGCCATCGCTTTTGGGACCTCGTAATTCGCCCCGCACGCAGCAGGCCCCATGAGCACCTGGATAGCTGCGGGCCGCGCGCCAAGGTCCACCATGGTGCGAACAGTCTCCGTGATTATACCGTTGCGCGCGCCCAGCCTGCCCGCATGGGCTGCGGCTATCACCCCAGCCTCGACGTCGACAAGCAGGACCGGGGTGCAGTCAGCCACCAACACCGCCAACCCGAGGCGGCGGCACTGAGTAACTATGGCATCGCTCGCGGGCACTGGGTCCTCGCGCGGGACCTCGACCACAGTGACTGTGTTGGTATGGAGCTGTTCCATCCACACGATGTCCTCGAGGCCTAGGACACGTGAGAGCCGCGCCCTGTTTGCTGCGACGGCCTGTGGATCATCACCCACGTGATCTCCCAGGTTGAAAGAATCATAGGGAGATGCGGAAACCCCGCCGGCACGGCTTGTAAAAACCATGCGGACGGGGCGGGAACGCGCATCTGGCGCGGTGAAAGGTGCTTCCTCGTTTACTGGCATGCACTCCAGATTAGCGCGTTAGAGTAACGCTTAGCGCATGAAGGAAGGCACGTCGAGGTCATCATCACCATCGTCATCGTGGCGCGCGGCAGGGCGTGAGAGACGGTAGTCATCACGACCCTCCTCGCGGCGATCATCGCGCTGGAAACGCTCGGAGCTGGTAAAGAGGCCGCCCGACTCGCCCCCACGGCTAGGAGCCTGGGGCTCGCGCTCGCCAGCGCGAGGCTCATAGGAGTGGCGCGGTGCGTAGCGGTCCTGAGCCGGATCCTCGGCATAGGCTGGTGCCGGGGCCGGGGTAACGGGCTCGGCCTCGCCACGGTCGCGGCTATCAAAAAGGGAACCGGGCTTGCGCTCCGCCTCCGCCTTATCCTGCTGCTGCGCCTGAGCGGCCATATTAGCCTGGGCATCGAAGCCGGTTGCGATGATGGTAACGCGCACCTCGTCACCCAAGGTGTCATCAATGATGGTGCCGAAGATGATGTTGGCATCCTCGTCCGCGCGCTCTTCAACCATCGATGCCGCGGAGTTGACCTCGTGCAGGCCTAGATCAGAGCCGCCAGCGATGGAGAGCAACACGCCCTTGGCGCCTTCCATGGTGGACTCAAGCAGCGGCGAGTTGATGGCCTGCTCTGCGGCGGTCATAGCGCGGTTGTCGCCGCGGGCAGAACCGATTCCCATGAGGGCGGAGCCCGCATCCGACATCACGGAGCGAACGTCCGCAAAGTCAACGTTGATCATGCCCGGAATGGTGATGAGGTTCGTGATTCCCTGCACTCCGTTATGGAGCACCTCGTCCGCGGCGCGGAAGGCCTCGACGATGGAAAGCTCCTCTCCACCTAGCTGCATGAGGCGGTCGTTGGGGATGACGATGAGGGTATCGCACACCTCGCGCAGCTCCTCGATGCCGGCCATGGCCTGGCGGGTGCGGCGCGCACCCTCGAACTTGAAGGGACGGGTAACCACGCCGACGGTCAGCGCGCCCATCTTCTTCGCGATGGAGGCGACTACCGGCGCAGCACCGGTGCCGGTTCCGCCTCCCTCACCCGCGGTAACAAAGACCATGTCGGAGCCCTGCAAGGCTTCCTCAATCTCGGTTTTGTGATCCTCGGCGGAGGTCTTGCCCACCTCGGGGTTGGCACCGGCGCCCAGGCCACGGGTGGCCTCGCGTCCGATATCGAGCTTGGTATCGGCATCAGAGAAGATCAGTGCCTGGGAGTCGGTGTTGATGGCGACAAACTGAACGCCTTTGAGGCCTTCTTCTATCATCCGGTTAACGGCGTTAACGCCGCCACCGCCGACGCCGACGACCTTGATGTCCGCAAGGTTGTTGCTGGAAGAGATCATGTGAGGTGTGCTCACCTTTCGCTAATAAAAACTGCAGTTGCGTAGACCGTAAACGAGGAAAAATGCATTCCGCATCCGTGCGCCCCTTTAAGCCAAGAAGCGGTTGCTTCCATCTTCGATGAATGTGGCGGAAAATTCGCGTTCATTTCGCCGCGTGTCGGTACCCTCAAGGACTACTTTAGGGTTGCTGACGTGCGGGTATTCAGATCACACCCGCCACATCCGCCACAGCAATGCTTGGCGACGTCGCCCTTTAGTCCCGCGCGGTGACTAGCTCCGGGTTGGAAATATTCCAGTGCTGACCATCCATCTTTAGCACCGTGGCAAAGGCACGGGCCTTGTTTGCATCATCGCCATCACTGGCCCCCCAAAAGACACTGCGCCCATCCCGCAAATTAAAGCTAAGAGAGTAGGCATCTTTGACTTCGAGGCTCTCGACCTGCGCACGCAGCTCCGGGGAAAGAGCGGAGATAGCAGCGGCTGCTTGGGCCATCTGCTCACTGCCAGGTTCAACAGAGCCTGTTATCTCTACAGTGCCTTCCGGCGGGGTCTCGCGCACAAAACCTTCACCGGCGCCGTCGATGAGCTCGGAATCATCGCCTTCTTTCTTGAAGGCGATGGCCTTGTGCTCAACCAGCTCAACCTTGAGCTTCGAGGGAAAAGAGCGAGACACCGTTGCCGATTCAACCCAGGGCAAGGAAGCAACCCCGGCCGCCGCTTCGCGCGCATTGACCCGCACGAGGTTTGTCCCTATCCCAACCCTGGTTGCCTCCTCCACTGCGGCGCTGTCGATGTGTTCATTGCCTTCCACAACAAAGCCGCCGACACGCAGGATGGGAAAAACCCACAACGCGGCGCCCACAAGTAGCCCTACAGCGACTATCGCGGCGATGACGCCTGCAATCCATTTGGCGGGGCTTCGAACGCCCTTGTCCTTGCGCACTTTAGCCCTTCAACTTATCCAAGATTTCAGCGGCGAGTAGAGTAACCGAGCCAGCCCCGATCGTCAGGACGAGATCGCCAGGGTGCACCAAAGAAACTACGTCTGCCGCCGCCGCTGAGAAGTCTGGCTCAAAAATGACCTGCATGTCCTCCGGCATTTTATCCGTGATAATTCGCGAGGTAATGCCCTCGACCGGCTGCTCGCGCGCACCATAAATGTCTAGAACCACCGCGGCATCCGCCAACGAAAGTGCCTGAGCAAACTCAGCGTCGAAGGCCATGGTGCGCGAGTAGAGGTGTGGCTGGAAGCACGCGATGACGCGCCCACCTTGGCCTGCCGCCTCTACCTTTTGGCGCGCGGCCTTGAGCACCGCAGTCACCTCCGTGGGATGGTGCGCATAATCGTCGAAGACCTGCACGTCAGGGCCCTCATGAAAGGATACGGCCCCTCGGAACTCAAAGCGCCGGCGCACGCCGCTAAACTCCTCCAAGCCCTGGGCGAGTTCTGTGACATCGCCTCCGGCCAAAGCTGAGGCCGCCAACGCGGCCACGGAGTTAAGAACCATGTGGTGGCCCGGAATCTGCAGCCCGTACTCCGCGTGTTGCTCCGCGCTGCCTGGCAGGCGCAGGCGAACCGCTACGTGCATTCCAGTCTCATCGATGTGTTCGCCAACGAGAGCGCCGGCCAGTGGAATCTCTGGGTACTTCTCCCCCGCCTCCTCGCTGCCATAGCCCAGCACGTTGACGCCTCTTTCGAGAGCACGCTGCCCGATGGCTGCTGCATGCGGATCTTCTAGGCACACCACTAGGTATCCGGTTCCTTCGGTCACGCGGTTTGCGAAGTCATCGAATACCTGGAAATAAGCTTCAGGAGTCTTAAAGAAATCGAGGTGATCGGGTTCAGCGTTGGTGATGACCGCAATATCCGGGCTGTAGCGCAGAAGTGAGGCATCCGATTCATCGGCTTCCGCGACGAAGGCTTTACCCGTACCAGAGTGGGCGTTGGTACCGGCCCGATTGAGCTGCCCGCCGATAGCAAAGGAAGGATCCAGGCCCGCACGCTGCATAGCACTCACGGTCATCGAGGTGGTCGAGGTCTTGCCATGTGTGCCAGCCAGCAGAATCTGTGTGTGGCCGACCATCAGAGCAGCCAGGAGATCAGAGCGACGAATGACTGGGATCCCCCGCTTCTTGGCCTCTACCAGCTCGGGATTGTCCTGTGGAATGGCGGCAAAGGAAGTGACTACTGTCGTAGGTTCTTGGCCCGCGAGCTCAAGGTTCTCAGCACGGTGACCAATGGCGACCTTGGCTCCCATTGAACACAAGACCGCAACCGGGGTGGAATCTTTAACATCGGAGCCAGTAACTACGCAATCGCGGGCGGCGAGGATGCGAGCGAGTCCCGACATCCCAGAACCGCCGATTCCAATGAAGTGCACCCTCGTGAGGTCATAAGGCAAAGCGTCTGCCATGTTAGTTTCCTTTCTCTTCAGTGCCTGCTGTTTTGCTTCCGCGCCCAGGCTTGCGGGACTTATCGTGTTCTTGTTTTACTTCGCGCCCTGCTCTAGTGACGCTGCTGGCAATGCGGTCTGCCAAGGTGTAGGCCACGTCCCCCGCGCTAGCGCGCGCGACGGCTTCTTGCATGGCCGCCAAGCGCTGCGGATCCCCGAGAATTGAGCGAACCTGGTCAATCAAGCGTTCTGCACTCAACTCGGCATCGGGGATGTGCACGGCCGCACCGGCCTCGACGAGCTCACGGGAGTTAAAAGCCTGCTCACCGTTGCCAAAAGGCAGCGGAACATAGATAGCAGGAAGCCCTGCTGCGCTGACTTCCGCCACTGTCATGGCCCCAGACCTGCACACAACTAGGTCCGCGACTGCTAAGGCCCCTGCCATGTCTTCGATATAGGGAAGGGGAACATAGTTCTCGTGGGCTGCGGGAGCCTGGTTCTTCTTACCGTAGGCATGCAGAATCTGATAGTCCTTGCTCAGGTTCTCAACAGCACCTGCCAGAGCGCTGTTGATGCTCACCGCGCCTTGAGAGCCGCCGGTGACCAAAATCGTCTTCATGTCATCGCGCAGGTTCCATTTCTTCCACGCAGCAGCAGCCACGCTGCCATCTGGATCGGTGGCTAGGCCAGGGCGCACCGGGATGCCAACGACCTCACCGGGCATCCCGGAATCCGCGTGGGCATTGAGCCCAATTCCCCCCAGCCTGACGCCCAGTTTATTGGCCATTCCGGCCAAGGCGTTGGTCTCTAGAACATAGAAAGGCACACCCAATGACTTTGCGGCGAGGTAGGCCGGTGCAGCGACGTATCCGCCGGTGCCAAAGACCACGTCTGCATCGACGTCCTTGAGCACTTGGCGGGTCTGGCGAAAAGACTTGGCCACGTTAAAGGGCAGTTTCAGAAGGTCCCCATTGAGCTTTCGCGGGACTGGCACCGGGGTTATCAGGCGCAAATCAACTCCGCGCCCCGGAATGATGTCCCGCTCAAGGCCGCGGGACGTGCCGAGCGCCGTGAGCCGAGCACCGTGTCGATCCCGCAATGCCTCCCCTACTGCAAGCGCTGGTTCGATGTGTCCGGCAGTGCCGCCACCTGCGATGACGACGGAAATGGGCAGAGAATTCATAGAAACTAGGCTACCAGCGCGCCCTGCCTAGAAGATCACTCGCCGCGCGAACGATGGCGGATGCGCGGATCACGGCGCACCCGCGGGGCTTCTGCACCCCTAGACTCGCGGCGCGACGTTGATTCGCGGTAGGAAGAACGGCCCTGCCCGCGCTCGGTGACGGGACGCCCGTAGCGTCGACGCCGCTCCCCTTCTTCGTGGGCCGCAGAGCCACGGGGTCGTGGCTGGGAAGCTGTGCGCGAAGATCCATTCGGCACGCTCGCGGCTGGGCGCGAGCGCCTGCCATTGCCGCGCACTATAACCTCCGGCGCCGTGCGTGGCTCCGGAATCCCCAAGACACGGTCGAATATAGGACGGCCGAAGTTCTGCATGGCTGAGACCTGCATGGGCTCGTGCCTGGCTACGTTGCACAATATGCCCATAGAACCAATCGTGATGATGGCTGCCGTACCGCCCGCGGAAATCATGGGCAACTGAATACCGGTAACCGGCAAGAGGCCGATGACGTAGCCGATGTTATAAAAGGCCTGGCTGACCACGCCGACAGTCAATGTGGCTGCCAGCAGAGCCTGGTACTGATTGCGAGCCCTGCGAGCGGTGCGGATGCCAACATATCCCAGCGTGGCGAAGAGGAGGATAACTAGAGCACCGCCCCATAGACCCAGCTCTTCCCCGATGACTGCGTAGACGAAGTCATTCTTGGCTTCCGGAAGATAGAACCACTTGGCGCGGGACTGGCCTAGGCCCACGCCCCAGAACCCGCCGTCGGCAAGCGAGAGGAAGCCCTGATAAGCTTGGAAGCCAGCGCCCTGGGTATCTTCGATGTTTCCGCGCAGAGCATCAAAGTAGGTGTGGAAGCGGTGTGAGCGAAACCCGCCGCTAAAAAAGAGAAGCACAGCACCAAGGATGCCCAAGCCCGCGATGGGAATAAACACCCGCCAGTTGACGCCGGCGAAAGCCAGGGTGAAGATGACAACCAGGGCAAAGGACATGGCCATGCCGATGTCGCCCTGCGCCATGATGAGGATCAACATGAATCCGGCGATTACGGCATAGACCAGAAATGGATTAGATAGTTTCCAGCCATTCCACACTTTATCCGCCAGCGCTGAGGCGCCGAACAGGCCGACGACGACGCGAGCAAACTCGGAGGGCTGAAGGGTTAAGGGTCCGAGAACGATCCACGACTGGGAGCCGACGCTTTCCCTACCTGTACCAATGCCAGGGATAAGAACAGCGATGAGCAACAGCACCGCCACGACCAAAGCTAGGGGCACGACTTTCCGCAAAGAATCCGGCGGAATGCGCAGGCCTACCCAGAAGGCAACCAGGCCCAAGGCGACCAAGAGCATCTGGCGCATGGCCTCGCTCCACACCGTGCCGCTCTCTGCCAAAGAGGTGGCCATCGAGGAGGAGAAGGCCATGAGGATACCTATTGACACCAACGCGACCACGCAAAAACGCAGCATGGTGTAGTCCAGACCCGCGCGGGTACTCAAGTGCGCGCGTAGTTCCACAAGGCGTTGGGACAGCGACTGATTTGCCGGCCCAGGCACCTCGCCTTGGGGCTGCGAAGAAGTGGCTGTCATGGTGTCTCCTACCTACCTGGAAGAACAACTACAACTAACGCGATACAACTAGCGCGGGCGATACTTGTGTTGTCAAAGTTTCTCGTGGTGCTGACGAGTCTATAACTTTTAAGGTTCCTAGTGGTCGAGGCGCCGCGCAGCGTGGGCAAACATGTCGCCACGCTCGCCCATCCCGCTATACATATCCAACGATGCCGCAGCAGGGGCCAAAAGGACGGTATCCCCGGCCACGGCGTGATGCAGAGCAAAGGAAACTGCTGCGTCCATCGCCTCCTGCGGGTCAGTCGAGTCGATGACTTCCACTGGGACATGCGGCGCGAGTTCCTGCAGCGCCTGTGCAATGAGATGCCGGTCAATTCCCAAGACGACGGCAGCCTTAATCTGCCCGGCGTGGCTCGCGATAAGGCGATGCACGTCCGCGCCCTTGAGTTGGCCACCGGCCACCCAGACAACGGAGTCCAAGCCGCGCAGCGCCGCGTCAGCCGCGTGAGGATTGGTCGCCTTAGAGTTGTCGATGAAGTCCACCCCCGCGTGCCGGTGCACTATTGCGCCTCGGTGACCAGCCACGGTGAAGGCATGTAGCCCTTGATCAATAGATTCTGGAGCAGCACCGGCCAGTGCCGCCACTGCAGCGGCTGCGGCTGCGTCAAGGGCGCCTGCCCGACCGGGAGGCTCAATTCCTTCGATGGGGCCGAGTTTTACTCGACCTGGGGTTTCCAGATCTTCGGCGACGAGGGCTTGCCCGGCGATGCCAACCTGGCCAGGACCGGGCTCCCCCGCGCCAAAAGAATAGAGGTGGCTGACCAACTGCCCGTGCTCTTTAGCGAGCTCGACATAGTGGCACACCCTAGAGTCATCGCGCCCATAGACAGCGACCTGGCCGGCTAGGACCTTCGCCTTGGCGCGCGCATAGGCGTCGAAGGAGCCGTGCCAATCAATATGATCCTCTGCCAGATTAAGCAGCACGCCCACAGCGGGGCGCAGCTGCGAAGACCAGTGCAGCTGGAAAGATGACAACTCGACGGCCAGCACCTCAACGCGCGGGGTAGCGCGCAAGGCGTCGAAAGGAGAAGTCCCGATGTTGCCCACTGCCAAGGCGCGGCGGCCGGTGCGCTGGGCGTCGACCTGCATGATCTGAGCCAGCATTCCGGTCGTTGTGGTCTTCCCGTTCGTGCCTGTTACCACCAGCCACTTACGCGGGGCACCAAAGACGCCCGCGCGATCCAGCCGGTAGGCCAACTCGACATCGCCGATGACCTCCCGATCTGCTTGTGCGAAACCCACGAGCAGGGGCGTATCGGGGCGCCATCCCGGCGAAGTAACAACGAGATCGAAATCGCCGGTGGCTTGCAACGCTTCCGCGGGGCTAAGCGTGTCAACTCCGAACTGAGCTTCCATGGACTGACGTGCGTCCGCATTTCCATCAGCGACCGTCGTATCAATTCCTAGCTCGTGCAGGACGCGCACGCATCCCCGCCCAGACACACCCGCCCCGGCAACGAGAACCTTACCGCGCAGACTGGCGGGAACACGCGAGGCATCATAGATGTCCATCAGGAGGATTAACCGAGCCTTTCAGTAGTCATTGGGGAGAATCCAGTGGAGAAGCCATTGGGAACTTGGAAACTAGATCCCAAGTCCGGATTTGAGAAGCCAGTCACCGTAGAAGATGGCGGTGCCGGCCATCGCGGCCATTGCCGCCAGCAGCCAGAAGCGAATGACGACGGCGGTTTCCGCCCAACCGCCATTTTCAAAGTGGTGGTGGATGGGTGCCATACGGAAGAAACGCTTGCCGGTGGTGCGGAATACTACGATCTGGATAACAACGGAAACAGTCTCCACCACGAAGATTGCTCCGATGATGACCATGAGCAGCTCGGTTTGAGTGGTCACCGAAAGCCCGGCTACAAGGCCACCCAAGGCGAGCGAACCGGTATCACCCATGAAGATCTTGGCTGGAGCGGCGTTCCACCACAAAAAGCCTAGGCAACCGCCCAGTCCGGCAGCGGCAAGAACCGCCAAATCCAGCGGATCGCGGACTTGGTAGCACCCAGCGCTGAGCGCGGTGGCGCAAGAATTCCGGAACTGCCAGAAAGTAATGATGGTATAAGCGCCCATGACCATCGCCGTGGTACCAGCAGCTAGGCCATCCAGGCCATCGGTCAGATTGACGGCGTTGGACCATGCCGCGATGAGCAGGTACATAAAGATTAGGAAGATAATCGTGCCTACGATCGCGCCGCCGACTGCGATATTGAAGGTATCAATCTCGCGGACAAAGGAAAGATTCGTAGACCCCGGCGTGAGCCCGTTGTCATCCTTAAATTGCAGAACCAGCCAGCCAAAGCCCAGTGCGAGAACAAGCTGACCCAGAAGCTTCGCAGTCTTGTTGAGGCCGAGGTTACGGGCTTTAAAAAGCTTGATGAAGTCATCGGCGAAACCAAGAGCACCCAGGCCCAGCGTCAATCCGAGTACAAGGAGCCCGGAGGCAGTAAAGCCCCCTATTCCCTGTATCTCGCCGTAGATGCCCACCACGACATAGGCAACGACGATGCCCGCCAGGATCGATAGCCCGCCCATCGTTGGCGTACCGCGCTTGCGCAGGTGAGACTTCGGCCCATCTTCGCGGATCTCTTGCCCCTTGCCCAAAGCGGAGAAGTAGCGGATGAGAACCGGGGTGCTAAAGATCGCGACGAGGAAGCTCACGACTCCGGAAATAATAATCTGAGTCACTGGTTAAAGTCTTTCTAATTCTTTTTAGTTACGGCGGTAACTAACGTGTGGAGAATGCGCTGCTTATCGGCGCTGCTTGTGGGTGGTAGCACTTAACGCACAAGAGCATCAGCCACCTTCCATAGATGTTGGGCATTGGAAGACTTGACCAAAACAACATCCTTAGCGCTGCGCCGATCCCAATCCTCCGCGGAGATCGGCGGCGTGCGCAAAATATCCTCGACGGCTTGAGCCGCCTGCTCGACATCCGCGCAGACAGTAGTATTTATACCCTGTGCCTCGGCGGCCTGCGCCATTGCCTGCGTATTCGGGTTCGTTCCTACCGCGACGAGATACTGCACGTTGTACTTGGCCAGCTCAGCCCCCAGCTCGCTGTGCGCCTCCTGAGCCTCGTTGCCCAGCTCCCCCATCTGTCCCAGCACCGCAATTGATCGCACGTCAGGGCGGGCGGCCGAGGTATAGGCCAGAGCCGCAATCGCCGCGCGCATCGATTCCGGGTTCGCGTTGTAGGAATCATCGATGATTGTCACGCCATCGGCGCGGGTATGCACATCCATCCGGTGCTTGGAAGCTATACGATGCCCCGATAGAGCGTGCGCAACAAGCGCCGGATCCACACCGGATTCGATAGCCCCTGCCACTGCCGCGACGGCATTGGAGACTTGATGCTGACCAAAGACCTGCAGCTTTATCTCAAAGGCCTCGCCCTGCGGGGTATGCAGGGTAAAGGATGCGCGGGCGACGTCGTCAAGCTGGACGCCCGTGGCATAGTACTGTGCCTGCGAGGCCGGCGGAGTAGAAGCGGAGTAGTAGACCACCTTTGCCTGGGTGCGCGGGGCCATGGCGGATACAAAATCATCGTCGGCGTTGAGCACCGCAACTCCGCCTTCGCCGGCGGAAGGCAATGCCTCAACGAGTTCGCCCTTTGCCAAGGCAATGTTCTCACGTGAGCCAAACTCGCCCAAGTGGGCGGTCCCCACGTTAAGCACGATCCCCACCTTTGGCGCGGTGATGGACGCCAAGTGCCGAATATGCCCAATTCCCCGCGCCGACATTTCAGCCACAAGGTACTTAGTATGCTCATCACAGCGCAAAGCCGTATAGGGCAGCCCGACCTCGTTGTTAAACGAGCCAGGGGGTGCAACCGTATCCCCCGCAGCGCGAAAGATGGTGGCGATGAGATCCTTTGTGGATGTCTTTCCCGCGGAACCCGTAATACCTACGATGCGCAGTTGGTGCTGAGCGGCCAGGCGTTGGGTGACGGCACGCGCGAGCGCAGACAGCGCCGCTACAACCGCCGCGGCCGAACCATCAACGTCGTGCGCATAGATGTCAGCATTAGCGCCCTCCCCGGAGATTTTGCCGTGTGGCTCAACCACAATGGCGGGGACGCCCACCTGCCGTGCGGCTAGGACGGCCACCGCGCCCTTTTCTATTGCCTGCGCGGCGAAGTCATGGCCGTCAACATGCTCGCCGGGCAGGCAGAGGAAGAGCCCGCCAGGAGTTACCTTGCGAGAGTCGAACTCGACGAACCCGCTCACCTGTTGGTGCGGATTATCCACGTGGTCGAGCGTGCCGCCGGTGATATCGGCGATCTCCTGCAATGTCAAGGGAATCATTTCTGCTCCTCTATGTCAGTGACGCCATTTTCGTCACTTCTCGATTGCGCGGATGGGGAGTTCCCAGCCGCGCGGGCAATCCGATCCTCGATTGCCTGTGAAAGTTCCTCGCGGTCGTCGAAGTGATAGGTGTGGTCTCCGATGATTTGGCCTATTTCGTGGCCTTTACCCACGACAATAACCGCATCTCCAGGCTGTGCCCATTCGACAGCAGCCTGAATTGCCTGCGCCCGGGAGCCAATCTCACGGACCTCCCGCGCGCCACCTTGTTGCCGCGCGCCTTCGAGTACCTCAGAGCGAATGAGAGCAGGGTCCTCGCTGCGCGGATTGTCATCAGTGACAATCACCAAATCAGCACGCTGGGCCGCTGCGGCACCCATCAACGGGCGCTTGGTGGTGTCGCGGTCACCGCCGGCTCCGATGACCACCGCGATCCTGGCAGAGTCTGTTGAAAGCTGCCCGCGCAGGGTATCGAGCACCGCGGCCACGGCCGCTGGCTTGTGGGCATAATCCACGATGGCGAGGAAGTCCTGGCCCTGATGGATAGCCTGCATCCGCCCAGGCACCGAGACATGAGCCAGCCCTGCAGCGAATACTTCACTATCGACGCCAATGGCGCGCGCCATTCCCAGCGCCAATGCCGCGTTCGCGATGTTGAACTTCCCTGGCAAAGGCAGACGGAAGTCCACCTCGCCATGAGCGCTGCGCACCTCTACCTCTTGGACGCCGGATGCCTCCGCGCGAACCTGCTGAGCAAAGTAGGTTGCTTCATCCTCCTGTGCAGGATCAGTGGCCACCGAGCTAACCTCGAGCCCTGAGTCGCGGGCTACGTGCTCCATCTCTCGGCCCCACTTATCGTCGATGCAGACGACGGCCTGGCGGGCAGCCTGCTCACCGGAAAACAGGCGAGCCTTGGCGTGGAAGTAGGCCTCCATGGTCGGGTGAAAATCTAGGTGATCCTGGCTCAGGTTAGTAAAGCCTCCCACCGCAAAGCGGGTTCCGCGCACTCGTCCTAGCTCCAATGCGTGCGAGGAGACCTCCATGACCACGTGTGTCACGCCCTGCTCGAGCATGCGCAGGAAAAGCTCCTGGAGCGTCGGAGCCTCCGGCGTGGTCAGCTTAGTTGCCACAGGCTCGCGATTAATTCGGGTGCCGGTGGTCCCAATGAGCCCTACCGAAAAGCCGGCGTGAAGCAGACCCGCCTCAAGCAGGTAGCTGGTGGTGGTTTTTCCGGACGTTCCCGTTACCCCTACCACGGTCAGACGCGAGCTCGGGTGATTATAAATCTCGGCCGCTATCGTGCCGAGCACCGCGCGTATATCCTCCACGGCTATTATCGGGCGCTGCTCCCCTGCCTCTGAGAGAATCTCTAGGCCCGCGGCATCCGTGAGGATCGCCGCAGCTGGAGTGTCTGCCGCAAACTTGGCACCGTGCGCATGGGTTCCGGGCAGGGCTGCAAACAGCGCTCCTGAAGCGATACTGGTGGAATCAAGGCCACACGAGGAAACCTCAACACGCGCGTCACCGATAACTCGCCCGCCGGAGATCTCCGCAAGTTTGTGGAGTGTCACTGCCATTTTCTTCTTCTCGCTCCCTGTATTCCGAGGATTTCCTTTTAAAGCAATTCTTATAAGTCTTTATTATTCGCGTCTGTGGCGCCTCATGCTTGCGATCACTGCGCTCGCAGTGTCAACTGCTCCGCTGGTTCAGTGGTCGGAATGTTGTCGCGGTTGAGCAGCCAGGAAGCGATGTCTTTGAACACGGGCGCAGCCGATTGCCCGCCCGATCCATCATCGTTGACCCCGGACTTCGGCTCGTCAAGCATGACCGCGACGACGAAGCGAGGATCGTTGGCCGGCGCGATGCCGGCAAAGGTAATCCAGTAGGCGGAATTGGAATAGCTACCGGTGTTGGGATCAACTTTTTGCGCCGTACCCGTTTTGCCCGAGAGCTGGTATCCCTCGATCGAGTTCCCGCCGGCCGTTCCGTTTTGGATGCCACTGGGATCCGATTGGAACACAGAGCGGAACATCTCAACCGTGGTCTTCGCAGTCTCGGGGCTCACCACCTGGGTGGTCTTAGGCGCGGGCCTCTCGTGCTCTCCGTCCTCTCCTGCAATCGAGGAGATGATGCGCGGCTCAATCCTTTCACCGCCATTGGCCAAGGCCTGGTAGACGCTGGCCATCTGCAGAGTTGTCCATGACTGGCCCTGCCCGATGGGCAGGTTGGCAAAAGTTCCGCCTGACCACTGCTCTAGAGGCGGCACCAGCCCAGAAGACTCGTTAGGGAGCTCAATACCGGTGGTCTGGCCCAGGCCAAATGCCTCGAGATATTGCGAATACTTTTCCTGACCAAGCTTTTGGGCGAGCATGAGCGTGCCCACGTTGGAGGACTTACCAAAGATACCGGTGGTGGTATAAGGCTCCACGCCGTGCTGCCAGGCATCACTCACGGTGACGCCGGCCATATCAATGGATCCAGGAACCTGATGCACTTCGTCCGGGGTGGTCACCCCTTCTTGCAAAGCTGCGGCGGCAGTGATTACTTTAGCTACGGATCCGGGCTCATAAGGGTGGGAGACGGCGCGGTTCTCGAAGTCCTTGCCTTCCTTAAACTGCTTTTCGACGTCCTTATTAGGATCCACCGTTCCTGTGTTCGCCATGGCCAGGACCTCGCCCGTGGCCACATCGAGGACCACTGCCTGCGCTCCATCGGCCTGAGAGTTAGCCTTGGCCTTCTCCAGCTTCTGCTGGACGTAGGTCTGGAGATCTAGATCAAGGGTTAAGGTGATGTCCTTGCCCTCGACTGCGGGAACCTCGTCGCGCAGCGTACCGGGGATGACCTGTCCGTCAGTCGATACGTCTTCGGTGGAGCGCCCGTCGATGCCGGTCAGCAGTGAATCCCCGGATGCCTCGAAGCCGAATTGTCCTTGACCATCCATCGACACCTTGCCGATGACGTTCTCGGCGATAGAACCATTCGGGTACTGCCGAATGTCCTGATGGTCTGCCGCAACACCATGAAAGCGGTTGGATATGCTCACCGCAATATCGGGGTCGACGTTGCGAACGAGGACCTCGTACTGGGTATCCGCCTTGAGCTTGGCTAGGATCTGCTTTGATTCGACGCTGCCTGTGGCCGCCCCAGCTTCCTTGATCATCTCCGGAATTGCAGTGGCCATCTCGTCGAGAGTTTCTTGTACAGACTTGTCGAGCGCCGCCTCGCGTGAAGCCTCATCCATGCCGTTAAACTTGCCCTCGGCCACACCCTCGAGTTCTGCTTGCTCTTTGAGCTCCGAACGCAGACGCGTGGGAGACACCGTCAGCGACCTCGCCTGCATAGTGTAGGCAAGACGTTGACCATCGCGGTCTACTACTTCGCCACGGCGCGCGGGATCAAGATAGACCCGCGAGCGCTGTTCGACGGCCTTCGCAGCTAGGTCCGGACCCCACACCAATTGAATCCAGCCCAAACGGCCCACGAATACAACAGTGAGTACCAACAATGCCGCGATAACGACCCTAAAGCGCTTGCGCATGATGCCCTTTTGCGTGGGGCTCGCCGCGCGGGCACTTGTTCGCGGCTGCGCGCTGGCCTGGGGACCCGGTGCTGGCCGAGTGCTACGGTTAGCACCATAGCGACGGCCGGCATCACCTGCTCGCCGACCACCCGGATTCGGTGGAGTCACAGTCCGCGGTCTCCTTCCCTTGCACTCACTTGAACGATCTGCCACATATTTCCAGCAAATCTGCTGATGTCATTGTGCCCTAGCAAGCGCTAAGGCTCGCGCAACCACGCGCGAGCCGGGCGATATTGCTACAGCCAGCATCACTTCATCTGCTCTCCAAGTGCGCTTCTCTTATCTACCGGTTTGCATAGGGCGCGTTAGCGGGAAAAGCAGGTGCCTCGGCGGCATCATCTGCTCCCGAGTCGCTTCCTGCAGCAGGCTGATTTCCGGCCTGCTCTGCCCTATCGCGCTCACTGTTCTCGCCTCGCTGCGCATCATTGCCCGCGTGCTGATGGCCCTGCGGAACAGCCGAGAGACTGTTGCTGATGTCTGAGGTCTCGCGCGGATCGCTCGAGGCCTGTCCGGGGCGAATCGGCTCTCCGTTGACGTCGTAAAGCGATTCCATTCCCGGCTGTGCCTCACGCTTGGTGTGCACCTCGCCGGAACCATCGACCTCGACTATGCCAGGCGTGGTGGGCACGCCCAGATTCCTGTCCTCTGCACGACGCGCAACATCTGCCGAGGAACGGACGTTCTCCAAATCGCGGTTGAGGGTCTCCAGTTGGTTGCCCAGATCGGACTCTTGAACCGTGAGTTGCTGAATCTTGAAGGTCTGCGCCGCTGAGACTCCGGAAAGCGCTATCGACACGATCACTCCGACAACGAGAAGGAGGATCGCCACTCCACCCAAGCGCGCAAGGTGCGCGTACTTGGCCAAGGGCTGGTGTATCTGGCGTCCGCGTCTGCTGACGACCTGCTTAGATCCCAACCTCCGCGTAGTGCGGCGTGGCAGCTCCGGCCGGTGGACAGTTCCCGCGCGACGTGGCGTCCTCCCCGGCGCGGAGTAAGTTCCGCGCTCAAGCAACGCCGCGGAAGCATCTCCCTCGCCTCTGCTCGTGAAGTCACGGCTAGCGCCCATGGTGCGGCGGCCCTCTCTAACGCTGTATCGGCTCTCAGTATCTCTGGCTTGTGTGGCACTCATCGTTGACTCCTCGGGGCATGAAAGTCTGGTTGGCCTTCTACTCGCTCGATAGCCCTGACCCGCACAGATGCGGCTCGAGGGTTCTCTTCTATTTCCTGCGCACTAGCCTTTTCCGCTCCACGCGTTACCGTGTGAAACTTCGGGGCTGTGCCGGGAAGGTCCATCGGCAGCCCGGGAGGCGTGGTTGAAGCGGTCAACTCTTTGAAAGCCGCCTTAACAATGCGATCCTCCAAAGACTGGTAGCTCATGAACAAAGCCCGACCGCCGAGCGCCAGCGCATCCGTTATCACCGGAAGCACGTACTCGATGGCCTCCAGCTCGCGGTTTACTTCAATCCGCAAAGCTTGGAAGGTCCGCTTGGCCGGGTGCCCCCCAGTACGGCGGGTGGCCGCGGGAATGGCCGCGTACAAGAGCTCAACTAAACGCTCCGAAGTCTCAAAAGGCTGCTTCTGGCGCTCCTCCAAGATCGCGCTGGCAATCTTGCCTGCGAAGCGCTCATCGCCATAAGTCTTAAGGATGCGCGCCAAGTCTCCGTGACTGTAGGTGTTGAGCACGTCAGCGGCGGTCATTCCCTCTGAGGGGTCCATGCGCATATCCAAGGGCGCATCCGCTCGATAGGCAAAGCCCCTTTCCAGCTGATCTAGCTGCATGGATGAGACTCCGAGATCAAAAAGTGCCCCCGCCACGCCGTTTTCACGGGCGACGGCACAAATCTCGGAGTCTGCCTGCGCGATCTTCTCCCCCACTTCATCGAAGCGGGCATTGATGCCTAGGAAGCGCTCGCCAAAGGGCGCCAACCTGCGCGTGGCTGCGGCTAGCGAAGCCGCGTCTCGGTCTACGCCAATGACGCGCACCTGAGGGAAGCTGCGGAGAAAATACTCCGTGTGTCCACCCGCGCCGAGGGTTCCATCGACGATGACGGCATCTGCGCCGAGCTTGTCGACGCCAGGTCTCACCAACTGCACCATGCGCTCACGCATCACAGGAACGTGGCCGTGATTATGCACTACGTCATAGTCAACGCCCTCGCTAGCACCGCGGTTGCCATTGAATCCGCTCTCCGCCTGAGAAGCCTTGGTCATTTTCTTCACCGCCTTTCCGTGGTTGCACTTTTCCTACCGAGATTTTTTGCTTCAACTTTTATTTGGGCTAGCCCCAATGGACCTTGGAATAGAAGTTAAGTGCGTATAGGGCCCTGTCCGAGGCAGGTTTCTGATATCGGGGAAGTACACCAGAGCATCCACCTCGGGCAGAGTCCTTACACACACTTGTCTTTGTGACAGCGGCTAGCTCACTAGAGCAGACCAGCCAACACATCATCAGCATCTGCTGTTGAATAGGCATCTTCAGTTTGCGCCTGGTACTCGGCCCACGCGCCCGCGTCCCAGATTTCAAGGAAATCGACTGAACCTACGACCACACACTCCTTGCTCAGGTGCGCGTACTCGCGATGAGCCGCCGACAACGTAATCCGCCCATGTCCATCCGGCCTTTGCTCATCCGCACTTGCTGCCAAGTTACGAATGAACGCGCGCGCATCAGGATTTGTGCGTGATACTGCAGCCGCTTTCCTCGCCCGTGAGGCAAACTCCTCCCGCGGATACACCGCGAGCGAGTGGTCTTGGCCCTTGGTGACCATCAGGCCACCGGCCAGTTCCTCACGAAACTTCGCTGGAAGCGTCAGCCTTCCTTTGTCATCCAGTTTCGGAGTGTAGGTTCCGAGAAACATCCCGGGTCCACCCTCCTTAACTCGTGACGCCAGATTCCTCTAGCGGCGAAAAGCACGCCTGAGAGACATAACTTCCTCCGCTGCGCCCCACTCTACCCCACTTTCCCCCACTTCCAATACCCCAGAGGCAGATTTCCCTATAAACAAATCCTAAAAACCAAGTAAAATGAGGGTTTTCCTTGTGGGAGAAAAGCCCGCAAAGCTTCCTCGATCCCACTCCTATACGGCACGGCAGATCACCACTGCCCCATGTTTAAGAACTACCCCACATCATCTCTTCTGACCCTAGAGCCACGCGCGAACAGGAACAATTGCCCTTTCATCCGCATTGAAGAATAAGCATAACCCCCGCAGGTGCCACCTCAATCTCCACCAAAATCTAGTATGTGGGGGAAAGTGGGGAGATAAGGGAGAGTACAAGAATGCTCAGCAAACCAGGCATGAAAAAGGCTCCGGCCCTCACTGCACTTTCGTGCGGTGAGGGCCGGAGCCTTTTTCAGAAACCTAGAAGCTGGAAGCTCCTTGGTGAGAGAACAATGAGGCGGGGCTTTCGCCCCTACCCCATGTTTCTACTTCTCCTCGAAACGCCGACGGAAATTCTCCTCGAGCTTGCCAGAGACTCTGCCGCTCTTCTGCGGAGCCCGCTTCCCCGACCCCGAACGAGGCGACCGTCCCCCTGCCGACTCCCCCGAGCCGCGAAGCATCCATACCCCGGAGCCAAACATGAGCAGGAAGCCCACTATAGAAATGCCGATGAACCAGATGCTCTGTTGGGCCAAAGCGACGCCGCCCACCAACATTAGGAGACCGACGACGACTAATGCCACGCCCCGAAGGGTTAATGCACCGCCTCTGGGGTTACCAAAGGAGGAAGCCGTGCCAACTGAGGCGCCAAATTTTGGATCATCCGCGAGCAAAGACTGCTCAATTTCGCGGAGAGCGCGCTGCTCCTGCTCTGAAAGAGACACTGTTCCTCCAACCAAGTGTGGGTTTTATATATCTACTAGCTTCAACGCTTAGACTAGCGAGTTAGTTCCCACAAATACAGACGAGTTCTTTTCAACCCCTAGAACCAAGCGAAGCGCCGGCCGGATTAGCACCCAATACCGCGCTTGGCTAAGCCGCTAGGTCATCGAACTCCCCGTCAGAAACGGTTGCGTCCAAGAATCGCGCCGCAAGCTCAAGCACCGCAAACACAGTTTCTGAAGAAGGAGCATCCTCCAACCCAGAGGCCACACGCGAGCGAATACGGGAGTAACGCGAGAACTCTGCGGCCCATGCTTTATCCGCGGCGGAAACCAAGGACAGCTGCTCCCAGGCGCTACTAGGAAGACGGCGCCGCTTAGCCACCGGAGAGACCGCGACGCGGGCGCCGGCGGTGCGTAGACCAGCCCGGTAAGCCAACTCCAATGCCCGGTCCCAGCGTTTCTCCGCGGCAAAACCGCGAGCAGAGGCAATCAACTCGCTAGCCTGCCGAAGGAAGCGATCTCGCTTCAACTCCCCCGGTGCTTGACGCCCAGCTCCCTTGAGCCTGGCCGTTGCGGAAATAATCTGAGCCATCATCTTCCTCCTTTACACTCCACGCTTTTGCTTCACTTGGTTTCTTTACTTAGTTTCTTTGCTTGGTTTCTTTACTTAGTTTCTTTGCTTGGTTTCTTTGCTTGGTCTTTGACACAGAGACTAAGCAACAACCACGACAACTACCCTCATTTTAGAGCGTATGTTCTAATTTATCAAGGGTTTAACCTCCTTAGGCGGCCTGTTTTCGAACACAGGCTCCCTGGCGATTCTCAATAGCGCGCAGACTGAAGAACAATTCTCTTCCGAAACCGCGGATTAGGAGTGGCTAATCTGCTGTTATTGAATACGTGAGTATCACGATCCGCCGCCTCAGCCCGCAGGAGTTTTCCTTGCTGGCCCCACAATTGGTTGAGATTTATATCGAAGCCATGGGCTATAGCCCCAGCATTCGTTCCAATAGAGTGAGCTCGTGGCGCGCTGA
Organism: Corynebacterium flavescens; assembly: GCF_008693105.1. GTDB lineage: Bacteria > Actinomycetota > Actinomycetes > Mycobacteriales > Mycobacteriaceae > Corynebacterium > Corynebacterium flavescens. The sequence continues at coordinate 146,829 of NZ_VXKK01000033.1, forward strand.
AGTCATCAAACCTGGCTTTAGCGCGATCATCGCAGAGGACGGCGAGGGGATCCTCGGCATTGCCTATGGCTTCCTCGGCTCCCCCGATACCTGGTGGGACCGGCAGCTGCGCCGAGGCTTCTTCGAGGCCGGCGGGCCTACCCCGGAAGACTACGAGATTCTGCACAGCTACTTTGAGCTGGCCGAGATCCATGTTCTCCCCAGCTACCAGGGCAAAGGAATCGGACGTAAGTTGCTGGAGAGTCTGGTGTGGAACATCCCTGCCCGCTTCGTACTCTTGTCCACCCCAGAAGTCGCTCATGAAGCTAATTCAGCTTTTGGGCTCTACCGTTCATTGGGTTTCTTTGATGTTCTTCGTAATCTGGAGTACCCCGCAGACTCACGTGCTTTCGCAATTCTGGGCGCCACGCTGCCGCTGCACCCGCCTGCCTGACCTAATAAGGCGCGCCAGCCGGTATCCTCAACTTCGTGACTTTGCACCATACTCCCAACCTCGATGAGATTCCCGGGGCTGTCCATCAAGAGCTGTCAGCGTTTGTCAGTGCGCAGCGCCCCGAGATCGAGAAGATCGGCGCCCCAGTGGTTAACGCCACGGCTTTCCTCGAGTCCTTTGTCTTAGGTGGCGGAAAGCGCATACGTCCGCTTTATGCATGGGCAGGCTTCGTCGGCGCCGGAGGGCTCGATGGAGACGAGGATCCTGAGGCCATGCTCCGTGCTGCAGCGTCCCTGGAGTTCATCCAGGCATCCGCCCTCATCCACGATGACATTATTGATGGCTCTGATACTCGGCGCGGGCAACCCACCGTGCATCGAGGAGTAGAAGCCGTCCACCGCAGCCGGCAGCACCTAGGTGATCCGGAGGCCTTCGGAGAGTCTGTAGCGATCCTCGTGGGCGACATGGCCCTTGTCTGGGCAGAGGATATGTTCCAAGACTCGGGATTGAGCTTCCAAGCGCTGCGCCGAGCGCGCGATCCGTGGCGTGGCATGCGCACCGAGGTGATCGGCGGCCAGCTACTCGATGTATCCCTCGAGGCCGCTGGTTCAGAGGACGAGAATCTGGCGAATTCCGTCAACCGTTTCAAGACTGCCGCCTACACCATCGAAAGGCCACTGCATTTGGGAGCTGCGATTGCAGGAGCCGACGAGGCCCTCATCGCCGCTTTCAGGGGCTATGGTCGCGATATCGGCGTCGCTTTCCAGCTGCGCGATGATCAGCTAGGAGTCTTCGGAGACCCGGAAGTCACCGGCAAGCCAGCCGGTGATGATTTGAGGGAAGGAAAGCGCACGGTGCTGCTAGCTCTCGCTCTCCAACGTGCCGACGAAAGCAACCCAGCTGCGGCAGCGGAATTGCGAGCGAAAATCGGCAACGTTGAGGACCCAGCAGACATAGCGCGCCTCGCGCAGATCATCACGGACTCCGGCGCCCCTGCGCTCATCGAGCAGCGAATCGCAGCGCTTACGTCCTCAGGGCTACGCCATCTGCGTGAGTCCGGGGTGGCCCCAGAAGTGACTGAGACACTCGAAGCGCTTGCGCTTAAGGCCACCGCTCGTCGGAGTTAGGTGCTTGTTTCTGCACTTGTTTTGCCTGCATTTATTTAGCCACTAGCCCCATGTCGAGCTTGTCGAGCTACTGACCTCCATGTTTTGTTTCCGTCCGAGTCCTGAAAAGAGAAGCGTTAATATGGCCTCCTCCTCCACCAAGGTCCGTATAAGAATCCCCCAGGCCTTAACGCTGGGGGTGATGGCATCAGTCGTGTTGATGCTGGCCTCTTTCTCCGGTGGCGCAACCCGCAACCGCGGCGGGCTTCTTGAAGTTCTCAACGTGGGCTTCCTTGCCTATGGACATGGCCGAAACCTCGGCATGGTCGCGTACTGGGTGGGACTGTTTGGACTAGTAGCGGCCTGGATTTTGGCTGGCCGCCAAGTGCTTGCCCCTCATCTCAAGTCTTCTTCGCCCAAGGATGACGAGAGCTTTCGCCGCATCCGCACCATGATGTGGGCGTGGGTCCTTCCGCTGCTTCTTGCAGCTCCGCTGGCCTCCCGCGATGTTTACTCCTATCTCATGCAAGGAGCCATGGTGCGTGACGGCTTCGATCCCTACACGGAAGGCGCCGCGGTCAACCCCGGCCCTTTCCTCCTCGAGGTCTCCCACGACTGGCGCAATACCACGACGCCCTACGGACCCCTCCACCTGTGGATGGGAGAGGGCGTTACCCGGCTCGTCGGCGATAGCGTGGCAGCGGGAATCATCACGTATAAGCTGATCTCGGTTCTGGGCTTTGCCATCATCGCATGGGCGATTCCCAAAATCGCCCGGGCACTAGGCGGAGATCCCACGCTGGCGTTGTGGCTGGGCGTCGCTAACCCAGTGGTGGTCTTGCACTTGGTGGGCGGCATGCACAATGAATCGGTCATGGTCGCGCTAGTATCTCTAGCTCTCCTCGCCGCGCTGCATCGCCGTTTCCAGGTTGGATTCGTGTTCGTAGGAATTGCCGTGGCGCTGAAAGCCACCGCGATTTTTGCCATGCCTTTCATTGTCTGGCTGATGGTCTTGCACTACGCGCCACAACAGCGTGGCCGCATAAGGCAGTGCATAGCATTTGTTGTCTCAGGAATCATCGCGGTGGTCGAGATTGCAGCAACGGTGGCTCTCATAACCTGGGTTTCTGGATCTTCTTGGGGCTGGCTGAGCCAAATCAGTGGCAACTCAAAAGTGGTCAACCCGCTCGCCGGCCCCACTCTGGCAGCCGACATCGTAGTTCCACTAGTACAGGTCTTTTCCCCGGACGCCACTTATAATGCGATCCTGTCCGTGCTTCGCAACGCCTCGATGGTGGTCATGCTCCTCTGCTTGGCGGTTGTCTGGTGGCTCAGCCGCCGCAGTGCACGACGCGCCATCGCGGGAACCGCTGCCGCCTACCAGGCAGCATTCCTCTTTAATTCTGTTACCCTGCCATGGTACTACGCCTCCGTGCTCACCCTCATGGGCACATTCCGCCCGCCACTATGGCTGGTCAAATTCACCACCGGTGCCACAGTCTTTATCGGGCTCTCCTTCGCTGGAGACGGCAACCACCAAATGTATAACTGGTGGTGGGACATCGGCCTCATCATTGGAGCTTGGTTTATGACTCAATGGGTTTTCGCCGGCGTTGCCCCCTCCTCCGGTGAGGAAACTCCTTTAGGGCAAGCGGTAGACAAAGAAAATGATGGCGTTACCGAGAAAAGCACTCCAGTGGGCGGCGCGCAGAGCTAGAAAGCTGCTGCCTGCGCGCGGCGAATTACCTCGCGCGCCAGATGCCCCTGCAGGCCATCAATCGGCCGCCCGGGAAGTGAGTCATCCGCGCTGAAAAGGTGGGCAAGAATCTCTTCATCGTTGTATCCGCCATCGCTCAAGACCGTAATGACGCCAGAGACATACTTGTTGATACTGCCCTTGTCGTTGAAGAAAGACGCCGGCACGAGCCTGGTGCCTTCCGGGCTACGCCACGCAATGAACTTGCGGTCATTGAGCAAGTCATAAGCACGGGTGATGGCTAGATCTAGCCTCTCCGCGACGTCTGCGAGGGTAAGTAATTCTTCTCCGGCCAGCAACTGTACAAGATCCGGCGCGGAATCCTGCGAGCGATTATCTAGATTAGTCACTCTCCTTACCCTAGTGCGATAACCCAAATGAGTAGTAGTGCGGGTAACACATTTGCCCTCAAATCCACCATACTGGTTGCTATGACTGGCTTAGAGGTGGGAGATATTCTTGAGGATCGCTACCGCATCGACCGTGCGATCGCGCGGGGCGGTACCTCGACGGTTTACCGTTGCATAGACCTACGCCTCGGCAGGGCCGTAGCAGCGAAGGTTATGGATGAGCGCTACGCGGATGACCCAGTCTTCCTGCAGCGTTTCAAGCGCGAGGCTAGAGCCATGGCACGCCTCCAGCATCCCAATCTCGTAGCCGTGCATGACTTTTCGGCTGATGGCGAGCCCATCTACCTCATCATGGAACTGATAACCGGCGGCACTCTGCGCGAGTTGTTGGCAGAACGTGGCCCAATGCCTGCGCATGGCGCAGTGGCCGTCATGCACTCTTTGCTCACGGGTTTGCAGGAGGTTCATGAGGCGGGCTTTGTTCACCGAGACATCAAGCCCGACAATGTTCTCATTACCGCCAATCACCGCATCAAGCTCGGAGACTTCGGGCTCGTGCGTTCCTCCAACGCACACCAGCTCACGTCTGGACAGATAGTCGGCACCGTGTCTTATCTCTCTCCAGAGCAGGTAACCGGGGAGGCAATCACCCCCGCCTCTGACGTCTACTCCGCAGGAATCGTCCTCTACGAACTTCTCACTGGCACGGTCCCCTTCCGCGGCGATACTCCCCTTTTGCACGCGACGGCGCGGCTGCAGGGCGTGGTCAGTCCTCCATCCGCCCGCGCCACCTACGAGGTTCCCACGCTTGTCGACGCCCTCGTGGCCACAGCCACCGCGCGCGATCCGCATGAGCGCTTTTCCGACGCCGGCGAGTTTCTCGCCGCCGTAGATGATGTGGCCCGCGAACTTAGCTTTCCGCCTTTTACTGTGCCGGTTCCTAAGAACTCTGCTGCCGCCAGAACCGCTGCAGCACCCACCAGCTTCAGCGTTTCAGGCAACACAGGAATCTTCGATGCCACGACGAATATCCCAGCACCCACGAAACCCCCGGCAGTTGGCCCCCACGAACCGGAGAGTCTATCCCCGAGTCCGGATCTCACACGAGATTTCTCGCAACGCGCACCGCTTGGCTTCGAGACACGTCTAGATATGCCGCAGGCCCCCGCTGCGATCCCGCCTGCCCTGCCCCCTGCCACGCCAGTGCCCAACGTGCCCGTTGCTTCTCCTGAGAGAGTTTCACCCAGGCCCGTCGGAAGCGCGAGCACGGCACTAGCTACGGAGGAAGAACCGCCAGAACGCCCGCTGAGCAACCGCGGGCCGCTAGCCCTGCTGGCATTCTTCATCGTCGTAGCGCTAGGCGCAGGCGCCGTAGCCATAGGAGCCTGGTGGTTCGGTTCAGGCTCCTATGGCGAGATTCCGGTGCTCTGGCGCCTTTACTAGGCCGCGGGATCGGCAGAGCCTAATCCCGCCGGCCAGTTCCCGGAAACCAGTTCCAGAGATTAGTTCCGGAGCATCTCCGCGATGAGATAAGACAGCTCAAGAGACTGCTGCGTGTTCAGGCGAGGATCCACGGCGGACTCGTAGCGACCCGGCAGATCGACATCGGTGATGTCCTCGGCGCCGCCCAAGCACTCGGTGACGTCCTCTCCGGTGAACTCCAAGTGGACTCCGCCTGGGTGAGTACCGAGCTCGCGGTGCACCTCGAAGAAGCCTTGAACCTCATCGAGGATCTTGTCGAAGTGGCGGGTCTTATAACCATTGGAGGCCGTGAAGGTATTGCCGTGCATGGGATCTGACTGCCAGACCACCTTGTGCCCGGATTCCTCAACAGCTTTGACGATGGGAGGCAATACAGTGCGTACCTTGTCGTGGCCCATGCGCGCGATCATGGTCAGACGACCAGGCTCGCGGTTGGGGTCGATGCGCTCGGCGTACTCTACGGCCTGCTCTGGAGTCACGCCAGGGCCAAGCTTGATGCCGACGGGGTTGCCAATGAGAGCAGCGAAGTTGACGTGGAAGTCCTCGAGGCCACGGGTCCGCTCACCGATCCACACCTGGTGTGCGGAAAGATCATAGAGCTTGGTCTCGCCATTGGCGTCTTGGCCAAGGCGCAGCATGGAGCGCTCATAATCCTTAAGGAGTGCCTCATGCGAGCAGTAGATGTCTGCCGAGCGCAGGGTCTCGTCGGAGACGCCACAGGCATTCATGAACTTAAGGCCGTTCTCGATCTCATCCGCCAGTGCCTGGTAGCGTGCACCGGCGCTCGACTGAGCAACGAACTCGCGGTTCCAAGAGTGGAGGCGGTAGAGATCCGCCGTGCCGGAACCCGTCAGAGAACGCACCAGGTTCATGGCTGCGGAGGCGTTTGCATAAGCGCGCACCATGCGGGCCGGATCGTGGCGACGGGCTTCCTCGGTAGGTTCCACGCCGTTGACGATGTCACCGCGGTAGTTAAGCAGGCCGTTTGCATCCATATCGGAAGAACGCGGCTTGGCGTACTGGCCGGCGATACGTGCCAGCTTGACCACTGGGGTCGAGGCGCCGTAAGTCAATACCACAGCCATCTGCAGGAGGGTCTTAACGTTGCCACGAATGTGCGGCTCGGTATTGGACTCAAAGGTCTCGGCGCAGTCGCCACCTTGGAGGAGAAATGCCTTGCCCAAAGCGACGTCGGCGAGCTTCTTCTTCAGAACCTCGATTTCCGGCGCGACAACGATGGGAGGCACAGATTCAAGGATCTTCCGGACGTTGTCAGCCTGCGCCTGATCCCAGCTGGGTTGCTGCTTGGCATCACGCTTGACCACGTCCTGAAAGACCTCTTCAATGCCTTCCGGCAGGGGAGGAAGATCGGGAAGGGCTTCTTTGGGAATATCTACTGTCCAACTCACACCAGCTATTTAACCATTCAGAGATTAGTTATAGGAAGTTAAACAGGTTTTCGAGACTCGATTCCCCTTCTCGAGGGGGAGTGCAGCCGCGCACACCTTGAACTTGGCGAGGTTGTGCCTGGCGTCGACAAGCGCGTCATGGTTGCCCCTAGGTACCTCCGGAAGGGCCGGACGACCGGCAAATTCCCAGTATTGCTTGAGCTCCCTGGTATAGCGCGGCAGCCTCTTGGGAAGCGACTTCATATCGCCCCATAACTGCGCGATAACCACATGGTCATAAGCCCCTACCCACGCCCACAGCTCAACTGGAGTCGAGTGTTTGTTCAAAAAGGCATACACATCTTCGCGGATGGTGCGCCGGGATTTCCACACCGAATCACAAGGGCTGGGAAGCTGCTGTAGAACATTCTCACGCACCCACGCATTCGCCCTTTCGGGATGAAACTCCGTGGAGACGGCATAGTACTCGCTGCCGTCCTCCCCGACGATGCCGATGGAGACGAGCTCTATGGTCTCACCGTCTTCGATGAATTCGGTGTCATAAAAGTAACGCACGGACTACATAGTAGCCGTCGTGGTCCTGCCGGAGCCGTTTGAGGGTGCTCATGCTTTTTGCGCAGCTTATGCAACTGTATAGAATTGGTCAAGTGAAAAAACTCCGCTGGTACCAGCTCTTTCCCCTCTTCATCAGCATCACGATCGTTACCGCCCTCATCGTCGATTTCTCCTCTTGGAACTCTCCACAAGGGTTTCGGCTGGCTTATTTGATCGATCTTGACGTTTATCGCAAGGGCGGGCAGGCACTGCTCAGCGGCGAAAACCTCTATGGGCAGGACTACGTCGTTGGAGACCCCCGCCATAGCGGATCCATCACGTTGCCTTTTACCTATCCCCCGTTTGCCGCCGCACTTTTCGCCGCCTTCGCCTGGCTGCCTTATGGTCTCAACTCTTTGCTGCTGGCCCTGGCTTCCTTGGCTCTGCTCTTTTGTATTTTGTACCTGTTTGTCCGCAGCGCAGCGCCAGAAAAGAGCACTGGCGCAACCCTGACTTGGGCCTGTTGGCTCCTCGTGGCAGCGTGCCTGACCGAGCCGGTCACCCAGACCATCAACTTCGGGCAGATCAACATTATCCTCGTTGCTCTCGTCGTCATTGACATTCTCGCCGTCCCCAGCACTTCACGCTGGCGTGGCGTTCTCACCGGCATCGCCGTGGCCATCAAGCTCACTCCCGCAGTTTTCTTGGGATACTTCTTCATCCGCAGGCAGTGGAGGGCAATGGCTACCACGCTTGTCTCTTTCGTAGCGTGTGCTGCACTGGGTTTTCTGTTCTCCGCCTCAAGTTCTCTGCAGTACTGGACTGAGACTCTGCGCAACTCGGAACGGATCGGTGGCTTGGCCTACGCCTCCAACCAGTCCTTAAGGGGATTCTTCTCCCGCGTCGCCCCTGAGCACGCTAGCGCCGCGTGGCTCATCACCTGTCTAATCGTGGTCGCAGCGTTGTGGTGGATCATGCACCGCGTCTCTCAAAGCGGCCTAACTCAGCCGGCCCGTCCGGAGGCGCCCAACAGCACTGTGGGCGACGTCGAGCTGCTTCTGTTGGCTTCTGCAGCGGCGTTGCTATGCTCACCCGTGTCGTGGTCGCATCACTTCATCTGGCTCACCTTGGCCGCCGCCTTCCTTACGGTGCGGCGCTGCTACTGGGCGGCAGCACTCTCGTGGCTCGTGCTTTTCGCTCGCGGACACTGGCTCGTGCCGAGCACGAACGATCAAGAACTGACGTGGTCGCTGTGGCAGCAAGTACCAGGCAACGACTATCTTTGGCTTACCTGCGCTCTGATTGCGCTGGCTGCGGCTTCGAGCTTTTCTGGCTCGTCCACTCGCGAAACTGCCGATAACGCCCAGCCAAAGGCGGTGGCGTGAGGGACCACTTAAGCACCGGAGTCTTGCCTATCAACCACAGCACTAGGCCGGCTAAGCCGGAGCACACCATGCAGGCTGTCAGCCAGAACCAGGTATTGTCCATAGGCCAGTCCCCCGCAAGGGAGATGGCCCGTGGGTTCCACGCCAGGTAAAAGCCGACGCCGAGAGTCATCCCAATGGGATGGCCCAGATAAATGGGCAGCGTGTGGCGCCCCACAAATTGCAACGCCTGGGATAGTCCTCCAAGGTGAGAAATCACTACGGCAAGCAAAACCCCGAGTGGCACCTCTAGGAGCTGCTCCGCAAAGCGAATTAGCACGTTGAGGTCATCATGCCCCAGCATGTCTGCACCGGGCAGGAGCCACGGGAAGAGCACCTCATCACCCTGTTTGTCCCACGCCCGGCGCAGAATGAATCCTGTAGCATAAGCCACGAACGTGCCGCCATACGCCCACAGGCTTAAAGCGTTCAGCCTGCTGTGGAAAGGCACAGCAAGGGCCTGTGCATACTTCGTGATGAAGTCCTTGAGATAGGCCGCACCGATAAAGATCGGAAGGAACATCACGGCTTTAGAAATGAAGCTAAACTGCGCATTCCACGCCATAAAGAGCATGGGTAGAAAGCTCAGAGCAATGGCGAGCCATGCGGGAAGCTTGCGAACCGCCCACAGGAAGATATTGAAGGCGATGAGAGCATGCAGGAACCACGCCATGGTGGAGCCGAAAAACAAAGCGTGGAACAGGTCCTCTTTTTGCAGCAGCGGAGTATCGAATACCCAGTGATACTCAATCTTCTTCAGCCACAGCTCAATGCCGGCCCAGATGCAATAAGGAACCAGGAAGAACCAGAGGCGGCGAGTGAAGAGTTCCACGAAAGAAAAACGCAGCACCTTGGTTGAGAAATAGCCGCTAACTAAGAAGAACAGCGGGAGGCGGAGCGGGTCGAGCCAGACATTGAAATGCGCAAGCCACGCATTTTGAGCCTCGGGCACGGCTAGGGTGACATGGAGTAAGACCACGCCCAAAATGGAGATTCCTTTGGCCACATCCGGCCAAGCTAAGCGAGTTGTAGTACTAGAAGTCACTGACTAGCGCGCCTCCGTCTCTCTCGGTCCCCCTGGCTCAGACCCGGCCGGGTAACCATGCCCCGCATTAAGTGATGCTTTCACGTCTGATGCATAAACGTCTACGTAAGGCTTGCCGCTGAGCTCCACCAGCTTGTCCATGATGAAGTTGGTGAACTCGCGTGCCGTTTCGCGGCTGTTGACATCGAGGTCACGCTCTTTTGCCCACTCCCAGGGAGCTATGGAATCCCCTACTTTCATCCCCACCTTCTTCGGGCGAGGGACCCAGGTACCGATGGGGTTAGCTTCACGGGTACCAAACATGGCCAAAGGGATCACGGGAACGCCCGTCAACATAGCCAAACGAGCCATGCCAGTTCGCCCGCGGTAGATACGCCCATCCGGGGAGCGCGTTCCCTCCGGATAGATAGCGAAAAGATCGCCCTTCTCGAGAACCTTCTTCGCAGCAGAAATCATGGCCTCTGCTGCGGAATCTGCACCGCGCTCGACCGGCAATTGGCCAACAGCCTTGAAGAACCATGCCTGCGCCCTTCCCACCAGACCGGGGGAATTGAAATACTCGGCCTTCGCAAGGAAGGTGATCTGCCGCGGGCACATGAGCGGGAAGAAGAAAGAGTCCATCACCGATTGGTGGTTGGATACGAGGATCGCCGGACCGCGGTCGGGGATATTATCCATCCCCTCTGTCCACGGGCGGTTCCATAGGCGGAGAGCCGGCCCGAAAAAGACGTACTTAAAGGCCCAGTACCATTTGTTGTTCATCGAGCGTCCTCAACGTTTCTTCTCAAAGGTGCTATCGGTTTTCTCGAGCAAGGTCAGCGACACCAATCATACCTGCCGCAGATCCCAACTCGGCGACCGCTACGCGCGCTAAGGGCCGGTATCCGGCCCCCACTATCTCCCGGGACATTGCCTGCCGCGAAATATCGAGAAATAAGTCTGCGTCCTTGGAAACTCCGCCGCCAAGAACTATGAGCTCGGGGTCGAGGACATCGGCCACAATAGATAGCCCTTGTCCCAGCCAGAGGCCGAAATCATTCATCACGGCTTGGCCCAATGCGTCACCTTCGCGCGCCCTCTGTGCAATTTGCTCGCCGGTTGGAGCGCCTGGCAAAGATGTCTCGTAATACGGCTTAAGCTCGGCAAAGGTATCAGGCAAGGCGGTTCCGGAGGCGTATCGCTCTAGACAACCGCGCTTTCCACACGAGCATTCCCGCCCACCTGGAACCACCACGAGGTGTCCAAATTCAGGGGCTGTACCAAAAGCTCCCCGGTAAATCTTGTCCTCGGTCATCAACGTAGCGCCGATGCCGGTGCCTACCGCGAAAAATACCCAGTCTTTAGCGCCTCGGCCTGCTCCATAACGCCACTCCCCCCACGCCGCAGAGTTTGCATCATGCTCGAGCCTGACTCGCACTCCGAGTCGGTCGCTCAAGATTTGGCGAACCGGAGAATCCCGCCACGGCAGGTGGGGAGCAAAGCGGACGTTCTCGCAGCCGGGATCCAAAAAGGCGGCTATCGCCAGCCCGACACCCGAAATGCTGTACTTGGCCCCTAAGTCCTCTACTACCCGGACAATATCGTCCTCTAGAGCGCGCGCGTCCTGGGATGTGGGGACGGTGCGAGTCTCCAGGACGGTTCCGTTCTCATCAACTACCCCACCCCGCAGGTTGGTGCCGCCGATATCGAACCCGATGCTCAAGCAGGATCCGTCGGCCCCCGCGGCGGGGCGAGTATGTTCAAGCATGAACAAAAGGATATACCGCAACGCGGCCTTGGGTCACATTCATCGCTCTTTCGCTAGGATCTCTCTAAGCCGACTACCCATAATGTCCCAGCTCCAGTGCTTTTCTACGTTATCACGCCCCGCCACCCCCATGGCCCGCACTCGCACCGGATCACTAAGAAGAGCTATGAGAGCAGCCGTCAGTTCCGGCACGCTAGCACCATTTACCACGATGCCAGTGGCCCCCGTTACGGTCTCTGGTGCGCCACCGGAATTTCCTGCCACGACAGGCAAGCCTGCCGCTTGGGCCTCGAGATAGACAATTCCCAGCCCCTCCACATCAAGGCCGCCCCCCCTAGTACGCGCAGGCATGGCGAAAACATCAGCCGCGTGCAGAGCTTGCGCTAATTCTTTCGAGTCTTTGGCCTCATGAATTACTGCTCTGGGAAAGTATATGCTGGACAGCTTTTCTATAGTTGCGCGGTAGCGCCCGCGCCCGACAAGGAGAAGCTGCGCGTCAGGAAAGCGTTCTAGAATCTCTGGCATGGCACGCAACAGCTGATCTTGGCCCTTGCGCGGAACCATCCGCGAAATACACACGATGAGTGGGCCATGCTCCTTAAGGCCGAAATGCCGGCGGGCGGCGAGTTTTTGTTCTGCGGTGCCCGGGTGAAACTCCTGCGAGTCCACGCCGGAGGGAAGATGCACCCAGCGCGGATGCGGACCAAAAGCCGCCACGAGACGCCGCTTGGTGTACTCAGAAATGTATGTCACGCAATCCGCACTATTGCCGATAAGACGCAAGGCCGTGCGGGCGAGGGGAAGCATGGACCAGCCCACCTCATGCCCATGGGTGGTGGCGACAACCTTCCTCGCCCCCGCATCCTTAGCAGCCCTGCCCATCAATGCCAACGGGGCTGCCGCGCCGAACCAAACGATCTCTATGTTCTCTTCCCGAATGATACGCTGCATCTCTTTTATAGTCGCCGGAGTGGGAAGCATGATTCTGCGCGGCCAGCGAATAACACGATAGGACAATCCGGCGTCATAAGAGGCCGCCGCGGCCTTATCCTGGGTCGAAGCGAATACGAGAACCTCGGCCGGGTCTAGGGTGTCGACGAAGTCACGTAAGTAGGACTGAATGCCACCGATAGTGGGCGGGAAGTCGTTGCTGACGAGAAGGATACGAGCCATAAGCCCCTACCCTAGTAGCGAGCGGTACCGGTGATGGGCATCGAGTTGAGCGGGACGACCTGAACCGGTACTCCGTAAGTGGATGCATGAACTACCTGACCATCGCCGATGTACATCCCAACGTGGGTAACACCCTCGTAGTAGCCAACGATGTCTCCTGGCTGAAGCTGAGCAACTGGAACCGGGGTCCCTCCCGCAATCTGCGCCTGAGAGGTACGCGGAATGCTCTTGCCCATCTGTTGATAGGACCAAAGCATGAGGCCTGAGCAGTCAAAGACGTCTGGGCCGACTGCTCCCCATCCATAAGGGGCGCCGAGCTTCGTGAGAGCTGCTTGTACCGCTGCAGAAGAAGATCCACTTCCCAGTGAGGCAAGATCAATCTTGGTGGAGCCGCCGAACTGAGACTCCCACAGGGCGCGCTGTTCAGGGCTGAGGGCGTTGACCTGAGCTTCGATGTCCTGTTGCTGCTTATCGAGGCTCTCCTTTTCCTTGAACAGCTGCTCCTTTTGCTTGGCAAGATCCTCTGCCTTTGCATGGGCAACCTTTACGGCCTCATCTGCCGCACTCTTCTTCCCCCGCGCGTCCCTTGCTGCGGCGGACATTGCATCCAACTGCTTCTTAGCCGTCTGCGAAATTGCGCCCAGGTAACCCATGCGCTCTACCGCCGTGGCTGGGTCTTGGGCAGCCAATGCGCCGCGGACAAAGTCACGGGAGTCACCGCGGTAACGGGATTGTGCTATTCCGTCGACGCGACCCTGCTTCTCGGCGACCTGGGCGGCAGCTGCCTCCGCAGCGTCCTCGGCTTCCTGTGCTTTGCGGGTGTAGTCATCGACCTGAGCTTGCGCCTCCCCCAGGCGATCCTCCATCCCTTTTACTTCCTCATTTTTGGCCGAAACCTTCTGCGCCACGTCAGACACGCGCGCGACGAGATCCGCCACGTCTACGCTAGCTGCAGACTCCACAGTCTCCTGAGCAAAGGCAGCAGGTGCAGTGGAAACGCAAGAAAGAAGCATGGCCGAAACGGCGGCACCGCCGACTACGCGAGCAGACAGCAAGCCGCGGCGAAAGTAAAAACCAGACACAATTAAGCCCTCAACTTAAGAAAGTGTAATAACCAGCTAAAGAGTACCCCAAAGAACGAAGGTTGCCAGTAAAAACTAAAAAATAACTATACCCCGCTTCCCAACGCTGCAACAACGCGGGATAACGGGGTGTAGTTAGGGACTAGCGCAGCCGCTTAGAACCGAACCGCCGAGTGGATCGGCATGTAGTTCAACTCGCGCTCCTGAACCGGAACGCCGTCATTCAGAGCGTCGATGATGGTGCCGTGGCCGGTGTAGATACCGACGTGAGATGCACCGCCATAGTAGGCAATGATGTCACCCGGCTGCAGCGCATCCAGAGCAACCTTCTGGCCAGCACCAGCCTGTGCCTGCGAGGTGCGAGGAATCTCAACGCCAGCCTGGCGGTAAGCCCAAGAAGTCAGACCAGAGCAGTCAAAAGCACTGGGGCCGGCAGCACCATAAACGTATGGGGAGCCAATCGCGGAGCGAGCAGCCTCAAGAGCCTTCTGACCAGCAGTCTGCGCGGCCGGTGCCGGTGCAGCTGCAGGAGCAGCAGCTGGTGCAGAGTAGTTGTTAGCCTGGTTCTGGCTGGGAACGTAGGTACCGATGTTAGGGACCTGGTCGATGTTGGGGACGTTCTCCAAGCCGGCTACCTCGAAACGGTAGTCAGTGTTAGGGACGACGACCTCGGCAGCCTGTGCGACACCAGGAACGGTGACAGCAGCAGCCGCAGCGATAACTGCGCTGGTTGCGAAACGACGGGTAATGATTGCGCCCTGACGACGGTGCTTAGCCACGAATAAAACTCCAAATCTTTAATTTCACCTACCCCGCGCAAAAGAGAACGGCAACTCTTTAAAGCTGCCTTGAAGTCACTCTCTTTTTGGTCCCATCTAGGACTGCGAGGCTCTAGCCCGTGGACGGGCCTAGCGTTCGACGACAATCCATTCCTTTAGGACTGTCTCCACTCGGCCCCCAATTGAAAGGGGCCAGATGCGGTGTTCAAGTGTTTAGTTCTTATTGGGCAACTCATCGGTGAGTAACTCAATGTCTCAATCAGGTTACGAAATCATCACGCATCATGTCGAATTTTCGAGGCCGGGCCGCATCGTTATCTTCCCGTTATCAAAAGTAGACCCTACCGAAATGGAATGCCGATCGGCAACACATGTATATAGACCATTAGCGCATTGTCGCCGTATAACCTGCACGGTTGTTTACAAGACAACCAACACCTTTGAAACCCAGTCGGGCGCACTTCACGAACTCCTCGAGCGAAATCTTTACTGATGTGTTCTTGCTCACATGCCCTGTTGGAATCTTTAATCTCGCAACATGGTTCACATCAGTCACCGGTATACGGTGGCCCCGGGCGGCGAGTGATTCTCCAGATCTTCATCACAACTCAGGGACCGTGGGAACTTTGGGCGGGTTCAAACCAGGAGTGGCAACACCTAAGAACAGAGAGTTGTCCCGGGAACTTTTTCGGCAACGTGGCGACTAGTTCTCTATGGATATTGCAATCAGCCCGGCACGGGAGCGACCGCGTCGACCAAACAAAGCAACAGCGAAGCGCTGGCAGCTCAGCGTAGAAGGCATGGTGCGCCGAATCCATATCTTAGCTGGCATTTTTGTCGCCCCCCCTGCTTTTCCTCGCTGCCCTAACTGGGTTGTTCTATGCGGTGACCCCAACGGCCGAAGCTTGGGTCTATCGCGATGCCATGCACGCGAATCCGGGCATTCCTGCGCAATCACTGGAGTCCCAAGCCGAGGTGGCTCAGGCCCTTCACCCAGAGCTTGCTATTTCAGGAATGCAGGTATCCGACGACGAATCGACTACTACCCGAGTTCTCTTCACCGATCCGGCGTTTCCGGGCTCGAGCTACAAGAGAGCAGTGTTCGTCGATCCAGGCAGCCTCGAGATCAGGGGCGATCTCGTTCAATACGGATCTTCCCAGGCCTTGCCGCTTCGGACGTGGATTTCCGAGGGCCACCGTTCACTATGGATGGGCGAACCAGGGCGCGTCTATTCCGAGACCGCGGCCTCATGGTTGGGTGCCATCACTCTGGCCGGTGCATGGGTCTGGTGGTCGCGGAGACGTCGCCTAGCAGCATCCGCGCGTACCCGGAAACCTGGCGCCCGCAGGCGCCTGGAGAAACTACACTCCCGACTAGGTCTGTGGCTCCTACCTGGCTTCCTTTTCCTCACCGTTACTGGATTGACGTGGTCAATGGTCGCTGGGGCCACCATAGGCGACCTTCGCGCCGAATTGAACTGGCTTGAGCCAAAGCCGGCAACCTCCTTGAGTGCCTCCTCGACTAGCGTTCTTAACAACGACCATAGCGAACACACAGCTCACGCCGAGCACTCTGGACACGGGGCGCACGAGGAACACAGTAATCATTCCCTCCACGAAGGACACGCAGCTCACGATATAGTGGCTTCACAAAGCAGTGCCGTGGTGGACACTGTGGTCCACGCGGCGCGCGCCGAAGGTCTAAGCGGGCTACTCGACGTCACCGTCCCAGCAGGCTCCAACAGCGCGTGGGTGGTCAAGGAAGCTCGCCAGCCATGGACGTTCAGCAACGACGCAGTATCCATTGATGGGTCCACTGGGGCGGTCGTTGACAAGGTCGAGGCCGACCAGTGGCCCATCGCAGCAAGGCTCTCGAACTGGATGATTCAGCTGCATATGGGAATGCTGTTCGGCTGGATCAATCAACTGGCTTTGGCAATGGTCGCTGCCGGTCTCCTGGACATCATTTGTCTGGGATACCGAATGTGGTGGATGCGAGGGCGCGACAAGGGGTTTGGAAGCCTCCCCACTGCCGGACAATGGAAGAAGGCGAGCCCCTTGGCACGCACGGTGGTAGTTATCCTCCTCATTGCCTACTCACTGCTTGCTCCACTGTTCGGGCTTAGTTTGCTCGCCTTCGTGCTTATCGATGTCGCATTCGCGCAAGCACGGCATCTCCTCCAGCTCCGTAGCGAAGCCACAGCAACCCAGTAGCGCTCCTCCCTACACATAAAAACAAAAAGCTCACCGGCTCCCTATATATAAGGGAGCCGGTGAGCTTGTGAGCGTGTTAAAGAAGGCGGTCGGACTAGCTGCGACCGTTCTCCTCGTCTTCACGGCGGTTTGCCTCGTTGAGACGACGGAACATCTCCGCCTCCTCTTCATGGTTCTCCTCATGAATTTCGTGGACGCGGTCCATCAGCTGCGGATCATCCGGCGAGAACCAGCCCTGGGTCTCAGAGTCTGCGAGGCCCAACTGGTTGAGCTGCTTGGGAACCTGAGCGCCCGCGTACTCGAGGGGCACTGGATGACCGTTCTCATCCACCGGGCCGAGAGGCTGGTGGATCTCGATGTAGGCGCCACTCGGGAGTCGCTTCAAGACACCAGTCTCAATACCGTGCTCGAGGACCTCGCGGTCAGAGCGCTGTAGACCAACGCAGATGCGGTAAGTCATGAAGTAAGCAATCGGAGGCAGAACAATCAGGCCGATACGTCCCACCCAGGTCATTGCGTTGAGCGAAATCTGGAAGAAGTGCGCGACGTGGTCGTTACCACCAGACATGGTGACCAACAGGAAGAATGTGATAGCCATGGCACCAATCGCCGAGCGAACGGGGACATCGCGAGGACGCTGCAACAAGTTGTGGTGCGCGTCATCACCGGTGAGTTTCTTCTCGATGAACGGGTAAGCGAACAGCAGTACAACCATGAGACCACAGAGCAGAGCCACCCAGAAAGCGGAAGGAATGGTGTAGTTACCCAAGTACAGCTCCCACGCGGGCATGACACGAGCCACACCGTCAGTCCAGAGCATGTAAATATCAGGCTGGGAACCAGCAGAGACCTGCGAGGGGTTGTAGGGTCCGAGCAACCAGATGGCGTTAATGGTGAGGACGCCGGCCATAAGCGCCAGCACGCCAGCAACCATCATGCCCATGCCAATAGCCTTGGTGGCGAATACTGGCATGATGCGCACGCCGACAACGTTGTTCTCAGCACGGCCAGGTCCGGGGAACTGGGTGTGCTTCTGGTACCAGACGAGGATAAGGTGTGCGGCGATCAGGCCGAGAATAATGCCGGGGATGACAAGGACGTGCAGGATGTAGAAGCGGTCCAGCATGAGATCCGAGGGGAAGTCACCGCCGAAGATGGCCCAGTGCAGCCAGGTACCGATAATCGGCAGCCCCAAGATGATGGCCGACATAATGCGCAGACCAACACCGGAAAGAAGGTCATCTGGAAGGGAGTAACCGAGGAAGCCCTCGATCATGCCCAAAAGAATGAGCGAGCAACCGATGATCCAGTTGGCCTCGCGGGGACGCCGGAAGGCGCCCGTGAAGAAAATACGAAGCATGTGGGCAATCATGGACATCATGAACATGAGCGCTGCCCAGTGGTGCATCTGGCGAACGAAGAGTCCACCACGGACCTCGAAGGAAAGATCGAGGGCGGTTGCATAAGCGCGGGACATCTCAACGCCATTGAGAGGCGCGTATGTACCGTCATAAATGACCTTGGTGATCGAAGGATCAAAGAACAAGGCAAGATAGACACCGGTCAGCAGAAGGATAATGAAGCTGTAGAGCGCCATTTCACCCAACATGAAGGACCAGTGGGTCGGAAAGACCTTGTTGAGCTGTGTACGAATCATCCCCGCTGCGGTGTAGCGGGAATCAATATTATTGCCAATCTTGGCGAGTTTCTTGCTCATTATGATTTACGCTCCCAGAATGCCGGGCCGACAGGCTCAATGAAGTTACCCTGCGCGACGAGGTATCCCTCTTCGTCCACGGTGATCGGCAGCTGCGGAAGAGCACGGGCGGCAGGACCGAAGACCGGCTTGCCGTAATGCAAAGCATCAAACTGCGACTGGTGGCACGGGCAGAGAATACGGTTTGTCTGCGCCTCGTAGAGAGAGGTCGGGCAGCCAATGTGTGTACAGATTTTGGAGTAGGCGTAGTAGTCGCCGTAGTGGAAGTCTTCCTGACCCTCACGCTCAATAGCCTTCTGTGCGTCAGAGTGACGCAGGCGGATGAGCATCACGGCGTTACGGTTGCCGTGGATGGAGTGCATGTGATTCTCGTAGACTTCCTTGTCCTTAGACCACTTGTCACCATCGTTGACGTCCTGCTCCGCAAGCGGAAACACGGTCTCCATGCCGCCGGCAGCCAAGTCCTCTGCACGTACGCGCACCAGACGGGCAAGGCCCTTGGTGCTGTAGTGCGAACCGGATTCGCCATCGTGCATCTCGGCGATGGTGCTGGTGTCACGAGCAAGGTAGAGCTTGACGCCTTCGTTTGCCAAGGTCCAGCCGGAGGTCCACAACGTGCCGTCACCGGAGTAATCAAGATCGTGGCGAACCTTCCAAGGGTTGCGGACGGTGCCGCCGAGGGGAGCAATGACGGTCAAACCGAAGAGCACTCCTGCTCCGCCGAGCAGACCCTTGATGGTGGTACGACGACCCAAGGTCGAGGTCTTCCAAGAGTCATTGAGAAGAGCGGTCAGTGTACGGCGGTCAACTTCATCCGAAGGACCATCATGGCGACGCTGAACGGAGATTTCCTCTGGGAGGATCCGCTTAACGTACTGGACAATGGCAATACCGAGTGCACAGATAGCCACGAAGGAAGTAATTCCGAGAAGCGGCGTATAGAGAGTGTGCCACCACAGACCATCCTCGCCAAGGGACTTGTACTCCCAAGGCCAGAAAAGGTAGACCCCTAGGAAGGCCAACCCACCGAGCACGGAAAGCACAAGCCAGATGATGATGTTGGCGGAAGCACGCTTCTCTGCCGGATCACCTTCAACAGGGAAACGCTCCTTCCGGAAGGCAACGGTGACGCCATCGAGCTGCGTGCCGAGTGCAGCGAGTTCGTCATTGTTCATGTTGTTGAGCTCGGCCTCAGTGTAGTTCTTCTTTACGTTGCTCATGAGCGCGATCCAATCCACATTGCGGCAGCGCACAAAACGCTAATGCCAATGATCCACATTGCTAGGCCCTCGGCCACTGGTCCGAGGCCACCCAAATCCCAACCTGCCGGGGAGGGCGTTTCCTTAGCCGACTTGATGTAGGCGATAATGTCCTTCTTCTCATCAGCAGTGAGCTGACGGTCAGAGAACTTCGGCATGTTTTGCGGACCGGTGAGCATGGCCTGGTAGATCTCCTGCTCATTCGCCGGTGCCAGCGCAGGCGCGTACTTACCAGAGGAAAGCGCACCGCCTTGACCGGTGAAGTTGTGGCAGGAAGCGCAGTTCATGCGGAAGAGCTCAGAGCCCTTTGCCACATCCTCGTTCTGGATGTTGCCGTCGAAGTTGGCGCCGCGCAGAGACTCCTGTGCGATGTTTCCGTTCTCGTCGTAGACGATATCGGGGCCGCCACCATTGGCAGCCACGAAAGCGGCAAGAGCAAGCGTCTGCTGCTCGGTGTAGCGAGGAGTCTTACGCTCGGCCTGAGCGTCGTTGCTCATCATGGGCATGCGGCCGGAGTGCACTTGGAAGTACACGGAACCAGCACCCACGCCGACCAACGAAGGTCCACGCTTATCGATGCCCTGCAAGTTGGCACCGTGGCAGGTAATGCAAGCGGTGTCGTAGATGTCCTTGCCTTCTTGAATGAGGGCCTGGTCATCTTTCTGAGCGGTGGCTACCTGTGCGTCTGGCGTCAATGCAGATGCGAGGACGCCCGCCCCGGATAGGCCGACCGTAAGAGCAAAGGCGCCGGCTAGAGTGCGCTTGACCTTACGACGGCGACGGGTCTTCTTTGCCGAGTCAGTGGAGGCTTCCACTGAGACGGTCTGCGGATTGTTATCCATCATTTTCCTTTAGATAACTCGTACACGGAAATGAATGGCTGTAGGCCGAGGAATGAACTTCGGCATTCTACGGCCTACTGAATCAAGTAAATGACAGTGAAAACGCCGATCCAAACAACGTCGACGAAGTGCCAGTAATAAGAAACTGCCATCGCTGCCGTTGCCTGTGCTGGCGTGAACTTGGACTTAGAAATACGTGCCAAGATGATGGCAAATGCAATAAGTCCTGCTGTCACGTGCGCGGCGTGGAAGCCGGTGATGATGTAGAACACCGAGCCAAACACGCTGGATTGCACGGTCACACCGTGAAGAATAAGTTCGGTCCACTCGAAGGCCATGATGCCCAAGAACACGACACCAAGCGCAAGAGTCACGGAGTACCAAATGCGAAGCTTATAAACGTCACCCCTTTCTGCTGCAAACACGCCGAACTGGGAGGTAACGGAAGAAGAAATCAACACTGCCGTGATGAGAAAGCCCATCGGCACGTTGATATGGGCGGTATGCTCCGCCCAGTCGCCTTCCATACCGTTAGCTCGCGAGGTGAACCACATCGCGAACAGTCCGGCAAAGAACATCAATTCCTGAGACAGGAACACAATGGTGCCCACGCTGACCATATTGGGTCGGTTCAGCGAGGCTACACGTGGTGCTGCCATACCTTGGTTAGAAACTACGCTCGTCACGCATATAAGTATGGACGGGAGCGCCCCCTAAGTCACTTCGCTTCCCCCCGTTCCTTTAATCCTTTAACCGACCCGCCCCGAAGCCTCCACCAAGCCATGCCACATACAGCTGCCATCCTCCCCCCGGGGAACTATATGGCATAGGTCACGAACCCACATCAGCGCAGGTAGCGCACGCGCGCTAGGCCTAACAACACAAGGAATGTCAATAAGGACTAACCCCGGACCAACCAAAGAGCAATCTTTGCAAGCGGTTTGCCCAAAATAGTCCATGAGATAAATCACATTTACACACCGGCGCATAATTGCAGGTTTGCAACTTTCGTATGACCCCCAACAAAAATGCCCATCTACGTGCCCATACTCCCCTAGACGCATGCGCGCATATCCCGCGCGCACTCCCCTCTAGCTGTCACAGCTAGAGCACTCCCCTGAACTTTTTCCAGATCGTTTGGAACTTTTCCTGACCTGTATACGACGCGAGATCACCAAAGCCCTTTCCCGACCAAAAAGGCCGGGAAAGGGCTTGAGAAGTGTGCGAAAGCTAAGCCGAAAGTATGAGCGGCTTTAGTGCTTTTCCTTCGGCAGACCGTACTGCAAGGATAGTCCGGTTACGGAAGCAATGAGGCAGACAGCGCCCAAAGCAATCAACCAGAAGTACAAGAAGATGATGCCCAAACCGAGGACAGCCACCGAGCCGGTCATAGCGAGCGGCCAAATGGAGCTCGGAGAGAAGAATCCGAGGATGCCTGCACCGTCTTCAGTCTCGGCCTCCTCCCAGTCTTCGGGAGCAATGTCTACACGCTTATCAGTGAAGTGGAGGTAAACACCCAGCATGATGCACAGCAGGAAGGAAAGGGCCAAGGCCACTATTCCCGCCCACTCCGGGCCGTAGAGGTAACCGTCATCCTTAACGAGGTTAAGGCCGAAAATGTAGACGATGAGGGAAACAAACAGGTAGGTCGCAAGTGAATAGAAGACCATGGATGTTGCGCGCATTTGTTTTTCCTTATCTCTTATGCCGCGGCGTTGTTAGCGTCAACGAAGTTGTCTGCATCGGCGGTGTCACGCTGTGAGCTAAATGGTGAGGTGCTCACTGCATAAGGCTCCTGACCGATCTTTTCCAGCGCCTCGGCGTTGGTCGCGTCCGGGTTCTGCTCACGGAAGGCCATGTACTCGTTGAAGTCCTCTGGGGATACCACGCGGATTTCGAAGTTCATCATGGAGTGGTAAGTACCGCACATCTCAGCACAACGGCCGACGAAGGCGCCTTCTTCATTGATTTCCTCAACCTGGAAACGACGCTCCTGAGAGTTGTTCTCGGGGTGCGCATAAACGTCACGCTTGAACAAGAACTCCGGAACCCAGAATGAGTGGGATACGTCGCCGGAAGCCAAACGGAACTCAATTGGAGTTCCAGAAGGAAGAACCAAAACCGGAACTTCCTCGGTGGTTCCTACAGTCTCAATCTTGTTGTAGTTCAAGTAGGAAAGGTCACCCATGGACTTGCCGTGAATCGGGTTGGCGTTCTTAACGCCTTCCGGATCCTTGGCAGATTGCTCAGCCAAGCGCTGACGCTCGGTATCAGCACCGTTGTAGTTCTCGCCGTTAACCTTGTTCTCGGCGTAACCAAACTTCCAGTTCCACTGATAAGCGGTGACGTCAACTGTGACCTCTGGGTTCTTGTCCAAGGCCGTAACCTTCTGCTGCGCCTGAACGGTGAAGAAGAAGATGCCCATGATGATGAGGATCGGGACGATCGTCAGCACCATTTCTAGCGGGATGTTGTACTGCGTCTGCTTCGGGAACTCGCCCTTGCCGTCCTTCTTGGCCTTCTTCGCGCTCCAGCGGAAGATAGCAGTAAGGAAAAGACCCCACATGACGAAGCCGATGATCCACGCGGCAACCCATACCCAGATCCAGAAGTTGTACATCGACTCAGCCTCTGGGGTAATTCCCTTTGGCCAGCCAAAGCCTAGAATATTCTCGACCGCGGTCGGTGCCGCCGTCTCACAACCTGCCAAGGTAAGGCCGCCAAGTGCGAGTGCGCCGGCGATGCCTGCTTTCCGGGCAAGGTTGCGCTTTTTACGCTGTCCCACGTGTGTTCTGCCTTTCTGTCCACACAAACTTCTCGAATACTCACAGAGCATCCCTACCCAACTAGGATAGTTGATAGGAATGCTGCCACAGACCTTTTAACGGCCCTCGACCGCAGGGCTTACACCGCCCCACGACAGTCAATGCGGAAGATGCTACCGCCCCACCTGCACAATGCCATAACGCAAGCATATAGGCCCGCCGCTATTCTGTGTGACAATTCACAAAGAGGCAGGGAGGTCATCATACGAAAGTTCGCACCATTACGGGGAAGATTCTCAGGCTTCTCTGACCCGCGATGCGCCCGATGCCGCTTCGCCTCCCCGTGGCGTGTTGCGGGAAATGGCAGAGATAGCCGTAAAGTGTTGCCTAGAAAGAACCTCATATTAAAGGAGTAGACATTCTATGTGCGGATTGTGCGGCTTATTAGCGGCTAAACACAACGCTGAGGACTTTGTGGAGGCCGTAGAAAAGGCCCTCCCCTGCATGCGTCACCGTGGGCCTGATGCGGCAGGAACCTGGCACGATGCCGACGCCGCCTTCGGTTTCAACCGGCTCTCCATCATCGACATTGAGCATTCTCACCAGCCACTGCGCTGGGGACCCGCCGAGAATCCTGAGCGCTACGCCATGACTTTCAACGGGGAGATCTATAACTACATTGAACTGCGCGAGCAGCTGAAGAAGGAAGGTTATTCCTTTAATACTGAGGGCGATGGCGAGCCCATCGTCGTTGGCTTCCATCACTGGGGCGAGGACGTAGTCAATCACCTCCGCGGGATGTTTGCCATTGTCATCTGGGACACCGAGACGAAGACCATGTTCGCCGCCCGTGACCAGTTCGGCATCAAGCCTTTGTACTACGCCACTACTGCAGCAGGCACCGTCTTTGCCTCCGAAATGAAGTGCATCCTCGAGATGGCGGAGGCTCTTGGTCTAGAACTCAACCTTGATAAGCGCGCCATCGAGCATTACGTCGATCTGCAGTACGTTCCCGAGCCGGAGTCTCTGCACGCCCATATTCGCCGCGTCGAGTCTGGCTCCACCGTTACCCTGCACCCGGGAGAAGATGTTGTGGCCAAGCGCTACTTCCGTCCCACCTTCCCTGTTCAACAAGTGCCTAAGGGCAAGGAACAGGACCTCTTTGACCGGATCACCCGGGCCTTAGAAGACTCCGTCGAAAAGCACATGCGCGCCGATGTGACTGTCGGCTCCTTCCTTTCCGGTGGCATCGATTCCACCGCCATTGCTGCCTTGGCCAAACGGCACAACCCCAACCTTTTGACTTTTACTACTGGATTCGAGCGCGAAGGCTACTCCGAGGTCGACGTGGCCGCAGAATCTGCTGCCGCCATTGGCGTTGAGCATATTGTCAAGATTGTCTCGCCCGAGGAATACGCGGATGCCGTGCCGAGAATCATGTGGTACCTCGACAATCCTGTGGCCGATCCTTCCCTCGTTCCCCTGTATTTCGTGGCACAGGAAGCACGCAAGCACGTGAAGGTAGTGCTCTCCGGTGAGGGTGCGGACGAGCTCTTCGGCGGGTACACCATCTACAAGGAACCCCTTTCTCTAGCTCCTTTTGAGAAGCTACCGTCCCCGCTTCGCCGTGGACTGGGAAGGCTCTCCAAGGTTTTGCCCGATGGGATGAAGGGAAAGTCACTCCTAGAGCGTGGCTCGATGGATATGGAGGAGCGTTATTACGGCAACGCGCGTTCCTTCAACTTCGACCAGCTCCACCGCGTCATGCCTTGGGCCAAGCGCGAGTGGGATCACCGCGAAGTTACCGCACCGATTTATGCGGAATCTGAGGGGATGGATCCCGTCGCACGCATGCAGCATCTCGACCTTTTCACCTGGATGCGCGGAGATATCCTCGTCAAGGCCGACAAGATGAACATGGCCAACTCTCTCGAGCTGCGCGTGCCTTTCCTAGATAAAGAGGTATTTAAGGTGGCGGAGACAATTCCTTATGACCTCAAGATTGCCCACAGCACCACCAAGTATGCCCTGCGCAAGGCCCTTGAAAACATCGTTCCGCCACATGTTCTGCACCGCCGCAAGCTCGGGTTCCCCGTACCCATGCGCCACTGGCTCGCCGGTGAAGAGCTCTACGGCTGGGCTCAGCAGACTATTCAGGAGTCCCAGACCGAGAACATCTTCAACAAGAAGGCAGTCTTAGAGATGCTCAAGGAGCACCGCGACGGCGTTTCTGATCATTCCCGGCGGCTGTGGACGGTTATCTCCTTCATGATCTGGCACGGAATCTTCGTGGAAAAGCGCATCGACCCCAAGATCGAACAGCGCGACTACCCCGTCAGGCTCTAGCCGCCGCACACCCTGCGCGGTACCGCCGCAATAGAAGCAAAAGGCCCGCACCTTGACTGTCCCTTTCGATTAAGAAAGAGCACGTCAAAGTGCGGGCCTTAAACCTATGTGAAGCACAATGCGAAGCTAGATTTCTCCGCTTGAGATGCGCTGAGCAGGTTCCTTAGTTGAAGGAGTCGCCGCAGGCGCAAGAGCCGCCCGCATTCGGGTTATCAATGGTGAAACCCTGGGATTCGATGGTGTCCGAGAAGTCAATCTTCGCGCCACTGAGATAGGGCACCGACATCTTGTCAACCACGAGGCTCACTCCGCCGATGGTATCGACCTTGTCGCCATCAAGCGTGCGATCATCGAAGTAGAGCTGGTAGCGCAGGCCGGCGCAACCACCGGGCTGTACGGCAATGCGCAGCGAAAGATCATCACGGCCCTCCTGCTCCAGCAGGGCCTTAGCCTTAGCTGCTGCAGCATCGGTCAGGATAACGCCAGTTGCGGAAGTTGCGGAAGTTGGAGCGGTCATTTCTTCTCCTCAAACAAAGACTTGATTTCGAATACTCGTTATCGATATTCGGTTTCGACGTGTGGAAAATTTCTTGCCACCATCCTACCCTCCCACCTAAGCCGAGAAAAGATGAAAAAGAACGGAGGCAATGGCTATGTGTAGTTCAACACTCTCGCTCGCGGGCCTATTCCCACTCAGGGCCGGCAACCTTGTAACCTAAATGACGTGAAACTACCGTGGCAAAAAGACAATAAGACCTCCGACAAAGCTGCAGCGCACGCGGGGGCGGAAGACACCGAGCACCCGGAGGTGACCTACCCCAAGGGATTTACCCCTCCTAAAGGCAGGCCCACCCCCAAAAGGCATGACCAGGAAATTGCCAAGGGCGTAATCCGCGATCCCAACCGCGCGAGCGATCCACAGCGCCGTGAGCGGCGCAAGGAACTCAAGGCCTCCATGTCTAAAGAAGAGTGGAAAGCCTATAAGAAGAAGGAACGCCAGGAAATCCGCGAACGCAACCAAGTTGCGCAAAAGCGCATGGAATCCGGGGAGGAACAATACCTCTTACCGCGAGATAAGGGCGAGGTACGCCGCTTCGTGCGTAATTGGGTGGATTCCCAGCGCTTCTTGACCGAATGGGTCATGCCTTTCGCCCTTATCCTGCTGCTCTTTACCTTCTTGGGTAGCTCCAACCCCACTTTTGCCAACATCACCTCTATCGTCGCCATGGCTTTCATCGCGGTCTTCGCCTTCGAAGGCATCTTCCTGGGCCGTCGATGCAACAATGCGGTTCGCCTCAAGTTCCCGAACACCACTGAGGCCGGCTTCGGGCTAGGCTTCTACGCCTACTCCCGCGCAACCCAGCCCCGGAAGTGGCGCACTCCCCGCCCCCAGGTCGAGCGCGGCGCAAGCGTCTAGTTCCAGGTAAAGGTAACGTCCAATGCTTAAGTTTGAGTCCATTCCCGGCCCCGACCTCGAGGCACGGTCAGCGATGGAATTGGGGCTTGCTTCCTCACCTCGCGGCGCCTCTTTCGGACGCCTGCGCTCAGTCGCTCAGTGGTACGCCGGCTGCCGCGGGCAGGTACCCGCTGAGCAAGTTCAACGCGCGCGCGTTGTGGTTTTTGCTGGCGGCCACGGCATTGTCGGCAGAACCTTTGAAGGGGTCGGACTATCTGCTTTCGCCCCCGAGGCCGATGCGGAGATTCTCCAAGAGCTCAACGTCGGCGCTGGTCCTACGCACGCCATCGCGCGCCGCGTCAATGCAGGAATTAGAGTAGTCACCCTGCCCAGTTCCGCCCCCATTGATACTGAGGACGCCATGTCGGCGCAGGTACTCAATGAATCGCTCGCGGCGGGCCAGCATGCGGCCGATGTGGAGATCGACGAGGGCGCTGACTTGCTCATCCCAGCGGAGCTCGGCGTCGGCGCAACCACAGTCGCCGCAGTCATCATGGGAACCTTGAGTTCAACCGAGCCTGTGGCCATTGTTGGCCCTGGCTCGGGCACCACGGATTCCATGTGGAAGACCAAGGTTACGGTCATCCGTGATGCGATGTTTAGGGCCCGCAATCTCGACCCTGAAGAGCTTTTGGAAGTCTCTTCCTCCCCCAGCACTGCAGCGCTGGTTGGCTTCATCATTCAGGCGGCGACTCGCCGCACGCCCCTGCTTGTCGACGGCCCCTTGGTTGCCACCGCTGCCGTCATCGCCGAGCGTCTCGCTCCCGGCACCAAGAAATGGCTCTACGCAGCGAGTGAAGGTCTTGAGCCTGCCCACCATTTGGCGCTCGAAGATCTGGGTCTTGAGCCACTCCTTCGGATTGAGCTTCGCGCCGGCCAAGGCTGCGGAGCCTTGCTTGCTTTGCCCTTGGTGGAAAGTGCCCTTGACCTAGCCGCAGATGAGGTCACAGCCATAAGCTCCCAGCTGGACTAGGCTAACTGGGAGCTTGGGCTCTTCCTCTCCCCCTGTCCTGCAGCGCCCGCCTCTCACCCCAACGAGACCCGCGAACAGGAACAGGAACTCGAACAAGGAATTACTTGGTCAGCGGGTAGAGCCAGCCGTGCTTGTCAGCGACAGTACCGCGCTGGATTCCGGTGAGCTCTTCGCGCAGCTGCATGGTGATCGTGCCAGCCTTGTTGTCGTTGACTTCGAACTCGCCATCATTGCTCATGACGCGACCAACCGGAGTGATGACTGCGGCAGTGCCACAGGCGAAGGCTTCGGTCATTTTGCCTGCGGCGACGTCCTCGCGCCACTCATCGATGGTGATGCGACGCTCCTCAACCCCATAGCCCAAGTCTTGGGCAACCTGCAGCAAGGACTGGCGGGTGATACCCGGCAGCAAGGAACCAGACAAAGCCGGGGTGACGATAGTGGCATCCGCGCCGGATCCGTAGACGAACATCAGATTCATGCCGCCCATCTCTTCGATGTACTTGCGGTCGATGGCATCGAGCCACACAACCTGATCGCAGCCCTTTTCTTCGGCTTGGGCCTGTGCCAACAGGGACGCAGCATAGTTTCCTGCGAATTTGGCAGCGCCGGTACCACCTGGTGCGGCACGAACGTAATCGGTAGAGACCCAGACCGAGACTGGTTTGATGCCACCGCTGAAGTAGGCACCTGCCGGCGAGGCGATGACCATGAAGCGATAAGCGTTTGCGGGGTGGACACCAACGGAAACCTCAGTAGAGATCATGAAGGGACGTATGTAAAGGGAAGCTTCTCCGCCTGCAGCCGGGGTCCAGGCCTTATCGACCTCAACCAGCTGGCGCAAAGACTCGATGAAGTCCTCCTGAGGCAATGGCGGCATGGCCATGCGCTTGGCGGAATTGATCATGCGCTGAGCGTTCTGGTCAGGGCGGAAGGTGACGATGGAGTCATCTGCCTGGCGGTAAGCCTTGATGCCTTCGAAGATCGACTGCCCATAGTGCAAAACCGTGGTGGCCGGGTCGAGCTCGATAGGGGCATAAGGACGAACCTGTGCGTCGTGCCAGCCTTCTTCTTCGTTCCAGTCGATGGTCACCATGTGATCAGTGAAGTACTTGCCGAACCCAGGATTCTTAAGAATCTCTGCGATTTCGGCCGGGGAGGTGGGATTATCAGTGCGGGTTACCGTGAAATTAAGCATGCCTACACAATACTCCGCAGGCCACGCATGCGGGCTAAAAGGCCCCGAGAGGACCTCCTCGTCCACGCGTATGATGTTTGAGGTAATCGAATCTTTCAGTTCTCAGGAGGAAAATGGTGGCTACTTCCACGTTTGCACTACCGGCTCGCGGCGTCTTTCCCGGCGTCGAATTACTCAAGAAGGCCCCCAAGCACGCGGAAGCTCTCATCGTGCTTGCCGTCAAAGGCGAGGACGGCCTCGAGCTTTGCGCTACCTCACTGCTGGATGCCGGCGCCACCCGCACCGTATTTGATTCGCTCGTTGCCGTTGGTGCCACCGGCAAGGCAGGTGAACTCAAGCGCGTACCCGCCCCTGCCAAGTCCGGCTTCACCTCGGTCGTGGCCTTGGGCCTAGATAATATGGAAGACTTCGACTCGGAGCAGGCGCGGCGCACACTAGGTTCCGCGGCACGCCACCTACGCAAGGTGGAGACCGCAGTAATTGACGTCCCCGCTCCCCTGCTTGCAGCAGCAACAGAAGGAGTACTCCTTGGCGGCTATGAGTACCGTGGAATCCACTCGCCCGAGTCCTCTGACAAGGACAAGGCAACATCCAAAGATAAGGCCGCCGAGAAGAAGCAGCCTGGAACTTTCTACTTCATTGGTGGAAAGGATCAAAAAGACGCCTTCGAGCACGCAAAGATCACTGCGGAATCCGTCATCCTAGCCAGAGACCTCGTTAACGCTCCGGCCAATGTTCTCTACCCCGAGTCCTACGCGCAGTTCATCAGCGCCGAGTCTAAGGAAGCCGGTCTGGATGTCGAGATCCTCGACGAGAAGGAGCTGGAAAAGCAGGGCTTCGGTGGAATCCTTGCGGTAGGCAAAGGCTCGCAGCGCCCCCCGCGTCTTGTTCGTGTGACCTGGAGCCCTAAGAAGGCAAAGAAGACTGTCGCGCTGGTTGGTAAGGGAATAACCTTCGATACCGGCGGAATCTCCCTTAAGCCTGGCAACGGAATGTGGGACATGATCTCTGACATGGGCGGATCCGCAGCTATGGTCGCTTCCGTACTGGCCGCCGCCAAGTTGGAAATCCCTGTCAAGGTAGTTGCTACCTTGCCACTCGCAGAGAACATGCCTTCGGGCTCTGCTACCCGTCCGGGCGATGTCATCACCCACTACGGCGGAATCACCTCCGAGGTGCTCAACACCGATGCAGAAGGCCGCCTTGTCTTGGCCGATGCCATCGCCCGCGCAAGCGAAGACGACCCCGATTACCTTATTGATACTGCCACCTTGACCGGTGCCCAGATCGTCGCTTTGGGTAGCCGCACCGCCGGAGTGATGGGCACGGCAGACTTCCGCGATCGCGTGGCCGAAGTGGGTCGAGAAGTCGGCGAAAACGCTTGGGCCATGCCACTGCTCGAGGAGCACGACGAGGAGATCTCAACCCCCGCCGCTGACATCCGCAACATCCACGTCAAGCGCGAGGGCGGAATGGAGTTTGCAGCCACCTATCTCCAGCGCTTTGTCGGGGAGGACATCGCTTGGGCGCACATCGACGTCGCTGGCCCAGCCTGGAACGGCAGCGGTCCCCGCGGCTACACGCCTAAGCGCGCCACTGGCGTACCGGTACGCACGGTAGTGGCCGTCTTGGAAGAAATCGCAGCACAAGACAAGAAATAGAGAAACAACGAAGCATCAGCAGTAATAACTGCTATCGCTGTGGCCGCGCCTAGGACTCGGGGGTCTCGCCCCGATTAAACCTGGCGCGCCTTTCGCGTTGTTCTTCCCTGCGACGCAGAATCCTCTCGCGTTCCATTCGCTCACGCATGCGCTGTGGGTAGCCGGTCTCCTCGACGTCATACACGGCGCAATCAAGCAGCTTTGCTACAGCATCGATCCCTTTTGGCCCCCCGATTCTGCGGCGGGTGAACTCTCCCTCGTGGTCCACCACCACAACAGACATCTCGTTGAGGACGGTCTCGGGCTCGATGAAAGCCTCGATAAAAGCCCTCCCAGCAGCCCATTGCTGCAACGCGCGCGCATCTTCCGCCCTGATGGTGTCTCCCGGTGCGCGCGGGGGACGAAGCTGCGATCGGGATTGATTGCGGCGGAAGATATTAAACATAAGTTCACATCTTACCCTCATGAGGGTAACTATCAGACCCGGATATACGCGCTGGTTTCAATGACGCTGTAGGATTGGTCGACAGCGATATTTAATTCCAACTTCCGAGGAGTCTTATTACTCATGGCGCACTCCGTTGAGATGCCCGAACTGGGCGAATCCGTCACCGAAGGCACTATCACCCAGTGGCTGAAATCCGTCGGTGACACCGTAGAGGTCGACGAACCACTACTCGAGGTTTCCACCGACAAGGTTGATACCGAAATCCCCTCCCCGGTAGCGGGTACCCTGATAGAGATTAAGGCCGACGAAGACGACACTATCGAGGTCGGCTCCGTCATCGCCATCATCGGTGATGAAGGCGAATCTGCATCTTCCTCCTCTGAAGAGGAAGAAAAGCAGGCAGAGCCTGAGGCAGAAGCCAAGGAAGAGGAAGCACCCAAGGCAGAAAAGCCTGCCGCTTCCGGCGATGCCACCGACGTCGAAATGCCCGAACTCGGCGAATCCGTCACCGAAGGCACCATCACCCAGTGGCTGAAGTCCGTCGGCGACACCGTAGAGGTCGACGAACCACTACTCGAGGTTTCCACCGACAAGGTTGATACCGAAATCCCCTCCCCCGTCGCAGGAACCCTCGTAGAGATCCTCGCCGACGAGGACGACACCATCGAGGTCGGCTCCGTTATCGCCCGCATCGGTGATGCCAACGCACAGCCGGCACAGGAATCCGCGCCCGCCAAGGAAGAAAAGCAGGCAGTGCCTGAGGCAGAAGCCAAGGAAGAGGAAGCACCCAAGGCAGCAGCCCAGGAAGAAAAGCCTGCCGCTTCCGGCGATGCCACCGACGTCGAAATGCCCGAACTCGGCGAATCCGTCACCGAAGGCACCATCACCCAGTGGCTGAAGTCCGTCGGCGACACCGTAGAGGTCGACGAACCCCTACTCGAGGTTTCCACCGACAAGGTTGATACCGAAATCCCCTCCCCCGTCGCAGGAATCCTCGTAGAGATCCTCGCCGACGAGGACGACACCATCGAGGTCGGCTCCGTTATCGCCCGCATCGGTGATGCCAACGCACAGCCGGCACAGGAATCCTCGCCCGCCAAGGAAGAAAAGCAGGCAGTGCCTGAGGCAGAAGCCAAGGAAGAGGAAGCACCCAAGGCAGCATCCCAGGAAGAAAAGCCTGCCGCTAAGAAGGAAGAGAAGCCGGCTTCCGCACCGGTGAACAAGGGCGATAACATCCCCTACGTCACCCCATTGGTACGCAAGCTCGCCGATAAGTACGGCGTGGACCTCAACACTGTCAACGGCACTGGTGTCGGCGGACGTATCCGTAAGCAAGACGTCATGGCCGCTGCAGGCCAGGGTGAGGCTTCCACCCAGGAAGCTGCACCAGCTTCCTCGGATCCGCGCGCACGCTGGTCCACCAAGTCGGTGGATCCGCAGAAGCAGGAGCTTATTGGCACCACCCAGAAGGTCAACCGGATCCGCGAGATCACCGCGAAGAAGATGGTCGAGGCTCTGCAGATTTCTGCTCAGCTCACCCATGTTCAAGAGGTCGACATCACTGCTGTGGCCAACCTGCGCAAGCAGAACAAGCCTGCTTTCGTTGAGAAATACGGCGCCAACCTCTCCTACCTGCCCTTCATCGTGAAGGCGACCGTCGAGGCGCTGGTTTCGCACCCGAACGTCAACGCCTCTTACAACCCGGAGACCAAGGAGATGACTTATCACTCCGACGTCAACGTTGCTATCGCCGTCGATACCCCACGTGGTCTGCTGACCCCGGTTATCCACAAGGCTCAGGATTTGAGCCTGCCAGAGATCGCTCAGGCCATCGCCGGTTTGGCTGATAAGGCACGCAACAACAAGCTCAAGCCGAATGACCTGACCGGCGCTACCTTCACCATCACCAACATTGGCTCCGAAGGTGCACTGCTCGATACCCCGATCCTGGTTCCGCCGCAGGCCGGAATCCTGGGCACCGCGGCTATCACCAAGCGCCCGGTTGTCGTGACTGAGGACGGTCAGGATGCTATTGCCATCCGCCAGATGTGCTACCTGCCCTTCACCTACGACCACCAGGTTGTTGATGGTGCAGATGCCGGCCGTTTCGTAACCACCATTAAGGACCGGTTGGAAACCGCTAACTTCGAGGCTGACCTGGGACTCTAATTCCCCTCCCGTTTTCGATTCCCCTCCCAGCTTCGTAGTTCTACCGTCCGATACCTTCTCCCACCTACAGGGACAGAGCGTATCGGGCGGTATCTGCTTTTTCCGAGCGGTGATGTCTCGGTCAATGACTCGAATAGGCTGCGTGCAGGATAGCCCCGAAAACACTGTTAGGGTTTTCCCTTATGGGATTTAGTGCGTTGGAGCTCTGGGCTTCCGAGGTAGGACTTACTGTTTCAGTGAAGGCTGAGGAACAAACTAGTGACTACGAATCAGGTGTGGCTCAGATTGCAGGCTGTGAGTGGCATATTCGAACTGCTAGGAACACACCCTCAAAACCAGGAGCATTCGTGGCCTTTTGGTGCCGAGGGGTGGATGGACGGACGCGTCCATTTAGTGGGGATGAGATGAA
Organism: Corynebacterium flavescens; assembly: GCF_008693105.1. GTDB lineage: Bacteria > Actinomycetota > Actinomycetes > Mycobacteriales > Mycobacteriaceae > Corynebacterium > Corynebacterium flavescens. Next base: position 180,606 of record NZ_VXKK01000033.1, read on the forward strand.
TTCTGGCCTTATGGTATTCGTGGAGCAGCAAGGTCGACGCGGAGTATTCACTTTTACTCCCGAACATCTTGAACAGTTGGGCATCACTTTCGGATCCAACCAACCAGGCAAACGCGGCTTTCGCGCCTATCCCGCTTGGTGCGAAGACTTGAACTCTCGAGCAAAGGAAACGCAACGTGCACAGGCATCAGCCTTCAAAGAGTACTGAAGCCCCCTGCTATTCCTAAATCTTTGCCACCCGGGTTCTTTACTCCTGAACACGGCTTGGCATGGCTCCTTAAAAGTGCCTGCAGAGCTAAGCCGAACAGAAAACGTTCCTTTATGTCGCTCCGAGGTTTTATACTTAGCTACGGTTATCCTCAGCCCATTTCACAAGGAGCACTTGAATTCATGGCTTTCCTTTCCCGCCATCTCGGCCCCAACGCACCGGAGCGTGCGTCCATGCTCGAGGCCGTTGGCTATGCATCAGTCGAAGACCTGGTCAACGCTGCTATCCCACAAGGCATTCGCACCGCCGCGCTACCCCAGCTTCCAGATGCATTGAGCGAGGAAGCAGCGCAAGACAAGCTCCGTGAATACGCCAACCACAACGTTGTCTTGAAGTCCTTTTATGGTCAGGGCTTTTCAGACACCCTCACGCCAGCAGTCATTCGCCGCGGGCTCCTCGAGGATGCGGGTTGGTACACGGCCTATACGCCCTATCAGCCTGAGATCTCTCAAGGACGGTTGGAGGCGTTGCTGAACTTCCAGACCATGATCGAATCCCTTACAGGGCTTCCCATCGCAAATGCCTCGCTCCTCGACGAGGCCTCCGCAGCCGCCGAGGCCGTTGGCCTCATGGCTCGCTCGGTCAAGAAGGGTCGGCGTGTTCTCTTGGACTCGCGTTTACATCCGCAGGTTCTCAACGTAGCTGCCGCTCGCGCCCGAGCGATTGACATCGAGGTCGAGGTCATCGACATTCGCGCCGGCATTGTCGGTGAGGATCTGCTCGGAGCCGTCATCGCATACACGGGGACCGAGGGCGATATTTTTGATCCCCAATCCGTCATTTCTGATCTGCACGCTCGTGGCGCACTAGCAACGGTGGTCACTGATCCGCTTTCTCTGCTACTCCTCGAAGCCCCCGGCTCTTTCGGTGCAGACGTAGTCATTGGCTCTGCGCAACGCTTCGGCGTTCCGCTCTTCTTCGGAGGCCCACACGCGGCTTATATGGCCGTGGCTGACAAGCTTAAGCGCAAGATGCCTGGCCGCCTCGTCGGTGTTTCCATCGACGCTGCGGGGCGTCCCGCCTACCGCCTGGCGCTCCAAACACGCGAACAGCATATCCGCCGCGAACGTGCTACCTCCAATATCTGTACCGCACAGGCGCTTCTGGCAAATGTTGCCTCCATGTACGCCGTCTACCACGGCCCCCAAGGGCTCAAAAAGATAGCAGAGCGGGTCCACAGTCTGGCCTCCTCCTTTGCAGCCTCTGTGCTTGATGCGGGCAAGGACATTGTCTCGGATTCTTTCTTCGATACCGTAACCGTCTCCGGTGTGGACTCGGCTTCCATCAAGGCGGAGCTGCAAGACCTGGGATACCTCGTGCGCGCCATCGGCCCAGACAAGGTTTCGGTTTCTTTCGGCGAATCCGCAAGTCAAGCCGATCTGGTTGTCTTGGCAGAGGTCTTTGGCGCCGAGGTTATCTCCGCAGAGTCCTCCATCCCAGAGAAGCTGGTGCGTGAACAAGCGCCTCTGCAGGAGGACATTTTTAATCGGATCCACTCCGAGACTCAGATGATGCGCTATCTGCGCACCTTGGCGGACAAGGATCTGGCGCTGGACCGCACCATGATTCCGCTCGGTTCCTGCACCATGAAGCTCAACCCCACTGCAGCCATGGAGCCCATCTCTTGGCCTGAATTCGCGGGTATTCACCCCTATGCCCCGGAGGAAACCACCGCGGGTTGGCGTGAGCTCATTGCAGAGTTCGAAGGCTGGCTGGCTGAGATCACCGGCTACGCCAAGATTTCGATTCAACCAAATGCTGGCTCGCAGGGCGAGCTGGCCGGGTTGCTTGCCATTCGGCGCTATCACGTCGCCAACGGAGATACTGGCCGCGATGTCGTCCTTATCCCCGCCTCCGCGCATGGTACGAACGCCGCTTCCGCCACCCTGGCGAACCTACGCGTCGTCGTCGTCGCCACCGCGGATGATGGCTCAATTGACGTGAGCGACCTCGATGCCAAGATTGAGAAATACGGTGAGCACATCGCGGGAATCATGATCACCTATCCTTCCACCCACGGGGTATTCGACCCAGAGGTCCGCGAAGTCTGCGATAAGGTACACGCCGCTGGCGGTCAAGTCTATATTGACGGCGCGAACATGAACGCCATTACTGGTTGGGCCCGCCCTGGGGATTTTGGCGGCGATGTCAGCCACCTCAACCTGCACAAAACCTTCACCATTCCGCACGGCGGCGGCGGCCCCGGCGTAGGTCCGGTGGGCGTGGCCAAGCACCTCATTCCTTTCCTTCCTGCTGATCCCAATGGCCCGGGCGTCGATCCGGCTGCACCGGCCCCAGTCGGCACGGGGGTTCCCATCTCCAGCACCAAATATGGATCGGCGGGAGTCTTGCCCATTTCCTGGGCTTACCTGGCCATGGTGGGCTCCGCAGGTGCCGCTGATGCCTCAGCACACGCTATCCTCGGCGCAAACTATATCGCCACCTCCCTGCAAGAGTCTTTCCCCGTGCTCTATACCGGAAACAAGGGCTTAGTAGCCCACGAGTGCATCCTCGACCTGCGCGAGCTGACGGAGGTTTCCGGGGTCACTGCGGCCGACGTCGCCAAGCGGCTCATCGACTACGGCTTCCACGCGCCGACCTTGGCTTTCCCCGTCGCGGGAACCCTCATGGTGGAGCCCACCGAATCCGAGGACCTGGGAGAGCTTGATCGCTTTATTGCTGCCATGCGGCAGATTCGCGCCGAGATCCAGGAGATCATAGAAGGCAAGGTTTCCTACGAGGACTCCGTTATTCACCACGCCCCCTTCACCGCCGAATCCCTGGTATCGGATACCTGGGATTACGGCTTTGGCCGCGAGAAGGCCGCCTACCCCGTGCCTGCGCTGCGTCAGAATAAGTACTTCCCGCCGGTGCGCCGAGTGGACGAGGCCTACGGAGACCGTAACCTCGTCTGTTCCTGCCCACCGCCCGAGGCCTTTGACTACAGCACCGATTCCACAGAGGAGAACTAGACCATGACCGAGCTTTTGACCTCCCCCTTGCACTCCGAGCACGAGCAATTGGGCGCGACTTTCACCGCCTTTGGACCGTGGAATATGCCCCTGAAGTATGGCAACGAACTCGAAGAACACCGCGCAGTGCGCTCTTCAGCCGGCCTTTTCGATCTCTCTCACATGGGCGAAATCTGGGTCAATGGCCCCGACGCAGCTGCCTTCTTGAGCTATAGCCTCATCTCGGACTTCAGCAACCTGAAGATCGGCAAAGCCAAGTACTCCATGATCACCGCGGAAGACGGCGGCATCATCGATGATCTCATCACCTACCGTCTCGGGGAAACTAAGTTTCTCGTCGTTCCCAATGCGGGCAACACGGATGCCGTGTGGGAAGCGCTTAATCAACGCGCCGCGGACTTTGACGTTGATCTGAAGAATGAGTCCCGCGATGTAGCTATGATCGCCATCCAAGGCCCAAAGGCAGCGGAGATCCTCGTCCCGCTCGTGGAAGACAACAAGCAAGAGGCAGTATTCGAGCTGCCCTACTATGCCGCGATGACTGGCAAAATCGCCCGCAAGTACGCGTTTATCTGCCGTACCGGATATACCGGGGAGGATGGCTTCGAGCTCATCGTCTACAACGCTGACGCCCCCGAGTTGTGGCAGGAGCTACTCAAAGCCGGCGAAGAATTCGGCCTGCGCCCAGCCGGCCTGGCAGCACGAGACTCTCTGCGCTTGGAGGCTGGCATGCCTCTATACGGCAATGAGCTTTCTCGCGACATCACCCCGGTAGAGGCCGGTATGGCACGCGCCTTTGCCAAGAAGGACGTCGATTTCGTCGGCGCTGCTGTCATGCGTGAGCGCGCGGCTGAAGGTCCGCAGCGCTCCATTATCGGTCTGACCTCCGAGCAAAAACGTGCTGCACGCAGCGGATCTGCCATTTATGCCGGGGAAAAGCAGGTCGGGACGGTAACTTCCGGCCAGCCCTCGCCCACGCTGGGCCACCCCGTCGCCCTCGCCTTGGTAGATACCGCTGCACAGCTTCAGCCTGGAGATGCCGTCGAAGTAGACATCCGGGGAAAGCGTTATCCCTTCACCATCAGTGCTCTGCCGTTTTATAAGCGCGAGCACTAATCACTGGCTAGAATCTTTTCCATTAACTCCGGTTAGCTGCTTTTCCGGATTGCTGTTTCCCAGAAAGGAACCTTCCCCATTATGTCTCAACTACCCGCTGATTATTCCTACTCGGAAGACCACGAATGGATCAACGCCCCTGCTGATGACGTCGCAGGCAAGACCGTGCGCGTAGGCATCACCTCGGTGGCAGCTGATCGCCTGGGTGAGGTTGTCTTCGCCGAGCTTCCCGCCGTCGGTGATGCCGTGACCGCAGGCGAGTCCTGCGGTGAGGTCGAATCCACCAAGTCCGTGTCTGATCTTTACTCCCCGGTAACCGGAACCGTCACCGCCATCAACGAGGCGATCGGAGAAGACTACTCCCTCATCAATTCCGATCCTTTCGGCGAGGGCTGGCTGTGGGAGGTCGAGGTCACAGAGGCCGGCGATCTCATGTCCGCAGAGCACTACAGCGCCGCCAACGGTGTCTAACTAGAACTCCACGCATACTGGTGTTCGGGCCAAGGAGGAGGCCTTTCTCCTTGGCCCTTTTGTTGGCCTCTTGATGGGCTGCTGTCGGTCTGTTGTACTGCACTTTTGCTTAAGCCGAATCCGCGCTCCTAAGATGCAGATCACAGGCTTTAAGCTTTCCCCTCTCCCCGCCCGCACAAGGACTATTCATGACTGCTCCACGCAAACCTTTCTTCCCGGCGCACCTTTCTATCCGCGCCTCAAGTGAAGCATTGGATATCCGGAATATGGGCCGCATGGACTACCAGGAGGCGTGGGACTTTCAGGCAGATCTCGCGGCCAAGAGGGCGCGTGACGAGGTGCCCGACACCATCCTTTTAGTCGAGCACCCCAATATCTACACCGCCGGCAAGCGCACCCAGCCGGAGGACATGCCCGATAACGGTTTGCCGGTGATCAAGGTCGATCGAGGCGGGCGTATAACGTGGCACGGCGAGGGCCAGCTCGTGGTCTACCCCATCATTCGGCTCGCCGAGCCCGTCGATGTCGTTGATTATGTCCGCCGCCTCGAAGAGGCCATCATCGCTGCCGTGCGCGAGCTCGGGGTGTCCACTGCCGGGCGCATCGATGGCCGCTCGGGCGTATGGGTGCCCTCCACCACCGAGCCTGCCTCACCTGAAGCTCCACGTCGCGACCGCAAGATTGCAGCGCTGGGAATCCGCATCACCCGGGGCGTGACCATGCATGGATTGGCATTAAACTGCTCTAATACCCTCGACTACTACGAGCACATCGTGGCCTGTGGCATTGACGACGCCGACGTGACCACGTTGTCGCTCGAGCTCGGCCGCCCCGTCGCTTTGGAGGAGGCCGCCTCTCCTTTGTTGACCGCGCTCGAAGACGCCCTCTCCGGCAGCCTCGTCGTTGCCGATCACACCTTCGCTTCCGCCCCGGACCCAACCAAGATTGCTAACAAGAAAGCCCGCGAACGGCGCCACGCGGAAGCAGCTGCGCGCAACGGCGGCAGATAAACGGTAGTTGAACGGCGAACAAGCGGGGGTAGGCCGGAATAACCTCGCTCTGCGAGGAATTGAAGAAGATAGACCCCCTTAGGGGTATTAGCCATGACCAAATCAACCGCGTAGAGTGAGTGCCGTGACTGTAAAGCCTGAAGGACGCAGAATGCTCCGCATCGAGAAGAAGAATGCGGAATCCCCGATCGAGCAGAAGCCCCGCTGGATCAGAAACCAGGTTCGGACCGGACCAGGTTATGAAGACATGAAGTCGCGCGTCTCCGGTGCCTCGCTGCACACCGTGTGCCAGGAAGCCGGCTGCCCCAACATTCATGAGTGCTGGGAATCCCGCGAGGCAACCTTCCTCATCGGTGGCGATAAGTGCACCCGCCGCTGCGACTTTTGTGACATCGCCACGGGGCGTCCCGAGGCTCTTGACCGTGATGAGCCACGGCGTGTAGCCGAAAACATCCAGGAAATGGACCTCAACTACACCACCATCACCGGTGTTACTCGTGACGATCTCCCGGATGAGGGCGCTTGGCTCTATGCCGAGGTTGTCCGCAAGATCCATGAGCTCAACCCTCACACGGGCGTAGAGAACCTTACGCCGGACTTCTCCGGCAAGCCTGATCTCCTCCAGGAGGTCTTTGAGGCGCGGCCAGAGGTCTTTGCCCATAACCTAGAGACTGTCCCGCGTATCTTCCGTCGCATCCGCCCCGCCTTCCGCTACGAGCGCTCGCTCGATGTCATCCGGCAGGCACATGAGTTCGGGCTCATCACCAAGTCAAACCTGATCCTTGGCATGGGAGAAACCGCCGAGGAGATCGAGGAGGCGCTTCGGGATCTACGCTCCGCGGGCTGCGACATTATCACCATCACTCAGTACCTGCGCCCTGGGCCGCGTTTCCACCCCATCGAGCGCTGGGTACGCCCCGAAGAATTCGTCGCGCACTCTAAGCTCGCCAAGAGCCTCGGCTTCGGTGGTGTCATGTCCGGACCGCTCGTGCGTTCTTCTTACCGGGCTGGGCGGCTTTATGTCCAAGCCATGGAGGCGCGCGGCTTCGAGCTGCCGGCTAGTCTCCAGCACCTGGCGGAAACCTCCAAGGGAGCCACGGCCCAAGAGGCTTCCACGCTCATTGACAAGTATGGACCCTCCCAGGAGACCCCGGTTACCACCCGTCTAGTCAAGACCCCTGCCCACAGCGCTTCGGCTGCTGCGACCGTTCGCTAGGCTGGGGGTGGTTTATTAATTCTCTAGGCTGAGCTTTAAAGTAGGAGTCATGGCACAAGACGACAAGGCAGCGCTGAAAGCTGCAAAGAAGCAAGAACGCGCAAGCAAGCGCGCGCGGCGCAAGCAAACCCGCTCGCAAATGTGGCAAGCGTTTAACATGCAGCGCAAGCAGGATAAGGCGCTCATTCCTATCATGCTCGCCGCCTTCTTGGGCTTGGGCCTGTTGTTCTTCCTTATCGGCTTGCTCTTCAACGGCCAGTGGTTCATGTTGGTCTTGGGCTTGGGCTTCGGTGCCGTCCTCGCCATGTTTCTGTTCACCCGCCGCCTCGAGCGCGATATGTACAAGCGCGTTGAGGACCAACCGGGCGTCGCCGGTTGGGCTCTCGAGCAGCAGCTGCGTAACACCATCGGTGTGGTCTGGAAGGTCAAGACCGGCATCGCCGCTACCCGCCAGCAGGATCTCGTGCACCGCGTCATTGGTAACCCCGGCGTGGTTCTCGTCTGCGAGGGAAATCGCAACCACCTCGCCCCGACCATCAAGCAGCTCAAGCACCGCATTGATAAACTCGCGGCTGGCGCTCCCGTCCACGTCATCTACGTGGGCACCGGCGAAGATGAGGTTCCTGTCTCCAAGCTGCGCAGCAAGATCATGCGTCTACCGCGTAACTTCAACAAGAATGAGACCTACGCTTACATCCGCAAGATCGAGGCCATGGATGACATGCCCGGCGCCATGCCTGGTATGCCCAAGGGTCCTATGCCACGCCAGGCTCAAAACATGGCCGGCATGAACCGGCGGCTGCGTCGCGCTCAGCAGCGCAAGGGCAAATAAAAAGCCACTTAAAGAGCCTAAAAAGCGGCTTCTATTTCCTCGCCCAACAACGGTAGAGGAAATAGAAGCCGCTTTTTGCTGTCTTTATAGTCCTTTAGCACTTGACTTGAGGCGGTAGAAACTCTAGGAGCGAATGACCGCGGTACCGGTGGCGCGGTCATGGATGCCTCGCCCATCGGCGTCGACAAGCGCTGCGGGGAAGATCAAACCCGTCAACAGGGTGCGAACAACCGCGCGCCACAAACCGACCCTTTCGCCCGGCACGTCCAAACGAGCGACGCCCATTCCCAACAGCAGCATCCCGGGGGTACGGGCGAAAAGCCAGCCGCCGAGGATTCCCACGATGGCCCACAGGAGGTAGCCCAAAAAGGCCACGTCCCCGAGGACCGAGGTAAACATGGTTATGAGATTGGCCAGGAGCATGCACACTATCCAATCAATAAGCACCGCGCCTGCGCGACGTGCGACCGGGGCCAAAGATCCTGGCCCCGATTCCGGCAACCCGAGCTTCTCCCCCGGCCACTTGCCGGGGCCGGACATATCGTCGTTCTCACCCGGAATATTCGGGCCATCGAGCCACGTTCGCTTATCAGCCATGGTCACTAATTTAGCGGGCGCCGATCCATTAAGGAAACAAGGACACATATGCACCCAAAGTAATTGAACCTAGTAGGGTTGGAGGGAGAATATAAAGCTCAACCACTAGGAGTCAACAGTGTCTTTTGAGACCATTCGGGACGTCATCGCCTTCATCGAGAAAGAAGACGTCGTCTTCGTCGATGCCCGCTTCACCGACGTTCCCGGAACCGAGCACCACTTTTCCCTACCCGCCAGCGAGTTCACCGAGGAATCAGCCGAGCAAGGGCTCGCCTTCGACGGTTCCTCCATTCGCGGCTTCACCAGCATCGATGAGTCCGACATGACTCTGTTGCCGGATCCGGCCACCGCCATGCTGGACCCCTTCCGCTCGGTCAAGACGCTCAACATCAAGTTCTTTGTCCATGACCCTTTCACGCTGGAGCCATTCTCCCGCGACCCACGCAACATCGCCCGCAAGGCTGAGGAGTACTTGGCATCGACCGGCATCGCCGATACCTGTAACTTTGGCGCCGAGGCAGAGTTCTACATCTTCGACTCCGTGCGCTATTCCACCGACATCAACAACTCTTTCTACGAGGTCGACTCCGATGAGGGGTGGTGGGGCCGTGGTGAGGAAACAAACTTCGACGGCACCCCCAACACAGGGTTCAAGACCCGCATCAAGGGTGGCTACTTCCCCACCGCTCCTTATGACAAGCACGGCGAGGTCCGTGACGCCATGGCGCTAAACCTAGCCAAGGCAGGCTTCTCGCTCGAGCGCTTCCACCACGAGGTCGGTGCCGGGCAAAACGAGATCAACTACCGCTTCAACACCTTGTTGCACGCGGCGGATGACATCCAGACCTTCAAGTACATCGTCAAAAACACTGCCGCGGAATTCGGTAAGACCGCCACCTTCATGCCCAAGCCGCTGGCTGGGGACAATGGTTCTGGGCAGCACGCCCACATGTCGTTGTGGAAGGATGGCAAGCCGCTCTTCCACGATGAAGCTGGCTACGCAGGTCTGTCCGATCTCGCCCGCTACTTCATCGGCGGCATTCTGGAGCACGCCGGCGCCGTACTGGCCTTTACCAACCCGACGCTGAACTCCTACCACCGCCTGGTGCCTGGCTTCGAGGCCCCCATCAACCTGGTGTACTCGCAGCGCAACCGCTCTGCAGCCATCCGTATCCCTATTACTGGTTCCAACCCCAAGGCAAAGCGCATCGAGTTCCGCGCGCCGGACCCCTCAGGCAACCCCTACCTCGGATTCAGTGCGATGATGCTGGCCGGCCTCGACGGAATCAAGAAGCGCATCGAGCCACACGCTCCTGTGGACAAGGACCTCTACGAGCTGCCGCCAGCAGAGGCAGCCGCCATCCCGCAGGCCCCCACTTCCCTGGAGGCGTCACTTGAGGCCCTGCAGAAGGACATGGACTTCCTGACCGAGGGCGATGTCTTCACCGAGGACCTCATCGATACCTACATCAACTACAAGTACGACAACGAAATCGCCCCGACCCGCCTGCGTCCCACCCCGCAGGAGTTCGAGATGTACTTCGACTGCTAGAGGCATCACGAAGATACTTCGTCTTCGGCCCCAATCCCCCGCATTCTTAGAGCAATGTGGGGGATTTTCTCATCTACTCGGTGTTTAATCAGCACCGGCCAGCTGATTTCTCTAAGTTAAGAGTTCTAGGCACTTTAAATGCTTAGGCACTTTTGTTGCTGAAGTGCCATTGTCTTCTCCTAGAAATGCGAATCGATGTCTAAAATCCGTGGCCCAATAGTCATCACCCCCAATGGAAAACTCGAGGGCATCCGGCACTCGGGCTATGCTTCCTTTCATGGCATTCCTTATGCACAAGCTCCGGTTAATGGGCTCCGCTTCGCGTTGCCAGTTCCTGCATCAAGTTGGGAGGGTGTGCGCCCGGCCACCGCGTTTGGCCCCACTCCGCTGCAAATAGAAGAGGCAGGGCTGGTTCCTGAGCCTGCGATTCCCGGCGAGGATATCCTCAACGTATCGGTCTATACCCCTTTCCCTGATCCACTGGCGGCGCTGCCCGTGATGGTGTGGATCCACGGCGGTGCTTATACCGGCGGATCGCCGGCGAGCCCTTGGTATGACGGCCGAAGCTTTGCCCGCGATGGGATCGTCACCGTAGTTGTTTCCTATCGGCTTGGCTTCGCGGGCTTTGCAGCCATCCCTGGGGCCGAGGCCAACCTCGGTGTTCACGATTGGATTCTTGCGCTCAAGTGGGTTCAAGAGCACATTGCTGCTTTCGGCGGTGACCCACAGCGCGTCACCCTAGCGGGCCAATCCGCTGGGGCGGGCGCGGTCTTAACTCTTCTGGGAATCCCGGCAGCAACATCATTGTTCCGCGCCGCGTGGGCCGCATCGCCGGTCTTGCCGGTGCGCACTCGCGCCGAGGCCGAGGAAACTACGAGGCGTCTAGCTAAGCGTCTGGGAGTAGCTGCAACGAGGGAGGGTCTTTCTGCGGTCACGGAAGAAACAATCCTTGCCGAGCAGATGAAGGCGGCGCGTCCTCGCGGTGTCTCGCTATCTAGACTCATTGAATACTCGCCCTTTTATAGCCCCGTTGTCGATGGCGAGCTCATTGTTGAGCCCACACTCGATGCCTTAGAACATGGCAGTGGCAGACACGTGGACTTGGTCGTGGGCTCCAATGATCAAGAGATTATGTTTCCGGAAAAGGCCCTGCCCCGGTGGCTCGACCTTGTGCCCGATGCTGTGCTTCTCTACGCCACGGGGCTGCGCGGCCATCAGCTGCGGGACTACCAAAGCGAGCAACGCCTTGCCGGCGTTAGCGGCGCGGCGGCTACGCTCGACCAAGAAGTCACCGACCGCGTTTTCCGCCGCCAAGTGGTCCGGGTGGCGCGCGTCCGCGCTCAGGCCATGGCCAGCACGCACCTGTATCGCTTTAGCTGGCCCTCCCCGACCAAGCAGGGAGCAATCCATTGCTTGGATCTTCCTTTCTTCTGGGACGTACTCGATCGCGCGGATGTGGGTCCGATTGCCGGTGGTAGACCTCCCCAAGCCCTAGCGAACGCTATTCACGGCGCAGCAGTGAAGCTTGTCGAAGGCGTGGGCCCCGATTGGCCCCAGTGGGATGACGTCCACGGACGGATTGCAGTGCTGGGAAAGGAAGATGCTCCTGTGAGTTTCTCCGAACACGGCTATGCTGGGCTGGGTCCTCTCCTTGGCTAGAAAGCTTCGTTGAAGGCTTCTGAGGGAATCCCAGCCTCAGAACACAAGCCCCGAACACTTAACTCTGAACACCTACCGACAATACCGGGGGTAACCAACGCCACATTTGGCGGTTGAGCTGGAGAAATCTGGGAAAAGAAAAGCAAAAAGTGATTTTTTTTCTATTATTCAATAGGAATTATCTGCGCTAACTGCTAGTTTATAGATATCCTATTGAGCATGCGCTTCACGGGCAAGTTAGCCCTGCCTCTGAGCTGCTCAGGAGACTATCAAGACAGCGCACAAAGTTGCATTCGAGGAGATAAACCATGGCTTTCGAGTCTATTCATGACGTGGTCAAGTTCATCAAGGATGAGGACGTCCGCTTCGTCGACGTCCGCTTCACCGACGTCCCTGGCACCGAGAACCACTTCACCATTCCGGCGGATCAGTTCACTGAGGAGGCTGCCAACGAGGGACTCGCCTTCGACGGCTCCTCCATTCGCGGCTTCACCAGTATCGATGAGTCCGATATGGCGCTGCTGCCAGATCCGGCCACCGCAGTGCTGGATCCATTCCGCATTCAGAAGACGCTGAACATCAAGTTCTTCGTCCACGATCCTTTCACGCTGGAGCCTTTCTCCCGTGACCCACGCAACGTCGCCCGCAAGGCCGAGGAGTACTTGGCCTCGACCGGCATCGCCGATACCTGTAACTTCGGCGCCGAGGCAGAGTTCTACCTCTTCGACTCCGTGCGTTACTCCACTGACATCAACAACTCCTTCTACGAGGTCGACTCGAATGAAGGCTGGTGGAACCGCGGCAACGAGACCAACCTCGACGGCACCCCCAACACTGGGTTCAAGACCCGCATCAAGGGCGGCTACTTCCCCACCGCACCTTATGACCAGACGGTCGACGTGCGCGATGAGATGGCCATCAACCTCGCCAACGCAGGCTTCGCCCTTGAGCGCTACCACCACGAGGTGGGCACCGGCGGACAGCAGGAAATCAACTACCGCTTCAACACCCTGTTGCACGCGGCTGATGACATCCAGACTTTCAAGTACATCATCAAGAACACCGCCGCCAAGAATGGCAAGACTGCAACCTTCATGCCTAAGCCTCTGGCAGGTGACAACGGCTCGGGTATGCACGCTCATCAGTCTCTGTGGAAAGACGGCAAGCCCCTCTTCCATGACGAAGCTGGATACGCAGGCCTGTCCGATATTGCCCGTTACTACATCGGCGGCATCCTCAAGCATGCTGGCGCCGTGTTGGCATTCACCAACCCGACCCTGAACTCTTACCACCGCCTGGTCCCTGGTTTCGAGGCCCCCATCAACCTGGTGTACTCGCAGCGTAACCGCTCTGCGGCCATCCGCATTCCGATTACCGGTTCCAACCCCAAGGCAAAGCGCATCGAGTTCCGCGCGCCGGACCCCTCAGGCAACCCCTACTTCGGCTTCGCTGCGATGATGCTCGCCGGCCTCGACGGCGTGAAGAACCGTATCGAGCCGCACGCCCCTGTGGACAAGGACCTCTACGAGCTGCCGCCGGCAGAGGCCGCCGCCATCCCGCAGGCCCCCACCTCCTTGGAGTCCTCCCTCAAGGCATTGGAAGAGGATAGCTCCTTCCTGACCGAGGGCGATGTCTTCACCGAAGACCTCATCGACACCTACCTGCAGTACAAGTATGACAACGAAATCGCCCCGACCCGCCTGCGTCCCACCCCGCAGGAGTTCGAGATGTACTTCGACTGCTAAATCGCGCCTAGCGCCAGCCCGGCTTTAACACCAGGCAGGCCTTAGAGCCAAAATCAAAGCGCCCGCCCTTCCTACCACGGAAGGGCGGGCGCTTTTTGTGCTAGGCACCTAAGCGCTTAGACGTCAAGCTCAAAGGATGCCTCCTAAAGGTCGGCCCTCCAGCCAGAAACCTCCGTAAACCAGTTAGGCTCGGCATCATAGCTCTCCACGTGATCGAGGCTGGGTGTGAAAGTGAAACCGGTGACCCCTTCCGGAATATCAGCCTGCTCGCTGACTGTAGTCCCGAGATCCAAATCATTGGATTCGTCGGCAGCCGGGCCAGTCACCGCAACGCACTTGCTAGTCACAAGAGAATTGGTTGTCTCGTCGAATACGGCCTTGTCCCGCTCGTCCACAACATTGGGCATGCCCGTTTCATAGACTCGTTGTAACGGGGTACCGGATCCAGGTGGCACCTCAACATCGTAACTATCCGTCAGAGTAAGACCGGACCGAGAGTCATCGATAATCGGTTGTACACCTGCCTTAAAGCCACTATTGAACTCTTTCATCGCAGACTTCAGTTTCTCTGCAGAATTCGCCTCCAAACCTGCCTTAACCTTCTCATCAGCACCGATTATCCGGCCAGTTAGGTCATAACACAGCCACGTGCCTGTTTTGTGGTCCTTGTGAGTCGGATGATCCGCAGGGGCGTCTGGATCCCCCTTGGAAATCTCATCAACCAAGCGGAAGTTGTCGAGTTTTACCCCGAGCTCCATACCTCCGGTCCGCTCTACGCGTCCGTCTTCATATGTATAGGGTTTGCCGGTCCGAATCTTTACTTCATCACCCGGACTGAGGAATTTCTGCTCGGCAAAGTTGCTCTCCGCCACCTTGCGGATATCGTCCTCGTCATAAGCAGAGATCTGTCCTCCCCCACGCAATCCACCCTTCCCGTCGAGGACGCCCGTGCCCACGGCGGCCCCTAAAGCCACAACTGCGACGGCACCAGCCGCAACGCCCGCGCGAACGGGGCCGAGGCCTGGGTAAAGCGCTGCTTGGCAGCCGTTGCGCCGCGGGAGATGGCAGCACGTGCGACAGGCAGCTTGTCGTGGAGTTTCGTGCCCACCGCGGCAAAAGAGTCTTTCGCGCCTGCCCTTGAGCTTGCTGCTGCAGGTATCGAGCCAAGCGTCTGGTTCTCTCGGCGGTCTTCTCGGAGGCCTTCCCTCGGGTCCTCGCTGGCATTTCTGCCGGGGTTCCCACCCAGGTGGTCAGCGGCTAGGGCCTGCATCTCGGCCACAGTCATGGGAGGTGCCGCCGGATCATCGATGCGCCTATCGTACATGCCGCGTTTGCTGGGGTTGCCCAAGATGGCGTGTGCCGCCTGCAATTCACCCATGCGATAGGCTTCGAGCCAGGCTGGGCCAGCATGCTTTCCATCTGCGCGGCAAGGGCCTCCGGCGGTAATGAGCGGTCAAGGCCTAGTGATTGGTACAAGGTGTAGGACATGGTGAAATGCTCCTTATTGAGAAAGAATCATGGAAGAGAGAAGTGAGAGTTACGCTTGCGCGTTTCTCTGTTAAAGAGCACGCTACGCAGCTTTTTGCCTGCCTCGAAGATTGTGGGGAACGCTCCCCTGCCCGCATACTCGAGCACGGTGCAACGTGGGTACAGGCGGGCGTCGCGGAGCTCCCATGCGGGTGGTCTATGCGGGGTAGATAAATAAAAAATTGGCTTTTCTATAGCGGGATAGGCTAATCTTTCTATCGTGCAATAGATAACGGTGGACCGGTTTCCACCCTCGCAACTGCTTTCTACTCCCCCTACCCCTGGGAGAAGCGGCGAGAGGAGGCCGAACTGCCATGGAGTAAACGAGGTAGATATGCCCAAGAAACAAGGCCTCTACAATCCCGCGCACGAGCATGACGCTTGTGGCGTGGCATTCATCGCCGATATGTATGGACGTTCGTCGCGCGACATCGTGGAGAAGGGAATCCAGGCGCTGGTCAACCTCGAGCACCGAGGTGCCGCGGGAGCGGAGACCAATACGGGTGACGGCGCCGGCATCCTCATTCAGATCCCTGATCGCTTCTGCCGTGCAGCCGCCGCGCAGGAGGGATTTGATCTTCCGGCAGCAGGAAGCTACGCCACCGGCATCGCCTTCCTGCCCAAGAAGCGCATGTCCATGTTGGACGCAAAGCGCGAGATCGAAGCGATCGCCGCCGAGGAAGGCGCCACCGTCTTAGGCTGGCGCGAAGTTCCGGTCAACCCAGCCGAGCTGGGTGAAATGGCCAAGGAGGCCATGCCCCACTTCGAGCAGATCTTCCTGAGCGCCGACGGCAAGAAGGGCATTGACTTAGACCGAGTCATGTTCTTCGTGCGCAAGCGCTGCGAACGCGAGCTCGGCACCAAGAACGGCGAAGAGACCATCTATTTCCCGTCCTTGTCCTCGCGCACCATTGTCTACAAGGGCATGCTCACTACCCCGCAGCTGGCGAGCTTCTACCGCGACCTGCGCGATCCCTTGATGGAATCTGCCATCGCTCTCGTACACTCGCGCTTTTCCACCAATACTTTCCCCTCGTGGCCGCTTGCCCACCCCTACCGCATGGTCGCGCACAACGGCGAGATCAATACCGTCAAGGGCAACGAGAACTGGATGCGCGCCCGCGAGTCCCTCATCCAGTCGGCGCAGCTAGGCCCGCTCGACCGCGTGCTTCCCATCTGCGCGCCCTCCGGTTCTGACACCGCGCTTTTCGACGAAGCACTTGAGCTCCTGCACCTCGGCGGGCGTAGCCTGCCCCACGCGGTAATGATGATGGTGCCCCAAGCCTGGGAGCACGCCGATGCGCTCGACCCCCAGCTGCGGGACTTCTACGAGTATCATTCCTGCCTCATGGAGCCCTGGGATGGGCCTGCGGCAATCGCCTTCACGGATGGAACCGTCGTGGGCGCTGTTCTCGACCGCAACGGACTGCGCCCAGGACGTATCTGGATCACGGATGAAGGCCTCGTCGTGATGGCTTCTGAAGCTGGAGTGCTCGACATCGACCCAGCGCGCGTCGTCAAGCGCACCCGCGTCCAACCTGGCCGCATGTTCTTGGTGGACACCGCACAGGGCCGCATTATCGACGACGAGGAAATCAAGCACGCCTTGGCCACCGCAGAGCCTTATGGCGAGTGGATCCGTGAGAACTTCGTGCACATTGATGACCTGCCGCAAACCAAATACAACTACATGCCCCACAACCGGGCGGTGCTGCGCCAGCGCGTCTTCGGAATCACCGAAGAAGATGTGGACCTTATCATCCGGCCGATGGCGCTCAACGCCTCCGAGGCCATCGGCTCCATGGGCTCTGATACTCCCATAGCCACCTTGTCCAACCGCCCGCGCATGCTCTTCGACTTCTTTGCGCAGCGCTTTGCGCAGGTAACGAACCCGCCGCTCGATAGCATCCGGGAGAAGAACATCACCTCGATGTACACCCTGCTAGGTGCGCAGTCCGATGTCTTGAACCCCGATGCCACGGCCGCCCGCCGCATCCACCTCGACGGCCCCATCATCGACAACCAGGCCTTTACCACCCTGGTCCACGCCAATGACGAGGGCAAAGCCGAGAATTTTGGCGCCGCCGTCATCTCCGGGCTCTACCCCGTGGCGCACCACGGCCGCGGGCTGCGCGAGGCTATTGCTCGCGTGCGACGCGAAGCCTCCGCCGCCATCGCCGAGGGCAAAACCCTCCTCGTGCTCTCTGACCGCGAATCCGACGAGCGCTTCGCCCCAATCCCTTCCCTTCTGCTTACTTCTGCCATCCACCAACACCTCGTGGCCGAGCGCACCCGCACGCGTGCCTCCTTGGTCATCGAAACTGGTGACGCTCGCGAGGTACATCATCTGGCGATGCTCATCAGCTTCGGTGCCGATGCCATCAACCCCTACATGGCCTTCGAGACCATCGATGAGCTGCGGCTTAAAGGCCAGCTCGGCGAGTTCACCCTCGACGAGGCGTGCGCCAACTACATCAAGGCCGCCACGACCGGCGTGCTCAAGGTGATGTCCAAGATGGGTATCGCCGCCGTGTCCTCCTACCGCGGCGCCCAGCTTGCGGATGTCACGGGTCTGCGCCAAGAGCTCCTCGACGAGTACTTCGGCGGAATCAACTCCCCTATTTCCGGCATCGGCTTGGACGATATCGCAGCCGACGTCGAGGCCCGCCACCGCGGCGCCTTCCTGCCCCGCCCCGAGGAGCACGCGCACCGCGAGCTGGAGCTGGGCGGCGAGTATAAGTGGCGCCGCGAGGGCGAGTTCCATCTGTTCAACCCGGAGACCATTTTCAAGCTGCAGCACGCCACCCGTACCGGCCAGTACCAGATCTTCAAGGACTACACTCGCGCGGTCAACGACCAATCCCAGCGCTTGGCTACCATCCGCGGGCTCTTCGAGTTCGCACCGGATCGCCCGGCCATCTCCGTCGATGAGGTCGAGCCCGTCGCTGATATTGTCACCCGCTTTAGCACCGGTGCGATGTCCTACGGCTCCATCTCCTCCGAGGCGCATGAGACTCTGGCCATCGCCATGAACCGCCTGCACGGCATGTCCAACTCCGGCGAGGGTGGCGAGGACCCCAAGCGCTTCGACATCGAGGCCAATGGCGATTGGCGCCGCTCTGCCATCAAGCAGGTGGCCTCCGGCCGTTTCGGTGTCACGAGCCACTACCTCAACAACTGCACCGACATCCAGATCAAGATGGCGCAGGGCGCCAAGCCCGGAGAAGGTGGTCAGCTGCCGCCGAACAAGGTCTATCCGTGGATCGCCGAGGTCCGCATCACGACCCCAGGCGTCGGCCTCATCTCCCCGCCGCCGCACCACGACATCTACTCCATCGAGGATCTGGCCCAGCTCATCCACGACCTCAAGTGCGCTAATCCTGACGCTCGCATCCACGTCAAACTCGTGGCAGAGCAGGGCATCGGCGCCGTCGCCGCGGGTGTTTCCAAGGCCCACGCCGATGTCGTCCTCATCTCCGGCCATGACGGTGGCACCGGCGCTTCCCCGCTGACCTCGCTCAAGCATGCCGGCGGCCCCTGGGAGCTTGGCCTAGCGGAGACTCAGCAAACGCTGCTGCTCAATGGTCTGCGCGATCGCATCCGCGTGCAGTGCGACGGACAGCTCAAGACGGGCCGCGACGTCATCATCGCCGCTCTGCTGGGCGCCGAGGAATTCGGTTTTGCTACCGCCCCCCTCGTCGTCGAGGGCTGCATCATGATGCGCGTGTGCCACCTCGATACCTGTCCGGTCGGTGTTGCGACCCAGAATCCGGAGTTGCGCAAGAAGTTCACGGGTCGCGCCGAACACGTGGTCAACTTCTTCACCTTTATTGCCCAAGAGGTGCGCGAGTACCTCGCCCAGCTGGGCTTCCGCTCCATCGACGAGGCGGTGGGTCAGGCCCAGGTCCTGAACCAGCGCACGGAGGCTCCGAGCGAGCGCACCGCCGCCTTGGACTTGAGCCCGATCTTCGAGCGCGTTGAATCCCCGCACTTCCGCAACCAGAACCTGCGGTGCACGCGCACCCAGGATCACTCCCTGGAGAACGCACTCGACAACCTGCTCATCTCCGAGTCCCAGCTGACAATCGACGCCGCCGCTGCGAAGTCCTCAGCCAACGCGCCCAGCTGGATGAGTGCCTCGGAGAACCCTTCCGTGCACCTGCACCATCCCATTTCCAACCGCGATCGCTCGGTGGGCACGATGCTGGGCTCCCGGATTACCCGCGCTTCCGGTGCCAAGGGCCTGCCCGAGGACACCATCACCATCAGTTTCACCGGCTCGGCCGGAAACTCCTTCGGTGCCTTCATCCCCTCCGGGCTCACCTTGGACCTGGTTGGTGACGCCAACGACTTCGTAGGCAAGGGCCTATCGGGCGGGCGCATCGTTGTCCGGCCTTCCCCTGCTACTCCGCGGCAGCTGCCCACTAACCCGAATATCATCGCGGGAAACGTCACCGCTTATGGCGCAACCTCGGGCGAGCTATTCATCCGCGGCACCGTAGGCGAGCGCTTCTGCGTGCGAAATTCGGGTGCCACCGCAGTGGTGGAAGGCACCGGAAACCACGGATGCGAGTACATGACGGGCGGAAAGGTCGTCATCTTGGGCGAGGTGGGAGATAACTTCGGCGCCGGAATGTCCGGCGGAACCGCCTACCTCCTCAACAGCCCCGATGTGCAGTCGCGCTTGAGCAAGGACGTGGCCGACGGAATCGAGGAATTGGGCGAGGAGGACATCGAGTTCCTCTCCGCCATCATCGCCGAGCACATTGCCCGCACCAGCTCCACAACCACCGCGCGCCCGCAGGACATGGTGAAGATCGTTCCCGCCCCTTACCGCCGCGTACTCAACGTCATCGACGTCGCTTCCCAAGAGGGTCGCGACATCAACGAAGCAATCATGGAGGCAGTGAAATAATGGCCGATCCACATGGATTCCAAAAGTATGACCGCCGCGAACCCGCACACCGCCCCGTGCCGCTGCGCCTGCTCGACTTCCGCGAAGTCTATGAGAAGGCCCCCGACGGCCAGATCGAACAGCAGGCCACTCGTTGCATGGACTGCGGCGTCCCTTTCTGCCACGAGGGCTGTCCTTTGGGCAACATTATTCCCGAGTGGAACGATCTCGTGCGTCAAGACCGCTGGCGTGAGGCCTACGACCGGCTCCACGCGACCAATAACTTCCCGGAGTTCACTGGCCGCCTGTGCCCAGCCCCCTGCGAGGGAGCCTGCGTGCTCGGCATCAATGACGATGCCGTGACAATCAAAAACGTTGAGCTGACCATCGTCGAAAAGGCCTTCGACGAGGACTGGGTGCAGCCCATCCGGCCCTCACTTGTGACCGGCATGGCCGTCGCCGTCGTCGGCTCTGGGCCCGCAGGTCTGGCCGCAGCCCAGCAGCTGACTCGCGCAGGTCACAAGGTCACTGTCTTTGAGCGTGATGATCGTCTCGGCGGGCTCATGCGCTACGGAGTGCCCGAGTACAAGATGAATAACCGCTGGATCGATCGCCGCATCACCCAAATGGAAGAAGAGGGCACCGAGTTCCGCACGGGAGTCTCCCCCACCGCCGCGGACCTCTCCGCATTCGATGCAGTAGTCCTCGCCACGGGCACCCCGGTGCCCCGCGATCTTCCCGTCGACGGACGTGAGCTCTCTGGAATCTTCCCGGCCATGGAGTACTTGACCTGGCAGAACCGCGTCAATGAGGGCGACTACGAAGAGTCCGCTATCTCAGCACAGGGAAAGAAAGTTGTTATCATCGGCGGCGGCGATACCGGCACCGACTGCTTCGGCACCGCACTGCGCCAAGGTGCGGCCTCGGTTACTCAATTCGACATCCGCCCGCGCGCGCCCCGCAACCGGGCTGCCTCCACGCCGTGGCCAATGTATCCGCTCCTCTACCGCACAGCTACCGCTCACGAGGAAGGCGAGTACACCATCTCCGGCGACGAATCCGCCGAGGAAATCGCCGCCCTGGGTCTTGCCACCCGCGTGCCGGGGAACACTCTTGGCAACCGTATCTACTCCGTCAACACCGTCTCCTTCCACGGCTCAGAAGGCCGAGTAACCTCGCTGCGCGGCAACGAGGTGGAGGTCGTCGACGGGCGCCGCCAGCCCATGGAGGATACGGACTTCGAATTGGATGCCGACCTCGTACTCATCGCCCTTGGCTTCCAAGGCGCGGAGCGTTCCGGGCTCATCCATGAACTCGGAGTCGCCTTCGACGAGCGCGGCCGCATGGTGCGCGACGAGGAATACCGCGCCCAGGTAAAGCCGCTTTTCCCCGGCTTCAAGCCCAAGGTCTATGTCGCGGGCGACAATGGGCGTGGCCAGTCCCTCATTGTTTGGGCCATCGCGGAAGGCCGCGCTGCCGCCGCGGCTGTCGACGCCGACCTCATGGGCGAGACCGCCCTGCCCGTCGCCGTCACCCCACGCACCAACCCGCTGCGAGTCTAAGCCCGCGAGCGTTTGTGGAATCCCACCCGCGGGCGAAAGCCTGCGGGGTGCTTCATCTGCGCCACGCCATCTGCGATCATCATGCGGTGGCGCGGATTGATCTCCTGCGGAAGCTGGGTCGCGGAGAACCAACGCAACTCAGTGTTTTCCTCGTCGCTGATGCTGGCCTGCGCGTCATCTGCGACTGATAGGCGCAGTGCAGTTTCGATGAAGGAACACTGGTCTCCGTTGGGATAGGTGACGGGTTCTCCCGCCCCCACTCCCAGCAGCGCCTCGACTTGAGCGTCTAAGCCCACCTCTTCTTTGACCTCACGCACTGCCGTTTCCCCGACGTCTTCGCCGGGCTCGCAGATCCCGCAGACAGGCGTCCATGCACCGGTATCGGCTCGGCGCACTAGAAGCACTGAAGGAACCTCCCACAACGGCGCCCCAACGGGAACGTCCCGCACAATGACGGCGACGCAGCCGGGAAGAAAGAGTGGATCGTGGCCGATTTTCTCGCGCAAACGAATGATGAAATCCGGAGTTGGCATAGTCCGCATTCTAGCGCAGCGCGTGCCTAGGCCCGCGCCGGAGTGCCCAGCACTTGGTGAATGAGAGCGTCGATATCAGATGCCGGGGTAAAAGACATTTCGATGCTTTTCTCTGCCGCGATGCCCGTCTCACTCCCCGTGCTACACGTCTCCCCTGGCTCCAAATGCCGGTTCGTCCCTGAAACCAACCCCACGATGACGGGTCCTTGTGACAGTTGCGCATAGACCGGCCCGCCGGAATCACCCGCCGCAGCGCACACCGACGCGCTGGCAGCGTTTGACTCAAGAGAATCCTCGCCGGCCAGCAGCTTGGATGGCTGAGTGTCGTGACTGAACTGCCCGCATGTTTGCCCGGTGCTGCGCCCCAGCTTGCACACCTGGCTGGGAAGATGATCTAGGCTTTGTGCGATCTCTGTGCCCATCCATTCAGGAGTGTAATACTCGGCATTGCGATAGAGCTCGATGAATGCCACGTCCAAGTCATGCGTTGGTTGCGCATAGAGATCCGAGTAGATCACTTCACCGATGGGCTCGGCCGGGTAGCGAAACTCCCCCGATTGCACTCCCGCCCACACCTTCTCTCCCGGCTTCGCGCAATGCGATGCCGCGACGGCAATGCTGCGGCCATCCTCCAGCTGAAAAGACCATGCCGCGGTGCAGACCTGAAAGTTGAAAGAAGCCCCAGGAGTTGGCACCTGCCCCGAAATATCAATCGCCGTGCCAGGCGGCAAAGCCGCAAGCGCCGGTTTATAGGAGGTCATGCCCGGCGCGCGATCCGCGTCTTGTGCATTAGCGTCTGGATTATCACCCGGGCTATCACCTTGGCCATCAAACGCGCCTTCCGCTTGGTGGTCATGGATCCCTGCTCCAGGACCGCCCTGAGTTCCGCTCTCGGGAGCATCCCCCGTATCGGCGCCCTTGTCAGGCAAAAACTGCTCGGAAAACTCACTGATACCGCTGCACGCGCTCAAGAAACCGAGCAACGCGCACGCGGATACTGCAGCCAGTGCGCTCCGCGCGGTCTTAGCGCTTCTCACCAGGCCCGTCAGTCTCTTCGCCATTGTTGTCCTCGGTGGAAGTACTTTCCACCGGGCATTGTTCGTTCTTTTTATTTAGCTCGCGAATGAACTTCTCCGGATCAAATTCGTTGAAGTACTCCGCTGCGGCGAACCTCTCCTGAGCCATCTAAACCTCCGTCTTCTCGATTGAATGGACGATGAAGTCCTTGACCTGGGCGGCGTCATTAGGCAAGTCGCTGATGTGGCGCGGCGCGGCGAGAATATCCGCAAAGCGCTCCGGCACTGCGGGCGCGTGTCCTGTGGCATCTTCAATGGTCTCGGAGAACTTCACCGGCAACGCCGTCTCCAGGCACACGATGGGGGTCTGCACCCCTGCCTCTTGCGCACGCTGTGCGGTCTTTACTCCATCGGCGGTATGCGGATCCAAAAGGTAGCCGTAGCGCTTTTCGATGTCGCGGATAGTTTCCAAGCGCTCAGCGTGAGTGGAGGAACCGGAGACGAAGCCGTATTCATCCCGCGCTCTTTCTACAAGATCGGCGTCGATGACGAATCCGCCTTGCTTGACCTTGGTTCCAAAGAGTTCGGAGGTCTCTGCAGCGTCGCGGCTCAAAAGATCGAAGACGAAGCGCTCAAAGTTGGAGGCGCGTGAAATATCCATCGAGGGAGAAGACGTAGCCAGCGTCTCGGAGGCGGGGCGGGGGCGGTAGCTACCGGTACGGAAGAACTCATCGAGCACATCGTTCTCGTTGGTTGCGACGATAAGGCGATCGATGGGCAGCCCCATCTGGCGCGCGATGTGTCCCGCGCAGATGTCACCGAAGTTGCCGGTGGGGACGGAGAAGGACACCTTCTCCTCATTATCCGCGGTCACCTTGAAGTAGCAGCTGATGTAGTAGACAACCTGCGCCATAAGCCGCGCCCAGTTGATGGAGTTAACCGCTCCGATGCGGTACTTGGCCTTGAACTCAGCGTCAGAAGAAACCGCCTTGACCACGTCCTGGCAGTCATCAAAGACACCATCGAGAGCGATGTTGAAGATATTCGGGTCCTCGAGGCCAAACATCTGTGCTTGCTGGAACGGGGTCATCCGGCCTGCAGGGGTAAGCATGAATACGCGAATACCCTTGCGTCCCCGCATGGCGTACTCGGCCGAAGATCCGGTGTCTCCCGACGTGGCACCGAGAATGTTGAGGGTCTGTCCCCGCCTTCCGAGCTCGTACTCGAAGAGTTCACCGAGGAGCTGCATGGCCATATCCTTGAAGGCTGCAGTAGGACCCTGGGAGAGGTGACCGATGTAGAGCCCATTACCTAGCTCACTGACCGGGACAATCTCCGGCGAGTCAAACTTGGGGTAGGTATAGGCGCGCGCGGCGATGACCTCGAGGTCTTCGCCCGGAATATCGTCGACGAAGACTTTCAACACCTCCGCCGCGAGGGCCGCATACCCCTTCTCCGCGAGGAGGCTGCGCCAGTTATTCAAGGTGGCACTATCGAGTTGCGGATACGCCTCCGGGAGGAAAAGCCCACCGTCGGGGGCTAGGCCTCCCAGGAGAATATCGGTAAAGGCGGCTGGGGTCCGGTCGCTATCGCGTGTAGAAATGTACTTCACATCAAGCATCTTAGTAGGGCACGCGTAAAGTATCAGCCATGTCTGCGCCCAATCCTCGTGAGGTTGTCACCACCAAGGCCCTTTCAATATGGGTCGCGGCGGTGCTGGTCTATATCGTGGCGATAGCCGGACGCACCTCTTTTGGTGTGGCCGGGCTCGATGCCATAGACCGTTTTGGAGTCACGGCCTCCCAAATTGCCGTCTTTACCTCAGTGCAACTGGGGGTCTATGCCTTTGCCCAAATACCTACCGGTCTACTCATAGACAGGTTCGGTCCGCGCAAACTGCTCGTTGTCGGAGCAATAGTCATGGGCGTGGGTCAGGTCCTTTTGGGTTTTACCTCAAGCTATTGGGTGGCCATCGCAGCCCGTGTACTCATTGGCGCCGGCGATGCCACCGCATTCCTGTCAGTCATGCGCATCTTGCCTTATTGGTTCCCGCTGCATCGCACGCCCATGTTTACCCAGGTAACCGTATCTTTGGGACAGGTAGGACAATTCCTATCCGCAGTGCCTTTCCTGTGGCTGCTGGGCTATAGCGGCTGGACGGTTGCCTTTGTGACCCTAGGTGCAGTCGGAATCCTCATCGGCGTCGCCGCCGCCGTTGCTGTGGCTGATTCCCCCGAAAAGCTCGGAATCCTCGAGCCACTGAGCGAACAGCCCGGGGAGAGTTCTGCCTCGGTGGGCAAACAGCTGGCCACTGTGTTCCGTTCCCCCGTGGCCTGGCAGGCATTCTTCATCCACTACATCGGAATGCTTACCCCCAACGTCTTCATCATGCTGTGGGGCATGCCCATGATGACTCAGGGCATGGGCATCACCCCCATACACGCAGGTTGGGTACTCACGGCCTACACCGTATTTATCATCCTCATCGGCCCCCTGCACGGAAGCATCTCTGCACGCGCGCGTGGCACCCGGGATTGGACAGCTATAGTTTTTGCGCTCATCCACATTGTGGGTTGGTTTGTCTTCTTCGCCTTTGGCACAGGCCTAGCCTCGATGCTGATCCTGATCTTCGTCATGGCGGCGTGCACGCCCTCCTCCAACTATGGATTCGACATCGTCCGTGAGTTCCTAGACCGTAAGGTTGTCGCCACCGCCACGGGGCTGGGCAACATGGGAGGATTCATTTCCGCTATGGTCGGCGCCCAGATCTTCGGTATCATCCTTGACCACCGCGGCAGCGCGCCCGACTATGGATTCGGCGACTTCCGCGTGGCTTCGCTAGCGGTGCTGGCCATCTGGACTATCGGCATCGTGGGAGTCATAATCACCCACATTCTGCGTGCTCGCTCGGGCGGCACACGCCCGCCAGTCAAGGCCATCGAAGAAGACTAAAAACACTGAGCAAACTTAGCCGTGGAGAATGTAATCCACCGACCCGCACGGATCTTCTAGGAACTCCCTCGTGGCAGCAACTGCTTCGGCGGAGTCAAAGTCGATTCTTTCGAATCCCAGCGAGTTAAGCTCCACGATGTCTGCACCTGGGTAGCCCAAGAGGATGGGCGAATGCGTGGCTATAATGAATTGCCCTCCGCGCTCTACGGCCTGATAGATCTCCGCTATAAGCGCCATCTGCCGCACCACGCTTAAGCCCGCCTCCGGCTCATCGAAAATGTAGATTCCCGTCCCAGAGACGTGCTCTTCTATAACGTCAAAGAGAGACTCACCGTGCGAGCGCGAATGGAGATCGATATTCGGGTCTAGCCGCGAGCGCCCGCCACGCTCCTCCTCGGTGCTTCCGGCTTCCAACAACTCGCTATGGGTCTCTGCCCGCAAGAAATAGCCACGCTGAAGGTTTTCTTTCACCGTGCAGCGCAGGTTTCGTGCCAGTGGCGAGTCCCTGTTCACGCGCGCTGGGTCCGCTATCCTCCCACCGCGGGCGTCAAACTCCAGATTTAAGGCAATCGCTTCCAACAAAGTGGACTTGCCAATCCCATTGTCACCCACGAAGCAGGTCACGGGTTGGCGCAGCGCAAAGTGAGGGAGGTCGACCAGGTAGCTCACGCAGGGCAGGTCGAGCAAGAACTCCTCGGTGGGTGTTCCATCTAGGTAGAAGTTTTCAACCAGCATGAACTAGAGCCTATCGAGCAGGGCTGCTTTCTGCGACAAAACTATCGACCGCTGAGGTAACCAGGCCAGCATCAAATGCTTGCATTACGCCGTGGGCCTCAAAGCTGGTGAGCAAGCCGTTTTCCACTGCCACGTTGAGTGTGCGCCGCAGCTCCTCGCGATTTTGTTCGCGCGAGCTTTGCTCCTTGAGGATTCCGCGCGGAACGGAGTCCAAGGGAATCCCCAACGAGGATGCCAAGGAGAGGACTTGGTCATCTTGAAGAGAAGAAGCGCTGCCTGACTGCTGTTCTTGACTAACGCCACCGGAAATGGCCTCGCTGACCGTGCGCGAGCCTACCGGTGTATCATTTCGCGTGCTGGCCCATACCCCGCAGCCTATGACGACGGCGATGGCAAGGACCACCACCGCCCATAGGTAGAGGATCTTATAGTTCTTCACACCGCATTATCCTAGCGGCCATTTCCATCCGGATCGAGAAAAGAGCCAAAGGAACCACGCGGGGGATCGAGGCGCTCGTTCAAGAGGTCGATCAGAGAGCGAATAGTCGTCTCCCCCACCGGACGATCTGAGCGTCCTGTGCGTCCAGTGTTAGCACGGAGGTCCTCCCACCCTTCTTGGCGGGCCGGATTGGTTTCTGGCTGCGTGACGTCAATTGTGAGCACCGAGCCTTCCACCGACAGTTTCGTTGAGGGTTGTACGCCGGCAGCACGGGCGGCTGCAAGCAGAGCCGAGAGCTCCGCCACGCTGGCAGAACTGAGGTCTAGCGACAAAGTGAGGGACATGATTCTCCTTAGGTTTCTATTCGCGGCACGCCACCACGCGTCGGGCCATCAATGCTTCCTCAATGTTTGAGAACGTGCCCGTAGGTAGGTGGCATTGATAGCCCCAGACTAGACGCGTAGCCCAGGGCTCGGCACCCGGGATGGCGAAGCTCCGGGAAAGATCAGGGATGTCACCTAGTCGTGCTCGAAGGACTCCGCTTCGCCCCAAAAGACCTCATCGACGACCTTGCGCGCGTGCCTGGTCAGCTTCAGATAAGACTCCAAGAACTCTTGATTTTCCTCCGGGGGCCAGCCGGCCGCTCCCGCCACCTGCGCCAACTGGGGGCCGGGTGTGGGCAGCTGATCGACGCGCTTGCCGCGCACAAGCACCAGCGCGTTGCGGGCGTCGGTAGCCATAAGCCAGGCCGCGCGCAGGTCTTGGACCTGGGACGGCGGAATAATCTCCTCTTTTTCCAGGACATCGAGCACCCGCAGCGTGGAGGGATCATGCAACTGCGGATACTCGTGGGCATGCATCATGGTCAGGAGCTGAACCGTCCACTCGATGTCTGTCAGAGCGCCTCGCCCCAGCTTCGTGTGAGTATTGCGATCCGCTCCTCGCGGCAAGCGCTCATTGTCTACTCGCGCCTTCATCCGGCGAATATCCCTTATAACGGCCTCACTCACCCCGTCAGCGGGATAACGGAACTCATCAATCATAGCCAGGAAGCGCTCTCCTACCTCGTGGTCTCCAGCAACAAAGGCGGCGCGCAGCAAAGCCTGCATCTCCCAGGATTCGCCCCATTGCCGGTAATAGCGCTCGTAAGAGGCAATCGTGCGAACCACCGCACCAGATCGCCCCTCTGGGCGCAAGCCTAAGTCCACGTCGAGGGGCGGATCACCCGAAGGCTTAGATAGCCTGCGCCGCAGCTTATCCACAATCCCTATCGCCCATCTGACGGCATCTGACTCATCTTGTCCCGGCACGGGGTCGGCGACGACGATAACATCGGCATCCGAGCCAAACCCAAGTTCCATTCCTCCCAGGCGCCCCATGCCGATGACGGCGATGCGGGCGGGAGGCAGGCTCTCGCTCTCGTTACGCCAAGCGCGAACCTCGGCTCGCAACGCAGCCTCGAGCACCGCGTCCCAGATGGTGGACAACTCATGGCAGACCTGTTGCACGGACATCAACCCCAGCAGATCGGCTGCGGCAATGCGGGCCAGCTCGACGCGGCGCAGCGAACGAGCCACCGCCACCGCTTTATCGGGGTTAGCGTGGCGCTTGGTGGAATTGACCAGCGCCTTAGAAACCTGCTCGGGCTTTGTCTCCAACAACTTAGGGCCCGAAGCGCCGTCGGAAAGCTGCTTGACCACGTCTGGGGCGGCGATGATGAGGTCGGATGTAAAAGGAGAGGTCCCCAGAATCTTCATGAGGCGCTGGCCGACGATCCCTTCATCGCGCAGCATGCGCAGGAACCACGAGCTATCGTGCGCTGCCTCAGACAGCTTGCGATAGTTGAGCAGACCCATATCCGGGTCGGCGGTGCTCGAGAGCCAGTTCATCAAGGTCGGCAACAAGATGGCCTGGATGCGCGCCTTGCGCGAATTGCCGGCCGCCAGCGAATTCAGGTGCTCGAAAGCTCGCTCGGGATAGATGTAGCCCAAGGCTGCCAATTGCAGCTTAGCTGCTTCCGGAGAGAGCTTGAGTTCGTCCGCAGACATCGATACCACCGAATTGAGCAGCGGGCGGTAGAACAACCGCGAGTGCAGCTCAGAGATCCGCAAACGGACCTTGCGCAGGTAATCATTCATCTTCTGCGCCGCAGACTTATTGCTCTGGGCGGAGAAGCCCGCAATAACGGCAAGCCATTTGAGCGCGGGCTGGTCATCATCCGGAGGAAGCGTATGGGTGCGCCGGAAGCGTTCTAGCTGAAGACGGTGCTCCAGAAGGCGCATAAACTCATAGGCGTCGATGAGCTGCATGCCGTCCTCGCGTCCAACATACCCGGCCTTAATGAGGGCCGAAAGAGCATCGACGGTGGAGAGCACGCGCAAAGACTCATCGGAGCGCCCGTGCACCAGCTGTAAAAGCTGAACGGCAAACTCCACGTCACGCAGGCCGCCCACGCCGAGTTTGATCTCACGCTGTTTGAGCTCATCTGGCACGTTCTCCAGTACCCGGCGCCGCATGGCTTGGATGTCTTCGACGAAAGATTCACGCTGCGAGGCCGTCCAGACCATCGGCCCAATCTCGCGGAGATAGTCCTGGCCCAGCGGTAGGTAGCCCGTCTGTGGGCGGGCCTTGAGCAGAGCCTGAAACTCCCAGGTTTCCGCCCACCGCTGGTAATAGGCCACGTGGGATTCCAGTGTGCGCACTAGGGCACCGGACTTCCCCTCTGGGCGGAGGTTGGCGTCTACTTCAAAGAAGCACTGCGAACCCACTCGGTTGAACTCGGAGGCCAGGCGGGTGACTTTCTGGGATGCCTCACTGCCGACGAAAATCACGTCGACGTCCGAAATATAGTTCAGCTCTCCCGCCCCACACTTGCCCATCGCAAGAACCGTTAGCTGCGCATCAAGCGGGGCGTCTTCATAAACACGGCGCACGGCGACGGCCAAGGCTGCTGTAAGAGCGGCGTCGGCAAGCGCGGTGGTGAGCTTCGTTACCTCGCTAAACTCAATCCGCGGCTGGGGCTTGTTCTGACCCTTGCGGGAGTAAAAAGTGCCGGCAAGATCGAAGGCGGCAATGCGCATCATCAACGTACGATAGGCAGCCTTGAGCTCGGAATGAAAGTCTCCCTCAGCAGCGCGATACGTGCCTGGCGTCGAAAGATCGTCCCGTGCGGTATCGGGTCGATCCACATTCTGCGCATAAGTAGCAGGCTGCGCGCCCACCACGGACAGTAACTCCTGCAGCATCTGCTTTGGAGTTGGCAGAGGCTTGGCCAATTCCTTCCACAGATGAGGATTGGCGGCGAGATGATCTCCGAAGGCTGTCGAACCACCGACGAGAGCAATGAGCCGCACACGCAATTCTTCGTTATCGCGAACGTGACTATCCAACTCGGGTGCCAATTCGTAGATGCGGATCAACGTGTTGAGGGCCAGGTCAGGGTTGCCCGCAGCAGCAAGAGTCCACAAAAGATCGACCGACTGCAGGTTATTCCAACCCAGTTCCGCTAGATCGGCCGCTGCGTTAGCACGGGTTAGCCCCAAAGTTGCCGGTGAAGGCACTGTGGCAGGACGCATGACTCTCCCTAGAAGTTGAGGTTGTTTTTGAGCTCAAAGGTGGTTATCTGCTTTTGGTATAGATGCCACTCTTCCCACTTGGAGCGCAGGAAATATTCAAAGACGTGCTCACCTAAGACTTCAGCCAGAAACTCCGACTTCTCAAAAAGCCGCAGCGCATGATCAAGGCTAAGTGGCAAATCCTGATACCCCATGGCGCGGCGTTCACGGTGCGTGAGCTTGTGTACGTCATCTTCAGCCGGATCTCCCAGTTCATAGCCATCACGGATGCCTTTAAGCCCTGCCGCAAGGAGCACCGCGTAGCCCAGGTACGGGTTCATCGCGGAATCGATCGAGCGGATTTCCACCCGGCGCGACTCCGCCTTGCCTAGGCGATAGGTGGGAACACGCACCAACGCAGAACGATTAGAAACGCCCCACGTGGCCGCACCTGGCGCCTCGCTGCCAAACATGAGGCGCTTATAGGAATTGGTCCACTGATTTGTCACTGCCGTCATCTCGAGCGAGTGCCTCAAGATGCCGGCGATGAACTGCTTGGCAGTATCCGAGAGCGAAAACTCATCATCCGGATCGTGGAAGGCGTTGGATGTGCCCTCAAAAAGGCTCATGTGCGTGTGCATGCCGGAGCCAGGAAGATGTTCGAAAGGCTTGGGCATGAACGTCGCACGCACGCTTTGGGCCCGTGCTACTTCCTTGATGAGGTGCCGGAAGGTCATGATGTTATCTGCCATGGACAAGATGTCCGCGTGCCGCAAGTCTATTTCCTGCTGTCCCGGCGCGGTCTCGTGGTGACTAAACTCCGTGGCAATCCCCATTGACTCCAATGCCAACATGGCACGCCGCCTAAAGCTCGGTGCGTTGTCGTGCGTAGCCTGGTCGAAGTAACCGCCATTATCCGTCGGGCAAAGCTTGGTGATGTCTTGCGTGTTTTCCAGAAGGTAAAACTCTATTTCTGGCGAGACCATGCAGGTAAAACCATCATTAGCCGCCTCAGTGACCTGCCTGCGCAGGATGTGACGCGGGTCCACGAGGGCTGGCTGGCCATCTGGCTGCGCAATATCGCAAAACATGCGTGCGGATTGCAAGTCCGGTTCATCCTGATCGAAAGGAAGAATCTGGAAGGTAGAAGGATCCGGAAGCGCGATGGTGTCCGATTCCGAAATGCGCGAGAAACCCTCAACCGAAGAACCGTCAAAGCCCACGCCTTCCTCGAAAGCCGATTCCAACTCCGAGGGACTCATGACGACGGATTTCAAGGCACCCAGAATATCTGTAAACCACAGGCGGATGAAGCGAATATCGCGTTCTTCGACGGTGCGGAGGACGAACTCATGTTGGCTATTCATGCTTTAGACCTTACCGTGCGTTGCTTAATGGAATGGACGGGTTTACTCGATAGGTTGCCGCAGGTAGAGCCGTTATGGCGGGGGTAGTGCGGAGGGGAGGAACCGGGCAGTCGCGTCGTTGGGTCATGCTTGAATCATTCCATAAACGAACACACGTACTAAGGAAAATGATGGACAACCGTTTAGATCCCCTCAGCAACCAAGCCTTTAATCTCATCCTCAAAGCTGCCCAAATGGGCTGGTCTCCCCTAGATCTCCTCCACATCTTGGGCAAAGAGGCACACGGGATCATTTACCGTGCAGCTATACGCGTTCCAGCGCGCATTAGTTCGAATCACTTAAGAAGAGAATGGCTTCACTTCGATCCTCCCGCGCGACTGCGAGCACGTAAGCAGTCTCTGGCCAAATGCGTCCGGCTTCTCTCCTGTCTCCCCGCAATGAAAGACACCGCAATCCTCGGAGATGCCTTCGCCACGGATGATAATTCTAGGTCTGGGATGGGCTCTAGGGCTAGGGTACAAGAGAAGATCCGCCGCCTGCTCGAGAAGGCGGAGTCAACTACTTTCGAACACGAGGCTGCGGCCTTAGTGGAACGCGCACAGTTGCTGCAACAGCGCCACCGCCTCCACGACCTTTCCATGGCGGATAGAATTCCCACTGCGGATGGCACGGGCGAGCACCCAGACCTTGTCCGCTCACTCCGTATCCACCTGCACCCTCCTTATATCAAGCATCAACTCGGGCTGCTAAGCGCCATTGCACAGGCTAATGGCTGCTCCTGTGTGCTTGTCCACCCTGCCGGAGTGGCCTGCATTCTAGGAGAGATGGCGGATGCAAGGTACACGAGCAGCCTTTTTGAATCCCTCAACCGGCAATGTGACTTCTTTATGCGCCAAGGCCCCAGTGCAGAGGAAGCCAGCACCAGAGGGCAATGTGCGTCCTATAGGCGTTCCTTCCGTTCCTCCTACGCCACGCGGATAGCGCAGCTGCTTACTGATGCGAATTCCCGTGGGGCGACAGTCACTCCAGACTCCGAAGAAGTCTTGCTCGACCGCTATGGCTTTGATGCACCCGGCGGCTTTGCGCAGACTCCAATCCTAGAGTTAGCGCCCTACTTGGTTCTCCTAGAACAGCGACAGCTACTCGCGGAAGCTGCCCGGGACCGTCTTTTTCCAGACTTGACTTCATTCTCTCTGCGCATCGGTGACTGGACTGGGGCTCGGGACGGTTTGCTCGCGGCGGATAACTCCCACTGGAGTGGCTGTGCCCCAAACTTGCAGGCGCGGCGCGAGCTCAGTGCTTAAAGCGCTCCGTGCCTAAAGCACTGAGTATCAGCCCCCTTTAAGCGGTCAGTCTTGGCTGCTCGGCGCTTATGGCTGTCATTGTGCGGGTAGTGTTTCACCTAAGCAATTGAAGTTATATAAACCATAAGGTGTTTGAGTATGTCTACGAAGACTTTTCTTGAGGTCGAAGCCAAGTTTGCTGTTGCCGAGTCCACCCCGCCACCCGAGCTCACGCGTCTCGAGGGAGTGGAGTCCATCGCCGAGACCCGCCATTTCGCCCTTTCAGCCATCTACTATGACACTGCGGATCTCCGCCTCACCCGTGCCAAGATCACGCTGCGCCGGCGCACGGGCGGCAACGATGACGGTTGGCATATAAAGCTCCCCGGCAAGCACGGCCGCACCGAGATACGCGCCGAGCTGGGGGAACCGATCGATGGCCGTTATGAGGTTCCGGCCGACCTTCTGCACGCCGTTCGCTCAATCATCCGCAAGAATCCCGTCGCGCCCATCGCACAAGTAGATAACAACCGCACCGAGCTCCTCTTGGCCGATTCACAGCGCAAGCCAGTCGCCGAGTTCTGTGATGATCACGTCACCAGCTTCTCTTTCCTCCCCGGCGGCCAACAGAATTCCTGGCGGGAGTGGGAGATCGAGCTAGCGGAGGGCATTGCTGCGACGGAGCACGGGGCTTCAGCACTGCGCAACGCCACGTCCCTGTTGATTGGAGCGGGCGCACGGGTTTCCTCTTCCCCGTCCAAGCTCGCTACCGCACTCGGATACTCCATCAACAACGCGCCTCTTCCGCCTTCTTTGCTAACCCCAAACGTAGACCCGGATTCCCCAGCTGCTGCGGTGGTGGCCGCGTTGCGTGCTAATCGCGACAAACTCGTCGAATTCGATCCTCGTGTGCGCCGCAATGAATGGGATTCCGTGCATCAGATGCGGGTGGCCACCCGCGAGCTGCGCAGCCACCTGCAGACTTTCCACGGGATCGTGGTGGGCCCGCAGGTGGAGCGCATCGAGTCGGAGCTTAAGACCCTAGCCGGGCTCTTGGGTGTGGCACGTGACGCCGAGGTGGTCGAAGAACGCTGGCAAGCCTTGCTTGCGTCGGAAGATTCGGACACTCTCGACGCACCTACGCGCGAGCACATCGCCCACGATATGGGGCGGGCTTACCGTCGGGCACACCGGCGAGTAATCACTGCACTAGATTCTGATCGCTACCTCGATCTCCTCGAGTCACTCGACTGCTTCTTGGCGGATCCTCCCGTTGCCGAGCATGACGGCACTGCAGAGGTTGAGCCCACTGAAGTAACCGAGAATATCGACGGTGTTGAGGCTGCTGAAGCAACTGGGTTTCCAGAGGATTCAGCGGAAGTGACAGTTCTTGAAGAACTACAATCTGCAGCGGAGCCCCCCGCACCCACTGAATCCGTGGAGGAAGTCCACGAGGATCCTGCCCACGACATCGAGGTTGTCTTAGCCCAGCACTTGGGCGCTGCTTATCAAAAACTGGTGAAGCGCCATAAGAAAGCAGTAAGCAATTGGGGTAATCCCGAGCTTTCACTGCACGAACGCGAAAGCTACTTCCACGACATGCGCAAAGCAGCGAAGAAGCTGCGTTATGCCGCAGAGGCAGCCGGTGCAGCAACCACATTGAAAACCAAGCGCCTCTACAAGTCCTGCAAGAAGATGCAATCGGTCTTAGGGGATTTCCAAGACTCTGTGACCTCGCGCGATAAGCTGCTTGAACTGGCGGCCGCTGCACGCCGGCGAGGCGAGGACACCTTTGGCTACGGGCTTCTCTACCAGCGAGAACGCGCAGTGGGCTTGGGCTCCCTACAGGAGTATGAGAAGTCCTACAAGGACATCAAGGACGCCTTCAAGCCTTTGGAGAAGAAACTGCGCAAGGCCAAGTAAAACCAGCCTTATGCCGGGCTCCAAATGGAGCCCGGCATGTTGCGATCGGGGTAAAGGTTTCACTCACTCTTCCGGTTTTAGAGTGCGTGGTGGGAGTGGCAGACAAGAAGTAAGTCCCCTTGTCGGTGATGGTTGAGGTATCGAATCTAGTCATAACCGACAAGGGGACGGTGTTCATGGATTCTGCTGGGGATGTCACCCTTATCGAAGCTGACGCCTAAACCTCCATTGATCGGTGTCCTGACTGCGATAATGTCGGTATTTCCCGGGATCATCTCCACCGCGCAGTCATAGTCCTGCTCATTGTTGGTGCTTGCCCGCTGGGGTTTGTTTTGGGGTGCTGAAAGTCGCCGTTAGGCGGTGTTGTCCTAACGGCTGGTGTGCGGGGGCTGCCAGACTATTGTCCCGCCGTCGCGGGTAAGGCGCCCGCGCCGTGGCGGCGCATTCGGATCATCCTCATTAACACCATTGTGGTAGTTGCACAAGGTCACCAGGTTGGCAACGTTAGTCTCCCCGCCGTGCTTCCACGGGGTGAGATGGTGAAACTGCCCTCTTTCTGCTGGGGTGTTACAGCCCGGCCACGCACACGTAGGGTGCTCTGCTGCCAGCATCGTGCGCTGCTTGACCGATGCGAATCGCTCAAAGCGGTACAAGTCCACCGGCCCCTGCGCCCGGCTTATCACCGTAATAAGACCCTCGTTGGCACAGGCACGCTCTACAAGCTGCGCGCCGGTGATAACAGCCCCACTAGTGGTGCGTATCATCACATCATCGCCCTCGCGGCGTACAAGCTTCCCGTAGTCCTCCAACTGGAGGACTGCCATGGTCGTCACCCGAGTACGTGTGGTGGCCTCGTCTGCTTTGCCGAGCATGCGGGCGATAAAACTCTTACCCGGATGCTTATGGTCAATAGTCCGGAAAGCATCTGCCATATCTAACCCATTGCCGGTCACTGTCAGGGTGGCTAGCCCGTTGGGGTGCTGGCGCAGCAGTGCGCGCTCGCAATACGTGCGGGGGACACGCAACTCACGCAGCCGGCGCCTGGCTACCGCAGTAACCTGCTCGCTTGACGTGGAACATAATTCTAGCCGCAGGTTCCACGCATCCAGTTTCCCTGTAATGCGCCGGGTAAAAGATTCGATGTGGTGCAGGGTGCTCAGGGCGTGCCCATTGCGCCGAGCAGCATCAAGGGCTAAGCGCTGCTTGCCGGTATAAGGTGTGGGGCCGAAGTAGATGGTGTGCAGGCCTATAAGCTCGGCGGCATCCTGCGCGCTAGCCCCCATCTTCTCAAGGTCTGGGGCAGATAGCCCCGAGCACTCGGCTACGAGGTCAACACCTCGGCTAAGTTGTGCGAAGTACTCCTGCAAGCCCATGCCCGTCACGCTAAGCCACCGCCACGCGGTACGACAATCCCAGACCCGCACCCAGTAAGGAAACTGTGGATAACCCACCAGGCCCGGGGCGGTTATCCACAGACGGGCCGCCTAACCAGAACTCGGCAGTGCGGTAGCAAGGCCATCCGGCCTATCCTGAATGGTTAATCTCATGTCGGTACTCAGGACGACTGGCCAACAAAAACACTCCACTCCAAAACCGGAAGATCTGGGGTTGCCCGCAAATCGTGGACACTTAGTTAAGCTACTTAGTGGTTAAGCAGCGGCTTTTTTCTTATCCTGTTGGGATTTGACCTGTGTTTCGAAATCGACGGGGCTGACCATCCCGATGGCTGAGTGACGGCGGCGCCGGTTGTAGACGATCTCAATCCAGCGAGCTACAGCCTTTCGGGCTTCATCTCGGGTTGACCATTTCTTCCGGTTATAAAACTCGGT
This sequence comes from Corynebacterium flavescens, assembly GCF_008693105.1. GTDB lineage: Bacteria > Actinomycetota > Actinomycetes > Mycobacteriales > Mycobacteriaceae > Corynebacterium > Corynebacterium flavescens. The sequence continues at coordinate 217,658 of NZ_VXKK01000033.1, forward strand.
CTTTAGCGCTGACCAGAATGATTCTGACATCGCATTATCGAAACACACACCAGTCCGGCCGACAGATTGGGCTATACCCAGTTCTTGACAGACTTGCCACAATTGCTCGCTCGTGAACTGAGTGCCGCGATCCGCGTGGAATACCAGCCCATCAGGTATCTCACCACGCAGAGTATGAGCCATACGCAAAGCGCGTTCAACCAGATGAGAATCCTGCACGCTATCCATGGCCCAGCCCAAAACACGTCGGGAATGTCCGTCTCGGATCGCGCACATGTACAGCCAACCTTCACCGGTGCGTAGATAGGTAATATCTGACATCCACACTCGGTTAAGCTGACCGCGATCAAACAATCGTTTCACCAGGTCAGGAAGCACGGACTTGTACTTGGATCGGATCGTGGTTATTGGAACAAACGCCCTGGGCGAGATACCCTCAATACCCATCATCCGTATGCGCTTAGCCACGGTTTTACGATTGATAAAGATGCCTTCCTCAACCAATTCTGCAGTAATATGAGGAGCACCGTAAACTTCGCCAGACTCCTCCCAGATATCGTGGACTCGCTTGTCCAATTGGTCGAGAAAATTCTGACGATTATCCTCTCCACGCTCTCGACTAGCTTGCGTGTGTGCCCATCTGTAGTATCCCGAACGAGAAACCTCTAATAACCTGCTCATTCGTTTAATACTGTAATTCGCCTTCTCCAGCTGTATTAGCTCAAATTTTTCCGATCTCGTTGCTTCGCAGCGAAGAAGGCGGTGGCTTTTGACAAGAACTCATTATCCATCTTTGCCTCAGCCAATTCACGACGCAAACGAGTGTTTTCGGCTCGTATATCGGCATCACTGCGGCCATCAGCCGATCCTTGGCGTTCCCGCTCGAGTTTTACCCACCTGCCCAGAATTGTGGCTGATACGCCAATTTCCTGTGCTACATGCGCAATCGGACGCTCGGATTCGAGCACCAGCCGAGCTGCCTCCTGCCGGTATTCCGGGGTATATTTCTTGCGTTGTTGACTCACAATGAACATCCTCTCCTACGGACACAAAATCCGTACTAATAGGGTGTCCACTACTCGAGGGTAACCTCAGATCCGGTTTACTTTCCCCAATCCTCATCAGCGGCATCTTGCGCATCGGCCGCCTTGTTGCGGGCTTTGGCAATCTCTAAGGCGTGAGAGGCTTCTTCCGCCGAATCATAGGGCCCCATGCGGCTTCCCCAGCTGTCTTTCTTGCCCTGGGAAACTTCGCCGGTGCTCATGTCGAAATACCATTTCTTCTCTGAATCAGCCATGGTCTTCTCCTTGTGTCTAATCATACGAGTAACCAAGGTTCGGGTTAGTCTCCCGTACCTTGGGGCGTGCGATGACTCAAGACTACAGTCACTAAGTCCCCCGCCTGTGTCTGCGAGCCAGCTAGAATGTGAACGTCACACAATGACTTTTGCCATGTGCCCCGAATGTCTTGCCAAATATCTTGAAGGAGTAATTCCACGATGCCTTTGCGGTCCCCATCTTCTGCCCCTATCTCTCAAAGGGTAAGCGCCGCCCATGTCGACGCCATAGGGATCGCACCCACTCACATTGCGTCGGCACCGGCTACGTGGGCTTTCATCGGTGAGCATGTCGATTACTTCGGTGGTGTAGTTATCGCAGGGTTGTCAGATCTGCGCGTTGCAGTCGCAGTTAGCGCACGCAATGATGGGGCGATAAACGTCTCCTATACTTGTTCGGCAGATTCGGATTCCCCCCAAGAGGATTCCATTACTTTGGCGCAGCTCGCAGAGCTGGCCGCCGCGCAACAGCTTGGCACGGATTCTGAAGGTCTAACGGTCTATCCCGACCCGCCTACAGGCGGAATGGCTGCTCGTTGGGGCGGGGTTGTCCACACCATGATCAACCGTCAGTTACTCTCCCGCGATACCGCGGGATTCGATATTACGGTGGTCTCTGATATTCCCTGCAACGCTGGTCTTGGAGCCTACTCTGCCGTGGATGTTGCCCTCGCGCTTGCTCTAGTGGGCGAGGACTCAGAACTCAAGGACGCTCCTGTACGCGCCCGAATCGCAGATGTGTGCACACAGGCTGCAGGATGTTTCTCCGCCATTCCGCCGGTTCACGCACGCCACTCAAGTGCGCTGCGCGGGGCCGAAGATGCCGTGACCATAGTCGACTACGCCGATGGATCCGTGACTCACGCACCACACCCAGTTACCCAAGAAGTACAGGCTTACGCAATTACCGCCCCCCAGGACTTCGACGCTGTAGAGGCAGGAGCAGAGCTACGTCGCCGCGAACGCTTCATTGATGCCGCCTGCCATGCCTTTGGGACTGAGTCTTTAAGGATGCTGCCTGATGCCCCGCAGCGTGTGATTGATTGGTTGCAGGCGGTCCATAAAGTCTATGGAGCTCAAGGACAGCCTTCCATTGCGGAGGCCACACAGTGGTTAGCCTTCTACGAGGAAGAGACTCAGCGCGCTAAAGAGTTCGCCAGCGCGTTGCGCTCACGTCGCGGCGCTGCACTCTTCCCGCTTTTAGAACAGTCACAGGGCGGGCTTAATGGCGTCTACGATCTGGGAGCCGCCCCGCACTTGGCCCAGCTTGCAATGTCCCGCGGCGCACTTGCCGCTCGTTGTGCCTTTGCCGGTGTTTTCAACTCTGTGATCGCCTACGTCCCAGCCAAGAACGCCTTGAATTTCGCGGCTGATTTGGCCGGAGATCGCCTCGCAGTTTGCGCTCTCAACCCCGGTGTGCCGGCCGTGCTCGAGGCCTAGTCAGCCGGCCAGGCAAAAAGCACCTCACGCGTGGCTGTATCTGCAGTGATGAGTGAAACCGCAGTCTCCCTCCCCATCTCAGGAGTGCCGATCGATGCAGCGAATACCGGCGGGTTAGCCACAAAAAGGCGCGAACGCTGCCGTTTCTCGTTGTTGTGAACAACGATGGCAGAAAAGATACTACCCACCCATGGTGCAAGGACGGTTGCTTCTGTGAGATTGAGACAGGCCTTGTCCACCTGCGCCGCTAGGTGGGAGCTGGCGCGCATGGCCGCGACGACGTCGTGTGCCCTGGTACTGACCCATGTGGGAAGCTCCGACCCAGTCGATAGCGCCAGGCATACCTCTGCGGCGAAGCGATCAGACAGGCGCCGCAGAGGGGCAGTCACGTGCGCGTAATAGCCGCCGATTCCGGCGTGAATCTCAGCTGATCTTTCCGCCAGCCAAATGTAATCTGCCCCGCGCAGTAGGCGCTGGGCTTCCCGCATGGCGGCCATGCCCTTGGGGGTATCTGCATCGATGCTCAAGAGGAACTCCGAGATAGAGGCCTGGCCCATTGCAAATCCCAAGGCCTGAATCTCAGCGCGAAACTCCTTTTCCGCTGCGGGGCTTGCTCCCGGCAGTGGACGCAGGAAGCCTACACCCCGGCTCGCCATGAGCTGACCCGCGCACATGCCGGTCAAAAGCGAAATTTCCGAGTTATAGTCCATGATTTCATAACGCGGCTCAATTTCTAGCCCAAAGCGCCCATCGTCTTCTTCTACTACGCGCTGAGAAGGCATTCGCAAAGAAATCGCGTTGCGCCGCAATGACGAGGCCTGCCGCAACTTTCCTACCTGCGGCAAAAGAGCAATCGAGGGATGTAAGCTCCCTGCCAACAGGTCAGCATGAACGCCGTCGTAGTCGAGTCTTTCCCTGGAACGCACCAACGACCTGCGCAGGCTAAAGGCTTCGACCTCGCCGTTCTCATCCAAGTCAAAGCTCCACAAGATGGCGGGACGGTCTTGGCCCGGCAACAGCGAAGCCTTGTCCTCAGAAAGCTCCGCGGGATGCAGGCGAGCGGGTTCATCGGGGAGATAGATTGTCTGCCCGCGACGCAGAGACTCTGCTTCTATCGGCCCACCCGGCTCGATGAAAGCGGCGACGTCAGCGATGGCGTAGTAGACGCGGAAACCACTGCCACGTTGCGAGATGCACAGCGCTTGGTCGAGGTCCATAGAGCCTTGAGGATCGATGGTCACTAGTTCTACGTCTCGAGCGTCATCGCGCACGCCGCGAAAGCGGTCCTCCGCGTCGCGGGCAGCCTGGATGACCTCCTCCGGAAATTCGGTGGGCACAGAGTACTCGGCCACGATGGCGCGGAAATCTAGGGGGGCTGCGTAGAGCTTCATGCTGCCCTATTCTTGCAGAGCTGGGGCGAATGAGTCAGCCTATAAGCCGGATTCTGTCTCTTCGCGCGGGCCGCAGGCCCGCGCGCGGTGATCATCCATCTGGATCAACCGTTGCCGGCTGACCTCAAGCAGCTACCTTCAGGCTCGGGCGAGTCACCCTACAACGCCTGATCAAACCCGCCATAAGGCGGATTATGATGCCTTGCTCCCGGTGGGGTTTACCTAGCCACTGCCATCACTGACAGCGCTGGTGCGCTCTTAACGCACCGTTTCACCCTTACCCAGAAAACTGGGCGGTCTACTTTCTGTTGCACTTGCCCGCGGGTCGCCCCGGGTTGCCGTTAGCAACCACCGTGCTCTGTGGAGTCCGGACTTTCCTCGGCATCCGCCTGACGCCGCCCTAGGGGAGGGCGCCGGTTCGTTTGCCGCGATCACCCGGCTGGCTCATTCGCACCTGAGAGTCTAGCGCAGACCATCCATATGCCCCACATCGTTGACTCCGCGCACGACGGCGCCACCATCCCAGAACTCAACCCGAGAGATTGAGGCCAGATCCAAAAATAGCCGGTGGAATACGGAGGGCCCAGCATCGAGGCCTTGCCTAACGAAGGACTTGATGGGGTTGACGTGAGAGACGACCAACACTGTCTTTCCCGCAAAGCGCTCGCACAGTGCGATACGTGCGCGACGCACCCGGAGATGGACCGCCTGGAGGGACTCGCCACCGGGGCAGGCCACGCCGGTATCTTCCATCCAGCGCGCATGCAGCTCGGGGTCTGCCGCGCTGGCCTGCGCAAAAGTCTTGCCTTCCCATTGGCCGAAATCTACCTCGATGAGATCTTCCACGGTTTCTATGTCGAGGTCTCTTCCCTGAGCCACGGCCCGCGCCGTCTGCTGACAACGTTGCAGCGGTGAGGCCACGATGGCATCAAGCTCGACGTCTGCCAAGGCTTGCGCCGCGGCGAGGGCTTGTTTTTCTCCCAGCTCACTTAAGGCGGGATTGGCCCGTCCGGAGTATTGTCGCGCGGCCGACATGGGGGTTTGTCCATGCCGTAGCAGAATGAAACGAGTGACGGGGCCCCGATCTGCACGCCAGTCCCCCGGCTGTGCGGTGGTTGCAGTGTCTGCCTGGGCGGAAGTGACTTCGTCCGCAGGCGCGACATCACCGGCGCCTTCTTGCGCGGCGCTGGGCGGACCTTCAGCCTGAGCGCCCACGATTCCTACTGGGTGGCCCGCAGCCGCGGCGTCCATGGCATCGTTGGAGAGCTTATCCGCGGCCTTGTTTTTTGCCCGGGGCACCCAGGCGAGGCTGAAATTGTTGAAGCCTTTGATGAGCTTGCGCGCGGCCAGAGCCAGCTGCTGCATGTCGGGGTGCTTGATTTTCCAGCGCCCGTTGATCTGCTCAACGACGAGTTTGGAATCCATGTGGAACTCCACATCCGTGGCCCCCAGCTCAGTAGCAGCCTCCAAGCCACGCAAGAGCCCGTTGTATTCAGCAACGTTATTAGAAGTAGAGGTCCCCGCGACGTAGACAATCTCCTTCAGGATTGTGCTGCGGTCGGCGGAATATACAACGGTGCCAGAGCCGGCGATTCCCGGGTTTCCCCGCGATCCCCCATCGGCATAGATGATGACCTTCATTAGGCTGCCCGCACCAGATAGGAGCCGCAGTTGCTGCACTGGGGAAGCTCATCGGCGGGTGCGTTGCGGATGGCATTCTGCTCGGCTGGAGGAAGCACGATGTAGCAGCCTCCACAGGCACGACCCTTGAAAGCCGCAACCCCCACCTTGTTCTCCAAACGCACGGCGTCATACTCAGCAAGGACATCCTCCGGCAGTTGCGCACGCAGCTGCGCAATACGCTCGGCAGGTGCCGGGGCGTTGTCGTGCGCATCGCGCGCTGCCTGGGCGGCACGCCCCAGCTTCTCTACCTTTCTTTCCGAATCCGTCAGCCGCGCCCCATGGACATCCACGTTGGCGCGCAGCGCATGTATCTCGTTGTGCGCCTCTTGGAGCTCGCTCATCAAGTCGGCGATGCGGGACTTCGCCGCATAAAGATCGTGCTCGATGTCGCGGCGACGCTCGGGATCGGTCTCGGCGCCGAGCTGAGCCTTGTCGTCCTTAACACGACGGCGCAACTTGCTCTCATCCGCCTGGATCCGCAGGATTTCGGCTTCCATATCATCGACTGCCATTTGTGCCGAGCCCGCGGCATCGAGCAGGCGCTTGTGCTCGATGCGGGCGCGCTCGTAGGCCTCTTCCTCCGGGGTGGTCTGACTAACCGGAACGTCCAGCGAACGCTCAAGGTTGGCCAGCTCCAACAAGGTGGGCTGCAGTTGCGGGGACAGTTTCACTTAAGACTCCTTTGGATGCGCGGATATCGTCCACGGATCGGTACGAATGTTGATAATTTCAGTTTCCACGCCGGTTTCTCTCTTTAAGATATCCCGCGCTTGGGCAGTCCAGGGAAACTCGCTGGCCCAGTGCGCGGTGTCTATCACCGCGGGTCCTCCCGCCCGCAGGTGCTCATCTACGGGATGATGGCGAAGATCCGAGGTTAGGTACACGTCAACGCCCAGCCGCGCCGCCGCACTGAGGAGGGAATCCCCCGAACCAGAGCACACTGCGACTTTCTTGACTAGGCGCTGTGGGTCACCAGCCGCACGCACTCCCCAGACCGTTTCCGGCAGGGCATCGGCCACCTGCTGGGTAAACTCACCCAGCGTCATCGCCTCCGGCAGTTCTCCGACGCGTCCAAGACCCAACCCCTGGTCCAGCGCCGTGTCGCTCGCGGCCATTTCTACCAGATCGAAGGCGGGCACCTCATAGGGGTGTGCCTCCTTGAGCACCGCTGTCAACGTCGCTCTCAAGGTAGAAGGCGCCACGAACTCGATGCGGGTTTCGGGGCCCCGCTGCAGCTTGCCGACGCCGCCCACAACCGGCCGCGCCCCCTCCTGAGGCAGGAACTGCCCGGTACCGGCGATGTCGAAGCTGCAGTGAGAATAGTTGCTGAGTTGGCCCGCGCCGACCTCGAAGAGCGCGTTCTTTAACTGCTCCACTGCCTCCGGCGGGACCTGAACTCCCCATTTATCTAGGATCTGTGGATCCACCGGGACAACCGGGCGTCCAGCGCTGATGCCGATCAGTTCCGCCAAGCGGTCGTTGACGCCCGGGCGAGCCTTGTCAGCATTGGTATGCGCGGCAAAGAGTGCAATCCCGGCGCGCACCAAGGTGTGAATGACCTTGCCCTTAGGGGTATCCGCAGCAACGGAATCCACACCCCGCAGCAGCAGGGGATGGTGCACCACCAGCATGTCTAGACCCCGCTCGACCGCACGCTGCGCCACGCCCTGTGTGCACTCAAGGGCAAAGCCAACTGAGTTGACTGGGTCCTGCGGGTCACCGCAGATGAGCCCCACTGCATCCCAAGACTCCGCCAAGCTAGGCGGATAGGCAGCGTCGAGGACGCCGCGGATGTCCCCAACCGTGAGTTGGCTGGAGGCGCGAGGTTGGGTGTGACCTGCTGCCATAGTTTGAGACTCCTTATAAGATGGCGTGTTGCGGGGCGAGAACTCCGGGTCTTTTTCTCCCAGACCACGGTACTGCTATATCCTAACTTTCGTTGTCATGCTGCCCTATTCGCGCAAAGGTTTTTCACTTGGTATCCACTACCCCGGGTCGTTCCGTTTCCACCGCTGTCCCCGCCTCCGACCGCGCCTTCCAGCGACAGGATGCGAGTTCAAAGGTCATGCAGTTGGTCTTCGTCTGCACTGGAAATATCTGCCGTTCTCCCATGGCCGAAATCATTGTCCGTGATGCTCTCGAGGAGCGCGGGCTCGATTCCGTTGCGAAGGCGTGCTCTCGCGGGCTCGGCGGCTGGCATGTGGGCCAAGGCGCCGACGAGCGCGCAGTCGCGCAACTGTGCAGCGGTGGGCACGACGGAGCCTCCCATCGCGCGGCGCAACTCGGGGAAGCCGATCTTTGCGCCGATGCCTTCATCGCCATGGACGCTGGGCATGAGGCCGAGCTCCTCGCCCGCGGCATCGATCCCGCGCGAGTATTCCTCCTGCGCAGCTTCGACCCGCACTCACCTGAAGGCGCAGAGGTAGAGGATCCTTATTACGGGAGCGACGCCGATTTTGCGCGGACTAGGCGCGAGATCGAAGCTGCCGTCCCGGGCCTGCTCGATTGGGTTTCTCTCCACAAGGACTAGACTAAGCGACATGCTGAAGACGTTCCTCAAACCGGGCTGGGTACTCCTGCTCCTTTTCGTCATCGCCTTCTCTTACTTCGCCTTTACGGTCTTGGCGCCGTGGCAGTTGGGCAAAGACGATCAGATTGTGGAACGCAACCAACACATCACCGAGGCCTACGAGCAAGATCCGCGCCCCGTGGATGAGGTGCTCGATGCTAAGGGATCTATCGTGGGAGACGAGTGGTCACGCGCGATCCTAAAGGGAAAGTACCTCCCCGAGGACGAGGTGCTGCTGCGCCTGCGCCCAGCTGGGACGGGGCCTTCTTATCAGTCCCTGGTTCCTTTTCACACTGATTCTGGCCTGATTATCTTGGTCAACCGCGGCTGGGTGGAAGCCGAGGAGGGCAATGCGGTTCCTGATATTCCCCGCGCTCCCTCTGATGAGGTGACCATCGTGGGAATGGTGCGCAAGGCTGAGGCCGTGCACCAATCGGCGCCTATCTTCCAAGAGGGCTACGGGCAGGTCTATTCCATCAACCCTCCGCAGGTTGGGGAGCTCACCGGAGTTGCCATGGGGCAGGATTACCTGCAGCTATCGGATGAAGAGCCGGGTGTTCTCAACCCCATGCCCGTGCCGCAATTGGAGCGAGGAAATCACCTTTCCTACGGCTATCAGTGGATAGCCTTTGGCATTATGGCACCGCTCGGCCTGGGCTATTTTGTCTGGTCTGAGCTCAAGGAGCGCCGTCTTGCCCGCGCTGAGAAACTCGCCCTAGAAGCCTCGACGGACTCAGAGGACACAGAGGACACAGAAGATACGGAAGATACGGAAGCCTCAGCCGCGGTCGCCGCAGGAAGCGCTGTGCCTCCTGTTCAGGACACCGGCGAGCATGCCCCGCAGCCCAGCGCAGCTGAGGAAGGCGCGGATGCTGGGGCCGCGCCTAGCCGCAGGTCCCGCGCACGCTACGGCTCCTCCAAGCCGGATTTCTACTCGAAGCTGCGCGAGCGCAACCAAGAACGTTTCTAGGACTTAAGAAATTCCATGGCACCTCACACCCCGTTGGAGCCTGCACGTAGAGCCGTGCTTATCGATGTCGATGGAACCCTGATTGATTCCTACCCCGGGATTCGTGCCTGCGCTGTGCAGACGATGATCGATTTTGGCCTTCCGGTTCCTGCGGAAGAACAGTTGCACCGCCTGCCGGGGCCGCCCTTGCCCGTCACACTGCAGAATTTTGGGTTTTCGCCGGAGATTCTCCCGGCCGCCGTGGCACAATTCCGGAGCTACTACCGTGCCACAGGGTGGTCGAATTGTCGGCTCTTTCCCGGCTGGGAAGAAGCCCTCACCGAATGGAAAGAGGCCGGGATTACTTTGTGCACGGCCACGAGCAAGGATCAGGCCGTGGCGGAAAAGATGCTGAGATACCTCGGTGCGGCACAGTTCTTTGACTTCATCGGCGGTGCGGATGATATGGGCGGAACCCGCCAAAACAAGCGGGCAGTCATCGAATGGGTGCTTGCTTCCACCGGTTTGCGCCCCGACATAGACCACTTGTTGATGATGGGAGATCGTCATCACGACATCGACGGCGCGCGGCCTTTGGGTATCCCTACCGTTTTGGTGGGCTGGGGCCACGGCAGCCCTGCTGAATACCGCGCTGCTGACTTCTTCGCCTCTGACTTTTCCGAGCTCAAGGCCATCGTAGACCGACTTTAATGTCCCAGGGTTAACCACCCCACACATACCCCCATGGCGTATCCCGCGACGCCAACTGAGGCCACCCTTTGGGGTTAGCATAACCTTATGTAGCGTTTCTTAAACTTGTTTAGTTAAGGCTTGCCTTGTATACGTTATGTTCGTTCCCAATAGGAGTTCCCGAGGGGGAGAGCTTCCTCCGGGACCATGAACAAATCCCCCCCTTTCTCAGTTTTTCCTTGAGTTTCTCTCTGTTCTTTTCACTCTCTACAGAAAGCGCACTACATGCTCCAAGAAAAGTCCCAGAAGGACCAGACGGCTCCCGCCACGGCTCTGGCCGTAGCGATGCTAGTGGTATCCGCACTCACCGTTCTCGCCAGTGTCTACTTCACACTCAACGCCAAGGAACCGCGGGCCACCGCCTCCGCTCTCCTCGTCGGCATGGTCGTCTTGCTGGTGCTCCTAGCCTTGACGCGGCGCACGAATGCTAGCGCGGCGGCGTCGTCAAGCACCCAAGTGCTCGGCCTGTGCATCCTCGCTGCGGGCATCGCTACCGCCGCGGTCTGCGCCTTCCTCATGCTTGGCAGCGACACCACCACGGTTCTCACCGCAGATACCTCCCAGAACATCGCCAGCGCAGTGTTCTTCTCCGCGATTCCTGTGGCCATCTTCGGATGGGCCCTTAACCGCGGCTTGCTGAGCAAGTAACGCTCGCATCAATCCCTGAATTCTCATATCCTCCTCATCATCTAAGAACACCTTCATGACCTTTGCAGGTCTCCTGGCGCCCACCGCCTTGGCCACCGCCGCCCTCCTCCTCACCTCCTGCGGCTCTAATGCGGACAGCACCCAGGCCGGCAGGGAATCCAGCAGCGAAGCCAACGGCGCTTACCCCGTCAGCATTGACAACTGCGGCACCGAGATCGAGATAGACAAGCCCATCGAGTCCGCTGTTTCTTTGGACCAGGGAATGACCGAGATCATGCTCAGCCTGGGGCTGGCGGACCGAATGTCCGGAACTGCCACGTGGACGGACCCTGTGCGCGAGGATCTGGAGGATGCAAACTCGCAGGTTCCGCGTATCTCGGCGAACATCCCCTCCCTGGAAACGGTCCTCAAGGCTGAGCCTGATTCCGTCGCCGCTTCCTTCTACCCCACCCTCTCTGAGTCCGGCGGAGGAAACCGCGAGAAGTACGCTGAGGTCGGCGTGCCGGCTTACTTGGCCTACAGCGACTGCTCCAAGACTTCTCTTGCCAACGACGGCGCCCGCGAAGAGCGCGTCACCATGGACGCGGTTTATCACGACATCTCTGACATCGCTACCCTCTTCGAGGTCAAGGACAAGGGAGAGGCGCTCGTAGAAGACCTGCAAGAACGCATGGACTCCGCGCAACGCACCACCAAGACCGACAACGTATCCGTGGCCTACTGGTTCTCCGATTCTGAGGCACCGTACATGGCTGGCGGCGTCGGCGCTCCGCAGCTCATCTCCGATACTCTCGGCCTCGACAACGTCTTTGCCGATAGCAAGGAAGAGTGGCCCCAGGTCAGCTGGGAAGCCCTCGTAGAGAAGAACCCAGATGTCATCGTCGTCGGCGACCTCACCCGCGATAACTTCTCCGCAGAAAGCGCCAAGGCCAAGATCGATTTCTTGAAGAAGCACCCCGTTGCCAGCCAGCTCGACGCTGTGAAGAACGAGCGCTTCGTCTCCGTCGCCGGCGCAGACATGAATCCCTCCATCCGTACCGTTGACGGTATCGAAAAGGTTGCCAAAGGCTTGACGGAGTTCAACCTCAATAATGCTTAAGACCCAGCGAAGCGCCGCAGGCGGCACCAAGAGTACTTATGCGCTGCCCCGGCCACGAGGCGCGGGCGGGTGGAAGGTCTTTGCCTATATCACCGGCGGCATTCTCCTCCTGTGCGCCTCGATACTCATTGCTGTGACCTTCGGGCCAGTCTCCTTGAGCCCGCTTGAGGTGTGGAACATCGTGGCTCACCGGCTAGGACTTGTCTCCTCCCTGAGCGGCGACATCACCACCTTGCAGGAGATGACCGTATGGAATCTGCGCCTGCCGCGCGCGCTGCTGGCAGCACTCGTCGGCGCAGCTTTAGCTATGTGCGGCGTCATCTTGCAGTCCTTGCTGCGCAATCCCCTCTCCGATCCATATATTCTTGGCATCAGTTCTGGGGCGTCCGCTGGTGCGGTGCTTGTCATCGTGCTCGGCGTCGGCGGCAGCGTCATCGGTATGCGCGGCGGCGCTTTCGTTGGAGCGATCTTCTCCTTCGCCGTGGTTCTCTTATTGGCCAGGATGGCCGGCGGCACCTCCGACCGCATCGTTTTGGCAGGTATCGCCGCCACACAATTTTTCTCCGCCATCACCTCGCTCGTGGTCATGCTTGGTGCGGATCCCAACACCACGCGTTCAGTGATGGTTTGGATGCTCGGTTCCTTCGGTTCCGCGTCGTGGTCAGAGGTCTGGATCACTTGTGCGATTCTGGTCGCGGGCATGCTTGTGTGCCTAGCCGTCTCCGCCAACCTCGATGCCATGGCTTTCGGCGAAGACGCCGCCACCAGCCTGGGAATCAACATCGCGGTGCTGCGCTGGATGCTACTTTTTGTCACCGCGATCGTCACCGCAGTCGCCGTGTCAACCTCCGGCGCCATCGGCTTCGTAGGTCTAGTCGTCCCCCATATCGCCCGAATGTTGGTGGGCCCCGGCCATGGGCGTCTCCTGCCGGTGTCCATGCTGATCGGCGCGGTCATGCTCGTATGGGTTGATTCCCTGGCGCGCACCGTGGCTGAGCCTCAAGAGATTCCTGTCGGGGTATTCACCGCCGTCATCGGCGTTCCGGTATTCGTGGCGGTCATGGTCAAGGCCGGAGGTAAACGCTCATGAGCACTGCTCTCCTCCAAGCCAACAATCTCCATTGGTCCATCAACGGTCGCAACATTGTCAACGATGTCTCCATCTCCGTTGCACCCGGCACCATGCTGGGGATTGTCGGGCCCAATGGCTCCGGCAAGACCTCTCTCCTGCGCATGCTGGCTGGACTGAATTCTCCCAGTTCCGGGGAGGTACAGATCTCCGGCTCGGCGCTCTCCTCGCTGCGGCGCAAAGAGATTGCCCGCCGCCTAGCATATGTCGAGCAGATTGCGCACACGGAAATGGACCTCAAAGTCCGCGACGTCGTGGGCTTAGGGCGTCTGCCCCATCATCGTTCTTGGCACAGCCTGCCCGCGGTGTGCGCGGCCGACGCCCCGATCATCGACGAGGTTGCCGCCCATACCGGCATCAGCGAACTGCTCGATCGCTCGTGGACCCAGCTCTCCGGCGGGGAGCGGCAACGCGCGCAGATCGCCCGAGCGTTGGCCCAAGATACCCCGGTGATTCTGCTTGACGAGCCGACTAATCACCTCGATATTTCCCACCAGCTAGACATTCTCCGGTTAGTCCAGGAATCGGAGGCCGCCGCAGTCGTGGTCCTCCACGATCTGAACCTGGCCAGCATGTTCTGCGATCACATCCACGTGATGCGTGATGGCCGCACCGTCGCAGAGGGCGCCCCCGACTCGGTCCTCAATCAAGACCTCATCGCCGACGTCTTCTCCGTTTCCTCCGTCATCTCCGAAACCGAATCCGGGCGGCCAGCAATCCGCTATCTTCTCTAGCGCTGCGAGCCCGTCAGTACCCTCCAGTCATCTCTCGCTTCAAACATAGAAAGGCTCTTTAATTTAATGTCCTCTCCAGTCACCACCGCCGTTAACAACAACACTCCCCGCCCAACCTTCCTCGGCCCGAGCAGCCCAGGCACTTGCCGCGCCCCGCGGTTATAACGCCGCGCGTTGGACCTTTGCCGCCGTAGTGCTCGTGACCACTGCCCTGCTTATCTGCCAGCCTTTCCTCGCCGGTATGCATATTGGCGGCGATAGCGGCGCCCTCAACCTGCACTACCTCAACGGGCAGCTGCTCATGACCTTGAGCGCAGTCCAGGTGCTGGCAGCCCTAGTGTGGTGGCGCTTGTGCGGCGGCCCCGCCAAAGCGGCGATGTGGGCGCTGATTGAGGTTGGTCTGGTTATCACGCAGTTCTGGATCGGCTACTTCCAGTACCCGAGCTTGCACCTGCCGCTGGGCATCGCCACCCTCTTCTGCGCAGTGTTCCTCACCACGGTTCCTTTCCGCAGCCCTGCTAAGAAAGCAGCCTAGGTAACACAAGTGCGCAGACGTCAATTCCTCCGTGTCGCGGTTCTTAGCGCCGGTGTGTGGGGTGTGGGTTCGCTAGCCGGATGTGGATCTCAAGAAGGCAGTGCTTCTGGTTCACGTTCCATAACGTCGGCCTCCGAGTTCAGCACCGCCTTGCCGGTGCCTCCGCTTCTCGAAGCCGCCAAAAACGGCGACATCTCCCACTATTCCATGCGGCTGCAGGCAGGGACATCCTCCATTGTCCCCGCCGGCCCCAGCACTACTTGGGGCATAAACGGCCCCTTCCTGGGCCCTACGCTGCGCCTAAAGCAGGGCGAAAAGCTGCGCGTTGACGTGAAGAATGACCTCCCTGAGACCACTTCCTTGCACTGGCACGGCATGCGAGTTCCCGCGGATGCCGACGGCGGTCCCCATTCAGAAATCGCACCGGGTGAAACGTGGTCACCGGAATGGACCGTCGATCAGCCCGCGGCGACTTTGTGGTACCACCCCCACCCCCATGGAAAGACGGAAAGCCACGTTTATAAGGGCCTCGGCGGCTTCATTATCGTCGATGATACGGAGGAACCCACCGAGTTTCCCCACGAATACGGCGTCGACGATTTTCCCGTTATTATCCAGGACAAGTCCTTCGACGAGTCCGGTGAGCTGGTGGAGGCCAACCGCGCCGGCGTGGGAATGCTGGGCAACACCATCCTCACCAACGGCACCCACGGCGCACACATCGAGGTCGGTGCGCAACGCATCCGTCTGCGCCTGCTCAACGGTTCCACAGCACGCACTTACTGCTTGGGGCTCACCGAAGATCGGACCTTTGAACTCATCGCTACCGATGGCGGCCGCCTTGCCGCCCCGCTGCAGCTCGACCGTATCTTGCTCAGCCCAGGCGAGCGCGCCGAGATCCTCGTGAGCCTCAACGAGGGCGACACCGTGCGCCTGCGCTCTTTTGCCCATGATTTGGGAGTTGCCACCAGCCGTAATCGCGATGCAGGTGCCGAGGATGAGTTCGACGTCCTCGAGCTACAGGCCTCCTCCACACTTCGTGCAGCACCGGCTCTTCCGCCGACCCTTCCCACGGCTACCACGCCGAAGGAATCATCCGCGGCACAGACCCGCGAGTTCCTCCTCGGGGATAACACCATCAACGGCGAGAGCATGGACATGAGCCGCATCGACGCCGTTGTGGCGCCCAACACCGTGGAGATTTGGGAGGTCGAAAACACTCACAGCCAGCCCCACAACTTCCACATCCACGACGTCCAATTCCGCATCCTCGACATCGACGGGACCCCTTCCCCGCCAGATCTCGCGGGCCCGAAAGACACCGTTTACACCCCTCCGGGAGTGCGCTTCCGCCTCATCATGGAGTTTGGGGAGAACCGCGCACCAGAGATTCCCTACATGTTCCATTGCCACCTCCTGTGGCACGAGGACGAGGGAATGATGGGTCAGTTCAGCATCAGCGAGGGCACGCCGCCTCCGCTGCCTGCTCATCACCAGCACTAGTCACTGCCACCCATTGCGCAGGAGTATCCAACGCCGAGCCTTAGGTCTATGCTTTCCCTGAGCCTCTCGACGGCCTTGGATCACTCCTGTTCTTTTTCGTGTTCGCCTTGGTCAATGCTCATTTCCCAATGTCATCCCTGACACTTCCCTCTTCTCTCTCCCCAGAAAGCACAGCTGTGAAAAAGCTCCTCCCCTTTCTCTTGGCAGTTCCCGTGATTCTTGTCGTGGGTTCCTTTAGTGAGGAATCTGCACCGGAAAGCACGACCACCAGCACTTCTTCTCAGGCGACACATTCCGACACTCCCGTGGAAAGTCACGATGTTGACCATGATCCCCAACCACAGGGTTTCGTTGATACTTCCTTCAATGACTTTCAAGAGCCCACGAACGATGCTCCCGTCATTGTGGAGCAGGAAGCACCCGCACCAGAGTTCGTCGAGCAACCCATACCCGCTGCTTTTGAAGAGGCCCCTGCACCCATCGTCGAAGAGCCACCGGCACCGGTTTATGTAGAACAAGCCCCCGCCCCCGCAGCACCCAGTGCCTATTACCCAAACTGCGCGGCAGCAAGGGCCGCAGGTGCCGCCCCGCTCTACGCCGGTTCGCCTGGGTACAGCACCTCCCTCGACCGCGACCGCGACGGTGTGGCCTGCGAATAGTGTGAGGCTGACGGCCCTTACACGACCTGCCGTCGCCGCCCCCTCATTTCTTGTTGCGACGCGCGCTTGGCGACGTCGCGCTCTCCCCCTAACAGTTGCTGTTTTCCGACGATGAAGGAAAGCGCAACTACCGTTTCGGACAAATAGTGCGGTTATGGCATGATCCCAATGGAAACTCAACGCCTTGCAGGAGTCAGAATCCTTAGGAGAGTCGACAAGACTAGAACCTCGGCTCTACTACTTGCGAAGGTGCCTAGCATTAAGCCCTCGATCTAGGAATTCGCTACTCTCTTAGAAGGACCCTTTCGCATGACCACCAACCCGTTCATTGAGACAACTCAAGCTCAGAATTCCCAACTGCACTCCAATGGGAAGTGGAAGAAGGCACTCGCTTGGGTCTCCATTGTGTGCGGTCCCCTGACACTAGCTTTTTCTTTGATTGATGGCCGTACTTCGATGGTCTTGATTGGTTTAGCAGCAGGAACAGCCATATCCCTCCCCGGTGCCTGGTTCTTAATCCACGAATTAAGAGTGAAAGCTAACCCCAGCAATCCGCCGAAAAGCCGCTGGGGAATTGTTGCAATCTGCTCGATAGTTCTTCTTGTATCGAGTGGATTTATTGCCACCTCGGTAGAAACGCCAACAACAGAAACACCAGCATCGGATGGGCAAACTTCCGCGTCACCGCAGCCTCTAGAAATACCGACCACAGCCGGCTCCGTGGGAACGAAACCGAAGCTCATAACAGTGGAAGGACACGTCGGTGAGGTTCACGGTGCATTCTGCGACAGTCCTGAAGATTACGACTGCGCCATTAACTTCATAATCCGCGATCTAGAGAGAGTTACAGAATGCAAGAGCTACGATCGCCTGGTGTCTGCGAACTTAGTAAAAATAAGCGGAATCGTCAGCGTCCCAGAAGGCGGTCACCCAAACGGTGTCGATTCGACCTATTGGCCTGGCTTCGTTAGTTGGTCGACCGTCGGCGATGACGGCGTTGATCGTCCCACCGACATATTCGGGGAGTGCCTACCTGAGAACGGTATACGAGGTGCCTGGCCACAATCCCTCTTTCCTGGAGATTCAAAGGAATTTACGCAATACATGGAGGTTCCCGAAACAGCGAAGACACTTCGCCTTACCGACACGGTAACGCAAAGCGGTAGATGGGAATTTGCTCTGGACGGAGACCACTAACCTACTGCGGGCTCTGGAGGAACGAGCGAACTTCGCTACTATTTGGAGCGGGATGTCAGAAAACCGGATACTCCCAGCTTCGGCTTACTTAATCAATCGCGCTTGGCGTCCAAGAACTCATCCAAGCTCTCGGCTTGGGGAAGTCCGTAGTGGTCTATGCCGGGGATGAATTCTAGAGACGTTTGGTCGAAGCCTAAATCGCGGTAGAACTCCTCCCCACTCCTCGCGGCCTGGATGGCGTTGAAGCCGTCGGGGGAGGTAGAGCCGTCGTCAAGCGTGCCTACCACCCAGGACAGCGGAAGATCGGCTGGAGACTGACTCAAAGGGGACCCTTCAGGAAGCCTTTCGGGGGCGCCGCCGCCGGCCATCATGAGCGCGCCACCGGTGACGAGTTCCCCACCGAAGGGCAAAATCCCGTAGCCCAGAATCTCCGAGCCGCCCGAATAACCCATCCACCAGATATCTTTAGGGTCAACACCCTTGATGCGCAGTATCACTTCCTGCACGAGCTGCTTCAACCACGCCACATGGATGTCCAGCTCCTGCCACCACACCGCACCGAAAGCCGTGTCCGGAGAGCGAGGCGCCACGAGGATCATATTGTGATCGGCTGCGACAGCGGCGATATCAGAAAGGACGCCCTCCGGTTGGGTGGTCTCGTTATCGCCATCACCGTGTAAGCGCATGACAACGCCTACAGGCTTGGAAAAATCGACGCCCTCCGTAAAGATGCGGTAGGTGCTGGTCTGCCCAAGGGCAGTAAATTCCCGCAAAACCGAAGGGCGTTCTTTATTCTCTTGCTCCGAGCTTTCGTTGTCCGTCGCCTGACTCTCCGGCATGTGATCCTCTGTCCCCCTATGCACAACCACAGCAACCAAAGCTACAAAGAACACTATTATGGCCACCACGGCGGTAACTGTGGTGAAGCCGCGAGGCGAGCTATTAGTACGCGCAGCTCTCATCTCCTTTTAGAACCAGTAAGTATAGGCGTGGTTTTCTTCCCCGCCGATGGAGGCATCTGGGATCAACTCGATTCCCGTGGAAGGGATCCCGCGCAGCCTATCGGTGTAGACAAAGCTCGCGACTGCACCTCGATACAGCTTTCCCTCCTCCAGACGCGCAGAGCGCATTGGGACTTGTTCTTCAACAGGGACTCCGCAGATAGTGCTTGCGTCATTGCGCAGGCGGTTGGCGGTTTCCCCCTCGTCGTTGACTGCAAACAGCTCCGGGATAGACACGATTGCTTTCCTCTCGTCGGGTAATGCCTGTAACTCCAGGTCAGAGGATCCAGAATTCACTGAGCTTCCCAAGAAGGTCAGCTCATAGCCATAGCAGTCAAAGTGATCTATCTCTCCGGTCGGGGAAGAAAGATTGGCAAATTCTACACTGCGGCTTTCGGGTGCAAAGACTACCACCGACCACAGTTGAACTTCCCCTTCGTTGCTCAGCGTAGAAATTCGAGAGGCCTCCCCGAAATGCAAAATCTTCTCTTCGTGGGGCTCAGTAGAATGCGCAGAAATCTCTCTTTCCCTTGGAAGGGCAGGTGCAGCCACCTCTGTGGTTTGTGCCCCCTGCCTTAGCGCAATCTCCCGTGGCGGCCGGTTCTCAACCTGCGGACCGTCTACAGCGCACCCCGTCAAGAGCATCAAAGCTCCCGTGGCGGCAACAACGGATACTTTTGAAGGACTTCTGGCGGATGAAAAGCGTCCGATTAAGCGATCTTTCATGGTGACCTCCACTTCATGTGGCTTCGTTGACTTAGAAGGAGTCTTCTCAGGGCTTGGGCCGGAAAACTCCGCGCTCTACCTATGATGTTTGCCACCCCGCGACCCCTTCTTCTGTTTTGGCCCCTCCGGTTCAGGCCCTGGGGCTGCCTTGTCAGGAACAAATGCCTTACCCGCGGACTTGGTTGTCCAAGAGATGATGGATTCCACAGGTCCGCGTTGCTGGGCCTGGCTCCAGAAATACGCAAAAACGAGCATGACGGAGATCTGGATTGCGAACCACAGCCCAGGGAAACGAGCCGTATCGATGGTGCTGAGCACAATAAGGTGGGCGACATAGAGCGTGAAAGTCATTGCTCCCGCGTTCATCAAAGGCAGCAGAATTCCAGGATTAGCTCGTGACCACACAAGGAATACGCAGATCGCTACCAAAGCTAGTCCAGCGCTCTTGGTGAGAGAAAAGAATGTATCCGCGTGCGGAGCATTAACCGTGAGCCACCATAGGGTGGAAGTAGGCATAAAGCTATTGTCTTGCGGCCCATAATCAAGAATGTCGAGCAGGTCCGAGCCCGTGAGATCAGGCGTTCGCTGCAAGAGACGATCCCAACCACCCAAGAAGTTCAGGAGGATGTCTGCTGATAAGGAACTTATAAATGCGCATAGAGCCCCCGCCGTTCCCAGCCGAATCTGGACTCTGAGAACGCTAAGGTCCATTCTTCCAACGGCCATGCCAAGGAATACGAAAGCCATCCAGGTCACCACCGGGTACGTACCTCCAACAAGCAAGGTCCAGAAAGTATCGAAGGGATCTACCAAAAGGTCAAGAGGAGTTGCGTTGTAGATCACCTCGTAGTCGAGGTTAGCGTTCACGAAGAAAGCTGCGGCCGGACCCACTACCGCCGTTAGGAAGGAAGCCAAGAGCAGCTTCCGGACAGAAAGACGGGGGAAAGGAACCGCAAAGAGGAACATCAATCCGTAGTACTGAAGAATATTAAAAGCCGGTATGTTAATGAAGTTGATTGTCATCCCAATCACCAGAATTAGCAGTGCGCGAACTACAATCTGGACTCTGTCTCGGCGCAGCCTTCTGCCGGTATGCGGACTCTTTCCCCCACTGATGAGCGCCAAGGAGACCCCTGCGAGTACAGCAAACAGAGCGGCCGAATGACCAGCAAAAAGTATCCACGTTAAAGTTGGTTCGTAGTTTTGAGGGCTCCACGACGGGAGCGTGTGAACGGCCACCATGCCGATAAGAGCAAATCCACGAGCTGCATCAAAGCCGGTGATTCTTCCCTTTATAAATCTGCCATTGAAAACCGTCTCCTCGGTAGCATCCGCCGCAGGATCGCCGGTCCATATCTTGCGGAAGCTCTTTCTCCGACCGGGTTGCGGACGAATTCCGGGCGGGAGATCTCCTTCCGGCACTAAGAGCGAGGAAGGAACGACTTGTGCAGCCTCATCTGCCCCGATTCCTGGGGCATTCACAAACTTTGATTCGCGGATCTTCTTGCGGGAATCCTCGCTCGAGCCGTCGAAACCATCGAATAAATCATTCATCTCTGCACCACCTGTTTGGAAGTAGGTGTGGGACCTGCCTTTTGAGCAGGGACCCATTGGGGAATGTGCGCAACGGGGTTTCCCTCCCACACGCTGTCTGAAGGAATCTGGTCCTGCCGAAGCACGAGTGACCCCGGTCGGATGGTAGAACGACTGCCGAGCACAGAGCCGGGGAGCATGAAGCTATTGGGGCCCAAGGTGGACCCAGCACCCATAGCCACAGGTTCCAGCGACATCACGCGATCGTGGAAAAGATGGGTTTGCAGGACTGTTCCGCGATTAACGCTCGCCCCTTCACCAATGGAGATGAGGTCAAATTCAGGCAACCACCACGTCTCACACCACACATTGCGCCCAATGCGAGTGCCCATGAGCCGCGCCCAGACGTTAAACATTGGCGTGCCCAGGCTCATACGGATCAAGCTGGGGACTGCGAGCATCTCTGCAAAAGTATCTGCCAGCTCACTGCGCCACACGAAGGTGCTAAATAGTGTGCGATTGCCCTCGCGGAACCTGCCAATTATCACCCACTTCACTACCACGGGGATTAATGCCGCGATTAAGCCGGCCGCAAAGACTATTACTCCGGAATACAGAATGACCTGGCGTATTCCCGCCTGTGGCCCGCCGGCGCTCATGAAGATCACGGTGCCTACGTAGACGATCAGCAAATCTAACCAGGCTGCAATAATGGCTGGAACAAGCCGTAGGCTTTCCACCATTGCTCTGCCAATCCTCAGCCCCGTACTCGGCCGGAAAGTACGCGATTCATCAGCATGGAGTTTTTGGCGCGGTATGGGCCTCGTGCTTCGTCCCAGCCACGAGGTTCCTTCATCGGGGTGGTACGGGCTCGAGGCCAGGACGGCCACCAGAGAATTGGGCGGCAGATCCCTATCGGGACCAACAATGCCTGAATTACCAACGAAGCTCCCCTCTCCCAGCACCGTTGTCCCAACATGCACCCATCCGGAGCGGTGCCTGGGTGCGCTACACATCGAGTGATCTGCCAAGAAACTGCGATCCCCGATCCACGTTAGGTGTGGGATGGTTTCCACGGTGGAAATCTCCGTATCCCGGCCGACGTGAGCTCCCATGGCGCGGAGAAAAGCCGGGGTAAGTGCCGAAGCGTAGATGAAGTACGTCGAGGTCAAGGTCTTTTGCAGGAGCACGTGGCTGAGCCACAGCGCCCAGGCCGTGGTACTTCGTGCGGAGTAATAGCCCGGACGAATCAAAGTGGCCAGGCACCGAATGCTCAGAACAACCAGGCTGATCCAGGTCGCAATAGTCAAGACCGTAAATACCGGTGTCCACGCTGCCAAGATTGGGAAAACCTCTTCATAGCGCTGCATCCGAATCACTTGCGGCAAGACAATCGCAATGGCAGGTGTCAGCGCGATGATGGCTAGCCCTGATGCCCAGAGATTTCCCAAGGAATAAAGAACTGCATTGCTTATGCGGCTATTTCGGGACAAGCCCTGGGTAAGGTGAGCCCGCTCATCCGGCCAGGCCTCACCGGCACTGCCCCAACGGACCAAAGGCGAGCCACCCCAAAGAATGTTTCCCTCGACATTTCCCTCCACGTGAGACCCCGGCAGGATTTCAGCCCCAACACCGACCGTCGCTTCGGGAGATACGATCGAGCGCACACCGATTCTTGCCTCATCCCCCACCACAATTCTTGCTACATGGAGGGTGCTTCCATCGATCCAGTGGCCCGCGATGTCTACCTCTGGCTCAATAGCTACGTCATTGCCCACGACAAGCAGCCCCGTCACGGGAGGCAGCGAATGCAGATCAGTGCGCCTTCCTACCTTGCTTCCCATCATCCGGAAGAACAAAGGGGTAACCGGAGTTCCCAGTAGCGGTTCCAGCTTTTGAAAGGTCATGAACCTCTCTGCAATCCAGATGCGCAGGTGCGTCCGGCTACCCCTTAGGTACTCACCCGGCACAACTCCGGCTGTTAAAAGCCTGGCGACGATCACCGTTTGTATTGCCTTACCAGGGAGGGAGAAGAGCACAATCCACCCGATAATTAACGGCAGCACTGGCGGTCGCGGTACCCATCCGGCATCGAAGAAAACCGCCAGAATCCACACGACAAGAATGGAACCTACAACGTAGCGAAGCCCGTTGATAAGGTACATCGCAAGTATCGCTGCGGCCTGCACTACACCACTCCAGCGCGGAATCGGCTGCGGATTCGGACGAGCATTCGTTTCCTCGTTGAGGCTTTCCAAATACCTCGCCATCTGCCCTAAGGTCGAATTCTCATACAATGCCCCGATATTGGTGGCCGGATGAGTAGCACGCAGGCTTACCGCGAGTTTGGCCACTGCGACGGAGCTTCCACCCAAGTCGAAGAAGTCACTTTCTGCCGTCAGCGGCAGGGGCCCGAGCTGCTGTTGCCACAGCCGTGCAAGGTCACGTAGTTCTTCTGGGAGCTCAGCACCCTCCACCCCCACGACGGATGGTAGGGGCCACGGCAGTGAATTACGGTCCACTTTGCCGGAGCTTTTCATCGGCATATCTTCCAAGACGCACAATGTGGGGACGATTCCGCCAGGCAGATGCGCGGCCAGGTACGCCCTTGCCGCCTGCGTTTCGAAAGCAGAATCTGGTTCCTCGACTAGGTAACCCACGAGGACTTCCGAGCCCGCTTCCGTCGTATGCATCGCCGCGGCACCAACGCGAACCCCCGGGATCGCTGTTAAGTGCTTATCAAGTTCCCCCAGCTCAATGCGGCGACCCCCGAACTTAACCTGATCATCGGAGCGACCAACGAAGATCAACCCCACGGGATCTGCGACAACGAGATCCCCCGTCCGATATGCCCTATCCCAACCAAGTGCGGGAAGAGGGGCATAAACCTCCGCGTCTTTCTCCTCATCCAGATAACGACCGAGCCCCACCCCGCCAACGATTAATTCACCGGTGTCACCCCAGGCAACAGGAGCACCGTCAGGCCCCACCACCGCCAGCTTCCAGCCAGGTGTGGGACGCCCAATCCTCACGGGAGGTTCTCTTGTCAAAAGCTGCCCAGTCGAGATGATCGTTGCCTCGGTGGGCCCATAGGTGTTCCAGAGCTCGCGCCCTGGCGCTTCCAGCCGGACTATCAGATCCAGCGGACATGCCTCTCCTCCAAAGATCAACAGTCGCACGTTATCGAGTGACTCCACTGGCCAAAAGGCCGCCAGAGTCGGCACGGTGGAGACTGCGGTGATGCGCTTGTCGACGATCCACCGCCCCAGTTCATCACCCGAGCGCACCACGTCACGCGGCGCTGCAACCAGCGCTGCCCCGTACCTCCAGGCAAGCCACATTTCTTCACAGGAAGCATCGAAGCCGACAGACAGCCCTGCCATAACTCTGTCTCCCGGGGCCAGCGGTTGCTGCACCAAATACATCCGCGACTCCGCATCTACCAATGCAGCCGCCGAGCGATGAGTGACGGCAACTCCCTTAGGCTTCCCCGTCGATCCCGAAGTGAAGATAATCCACGCATCATCCGCCACGCTCGGTCGTGCCGGGGCATTTCCGACGCCCTGTTGGACTTTGTCACGCAGGATAACTTCCAGGTCACGACCATATACTGCAGACACACCGGCTTCCTCCCAAACGGTGTCTGCACGGGAGTCCGGATCATCCCAATCCACCGGCACGTAGGCGGCACCTGCCACCATGGTGGACAGTATTGCGACATACAAGTCCGTGGTTCCTGAAGGAACTCTGATCCCGATGCGGTCCCCGTGCCCGACACCCAGCTCCTCGAGTCTCCTTACTTGTTGCAGGACCTTTTGCGCCAGTTGTGAGTACGTCAGCGCCTCACCCGCGCCCTCAAGAGCGAGAGCATCCGGATACTGCGATACGGTTTCCTCAAAAATATCGACGAGGGTTCGTGGCTCCTGAAATTGGTCAACCCCGAATACAGCCAAGGTGGGGTGGTCCTGGCTTTGCGAGCGAGCAGACATATCGAGACTCCTTGGAACTGTATTTCTTAATGCACTTCAAAGTTAGCTAACGATAAGCATTACCCTATCTTTCAATAAGTATTAAGTAAATGGTTTTTCCAACAAAACCATTAAATAATCCAAGTTTTTAACTAGGGGAAAATCAGTCCCTGGCCCCTAATAAGGTCTACTCTCCGCACTTTGGACTACAGTAAATGGCGCGAACCGAAGCCGAGCGTCTCCCCGCTCCCCTTCGCCTCACTCTCCTACTTACTAAGCTCACCCGTACCATTGCTCACTCAGCGGGTTGCGCTGGGTCATTCCTTAGATGCGCCTGAGTCCCCTTGCTCTCTCAAGCAGAACCCAAGAAAGATAAGAATGAAGAAGCTACTCCGTCTGCTTTTTGCCGTGCCTCTCGCCCTCTCCGCATGCGGCGGCGGCACCGACTCGTCATCGGTTTCCTCCTCTGTGCCCTCGAGCGTTAGCCTCAGCTCGAGCACATCGAGCACTGCCACAACCAGCCCCTCGTCTTTGACCACTTCCACGACAAGCGAGCCGGCCCCAAGTCAGACACCTGCCGTCGAACCAGCACCAGTAGAACAAGCACCCGTCCCCGCACAAGAACCCGTGGTGTTACAACCCATTGCGGGCTCAATCTGGGCACCCGCCGGCACAGGTTATAGATGCCCAATGACAGACGCCTACGTGTACGACCCCGCGAACTGCACATCCGCAAATCTCGGAGGAACCCCCGAATACGATGATTGGTTCCCTGGCGGACAGGACCTCAGCAAC
The DNA here is from genome assembly GCF_008693105.1 of Corynebacterium flavescens. Taxonomy (GTDB): domain Bacteria; phylum Actinomycetota; class Actinomycetes; order Mycobacteriales; family Mycobacteriaceae; genus Corynebacterium; species Corynebacterium flavescens. Next base: position 243,303 of record NZ_VXKK01000033.1, read on the forward strand.
ATCCCTTACGCTGACGGCGGAACCTGTCCCGCATACAAGTGCGGCTATGGCAAGGGAATCGACGCTGATGCCGTTAACGCAGAAAAGCAAGCCGCCCACACATGGTGGGGAAACTGCATCTCAGCCAACACGGCCGAGTACTGCCGCACCAACGACCCCTGGCAGCAATAGATACTCCACTCTTCCTCTCCACGACCTCAGCCCCTTCCTATTCCCCGGGAACACTCGCCAAAGTCTTAAAACTTGATCATCCTCTACGAAAGGCCTTCGGCATGAAAAGCCGTCTCTCCATTTTTTGCCTCATCTCTGCAGTAGCCGTTTCGCTCACTGCTTGTGGCAGTGCTGATGAGTCAGAGCCCAGCACGTCTACGACCGAGACTTCGACAACGTCATCTTCAAAGTCGTCGACCATTAAGACCACTTCTTCTTCAGTTGCTTCGTCTACTAGCTCAGAGCCAGCGGCGGAGCCGGAGCCCACAATCAACGAGGATGCGGACACACAGATCCACGGCTTTCTTGCCCCGCAGGAACAGCAGCCGGACCCCGTAGCACCGGCCCCCGATCCAGCACCAGTAGTTGAGGAGCAGGCTCCCGCGCCGGCACCTGCCCCTGCTCCCGTTTACGAGGCTCCAGCACCAGCACCAGCACCCGCCCCTGCCGCAAGCTACGCCAACTGCTCGCAAGTAAAGGCAGCCGGTGCGGCACCGCTTTACGCCGGTTCACCCGGCTACAGCACCTCGCTTGACCGCGACGGCGACGGCGTCGCCTGTGAGAAGTAGTTCTTCTCTTCATCGAGCCCCGCGCAAATATGCGTTTTCAATTCGTATCGAAAGCTTTCGATACCGGCAGAAAGCGCATATTTCCAATCATGCCAAGCAAGGCAACTTGGGCACCTTGATGCGAGTCCCTCTCCGGCGTTCACAGTAAACAGTGACCCAGTTTTTCAATCGAGCGCTCACTATTTACCGTCAAAACGCAAGAGCCCTTATGTAGCGAAACATAATTCCGTCACAATCTGCGCCAGTATCAAAACTTCTCGATAGCAAGGCTGAGACCACTATTCAACAGCGTATCGATTGTGGGCTAAGGAGCAAAAAGTGTGTCTGCGGGCGTGTCGGGGTTAGGTGCCGGGCCAGCCTTTGCGGATTCCTAGGTTGTGGTTGTATTCGTTTGGGATAGCGTTGTCGTAGAGGGCTGGTCTTCCGGT
>NZ_VXKK01000034.1 GCF_008693105.1 Corynebacterium flavescens
GGCCTAAAACGCGGTATTGGCCGGCTTTCGGGCGTTTATATTCCGTCAGGGAATATAAAACCGGCATTTATACATACTTACCAGTGCAAAGAGCAAAATCCAGACACACTTCCTGCTCCTTAGCCCTCGATTGTCGTGGGATAGCGAAAGACCCCACTTCCACAGAGTGTGAAAATGGGGTCTGACCTGGTGCGGCCTGAGGGGATCGAACCCCCGACCTATTGGGTGTAAACCAATTGCTCTTCCAGCTGAGCTAAAGCCGCATGGTGCTTGAGCACTTGCAATAGATTAGCCCAAGCACTTTCGGTTCAACAAACCCGCAGGTTATTTCTTACTATTGCCGCGTGAAACAAGGCAGGAACCCTGCCAATCACCGAGGCGTTCGGCCTTGGTTTGGACGAGTCCGGCTAGCTGAGCAGATTCACTGATTTCTCCCGGATCGACAGTTCCGGAGGTTCCGGCGCCTGGGGTAAGTAGCCAGAGACGTCCGGTGTGGGAAAGCGGGCGAGAAGCGTCGACGAGGCCATCAACCAGGTCGCCATCCCCGTCACGCCACCAGAGGAGAACGGCGTCACAGAGCTCATCAGTCTCTTCGTCGAGGAAATCCTCACCGAGCACTGCCTCAACGTTTTCCGAAATCGCGGTGTCGCAATCCTCGTCCCAACCAAGTTCCAGAGCGATTTGCCCTTTCGTTATTCCGAGCTTGCTGGCAGCATCCGCCACTATCAGTGTCCTTCCAAAGTCAGTGAGATCCCCGCGGTTGACGGGGCTTCAATACATGCAGTTTAACGCGGGGCCACAATCTTTTCCCGCTATTGCTCCATAATCGCCACAAAATTGCACCACAACCGGCTGCTGATTTTTGCTCAGCATCACAGCTAGCGGGGCTAGTGACCGCTTAGCCCCTCCAACATGCATATCAAATATGCCTACGCGTATCCTTGATGGAAATCTGTGTCTACCCATATTTAGGAGGTTTCAATGGCCGACCAAGATGCCGTGAAGGGCGACTCCAATTTTCCGCTCATTCGTGATGGCGTCGCGTCGTACCTATACGACAACGACCCCGAGGAGACTCGCGAGTGGATGGACTCCCTCGACGGGCTTCTTGATTCGTCTGACCCGGACCGCGCGCGCTATCTCATGCTGCGCCTGCTTGAGCGCGCTACCGCTAAGCGCGTTCCGCTGCCTTCGCTGACTTCAACGGACTTTGTTAACACCATCCCCACCACCATGGAACCAGAGTTCCCCGGTGATGAGGAACTGGAAAAGCGCTACCGCCGCTGGATCCGCTGGAATGCGGCCATCATGGTGCACCGCAGCCAGCGCCCCGGCATCGGCGTCGGCGGCCACATTTCTACTTATGCTGGTGCAGCGCCGCTCTATGAGGTCGGCCTGAACCACTTCTTCAAGGGCAAAGATGATCCCTCAGGCGGAGACCAGGTCTTTTTCCAAGGCCACGCCTCCCCCGGCATGTACGCGCGCGCCTTCATGGAAGGCCGCCTATCTGAGTATGACCTTGACGGCTTCCGTCAGGAAGTTTCTCGCGGTAAGGGCGAGGGCCTTCCCTCCTACCCCCACCCACGGCTTATGCCCTGGTTCTGGGAGTTCCCCACCGTTTCCATGGGCATCGGCCCCATGAATGCTATCTACCAGGCACGTTTCAACAAGTACCTAGAGACTCGCGGCATCAAGGACACCTCACAGCAGCACGTGTGGGCCTTCCTCGGTGACGGCGAGATGGATGAGCCGGAGTCACGCGGTTTGCTGCAGACCGCTGCGCTCTACGAGCTCGACAACCTCACCTTCGTCATCAACTGCAACCTGCAGCGCCTCGACGGTCCTGTTCGCGGTAACACGCAGATCATCCAGGAGCTCGAGTCCTTCTTCCGTGGTGCCGGTTGGAACGTCATCAAGGTGATCTGGGGCCGCGCTTGGGATGCTCTGCTGGCCAAGGACCAAGAGGGCGCCCTGGTCAACATCATGAACACCACCTCGGATGGTGACTACCAGACCTTCAAGGCCAATGACGGCGCTTATGTGCGCAAGCACTTCTTCGGCCGTGACGAGCGCACCCTCAAGCTAGTTGAGGATCTCACCGATGACGAGATCTGGGCACTTCGCCGCGGTGGCCACGACTACCGCAAGGTGTATGCAGCGTATGCCAAGGCTCTGGAGAACAAGGGCACCGGCAAGCCCACCGTCATTCTGGCGCTCACGGTCAAGGGCTACGGGTTGGGCCACAACTTCGAGGGCCGCAATGCCACGCACCAGATGAAGAAGCTGACGCTCGAGGATCTCAAGCTCTTCCGCGATAAGCAGGGTATTCCGGTCTCCGATGAGGTCTTGGAGAAGGATCCTTATCTTCCTCCTTACTACCACCCCGGTATGGACGCGCCCGAGATCAAGTACATGCTGGAGCGCCGTAGCGAGCTCGGCGGTTTCTTGCCAGAGCGCCGTGCGAAGTACACCCACCTGCACGCACCGAAGTTGGACAAGCTGCGCTCGGTCCGCAAGGGTTCGGGCAAGCAGAAGGTAGCCACCACCATGGCTCTCGTGCGCACCTTCAAGGAGCTCCTGCGTGACAAGGAGCTAGGCAAGCGCATCGTTCCGATCATCCCGGATGAGGCACGTACCTTCGGTATGGACTCGTGGTTCCCCACCCTCAAGATTTGGAACCCGCGCGGTCAGAACTACGTCCCGGTCGATCATGACCTGATGCTCTCCTACCGCGAGGCCACCGACGGCCAAATCATGCACGAGGGTATCTCCGAGGCTGGTGCCACCGCTTCCTTCACTGCGGCTGCTACCTCTTATGCCACGCAGGGCGAGCCGATGATTCCGCTCTACATCTTCTACTCGATGTTTGGTTTCCAGCGCACCGGTGACTCCTTCTGGGCTGCCGGAGACCAGCTGGCACGTGGCTTCATCATCGGCGCCACCGCCGGCCGCACCACCCTTACCGGTGAGGGTCTCCAGCACATGGACGGACACTCCCCCGTCCTGGCATCGACCAACCCGGCGGTTATCACCTACGACCCGGCCTTTGGTTACGAGATTGCTCACTTGGTCACCCGTGGCATCGACCGCATGTACGGCGAAGAGGACGAGGCAGTCATGTACTACCTTACGGTCTACAACGAGCCGATCTCGCAGCCGGCGGAGCCCGAGGATCTCGATGTTGAGGGCCTGCACAAGGGTATTTACCACTTCAACACTGCGGAGAAGGGTTCCTTGCCCGCCAACATTCTGGCCTCCGGCGTGGGCGTCAACCAGGCGCTCATTGCTCAGGAGATCCTGGCCGAGCAGTTCGATGTCAAGGCATCGGTATTCTCCGTAACTTCGTGGGTTGAGCTCGCTCGTGACGGTGCACGCCGCAACAAGGAGGCCCTGCAGCAGGGCGTTCAGCCCACCGAGGCTTTCGCCACTACCCAGCTCAAGGGATTCGAAGGCCCCTTCGTAGGCGTCTCCGATTTCACCACCGAGCTCCAGGAGCAGATTCGCCCCTACGTTCCGGGCACCTACATCACACTGGGCGCGGATGGCTTCGGCTTCTCCGATACCCGCGAGGGTGCGCGCCGCTTCTTCAACAATGACGCAGTCTCCATCGTCGTCGGCGTCCTTGAGGGCCTTGCCCGCGAGGGCAAGATTGAGCAGTCCGTGGTCGAGGAAGCCGCCAAGCACTTCCACCTCGATGATCCAACCAAGGCTGAAGCCAGCACCGAGGTCGAAGACTAGATTCCGTTAAGGCTTTATCGCCCGCGCTTTCTTAAAACGCAAGGCCCCGGGACAGAGTGATCGCTCTGTCCCGGGGCCTTGCGTTTTTCCTCCCAGGCAGGAGACCCTGCTTGGCGAAGCCGCCCCAACACTTAGGTGGGCTTTCACACAGGGACGTGACAAAGTTCAATAGGTTGAACTATGCTACTTAGGGTCTACAAACATTTGTTTCATTTCACTGAAAGGTAAGGATCAATGCACCTCAAAAGATCCCTGTTCCGCTCTCTCACTGTCTCCATTGCCACAGTAGGAATGGCGGCTTCTCTCGCTGCCTGCTCTTCCAATGGATCGGACACCTCTGGAAGCGAAACTGCAGCAAGCGAAGACAAGGCGCTCGTCATCACCACCTTCACGGTGCTCGATGACATGGCAGAAAACGTCGCCGGAGACCACCTGCGCGTGGAATCCATCACCAAGCCGGGTGCAGAAATCCACGACTACGAGCCAACCCCGAGTGACCTGAAGGAAGCAACGAAGGCACAGCTCATCCTCAACAACGGCCTGGGCTTGGAGCGCTGGTTCGAGAAGTTCACCGCCGATTCTGACGCCACTCGCGTCGACCTCTCCGAGGGAGTGACTCCCATCGACATCAGCGAAGGCGAGTACAGCGGCAAGCCCAACCCCCACGCGTGGATGTCCCCTGAGAACGGTCAGATCTACGTCGACAACATCGTCAAGGCCTTCAGCGAGCTCGACCCCGCTAACGCCGATGACTACCGCGCCAACGGTGAGGCATACAAGGAGAAGCTCGGAGACGTAGCCAACACCCTGGACCGTGAGCTTTCTGGACTTCCCCAGCAGCAGCGCACCCTGGTCAGCTGTGAAGGTGCTTTCTCCTACCTAGCGCGTGATGCCAAGCTCAACGAGCTCTACCTCTGGCCGGTTAACGCCGAGTCCGAAGGTACGCCGCAGCAGATCGCCGCTCTCCAGGACAAGGTCTCCGAGAGCAAGGTTCCTACCGTATTCTGTGAGTCCACCGTCAACACGAAGGCCATGGAGCAGGTTGCTGAGGCTACCGGCGCCACCTTCAACACTGATGCGGATCACCTCCTTTACGTAGACTCGCTCTCTGATACCGACGGCCCCGTTCCTACCTATCTCGACCTCCTTACCCACGATGCCGACACCATCATCGCCGGCCTCACAGCGAAGAAGCAGGACTAGCAACTCGTGTTAGAACAAAACTATGGCATCAAAGTGAAAGACCTGAACGTGTCTTACGGGGCCGTTCGGGCCCTTCACGATGTCAATCTCCGCCTCCCAGCCGGACGTATCTGCGGTCTTGTGGGCATGAACGGCGCCGGAAAGTCAACGCTTTTCTCCGCGCTCATGGGAGTCAATCACGTTGATGGTGGAGAAGTAACATTCCTTGGCACCTCTGCTAAGGAGGCTCGGGATTCGGGCCTCATTGGCTATGTGCCGCAGCATGACGGTATCGATACCGCCTTTCCTCTTAGCGTCCACGATGTAGTCATGATGGGCCGTTACGGTTACCAGAACTGGCTGCGTATTCCGCGCAAAGAGGACAAGGAAGCCGTAGCCGGGGCACTCGAGCGCGTCGAGCTCACTCACCTGGCGCATCGCCAAATTGGTGCGCTTTCCGGCGGGCAGCGCAAGCGCGTCTTCGTCGCCCGTGCTCTCGCCCAGCACGCTCGAGTGTTGTTGCTTGATGAGCCTTTTGCTGGCGTCGACAAGCGCAGCGAGGCCATGATCGTGGAGCTCTTGCATGAGCTGGCCGCCGAAGGGGTAACTATTTTGGTTGCCACGCACGATCTACACGCTTTGCCGAAGCTATGTGCGGAATCCATCCTCCTTAACCGGACGGTAATTTTGCACGATGTCACCAGCGAGGTACTCAAGCCGGAGAACTTGGCGCTTGCTTTCGACCTCAGCGTTGGACGCGCCACGGAGGTAATGGATTAAATGGATTTTGTCTCAATTTTTATAGAACCTTGGCAGTACGCTTTCATGCAACGCGGACTCACGGTCGGTTTGACCACCGCGATTGTCTGCGGCGTGATCAGCTGCTGGCTCATCCTCATCGGCTGGTCACTGTTGGGGGATGCAATCTCCCACGCAGTGCTTCCCGGAGTGGTTTTGTCCTATATTTTTGGTGTCCCTTTCACCATCGGCGCTCTCGTCTTCGCGGCGATAGCTGTTTCCCTGATTGGAGGGATGCGTTCGGGAAAGCTGGTCAAGGAAGACGCGGCCATCGGCATCGTGTTCACCACGCTCTTTGCGCTCGGTACGGTGCTGATATCTGTAACCCCTAGCCAGACGGACCTCAACCACATTCTCTTCGGCAACCTACTGGGCATCACCAGTGGGGATCTGTGGCAGGTGCTCGTCCTAGGCGCAATCACCTTAGTGGTTATCTTGCTCAAGCGGCGTGACCTCACCCTCTTCGCTTTCGATCCTGTACACGCCCGCTCGATCGGGCTCTCCCCGCGTTCGCTGAGCGCTTTACTGCTCGGCGCACTCGCGGTGACGGTGGTCATTTCTTTCCAAGCTGTCGGCGTCATCCTCGTCGTGGCAATGCTCATCACTCCGGGCGCCACCGCGCGTCTGCTCACCGATAGCATTTGGAAGATGATGTGGCTCTCTCCGCTCATCGCCTGCCTGTGCGTCGCCACCGGTATCATTCTGAGCTACGTCTTCGATACCTCTTCAGGTGGCATGATCGGCGTCGTCCTCGGCGTAGTCTTCGCCATTGTCTACCTCTTTAGCCCGCAGGGCGTTATCTCTAACGTCATGCAGCGCCGCAAGGCAATGGCCAAGCTTTAGATTCTGGCACCTGCCGGCCCTTTTACTTAATCGGCGTCGCTGCGATTACTTACCAGCGGCGCCGATTAAGCGATCTAGAGCCTCATTGACCGCCTCTGGTTCCTCCAGGATCAGCATATGACCTGCACCATTTACTTCACACAAAGCCGCAGCAGGCCACTTGTGTGCAATCACCTCGGATTGACTCAGCGGCGTCACCACGTCGAGTGAGCCCACGAGAATATCGCCCGATATACCTTGCAGCCTTGCAGTGGCCGCATACTCAGAATGCTCCAGTAGATCGTCGAAGAAACCAGTATAACTCGACAGCGGCGTATCCAGCAGCATTGCCCCGTGAAAGCGGAGTTTCTCCATCTGTGGAAAGCCCTCCAGCGCCACTGCTAGGGCCGGAACCGCCAGCCGTGCTAGTTCATAACGAATACCGTCAGCCCGGCGCGGCTTACGCAGGCACGCGCGGTACACGGCGCGCAGTGTCCGCGATTGCAGCACCTGAGCCACGCCCTTGGCCGCGAAGCGCCGCATCGAAGTGGCCAATAGCAGCGCAGAGTCAATGCGCTCATACAACTCTTGCGGCGCTCGCCGGATGAGGTTCAGCGCCACCATTCCTCCTAAGGAGTGCCCCACCACCACTATCCGGCCGGTGGGCAGGCGCTGGGACACCACCGCGAGAACGTCATCAGCGGCCGCCTCTACCGTGCACTGCTCGGGTGCTACGGGGGCGGATTGTCCGTGACCCCGGACGTCGACAAGCAGGCAACGCGCCTGCGGAAAACGTGCACGCACGTGCGCCACCTGTGCGTAGAAGCTCTCGGAAGACAAAGAGTAACCGTGGATAAAAAGCACGGTTTGCTCTGCGGATTCTGGGCCCGCCTCAAACCATGCGATGCGCACCCCTTCGTTATCCACGAAGCCGGTAGCGCTGAGCTGGGTGAGCCCTAGCTCGGTTCGGTGATCGTGCAGGTTAGCAGTGATAGTGCGTGAAGCAGCCCTCGTCCTAGGGCGCAGGCGCTCGCCCCAGCTGCGGCCGACCGCGCCGAGACCAGACAGAACGCGCGAGTGTTTCCTCAAAGCCATAGCGCCATCAATACTAGACTCGGGTTCATGTCTAATGACTTCAGCGCCCAACTCCAAGCTCGTTTTCAGGGCGCACAGCCCCGCAACGATTCCCCCGAGCCTTCCGATGTCTATGGAAAGCTGACGCAGCTCATCAGCAAGGTGACGGGAATTACAGAGGGGCTGGAGCGCGATGCCCGCTTTGAGGATCTCGGTGTGGCATCCCTGGACTTCATCGAACTCACCGTGCGTGCTGAGGATGAGTTCAAGGTACGTTTGGAAGAGGAGACGATGGCGGAGATTTCCACCATCGGCGAACTAGTCAACTATGTGGAGGAACACCAGTGATTTCTTACCTGTCTGACATGGACGGCGTCCTCATCAAAGAGGGAGAGATGATTCCCGGAGCGGATAAGTTTATCCAGACCCTCTACAACAATGACATCGAATTCATGGTCTTAACCAATAACTCCATGTCCACGCCGCGCGATCTGGCCGCCCGGCTGCGCAACACCGGGCTCAACATTCCTCCAGAACGTATTTGGACCTCTGCCAAGGCCACCGCCACCTTCTTGTCCACCCAAGACAAAGAGGGCACGGCCTTCGTCGTTGGTGAGTCGGGACTGACCACCGCCATGCACGAGGAGGGCTGGATCCTCAGCGATAACAACGCCGAGTTCGTCGTGCTCGGGGAAACTCGTACTTATTCTTTCGAGGCGATCACCACCGCCATCAACCTGATTCGCGGGGGCGCGCGCTTCATTGCTACCAACCCGGATGTCACGGGGCCTGCACCTCATGGTGTCTTGCCTGCCACTGGTGCGGTAGCCGCGCTCATAACGGCCGCCACCAACCGCGAGCCCTACTACGTGGGCAAGCCCAATCCTGTCATGATGCGCTCGGCGCTGAACAATATCGGTGCGCACTCGGAGGACACGGTCATGATCGGGGACCGTATGGACACCGACGTCAAGGCAGGGATTGAGGCCGGCATGAAGACCATCTTGGTGCGGACCGGCATCAGTGATGAAAAAGAAATCGCGCGCTACCCTTATCGCCCCTCCACCGTTGTGGAGTCCGTAGCTGAGCTTCCAGAGCGCATCTACGATCCTTTCGAGCAGGATTAGAAGCTAGGCCTGGCGCAACGCCGCCGAGAAGCCGTGGGTGCGGGCCAACTCCCCCACCGCGCTCTCTAGCGAGCTAAGCTCCTGGGCAGTTCCGGTAAGCACCTGGTGGCAGCCGAGCCCCGCTGCAGAGGTAGAGGCAGCCTCTCCTGCTTGGCTGCTCGATGAGCAGCCTCGGGGCTTTCCAGCAGCCAAAGACTCGAGGCTGGGGCGATCCCTGAACCAGCGCGTGCACCACTGTGCACTGAGCGGATCCTCTCCTGGAACGATGAACTCGGATTCACTGCGCAAACACTCATACATTGCTTCCTCAATAGCTGGGCGCAGGGTGCGAGGCATTCCGGATATGACAAGTACACCCGTGAGCACGGGGCCGGAATTGTGGTTGGGCCAAGCGTGGACGGGCGAAACAGACACCGGCTGCGGGTGGTTTCCAGGCTGCGTCGGCGCAGTGGCGGTGCAGGTACCAGAAACTTCCTTGACCGGTGCGGTATGAACGCGGAAATCCATAGCCGATATCTCCTTATAAAATGCACAAACACCACGACCCTCACCATGCACGGAGGCCACAACGTGCCGACATTGCTCAAGGCGCGCGGCTGCAACCAGACAGGATAAGAGCCTCGGTGCAAGACGAGCTTCGTCTTCCCCAACGAACTGCATCTGCATCAAGGCGCTATCGAAAAAGCGGATATCTTGTTCTATATGCGATTTTCCCCGCGTTACGTCGCCTCCATCAACCCTCAACCACCACTCAACCCCCCGATTGCTAAATCTCAACTGAAGGTTTAGTTTGCGGAGATTGTCACCAAAGCACACGCCTTAGGCTGCACATTCCCGCCAAATAGAAGTGTTGGTATCTGCCCACAGTGGCTTGGCCCAGTCCCCGAAATCGTGGTCCGTCAGGGCCACCATGGCCCATCCCTGCGCAAGCCATAGGTAGGTCCCCGTCATGCCAAAGTGTCCCACGGCAGACTCCGGCAATGCCCCCATCCAATGATCCTTTTGGCCGTGCACCTCAAAGCCCAAGCCCCATGTGCAGTCCTTGAAGCTCCCATAGCCAGGTACGATGCCGCGCAGGCCAGGAAATTGCACGCTGCGCATCTCCTGCACCGTGGACGGGTGAAGCAGCTGCGGCGCTTGCACCTCGCGAGCAAAAGCCGCGAGATCGGCCACCGTGCTGATAAGTCCGTGTCCCGCCGACCCGTGCAATACCGTGTCCTTCATCCCCAAGGGTTCACACACGCCTTGGCGCAGATACTCCGGGAAGCTCATGCCTGTGGCATCCTCAACGAGTTCCGCAGCCCATTCATAACCTGCTGAAGAATAGATGCGGCGGTGTCCCACAGCCTTAACCGGCTCGCGGCTGTCAAAGCCAATCCCGGAGGCATGCGCCAACAAGTGCCTCAGCGTGGAACCTGCGGGGCCAGCTGGCTGATCCAACTCGACCGCGCCTTCTTCCGCTGCGAGCATAATGGCATAGGCAACGACGGGTTTGGTGACCGAGGCCACCGCGAACTCACGGTTGCTATCCCCCAGCTCAACGACTACTTCGCCGTCGTGGAGCAAAGCCGCCGCAACGTTATCAGCCGGCCAGTTGGAGACCTCACTAAAAGCACTCATGAGAAAAACCATAGCAATTCTCCGCGGCCTTTCTGCCCAATCACACCGGAATCCCTCGAAGGAGGCTTAATCCTGTGACTCTCCAGTAGCCTCGCGGTACTTGTGTACGAGCTTGTCAATAAGCTCGTCAGTCAGCGTGTCATCAGCGAGAATGGCGTCCAGCATGCGGCGGTGCCCCCGCGCCAGCTCCGCAGCCTCCCGCGCCTCGTACTCCCCCTCATCGTAGTCATCATAGGAATCACCGCTGAGATCCATTCCTATCTCCGAGAATAAGCCTTCGCCTTCCTTTGACCCCGTCTTGGTACCTTCTTTGGCGCCCTCCTCCGTACCTGCCTGCGAACCGCCTTCAACCGCAGGAGAAGCTAGTGCCGGTGAGCCCTCTTTATGGCCCCGCGCCGAGCTTCGAGGCGCAGTGGAGGGCTTCAACTTCCCGGCTACCGCACCAGCGGAGTCTCCCCCATGCCCAGCTTCCCCTGCGCTGCCTGGATCGCCGATGGCCTCAAACTGGGTGGTGAACTCGGCGTAGAACTCGTCGGCCTCTGAAACCGCCTGCGAGCGTTTTGTGCCGCGGCGTACTTCTTTTTCAATCCTGCGCTGCAGTGCCTTTTCCATCTGGCGGTGCCGCCAACTACGAATCTTGGTGGGCTCAATGCGTCGTCCCACAGAGCGCCCGCGGTTCTCCGCCTTCTTTGCCAAAGCAGCCACCTGGACCGCGGTATCGTTCACCGGCGCCCAATCTTGGTCTGTGCGCAGGCGCCACCCGCCCCAGTAGCCCGTCAAGAAGAGCAGCAGGCTGACCACGGGCCCCGCGACCATCCCCCACACCAATAAGTCGAGGGAATGACAAGCTACGACGACCCCCGCGCACGCCACCGCGGGGATCACCGTGGGCTGGTTATCCCCGAATACGGCCGGCACTCGCCCAGTGACGATATCGCGGATCATCGATCCGCCCGTGGCTGTGAATACTCCCATCATGATGCATGGCAGAAGTGGGAGTCCATAAGAGATGGCCTTGACCGTGCCAGTGCCGGCCCACAGGGCGGAGACCACGGCGTCGCCATGCGCCTGTAGAAGCTCCCAGGTTCGCCCCTTGAAGAACACGAAGCGGGCTATCAAAGCACCAGTAAAAGCCAGGATGAGGTACTCCGGCTGCGACATGGCCGCTACCGTGCCGCGACTGATGAGAACATCACGGATCATGCCGCCGCCGAGGGCAGAGATCAACGCGATAAAGAAATAACCAACGATGTCATACCCGCGTTGGCGGGCTATCGTTCCACCAATCATTCCCATCAGCAAAACACCGCTGACGTCGGACCAGCGGTACAGGGAATCAACGAAGGGATCTACTGCCATAAGCGGTATTGTATGCATGCCCCATCGCATCCCCCTGCTACGACTCCCCTGAGCCGGCTACGCCTAACGCAGCGCGGTGGTGGGCTCAACAGAAGGTGCGCTGCGTCCCTGCATGCCACCCGGATTGGTAGTACCCGGCGCGGTGGTCTGGGTAGCAGTACCCTGCTCACCTTGCTGCGTTCCGGTAGGAGCCGTCTGTTCCTGATCCTGGCGCTCGTTGAACTGGTTCTGCCGGTTGGCATCACTCGGCTCTGTCTCCTCGGTCGCCGTCTCCTGCTGCTGGGTAGGAGACTGGGTCGAAGTTGGCTCCGCAGGCTCGGAAGTCGGCCCCAGCGAAGTTTCCGGAAACTGGGTAGGTGTTTCCTCGCTGGAGCTGGCCGGAGTGTCGCGACCATCGCGCCAGTTGGAAGGAGCAAGCCACCCGCTCTGGCCATTTTCCGGACTGCTCGAGACCAAAATCAGCAGCCCCACGACGACAAGAGCAACAACAAGCTCCGTGGTGGACGCACGAACTCGACCCCCAACAGTAACTATCTTCTCCCAGCGATTGTGCAGCTTCTGGTCGCGCCAGATTCCATTCCACGACTCCTTGGAATCATCCTCTTCCAAGGGGATGACGGGCGAAGTCCCCCCTGGTCCATCATCCTTCGCGCCCGGCGCCAACTTTGGATTGGCTGCGGCTTCCTTGCGCGCCGCCTCCTCTGCTTCCGCGGAGTCCCCCTCCGTATGCGCTGAGCTTGACGACGCCGCACTTGCAGCGGTGGAAATCACCTGGGTGTCGTCGTCTGCGCTGACTAATCCACTGGAGCGATTCTCGACGTCCTTGGGCTCCGCAGAATCCCCAGCAGCAACGCCGCCTTCAGTGTCTGCAGAGTCTTCCTCCCCACCACCATCAAAGAGTCCATTCGCAAAAGCCTCTGGCACGCTGTAGTGGCTCCACAGCGTCGATAGCAAAGCAGAGCGAATTGCACGTTCCACTGCCCACTGCCGAGCCGGGTTGACCACAACCATGACGCGATAATTAACCTGCCAAGGCTGGCCCGCTGCAGTCGGCGCCACCACGCCGGTAGCCGGCAAGACCTCAAGTTCCCCTGCTACATCTTTGACGATTGACGGGTTTTCGATGGCCTTCTTGGCCACCGCCTCGACGCGCTCGGTGATCTCCCCCACGGTCTCCCCATCAAGAACGGGAACCGCCAGGTCCACGACGGCGCGGGACCAGTCCTGGGAGTAGTTAGACACGACCCCCGCTTGGCCGTTGGGGACGGTCACCACCTCGCCATTGGGGGTACGGATCTTGGTCGTTCGCAGGGTCAGCGCAACAACGGTGCCTTCGGTTGCATTCTTGGTGCCCAAGCTAACGTAGTCACCCACGCCGAATTGCTTCTCCGAAAGGATGAAGAAGCCGGCTAGGAAGTCACCGATAATTGTCTGCGCACCGAAGCCGATGGCAGCCGAGACAACAGTCGCGGGAATGGCCGCACCCAGCGGCGGAACTCCAAGGTTCGTGAGGGCTGCGACCACAATGATCAAGTAAGCCGCTGCCTGCAAGACGTAAATCAAGGCGCCAGCTAGCGCGAGCCGCGCCTTAGTTGCCTCCTCGGTCTCATCGAGCTTGGACTCAATGATTCGCACCGCCAGGCGTCCGAGACGCGGGATCAAAATCGCTATAAGGAGCAGCGCTAACAGCGGTAAGCCATGGTCGACCGTGGCCTGCCATAGTTGAAAAAAGTAGTACCGTAGCATGCTTCCCACCATAGACGCGCCATAATTCTCCGTGCCCGTCGCTGGCGGCAATGTCAGGGAACTCTTAGATTGCGTACGGGCAACGCCAAAAGGGTGCCTGAAGAAAGCTTGTGGTGGGGCCACCGGGGCTCGAACCCGGGACCAATGGATTATGAGTCCACGGCTCTAACCGACTGAGCTATAGCCCCACGCCGCCAAAGGCGACTTTTTGAGTATATATATAGGCCCGTGCTTTGACCTAACTGCCCCGCCGCCACCTCTTGAGAAGAAACACTGCACACTCAGTATCAACCAAAAAATCCTAGATACACAGGCAATTTGGCATCTTTAACAAATATGAATATAGTTAGTCCTCGTTGCAAAGAGTGGTTCCCACAAACCACTCCCTGCACACTATTCCTCCATAGCTCAGTTGGCAGAGCATTCGACTGTTAATCGAAGGGTCACTGGTTCGAGCCCAGTTGGAGGAGCAATACATAACCCCCGTTCATCTTGCTTCTGCAGGTGAGCGGGGGTTTCTGACTTTTACATCAACCCGATAAGGGGGAGATTTTAGCCCGCCATTTCCTGCCGCTTATCTCGTGGATTTGTCGTGGGAATTAGCAGACACAAAGCCCTGACGATAACTTCCAGCAGAGAATAACCAAATTCTGCAGTACGATACTAGAACAACGCTCAGACCAGGTGACCATGACTGAGAAACCAAGTACTCTACGCTTGAAGATCGACGGCTGCCCAGGAGAAATTGACTTGAAAGCGCTTGAAAAATCCATTCAAGCAGTTTCGAAGCTTATCCGAGCAATCGGAGGGGCGGACGCAATGCAAAATGTTGAGGGTTTAAAGACAAGTAGTGCAATTGTCGATGTCACGACAGAGACCATAAACGCGAAAAACCATAACGGTTGGTCTCCGGTCTTTATCTTCCAGCAGTCACCTTCCTGACGGGTTCACAAATAGCGCGCTGAAAGCCATCGAAGACCTGCATAAAGTCTCCAAAATCGATGGTGTTACAGGAGTATGTTTCGGCTCGCTTCAGCACCCAATTCGAATTGATCACAGGGTCTTTGTCCACGCCGCAGAAGCACGAAAGGCATTCAAACAGTCTCTTGGATCCGTAAAAGGCACTTTGTATCGGTTCAGTGCTTCTGAGAACAAGTTGCAGGCTGGACTCGTGGACTAAAAGTCGGGTCACCACGTCAATCTCACGCTCCAACAGGACCACGTGAAACCCGTGTTGGACTCTATGCAAGCTGAAGTCCGCGTCTGGGGAATCCTTACCAGAGATCCCCCAACGAACGATGTACTCGAAGTTAAGGTGAAAGGAGTGCGCAAGGTCGCGAAAAAAGATTGCGTTAGGGAGGGTGCCCACACTGTACAGGGAATTCTTGGTCATGAATGTCTCGACGGAATCGACCCTGCGGAATTGGTGAGGCGTGAACGTGGCGCCTAAGACCCCTCTCCCCTACATAATCATTAATACCTGCGCTTAGATTTCTTTCTTCTCATACTCCCTAGGCCGAAAGCTTCTGAAACCCAACGCCACAGAAACCGAGAACGTCGACGTTTCGAACGGCGTTGCGGCGCTTATAAATGGCCACAATAGCGACCACATCATCATCGTGATGCCTACGGCTATTTACTTAGAGTTACTGGGCGCTATCAGAGGAAAAGGCCTTACCCAAGGTAAGGAGCGAAAAGTGGTAGGCAAGGCTATCGAGTACTTGGAGCAATTCGATTTCCTATTTGTAGAGCTCGACGAATACGTCGCAGAGATCGCTAGCGGATACATAAGCTCATTCCATCTGACCGGGATTGACGCATCAATTCTCGCGTCTGCATCGATTTACGAAGCACGTCATTTGTGCACAACAGATACCCAACTCCTGAACGTCGGGGATAAAGTGCCTGGCGTCTCAGTGGAGCGTCCATCATACCCAAGTACCATCCTTTGACTGATCCTCGGATTTCTTTCACTCACTACCAGTGATAGAGAACTACCCCAAAACGCGGAAAAGTCTCCACTAGCCGGAGTGCCTAGTCAGGGTCAGCTTTGACCGCTTCCGATGCGTCTTCTAGATGCTATGGGTGAGTGCCCAGGCGGGTTGCGCGAAGCTCTCTTCTCTTTCGACGGAATTGAAAGTAGCGGCCGTGAATACGACTATGCTGAACTGGCTTGCTTCTGCGTAGGCTCCAGTGTCCGCGGACAGCTTAGGCGGGGCTATCTGCGACATCGAGTGTTAGACCACTGATGCAACAGGCTACTCAGTGCTGAAGGTAGTGGATTCTTGGCTCAAAGGCGGGGTGCTGCGAACTGAGGACGTGGAACTCTGAGAGAGGCTCGCCGTTAGCAACGCGGCCATCGCAATAGCGGCCGACGTCGCATGACAAAGACGAGATTCTTGTTCCACCATTTCAAACTATCGTCTCCACAGCGCAGAGAAAAGAGCCCATTGACAGAAAAGGTTCAGACCACCCCTGTCCTTCACACCCACGGCCCGCAAAGTTGAAACGGGTAGTATTAAACCCAAGCAATTTTCAAGCACTCCGTCGAGGGGAGACCATCACCCATGATCCAGTTCGTTGTCGGCGCCGCCGCTGGTTATATCTTTGGCACCAAGGCAGGCCGCAAACGCTATCACCAGATCAAGGGCGCCTACGAGAAGGCGATCAACTCCCCCGTTGCCAAGAATGCCGTCAACGCCACGCGCAAAGCCGTGGCCAACCGGCTCGACCCGGAACCACGCATGCGCGAGATCAAAGATGTTTCGGCCAAGAAGAATTCCCGCGGGACGGTAAACCCTAATCCAGACCGCATCTACGAGCCCGACGAGGACTAGTTCTCCCCCCGTCCTTGCAGGTTAGGCCGTCCCAGGGGCTCCGGGCGTTCCGCGGAAAGCGCGGTCGTTGAGGTCGCGGCGTGCTTGCTCAAGGGCGACGAGATCAGCAAAGAGGGAGTTGTAGCTCTCCTCATTATCCGAAGGCCGCATGCGCCCCAACTCAGCTTTGAGCTGCGCAATCTGGTCCCCCACGCGGGTCTCCTGCAGGCGGGAGAATACGGAATCCGCATAAGTCTCCCAGTCCGTATCCGTGGGCAGGATCTGCTCCACTGCTAGCTCAGAGACGAAGTTCCTTCCGGTGAGATCGCGCATCTCCCCCGCCACTGCGGCTATCCAATCCACATTGGACATCGTTGCTCCTGCGGTGGCTCCGCCTACAGCGGCGATAGCGTGGCGCACGATGCGATAGGCCTCATTGGTATAGGCATCCTCAGCGATTCCATCGAAGTAGGAGCTGGCCACCTGTGGATATTGCAATGCGAGCTTCAACGCCTCCCGCTGTGGCCACAGATAAGTCTCTTTCGGGCTCGGCGGGTGAATCATCGGCACGTCTTGTTGCGCCGGCTGCGGGGTGGTGTCGAAACGATTAAAGCGCGGCTTTTCCTGCTTGCGCGGCTTTCTTGCCTCCTCGCGCACCTGCTGCAGGACTTCTTCTGGGTTGGGCCAGCCCACCCAACCGGCGAGGCGGCGCGCATACTCGCGTTGCAAGGGCGTATCACGGATCTGCGCCACGACCGGAACTGCTCTGCGCAATGCCTGGAGGCGGCCTTCCGGAGTATCGATTCGATACTCAGAAATGACGGATTGGATAACGAACTCGAACATTGGGATGCGGTCCGCCACGAGGTCGCGCACAGCGACGTCGCCACGCGCGAGGCGCAGGTCACACGGATCCATGCCGTCGGGGGCAACGGAGACGAAGGATTGACCCGTGAAGGCCTGTTCGCCTTGGAATGCGCGCAAGGCTGCCTTTTGCCCTGCCTCATCGCCGTCGAAGGTATAGATGAGCTCACCGTTGAAATAAGAATCATCGAGCATCAACCGGCGCAGGATCTGCAGGTGCTCAGAGCCGAAGGCGGTGCCGCAGCTAGCGACGGCAGTTTTAACGCCGGCGGCATACATCGCCATGACGTCCGTGTATCCCTCAACGACCACGGCCTGGTGCGCCTCGGCAATATTGCGCTTGGCAAGGTCGAGTCCGAATAGCACCTTCGATTTATGGTAGAGCATGGTGTCCGGCGTGTTCATGTACTTGCCGAGCTTGTCATCCTCAAAAAGCTTGCGGGCACCGAAACCGATGACGTTGCCGGAAAGATCCTTGATGGGCCACAGGACTCGGCGGTGAAAGCGATCAATCGGTCCGCGCTTGCCCATCTTAGAAATGCCCGCCGCCTCTAGCTCTTCGAAGGAAAAGCCCATGCGCAAAAGGTACTTGGTGGCAGTGTCCCAGCCCTCGGGTGCATAGCCGCACTCAAAGTCGTAGATGATCTCTTTGGAAAAGCCCCTGTCCAGAAGGAAATCTCGCGCGAGCGCTGCCTGCGGGGTCTCCAACTGCTTCCGGTAGAACTCGTGCGCGGCTTTGTTCGCCGCGATAAGGCGCTGGCGCGTGCCCGGCTTCTCGTTGCGGGCTCCCGTGGTGCCGCCCTGGTAGTTAATGTGGTAGCCAATTTTTTGGGCTACCGCCTCTACCGCCTCGGGGAAAGTGACTTGTTCCATCTCCATGAGGAAGTTGAATACATCGCCACCCTTGCCCGTGGAAAAGCAGTGATAATAGCCTCGTTGAGGTCGAACGTGAAAAGAAGGGGTCTTCTCGTCCTTGAAGGGTGATAGCCCTTTCAACGAGTCGTAACCAGCCGGCTTGAGCTGGACGTATTCGCCCACGATCTCTTCGATAGGCGCGCGTTCACGGATAGCTTGGATATCGCTCTCCGGGATTCTGCCTTTTGCCATGAGTTAGAGACTACCGCGCGCGCTTCGCCGGCGCGGCATCGCCAAGCACCGCAGTGTTAGTTAGATTTCCAGTTTGGGCTCAGGGCTGGGAGGATAAAGGAATGGCACAATCCCGCAGTCCTCGAAAGTCGGTGCCTGCCGCCATCGGCGCCGCTGTGCTCGTCCTTGTCGGCGGCTACTTCGGCATCGACTTCGCCACCGATTCCGGCGCGAAGTCGGCATCTGAGGCTTCTTCCTCCGCCACCGCGATCACTGCGTCATCACCAGCACACAAACCTAGTACCGCGCGCAGCCCTAAGACGGAGCCAACCGCCGCTGGAGGATTCCCCTCCTGCCCGCTGTCTTCTTTGCCTGCTCAAGCGGAGGACACCGCAGCCGATATCCTCGCCGGTGGCCCCTTTGAGCACCCCGATAATGACAACGTTCGCTTTGGAAACTACGAGGGAACCCTTCCCCGACAGTCGCGGAACTACTACCGCGAATACACCGTGGACACCCCAGGAATTAACCACCGCGGTGCCAAAAGGATAGTTACCGGCGGCGGAACCGAAACTGATCCCGAGGTCTGGTATTACACCGATGACCACTATGAATCCTTTTGCGCGATTCCCGACGCCGAGTATTAACACCCACCCCGCTCACCCCTCCCCGTGGCACCATTGATTAAGGCACTACTTATGCAACGCATTCTCCTGACAGAACCCATACGCAGCAAAGAGGGGTTCTATGCCGCCTTGGGACGCGTGCGCGGATGCGCCAACGCTACGCCACGCAACCTCGATGCATTAGCTGATTTCCTACGCGAAAACCATGTCAAGGTCATCGTGGCCGCAGACTTGTTGTTGGAGCCGGCCGATTACGCCGCTATCGGCCTAGTTCTGCGTGACCTTTCCATCCGTCTCGTGCGCTAGGGCATCTACAAGACTAGGGCATCTACAAGACTAGGACCTATACAAAACTGCCGACAAGCCGCCTGTATTAGCAGGCAGTGTGGCTATTCGCTGTGTAACATACGAAACATGCGGAACAGATCCAGCTCTAACCTGCTGGTTTTCTCCGGATCTATCCACCAGCGAAAAGAGGATTGCTCATGGCGTTTTGGAACAAGAAGAATAAACCCGTTGTAGACCAGACCACCGCAGAGGCGGTTGATCCCGCTCTTTTCGTTTCCGGGGCCTTGCGTGGAGCGCTGCTAAGCTTGGGTAAGGACTTCCTTATGGAGGACACCGGTTCCGTCTTTGTCCTGGAGTACCCAGATGCCAAGATTCGCTTTAGCGTCAACCGCGGCGCACCCGTTGTTCAATCCCAAATCGAGCTGACCAAGCCGCTGCCAACGGACCAGCTCACGGATCTGGTGGTTCTAGCCAATGATCTCAACCGCGATCCCATCTTCGGGTCGGTCGACCCCATGCACGGGCCCGAGGGAGCCGTGGTGCAGGCACAGAATGCACTGCTTTACTCCGAGGGAGTGACCCTAGAACAGGTGCGTGATTTCGTTGAAATCGTGACTTCGCACGTTGCTCCGCGCCTATGCGCGCATGTCGTAGACACTTTTGGGATAGATTGCGATCCACAGCAGTTCAGCACGCAGGCACAGTCTCCAGATCCGCAGGTGATGGAGACCATCGAGGAATCCGTCATTGCCCCGCCTTATGTTCTTTCCTCGGCGGCGACTACCCCAGTTACGCTCGAGCGCATCGTAGCCAGCCCCGCTGTTAGCGATCTGGAGCTCAGTGAAGTCCCGAAGGAGAAGCTGCCCGAGTTCGTGGCCTCCTCCAAAGACATGGAGCGCTGCCTTTCTTTCGAGTATCAATCATTGCCCATGTTCCTCGCGCTGAGCCAAAGCCAAGCCAGCGTCTTCGTGGAAGCCTCCATGCCTGCCCATGATGCGTTGAAGTACATCATTGCGCTCAGCGAGTTCTCCACCAGCAAGGCGCTTATCAAGGCCTCCTTTGCAGACGACAAGACCTTAGTGACTGGGACCTTCTACACCGCTGGTGGGCTTAGCGATGGCCAACTGGACGGGCGCCTCGACGCCGTAATCAACCAGGCAATTCACGGGATCAACGAGGCTTTCGCCCTCGCGCACCAGAGCAACGAATAGGCTCAGGCAGCGCTGGGGACTATAGGCCCATATAGGAACCTATATGGGCCTAAATGAACCTAGTCGAGGAATCCGGTTAACTCGGCGCTGCGGTGGGCCAAACGCTCAAGGCGCGATTCCGTCATCGAGGCAATCTGATCGATGATGACACGTTGGCGCTCGGTGTCGCTCTCAGCGCGCCTCCACCAACCGGCAAACATGGCGTCGAGAGAACCGGGCGCTCCCGCCGAAAGGTAGTCATAAACGCGGAAGATCCTTTCCCTCTGCCGGTCTTGGCGCCGCAAGTGCGCTGGCTCATCCATGACGTAGAGGACCGCAATGGTTTTTAGGAGTTTTACCTCTGCCCGCGCAAGCTCTGGCACATAAAGCTGCCCCTTCTCCCGCCCGAGCTCCCCTGCGGCGATGAGGTCTGCATTTCCTTCCTCAGTGGCCTTGATGGTCGCGCCTACGTAGCGCCCCACCAACTCCGAGGTCATCTTCTTCAAAGTGGCATAGGAGCGCAGGCTGTAGTCAAAAGAGCCTATCGCGTTAATAACGTCGAGCCTGCGCAGGGAATCCGCGGCCTCTAGCAGCTCGCTGGCACTTCCCCCGAAGGCCCGCGCGCCTTTCTCAGCCAGATTGGCAAGCTCCACTAAGTCCCAGAGCACATTGAGGGAAATACGGCGGGAGATGATCCCGTCCTCGACGTCATGCACGGAATAGGCCACGTCATCGGACCAGTCCATGACCTGAGCTTCCATTGGAGGCCAAGAGTCATCATGGCCTGCGCGCACCCAATCCAAGATATGGGCATCAGCGTCATAGCAACCGTACTTCCGGTTGGTCGTACCATCCGGGTCGGTCTTTATCCGCGGATACTTGCAAGCAGCATCGAGCGCCGCACGAGTGAGATTAAGCCCAAAAGACTCCCCGTCATCGCCGACAACCTTGGGCTCTAAGAAGGTAAGAATGCGCAGCGTCTGGGCGTTTCCCTCGAATCCTCCACAATCTTGCGCCAGCTCGTTGAGCGCTGTCTCACCGTTATGCCCATAGGGCGGATGCCCAATATCGTGCGTGAGCCCTGCCATGTCACAGAGATCTGGGTCTACTCCTAGCCCACTACCAATCCCCCGTGCTATTTGGCCTACCTCTAGGGAGTGGGTCAAACGGGTGCGCGGAGTGTCCCCATCCCGGGGGCCGACGACCTGAGTTTTATCCGCCAAACGCCGGAACGCTGCGGAGTGGAGGACCCTAGCTCGGTCACGGGCGAAGGCGCCGCGTTGTTCTTCGACCGCTACAAATGCAGAACCTTTGGGGCTTTCATCGAAGCGCCGAGCGAAGTCCGCCGCGCGGTAGGTATAAGTCACCCTTGACATTTTAGTCGCGCTGCGCCAAGCACCGAGAAGGAACTTGAAGTGTTTCTAGAAAATATGGGGTATAGCACGAAAATGAGCAAACTTGCAGGCCTAATTTAACAGAAAAGTCCCTCCCGCTTCCCATGAAAGGAACCGTGAGGGACGTAATCAGGCTTGTAGCTAAGCTACACAACCATTCGGCAATCTACTCGCCGAAGATGGTGGAGGACAGGCCCTCAACGCCAAAGAACAGGGAGTTGATACCGAATTGCAGGAAGCCGAGAACGAAGTCGATGGTGTTGGAAACGATGTCAATCATGTGATTGTCCTTTCAAAGGGGGAATAACTCTTACAAGAAACACCATAACAGAACGGTCACGGAGAAAAAACTCATGCGGTGTTGGTATTGGTCTACACCCGCCTATTCTCTAGACCAAAACTAGCGTGACCAGTGCTTTTCGCGGAATGGTACTTTTTTACAAATTTTAACTTTTCTTACGGAGCTGCGTGTGTCGAAGCTTTCGCGAGGGCCTAAACCAGCCCTCGATATAGTGCAGGAAACTACGCAGCTTTCGCGCGGTCTCGGCGGAGAATACGTGCCCTGCTGCTAACACCACCATGCCGCCGCCCTCATGCGCGAGATAACGCCACCACGCCGCCTGCTGCGGGGTGTATGTGAAATCTTTTACCCCTACCACTCGGGCGCTAAAGCCGAGTTCCCGAGCAATGAGATAGGTCCGCAACCGGTGCAGTGGGTCGGTGACAATGACGACGTTCCGGAAGGGATGGGCCTCTCGCACCGCTTCGAGAGAGCCGCGGGTATCCGAGCCGTTGGTCACGGCGTAAACGTTCCGGGGCGGACGTCGCCTAGCGCCGCCTCCGGATTCTTGTTGCAAAGCGTCGTCCAGGTAGGTCTTGCCCACCTCGGCTTCGGTGAAGCGATCGCCGGGAAGTTTTCCGCCCACGGTAACGATGGGGCACTCAGCAGGGACACGCAATGCCTCCTCAAGGCGCGCACGCAGGATCCGTGAGGGCCGACCGTCGTACTGTGCGGCCCCAAGAACGACAACTGCTTCGGGTTTCATCCCTCCCAGCTTATGCCCGTCGGCGGTATCGTGGTGGGCATGAATACACGCTCCCGCGCCGCTTCGCGTATCGGCCGCGCCGCCATTGCGGCCCTGTTTTTTGGATTAGCCACCGCCTCGCCCGCCTTTGCCGCAACGGCTCCCACCGCGGTGGTCGCTGCCCCCGCCCCGGGGAGCATCTCCGCTCGCGTCACCGATGAAGTTGGGGTTCTCTCCCCCAGCGACAAGTCGCAATTGGAGGAGAAGATCAAGCAGCTGCAAACGGACAAGGGTGAGCTTCTTTATATCCTCTTCGTTGGAGATACGGGCACCAATAGCACCACTTATGCGGAGAACATCGTTAGCGCACGCGGCGATAACACCGCTGCCTATGTCGTGGACGTGGCTGCTAGGCAAACCGGCGCGGCGGCTGGAACGCGTTTTAGTTCGGCCTCTGCTGGAGACCTAGACAATGCCGCACAAAGCTACTTGGCCAATGATGACTGGGCTGGAGCTGCCAACGCCGTGGTCGATACCGCAACCTCTGGGGCCGCAGGCTCAGGTTCGGGCGCCGGCTGGCTCGTCGGCGGGGCCGGTGCAGTCGCCGTGGCCGGCGGCGGTATCTGGGCGGCCACCCGCCGCAAATCCAAGGCCCAGGCAACCCAGACGCTGGAGGCCGCACGCGAGATTGCTCCAAGTGACACCCAAAGCCTCGACCGGCTCCCCGTCGAGACGCTAGATGCCTTGGCACGCGAGGAGCTTGTCTCCGCGGATGAATCCATCCGGCGCGGCAAAGAAGAGTTGAAGATCGCCATCTCCGAGTTTGGCCCTGAGCGCACCCGCGCATTTACCAAGGCCATGAATCACTCCACCACCACCTTGCAGCGAGCCTTTTCCCTGCGCCAGCGCCTCGATGACGCCATCCCGGAGTCCCCCGCCGAAAGGCGTAGCATGCTCGTGGAGATCATCTCCTCCTGCGGGCAAGCAGATGACGCGCTCGACCAACAAGCGCAGGAGTTCGCCAAGATGCGAGATCTCCTCATCAACGCACCCCAGAAGCTGGATGAGCTTACCCAGCGCACCGTGGACCTGCGGGCGCGGTTGCCCCACGCCCAAGAGACGTTGCAGACACTCACCTCCCACTACCCAGCGGAAGTCTTGTCCTCCATCGCAGACAATGCGGAGATGGCAGAGGTCTCCTTGAACGAGGCCGAGAAGTCCGTCTCCAGTGGCCGTGAGCTGGCCGCAGCACCGGCGGGCCAACAAGGCGGCCTCGTCGCGGCTATCCGCGACGGTGAGCACGCCATCGAGATCGCAGACCGTCTACTCAGCGGCATCGAAAATGCAGAGACCAATATCGCCGAGGCCAATGCCAACCTAGCGAGCCTCATCACCGAAATCGAGGAGGAGATCTCCGAGGCCCAGCAGCTGGAGGCACAGGGCAAGTCTCAAGGAACAAAGGCCGATTGGGACAGCCTCGAGGAATTGCTTGCTCGCGCACACACCGCAGTTGAATCCGCCCGCGCCGAGGGCACACAAGATCCCTTGGGCAGCTATAGCTCGCTGATGGCCATTGACACCGAGCTCGATGATCGCCTCGACCGAGTGCGCGAGAAAACCTCTTCTCATGCCCGCCAAATCGCTCTTTTCAAGCAGCAGATCTCGGTAGCGGAATCCAATATTCAGGCCGCAGACGATCTCATCTCCTCGCGCGGGCGCATCATTGGTTCTGGTGCCCGTACCGCCTTGGCCGATGCCAAGCACCTCCACGCCGAGGCCCTTCACCTTGAGCGCAGTGATATTCGTGCGGCTCAAGACTCCGCACGCAGGTCCGTCAACGCTGCCCAAACCGCGCTTAAACGAGCTAAGGACGACATCGACAATTATCGTCGCCGGCAGATGCAGCAACGCGGTGCCTCGACCGCGGGCAATATCGTCACTGGCATGGTGCTGGGCCAGATCCTCGGCGGAGGTGGCCACGGTGGTGGATTCGGAGGCGGATTTGGCGGCGGCGGCTTCGGTGGAGGCGGCGGCGGCTTCGGCGGCTCCAGCCAGGGCAGCGCCTTCTAGGCCCCGTGCGGACTGCTCTAGGTCTCCTACGCTTGTCTTAGCCGCGGACAATGCGCGGCGAAGCATCGAGCAGATAGCAGCTATAGCTGAGTACTATCGCGTCGAGCAGGGGGATATCGCGGTGGAAACTCACCCGCAGATCCCCGTTGAATCGGGGCTCGGTGTCAAACAGTGCGTTAGTAGACAATACCGCGCCGTTTCGTTGCTCGGTTGCTTCCGCAACTGCGGCAACGATAGTGCGCATGCGCTTTAGGGGTGTGCTCCTCTTAAGAAGATAGAAGCGCTCCTCCACCGCCATTATGGGGTCCTTGCTGTCGGCGCAGCGAGCGCGAAGGGTAGCTACGCTGAGCCCTGCTTGACGCACCTCGCACGTAAAGCCCTCTGGGCCTGTGGCTCGCAGGTAGAAGCGGGAGGCGCTGGGGCTATCGAGAGAGCTTCCTAATTCCAGTTCGGAGCCGTCGGTCAGGGCCGAGCTGGAAGTTACATTCAGGCGCTGGGCTGTGACGGCGGCTAGGGTTTGCCCAGCATCACCGTAAAGCGTGCCTGAGTGCCACTTCCACTGGGCACTCGGTTGTGCGCCGGATGCACCCGGCTGCTCTCCCAGTGGCCCCTGCCCCGCCACGGACATCAGAATACGAACAGGGCCAAGACCGCAACGATGGACATCAAGACCAAGGTCGCAATGATTGCCACGGACTTGCTCTTAGTGTTGGCCTCGAGGATAAGCCGACTAAACCAGCTCAGCGCGATGATTTCAACGTCACTGAGGTCCTTGTAGTCTTCATCGAATTCGAGGATGGATTCGCGCACGCCAGAGTTCTTCGACGAGAACTGGGCAACCTTGGACTCATCGACGTCCTCGATGATCCAGTTTCCACCATTCTCGTTGAGGAAGGTAAAGGTGCGCCCATCAAGGGAAGCCTCGAGACGCTTGTCCCGCCCCAGGTTTCCCGCAATGCGCATAACCCGGCCGTCCTCGAGCGTGGCTGAGGCACCAAGGTCTTTGGTGACGTCTAGGCGCCAATGAGTGCCGGAGATCTCGGCGGAGTTCCCGGAGAAACGGCCATAAGCTGCCGGCCCGCCCTCCTTGACCAGGACGAGGGTCTCCCTGTCGGTACGGTCCCAACTGGTGTAGCTAATCATCTAGCAACCAATCAGACGCGCGGCGAGGTAGGCCTCCAGATCAGCAATCGGGACGCGCTCCTGTTCCATGGTGTCGCGCTCACGAACGGTGACGGCGTTGTCATCGAGGGACTCGAAGTCGAAGGTGACGCAGAACGGGGTTCCCACCTCGTCCTGGCGACGATAGCGGCGACCGATGGCGCCGGAGACGTCGAAGTCCACGTTCCAGTTCTGGCGCAGCTTCTGTGCGATCTCCTTCGCGGGGACCGATAGCTCGTCCTTCTTCGACAGCGGGAGCACCGCCACCTTGACCGGTGCGAGGCGGCGGTCAAGACGCAGTACCACGCGAGTATCGGTGCCGCCCTTGGAGTTGGGAACCTCTTCCTCGTCATAAGCGTCAACGAGGAAAGCCATCATGGAACGTCCTAGGCCTGCGGCAGGCTCGATGACGTAGGGCACCCAGCGCTCGCCGGTGGTCTGGTCGAAGTAGGAAAGATCCTCGCCAGAGCCCTTGGAATGGACGGTGAGATCGTAATCGGTGCGGTTAGCCACACCCTCGAGCTCGCCCCACTTGGAGCCGGTGAAACCGAAGGCATACTCTACGTCAACGGTGCGCTTGGAGTAGTGCGAGAGCTTTTCTTTGGGGTGCTCATAGAGGCGAAGGTTCTCTGGCTTGATGCCCAGATCGACGTACCAGTTATAACGGTCATCGATCCAGTACTGGTGCCATTCCTCGTCCTCTCCTGGCTTAACAAAGAACTCCATTTCCATCTGCTCGAACTCGCGCGTACGGAAGATGAAGTTACCCGGCGTGATTTCATTGCGGAAGGACTTACCAATGTTGGCGATGCCAAAAGGTGGCTTCAAACGCGCAGAAGTCATGACGTTCTTGAAGTTGACGAAGATGCCCTGAGCGGTCTCTGGGCGCAGGTAGTGCAGCCCCTCCTTGTCATCGACCGGGCCTAGGTAGGTCTTGAGCAGGCCGGAGAAAGCCTTGGGCTCGGTCCAGTTGCCGGGCTGACCGGTAACCGGATCGTTGATGTCAGCCAGACCATTCTCCGGTGCGTGACCGTGCTTTTCCTCATAGGCCTCAAGCAGATGATCCGCGCGGTAGCGCTTGTGGGTGTAGAGGGATTCCACGAGCGGGTCAGTGAATACCTCAACGTGACCGGAGGACACCCATACCTGGCGCGGCTGGATAACCGAGGTATCCACGCCCACCACGTCATCGCGTGACTGCACCATGTGGCGCCACCACTGGCGCTTGATGTTTTCTTTCAGCTCCACACCCAAGGGGCCGTAGTCCCAGGCCGAGCGCGAACCGCCGTAGATTTCACCTGCCTGATAAACCAAGCCACGACGCTTACACAGGTTGACAACGGTATCGATGACGGACGCCATTTTTCCAAGGACTCCTCTGGTAGGGGACAGTCTTTCAACAAAAAGTTTCTACAGTTTCCGCATTATTCCCACGTGCGGCGCAGGCGCCGCGGGCATGCAACGCACACAAGTCTAGCTTGCGCTTAAAGGCAGCGGGCGCCGAGGTCTCCAAAGCGACGTGGCTCACCACAATTACCGTTATTGAGGTTTTAAGGTATGCTCGAAATATCTACCGGCCAACAGGTATTAAAATACGAAGGTGATAACCGTGTCTCTAACAAAACTGGCGTTCAACGCCCAAGCTGCCGCAAAGGTCATAGGAGCTTTGGACTCTCCTCTCCGCATCGCCATCATCACTCTCCTTGCAGAACGCGACCACTTCGTCCACGAGCTCGTTGCCGCGACTGGCAAATCCCAGCCGCTCATCAGCCAGCACCTCCGTGTGCTCAAGCAAGCAGGAATTGTTGATTCCAAGCGCTCTGGACGCGAGGTAACCTACATCCTCATCGCCCCTTGCGTGCTGGGACTGCTTGCCGACGCCGCCTCGGTGCTGGAGCGATAAAGCTCCAGCAACAGCGTTCCCGAACGTTCCTAAACGTTCCCGAAAAACGTTATTGGTAGTGGATTGGTAACATGGTCTACATGGCCATCCATGACAGCATACCCAAACTCGGCTCTCGGAACACCAAGCAGCGTGCCGCCGTGGTCGAAGTTTTAAGGGACATGGACAACTTTGCCTCGGCAAAAGAAATCCACAACCAGCTCCTCGATCGCCAACAAAAGGTGGGGTTGACCACCGTCTATCGCACCCTGCAGTCTTTGGCGGATATTGCCGCTGTTGACGCACTACACATGCCCTCCGGGGAAACCCTCTATCGGCATTGTGAATCCAGCCACCATCACCATCACTTGGTATGCACCAAGTGCGGGCGCACTGAAGAAATTGACGGCGGACCCATCGAGAAATGGGCCTCATCTGTGGCCAAGCAATATAACTTTGAGCTCACCGGGCATGACGCAGAAATCTTCGGGGTCTGCGCCCAGTGCCGCGCGGCTAATCGTTAGCTGCCTCCTTCAAGCCTCTCTCACCACGCTGCTACTTGGTGCCGCCGAAACGCCGGTCGCGGCGCGCGTACTCCTCGACTGCAGCGAAGAGATCCTCCGGACCAAAGTCTGGGAAGAGCTTGTCTTGGTACACCATCTCCGCGTAGGCCGACTGCCACAGCAGGAAATTTGAGGTCCGCTTTTCCCCACTGGGGCGCAAGAAGAGGTCGACGTCTGGCATCTGCGGGTCATACATATAAGCACTCAGCATCGACTCAGAAATCTCCTCCGGTCGCACTTTCCCGCTCGCTACTTGCTGAGCGAGGGAACGCACACCGTCAACGATCTCTGCGCGCCCCCCGTAGTTGACGCACATCACCAGAGTCATCGCGGTGTTGTCTCTAGTTAGCTCTTCCGCCTTCTCCAGCTCCTTGAGGACCGAGCGCCACAGCCGCGGGCGGCGTCCCGCCCACACGACGCGCACTCCCCTCTCGTTGAGCCACTCGCGCTGGCGGCGCAACACATCGCGGTTAAAGCCCATAAGGAAACGCACCTCATCGGGGGTGCGCCGCCAGTTTTCGGTGGAGAAGGCATAGGCGGACAGATAAGGAATGCCCATGGCGAGGCAGGCATCCACGACCTCAAGGAGCACCGCCTCTCCCCTCTTGTGCCCTTGAGTACGCGGCATCCCGCGCTCTTGGGCCCAGCGCCCGTTGCCGTCCATGACGAGGGCGATATGGCGCGGCAGAAACTCAGCCGGAATCTGTGGAGGGTGGAGAACTCGGTTTCGATCTGGGGTAATCACGCGCTTCATCTTAATACCCCGCCGAGTTTTATTGATCCATGACCGAGAGTGCGGTGACCTTCCTCTCGATATGCCACTGCAGATGAGCCCGAATCAGGCGATGAGCCTGCGCCGCCTGTTCCGGGGTAGGCTGCGTCTTTTCGTCGCACGCCAGCAACCACATGTGATGCAGGGTCTCCGGATCCACCTCGGCCGCTCCCGGTGGCCGGCAGCGATGGCACGCAGCGCCGCCCACAGCCGGGTGAAAGGCGTGATGCGGACCCGGCCGCTGGCATTGGGCGCAATCAAAGAGGCTCGGGGCCCAGCCAGCATGTGCCATTGCACGTAACAAGAATCCATCGAGAACGTGCAGAGGATCTTCCTCCTGGATGCGACGCAGGGCGGCGGTCACTGCCTCGTAGAGATAGGGATCCTTATCCGCGTCGGCGAAAGCGAGGCGCTCGGCTGATTCTAGTGCGGCGCAGGCAGCAGTGTAGCGCTCGTAGTCCTCGATTATCTTGGCGCCATAATAGTTCACGGTATCGGCCTGCGAAATCGTTGCCAGATTGCGCCCCGGATACAGCTGAACATCCAAATCCACGAAGTGCTGGAGCCGCGAACCGAAGCGAGACTTGGCGCGACGTACGCCCTTGGCTACACCGCGCACGAGTCCGTGGTTCTTGGTCAACAACACGATGACGCGGTCGGCCTCCCCGAAGTCATAGGTGCGGATAACCACGGCGCGATCCCGGTATGACTCCCGCATAGCTTAAAAGCCTAGACGCCCCAGGAACTTCGGGTCAGATTGCCAGTTCTTCAGCACCTTGATACGCAGGTCGAGATACACGTTCTGCCCGAGCAGCAAGATGATCTCCTTGCGGGCGGTGCCGACGATGCGCTTGAAGCGGCGCCCGTCTTTGCCTTCGAGGATGCGCTTTTGGCCAGGGCGTTCGACGTACAAGATGGCGTGGACCTCCAGCACTCCCGGGCGAGTCTCGCTCGGGAGCATCTCATCGACCTCGACAGCAACTGAGTGCGGCAGCTCGTCCTTGAGGCCCGAGAGAGCTGATTCACGGATAAGCTCCGCGATCCGCTTCTCCTGCTGCTCATCAGTGACGTGATCTTCCGGGTAGAACTTCGGCCCCTCCGGCAGGTGGTCAACGATGACCTGAAGCAGCTCATCGAGCTGCACATGCTCGGTAGCAGAGACTGGAATGACCACTGCCTCCGGGTTTTCCTCACTGAGCAGAGAATGCAACTCGAGCAGCTGCGCCCCCACTTGATCCTTGCTGGCCTTATCCAGTTTGGTAACGATGCCGATGATGGGAGTGCGCGGGGCTACCTTGCGCAGGTTCTCGAGAATCCATCGATCGCCAGGGCCAATCTTTTCATCAGCCGGAACGGTAAACCCGATGACATCAACGTCGGCATAAGTATCCTTGACCACCTCATTGAGGCGCTCACCGAGTAGGGTGCGCGGGCGGTGCAGGCCAGGCGTATCAACCACGATGACCTGGGCGTCTTCGCGGTGCACGATACCGCGGATGGGATGGCGCGTAGTCTCCGGCTGGTCAGCGGTAATGGCAATCTTGTGCCCTACCAGCGCGTTAGTCAGCGTGGACTTGCCGGTGTTGGGCCGGCCCACGAAGGAGACGAACCCGGAGCGAAAGCCCTCCGGGATCTCGGTGAAAGCGGAGTAGTCACCCGCAGCCGGGTCACCTGCGGGGGGTTGTTCAGACTCGTCAGGCATGGCGGCCTCGAATTGTGCATCTATATCGGAACTCATTGCTCAATATCATAGCCCACGAGTGAACTCTTCCTTGCATGTTCATGCACGAGAGACGAACACCACCCCGCACAAGCTTCTAGAGCTCTTCGACGGAGAACTGCATACGCGGATGCGCGAACACTTCCTGGGACTCGACGAGCAAAAGCTCGCGCGACTCCGCCTCGAAAGTATTTGACAGCAAGTCAAAGACAGAGGATGCCGTGCGCTGCAGGGCCACCTTGACGCTGTTGGTCTCCAGATAATGCCCGGTGAAGAGTGCCGCAGTGACATCTCCGGAGCCATTGCGCTTGAAGGGCAGGAACGGGGTGGCCACGAGGTAGGCGCGGTCTCCGTCCACCGCGAGCATCTCAATGACATCATCTGCAGTCTCTGGCCTCTTCACGGAGGTAACCAGCACGGTCTTCGGTCCGATGTCCTGCGCAGCCTTGACCGCGGCCAGAGTCTGCTCAAGAGTTTCGACAGGGTGGCCGGTGAGGTAGCCCAGCTCAAACTGATTCGGGGTGATGATATCGGCGACTGGAACCACCTTATCCCGCAGCAGCGGCGGGATTTCATCGGAGACGAAGCAGCCAGACTTGGCGTTACCCATCACCGGATCGCAGGCATAGAGCGCCTCTGGGTTGACGTCCTTGATGCGCCGAACGGCATCAACAATAGCGCCGGCAATATCCGGGCCGCCCTGGTAACCAGAGAGAATTCCGTCGATCTGTCCAAATACTCCGCGGCGCTCGATGCCGTCGATGATGCTCGTGACCTCGCTCGCCGGAACCATCATTCCGCCCCAGTCACCGTAGCCGGTGTGGTTGGAAAAATTGACGGTGTGCACCGGCCATACCTCGTGGCCGGCACGCTGCAGCGGAAAGACCGCGGCGGAGTTTCCCACGTGCCCATAAGAGACG
Source organism: Corynebacterium flavescens (assembly GCF_008693105.1). GTDB lineage: Bacteria > Actinomycetota > Actinomycetes > Mycobacteriales > Mycobacteriaceae > Corynebacterium > Corynebacterium flavescens. The sequence goes on from NZ_VXKK01000034.1 coordinate 31,844, forward strand.
TGGGACTGGATAGATAGAATATTCATGAAACCTATCTTGCTACTGATAAGGCGGGCGCGCCAAAAAACGTGGAAATTACTTGTTGAGGGCGGCGCCTACAAGGCCGTCGAAAAGCGGGTGCGGACGCGTGGGGCGCGACTTGTACTCCGGGTGTGCCTGCGTAGCCACCATATAAGGATGGACCTCGCGGGGGTACTCCGCGAACTCAACGAGCTCACCATTGGGCGAGGTGCCGGAGAACACCAGGCCGGAGCCCTCACTGATCTGCGCACAGTAGGTGTTGTTGACCTCATAGCGGTGACGGTGGCGCTCGGAGACCTCAGTCTTGCCATAGGCCTCGGCGACCACGGTTCCCTGCTGCAAAGACGCGGGATAAGCGCCTAGACGCATGGTCCCGCCCAGGTCTGCCTCACCTGTGACGGCCGCCTTTTGCTCCTCCATGGTGGCAATAACCGGCGCGGATGTCTCGGGGTCAAACTCGGTAGAGGAGGCATCTGCGATGCCGGCGCGACGCGCGGCTTCAAGGACCATGCACTGCAGCCCCAAGCACAGCCCCAGGAAGGGAATCTTATTCTCCCTGGCATAGGTGATGGCTCCGATCTTGCCCTCGATGCCGCGCACCCCGAAGCCACCGGGAACGATGATTGCGTCACAGCCGCGCAGTGCGCCAGCCGCGTCATCCTCGCATTCGTCGGAGGCGACCCAGCGAATAATCGCCTTGGCGTTATGGGCAAAGGCTGCGTGGCGGGCGGCCTCGGCCACGGAGAGATATGCATCAGGCAAGTCAATATACTTGCCCACGATGGCCACGGTGACCTCACGCTGTGGGTGGTGAACGCGATCGAGCAGCTCGCCCCACTGGGTCCAATCCACATCGCGGAAAGGCAGCCCTAGCTTGCGGATGACGAAGGTATCGAGGTGCTCGCGGTAGAGGACCTCAGGGATGTCGTAGATGGAAGGAGAATCGGGGCAGGAGGTAACGCCCTCCTCCTCGATGTCACACATCAAGGCAATCTTGGTCTTCAGCGGCTGCGGAACCTCGCGGTCACAGCGTAGAACCACGGCGTCTGGCACGATACCAATTGAACGCAGCTCGGCCACCGAGTGCTGGGTGGGCTTGGTTTTGAGCTCTCCGGAGGGAGCCAGGTAAGGAACCAAGGAACAGTGGATGAAAAAGATATTTTCCCGGCCCACGGCATGACGCACCTGGCGGGCGGCTTCGAGGAAAGGTTGGGACTCAATGTCTCCGACGGTGCCGCCAATCTCAGAAATGACGACGTCCGGTACATTTCCTTCAGCATCAGCTTCAGCCATGGCCAGGACACGAGCCTTGATCTCATCCGTGATGTGCGGGATGACCTGGACGGTCTTACCCAGGAACTCGCCGCGCCTTTCTTTGGCGATGACGGAGGAATAGACCTTACCGGTGGTCACGTTGGCGTTCTTGGTTAGATTGCGGTCAAGAAAACGCTCGTAGTGCCCGAGGTCGAGGTCAGTTTCGGCGCCGTCCTCGGTGACAAAGACCTCGCCGTGCTCGAAGGGGTTCATCGTGCCCGGATCGACGTTGAGATAAGGATCGAGCTTCTGCATGGTCACGGAGAGCCCGCGGGAGATAAGGAGCTGGCCAAGCGACGCCGCCGTTAGCCCCTTCCCCAAGGAGGAGACGACTCCTCCGGTGACGAAAATAAACTTGGTCTGACGCGAGGTGGTCATAGTGGGCCTTCCTAGGCGGCCCTGCGAGGCAGGCGTATAAAACGCGAAAATCCGCAGGAACATGTGCAATTACCTACGGGCTTCCATGATAACACGTATGTCAACAAGCAACCAATTGTGCAATAGAAAATGCGCAATAAAACTGGGTGAGCCTCGGGCGAGGGGACTTAAGAGTTTTCTTCGGGTTTCGCTGGCTCTCCCACCGCCGGAATGCCACCGCCAGGGACCTGCTTATCGAGGTCCGCGCGCTCGGCGGCATCCGGAAAGGCCTTGGGACCACTGGGCTTAGGGTGAAAGCTCACGCCCCGCTCGGCGAGGTTGTCATACCAATCAGCCAACAACTCGTTCTGCAGGCTGAACATCTCCTTCTCCTCTGCGGGAGTGGTGTGGTCATAGCCCAAAAGATGCAGGCAGCCGTGCACCGTCAGCAGTGCCAGCTCGTGCCCCAAGGAGTGTCCCGCCGCCTGCGCTTGGCGCAGGGCGAACTCGGGGCACAACACGATATCCCCCAACATGGCCGGTCCGGGATCGGCGGCATCTGGGCGCGGGGTCAAAGCCCCCGGAGTGATCTCATCCATGGGAAAGCTCATCACATCCGTCGGCCCCTCCAGATCCATCCACCGCACGTGCAAGTCTGCGATGGTCTGGAGGTCTACTGCGGTAATCGTGCATTCCGCATCGGGGTTGATGTCCATGGCGCCGAAGGCGAATGAGGCGACATCGATAAGCATCTCTTCGTTGACACCATCGAAGCCGGACTCGTTGATGAACTCTATAGACATTTTCTACTGCTCTTTCTCGTACTTGGCGGCTTTGCGCTCATCGAAGCTCTCGTAGGCATTAACGATGTGGCCGACGAGCTGGTGACGCACCACATCCTCCGCGCGTAGATCTGCGAAGTAAATATCGGGGACCCCATCGAGGATATGGCGCACCAGTCGCAGCCCGGAGACCTGCCCACTCGGCAGGTCGACCTGCGAGATATCACCGGTGACCACGATCTTGGAGCCGAAGCCCAGGCGCGTCAAGAACATCTTCATCTGCGCCGGGGTGGTGTTTTGGGCCTCGTCAAGGATGACGAAGGCGTCATTGAGCGTGCGTCCACGCATATAGGCCAAGGGGGCGACCTCGATGATGCCCGCCTCCATCAACTTTGGAATCATCTCCGGATCAAGCATGTCACGCAAGGCGTCATACAAGGGGCGCAGGTAAGGATCGATCTTGTCATTGAGGGTGCCTGGCAAGAAGCCAAGCTTCTCCCCTGCCTCGACCGCAGGACGGGTCAAGATGATGCGGGAAACCTGCTTGGACTGCAAGGCCTGGACCGCCTTGGCCACGGCGAGATAGGTCTTACCTGAGCCGGCCGGACCAACGCCGAAGACCACCGTATTATCGTCAATGGCCTGAACATATTCGGACTGACCGACGGTCTTGGGGCGAATGGTCTTGCCACGGCGCGAGACAATATCGGCCGCCAAGGCTGCGGCGACGGATTGAGGCGCCTCGACTGCAATGAAACCAAGGGTGTGCTTGACGGTCTCCGGATTAACGGCATGACCACGGCGAGCCACGGCTTCTAGCTCCTCCAGAAGCTTGCTGGCTCGCGCCACCTCATAATCCGGGCCCGTCACCGTGACGGTGGTGCCGCGCGCAAATACGTCAGCGTCGAGCACATTATTGATTACGCGCAGGTTCTCATCCGCGTTGCCCAAGACGGTGGCAACGTAGGCGGAGTCGAGTTCCAGTTTTTTGGTGATTATAGGCACGTACTCAGGCTACCAGCGTGGCGTGCGCATTCCGATGGCGGCAAGCGCAACCATAGCTGCGCTGGCGGTGCGCAAGACCTCGGGGCCCAGTTTGATGGGCTGCGCGGGCAGCTTAGCCAACTCATCTGCCCCGATTCCCCCCTCCGGACCAACGAGAATATAGACGGTTCCTTGCAAGGGCACGTCCCGGATGGAGGCCGTGGCTTCCTCATGGAGAACATAGGCGCAGCTGCCGGAAATCTCCTGTGCCAGCTGCGCTGTGCTCAAGGGTCCGCGCACCTGCGGAATCCTCGCCCTACGTGACTGCTTCGCAGCCGCCACGGCGCTCGCCTGCCACTTGGCTAGCGCCTTGGCAGCTTTCTTTGGATCTGCCCACTTGGCCACGCAGCGCTCTGCTTGCCAAGCAATGATCTCATCGGCACCCGACTGCGTGGCCAAGTCCACCGCGAGCTCGGCTCGCTCCGACTTGGGAATGGCTTGAACAACTACCACCCGCGGCTGCGGCTCGCGGGCCTGCGCCACGGAGTCTGCCACGGCGCTAAGGCCATCCTTTCCCGTGGTAGCGGTGACGGTGGCCTCAACGATGCTCCCAGTGCCGTCGATAAGCTTGAGGCGCTCGCCCGGTTCCAGACGCTTGACGGTCACTGCATGCCGAGCTTCAGCCCCCTCGAGGGTGACCTGCTGGCCCATCTCAACACGCGAGAGGTCAGGGTGGATAAATACCGGGAGAGACATGGCGGCCAAATCCTCAGGGTTGCTGGAGGGTGCTGACGAGTTCTAATGGGGGTTTGAGCGGTTCTAACGGTTACGGAAGCGGTCCCGGATACGCGAGAAGAAGGACTCTTCCTGTCCGTCACCGCTGCGACGCACACGGGTATCCTCGCCGCGCGAATCCCGGATCTTGAGCAGAAGCTCTCGGGTGCGCTTGTCCATCTCCTGCGGGACAACCACATCGACGTGCGCGAAGAGGTTTCCAAAACCATCGGTGCGCAGCCGCGGCATGCCGTGGCCTGTAACCTCGATGGACTCGCCCGGCTGCGTGCCCGGCGCGATGTCGATGGTGAGCTCCTCGCCGTCGAGCTGCTCGATGTCGAAGCTCGTGCCCAAGGCTGCGTCCACCATGGGAACACGCACGGTGAGGTGCAGATCATCCGCATTGCGCTCAAATACCGCGTGCGCCTGCGTGCGGACCTCGACAAAGAGATCGCCGGCCGGACCGCCACCGTGGCCCACCTCGCCCTGGGAGGCCATGCGGATGCGCATCCCATCGCCGATTCCGGCGGGAATGGTCACTGTAATATCGCGGCGCTTCTTAACACGGCCATCGCCGCCACACTGCTTGCAGGGATCGGTGATGATCTCCCCGAAACCCTGACACCGCGGACAAGGGCGGCTGGTCATAACGTTGCCGAGGAAGCTGCGCTGCATCTCTTGGATCTCACCAGCACCCCCACAGGTGGGGCAACCAACCGGCTTAGCCTGCGACTCCGAACCCGTACCCGCGCAGTGATCACAGATAACGGCGGTATCGACGGTAACGACTTTCTGCACACCGGAATAGGCCTCTTCCAAGGAAATGGACGTGCGCAACAGGGCATCATTGCCCGGTTGGACGCGTGAGCGCGGGCCACGGGAGGCACCGCCGCCGAAGAACTCGGCGAAGATATCCCCGAGGCCGCCCCCTGCAAAACCGCCGAAGTCCGCACCGCCACCGCCGCGCTGCTCCATGGGATCTCCACCCATATCCACCACGCGGCGCTTTTGCGGGTCAAGCAGGATCTCTTGCGCTAGCGATACCTCGCGGAAGCTCTCGGCGGCTTCCTCGTCCCCCGGGTTAACATCCGGGTGGAACTTGCGGGCTAGCTTGCGATAAGCCTTCTTAATTTCCGAGTCCGAGGCGGACTTATCGATACCGAGAATGCCGTAATAATCACGAGCCACTTTAAGAAATATTCCTTCTCACTAGTCAGTTGGGTCTTCTGATTTGAACTGTCAGAACTGAACAGCTGGGTTGAACAGTCTGGGTTAAACAGTAGGTGTTGAGTTTAACCGGATTACTTGCCGGCCAAAATCTCACTCACATAGCGTGCAACAGCACTCACCTTGGACATTGTTCCAGAATAGTCCATAAAGGTAGGGCCGACGACTCCGAGTCCGCCCAGAGTTGCACCTGGGGAACCATACCCTGTGGCGACCACCGAGGCTTGACGCAGCTGGTTTTCCTCGTTTTCTTCACCGATGACCACGGAAACATTACCTAGGTCCGGCACCCGCGCCAACAACTTGAGCACCACGACCTGCTCCTCGAGCACCTCGATGATGGAGGGCAACCCCTGGGGGAACTCACGCGCAACGCGGGTGAGGTTGGAGGCCCCTGCCATGAGCAGACGATCAGAGGGTTGCTCCACCAGCGTCTCAACAAGGACGGTTGCTGCCTTGCGCAGATAGGGGCGAATATCTTCTGCGGCTTCGTGGACAAGAGGCTCGAGTTCGGCCGTGGCCTCGGCCAAGGTCTTTCCGGACAATGCATTATTGAGCACATCACGCAGGCGATGAGTCTGCGCCGGGTCAATGCTGCCGTCCAACTCGACATTGCGCTGATCTACCCTCCCGCTATCTGTGATGAGCACGAGCAACAGACGGCGCGGTGAAAGCTCGACAACTTCGCAGTGTTTAACGCGCGAGACTTTGAGATTGGGCATCTGCACCACCGCAGCCTGCTTGGTGATCTGCGCCAGTAACTGTACGGATCTGCGGAGCACGTCCTCCAAATCCACTCCGCCTTCGAGGAAGGTCAACATGGCGCGACGCTCGGGCGCGGACAGAGGTTTTATCTCATGGAGGCTGTCAACAAACTCACGATAGCCTTTCTGCGTGGGTACACGCCCGGAGCTGGCGTGTTGTTGCGCGATGAGCCCCTCCGATTCCAGCACCGACATGTCGTTGCGGATCGTGGCCGAGGAGACCCCCAAGTGATAGCGCTCGAGAAGAGATTTAGAACCAACGGGTTCTTGGGAAGCGATGTAGTCCGCAATGATTGCGCGCAGCACTTCCTTGCGGCGGGCCTCAGTTGAAGTGGACATGAGCCTTATTCTACTTCCTCCGCAACTAAGAGATCCGTCACGATGCCATCCGCGAGCAGGCGTCCGGCCTTGCTCAACTTCACACGGTCCGCGTCTACGTAGACGAGGCCCTGGCTTGAGAAACGCTCTAGAACTGGCGCTGCGTGCTCGTCGAGCCACTGACGGGGGATGCCCTGACTCATGCGCAGTCCCAACATCACCTTCTCTGTGTGACGCTCCTGCGGACTGAGCTTCTCGCGTTCTTTGATGGGCAAATGCCCCTGACCCAGCTCCGCAACGTAGCGCGCGGGGTGCTTCACGTTATAGAAACGCTCATCCTCGAGGTGCGAGTGGGCACCCGGGCCCGCTCCCCACCAGTTTCCGTCGACCCAGTAGAGGCTGTTGTGCCGGCACTCGCCACCAGGCTTCGCCCAGTTAGAGACCTCATACCAATCAAACCCCGCCGCCTCCAGAGTCTGCGAGATGAGTTCGTAGCGGCGGGCCAGCACGTCCTCATCCGGCGCAGGAAGAATCCCTTTGGATACCTTGCGCGCCATGCGGGTGCCTTCCTCCACGATGAGCGAGTAAGCACTGACGTGGTCCACGCCTGTCTCGAGGATTCGCTCCAGCGTGCGCGCGACGTCCGCATCGGTCTCGGTGGGGGTGCCGTAAATCATGTCTAGGTTGACGTGCTCAAATCCTGCGGCGCGTGCCTCCCGGGCGGCGTCGAAAGCGCGCCCTGGGGTATGCGCGCGCTCCAGGACACGCAGCACGCCTGAAGAAGCCGATTGCATTCCGAGGCTCACACGGGTGAACCCCGCCTCATGGAGGGAGGAAAAGTACTCCGGCGAAGTCGATTCCGGGTTCGATTCGGTGGTTACCTCAGCCCCGGCGCTCAGTCCAAAGGTTTCTCGCACCGTATCGAGAATCCGACTCAAACCGCCCGCGCCCAGCAGGCTCGGCGTTCCGCCACCGATGAATACCGTTTCGGCTTGCCTCCCGACGCGCTGTGCAGCAAGACTGAGCTCCTTATCCAAAGCATCGAGGTAAGGGCCGGTGAGATCTCGTGGTGATCCGAGCTCACCCGGAGTGTAGGTATTGAAATCACAGTAGCCACAGCGTGTGGAGCAAAAGGGCACATGGATATAGACGCCAAAGAGAACAGTCATGGTTTAAAGCCTAACGAGGGGTGCACTAAATAGCCGAAGCGGGCGTTTTCCATGTAGTATGTTTCCAGTTTCCCAAGTACAGAAAGGCACCTTCAGTGGAACCTCCGAGTCGATGTCCCCGCTCAACAATTCAGGAGTGGGGTAAACGTTGATTTCTGCAATTCTAATGATTTTGGGCGGATTCTTAGTAATCGGCCTCATCATCGTAGCGAACGCTTATTTCGTGGCCCAAGAATTCTCATACATGTCCGTCGACCGCATGCAGCTACGCGCGCTTGCCGCGGAAGGGGATAAACGCGCCGCACGCGCGCTCAAGATTACGCACCAGACCTCTTTCATGCTCTCGGGAGCGCAGCTGGGCATCACGGTCACCGGCCTGCTCATAGGCTACATCGCCGAGCCCTTAGTTGGCCAAGGCTTGGGGATATTGCTCGGAGACGTGGGCATTCCCACCGGCGTATCAGTTGCGATTGGTACCGTATCGGCCCTGCTGATTTCCACGGTGGCCTCGATGCTTTTCGCCGAGCTCTTCCCCAAGAACTACACCATCGCCGCCCCAATGAAGACGGCACTGTGGCTCTCTACACCGACGATGTGGTACCTGCGCATCTTCGGCTGGCTCATTCACTTCTTCGAGTACTCGTCGAACGCGATTCTCAAGCTCTTCCGCATCGAACCGGTCGAGGACCTTGATTCCTCCGCTACGACCGATGACCTTGAGTCCATCGTCGACGCCTCCCACGAGGCCGGTGAGCTCGACGAGGATACGTACATGGTCTTGGACCGCCTGCTCGACTTCCCCGATCACGACGTCGAGCACGCCATGATTCCACGTTCGCGCGTGGATGTCATTGCGCCTGAGACCACCATCGGCGAGGTCCGCGAGATGATGTCCACAGAGCACACGCGCTACCCCGTCATCGATGACGAGCACAACCCCATCGGAGTCGTGCACCTCTTCGACGTGCTGCGCAACAAAAAGCCTGATGCCACGGCAGCCACCGAAATCATGCAAACGCCTCTCGTTGTCCCCGAACTTATGCCGCTTCCCGACGTCGTTGTTGAGTTGCGGGATGCCGGGGAAAAGATGGCTTGCGTCATCGATGAATACGGCGGCTTTGTTGGCATCGTCACCATGGAAGACCTCGCGGAGGAGATTCTGGGTGATGTTACCGACGAACACGACATCGAAGAGACCGAGGAAATCACCGAACAGGATGATTCCCACTGGATCGTCGACGGAGACACCCCCATCGACGAGATCGAGCGTGCTGTGGGCCATGACCTCCCCGACGGGGATTATGAGACCATCTCTGGTTTGCTCATCTCTGAATCCGGCGCGCTGCCGGAAGAAGGCGACGAATACAAGATTGCCCTCGAGGCAGAGCCGGAAGACTGGGTCGATGCCGACGAGGCACCGCACCGCTTCCTTCTCGCCCGGGTCAAGGAAGTTGACCGCCATGTCCCATCTTCCCTCTCCCTCGAATTGGTTGAGGAGTATCCGGACGGGCATACCAGCGATGACGATGATGCGGCCCAAGGCCGCAATCATGACAGTCATCACAGCGCTGATGCTGATGCCGATGCAAGCAAGGAGGCGGACAAGTAATGACCGATACCTGGTGGTTTAACCTTCTAGTTACCATAGCTATCATCGCCGCCTCTGGCTTCTTTGTCATCATCGAGTTCTCCATGATGAGTGCCCGTCGCAACCGCCTTGAGGCGACGGCAGAAACCTCTCGCGCCTCGCGTGCTGGCCTACGCTCACTCAATGAGCTGACCATCATGCTCGCTGGTGCCCAGCTGGGCATCACCGCGGCTACCTTCATCCTCGGTGCTGTGACCAAGCCTTGGGTACACCACCTGCTGATGCACCCACTCGAATTGCTGGGCCTGCCCTTGGGCGTGGCCGACGTCGTCAGCTTCATTCTGGCCTTGTTCATCGTCACCTTCTTGCACCTGGTTATCGGTGAGATGGCGCCGAAGTCCTGGGCTATCACGCACCCGGAAACGGCTCTGCAAATCATTGCTATCCCCGCCCGCGGATTCATCTGGATCTTCCGCCCGCTGCTCAGCTGGATTAACCACATGTCCAATAAGCTGGTCATCTTGGCTGGTGAGGAACCCGTCAACCGTGCTGGTGCCGCCGGCTACGACGCGGAGACCCTGCGCACCCTCGTGGAGCACTCGCGCGAACTGGGAACAATGGATGATGCCTCAGCCAGCCAGATCACCGGCGTCATTGAGATGGAGGCGGCAACGGCCGGCGCGCTCGCCCGCGAGCACGGCTCCGAAGTCGTTCCCCTCTCCCCCGATGCCACCGTCGCGGACCTGCAGAAGCTTGTCGTCCAGAAGAACGTCATGCGCATCTTGGTTCTCCCCAAGGACTCGCGCGAGCCGCGCATGGTGCACGTGCGCGACACCCTCTTGGCGGATCCGGCCACCCCGGTGCTGGAGTTCTCTCGCCCCGCCTTGAGCGTTTCTCCCTCACTGACCGTGCAAAAGACGCTGGACCACATGCGCGCACGCAATGAGCAGCTCGTCGTCGTTGGCAAGGCTGACAAGGATAGCGCCGTGTGGATTCTGACTTGGAATGACATCATGGGCCAGCTGTGGCCGCAGATTACCGAGCAGCTTGACCAGGCTTCCCCCGGGGCCCAGCAATAAGCACTAACTCTCCTCCCCTGCCTCCGGTTCCCGCCCTCTAGCGGAAACCCTGGTTAGAGAGAACGCACTGTGGATAACGCGGTGCGGCATCATCGACACTTGTCATTAACACGATGCCGGCGCCGAGTTATCCACAGTTTTCGTTTTCGCCCTCGAATACTCAGCGCCCCGTGGCCTTAGCTAGTGGACATGACTACCGCCCACAACCATTGCTCACTCATCACGGTGCACAAGGGAACCGCGAAATTTCCCACTTCCTTTGAGACCTCCGACTCTAAAACCCTGCTGAAACTGGCACCGCGGATGGCTGTTGCCCCTCACGTTTACGCTGCCCTTTCCTCCTCGGAGCGGATGCGCTTGCGCGCCCTAGCCGCCGCCCGCAGCAGCTACACCGCCGTGCTTATATCCAAGTCTGCGGCTCGCGTCCACGGTCTGTGGGTTATTCCACGTCCTCGCGAGGAGATCGAATTAGCCCTGCCTGGCACCAATCTTCCCAGTAGGTCCCGCTGGAAGAAGGGCTGGAGGTATCGCAAGACCGTCCTGCTGTCTTGCGAACAGATACAGGGAGCTAGATGCGTCAGCCCCGCCCGCGCCGTGGTGGATATAGCGCGCTTTCACGGCTTGGTGGACGGGCTCGTTGCCGCCGAGTCGGCCCTGCGCGCGGGCATAGAACGCCAGGAGCTCGCACAAGAAATCACGGCACTTGGCCGGGTAAAGAATGCTCGGATTGCGCGGGCAGTCATTGATGCTGCCGCAGATAACTCCCGTAGCCCGTTGCAATCACTGTGCCGCGCCCTCATTCTCGCCGCAGGTATCCCCTGCACCATGCGCATGCACCCGAGCACTGAGGAACACGTGCTCTTGTGCCTGAACAACTGGCTCTATGTTGTCGTTGATGAGCAGAAGAAGACTCCAGCTAATATTCAAACACGGGGAAGAAAACACCAGACTCTTCGCATCAGATCTGAGGAGCTCATTGCGCATCCCGAGCGAGTGGTCCGTGCCATCGAACAAGCCCTGTTCCAGACGAATAGACCCCGCAGCCTACGCACAGGCGAGCGGGGCAGTTTTCCAGCCGGGTAGCCAGAGTTAAGTCCAGAAAGGGCCTTTAAGGGCTCTTCTGGGTTTTAGAGTGCGTGGTGGGAGTGGCGGGCAAAAAGCGGGTCCCTTGGCGGCATTTTCCTCGATAATCTCCACCGCACAGTCACAGTCTTGACCATTGTCGGTGCTTGCCCGCCGGGGTATGTTTTGGGGTGCTGGAATTCGCCGTTAGGTTCCTGTGTGGCCCTAACGGCTAGTGTGTGGGGGCTGCCAGACTATTGTCCCGCCTTGGCGGGTAAGGCGCCCGCGCCGTGGTGGCGCATTCGGATCATCCTCATTAACCCCGTTGTGATAACTACACAAGGTCACCAGGTTGGCAACGTTAGTCTCCCCACCATGACTCCACGGCGTGAGATGGTGAAACTGCCCCCGCTCTGCCGGGATGCTACAGCCCGGCCACGCACACGTGGGATGCTCTGCTGCCAGCATCGTGCGCTGCTTTAACGAGGCAAAGCGATCAAAGCGGTACAAGTCCACCGGCCCGTGTGTACGGCTGATGATCGTGATAAGACCCTCGTTGGCACAGGCGCGTTCCACAAGTTGCGCACCGGTGATAACAGTCCCACTGGTGGTGCGTATCATCACATCACCACCCTCGCGGCGTACAAGCTTCCCGTAGTCCTCCAACCGGAGGACTGCCATGGTCGTCACACGAGTACGCCCAGCCGGGGCCCCGTCTGCCTTGCCGAGCATGCGGGCTATAAAACTTTCCCCTGGTCGATTGTGGTCAATAGTCCGGAAAGCATCCGCCATATCCAACCCATTACCGGTCACAGTCAAGGTAGCCAGCCCGTTGGGATGCTGGCGCAACATCGCGCGCTCGCAATACGTGCGGGGAACACGCATCTCACGCAGCCGGCGCCTGGCTACCGCAGTAACCTGCTCGCTGGGCGTGGCGCATAGCTCTACGCGCAGGTTCCACGCCGCCAGGCGCCCTTGAACGCGGCGGGTAAAAGACTCGATCTGGTGCAGGGTGCTCAGGGCGTGCCCGTTGCGCCTGGCCGCATTAACGGCTAAGCGTTGCTTGCCGGTATAGGGTGTGGGGCCGAAGTAGATGGCGTGCAGGCCTATCAGCTCGGCGGCATCCTGCGCGCTAGCCCCCATCTTCTCAAGGTCCGGGGCAGAAAGCCCCGAGCACTCGGCAACGAGGTCAACACCTCGGCCGAGTTGTGCGAAATACTCCTGCAAGCCCATGACCGCCACGCTAAGACACCGCCCACCGCCGCGACAATCCCCAACCCGCACCCAGTAAGGAAACTGTGGATAACCCACCCGCACCGCCCCGGTTATCCACAGCCGGGCCGCCTAGCCAGAATTAGGCAGTGCGGGAGCAAGGCCATCCGGCCTATCCTGAAGGATTGGGCCCATGCGGAATCAAAATCAACGCACTCTAAAACCAGAAGATCACCTTTAAGCAGTGGCGTCGGCCTGGCGGGCAGCTTCTTTCTTTGCGGCAACGCGTGCCACAATCTCGGCGATGCGAGCGCGCTCGTCGAGGAAAGAAGGCGGATTATTTCCCCGCATGGTGCGTACGTACGCTGGGTGCGCTTCGACCACGCTGTGGCGCCAAGCCTGCACGGCGATGAGCACCGATTGGCCCGCGCGGTTGTAAAGGTGCGGAAGCGAGACCATGTCAAGATTGCGGGCAACAGCCTCTGTCTGTGCGAGGACGTACTCAACCATTTCGCGCAGGTAATCGGCTACTCCCGCGGTGCGTGCACGCAGGGCTGCTGCCAGCTCATGGACAATGACAGGCGGCCCTGAGATGGGGAACCTGGCTTCCAGCGCCCTAGCGCTCAGCTGCTTGGGCTCCTCTAAGGAGTTATCAGCAGACGCGGCGGCGGAGATGGTTCCGCCGCGCACGCCGGAGACCAGCGCTTGGCGCAGACCAATGAGCTCGCCTACGCAGCGACCCGAGTCTACCCGGGCATCGTCGACGATATCTCCCAGCTCAGCTAGGCAATCGAGTGCCAGCTCGTCATCCCAGTCCTCGATGGCTTCGATGAGATGCTCGATGTACTCGACTACCTCATCACCGATGTTATAAATCTCTTGAGTCAGCTCGCGGTGGCGCAGCTCAGCGGCAATTTTATGCATGGAATTTCAGGCCGCTCCTTTCCGCAAACTTGCAAATAACCTCTAGTAGAGGTTGAGACTTAACATGACGAGTGCTGACTCTATTCGAGATTCTAAACGGAGTCTGCGCGACACTCCGAAGAAACTCACAGACTAGTTTCAGCACTCTCCAGCCACGTGGGCCGAGGCCCCTAAACTACCCCTTCTTGGAGTAGATATGGTTGATCGCATCCGCGTAGCGCTGGGCCACAATATAGCGCTTGACCTTCATGGTCGGCGTGAGCTCGTTATCTTCCTCAGTGAGGTCAGCCTCGAGGATGAAGAACTTCTTGATTGCCTCAGCATGGGAAACGGTGGAGTTGACTTGGTTAATCGCATCCTGAATTTCCGCGCGCAGTGTCGGATCCGTGGCTAGTTCCCGCATCGAACGGTTCGCGGGAATATTATGCTCGAGCTTCCACCGGTTCATCGCCTCCTCATCGAGGGTCAACAGCAGGCCCACGAAGGGCTTTCCGTCCCCGACAACCATGGCCTGGGAGATGAGCGGGTGGGCGCGCAGCATATCCTCCATGGGACCGGGAGAGACGTTCTTGCCACCAGCAGTGACGATGAGGTCCTTCTTACGGCCAGTGATGATGATCTTTCCGGAATCAAGGATCTCACCCAGATCGCCGGTGTTGTACCAACCGTCGTGCAAAGACTCCTCGGTTGCCTCTGGGTTATTCCAATAACCGGCAAAGACGATGTCACCCTTGATGAGCACCTCACCATCATCATTGACGCGGATGGTGGTGCCCCCTAGCGGAGTGCCGACGGAACCGATGAGTTGGTTCTCAAAGTCAACGGCTGCGGCGGCAGCCACCTCGGTAAGGCCGTAGCCCTCATAGACCGTCACACCCAGCCCACGGAACCAGTGCAGGAGATCTGGGCTCATGGCTGAGCCACCCGTGATGCAGTACTTCACCTCGCCGCCCATGGCGTTGCGGATTTGGGAATAGACCAGCTTGTCAAAGATGCGGTGCTTAGCTTTCAGGAAACGGTCTGGACCGCCTTCCTTGTCGAGCGCCTTGGAGTATTCAATGGCAACCTTTTCTGCCTGATCGAAGGTGGCGCCCTTGAACGCTCCGCCTTGGTGCGCCTTCGCAGCCGCACCGTTGCGCACTTTCTCAAATACGCGCGGAACCCCCAGGATGAGGTTAGGCCGCGAGCGCGCGAATTCGATGGAAATGGTGCTGAAGTCCGACCAGTGGTTTTGGGATGCGCCACCAATGGCCACAGCCAAAGAAACTGCACGGGAGAGCACGTGCGCCAGAGGGAGGAAGGTCAACACGTGGGAGCCAGGCACGGCAATCGCCCCAATGGGATTGGTGAGAAGACCTAGCACCTCCGCCAGCCAGTTGCGGTGGGTAAGGATGCAGCCCTTAGGGCGGCCGGTAGTTCCGGAGGTATAGACCAACGAGGCCAGGTCATCCGTCTTGGTATCCGCGATGCGCTTTTCGACGGTCGCGTCCTCGACGCCGCGCCCCTCGAACTTCAGGGTATCGATGGCCGAAGAGTTTATCTCCAGCAAGCGTCGCAGCTTCGAGGGCGAATCCTTAATATTGGGTTGCCCATCAGAATGCAGAACCAAGTGGCCAACTAGCTCGGAATGCTCACGCGTTTCCGTAATAGCAAGCACAGCGCCAGAGTCCTCGGTGATCCACTGAATCTGCGATAGCGAGGAGGAAGGATAGACCGGGACGGACACCGCACCGGCTGCCCAGATGGCGTAGTCTAAAAGGGACCACTCATAGCGAGTCGAAGAAAGCAGGATGACGCGATCCCCCTGCTCAACGCCTGCGGCAATCAAACCCTTTGCCACTGCGTAGACCTCCTCCACAAACTGCTTCGAGGTGACGTTTACCCACTCGTAATTGGCGGGGCGGGTAAACATCACCCCGTGGGGACGAGCTTTCGCAGTGGCGAGCATGCGGGTCAGGCAGGTATCGCCCTCTTCGATTTCAAACTCGGCGGGAGTATGAACTTCTTGCAGCGTCATAGTGTTGGAGTCCTTTCGCACGGCAGAGACACATCAAAACAAAGCCTAGAAAACAGCTAAGAAACAGCTCCGAGACATCTTTTGTCCACACTACCAACCAATAGCGGCGCACGCGCCGCTGGACCGTGGCAGAATTAGGCGTCGTGAGGAACCGTGAATTGCTCGAAGAGCTTGCACAACGCTACGGCGTCGCCAGCTCCTATATGTCTCAGGCCGGCTACGAGGTAACCGTCAGCGAGGAAACCGTTGTCTACACTCTGCGGGCCTTGGGCGTGGAAATCTCCGAGGACCCCGATGCGCAGGAGCTGACTGGCCTGCTTTATGGGGAATATCTTGCACGCGCCTCCCGTCCGTTGCCCTCCTGCGTGGTTGCCCCGCAAGGCGAGGAGCGTTCTTTCCCAGTGCATGTCCACGACGGGGACCCGGCAGAAGTCCACATCGAGTTAGAGGGCGGCGGGACGCGCGAGGTATACCAAGACCCCAATGATGCGCCAGCCGCTGACGTCGCCGGGCAAGCGTGGGGCGAGGCCTCTTTCCACCTTCCTGGCGATCTGCCGCTAGGGTACCACCGCATCATCCTTCACTCGCCGGGCTGCGCGCCGGAGCCCGCAGGTCTAAGCTGCCCCCTTATCATCACCCCGTCCCGGTTGAATACCGCCGATCCCTATGTGGAAACGCCCGCAGCCGGCGTGATGGCACAGCTTTATTCGCTGCGCTCTGAATCCTCCTGGGGCATCGGCGACTTCGCGGACTTGGCCCAGGTGGCAGAAAAGCTGGCCAAGGATGCGGACTACTTGCTTATCAATCCGCTGCATGCCGCCGAGCCTTTTCCGCCGATCGAGGACTCACCGTACCTGCCCACTACCCGGCGCTTCATCAACCCTATCTACTTGCACATCGAGGACGTACCTGAGCTCGCATTGCTGAGCCAGGAGTTGCAGGAAGATGTCGCAGAGCTCGCCGAAGAGTTCCGTGCACGCAATCGCAGTGCCGAGGAAATCGATCGCAACACCATCTTTGAAGCCAAGCTGCAGGTGTTGCGAG
Organism: Corynebacterium flavescens; assembly: GCF_008693105.1. Lineage (GTDB taxonomy): Bacteria > Actinomycetota > Actinomycetes > Mycobacteriales > Mycobacteriaceae > Corynebacterium > Corynebacterium flavescens. The sequence continues at coordinate 48,480 of NZ_VXKK01000034.1, forward strand.
AGCTCTTCACGCTGAAGTCATCGCCGGAACGCGAAGCGGCTTTCGTCAGCTATGCCCGCGAGCAGGGTCGCGGATTGCGAGACTTTGCTACGTGGTGCGCCGAGCGCGAGCTGGAGAACCTTTCCGGTTATCGCCACGCACAAAACGAGGACTTTGAGGAGATCATCCGTTTCTATTCCTGGCTGCAGTTCTTGTGTGATGAACAGCTTGCCGTGGCACAGCGCAGGGCCCGCGAAGCGGGAATGCGCATCGGCCTCATCACCGATCTCGCAGTCGGCGTACACCCCGGAGGCGCAGATGCGAGCAATCTGGCAGACTATCTCGCGCCCCAGTGCTCGGTAGGCGCTCCCCCGGATGACTACAACCAACTCGGACAGGACTGGTCGCAACCACCGTGGCATCCTGTGCGTTTGGCCGAGGCCGGATACGAGCCTTGGCGCGAGATGCTCGACACGGTGCTCCGCAACTCCGGTGGCGTGCGCGTGGACCACATTCTTGGCCTCTTCCGCCTGTTTTGGATTCCACGCATGTCTTCGCCGCAACTGGGCACCTACGTCTCCTATGACTGGGAGGCCATGCTGGGAGTCTTGAGCTTGGAGGCGCAACGCGCCGGCGCCGTGTTGATCGGTGAAGACCTCGGCACCGTGGAGCCGTGGGTCCGCCGCGTCCTCTCTGAACGAGGAGTACTTGGCACCTCGATCGTGTGGTTTGAGCGCGCTGAGGACAACGAGACCCCCCTGCCCCCGCAGGAGTACCGCCAGCTCTCGCTGGCCTCAGTGGGCACGCATGATCTCCCGCCCACGCTAGCTTATCTTCGAGGCGATCACATCGCGCTTCGTGCAAGGCTGGGTTTGCTCACTCGCTCGGTCGCCGAGGAGGAAGCCGAGGACTCCCAATGGCAGGCCCGCGTATTCGGAGCCGTTGCCTCTGCGGGAATCGCACTTCCCAGCCACGATGGCGCGGACAATGATCTCGCCCGAGAGGAAGAACTTGTAGTGGCTCTACACGAGTTCATTGCTGGGAGTGCTGCCGTGCTGACCTGCACCAGCCTGGTGGATATGGTGGGAGATGTCCGCGCACAGAACCAGCCTGGAACCACCCGGGATCTCTACCCCAACTGGTGTATCCCACTGTGCGATAGCGCAGGAGTTCCCGTCCTCATCGAGGACTTGGACTCGCTAGAGATGTTCCGCCGGATGGCGCGAGCCTCCAGCCGCCACACCGCAGGCTAGAAGAAGATCCCCAGCGCCGCGACCACGATGATCAACACGATCATCGCCCACAGCGTGAGGCTCACACGCGATTTGGGGAGCGCTCGCTTACGCGGGCGCTGTTTGCGCTCTGGGTCCCAAAGGCCTTCCCGTGGGTCGGAGGGTTCCTGCTGGGGATTAGACATGGTTTTCTACCTTAGTGCTGGAGCCTTCTGAGGCTTTCTTGGGGTGGACTTTTCCGCCGAGAAAACCCGCCACTCGGTCCACCACCCACATCACTACCCAGGCCGCCACGACCATGATCGGCACGACAACGACGAGCAGCACCAGCATCTGAACCCAGATGGGGGCCTGCACGAGCGCCTGTGAGAGAGTGCTGCCGATATCGCCTAACCAATCCATGGGCTTTAATCCTAGTACGCCAACCAGCCCGGGGTAATCTAGCTACCATGCCGAGCTCGCACCACTTTTCGCCAGACCCCTCCCCGGATACCGCCGGATCTTCAACCCTGCCTACAGTGACGGTGGCCTCCCCTTCTGGGCAGATCACCGGCACGACCAAGGCCGGCATCAATTACTTTCATTCCCTCTCGTATTCCTCGATACCGGGTGACTTCCGCCCCGCCGAGAAGATGAGCGCTCCCGTCGATCAAGATGCTCGCACGCCGCGTCCAGATGCGGTCGCACTCAGCGTCGTTGCCCCCGCCCGCGCCCGTGACGTCCCCGTCATTGTCTACATCCACGGTGGCCGCTTCGAAAGCGGCTCCCACGAGGATCCGCGTGCAGATGGCAGCGCTAACGCTCGGGCTGGCTTCGTCCACGTTTCGCTGGGATACCGGGTAGGCCTGGCCGGGTTTGCCCGCTTCTTGGGAGATGAGCCACATCGCTATCGCGGGATCGATGACTGCCAACTGGCCCTAGAGTGGGTGCAGAAAAACATCGAGGCCTTTGGTGGGGATCCCACCAATGTCACTCTGGTGGGACAATCCGCCGGGGCAGCCGCCGCGCTGTGGCTTGCCCGGCGTGACCACTATCGCGGGGCTTTCCGGAGGGTGCTCGCCCTCTCGCCGTGCTTTCCGCGTCAGAGCTATGACAAGCGCAAGCCCGCGCTGCGCGGCGCTCTCAAACAGCCCATCAGCCGCAAGTCACTCGCTGCCATGAGCAAGCAGCGCCTCGACCGCGGCTACGCCCGATTCCGCAAGAAATTCAACTACGACATGGCACTTGGTCCTTATCCGCTCGATTGCGCGGAGCTGGCGGATATACCGATTGTCGTCACCTCCACTCGCGAGGAGTTTTATGGCGTGCCCTCCGGGCAAAAGGCGGATCGATCGATCTTCCGGCGTCTCATCGTGAACTCGCTGGCGCGTAAGTTTGGCTTTCCGCCCAATTCCTTGCGCGGTTGGTACCAAGTGGCCGAAAGCCTCGATAGCAAGCACGTCATTGGCCGCATGATCGGTGACGCCACCATTCGTCGCTGGGTGGCTCAGGTGGCGGAGCAAGCCCCTGGCCCGACCTGGATGATTGAGTTCCAGCGCGAAGGCAGGCCGGCACTACATTGCGATGAACTGCGGTTCCTCTTTAACGTACATTCTTCCGCGGCGGCGGCACGCCTCAATGGCTGGCTGCACACCTTCGCCCGGGATGGAGAAACCGGTTTCGAGGCATACCGCCCTGAACACTCTATTTGGACATTTAACCTTGACACCGGGAAAGCCCGCATCACTCACGGCGGCTTGGACTATATCTCGGCTGCTTTTAGTGATCCGGAATAAGGGCTGCCCGCAGCTCGGGGTGCGCTAGCTCTTCTATCATCCACTGACTAAAGGCGAAGGGGGCAGCCTTGGCGGCTTCGATTAGCTCCCGAGCACCCACCCAGGCTAAAGAGTCAACTTCCTGCGGGTTGAACTGCGGATCGGGGCCGGTGAGTTCGACGACGTAGACGGGACAGATCTCGTATTCGACAATGCCCGAGGAATCGACAGCGCGATAGGAAAAATCTGGCAGGACTAGGCGCGGCGCGCTTAGACTCGTGGGCTCGATTCCCAGCTCGAAGGCGGCACGGCGTATCACCGCGGCTCTGGTTTCTTCTCCGGGTCCGGGGTGCCCGCAAAAGCTATTCGTCCACACCCCTGGCCAGGTGAGCTTGGACAAAGCGCGGCGAGTGAGCAACACCTTTCCGTCTCGGATGACCCAGGCGGAGAAGGCAAAGTGCAAAGGCGTAGTTGTGCTGTGTACGCTCGCTTTGTCCGCGGTGCCTATGGCGCGTCCATCCGGCGAGGCGAGGACGACTAGTTCAGGCGCGAAACCTGCAGGCTGCCCAGCATTCGCTGAGTTTGGATGTGTCGCCGGTCCGTCTGGGCCCTCTGAGTTATCCGTCATAGATTAAGCTCTCCAACCCAAGTGACGTTTCCTATGTGCAGACGGGAGTTCCAGAGATTGGCTGGAGCTACATCGAAGCGGTACTGCAAGTTGGCTGCGGCACCGGCGCCTAGCGGCTCATCGAGCCCTGGTGCGGCGACATCCGCGTTGGCTACCGGATCATAAGGAAGCAGGCTGACCTTGCTCCACCCGCCGTTACCATTTGCACGCTCGAGGGTGGGCTCTTTGATGGCATCGACGGGAAGCGGCACATCGTTCTTGTTGTGCACCTTGATGGTAATGACCGAGCCACGCACGCTATCGGAGTAGATCTTCTGCAGCTCCCACTGCACGCCTAAGCCCTCGTCATCGACGGGGGCTCCCAAGTCAGAGGTGATCTCCTTGTCATCGACGTCTTGAGCCTCAAAGGAGGGGGGCTCAGAGCTGGAGACAACGATGTCCTCTCCCAGCCCGGAGGGCTCGGGCTTGAGGATGGCGCAGCCGGTAGCGGCGAAGGCGAGAAGGGCCACGAGGCCCGCGCAAGTTTTTCGGGGGATGTACACCGTGCGAGATTCCTTCGAGGTTTCGGGCGAGATCTGTTCTGCCCAGCTACTCTAGTCCACGGGATGCGCCGAGCCAGCATCCCGTGGGGTGATGTTGGCTTAATGTCGGGCGGGGGTGGCATACTGGTGCGTTGCTATAGGGCAACTGCCCCAGAGTTTTAATGTACGCCCTCCATTGCAGAAAAGAGTCACTTCTTTCCCGTGAATTCAATTCTTCGCATCGCCCGCAGCGCCTCTGCGCTGTGGCCTTTCTATCTCGGGGTACTCATCACCGCAACGTTGAGTGCCGTGCTCGCGCTCATCTCGCCGTTTATGATCCGGGAAGCTACCGACACCATTGTCTCTGCGCTGGGCGGAGAAAGCCCAGCATCACAAGCACTGAGCACTGTCTTGCTGCTGGCCTTCTTACTCTTTGTGGCCGATGCGGCAGGCTCCCTGTTCAGCAACGTCGGCGGTTATATCGGTGACGTGATGGTCTCGCGCCTGCGCCAGATCCTGTCCACCCGCTACTTTGCCAAGTTACTTTCGGTTCCGCAGGCCTATTACGACAACCAGGTCACCGGCACCATCATCGCGCGCCTCGATCGCTCGATTTCCAATATCACCCAGTTTGTCCAGTCCTTTTCCAATAACTTCTTCACCATGATCATCCAGGCCGTGGCGGTGCTGGTCATCACGGCCTTCTACTACTGGCCACTCGCCGTACTATTGGCTGCGCTCTTCCCTCTTTATATGTGGCTCACCGCGCTGACCTCGCGGCGTTGGCAGAAATATGAGAAGGAAAAGAACCAACATATTGACCTGGCTAATGGGCGCTTTGCCGAGGTTATCGGCCAAGTAAAGGTGGCCAAGTCCTTCGTCTCCGAGGTACGCGAGCTCAGTGCTTTTGGCAAGCATTACCGCAAGATCGTCGATACCACGAAGCCTCAATCACGCTGGTGGCATTCCATGGATACCGCCCGCGGGGCGGCCATGGCACTAATTTTCCTGTGCATCTACGCCCTGATCTTTTGGCGCACCCTCGAGGGCCACTTCAGCATCGGGGACATGGTCATGCTCTTGCAGTTGGTGACCATGGCCAAGCAGCCAGTATTCATGATGAGCTGGATCGTCGATTCCGCGCAGCGTGCCGTCGCCGGCTCCCGCGACTACTTCACCGTCATGGAGGAAAAGCCCGAACCCACGGCCAACCGCGGTCTCATCGAGGCCACCCGGGCTTCCGACGTCCCCGTCCTCGATCTCACTCCGGTACCCCCGCTCGAGCCCAGACCCGGGGCACCTGTCATCGACTTCGACCACGTCTCCTTTTCCTATGAGGAGGGCAAGCCGGTCATCGAGGATGTCACGTTCACCGTCGAGGAGGGCCACAAGGTCGCCTTGGTGGGGGAATCCGGGGGCGGAAAATCAACTTTGGTTAATCTCTTGCTCGGCCTGTATCACCCCAGCCACGGGCACCTACGCGTGCTCGGCAACGAGGTCGACGATCTCAGCGCCGCCCGCCTGCGTTCTTCCGTCGGCGTGGTCTTCCAAGAGTCCTACCTGTTTTCGGGCACGATCCGGGAAAACATCGCCTATGGCAAGCCGGGGGCCAGCGATGAGGAGATAGTCGCCATCGCCAAGCGGGCGAACGCCGACTCCTTCATCCGTGCCTTCCCCGAGGGATATGACACCATCATTGGTGAGCGCGGGCTCAAGCTCTCTGGCGGGCAGAAACAGCGGGTCTCCGTCGCGCGCGCGATGCTCAAAGACGCACCCATTCTGGTTCTGGATGAGGCCACCTCGGCGCTGGACACCAAGTCCGAGCGCGCGGTGCAGGCCGGGCTCGACGAGCTGATGAAGAACCGCACCACCCTCATCATTGCCCACCGACTCTCCACCATTGCTGATGTCGACACCATCATCACCCTCGACGAGGGAAGGATTGCGGAAATCGGATCACCCGCCGATCTCGCGCGCTCCGGCGGCATCTATGCCGAACTGCTCAGGCTTACGCAATCTGCTTCCGCGGCCGACCGTCAACGCCTGAAGCGCTACGGCTTTGTCACGCCGGGACATGAAGAAGCCGCGGAGCATGAAGAAGCAGCGCAGTAGCTGGGAGTACATATAAGCCGCAGAAAATAACGCTTTCTTCACGGGCGCGGCGCGCTAGGGTTGTGAGCATGAATTCTCCCAGCTTTCCCAGCTTTCCCAGCATTACAGAACTGAAGGCCCGCGGCACACGTAAATGGACTACATACCCAGAGGACGTGTTGCCCCTGTGGATCGCCGAGTCCGACTTCTCCACCGCCGCCCCCGTCAAGGAGGCAATGCGCGCCGCCGTCGCGAAAGAGAATTTTGGCTATACCCCGGCCGCGCAGGCCTCCGGACTGAGTGAGGCCGTGGCTGAGTTCTACGAAAGCCGCTATGGCTGGCGCCCGGATCCGCAGTCCGTATTCTGGATCGGCGACGTCGTGCGCGGAGTGCTCCTGGGGGTGGAGTACTTCACCCGCCCTGGCTCTCCTGTGATTGTGCCCGTGCCCTCCTACCCTCCGCTCCTAGAGCTTCCCGAGGTGGCCGGGCGCGAGCGCATTGACGTTTCCTCGGACTTCGATCTGGAGGAAATCGAGGAAGCCTTCCGCCGTGGCGCCGGCTCTATCTTGCTTTCTAATCCTTATAACCCCCTGGGTCTGGTGCTTGAGAGGCAGTTCTTGAGCGCGTTGGTGGAGCTTGCGCAGAAGTACGATGCACGCATCATCTCAGATGAAATTCACGCACCCTTGGTTTACGAGGGCACCCATATCCCTGTCGCCTCCTTGGGCGAGGTCGCAGCACGACGCACCTTCACCGTCACCGCTACTTCCAAGGCATGGAATACTGCCGGATTGAAGTGCGCACAGATCATTTTGTCCAACCCAGAAGACGTCACTGTGTGGAAAGGACTGACCGGTGTAGCTAAGGACGGTACTGGAACCCTGGGCGTTATCGCCGCCGAGGCTGCCTATCGCGAAGGCGGAGAGTTTCTCGAAGAGGAGCTCGCCTATCTGAAGGAAACGCGAGATTGGTTGGTATCTGAGCTTCCCCGGCGTGTCCCAGGACTCAAGACTTCCCACCCTCAAGCCACCTACCTCATGTGGCTGGATTTCCGTGACACCGCCATCGGCGAGGACCCTCACCCGGCTACGTGGCTGCTGCGCAATGCCAAGGTCGCCTTGAATGAAGGAACAGCCTTCGGCTCAGGAGGAGCAGGACATGCCCGCCTCAACTTCGCCACCTCCCGGGAGATCTTGGAAGGGGCTTGCGATCGCATCGAGGCGGCTTTTCGCGCGCTTTAGCTAGCTTCTCACCCAGAGCTTTTCTATAGACCAATAGTTTGTCCAAGTAGGCGCCTAACCTTGATTTTCCGGCACGGGCGCCTTTTAGCGCTTCCACACCCCCGTGGCCTTTGCTTTCCTATGGTTGACTAGTTATTGTCTCTCTGTACGAAATGTCATCTCAGGCCATATACCCCATACACCTTTTGAGCTAGGTTTCTCTCTTCTCAAGGCTACTCAGATCGTGGACTGTCTCTCATGGCTACTGTTGGATTTGTGAAAGGGCCGGCTATGGCTACAACAACTAATGCGGCGCCACCCAAGCGCGCCATCACCATTATCATCGCATCACTGATGCTGTTTTCCATGTTCTTTGGCGCGGGAAACCTCATCTTCCCGCCCATGGTGGGCGCATCTTCCGGCACCAACTTCTGGCCAGCTATCTTGGGCTTCCTCGCGGCCGGCGTGATTCTGCCGGCCCTCGCCGTCGTGGCGGTGGCCATTTCCGGTCAGTCCGTGCGCGATATCGGCAACCACGGTGGCAAGATCTTCGGGGTTGTATTCTCCGTCATTGCTTACCTGGCCATCGGCGCATTCTATGCACTGCCCCGAACGGGTGCGGTGTCCATGGAAACCGCCATCACTCCACTCCTGGGTTGGGAAGGAGCATTTCCCAACGCGGCCTATAACCTGGTCTTCTTCGGCATCACCCTGTTGCTGTCGTGGCGACCGAACTCCATCATCGACATCCTGGGCCGTTTCTTGACCCCGGCGTTGGTGATCCTGCTTATCGCGCTCATCACCCTGGCAGCCTTTGCCAACCCGCGCAGCCCCGGCGCCCCCACGGAGGACTACGTCTCCTCCCCCATGGTCACCGGGCTCTTCGAGGGCTATAACACCATGGATGCCATCGCCGGTCTGGCATTTTCCATCGTCATCGTCTCTTCGCTGCGTGCCAAGGGCTTTAGTGACAAGAGGCACCGTGTCAACGGAACCATCACGGCCGCCGTCATTGCCGGTTCCATCCTTGCGCTCATCTACTTGGGTCTGGCCTGGATCGCACAGACCATGCCCGATAACCAGTCCTACGAGTCCGGCACCTACCTGCTTGCCGACGCCGCCAATGCCACCATGGGCACCATCGGCCAATCCGTGTTCTCCGCCATCGTCATCCTGGCCTGCCTGACCACCTCCGTGGGCCTGGTTACCTCGACCTCGGAGTTCTTCTCCTTGCTGGTTCCCAAGCTCAACTACCACTTCTGGGCCGTGCTCTTTAGCGTCGTGTCTTTCGCTTTGGCCGTTCAGGGGCTCGACACCGTCTTGTCCATTGCGGTTCCCTTCATCACCTTCCTCTACCCGCCGGCAATTGCCCTCATCTTCCTGGCCCTGATACAACCGCTGGTCAAGAAGGCCGTTGTCTTCTACTGGGGCTACCGCCTGGCCCTGTGGATGTCGGTGCTGTGGTCCGCCCTCACTGTCATCTCCGATCAGGGCTGGGGCACGAGCTTCCTCTCCCCCATCCTGGAGCTCTCTCCGGGCCAGGATGTCGGCCTGGGCTGGTTCACCCCCGCCCTCATCTGCTGCATCATCGGTGTCGTTATCGACGTCGTGACCAAGGCCGGCGAAAAACACGAGGCTGCCAAGCTCGAAAGCGCACAGGAGGACCTTCCGGCGCAGGCTACCGCGCAGTAGCCCCTCCTAGAGGCTCTCACCACGGGACCTCTCACTCCCCACCCCGGAATAGAAAAACACGCGTAGCGTTGTCACCGAGAAGAAAACAATGAGCTCGATGAAACTTGCTTCACACACCCGTGGAAAGGCTTGAGGACTGTGACTGAACACGCACACCTTTCAATCTTGGACTTTTGCACTATTTATGAGGGGGAGACCGCCGGGCAGTCCATGCAACGCTCGGTAGAAATGGCCCAGCTCGCAGAGGAGCTGGGCTTTTCCAGGATGTGGTACACCGAGCACCACAATATGCCGACTATTACCTCCTCCTCCCCCGCGGTTCTCATCTCCCACATCGGGGCTAAGACCTCCTCCATTCGGCTGGGCTCTGGTGGGGTGATGCTGCCCAACCACGCGCCCTACCTCGTGGCAGAGCAGTTTGGCACCTTGGCCGAGCTTTATCCCGACCGCATCGATCTGGGGCTAGGCCGCGCGCCTGGCACGGATATGCACACTTTGGGCCGCGCCCTGCGCCGCGATTCCCATGCCGCCGAGCGCTTCCCCGAGGACGTCAAGGAGCTTAGGGGCTATCTCGCTGGCAAGTCCCTCATCCCCGGCGTGCAGGCCATCCCGGGCGCCAATACCAACGTGCCGATCTACATCCTGGGCTCCTCCCTCTTCGGGGCCTCCTTGGCGGCCAAGCTCGGATTGCCTTATGCATTTGCATCTCACTTCGCCCCGCAGCACCTAGAGCAAGCAACCTCCCATTACCGCACGCATTTCCAGCCCTCCGAGAGCCTCTCTGCGCCCTATGTCATCGCCGGCGTCAACGTCACAGCTGCCGATACCACGGAGGCTGCCGCCGCCGAGTTCGACCGCGTGGGATTGCGGCGCGTGAAGTCCTTTGCTGGGCGCGGGAAGAACTTCAGCGATAGCCAGATTAAGCAGATTCGGGACTCCTATCAGGGCCAGCAGATCCTCGACATGCTGAAGTACTCCGCGGTGGGTACTGCATCCGAGGTCCGCGATTATCTGGAGGACTTCCAGCGCCTAGCCCAGGCCGATGAGCTGATGATCTCCCTGCAGTCCACCACGCACGATGAGGTGCTTTCCTCAATGAAGATTCTTGCCTCGGCATGGGCGCTTGACCCTGCTCACGTGGCCGGCGCGCCGGCTTAGAATTCACCCCCGTTAAGGCGGTTACACCCGTCCGTTTCCCCCCGGCCACCCCCACCGTCTAACCTGCTTCCATGAATAGAACTCGGGTCGCACGGGCGGTCACCGCGCTGGCCACGGCCGCGTGCCTCAGCGGATGCTCAGCGGGACACACCGCGGTCAAGGAAGCAAAGGGAGACACCGCTGCCGTCACCGTGGCCACCACGGCTGCGGCGACTTCCCTCGACTTCACCAACGTCGGCGGCGCGGCCATCCCTGCCGCCTTGATGAATAACGTCTATGAAACGCTGGTGCGCATCGATCCCGCCAGCGGAGACATCATCCCCGGCCTCGCGCAATCCTGGGACCTCAACGACGATGCCACCGAATACATCTTCCACCTGCGCCCGGGCGTCACCTTCAGCAACGGGGACGAGTTCACGGCTGACACCGCCGCCTTTTCCATCGACTACGTCAAGGAATCCTGGACCAACGCGATCTCCGCGCAGATGAAGCCAGTGGCCTCAGCAGTCGCGTTAGACAAGCACACGCTCAAGGTCACGGTTTCCGCACGCTCCAACGGCTGGCTGTGGTCCATGGGCACGGCCACTGGGGCCATGATGACCCCCAACGGGGTGGATAAACTCGCCTCCGCGCCTGTAGGCACAGGCCCCTTCCAGGTCGAGTCCTTTGCCCCCGGCGAATACCTGGCACTAGCAGTGCGCCCTGATTACTGGGGTACGCCAGCTGCCCAAGACGTCACCATTCAATACTTCCCGGACACCATCTCCTCCGTCAACGCGCTTAAGGCCGGCGGCATCGATGTGGTGTGGGCCGTCCAGAACCCAGAACTCCTCGATAACCTGGGAGCCGGAATCACCACCATGCGTGGCACCACCAACGGCGAGCTTTTGCTTTCGATGAATAACCAGGCCGCGCCTTTTGACGATCCCCGCGTGCGCCGCGCCGTGGCCTATGGGATTGACCGCAACGCGGCGAACCAAGTCCTCTGGGATGGAATGGCCAAAGACACCGGCGGTGCGCCCGTGTCCCCCACCGATCCCTGGTTCAAGGGCGACGAGTACTACCCCTACGATCCAGAGCGCGCTCGCGCCCTCATGGAGGAGGCCGGCGCGGTAGGCACGCAGCTGCGCATCACTACGCCCACCCTGCCCTATGCTCAGACGCTTTCCGAGCTGCTCTACTCGCAGCTGCGCGCCATCGGCTTTGACGTGAAGCTAGAATCCGCCGAGTTCCCCGCGCTCTGGTTAGGCCAAGTGATGGGCGCCAAGGACTACCAGATGTCACTGGTGGCCCACGTCGAGCCGCGGGATATCACCACGCTTTTTGGTAATCCCTCCTACTACCTCGGCTATGACTCCGAGAAGACTCGGGAATACTTCGCCACCGCCGATGCTGCACAGCCCGCGGACTACGCTCCCCTGATGGAGCAGGCCGTGGATAACATCATGGCTGATGCGGGTGCCTATACCCTGATGAATATGCCCAATATCGTGCTCACGCGCGAGGGGGTGTCGGGGCTTAAACCCGATATGGTCACCGACGGCATCGACCTCCACGAGCTGAAAAAGGAGCAGGCATGAGAACACCTTCTTCGTGGGGCAGCTCCCTCGCGCGCTTCCTGCTGAGCTTCTGGCTGGCCTCTGTCATCATCTTCGTGCTCATGCGCGCAGTGCCGGGCAACCCGGCGCGCGTGAGCCTCGGCGTCAACGCCACCGACGAGGCCGTCGCTGAGCTCTCCACCCAGCTGGGGCTGGACCGCCCCCTGCTGGCACAGTATTTCGAGTGGTTCGGTGGATTCTTGCGCGGAGACTTCGGCGTCTCGCTAGCCTCCCAACAAGACATCACCCCCTTGGTGTGGGATCGCGTTCAGGTCTCTCTCATCCTTATCGTCGCCGCAATGGTGCTGGCGCTGGCAGTGGCAATCCCCGCCGGCATGTGGCTGGCACAGCGCCCCAATGCCTTCGTTTCCGGTATCACGCAACTGGGCATCGCGGTCCCCAGCTTCCTCGTCGGTATCCTGCTTGTCGCCATCTTCGCCGTGCGCCTAGGGTGGCTTCCTGCCAATGGCTGGGTCCCGCCCAACCAGGGCTTCGGGCAGTTCCTCGCGCACTTGGTGCTACCTGTGGTCTCCCTCGCCCTTGTACAAGGTGCGATGCTCACCCGCTATGTGCGCTCGGCGATAGTCGATGTCATGAACCAGGACTACATCCGCACCGCCCGTGCTCTGGGCCAGTCACGGCGCGAGGCCTTACTGCGCTATGGGCTGCGCAACGCCTCCCTGCCCGTGCTCACCGTCATCGGGGTACAGCTAACCACCTTGGTCATTGGCGCGGTGGTCATCGAATCGGTCTTCGTCATCCCGGGGCTGGGCAGCATGCTCTTGCAGGCAGTCTCGGTCCGCGATCTCACGACGGTGCAGACGCTTGTCATGCTGCTCGTGGCCTTTACCCTGCTCCTCAACCTCCTCACGGACGTGGCATATCGCCTCGTCGACCCACGCTTGAAGGCGGCACAGCGATGAATCAATTACGTTTTGGCTCCATCCTCGTCGGCCTCACCGTCGCGGTGGCGGTCCTATCCCTCGTGTGGACCCCCTATGATCCCAACCTGGCCCAGCCGGCGGTACGCCTGGCTGATCCTTCCCTTCACCATGTGCTGGGCACCGACCGCTTCGGCCGCGACATTGCCTCTCGCATCATGGCAGGGGCCCAGATTACCGTCTTAGTCAGCCTCGTCGCAGTATTCATCGCCGCCCTCATCGGCGTGCCGCTCGGCGTGTGGGCCGGCATGAAGCGCGGTCGCTTCATTGACCACGTCATCATGCGCGGCTCAGACCTCCTGCTGGCCTTTCCCGCACTGCTGCTGGCGATTATCGCCGGCGCTATCTGGGGGCCATCTTCCATCACGGCGATGATAGCCATCGGCGTGGCCGGCATCCCAGCTTTCGCGCGCGTAGCCCGCTCCGGAACCTTCCAGGCCATCACCCAGGACTATATCGCCGCCGCGCGTGTCTCCCGCATTCCGGAATGGCGCATCGCGCTGCGCCACGTGGCCCCCAATATCGCGGGCCTCGTCATCGTCCAGGCCACTATCTTTGCCGCACTGGCCATCCTTGCTGAGGCCGGTCTGTCCTACCTGGGCTTGGGCGCCACACCTCCCACCGCCTCGTGGGGCCGCATGCTCCAGGATGCCCAATCGCTTCTGGGCAGCGATCCGCTCCAGGCGCTGTGGCCTGGCTTGGCCATCGCGGGCGCGGTCCTTGGCTGCAACCTGCTGGGCGATGCCCTGCGTGACTTTAGCGATCCTCGCCTCAAAGGAGATAAGAAATGAGCCTGCTCCACGTCCAGGATTTACGCATCGGCGGGCTCCTCGGCCCCTTAAGCTTCGATCTGGCACCCGGGGACAACCTCGGGATCATCGGTGAATCCGGTTCGGGCAAGTCCCTGACGGCTCTGTCCATCATGGGCCTGCTCCCCCCGCAGTTGCGTGCGCAGGGCTCCATTGCGCTTGAGGAGCGCGAGCTCATCGGCTTGCCGGATCGCCGGGTACGCCCGCTGCGCGGCAGTGAGATGGCCATGGTCTTCCAGGAGCCTATGAGTGCGCTCGATCCGCTGATGCGGGTGGGCAAGCAGCTCGAGCTGGCCGGAAGCAACGACAGAGCGGCCAGCCTACGCGAGGTCGGCTTGGATCCCGCACTGTCCCCACGCTATCCCCACGAGCTCTCCGGCGGACAGCGCCAACGCGTCCTCATCGCGATGGCCATGGCACGCTCCCCGAAGCTGCTCATCTGCGACGAGCCCACCACGGCGCTCGACGCCACGACTGAACAAGAGATCCTCGATCTCATCGCCTCCCTCGCCGCGCAGAAGGGCACCGCGGTGCTTTTTATCACCCACGATTTGAGCGTCATCGCGCGGATGTGCTCGCGCGTGCTTGTCCTGCGCCAGGGGCAACTCATCGAGTCGGGGTCTACCTCCGAGGTACTCGATAACCCGCAGCAGGATTACACCGCCCAGCTTATCGCCGCCTCGCGCCCCGCTGCCCCCGCTGCGCCTCGCCCGGTGGGGGATCCTCTGGTTGAACTAGACGGCGTCGCCAAGCACTTCGGCACCACCCACGCGCTTGACGATGTCACCTTCACCCTGCGCCGCGGCGAACGCCTAGGCATTGTTGGCGGCTCTGGCTCGGGCAAGACCACCACCCTCAAGCTCATTGCCGGCCTGGATGAGCCGACCTCCGGCACCATCTCGGTGGAGGGACGCGTGCAGGTGGTTTTCCAGGATCCGCAGGGCTCGCTGGATCCGCGCCTGCCCATCTGGAAGACCATCGCCGAGGGCATCCCGAATACGGGCAAGAAACTCACAAGCGATAGGGCCAAGGTTTCGCGTCTGCTGGAGGAGGTTGGCCTGCCTGCCGATAGCCTCGACCGCTTCCCCCACGAGTTCTCCGGGGGCCAGCGCCAGCGCATCTCTATCGCCCGCGCCATCATCGGCGAACCCGATATCCTCTTGGCCGACGAGGCAGTCTCCGCCCTTGACGTCCTAGTGCGCGCGCAAGTACTCGCCCTACTCGACCGCCTAGTGGAGAACCACGGCCTGAGCCTCATCTTCATCTCCCACGACCTGGCCGTGGTGCAGCAGGTATGCAGTAGTGTTCTCGTCATCAACAACGGCACCATTGTCGAGCGCGGTAACACCGCCGACATCCTCGGTGACCCGCAGCATCCCTATACGCAAAAGCTCGTGGCGGCGCGGCAGGGTTAGTAACCCTCCACGACTGCGAGCCCCAGTCGCGCGTGCACGTTGCGGCGTTTCAGCCTCTTGCCCCCTGAAAGCTGCCAGCTGACACGACAAGAAATAATAAACTCTATGTCGCCCGAGAAGAACTCAGCATCCTTCACTGATCAGGGAATTCCAACACACCAGGAACTAGTGATACCCGCTCTCCAAGCAGTCGCTAGCCTAGGAGGTTCGGCTGAGTCAGGTGAGATTGTTGACTATGTCATCGAGCACTACCCGAACTCGGAGTCACTTCTAGAGATCACATACCCTAAGCGGCCAAGTGTTGCGGTTCTCCCCGAGCGCGTCGCTTGGGCCCGTTCAATGGCAAAGCTAATTGGAGCCTTGGAGCAACCGACAAGGGGCATGTATCTGATTACGAAACTGGGCGAAGGTCTACTTCAATTACCAGAAGAAAAGGCATTAGAGAAAGTCCGCGACCTGGATCGAGATTACTACCGTCAACAACGACAAAGGAAGCTCAGTGATTCGGCGCAGAACTCTTCACGCCAGATAGAGGATTCTCAGCCTTCGGCCGAGGTGTTAGCCGATACAGAATCAGACAAAGATGCGACTGGGTCAGAATGGAAGGCTCAACTCCTCGACCGACTTCATCGACTTAGCCCTGAGGGCTTTGAAAAGTTTGTGCTCTATCTCTTACGTCGCTATGGTCTCCAGCTCACCCATATGGGCGGAAGTGGTGATGAGGGTATCGACGGGATCGGCACAACGCCATTGAGTCCCGTGCTATCTTCGCGTGTTGCCGTTCAAGTAAAACGGTATGCCCCACAAGGTAAGCCGATTGGGCGCGAAACGGTCGCTTTGTTTCAAAGAGACGCACAAACTAAAGGCGCAGAACGCGCGATTCTGGTGACACTGAGTAGATTCACCGAGGCCGCGCGCAAAGCAGCTAATGCCGCCTCTCCGACTGTTGATCTGATTAACGGTGACCGCCTAGCAGAATTAATTCGAGACGATGGCGAATCCGGAGTTACTCTCCAACCCACAGTCAGCGAGACATGGTTCGAGCGCTTCGATTAACTATCCGGCTTTGTGAGAGCCCTTCATATGTTTAAAAGACTGACATATTGAAGAAACGTGTCGCTTTTCGCTCCACATTCGACATATCACTCATAAAGCTGCGGATGCCTTCGATTCCTCAAGGAGTGCGGAAGCTCTAGGAGCGCGCATCCTCTCTGTGGATTAAAAGGATTCAGGGCTCAGCAAACGAAGTGCTAATCCCCTTGTTATGACTAGTTGAGGCTCCAGATCTTTTTATGGCACCGCTCTAGCTGGCGAATACCCCGAACAAGAGGCCTTGGTTCAGCAGGTGTTCCTCGCGATACTCAAAGACCTCGAAAGCCTCCACCAACTCGCTGAGGTTGGTGGAGTTCTCGTCGAAATTAGGCAGCTGCATACTTGGGTACCCTACCTTCACGTGGACAATAGAACGGGAGCAGAATGCCCCATCTTTTCCTGATAATAGCTCACAAATGTGTAATTATCCTCTTTCTACCTCTCGTATCACGCCCACTTGATAGGCCTTCCATTCCTCAATAGGCAGCCTCGGATAAGTTGTGCATCCCCGCCAGCTACTGGACAATGGTTGTAATTGTCTAAAAGCTGCCGCGCCGAAGGCGGCAGCAGGTTGGTTGCGTCCAATAGT
This sequence comes from Corynebacterium flavescens, assembly GCF_008693105.1. Taxonomy (GTDB): domain Bacteria; phylum Actinomycetota; class Actinomycetes; order Mycobacteriales; family Mycobacteriaceae; genus Corynebacterium; species Corynebacterium flavescens. The sequence continues at coordinate 65,199 of NZ_VXKK01000034.1, forward strand.
GTGGTGTACAGCTACCGCCTGGTGAACCCCCCCTTGCCGACCAGCAAGGAGACCACCGCGGTACCTTTCGACTCAGCTCCTACACATCCTCGAAAGGACACCAACGATGGC
>NZ_VXKK01000035.1 GCF_008693105.1 Corynebacterium flavescens
CGGCGTCGGCGTCGTTGTCGGTGACGGTCAGGAGGCTCTGGTGGCGTAAGGAATCCTGTTCCGTCAGCGGTCAGTTCATCGCTGAGTCAACCGCTGGCGGATACACCACTCAAAAGGACTTGACCAGCAGGTTAAGGAAAACGTGACGCAGAGTCCCACCCCACCCCGTGGCAAGACTTACAAGGAATCTCTCAAATCTCGGACGCGCGACAGCTCGGTTGGGCTGTATCCGCATAACATGCACCCAGGCCTCGTCCCCGGCATCAGCGTTGAAGAGCAACGGAATGACTTTCGGATCGACAAGATAGTCTTCACCGTCGCCGCGACTGCAATCCTCGCCTTCATTGCTTGGGGCGTCACCATGCCCGATAGCGTTGCGAACGCCGCTTCGGTGGCCTTCGACTGGGCAATCACGGATGCAGGTTGGCTGCTCAACCTCACCATGATGTTCGCGCTCATCACCATGGCGTACATCGGCTTTTCCCGTCTGGGCCGTATCAAACTCGGCCTCGATGATGAAGAACCAGAGTTTGGGCGCTTTAGCTGGATCGCTATGATGTTCGCTGCCGGAATCGGCGTGGGCATTTTCTTCTACGGACCTTCAGAACCGCTGAGCCACTTCCTAACCCCGCCCCCTCATACTGTTGAGGGCGGCACTGTTGAAGCACTGCACTCCGGGCTTGCGCAAGCCCATTACCACTGGGGTCTCTCGCCCTGGGCCGCCTATGCCCTCGTCGGTGGCGCCATTGCCTATTCTTCCTACCGCCGTGGCCGAGTTCCCTTAATCTCCTCTATTTTCAAGCCGCTTTTCGGCTCCCGTGACACCGATGGACCTTTCGGAAAAGCCATCGACATCATGGCTTTGATCACCACGTTGTTCGGTACCGCAGCCACCTTGGGGCTCTCCGCAGTGCAGATCGGACAAGGCGTGACAATCATTCGCGGAGCGGGTGCGGTCACCAACACCACGCTTATCATCATCATCGCTCTATTGGGCTGCGCTTTTATCATTTCCGCGGTGTCCGGAGTGGCCCGTGGAGTGCGCTACCTTTCCAATATCAACATCACGCTGACTCTAGGACTTGTGGTCCTTGTATTCCTCTGCGGGCCGACGTTATTGCTTCTCAACCTCATTCCGTCGAGCATCCTGACCTACCTCGATGAGTTCCTTCCCATGATGTCTAAGGACTTGTCCTGGGGCGAAGAGACCATCGAGTTCCAGTCTGTATGGACTGCCTTCTACTGGGCATGGTGGATTGCCTGGACGCCGTTTGTGGGTATGTTCGTGGCCCGCATTTCGCGTGGGCGCACTCTGCGTGAGTTCACCCTGGTCACCATCATCGCGCCCACTTTCATCCTCATCATGGCTTTTACGGTATTCGGCGGAACCGCCATCAACTTCAATCGCGAGGATCGTCCAGGTTTCGATGGCTCGGCCTCTGGCGAGGAGGTGCTGTTCAACGTGTTCGCTCAGCTCCCGCTGAGCACTATTACGCCCTTCATCCTCATCGCCGTGCTGGGCATCTTCTTCGTTACGTCGGCGGACTCTGCTTCCATCGTCATGGGAACCATGTCTTCCAAGGGAGACCCCACCCCGCACAAGGCCGTCGTGGTTTTTTGGGGTATCTGCATGATGGGCATCGCCATCGTCATGCTGCTTACCGGTGGTGAGGAAGTCCTCTCCGGCCTGCAGAATCTGACTATTCTTTCCGCATTGCCGTTCTGCTTGGTGCTGATGGTGATGATGGTCTCCTTCGTCGTCGACCTGCGCTCCGACCCCGCTTTCATTCGCCGCACCTACGCGCGCACGGCCGTGGAGAATGCTGTCGTCCGCGGTATCCAAGAACACGGCGATGATTTCGAGCTCTCCGTCGAGCAGGCCTCCGATGGCCGAGGCGCAGGCTCTGACTTCGACTCCGCCGCAGATCGTTATACCGAGTGGTACCAGCGCACCGACGAGGAGGGCGAGAAGGTCGACTACGACTTTGAGACGGGCGAGTGGTCCGATGGCTATGATCCGGAAGAAGAGGCTACAAAGTCTCAATCAGATTCTGATTCCGATTCAGATTCAGAACATCCGGATCCTCACGACAAGGACTAAAGGCTCATGGGCATACCCAGCGAGGTGGTGCTGGAGGGATACTCCCTCATTGAACAGCACGAGATCGATCACCAGTTTCTCCTCCAGGGATCGCCGCTGTCGCTGCGGACTCCACTCCTCTTGGCGTTGACGCTGCTGGGGGTCACGCTCGTGGGGCTGGCAGTGCTGTGCAGAGCCTTCCGCAAACGAGGTGCCCTTGCCGCCGGGCTGATAGGCGCAGCGCTCGCCGTGATCAAGCTGTGGTGGCTACCCATCGCCCTGGCTATCGAGTTTTCGGATGTTCGCGTGGCCGGCTATACGCTCTATTACTATCCGCAATATTGGCTGGCGCCGACCATAGTGCTGCTTGCGGTGGCAGTGTTGGGGCTGGCCGCCGCCATTAGTCCGTGGCCAACCCGTCGCCGCTAAGAGAGCCGCTGCCCCAGGTAGCTAGTTGATTACAGGGGCACCTTCAGTAGTTGGAGCTCCCTGCGTTTCCGCTGCGGGGGCCGCTGCAGTACCGGCCCGCATGGCCCGTGTTGAGGGCGAGGGATGCGCGTCCTCCGTCGCCAGCCGCTCGAAGGCCACAGCGGCAAGCGCCGCAGCCTGCTCGCCCAGCATCGAATCATCGAAGCGGGCAAGCGGCGAATGGTTCCACTCCCGCAGGTGTTCCGGGGTGGCCGGGTTGGCCGTTCCCATCCACATGAAAGTCCCCGGCACCTGGGCCAAGACGGATCCGAAGTCCTCGGAGGCCATCATGGGCGCACGCAGCGGCATGACGTTTTCCGCACCGAACATCTGCGACCACAATGTCGCCGCGAACTGATTCTCGCGGGGGTTGGTTTTCGTCGCCGCATAGAGGACTTCGAAGTCAACGTGCGCGGTGCATCGATGCGACACGGCCACTGAAGAGGCCACCTCGGTGATCATCTGGCGCACGGCCTCGATCTTCTCGTCACGCAACACCCTGACAGTTCCGCCCAACATGGCCTTATCCGGAATCGCATTGAAGGCCCCATCCCCCGCCCGCAGCGTGGTAACCGTAATGACGATAGGCTCTAGGGCATCGAAGCGCCGGGTAAGCGCTACTTGCATCGCCATCTGAATCTCTGCCAAGGCCGCAACCGGATCCGCCGCGTCATGCGGGCGCGAGCCGTGCCCGCCCTTGCCCATCACGGTGATGCTCAGGTTGGAAGATGAGGCCATCATGGGGCCCGCAACGTGGTGGAATGTCCCGCGATCTTGTGGGCCGACGTGTAAACCATAGGCGGCAATGGGCCGGCGCCCGGCGGCGTCGAGCACTCCTTCTTCAATCATGGGCTCAGCACCACCGGGGCTCTCCTCTCCCGGCTGGAACATGAAAATTATGTCGCCCTTGAGCTCCTCACGCAGCTCACAGAGCAAGCGCACCGAGCCAATGAGGCCAGCGGTGTGCAAGTCATGGCCGCAAGCGTGCATGAACTCATTGACCGAAGTAAAAGGATCCCCCGTTTGTTCACGGACTTCGAGTGCATCCATATCCGCGCGCAGCAGCACAGAGACGGGGCGGTCCCCGCGCTTGCCTCCCCGCAAAACAGACACGACCGAGCTGAGATCTTGTCCGCGATGAATCTCGAGAGGTAGCCCCTCGAGAGCATCCAAGACAGCGCGTTGGGTACGCGGCATTTCCAGGCCCACCTCGGGGTGCTTATGCAGATCCCGGCGGATTTCTTGCAGCTCAGGAAGCAGCGCGCGCCCGCGCTCCAGAAAAATATCAGACACCGCCCTTCCCCCGACCTGCGTGGCCATCACGGGCAGCGGTGGAAGCTGTTGTCCTAGGCGTGGCTTGCGAGCTTTGCGGTAGGGTTCCTGCGGGGTGGTCATAAGCTTGTCCTTCACTCGTCCTTCCTGTCTATGTGCATCGAGACTACATGGAGTGATCGACAGTTATTGTCACTTTGGCGACTAGGCTTGCCACTATGGCCTCGCTCACCCTCGCACTCGACTTCGGCACTTCCGGACTCAAAGGCGCCCTCTTTTTCGGATCCACCATCGTCGACAGCGCTCAGACACCGTATCCCACCCGCAACCACACCCAAAGGCCGCAGGACTGGCTTGAGGCCCTTCGCCAGGTGGCCGCGGCCCTGCCCGGTTACGAGGCTGTTTCCATTACGGGGCAGATGCAGGACCTCATTTGCTTAGACAGTGGCGGCGACGTCTTGGGCGCGGCGCGGCTCTATAGCGACACCTCAGCGACGTCCGCCGCTGCTCGGCTGCACGCTCTGGTCCCAGATTGGGAGCAGATTACCGGCAACGAGCAGGGCGCAACCTCCAACGCTGCCATGTTCGCCGAATCCCACCCCGAGCGCACCGCCCACCTGCTCTTTGGCCCGAGCGGGTTTATCGCCCACGCGTTGGGTCTGGGATATCACGTAGATTCCACGACTGCCTCGACTACTGGTCTGCTGGATCTGGATCGCCGCGCATGGTCGGAGAAGGTAGCCCACGCGGCGGGCATCGATATGGCATTGCTGCCTATGCTTTCCGACGGCCTCTTGGGCACCGTCGCCCCCAATGATTACGGCATTACCCCGGGCGTTTCCTTCTTCCTTGCGCCTGGAGACGCGGCGACGACAACACTGGGCATCATCGGCGATGAACCCGGGCGTGGCTATATCTACCTGGGAACTTCCGGTTGGTACGCCGAGATCTGTGAGGAAAGACCACAGTGGCCGGGGGCTTTTCACGTGCTTGCTTTGCCCGGCGGCACAACCCTGGCCATAGCGGCGCTCCTCTCAGCCGCTGGCACCGCGGATTGGGCCCGGGTGGCCTTCTTGGGCGGGGCTTCGCACGACGCGGCCGAGGAACTACTGGCCACCCGCCCGCGCGGCTGGAGCGGGATTAGCTCGATCCCCTCCCTGCACGGCGAGCGCTTCCCCGTGCGTGCCGATGCCGCTGGGGTGGCCCTAGCCGGGCTGCGTTCCACCCACGCGCCGGCAGACATGTACAAGGCAGTTCTCGAAGGAGTTGCCCTGTTCCTGTCCCACGCAATGAGCAGAGACGCGACTGCGAGCGCCGCTGCATTGCCCGTGGTGGGCGGCGGCGCGAACTCACAGCTTTGGCTGCAGATTCTGGCTGATGTCACCGGGCGCACCATCGTTGCGCCCACGCTAGTCGACGCCTCGCTGCTCGGCGCAGCGGGTGTACTTGCGGAAGGTCAATCCCGCATCATCGAACCCGATCCGCGTGCGGTCGCCAGCTACGCCACGGCGCGCGCCTCGCAGCTGAGACTCTTTTCCGCGGTCGCCGATTCCACGCCGGGCCTCTAGCCGCCTACTGCTGTGTCAGCAATAAACGGCCAAAGTAGTCATACTCGTCCTTGAGTCCAGGCAGCATGAAGAAGTAGCCGCCGCCGAAAGGACGCAGATAGTCCGCCAAGGGCTCGCCCTCAAGGCGCTTTTGAACAGTGATGAACTGGCGCTTCAGATCCTGTTGGAAGGCAACGAATACCAGGCCTGCATCGATGTTTCCATTGCGGCGCAGCCCGTTGTCATAGTTATAGGAACGCCGCAGCATGAGCTGATCAGCAGTATCGGGCGTGAGTGGGTTCGCCAGCCGGATGTGGGCATCGGTCGGGATGACATCTCCCACCGCGTCATCGGTGTAATCCGGCGCCGCCCACTCATCCCCACCGGTCAGCGGTCCGCCAGTGTAGCGGTCGCGGCCAAAGATCTGCCCCTGCTCCGCGATTGAAATCCGGTCCCAAAACTCGGTGAGCATCCCAATCAAGCGCACCGCCATATAGCTTCCGCCTGCCGCCCACGCCGGCTCGTCATTGCCTGCCCACACCAGGGAATCAAAGTCATCCTGATGGGGATTGACAATTCCGTCTTTAAAGCCCAAGTGGTTGCGCTGTGTCCCCGTGGGCCGCGGCTCATTCTGATATCCATTTTGCAGCCAGCGCGTCGTGGCGAACTCACGCGTGTGCCGCAGAATATCGCGCAGCGCATGCAAGGCCGTGTCTTTCTCGTCTGCGCAGATCTGAAGGATGATGTCGCCGTGGCAGGATGAGTCAACCAGCGAATCATCCGCAAAAGGCTCCATCTGCACTAGGTGCGCGGGTTTGAGCTTGCTCAACCCAAAACGATCGTCGAAAAGCGCGGCTCCGACCCCGACAGTGATGGTCAGGTAATCCGTCGGGATATCGAGGCCGAGTTCCCCTGAATCCGTGGCAGGAAACGCAATGCCATCCGGCGCCGCAGGACCTCCTGCTACCAGGATTCTGGTGCGCTGCGTAAGAGCGCGGAAGTACTCCGCCAGGGACACCTCTGGGAGGAAGTCGAGCGCGCAATGCACGCTATAGCGTTGCGGAGGATCAACAATGAGAGTGTCTAATGGTTTGTGTGTGAGGGACTTCCTTCACATCAAGGAGATAAACCATAATGACTACTGTGGCTAAACGAGACCCAGCAGATTCCGCACGGATCAAAGCAATTGAGGAAAAGCTCCT
>NZ_VXKK01000036.1 GCF_008693105.1 Corynebacterium flavescens
AGCCCGAGTCACCAACTGGAAACAAGCCATTAATCAGATGGCCGTGGCCTACCCCGACCGCTTCAACACATACCTCTAACCAAACAAGTTCACAAAGCCCCACACACAAAGAACTTGACGCGCTCTCAACAATCCCCCGTTGGTGCTCTCCCTCAAGGGGAAGCGCTGAAGCCTGCTCGTTACTCGACTCAGGATCATCACCAGCACTTGCGGCTATAGCAGCAGAAGCGGAAGGCGTCGCCGCCAATGCAGCGACACCGCCAAGGAAGGCCCGGCGCGAGAAATGGAGTGGGCAGCTCATCCACATCCTCCGGATTACAGTCATAGTGGCGATCACAGCCAGTTTTTCATTCGCGTCCGCAACAAATCCGTTGAGGACTTGGCGGTCTGTGGGGTCGTGGGGATCCATGGTCTGTGAAAAATCCTCCACCTTGTCAAGGCTCTTATCTATCTCGGCGAGGTTCGCACCGCGTTGCGCCAGGATGTCTCGGAGCGGGTCTATCATCGTCCTCGTCGCCTCCATGTCTGTCTGGACTGCTAGCGGCAGGGAGTTGGAGCCGTAGTCCCGGTAGCCTTGGAGATCGAAACGCTCGAGTTCCTCGGTCATTTCATGAGTCCTCAAGCCATAGTCCGCTGAGGCGAGCGCAAACTGCCCCACCCCTTCGACCACGGTATGCACGTTGTCATTGAGGAACTGGGCGTGCTGGGCCACTTCCGGCATAGCTTCGCCGTGCCACAGCCCCCACTCCACGCGGTGATAGCCCTCGATGTCCTCTGGCGTCGGCGTGGCGCTGGTGCCAAAGTCACCGATGTCATCGACTGGGCCCTCCCATTCGGTGTTGGAATCATCGAAGGTCCGGTACTTGCGATAGGCCGCAAGCCACGCCTTTTTGGCAGCCTCGCGGTCCCCGGACTGGGTGGCCAGAAGTAAGGCATCATCCAGCCCCGCCCATTGGGCAAGCTCACCATGCTGCTGAGCGGCGTGGGCAACAGATGCCTTGGCAACATCATCCTCAGTTATCGGCAGCATCTTCGATGCTTCCTTATAGGGCGAGCCCGTGACCTCGAACTCCGCACCAGCAATGGAGGAGGTATTACGGAACACGCACACGAGGTGATAGGTGCCGTCTTTCAACTTGGCATTCCACTGGCGCACGGAGGGAGAACCTACCCTTTCAATGACCTGATAGGCATAGCCCTCCTTATCCGCCACGTAGACGGTCAGGTACTTGCCTGAGGTATTGTTCAGGCTCAATGCTCCTCCGGTTTCCGCTGGTACCGGGCAGGAATAGCTATCCCGGACCAAGGGCTCATTGGACGGCGCCGGGGCGTGCGAGTTAGTGCTATTGCACCCCGCCAGCGTCACCAGCGAAGCCAGAAGAAGGCACCGGGCTTTCATTACTTGTTCCCAGAGCGATTTTTCATAAATAGAACGCCGCCAGCGACGATGACAACAATGACTCCCAGGGCGCCCCACATCCAGGTGGGGAAGCCGGACTTTTCCTCCGTCGCCGCGGCCAGCCGGGTTTCCTTGATTGCGCCGTTCTCGGTCGAGGCCGGGTCATTCATTCCCTCGGCGACGTCTTTGAGCTGCGTGGTCTCGCGGGAGGCGTTGTCGATCTTCTTGACCTGGTCATAGGACTTGGCGACGCTCCCGTCCGTCTCATTCAAGAAGACCTTGTCGGCCTTGGCCTGGAAATCAAACATGCCATCGAGCTTGCCGGCTCGGTTATCAAAGGTGTCTGCGCCAAGGCGCCCAAGGTCCCAGTTGTCTTGAATGAACTTGGTGATAGAAGTCTGTTCCGTGTAGGTGCTATCCACATGGTTGGACTTGGCAAAGGGAGAGACAACCAACAGCGGCTGGCGTGTGCCCGGGCCGCACTGGCCCTTGGCGCCACCGGCTACCCCGACGCCCTTTGCCGCCGAGGTGCAAATCTCAGCGTCGACGGGATCACCGGTTTCCTCATCGATGGTGGTGTCATCGGAACCGTTGAGGATCTTGGGAGCCTTGTGGTCATACCATCCGTCGGAATCGTCATAAGCAATGACAACCGCCGTCGAATCCCACTGCTGAGAGTTTTGCAGCTCGTTGATGTAGTGGGTGATGAAGGCCTGCTCATCGAGCAGGATTGGAGTAGCCCGCGTGTCCATCTTGGTAGTTCGGGGCTTTCAGGAAAGACACCGCCGGGAGGTTTCCGTCGTGGAGTGCGGTATCGAAGTCCTCGACATCATACTGGTGATTAGCCTGGTCGGTCTTGCCAATCATATCCGCGCTGCTGGGAGCTAGGTGGTGCGGGTTCGCGGTCGAGGCGTAGTACTGGAAAGGCTCGTGGTGTGGGTTGTAGTCAGGCTGGCCCTGCCCCGTCAACGTGTTGTGAGCAGCTCCGCAGCGCGCCGGGCTGCTTTCCGTGGCAGGCTCGGTGGGCCGGAACCCGCCCTGGAACCAGCCCCAGGTGACGTTGTTTTCATTGAGCTGGTCACCGATGTTCTCATTGCTAAAAGCAGCAACCTGGTCGGTGGAGGCGGAAGATGCATTCGAGCAATCATCGTAGAGGGGGTCTGGGTCTCCCACGATGGTGGTCGTTGAGCCATCTTCCGCGACGCCAGCCAGGGCGCTCGATTTGCCGGGCTCTATCTTGACTTGCTCACCGCTGGCCGGATCGTGCATGGTGGCGCCAGCCACGGTGCCAGCAATGAGGTTGATGGCTCTCGGGGTCGAAGGGCCGAAGATGGTGGAATAGCTGTTGTCGTTGAGGGCAAAATTCTGCGCGTAGTTCCACATTCCGGTGACAGTGTTGCCATCGTAGTAGCCCATGGTCAGACCGGGCTTGGCAGAGTAGCCGTTGTTCTTCTTATCCACGTCACTGGAGACGGTTTCGGGGAACTTATCCATCTTCCCGTTGTTCGCCGCCTGTTGCTCTGCGGAGTACTCGTGGTTTTGGTCCACCGTGGCAGCCTGATCCGGGGAGAGACGGAAGGGCTTGACCGAGTTGGGATTCTTATCGCCGAGAAGATCCTCCGAGGCGAGGTTGTTGACCTTGGGGGTATCTTTCTTGGCCTCGAACTGAGGAGCAGCAAGGTCCGTGCCTTGCTGCTTTTCGCCTTCGTTGTTTTCAGCCTTGGGATAGGTAGCGAAGTAGTGATCGAAGGAGATGTTCTCGGCGTAAATCACGACAACGTGCTCAATAGGAGTATTGGTCTCCGCGTGGGCAACGTTGGGGCAAAGAAGGAGGGTGGATACGCAGGCGCCGAAGGCGACACCGAAGCGCTTAATGGCAGCCGTGGAAGACATGAGGAAAACCTTAAGAATTGAGAATTATGCCAAAGCAGGATTAAAAGCCCCTCCTACGCACCTCACAAACGCAAAAGGAGACTTTAAAACCAGTCGGCTCTCAGTTAAGGTTCCCCTCATAAAGCCAGTTCACACTGGGCTAAAAGTACTTTGCGGCCACAACCACATTGCACCCAACGTTAACCCACATTTCCAGAATTATTCACCGTCTGTCGACAGCGCAGCGACGAAGGCTTCCTGCGGCACGGAGACCGAGCCGATGGACTTCATGCGCTTCTTACCAGCCTTCTGCTTCTCCAGGAGCTTGCGCTTACGGGAAATATCGCCGCCGTAGCATTTGGCCAGCACGTCTTTGCGCATCGCACGGATATTCTCGCGGGCGATAACCTTGGAGCCGATGGCCGCCTGAACAGGCACCTCGAATTGCTGGCGTGGGATGAGCTCCTTGAGCTTCTTGGTCATCTTATTGCCGTACCACTGCGCGGAATCACGGTGCACGATCGCGGAGAAAGCATCAACTGGATCGCCGTTGAGCAGGATATCAACCTTGACCAGGTCAGCGAGCTGCTCGCCCGCCTCCTCATAGTTGAGGGAGGCATAGCCCTTAGTGCGGGACTTCAACATGTCAAAGAAATCAAAGATGATTTCGCCCAAAGGCATGACATAGCGCAGCTCCACGCGATCCTCGGAGAGATAATCCATACCGCCCATCTGGCCGCGCTTGGATTGGCACAGCTCCATCGTGGGACCGACAAACTCCTCGGGCACGATGACCGTCATCTTCACGATGGGCTCATAGACCTCGTTGAGCTTGCCGCTCGGCCAATCCGCGGGGTTGTGCACCAAAGACTCCTCGCCGTCCTCCGCGATCACGCGGTAAGTAACAGAAGGCGCTGTGGAGATGAGATCCAGGCCGAACTCGCGCTCAAGGCGGTCGCGGGTGATCTCCATGTGCAATAGGCCCAAGAATCCGCAACGGAAACCGAAGCCCAACGCCACGGAGGTCTCGGGTTCGAAGGTCAAGGAGGCGTCGTTAAGCTGCAGTTTTTCTAGTGCATCACGCAAATCGGGGAAGTCCGACTGCGAGATGGGGAAGAGCCCGGAATAGACCATGGGCTTGGGATCGTGGTAGCCCTTAAGCGCCTCCGTGGCACCATTGGAAGCCCAGGTCACGGTGTCCCCGACTTTGGTTTCGCGCACATTCTTTACACCCGTGATGAGGTAGCCCACCTCGCCGGGCCCGAGCCCCTCGCACTTTTGCATGGTGGGGGAAATGATGCCGATCTCTAGCAGCTCGTGGTTGGTATTGGTCGACATCATGGTGACCTTCTGGCGCGGGACCAGCTTGCCGTCCACCATCCTGATATAAGTCACCACGCCGCGATAGGTGTCATAGACCGAGTCAAAGATCATGGCCCGGGCAGGAGCATCGGGCGCGAATTCGGAGCTGGGCGGCGGAACCAACTCGGTGACCCTGTCGAGCAGATCTTCGACCCCCTCTCCCGTCTTGCCGGAAACACGCATGACCTCATCGGGCTCGCAACCGATGATGTTGGCGATCTCCAGGGCGTACTTCTCCGGCTCCGCGGCTGGGAGATCAATCTTGTTGAGCACGGGGATGATCTCAAGATCATTTTCCATGGCCAGATAGAGGTTGGCCAAGGTCTGCGCCTCAATGCCCTGTGCTGCATCCACCAACAAGATGGCGCCCTCACAGGCCTCAAGTGCGCGGGAGACCTCGTAGGTGAAGTCCACGTGACCGGGGGTATCAATCATCTGCATGACGATCTCCTCCCCCGCGAACTTGCCGGTGCGTGGTACCCACGGCAGCCGCACGTTCTGCGCCTTGATGGTGATACCGCGCTCGCGTTCAATATCCATGTTGTCCAGGTACTGATCACGCATGTCGCGCGCGTCCACTACCTGGGAGTATTGCAGGATGCGGTCAGCCAACGTCGACTTGCCGTGGTCGATGTGGGCGATAATGCAGAAGTTGCGGATCTGACTTGGATCCGTAAACGTCTTGGCCGCAAAATTTTTAGACATGTGTCTACAATAGGCTACATGACTAGCGGCAAACCAACTGTGCTCGCCCGCGTCTTGGCCGCGCTGGGAGTAAGGGACAAAGAGCCGGTGGACCACGGCCTTTCCCGTATCAACGAGCGCCTGGGAATGCACCGCCGCGCAAAATCCCGCGAACCACGCAAAGCTGCCCACATCCGCGTCGAAGCCTCCGCTTCCCACCCCCGATCCATCTTTTTTGCCCCCGATATGGACGGCCAGGCCGATTCCGGCGAGGTAGTTTGGGTGTGGGCCCCTTCCGATGACAAGCAGTCCCCGCCACGCGAGCGCGCCATCCTCGTCATTGGCCGCACCCGCACCACGGTCCTGGGGCTTTTGATCTCCCCCAATCCGGAGCACGCCCACGAAGATGAGTGGCTAGAAATCGGCTCCGGCGACTGGGATGAGTCCGGCCGCCAGTGCTGGATCCGGCTCGATCGCGTGCTCGAGATCTCCGAAGAACAGGTTCGCCGCCAAGGCACTCTATTCCCGCAGCGCCGCTTCGAGCGCATCACCAACCGCCTGCGCTCGCGCTACCACTGGGCTTAGGCGAGAGCGGAGATGGCGGTTTTGGGTCTCTAGCCACGCTGCTGCTAGGATTGCACAGTTACTTGTCTGCTGGGCGCGTCGGTCGGGGCGGTCAGGACCTTGGGTCCGCTCTTCGAATACCGGCGCCGGGCATCTAGTTTGAGAGGCGTGTTGATACACAGCCAACACTCACACGAGGCGCGGGAGAGTCCATCAAGGCTGGTTGCAAGCAATAATCACTTTCGATTCCAAGAGGTAAAATTCGATGGCAAACATCAAGTCCAAGCAGAAGCGCATTCTCACCAACGAGAAGTCGCGTCAGCGCAACAAGGCTGTCCGCTCCGCTGTTCGCACCGAGATCCGCAAGTTCCGCGAGCTCGTTGAGGCCGGCGACAAGGCTGGTGCGGAGAAGCAGCTGCGCGCCGCTTCCCGCTCCCTGGACAAGTCCGTTTCCAAGGGCGTGTTCCACCGCAACACCGCAGCCAACAAGAAGTCCGGCATGGCCGTGGCTTTCAACAAGATGGCCTAAGTCTGGCACTTACGCCTGCTTGAACTAGTTTGTCCCCGCACTTTTTTGGTGCGGGGACAAACTAGTTTTCCTACCCAGTCGCTTTAGTGGAACGCTCTTCCCAGAGGCCCCGCCCCCTCAGCTGCAAAACAATACTTAGCGGGCTCTTCTGGGTTTTAGAGTGCGTGGTGGGACCGGCAGGCAAAATGCGAGTCCCTTGCCGGTATTTTCCGGGTTCATCTCCACTGCACAGTCATAGTCCTGCCCGTTGTTGGTTTCCCCACCGGGCTTTGTTTTAGGGTGCGGGAAGTCGCCGTTAGGCGGTGTTGACCTAACGGCTAGTGCGTTTGCGGGGCTGCCAGACTATTGTCCCGCCCTCGCGGGTAAGGCGCCCGCGGCGTGGTGGCGCATTCGGATCATCTTCATTAACCCCGTTGTGATAACTACACAAGGTCACCAGGTTGGCAACGTTAGTCTCCCCACCATGACTCCACGGCGTGAGATGGTGAAACTGCCCCCGCTCTGCCGGGATGCTACAGCCCGGCCACGCACACGTAGGGTGCTCTGCTGCCAGCATTGTGCGCTGCTTGACCGAGGCGAAGCGCTCAAAGTGGTACAAGTCCACCGGCCCCAGCGTACGGCTTATCACCGTAATAAGACCCTCGTTGGCACAAGCACGCTCTACAAGCTGCGCGCCGGTGATAACAGCCCCACTAGTGGTGCGCACCAGCACATCACCACCCTCGCGGCGTACAAGCTTCCCGTAGTCCTCCAACTGGAGGACTGCCATAGTCGTCACACGAGTACGCCCAGCCGGGGCCCCGTCTGCCTTGCCGAGCATGCAGGCTATAAAGCTCTCGCCCGGCCGCTTATGATCAATGGTTCGGAAAGCATCCGCCATATCCAAACCATTACCGGTCACTGTCAAGGTAGCCAGCCCATTAGGGTGCTGGCGCAACATCGCACGCTCGCAATACGTGCGGGGAACACGCATTTCACGCAACCGGCGCCTGGCTACCGCAGTAACCTGCTCGCTTGGCGTGGCGCATAGTTCCAACCGCAGGTTCCACGCATCCAGTTTCCCTGTAATGCGGCGGGTAAAGGATTCGATCTGGCGCAAAGTACTCAGGGTGTGCCCGGTACTCCGAGCAGAGTTAACGGCTAAGCGCTGCTTTGCTGTATAGGGAGTAGTACCGAAGTAGATGGTGTGCAGGCCTATAAGCTCGGCGGCATCCTGTGTGCTGGCCCCTATCTTTTCAAGGTCTGGCACAGATAGCCCCGAGCACTCAGCTACGAGGTCAACACCCCGGCCAAGTTGTGCGAAATACTCCTGCAAGCCCATGAGCGCCACGCTAAGCCACCGCCACCAGGTGCGACAATCCCCAACCCGCACCCAGTAAGGAAACTGTGGATAACCCACCAGCGCCGGACGCAGTTATCCACAGACGGGCCGCCTCGCCAGAACTTGGCAGTGCGGTAGCAAGGCCATCCGACTTATCCTGAAGGATCAGGCCCAAGCGGAGGACAACCGACCAACAAAACCACTGCACTCCAAAACCCGAAGATCCCCTTAACACCTACCAAGTGCTCGCCCGTTCCTGTCGGCCTTGGGTGACTTCAGCATGGATACTATGTTTGGCACCGATGTTAACCAACGAATCTAGGCGGAACTGGCTAAATTTTCCGTCGAAGAGTGCAGACACGCGCGATTGAGTTAAACCGGGATGAGCCACAACTTCTGATTGTCCCACCCTCGCTCTGAGATCTCTTTGCGGATTGCGCGCATCTTGAGGTTCTCAGCTTCCTCGATTGTGTCCGATATTCCACCCATTCGATCTTCTGACCACTCTCTGACAAGCCGAGAACATATATCGGTACCGATGTACACTAACGGTTTCCCACCCTCATCGATAACACGTTCGAACGCTTTGGGCTAACGGACTCATGCTCATGTCCGCTCGCACGTTAAGATGGACACTCGTTATGAATGATGTGAAGCCACTAGTGAAATGGGTGGGCGGAAAGCGCCAGCTCCTGCCCGAGATACACGCTGCGCTCCCGCAGGATGGCTTCGGCCGCTACTTCGAACCCTTCTTAGGCGGTGGCGCGGTGCTATTCTCTTTGCGCCCGCCCGCGGCTAGCGTCAATGACCTCAATTCAGAACTCATCAACCTCTACGAGGTCACCCGGGACAACGTCGAGGAACTCATTGCCTTGCTTGCTACTTATCCCAATGAGGCTTCATTCTTCTACGACATGCGCGGCCTCGACCGCGAGGCTGGGTTTGCGCGGCTCAGCCGCACCGAGCGCGCCGCACGCACGGTCTATCTCAACAAGACCTGCTACAACGGCCTCTACCGCGTCAATAACGCCGGCCAGTTCAACGCGCCCTTTGGCCGATATGCCAACCCTTCCATCTGCGATGTTGATACTTTGCGTGGAGTCTCCGCCTACCTCAATGGTAATGACATTGTCTTTCACAACGGCGACTACTCCGCCATCTTGGCAGAAGCCGCAGCCGGAGACTTTGTCTACCTCGACCCGCCCTATGACCCGGTCAATCCCACGAGCAACTTCACCGGCTATCAATCCGGGGGCTTCGACCGCAGCAATCAGATCAAGTTGAAAGAGACCTGCGACGAGCTAGATGCCCGCGGCGTGCGTTTCTTGCTTTCTAACTCCGCCACGGACTTCATCAAAGAGCTCTATGGTGACTACCAGGTATCCATCGTGGGCGCCACCCGCGCCATCAATTCGGTAGCCTCCAAGCGCGGCAAGGTCGAGGAGGTGCTGGTGCGCAACTATGGGTGATAATCGCGAAGAAGAGTACCTGCGCCGCCGTTTCGAGGTACCCGCCGGGCAGGCCCTGGGTCTCAATGACATCGGTTGGCTGCGCACATTTGACGCGAAGCTCTCCTCCGAGATTTCTACCGCCGGATTCGCTCGTGTCAGCGCCCAAGAACTCAAGGCTTTGAGTGGGCGCGAGCCTAGGCTTATGGCCAAGCATGACTTCTCTACTTCAAGGCCCTGGATCTTCGAAGACCTCGGGCTTTCTATCCTCCCGCTGAGCCGCAGCTCCTATCTCATTGGCCCTTTCAATCTCTATGAGCGTTTTCCGGTCAGCGCCGGAGTGTTGCGCACGCTTGCCATCCCCAGTGGAATCGAATCGCTGGATTTTTCTGCCCTCAGATCTGAAGCCCTAGTTCTCAGCGCCGCAGCGCTGTCCGGGATGATCGAGGACTTCATCGGAGGAAGCCGGCTCGTTCCCACCGTGGCCGGGCGCATGTCCACCGGGCGGCTTCCGCTCCACCTGCGCGAGATGGGCAAGCATTTTACCGTGGATCGTGCGCAGATGGAGATTGATGCGGGCTTCGAATCCCCCGAACACCTGGTACTGGTGGAAGCCAAGAACCACATCACCGCCGACTTCAATATCCGCCAGCTTTACTTCCCTTACCTGCGCTTTTCACGCGAGCTTTCGAAAGAGGTCATCCCCCTCTACTTGGTCTATTCCAACGGGGTTTTTCACCTCTACCGATACACTTTCACCGACCCGGAAGACTTCCGCAGCATTCGGCTCGCCGCGAGTACCCGCTATGTCCTGGGTGATTCGGCAGTAAGTATCGACTCACTCCGCACACTGCTGGACCGGATAAAACCCCGCACACACCCGCGTTCGCAGCATCAGGGACAAGCGCGTATACCCTTCCCGCAAGCAGATTCCTTTGCCAGGGTGGTCAGCCTCTGCGAGCTACTGCTCGACAAGGACTTGGACAAGACGGCTATTCACGCCCATTATGGATTCACCCCGCGCCAAGCAGACTACTACGTCAATGCGGGACGCTACCTGGGGTTGATTGATCTGGAGGGCTCCGTGGCCCGCTTGACTGCCCTCGGCCGAAGCATCATGGAAACGCCCTCGCGGGATGATCGCAACCTCGCACTAGTGGAGGTCATGGCGGGTGACGAGGTGTTCCACGCGGTTTTGGAGGGCGTCGTCGCCAAGCAGCGTGGCCCACAGCGCTCGGATGTCCTCGCCATCATGGAATCGAGTGCTTTGGAGATGTCGAGCAGTACCTTGAAGCGGCGGGCCGGCACGGTTATGGCCTGGGCCCACTGGGTGTGGGACCTAGTCGCACCCCGGCAACTTAAGCTTGCTTAGAATACGTCCTGGAAACCCGTGACGGCCATCGTGGCACCCGCCACGATGAAGAAGATTCCGGCGGCAACGTCAATCCACGGTCCCGCGCGCAGCATGCGACGCCGGATCTTGTTGGTGGAGATGACGAAGCTGATGACCAAGAAGAGCAGGAAGCTGGAGATAACCAGGCTGGCGATAAGCAGCACCGCCAGCCCCAGCGAGGGATGCGCTGGAAGCAAGGGCGCGATGAGCGCGGCCAGAAACAAGACAATCTTGGGGTTCGACAAGTTCGTGGTCATGCCCTGTACGAAGGCGTAGCGCAGCCTGCCCACCGAGGCTTCGGCCGATTCCAAGTCGACGGCCGGGGAGGTACGCGCGGCCCACCCCGTGCGCAGCATGTTCCAGCCCATCCACATCAGCCACGTTCCACCGACTAGCTGGATGAGGCCCAAGATTGAGGGGAAGGTGCGCAGGAGAGCTGCGGCGCCGAGCACCGTAAGCGAGCACCACATGATGACGCCGACTTGGATTCCGAGCACCGCTGCCACGGCGTGACGCCGCGACTTGGTGGCGATGCGGGTGATGAGGATGATGTCCGGTCCGGGTGACATCGCCGCAATAAGATTTGCAACGATGACCGTGAGGAAGGCGCTTAGGCTCATCCCCCCGCGCCCAAACGCTCAACGAGGTCTGCGCGCCCGAACATGCGGGCAGTGTCAATGGCAGTGGGTTGCCCGGCAGTCGCCGAGGCGCCAGCGGCGATTAAAGCCTCAATAACGGCCTCTTCCTTCTTGAAGATGGCTCCCGCCAGTGGGGACTGCCCCCGATCATTGAGAAGGTCCGCATCGGCGCCGGCTGCAAGAAGCTTTTCCACGAGATCAGCCTGGCCGTGGTAGGCGGCGAGCATGAGGAACGACTGCCCCTCCTGGTTGACCATGTTGACGTTGACACCGCGTTCAATGTAATCCATTAGCTGCGCATCACCCGCGCGGGCGAAGTCAAAGAGCTTGGCGGCGAACTCTTCTAGTTCTTGATTCTCACTCATGCGCCCTACTTTATCGCGCCAGTTCCGCGATGCGACGCACGGCTGCCTCGATGGCGAAGTCGGGGTCGCCGCCCCGGCCTTTGACCTCTGCCTCCAACTCCGATACGAGGATGACGGCCCGGGTCACATTCTCCCCCGACCAGCGCCGGGCCACCGGCTGCGTCAGCTTGACCACATAAGCATTGAGACCAGTCTGTTTGGCCAAGGAAAACTGGTCTCCGCGGGCCGAATAAAGCCGCGCTATCGCGCCGACCTTATTGGCCAGTGCCGCGGCGATGGCCACCGGACTCGCCCCGAGCTGCAGCGCGCGCCGGCAGGTGCTCACAGCAGCCTCGAGGCGTCCGGCGACGGCTGCATCCGCGATGTCCCAATTGGCGACCTCGGCCACGCCAATGTAGTAGTTATGCACAGCCTCCCTAGTCACGTTGCCGTTGGTATCGAAGACGAGCTGGGAAATCGCGGAGGCTAACTCGCGCAGATCAGAGCCCACCCCGTCGAGTACGGCCTGGACCACATCCGGGGTGGGACGCACACCATGGCTGGCGAACTCGCGCGTTGCCCACGGCAAAAGCTCGTTGGTGTAGAGCGAAAAAGCCTCGTGAACCTCGCCGATCTTGCGCAGCTTAGACACGATCTCGGGGGCCTTCTTCTTGGCCTTAAGTGTCTTTGCGCTCACCGTATACACAATCACCATGGTCATGCCCGGCGCGGGATTAACGCAGGCCTCTAACAGTATCTTGGTGACTTCCTTGCCCGCACGCTCGACGTCACTGACAACGATGACCCGGTTATCCCCGAATAGTGAGGGGCTGGTGGCCTCTGCAATCTCTCCCTCACTGACCTCTGAGGCCCTGAGCCTTTTGACCTCGAGGGCGGTATCGCTGTCCTGCGCCGCAGCACTCTGGAAGGATAGGCGGGCGCGCTCGGTGAGGAACTCGTCATCTCCGAGGATGAGGTGGACGGGTGCAACAGGCATGACAGCCATCTTAGAACCTCCCGTCGCTAGAGTGTTGCACGCCGTCACGATAGAGGCGCACCGGACCATCGCGACTCGGGTAAAGCACTGGTATGCCCTCTTTTGTGCGCGTGGGTCGAGGCGTGGACTGAAAGGCTGTAGGCAAAGAACGCCGTGGCGAAACCTGCGAAGTGTCCCCTGTTTCTGGACCGCGCACGATGATGACCTGCGTCCCGGCAGGCACTGGTGCTATCTCGCTTTCCGTGCTGACCTCGTGGGTACGCAGGCGGCTAATGTCCACCTCCCCAGGCTGGTAGACGGCGGCCCCTACCGCGCACACCACGACGATTAAAGTCAGCAGCGGGCGCCGAAAGGCCAGGCCGAGCAGAATCCAGCCATAGACCAGCGCCACTGCCCACGGGCTGGCGGCCACCGTGGAGACAGGCAGCGCTACCACCCCATGTGCCACGGTGTTTATCCACCACGTGCAGGGTTCAGCGACTTTAAGCAAACACGTCCCGAGGATGTCGATAGGGCCTAACTGGGCACACGCTGCCGCGAGGACACCCAAGATCGTTATCGGCGCCGCGACCGGAGAAACCAAAAGATTAGCCAGCACCGAGACCACCGATACCTCGCCGGCCATCAAAGCCACCACTGGCATGGTGACCACGTCGGCGGCGAGGGCCACCGCCAGGGCGCGAACGAGAATCTCCGGCCAGCCGGTCGGTGCAAGAAAGCGCACGATGACTGGGCTGAGCACCACGATCCCGGCCGTGGCTGCAGTTGATAGCGCGAATCCAAAGCTCAGCGCAAGCTCACTGTCAACGAGAATCAGTACGATTATCCCCAGACTCAATGCGTGCAGTGGTTGCATGCGAGAGGAGTTAAGGACCGCGAGCAGCCCCACCATCCCCGCCACCGCGGCGCGCTGTACGGAGGGCTCGAAGCCCACCAAGAGCACGAACCCGGCCAATGCTGCTGCCGCCGCGGTCATCCTTTGGGCAGGACCCAAGGCGAAAGCAGCACATACTAGCGCCGCGGCGGAGCAAATGATGGCCACGTTGGCTCCGGATACGGCGCTCAAGTGTGAAAGCCCCGCGGCGACATAAAGATCCCGCTCGGCAGACTCTTGGAGGGTGGTATCCCCCAACACCATGCCAGGAAACAGACCCTGACTTGCCGGTCCCACGCTCTCGCTCACCAGCTCCCGGAAGTTTCCCGCCACCACGTGCGCCCACCCCCGCGGAGGCGCTACGCCCACGGCACTGCCCTCAGCCACCACGGGGCTCAGTCCCGGGCGCGAGGCCTCTTTAAAGGAGGCCGCGAGCGAAACTCGCGAGCCGGTTTCCAGGCCGGGATTATCCTTGACAAATACTGGCAGCTGCGCCGGGAAGCCCTCCACCCGCAGCCGCAGCAACCAAGTGCCGGAATCCGTCTGGGTAGGTGCGGCGCTGATTCGACCCTCCAACGGCTGCGTAAACTCGAAAGCCTGCGCGCGAGACTTCCTTATTGCCGCCACTGCCACTGCGGCCAGCCCGATTCCGCCGCAGGCAATGCCCTGGCCACGCTGGCGAAGGAGAAGCCAGGCAGCAGCCACTAACATCACAATGATGCAGGCCGCCTGCCACCCGTTCAGCAGTACGATCGCGGTGGCCGCCCACACCACCGCCGCCCCTGGAAATAGCCGCAGCTCCGTCATGGCGTGACGTCATTTTTGAGTTTCTCGAACTTGGCAGGGCCGATGCCGCTGACATCCAAGAGCTGCTCGACGGAGTTAAAGCCACCGATCTCTTCCCTGTGGGCAATGATCGCGGCTGCGGTGACCTCCCCTACCCCGCTTAAGCTCTCCAGCTCCTTCTGGGAGGCACTGTTCAGGCTGACCTTTCCCGCCCCGGGACCAGAGCCGGCCTCCGCTAAACCACCGCCTTGCGAATCTCCAGCGCCCGCCGCGCTCGCACCCTGCACGGTTGAGCCTTGCTCCAACACCACGATCTGCTGCCCATCAACCAAGAGCTGGGCCTGATTTAGCCCCAAAAGATCAGCATGCGCCAAGGGCCGAGCCCGGGCGAGAGCATCTGCCAGACGCGCCCCCGGAGCCAGCGTCACAAGCCCGGCGGATTCGACTTCTCCCACGACCGAGACCACCACGGAACTTGGCGCCTGTGGCGTGGACTCAGAACTCGCAACTCCTCTCCCCTTGTTCACGACCTCCCCCGCTGTCTCCGCCGGGGTCGCTGGTGCCACTGGAGCCAGCTGCGTGCTTTGGCGCGAGCTTATTCCCAGCCACGCCACCACGCCAGCCACGACAAGCACGGCGACAACGCAGGCCTGCCAGGGCGGGATGCGCAGCCGTGGGCGTGGGAAGTCCACATCGAGATATTCCTCTTGGCCCGTGGGCTCTTTTAGCTCACGCAGCCTATCGCTGATACGCGCGGTTGCCATACCTTGAAGCTAAGCCTGCGCTCCATAGCCAGGCCAGACCCGATCCGGCAACCTGTGGACAACTTGTTGTAAGGATCAACAACAGCCAGCAATCAGGGCCGCGGAGGATGCCACAGCGGCCCAAAAGAGGGAAACTCTAGCCGAGGCTTGGCCGGGGCTTCCTCAGGCTCGGGCGTACTAAAGACCACGGAAACCCCGATGGCACCGGGGCCTGCGTGCACGGACAAGACCTCCGTTAGCGGCACTACCATGAACGATGAGCCTTTAGCCAGAGCCAGCTCCAACAGATGCCTCAACCGCTCGGCCTCGGCGGGAGCATCATTGTGTTGAACCGCCACGAAGGCCGGCTGTCCATCCGCACGCGAGGCCACGAGATCTACCACCTTGGTAAAAGCCTTCGTCTGCGTGCGGGTTCTGCCTACCAATTCGAGTTTTCCATCCGCGATGGACATGATCGGCTTAGTAGCCAGAAGCGCCGTCGATAACATGGCCGTCGCCGCAGACATGCGCCCGGATCGGCGCAGATCCTCCGTGGAGTTGAGATATACCCATGTCTTTCCCCGCGCGAGGGTATCCGCGGCGGCGGAACGGCATTCCTCAAGGCTTGCCCCGTCTTGCGCGAGGCGTGCGGCAGCCATCGCGGCGGCACCCATCACCATTCCTGCGGTCTCGGAATCGAGGACTTTGACGGTATCGGGGAAAACCCCCGAGGCAGTCACCGCCGCCGACCACGTCGAGGACAGTTCCTTTGAGAGATGGATAGCCAGCACGCCCTCATCGCCGGAGCGCTCCATCTGGCGCCCATAAGCCGCCGCTAGTTCCAAGGCGCTCAAACCCGAGGTGGACTGTTCCTTTCCGCCAGCCCCAGCATTGTCCATGACATGCAGGTCGAGGACGCAAATATCCAGCTCCGTTATCACCTCGGGGGGCAATCCCGCCGCGGAATCCGTGACAACGCGCACGCTCACTAGATATCCGCCCCGGTTCCCCCGATGACGCGGGCCCCCATGTTCCAGCCGTCAAAGTACCAGGTGGCCTCGTCGACGTTATCCGGGCCAAAATGCAGCGGAGACAAAGGCTTGTCCGCATCGAAGCGCGGGCGCGCCGTCAGCTGCGACCAGTGAGTATTCTTCAGGCCAGACAAAATCCCGTATTGGTGATGCTCCAACCCGAGCAGGTGGCACGTCAATGCGGAGATAGCACCGCCGTGGGCAACAACTAAGACGGGACCATCATCCCAGGTGGTGCTGGTACGCATGAGGGAATCAATCACCGGACGCGCCCGCTTGGCGACGTCGACCCGCGACTCACCCTCCGGCGGAGCCCACGTGGGATCATGGCGCCAGATGGCGCGCGCGCCGGGAAATTGTGCATCGACCTCCGCCGAGCTCATCCCCTGCCAACGCCCGAGATCGGTTTCCCGCAGGCGCTTGTCGACGGCGTAGTCCATACCGAGGGAATCCGCGATCACCCGCGCCGTCTCCTTGGCGCGAATCAAATCGGAGGAGATGATGTAGGAGATATCTTTATCCCGCAGCAGTGCCGCCGCCGCAGCCGCCTGTTCATAGCCCACCTCGGCCAGATCGGTATCCAGGTGGCCCTGCATCCGGCCAGTGGCGTTATAGGTGGTCTGTCCGTGTCGGATCAGAATCAGGCGGCGGCTCATGAGGACTTAGAACTCCTCGTCCTCTTCCGGCTCCTGCGGGGCCAGCGGGATCTCGTCGATGGAGGAGACCTCACGGGTATTGGTCTCAGAAGACCACTCGCCAGGGCGCTCCGGAGTCTCGACGCCCTCAATCTCGATGAGGGGGCAGTCATGATAGAGACGGTCGAGGCCGTAGAACTCGCGCTGATCCCTGCGCTGTACGTGGACCACAATGTTTCCATAGTCCAACAAGACCCAGCGATTTTCGCGGTTGCCCTCGCGGCGCTTGGGCTCGAAGCCAGCTGAAGTTAGCTCGCCCTCGACCTCTTCGACGATTGAGGAAACCTGGCGCTCGTTATCGGCCGAGGCCACAACAAAGACCTCGGTGATGGCCAAAACGTCAGAGACATCGATGACCGCGATATTGGTGGCCAGTTTCTCGTTGGCGGCCAGCGCTGCAATCTCCGCCATCCGGCGGGCAACGTCAGAAATAGACAATGAACAATCCTTTTTAAAGACACTAGGAGACACAAGTACTTTTAAGCTTCTAGTGTTGCACGTTCTATGCTCATTTGCCTATTTCTCACAGCGGTTTATCCGGGTTGGGCCCATAGAGATTGTTCTTGGCAATGTACTGCACCACCCCATCTGGGACGAGGTACCACACTGGCTTTTTCGCGGCTGCGCGCCGCCGGCAGTCGGTGGAAGAAATCGCCATCGCCGGAATCTCAATGAGCTCAATGGCATCGCGCGAGCCAGGCGGCAACATATCAGTGCTCAACTCGTAGCCCGGTCGTGTCACTCCCACAAAGTGCGCCATATCCAGCATTTCTTCCCAATCCCGCCAACTGAGAATAGAGGCTGTCGAGTCCGCCCCGGTGATGAAGTACAGCTCCGCATCAGGAAAAAGCTTCCGCATATCACGCAGCGTATCGATGGTATAGGTGGGCCCTTCACGGTCAATATCGACGCGCGAGACCGTAAAGCGCGGATTCGAGGCCGTGGCCACCATGGTCATTAGGTAACGGTGCTCGGCCGCTGAGACGACTTTTCCCTTCTTTTGCCAAGGCTGGCCGGTGGGAACAAAGACTACCGTTTCCAAATTGAAGCGATAAGCCACCTCACTGGCGGCGACAAGGTGTCCGTGGTGGATGGGATCAAAGGTGCCACCCATGATTCCGATGCGCTGAGGGCTGGTCATGGGTGGCAAGTATAACTAGTAGGCCTTTGCTTCCTTTATCCAACCCGCCAATTCATCCGCCACCCGTGCATCATCTGCGGAAGCCTCGCCTTGGAAGTAGGAGCCATGAACTTTCATGCGAGTATTAATCGCATCTACGGTTGAAGCGACCGTAAGATCGCACACGAAATCTCCCCGTAGGCAATAATCGAGGTGCTTTGCACTCGATGCTCCACTAGGCAAGTAGTTGGTGGGAACTGCTTCCAATAACCCGCCACCCCGAGCAGGGGTGCCCACAGTATCTTTAACATTCGGGCGCGCAAGAGGATTGCCCATATATACCCCACCAACTAGGCGGCCTTTAGCTGCTAGGTGGTCTTCGAGGCCCGTTCCGATTATCGCCCCCTGCGAATATCCCGCAGTAATGTACCGCGGCGCACAGCCGGTGCTGGCTTCAAAATTGTCGACAACCTGTGGAGCCATCCTCTGCCCAGTCTCTAGGCTATCTTGAAACTTGAGAGCTGCTGATTGTATTAGATCCCCTAAGGGAGCTTGATGCAATATGACGCCCACGCGCTTGAAGAGCTCGAGAGTGGAAATCTCCTCCCCCGTTTCAGCTACCGTTGGCACGCCCATGGTTGCCGGATACTGTTCTTCGTCGAGAGATAGGACATAAACGTCTTCCATCGTTGTGGGATTCCGGCTCTCTGCGAGCCGGAATAGCCCAGTAAGATTTGGCCCCTCGTAACCATTTGAGACTGCTCCGTCCGGCACATACTGCTGCGGGCCGAAGTACTGGTCCGTGTCTTTATTCTGATCTGTGCCGCGCGCGCCAACGATAACGACAGCCGGACAGGATCCTATGCCGCTGGCATGCGCTGGGCTCAGAGTAAGGCCCGCGGCTAAAGCCGCGAGGACAGCTACAGCACTTCGCCGCAACCACACGCGGAACTTCCAAGAATCAGAAAAAGGGCGGGTAGAGGGTTGAGGAAAGGGATAGGGGGAATGAGAGAGGTAGGGAACTTTCACCCCAAAAATATAACACTCACGGACGGGTCTGTCCGGTGCCTTCCAGAATCCACTTCGTGGAGGTCAGCTCGGGCAAAGCCATCGGTCCGCGCGCGTGCAACTTCTGCGTGGAGATTCCAATCTCAGCACCCATTCCATAGACCTCGCCATCCGTGAAAGCGGTGGAGGCATTGAGCATCACCGCTGCGGCATCTACCTCGTTGGCAAACTTCAGGAGGACGCCGGCGTCTTGCGCGGCGATGCCCTCGGTATGCCCCGTGGTGTACTTAGCTATGTGCGCGATGGCACCATCGACTCCTTCAACGACCTTGGCGCAGATGTCCATGGAGAGAAACTCTTCGCTCCAATCCTCCTCGGTGGCCTCGACTGCGCCTTTAACACCGAAGGCCTCCAGCTCGGAGACGATTCCGTGGATGGTGACGCCCCTATCCTGCAGGGCCTCGATAATCCGCAGCTTGTCATCATCGCTTAAAGCAGCATCAAGCAAAACGCACTCGGTGGAATTGCATACCGACACGCGCCGCGTTTTACCGTTGATTACCATAGCGATGGCCTTGTCCACATCCGCAGAGGCATCGATATAGAAGTGGCAGTTGCCGGTGCCGGTCTCAATGGCGGGAACGGTGGCGCCTTTAACAACGGCGTCGATAAGCCGGGCGGAGCCGCGAGGAATGACCACGTCTACGAGGCCACGGGCGGTGATGAGATCCTGCACGGACTCATGGGTCTGGCAGGGTAAAAGCTGCACGCCCTCACGCGACAAACCAAACTCCTCGAGCGTGTCCTGCAGGATTTCCACCAGCTTGGCATTGGAGGAGCGAGCGGACTTCGAGCCGCGCAGAAGAGCCACGTTGCCGGACTTTAGAGCGAGGCCAAAAGCATCCACCGTGACATTGGGGCGAGCCTCATAAACCATGCCCATCACCCCCAGCGGGACGCGGACCTGCTTCATCTGGATGCCGTTATCCATGGTGTGTCCTTGCAGGATCTCCCCCACCGGATCTTTCAGCCCCGCCACCTGGCGCAAGCCTCCGGCGATGCCTTCGATGCGATCGCTATCGAGAGCCAGGCGGTCAACCAAAGCCTCCGTCATTCCGGCCGCGCGACCGGCTTCGATATCCTGCTGGTTCGCCGCCAAAATATCGGCGCTGTGTGCCACGAGGTTTTCCGCGGCGCGCCTTAAAATCTCGTTTTTCTTCGGCGTAGCCAACTGGGCAAAAACCGGCGCGACCGCCTTAGCGGCCTGGGCCTGGGAAAGGACTTCTTCGCGTTCAGAATTTGTGCTCATGGGTTTCTAGCATACGCAAACCCAGCCTGAGTCTCAGGTGCTTCACGCGTACCGAGCTAAGCACACGGGGTGCTCCACGTGTGGGGAGTGCTCCCCGATAGGTGAGCACATGTCCGGTACGGGGGATAGATTGAAACGCGACAATTCACGAGAAGAAAGGCCCATTGGGATGCACATAGACTTCGGCTGGGAGTTTGATCATCGCGCCGACACCACTTCTACTACCGTGGGCACCGTGCGCTGCGGCCCGCAGGGCCTCGCCACCACACTTGCCACACGGCTGGGTCTGCAGGCTCCGCAGCTCACAGCGCCAGAGCGCATCGTGGCCTACCGCAGCGCACTGCACAACGCTGTCGCGGCCGGCCGCGCGGATTGGTGCGCCGAATCCTGCGCAAAGAACCCCTGGGCCATGGCCCAGGCCCTGCTGCGCTGGCGGGATGAACTGGTTGCCAATGGCTGGCGTCCAGAAGGAGACGTCCCCACAGACTCAGCATCGCGCCTCGCCGTCATCGATCTCATCGAACGTATGAACACAGTCCCCGCCGGTGCCGCCGATAGCATTCGCGCTGTAGCGCAAGCGCTGTGGGAGATGTCATCTAAGGGGCAGAGCTGGCCTGTGGGAATCTCCACCATTAGCCTGCACTTTTGCCGGATAGATGAGCTCCCGCGTATCTGGCAGGAAATCTTCTCCGGCCTGCAGGCGCAGGGCGTCCAGGTGGATGAGGTGGCACAGGTTTCTCGCCTCGAATCTCTTGACATCATCACGGCAGACACCATCTACGAATGCGCTACATCTGCCGCGCGCATTCTCGCCCAAAGTGAGCACCAGACCATTCTCACCGGCGCCGCTACCACCGCGCTGGACCACGAACTCGCACTGCGCAATCAGGCTGCCATAGGCTACGGCGAAAGCGCGCCCACTCCTACCCTTCCCGTATTCCTCGCCGCTTGTACGCGTCCCCATGACATTCGGGCCCTGTCCACGCTGACCATGTTGCGCTACTCCACGGGTAGCCTCATCCCGAACTTCGTGGGTAACCGCATTCGTTCGCTGCTCAACCGCGCAGCAGGGGTGGGCTCTGCGGAGTGGGCGGAAGAGTTTGAGACCGGCGCCCTTGCCCAAGACGAGCTCGCCCGCGATATCGACCAATTGGTCCGTCTGCAGCCCTTGGAAGACACTGATGTGCTCTCCGCTGAGGACCTTCTACCCCACCTTGAGTGGCTACGCGCTCGGTTTCTCAAACTAGGCCAATCTTTCGAAGCAGAAGTAGTAGCTCAAGCCCGCAACGTCCTCTCCACAGCTGGGACCTTAAGCCGCCGCGAACTAGATTCCATACTCGAAGCTCTTTCGGCGCACTGCCCTGCCTTGCCCCAAGCCCAGCCTGGCCGCAGCGTAGCGCAACACCCCGTCGCGCTGCCTCTGGGATGCCAGGAGGTTTTGTGGTGGGCACCAATCGATAACACGGTGTCGGTTGCGCAGGATTTCACCCAGGTCGAAGTGGCGCAGCTGGCTCAGGCAGGAGTACACCTACCCATCCCTTCCTCGCTCGCTCCGTTGGTCATCTCCGGACAGCTGGGTATCCTCACCACCGCTCGAAGCATCACCGCAGTCATTCCTTCCTACTTCTCGGGGGAGGAGACTTCGCGCCATCCGCTTCTTAATCTTCTGCTCTCCAAAGTAAGGGACGCTTTGCCCTCCACGGAATCCGGGAAAGCAAGCGTCACGGAGATAGCAAAGAAGGTCACTTCCCGGGCGGGTGCTTTGGTGCAGGGAGACACGTGGAGCTTCCGCGGTCTGCGCCTGCCGGTGACGCTTCCTGCCATCGCCGCGCTTCCAGCCGGCAATCCCTTCTACCGCGAGTTCTCCCCCGCCGCGCACCTGCTGCCGGAGCGCCTGTCCTATTCTCAGATGGTCGATATTATTCAGCACCCCTTGGAGTGGCTCCTGCGCCGCCGGTTGGGCATCGACCCGGGTGTGGCCATGAACCTCCCCGGTGGAAACCAGCTCTATGGCACGGTAGTCCACAAGGTATTCGAGGACTTGCATGCCAAGAACGCCACTGCGGCGGAAGTTGAGAAAGCCTTTAACTCCGCGCTGGAGGGATACGGCGCGGAGCTAACCCTCAAGGGCCAGGAATCCGCACGGAAGCGCCTTCTGGGAGACACCACGCGTGCGGTCGCGGATATCAATGCAGCCGTGCGCGCCATGGGCGCCACCATCTCCGGAAATGAAACTCCGATCACGGGCGTCACGTTGCCTGAACTCCCTGGCCGAGAAGGCGCCCCGGTGGAGCTGCGCGGACAAAGGGACGTCGACCTCGATTTCGGCGGAGGGCGCATCGGCCTCTTCGACCTCAAGTACACCACGAGCAAGAATAAGTTCAGTGATGAGATCTCCAAGAACCAAGAGATGCAGCTTGCTGTCTATGCTCGCTCCCTAGCAGGCACGGCCAAGGGCCTGGGTTCCTATCCCGTGGCCTATTACTCGATACTCCAGACGCGCTTCTTCTCCCCCTTCCCCATCTTCTCCCCGCCCTATACGGGACCCGCCTCCTTGCCGGAGGACTCACTCACGCCCCTGTGGGATCGCATGGTTTATCACGTCAACTACGTCCTCGATGGGCTTAGGCAGGGCTGGGTCTTCGACCTGGATAACTTCCGGAGCTTGGATAAGAAAGATCAAGCAGCTTTCCCCGAGTTCAGCACTCGGGTCACCGAACTTGAAGCACGGGGCATGGCCACACGCGCGGCTAGCCCTTATACCGCATTCGACTTCCTCACTGGGAACAAAGGAGACCAAGCATGAGCAAGGCTCGTTTCACCATCATCAGCGCCTCCGCTGGCGCCGGCAAAACCTACACTCTCACCCAATTGCTCACGAAGCGCCTGGCGGATACCACAAATCCCTTAGAGCCGAGCCAGATCATCGCCACGACCTTTACCCGCAAGGCGGCCGGTGAGCTCTCCGAGCGCATCCAGCAGGGCTTGGTCGATGCTGCGGAAGACCCGTTACTGAAACCTGCAGAATCAGCGCGCCTCAACGAGCAGATTCTCAAGTTGCCCGGCGCGCTGATCGGCACCGTCAACTCGGTAACGGATCAGATCCTGCGCATGTTTGCCGTGGACGCGGGGCTCTCACCGGAACTGACCGTGCTCTCCGAAGATAGTGAGAAGGCCGCTTTCTCCCTAGCTACCTCGCGCATCATCGCAGACTATGAAGAAGAAAACTCCGCCCTCCTTGCTCGCATGAGTTATAGCAAGCGCAGCAATTCCCGGAGCAAGTCCGGTTTTGGAAACTCAACCGAAGTCGAGTGGGGCGAAACTCTGCGAGAGTTCATCGCAGCGATCCGCCGAGAGAACATCGACCTTGCCGATTTGCCTGGCTTAGCGGAGGATTCCATCAGCGAGCTCACCACCACTCTTGGTCAGGCACGCGTCACCGAGGAGGACAAGCTTCGCTCGCTTTACGCGGAGGATCCCAGCTGTGCGCTTTTGAACTACTCTGCCGCGGATGCGCGGGAAGAGATCCTCGAACAATATCCTGCCCTAGCGGCAAACCTCAGGGATGCTTTAGAGGCCGGCGACATCAAAGGCACATCCGTCAAGCCGCTGAAAAACTTCCTGGAGAAGCTTCCGCAGGAATTGCACCGCATGAAACTCAACCTGGATATTGCGGCTGATCGCACCCCCTGGAAGCAGTGGCACAAGGCCACAGAGGGCGAAGTAGGAAAAGCAAAGGGAGGAAAGCCGGTTAAGGATGCGGTACAAGAAACCTTCCCCCCACATTACATTCTCTTTTCGCAGTCCTTCCAGGATGATGTCGCGGCACTTATCCGCCTGACCTATACCGCAGCGGCGGATTGCTTGGAGAGCTACCAGGCATACAAGGACGCCACCGCACAGATTGACTTCAGCGATCAGGAGCAAAAGGCGCTGCGGCTTCTACGGGAGAATCAACAGGTAAGGGAGGAGATTTCCGCCCGTTTCGAGCTTCTAATCGTGGACGAGTTCCAGGACACAAACCCCATTCAGCTGGCGGTATTCATGGAGCTTGCCCAGTTGGTCTCCGAGGTTATCTGGGTGGGTGATCCCAAGCAGTCCATCTATGGTTTCCGCGGTTCCGATCCCGCGCTCATGGACGCTGCACTGGCTGCCATCACCGATCCGGCAGGTCCCTTCCAAGGCGATACCTCCAACCTCGCGCGCAGCTGGCGCTCATGGAGCAAACCCATCAGCCTCTCCAACGAACTCTTCGCCCCGTTGTTCCCCGAGGGAGATAACGCGCGACTCTTCCTCCCCGAACCATTCGCCGCGCCTGAATCACCGCGCTCTCGTATCGGAGGCAGTGTTGAAATCTGGGAGCCAGAACGCGGCAAGTTCAATAACGGCAAGATCAAACCGCCTACGATACCTGCATTCTTTGATGCCCTCGCCGAAGATCTGGCCCGCACCTTCCGGGAGGAAGGCTTCCCCTCAGGTGGCTGCGCCATCCTCTTGTCCACCAACTCCCATATCCATGAAATGGTCTCGGCACTGTCGGGACACGGCATTCCGGCCACTGCTGATGCGCGTACTCTCCTCGAGACCCGAGAGGGCACGGTGCTGCGTGCAGCGCTGCTGTGGCTAGTGGATAAGACCTCCACCCAGTCCTTGCTCGAGCTTATCCATGTCTTTGAAGATCACCCGGCGCATCTGACCTGGTTCGACGAGCTATGTGCCGCCGCTGACCCCACCCAGCGGCGTGAGCTGCTGGCCCAGTGGGCACAGCACCCCAGCATTGCGGTCGTAGACGAGCTCGCCCCCTTGGTGGGCGGCGCTGCACTACCGCAGCTGGTGGAAGCCGCCATTGCGGCACTGCGCCTGCCGGAGCGCATCGCCAGCTGGTCGCAGCCTCAGCAAAGGCTTGCCACCCTCGATGCCTTCGTGGGCAATGCCTCCGCCTTTAGCCAGCAGTCCTTGGCCGGAGCGGGCCAGCATTCACTTCTGCGTTTCCTGGAATCTCTGGAGCAGGACTCCCCGGCCACTAGGGCCGCGGAGAACCCCACCGCAGTCCACGTGGGCACCATCCATTCCGCGAAAGGACTGGAATGGGGAACTGTTATTCTCCCCGGCCTGCAGCATAACGACCGTTTTAAGCCGGCCGGCGTGTGGGTGGACCCGGCTCCTCGCTTCGATGTCACCGCTCCTCTGGAGGGCCGCCGCCTGCTCTTTTGGCCGCTCAGCCTACTCCTGGACACAAAGGGCTGCCGCGAAGTTCTTTTGGGCTCTCCGCTGCACCAGACTCGCGCGCAGGCTGAACACCAGGAGGATCTGCGCAGGCTCTACGTGGCATTTACCCGCAGCCAGGAGCACACCGTCATCGTGCCCTTGATGAGCATCGGCGATTCTTTCCCTGCTTTGCTGGCCCACGATTCCCGCCCGGTGGAATTGCTCACGGGAGCGGAAGGAAACGTGCTGCGCTTCGATAATTCTCAGGTCATAGATTCGGTGCGCCCCCGCGACGCCCGGCTCGATAAAGATGTGCTAGTCGATGTCCCCGGTATAGCGCAAGAGACCTCCGCGCACACGGAGATCGACGTCATTCACCGCGTCTTCCCCACCGCCATCGATGAGCCAACGGTGTGGGATGCCGACCCGGCGCGCGAGTTTATGTCCCGGGATGCCCATTATCCGACTCCGAGCGAGCAGGTATTCTCCCCCGCCCGCTTCGTTGCCTCCTCCGCGCAGGCCACCGAAGTTGAGTCGCAGGCTCAGGTTCTGCGTGTAGAGGACACCGGCCCAGCCCTACACTCTGGTGGCGGCCAAGATTGGGACAAGGTGGGTGATGCCGTGCACGCCTA
The DNA here is from genome assembly GCF_008693105.1 of Corynebacterium flavescens. Taxonomy (GTDB): domain Bacteria; phylum Actinomycetota; class Actinomycetes; order Mycobacteriales; family Mycobacteriaceae; genus Corynebacterium; species Corynebacterium flavescens. Next base: position 25,958 of record NZ_VXKK01000036.1, read on the forward strand.
CCTTGGTGTCGACCTGGCTCACCTTCAGCCCCTGCAGCGCAGTGAACTGGCGGAAGGGATCATCGAACGCTGGGGCATCGGACGATATATCGATACGGCTGATTTGGAGGCCATGGGCACTAACTGGCAGGCGTGGGTGAATAAGCACTTCGGGGATTCGGCCCGCATTGAGACCGAAGTACCTTTTGATTATTGCGCTCAGGACGGTAGCCGCGCACAAGGCTGGATGGACGCCCTTATTGTCGGAGAGGATGGCGTGCGCTACCTCGTGGATCACAAGACCTACCCGGGCAAGGACCCGGAAGCCCACATCCGGGCCAACTACCTCGGGCAGATGGCTACCTACTCGCGCGTGCTTGAGAGCGCAGGGATAAAAGTGGGTGGCATCTTTATGCACTTGCCGCTACTCGGCCAGGTCTGGGAGGTGCGCTTCTAGGCTCGTAGCTATCCGCCGCTGAAGAGCTGTGAAGATTACTTGCCTAGCTCCCTGCGGCGTTCAGCCGCGCGTCGCAAGCGCTCTGCCCGCTCTTTTTCCTCAGATTCATTGAGCTCGTCAAAGATCTCTTCGTCTTCATCACTGAAGTTAGCCACGCTGCGTACTCCCCAGGCTGCCACGCCGGCCAGGGGGAACACGATCCAAAAGTAGTCCCAGTCGAAGACGAACAGGCCGAGGAAGAAAAGAATCATCGCGACGGCAAAGATTAAGCCATCAAATCTTTGCACCTTCTTACCGCGGGTGAGAACCTCATCGAGCTCCTCCTGCGCACGTGTTTCCGCCCGGATTGGCGCGGGGGCATTGGGGTGGGGTTCCCCTGCCACGGGGTCAGTGCCATCGAGGCGGGGTAGGTCGAGGAAAAGCTTCCGAATATCACCCCGGGTCTTGGCAATAGCTGCCTTGCCCGTGCGTTCCTCGAACTCGTTGATGTCGATGAGCCCGTTGGCAAAGTGTGTGCTCAGCTCGTCGAGCGCGCGGCTCCGCTCGCTGTCTCCAACGCGAATATTCTCAGAATCATCGTTCATGGAATTGACACTCATGGCCTAGTACCCCGCTTCCGCATTTACCTCGGTGGGAAGCGGCTTGTCTGCAGCGAAGGCCTCAGCCGCTTTGAGCGTATGTTCGCCGATGCGCTTGCGCACGGAATAAGGCGGGTTCGCTACGTGCGGGGTGATGATGCAATTAGGCATCTCCCACAGCGGGTGCCCGTCTGGGAGTGGCTCGGGGTCGGTGACATCGAGGCCCGCCCCGGCAATCTCACCGTTGCTCAGGGCCTCCACGAGCGCCGCGGTATCGATAAGCGGGCCGCGCCCTACATTGATGACCACGGCGTGGGAGGGCATCGCGGCGAATACCTCGGCGTTGCCCAAGTGGTAGGTCTCGTCCGTGAGCGGGGTAAGGAATACAAAATAGTCGGCGTTGGGCCAGACCTTCTCCACCTCGGAGACGGGGTGCGTCTCATCGGCTCCTGCCACTGGGCGCCCCGAGCGGGTGACCGCAATGATGCGCGGTCCAAAACCGGAGAGCATCTCAATGAGCTTGGTTCCTATACCGCCCGCGCCAATGATGGCGACGGTCCTATCCTCAAAGAGGAAACTCGTATGAGCCTCAACCTCGTCGCGGTTGTCCCAGCTCGTGCCGACGCGCTTATGGGCATGCAGCTGAGCAAGCAGGAGCGCGATGGTTGATTCCGCCACCGTGGAATCATAAAGGCCGGCGGCATTGGACCAGCGCACGCCTGTTTCCGCGTGGGTCTTGCGGATGAGGTCGAGGACGTGGTCAACTCCGGCAAAGGGAACCTGCACGAAGCCAATGGACTCGGGCAAAGGATCGGGGAACTCCCCGGGAGCGCCGTTGAACACCAAAAACTCGGCCTCATCCAGAGGAACTTGGGTGTGACCTGCGGCATCGAGCACTGAGGTGGTCTCGGTCCACGGGTGAGGGAGGATGGCGTAGCGCATAGTTAATAACCTTTCGACGGATCCACACGGGTGGGCATAGGTTCATTGTGCAGGTATGCGGCCGCATTCGCATTAAAAATCTTGCCAATGTAGGCCATAGCCACGTGCGCGGAGGCCGCCATGTGCGGGGTCATCGTGCAATTTGGCGCAGAAAAGAGCGGGTGCCCATCGGGCAAAGGCTCCGGATCCACCACTTCCAGGCCCGCGCCAGCAATCTCTCCCGTAGATAGCGCGGTCACCAGATCATCGGTCACCACGGTCGCGCCCCGTCCCACGTTGATGAAGATAGCCGTGGACTTCATAGCCTTGAAACGGTCGGCGCCGATAATCCCCCGGGTTTCCGTGGTCAGCGGCAGAATAGAAACGAGAAAGTCTGCTCGCTCCCACACCGACTCCGCATCACTCATTCTCAGCGTCTCCGCGGCCCCCTCCACGGGCCTGCCCGAGCGATTTACCGCGGTGACGCGGACCCCGAAAGGCTCCAGCAGGCGAATGAGTTCCGCGGCAATTCCGCCCGCGCCGAGAATGACTACCTCGGTAGGGGTGCGAGGAGAGCTCAGCCAGGCCTGCGTGCGATCAAGTTCTTCGGCCACGCGCCACGTCCCAGCCAAGGCGAAGGCCTTGTGGTGGTGGGCTGCCGAAAGCATCAGGCCCAGCGCCGATTCCGCCACCGGCTTGGCAAAAGCCCCGGCGGCGTTGCACCACGGGATTCCGACTTCCCGAATCAGTCCGGCACGCACCAGCTTTTCGACGCCGGTAAAGCAGTGCTGCACCCACTCAATGCTCTCCGGTAGTTCGGGTACATCGGCCGGATCAGGCGCGGTGTTGACGTAGCACTGCGCTTCCTCCAGGTTGGGCACGAGGCTGTGGCCCTGTGCTTCGATACCTGCGATGGTCTCAGGCCACTGCTCCGGGCCCATGTAGAACTTCATAGGCGAGAAGCATAGTTGGAAAGATAATCAGCGTGAACGACCGACCTACGTTGAATCTCGGGCAGATCCTCGGTGTGCTTGCCTATGATCTGTGACAGCTCCTGCGAGTCGAAGCGGACTTCGCCGCGCCCAATGACCTCGCCTTCTGGCCCGATAATATCGATGATTTCTCCCTTGGAAAACTCTCCGATGACCTCGGTGATACCCACTGCCAGCAGGGAGGTTCCGCCCTTAGTCACGGCGTCCACGGCCCCTTGGTCAAGGCGCACTGCCCCACCCACATCTGCGCAGTAGAGGGCCCAGAACTTCCAGGCCGAAAGCTTGCGCTCCATGCGGGTGTGGAAGACGGTGCCCACGGAGGCGTCGGCAAGCGCGGGGCCAATGTTATCGGTGGAGGTGAGCAGGACCGGGATGCCACCACGGGCGGCCAGGCGCGCGGCCGAGACTTTAGTGGCCATGCCACCAGTGCCCACATTGCCGCCTTCACCAGCGTCAACGCCCTTGAGATCCTTGCCTGTGCGCACTTCATCGATGAAGTGCGCGCCCGGCTCGGCTGGGTTCTTGTCATAAAGCCCATCAACATCAGAGAAGAGGAAAAGCGCATCCGCACCGATGAGGTTGGCCACCAGCGCCGAGAGACGGTCATTGTCTCCGAAGTGCATCTCGGAGGTGGCGACGGTGTCGTTCTCATTGACGATGGGGATCGTGCGCAACTGGCGCAGGCGATCGATGGTGCGCTGCGCGTTGCGGGCCCGGTCGCGGTGACCGATGTCCGAGGCCGTCAGCAGAACCTGACCAATGGTGCGCTCGTAGCGCGCGAAGGAACGCCCCCATTCATAGGCCAGGTGGACTTGTCCCACGGAGGCTGCAGCCTGCTTCGTAGCCAGGTCCGTAGGGCGACGGTTGAGCCCCAGCGGGCCCATACCAGCGGCAACGGCGCCGGAGGAGACGATGATGACGTCTGAGACACCCATCCGCGCATGCACCGCATCGACGATATGATCGATCCTCTCCTGCGATACCAGGAAGTCCTGGTCCGTCAGCGAGGAGGAACCAATCTTGACCACGACACGCTTGGCGTTGGTGATCTGGTCGCGCAACTGCGAGGAATAACCTGCGGCCGTGGGGTTGTCTGCGAGTGGATCAGGAAACGGTGTATCCAGCGTGGGTCCCTCAAAGGGTTCCACGGGCAACGGACTGATGGACTCATTCTGTAATTCAGAAGACATGTCACTCAATAATACAAACCCGCGCCATGCTCGTCCCCACTATGCGGGGGGCAGGATCCTAACCCGCAGCTCAGGAGCCCTAAAAAGGCAGGCGCACCTAGCCCTGCCAGCGGTCACGGTTGGCGGACGCGCGCGTAACCTCTTCCTCTTCACCGAAGTCGAATTCGTCGACGATGCCACGCCGTGCTTGCGAAGCGCGCTTGCGCTCGGCCGCCGAAACGCGGTCGGTGCCCAGAAGGCGTGCGTCTTGGCCACGGCCTGCCATGGTGGGATCGCCCGCGGTCATGGGCTCCCATTCGAAGGTGATATCCCCGATGCTCACGGGGCAACCTTCCTCGGCACCCTGGCGGCGCAGCTCGTCTTCCACACCGGCCTTTGCCAGGCGGTCCGCCAGGTAGCCCACAGCCTCGTCGTTCTCAAAGTCAGTCTGGATAAGCCACCTTTCGATCTTCTCCCCCTCAACGATGAAGCCACCCGGAACCTGCGGATCCGGCATGACAGTAAAGTCCGCGTGGGACCCGGCATGCTTGCGTTTGCCGACGGCCCGGGGCCGGATAACGGTATGCTGCGCATCCGCCTTCGCCTTGGGCTGGGTCTTGCGGTGCTGCGTCACCATTTCCAGCAGCTTGTACTTGAGCGGCTCGAGGCCCTTGCGCGCCACGGCGGAAATAATAAAGACCGGCCACCCAAACTGGTCCTCCAAGTCTTGCTTGACAAACTCCGCCAGCTCCTCGGCCTCAGGCACATCCGCCTTGTTGAGGATGATGATGCGGGGACGCTCGCGGAGATCACCTAGGCCGGTATCCTCTTTGAGGGCTGCTTGGTAGTTCGACAGCTCCTGCTCCAAGGCCTCGACGTCAGAGACGGGATCACGCCCGGGCTCAATGGTGGCGGCATCGACCACATGCGCGAGCACGGCCGTGCGCTCGATGTGACGCAGGAAGTCTAGGCCCAGGCCCTTGCCCTCGGCCGCGCCCGGGATAAGCCCCGGGACGTCTGCGATGGTGAAGGATTCGTGGCCCATGTCCACCACACCCAAGTTGGGCTGCAGAGTGGTGAAAGGATAGTCCCCGATCTTGGGCTTGGCGGCGGAGAGTACAGAGATCAGCGAGGACTTGCCCGCAGAGGGAAAACCCACCAGTCCAACATCAGCCATGGATTTCAGCTCCAAGACCAGCTCGCGGGCCTGGCCGGGCTCGCCCTGCAGAGCAAACCCGGGTGCCTTGCGCTGGGAGGAAGCCAAAGCCGCGTTACCCAAGCCGCCGAAGCCGCCCTCAGCAGCGATGAAGCGGGTGCCAGGTACGGTTAGGTCCGCCAGGGTCTCGCCCTTCTGCGTGCGCACCACGGTGCCTGCCGGTACCTCGAGAATGAGGTCCTCCCCGCGCGCACCGTTGCGCCAGTCTCCAGCACCGTTGCCACCACGGCCAGCCTTGATGTGCGGACGGTAGTGGAAATCCATCAGGGTATGAATCTGGCTGGAGACCTCAAGCACGATGTCTCCCCCGTGCCCGCCGTTGCCGCCATCCGGCCCTCCCAGCGGCTTGAACTTCTCGCGGTGCACGGAGGTACAGCCGTGTCCACCATCGCCAGCCTGCAGGTGCAGGACAACGCGGTCAATGAATCGTGCCATGATGAATTTCCTCCCAAAAATGGTATCTCCCCAGCAGTCTAATGAACCAGGCAGGCAAGATGACAAACACGAGCGCCGAACCCGAGTCATGAAGCTCGATTGCGGCGCGTGCCGTGTGAAAAAAAATAAGGCTCGAAACTCCCACCCGGGGAAGTTTCGAGCCTTAAGAACTAGAGACTTGACTTAAGCAGAAGCCTCAACTGCAGCCTGCTCGGCCGGAACGATGTTCACGATACGGCGGTTGCGCTTGATGCCGAACTCCACGGAGCCAGCCTCGAGTGCGAACAAGGTATCGTCCCCACCGCGTCCGACGTTCTCGCCGGGGTGGAACTTGGTGCCGCGCTGACGAACGATGATCTCGCCGGCCTTAACCTGCTGACCACCGAAGCGCTTAACGCCGAGGAACTTCGGGTTAGAATCGCGACCGTTGCTAGAGCTGGAAGCACCTTTCTTGTGTGCCATGTGGTTTCCCTCCTTTAAGGGGATTAAAGCCTAATCGGGCTTACTTGATGTCGGTGATCTTCAGAACGCTCAGCGGCTGACGGTGGCCCTGACGCTTGCGATAACCAGTCTTGTTCTTGTACTTGAGGATATCAATCTTCGGGCCCTTGGCGTGCTCGACGATTTCTGCGGAGACCGAAACCTTCTCCAGGTCGGAGGCCTTAGCCTTGACGGTTGCGCCATCGACGAGCAGAACCGGGGTGAGAGCCACGGCAGAGCCTGGCTCACCCTCGATCTTCTCGACCTTGACGAGGTCACCTTCAGCAACCTTGTACTGCTTGCCGCCGGTCTTGACGATCGCGTACATAGAGGGTTACCCCTTATCTAAACTCGACCGAGAGCGGCGGTGGTGCCACCCTCGAAATGGACATTAACGTTTGGCGTTTAGTTTCAGCGCGGACGCATACCATCCTCCATAGAGGGCTCGGTCCTGCGCTTTAAGACACTAAACAGCGACTGTCAAAGACTACCCCGTGGCGAATGAAAAGTACAAACCGCGTATTTTCCATTCGCGTGGCGCTGCCCTACTTGCTCCGTCGCCGTGCTAGGCGGCGCCGTCCCCGGCCATTGCCGCGGTTTGGCGCAGCGGATTCCTCCCAGGACTCAGCTGCAGACTCCTTTACGGTCGCCTGCTCCTTCTTCTCAGCTCTCCGTGGCGCTTGCCGCACCGCAGTCACCTTGCGCACAGCGCGCTTGCGACCGCGCCGAATCACCTTGGTCTCGACACCAGGCTCTGCGGAAGGAGCCTGCTCCGGAGAAGTTTCCACAGGAGACGCGTGCTTCTTCTTCGGCTGCGCCTTCACTGTTGCCGCAGCGGCCTGCTTATGGCTCGCGCGCTTTGACGTATTGCGCACCGCCCTACGATGCCCCCGTGTCCGCGCTGGTTGCGCGGCGGCAGGTTCTGCTTGTGCGGGCTGCGCAGCTTGAGCAGCTTGAGCCGAAACAGCGGGATCTTCCGAAGCTGTCTCTCCGGAGACAGCGGACGTGCTGCCAACTGCGGAATCTACGTAATCTTCCGGACGCGGAGCATGATCAGAACGCGAGTTTCCACGCGTTGCGCGCTTGCGCCGCGGCGAGGCCTCAAACTCTGCCTGCGCCTGAGCAAAGGTCATACGGGAGGTACCCTGTGCCTCTGCCCGTGTCTCTACCTCTAGCTCCGTCGCCTTTGCAGGCTCCTGAGTAGATGCAGCGCGCTGTGCCGATCGCACCCCACGCCGCGACGTGCGACGTGATCGGCGTGCTGAATTGAGTTCTTTCGAGTCCTCCTTAGACTCACCTGAATGTTCAACAGTCCGCTCGACAACAGACTCTACAGGGGGCTCATCTGCCACATAAGAGTTAAACTCCGCCACCTCATCTTGGGCCGCAGCGCTTTCCGCCGCCGCATAGCCAATGGAGGCTATGTCCTCCGCTGCCGAGGTGTGTTCAGAGCCTTCATGTCGGGACTCATGATGGCGAGGCTCATCGTGGTGGAGCTCGTCATGTCCACGACGACCGCGGCGTGAACGCTGCGCGCGACGCTTGCTTCGCTGGCCGTCTCCGGCATTCTTGTCGCCTTCTGCGTGCGACGCGTCCGAGTCTTCCTCATCATCAACGATGACATTGGCTACGAGATCCTCGATGGAATGGCGCTGGCGAGAATTGCGCTGCTGAGTGTCTTCTCCTTCCAGCTTCTTCTCCGACTTGTGTTGGTGAGCCTTCTTGGGATGACGCGACGCGTGATCATTGTGCTCTTCCTCAGCGATCTCATCCACGGGATACTCGTGGATGATGAGCCCGCGCCCATGACAGTGCTCACACTCGGTGGCGAAGGTTTCGATCAGGCCAGTGCCCAGACGCTTACGAGTCATCTGCACCAGGCCCAGTGACGTGACCTCCGAAACCTGGTGACGGGTGCGATCACGTTCGAGGGTCTCTTTGAGACGGCGTAAGACCAGATCCTGGTTTTCGGGCAGAACCATATCGATGAAGTCCACCACGATCATTCCGCCGATATCGCGCAGCCGCATCTGGCGCACGATCTCCTCGGCGGCCTCAAGGTTGTTACGGGTTACTGTCTCCTCCAGGTTTCCACCGGAGCCCGTAAACTTACCTGTGTTGACGTCGATGACCGTCATAGCCTCGGTGCGGTCAATGATGAGCGTGCCGCCCGAAGGCAGCCACACCTTACGGCTGAGTGCCTTGTGAAGCTGCTCATCGATGCGATAAGTCTCAAATGCATCCATGCCACCATGCTCTGCTGCCCGGTATTGCACGACGCGGTCCGCGAGATCGGGCGCCATTGAATCCACATAAGCTCGCACGACGTTATAGGAACGAGTGCCATCAACAACGAGCTGGTGGAAGTCCTCATTGAAAAGATCACGAACGACCTTAACCAGCACATCCGGCTCCTCGTAGAGGGTGACCGGCTTGGCTCCCTTGGAGGACTTTTCCTCGTTGGCACGCTCAGTGATGTCTTGCCAGGTGTTGTTGAGGCGGCGTACATCAGCGGCAATGGCGTCTTCCGGCACGTTCTCCGCCGCGGTGCGGATGATGGCACCCCCGCGACCCGGGATCACGTTTTCCAGGATGCTCTTCAAACGCTTCCGCTCCGGCGCGGGCAGCTTGCGCGAGATTCCAGCACTTCGACCACCTGGCACGTAGACCAAGTAGCGTCCGGCAAGGGAGATCTGCGTGGTCAACCGCGCACCCTTATGTCCGATGGGATCCTTAGCCACCTGCACGAGGACCTGGTCCCCAGACTTCAAAGCATTTTCAATCCTGCGAGCGCGACCGCCGAGCTTGGTTGAACGCCAGTCCACCTCACCGGCATAGAGGACGCCATTGCGCCCCTGTCCGATATCGACGAAGGCCGCCTCCATCGAGGGCAACACGTTTTGCACACGGCCCAAGTAGATGTTGCCAATCAGGGAGGTCTGGGACTCACTGGTCACGAAGTGCTCGACGAGGAGATCATCTTCCAAGACGCCCACCTGAGTAACAACTCCCGCGCCATCCTTGCGCTGCTTATCTCGCACAACCATGGTGCGTTCGACGGATTCGCGGCGTGCTAAGAACTCTGCCTGGGAGACAATGTGCTGGCGCTCGCGGCCCTTCTCCCTCAACTCGGCACGGCGACGGCGTTGCGCCTCAATGCGCGTTGAGCCCTTGATTGCTTTGGGCTCCTCGATGAGATCTTCCTCGACCTCATCTCCTTCTGCGGCGGCATCCGACGTAGCCTTTGCCGCATGTTCTTGCGATCCCCGACCGCGCGATGTCCCCCGGCGTCCACGCCGACGCGAACCCTTCGCTTCTTCCTCTTCCGAGTCATCTTCCCCGGTGAACTCAGGCACGGAAGCAGACGCCGGCTGCACATGCGGCGGCATAAACACAGGTGCTAATTCGTAAGTTTGAGAATCAGCGCCTGGCTTCGGAGTGATGATAGGCCGATAATCCTCGCCAAGATCGTCGAAGTCGTGCGATTGTTCACCGGCTTCCTCGAGGGCTTCCTGCAACTGGGCAACCACGTCCTCAGCAGCCTGCGCGTCAGCTACGGTTTCAGCACTCTGCGCTGCATCCTGGCTGCTTTCTGCGCTGCCTTCTGAGTTGGCCCCTGAATGCTCAGGATTCTCCACAGTATCGGCCAACTGCGAGTCGACCTTCTCTTCGATCTGCGCAATTTCGTTCTCGACGTTCTTGCGCACGCGGGTCCGCAGCTTTGCTTCCTGCTCATCTTCTTCGCCCGCGCTCTTGGCGCTCACATCAGCGTTTGCTGCAAGCGGAGCCAAGTTTTCGCTGTGCTCGGCTTTCTCGTCCTCGCCGGGCTTTACTTCGGCGACAGCTTCCTTGTCCTTCTTGGGAGAACTGGACTTGCGCACAGCCTTGCGCGTTGCTTTGCGGCCCGCCTTACGTGTCGTCTTCTTAGCGGGCTTTCCTGCTTCTCCTCCTGCTGCGCCCGCTACGTCTGCCGCTTCGTCTGCATTGTCTTGAACAGCAGCTGGAGTCTCCTCAACGCTAGGCGCGAGCTCCGGGTCCACTGCCTTGGACTTCTTAGTCGCCTTCTTTGGCTTCTCCGCGGCCTTTGTGGCGGCCTTCGTAGTGGCCTTGCGACGCGGCTTAGTCGCCGGCTTCTTCGACTTTTTCTCTGGCCGCTCTTGCTGTGCTTGCTTGTCCTCTGCGGGCGCGGAAGCAACGAGGGAGTCAAGCAGAAGGACAACCTCCTGCTTGCTCACCGAAGATTGTGCAGCCTTCTTCACCCCTAGCTTGCCAAACTCCGTGACTATCTCCCGGGAAGCAATCCCTAGCTGCTTGGCCAAAGTGTAGAGGCGAGTCTTCGCTGGCAGGGCCTCCCGATCAATGTGCTGTGCGAAGGCAACCGCGGCAGCATGGCTTCCAGTATTTTCTGAAGCATTCTGGATCTTCTCGTTCTTCTTATTTTCTTGAGAGTTCTTCGACGCCATAAGTGGCTTTACTCCTGACAATGTTGGACCGGCTGCATCCCCGGGCGCAGGCAGCACGGCGTCATTGTTCTTCTTCTTTTCGAACCGTGCCACCGCCGCCACTCGAGGGCTCCGGTAGTAATGTGGATTTTTCTTATTCAATTCTTCGCCGGCGCTCTTGCGCGCGCCCCGGATTCCCGGCGGCGCCTACGGCTGTCCCCCATTCTTGCACAAACCGATGTCATAGGGGACTCAGACCACCACCGGAACTGTTATACTCACGAGATGTCGCACTCCTCTCCCCCCGCTGCGCTCAATGGTCCTCTGCGGGGCGAGATTGCCCACTATCGCCATCGCAACCAGTTGGCACTTGGCAAGACTGCTTCGATGTGCATACCCCTTGGCGTAGTGTTCACCAGCATTGCTGCAGGTGGGGCAATGCTCTACGCGGTAGCGGGCGTCTGCGCCCTCATTGCTTTGGTAGCAGCGGTTCCCTTAATTAAGAATCCACCAGCGGCGATTAGTGCATCCCAGACGGAGTTCAAGGACGGTGACTTTCCTGCCGTAGCCTATTGGGCGCCACTGCTGCCCATAGCAGCGCCGCTACTCGCCAGCCCCCTGGCAGATAGCTTTCCAGACCCCTCGCTTGATCCGCTCCTGCAAGTACTTTTGGGAGGCCTCTATTTGGGCTTGGCGACGGCTCTCGCGCTTTGGTCGATGTTCTCTCGCGCCTACCGCGTAGGTCGCCGCCGACTAGCGCGGATTCTATCTCAAGACTCTCTTGATGGAGTCACAGATGCCAGATTGCAAGCAGTCACCGATCACTCAAATGTCATCGCGGCTTTGTGCGCGTGTGGTGCCGTCGATGGGAACGAAGCTAGCGTGGGCGCGCTGAGCAAACTCAGTGGTATTCCGGTAGCACAGATAGAGGAATTACTCCCCCAACTGTCTAGACTCGGTGTGATCAATGTGAATCAGACGGGCGCGCTTCTCAAGCCCAAGAAGTGGCAGGTCAGTCTCACTGAGGCTGGCATCAGATGCATGGGCCAGCTAAACCGTCTCTTCCGGTTGTAGAGTGCAGTGATTTTGTTGGTCAGCACCGAGCCCGATCATTCAGGATAAGCCGGATGGCTTTGCTACCGCACTGCCAAGTTCTGGTTAGGCGGCCCGGCTGTGGATAACCGGGGTGGTGCGGGTGGGTTATCCACAGTTTCTTTGTTCGGTGCGGGTTGGGGATTGTCGTGCTGGGTGGCGGTGCCTTAGCGTGACGGTCATGGGCTTGCAGGAGTATTTCGCACAACTTGGCCGGGGTGTTGACCTCGTTGCCGAGTGCTCGGGGCTTTCTGCCCCGGACCTTGAAAAGATGGGGGCCAGCACACAGGATGCCGCCGAGCTTTTAAGCCTGCACACCATCTACTTCGGCTCCACTCCCTATACCGGCAAGCAACGCTCGGCCGTTAACTCTGCTCGGCGCAACAGGCACACCCTGAGTACTTTGCGCCAGATCGAATCCTTTACCCGCCGCGTTAAAGCGCGCCTAGCGGCGTGGAACCTACGCGTAGAACTATGCGCCACGCCAAGCGAGCAGGTTGCTGCGGTAGCCAGGCGCCGGCTGCGTGAGATGCGTGTTCCCCGCAAGTATTGCGAGCGTGTACTGCTGCGCCAGCACCCCAACGGGCTAGCCACGCTTACCGTGACAGGTAATGGGTTGGATATGGCAGATGCTTTCCGAACCATCGACCAGCAGCATCCGGGTAAGAGTTTTATCGCCCGCATGCTCGGCAAGGCAGGCGCGGCCCCGGCTGCGCGTACTCGGGTGACGACTATGGCAGTCCTCCAGTTGGAGGACTACGGCACGATCCTGCGCCGCGAGGGTGGTGATGTGCTGGTGCGCACCACCAGTGGGACTGTTATCACCGGCGCGCAGCTTGTAGAGCGTGCTTGTGCCAACGAGGGTCTTATTACGGTGATTAGTCGGGCGCTGGGGCCGGTGGACTTGTACCGCTTTGAGCGCTTCGCCTCGGTCAAGCAGCGCACGATGCTCGCAGCAGAGCACCCCACGTGTGCGTGGCCGGGCTGTAAGACCCCGGCAGAGCGGGGCCAGTTCCACCATCTCACGCCGTGGAGTCACGGCGGGGAGACCAACATTGCCAACCTGGTGACCTTGTGCAACTACCACAATGGGGTTAATGAGGATGATCCGAATGCGCCGCCATGCCGCGGGAGCGCGTCAAGTTCTTTGTGTGTGGGGCTTTGTGAACTTGTTTGGTTAGAGGTATGTGTTGAAGCGGTCGGGGTAGGCCACGGCCATCTGATTAATGGCTTGTTTCCAGTTGGTGACTCGGGCTCC
>NZ_VXKK01000037.1 GCF_008693105.1 Corynebacterium flavescens
GGAGCTTTTCCTCAATTGCTTTGATCCGTGCGGAATCTGCTGGGTCTCGTTTAGCCACAGTAGTCATTATGGTTTATCTCCTTGATGTGAAGGAAGTCCCTCACACACAAACCATTAGACACTCTCTGCCGCGGGCGCCTTACCCGCCAAGGCGGGACAGTAGTCTGGCAGCCCCCGCATACTAGCCGTTAGGTCAACAAGCCTAACGGCGACTTCCCGCACCCCAAAACAAACCCCAGCGGGCAAGCGGGCAGGACTATGACTGTGCAGTGGAGATGAACCCAGAAGATCCGTTAAGCCTTTAGAAAACGACGAAAGCCCAGGCCCGTGGCCTAGGCTGTAATGGTCCTGGACTTCGAAAGCGCCGAGAACTTCTTAGAGGTTAGGGAACCAGATGGAGATTTCGCGCTCGGCCGACTCCGGGGAATCGGAACCGTGCACGACATTCTCGCCCACGCTCAAGGCGAAATCGCCACGAATGGTGCCGGGGGTGGCCTTGGAAACCGGATCGGTTCCACCGGCCAGCTGACGCCAAGCCTCGATGGCACGCTCGCCCTCTACGATTCCGGCGACGAGGGGGGCAGAGGTGATGAAGTCCACGAGCTCACCGAAGAAAGGCTTGTTCTGGTGCTCAGCGTAGTGCTTTTCTGCGGTCTCACGGTCCGCGATGCGCAGATCAAGAGCGGCCAACTTGAGGCCCTTGCGCTCGATGCGGGCGATAATTTCGCCGACGTGGCCGTTGTTGACGCCATCCGGCTTAATAAGAATGAGGGTACGTTCAGTCATGCCCCATACTGTACATAATGGGCCTTCCCAATGACGCACTACAGGGGGTGTAAACGCCGCCTCGTACTACCCCTTAACGCAGCGAATGAACTATCTGCTCGGCCTTTTCATAGGAGATACCGCGAAACCACAGTTGAACCTGCTTGACTGCAGTGCCAAATTGCCCCGCATCGAGCAAGCGCCGCAGCTCCTTTTCTTGCTCGGCGCTGAGATCTTCCGCAGCGTAGCTCCGCGCGGGTGCCATGGACTCCCGCAAGCCCAACACTAAAAAAATGGCGGCCACGATAAGGGCCACGAGTGGAGCCCACGGAGCCCCCGTTAGGGCACGTAGGCCTATTGCCGCGGCGCAGCCAAGACCGGCCAAAATGAAATAAAGATAGCGCATGCGCCCTAGTCTATAGGGACTTAGCTGCGCCGAGAGCAGGCCGGCGCTAGGACTTATTGAGGTGCTGCGTGGTGAGGTAACCACGCTTCATTCGCGCTACCAAAGAGGACCGCAGGTAAGCGGCCAGCAGCCATTCGAGGCCAAACACGACCATGATCGCAGCCACGGACCAGTGGACCATTAATCCCAGGACAATACCCAGAACCTGCACGACCAAGATGGTGAAAAGCGCCCAAGAACGCGAGACAAACGCAAGCATGATGAGGTGGAAGGCTACGAGTCCGCCTACTACCCCGATGTTGAAGGGTGTCCACAAAGTGCCGTCATAAAGCTTATAAAGCAGCGGGAAAGCCAGGATCAACGTGATGACTTCCATGGTCAGCGAGCTGGCGATGACCATTCCGTTGAAGCTTTTGATCGGGTCCTTAACGGGTGCATGGCCTAGCCCTAGGGGGCTGATTTCTTCCTCGGGCACCTGATTGCTCATGCAGGGTCCTTTCCAAACATCGCGCGTGCATCCCCGGCGGTGACGACGGAGCCGGTAATGACAATACCGGAACCCGACTGTACCTCCGCATCCTCGGCCAACTCGACGGCCTGGGCATAGGCACTGGCCAGATCATCTGCGACGTAAACGCGTTCTTCACCAAAGATCTCACGAGCGGCCTCCGCCAGCTCATACGCATCCAAGGCCCGCGGCGAAGAGTTCTGAGTAATGACAATTTCGGTCAAATGGGGCTCGAGCGCGCCGAGTACTCCGCGATAGTCCTTATCCGCGAATACCGAAACCACGCCGATTAGCCGCGCGAAATCGAAGTCGCGCTCTAGTGCAGCGCCCAAAGCAGTAGCACCGTGCGGATTGTGCGCCGCGTCAATAAAGGTCGTGGGAGAGGTACGAACGCGCTCCAACCGCCCGGGAGATATGGCCTTGCTAAAGCCCTCGCGCACGGTCGCTGCGTCGAGCGGGCGACCGGCGGAGGCGCCGAAGAAAGCCTCGACTGCGGCCAAAGCTACCGCTGCGTTGCGGGCCTGATGCTCCCCGTGCAGAGGCAGGAAGATGTCCTCATACAGTCCGCCCAACCCCTTAATGTTGAGCTGCTGACCGCCCACCGCGATGCGTGATTCCACGGCTGCAAATTCGGAGCCTGCACGAGCTACTCCCGCATCCACCGCCACGGCGCGGTTCAAGATGACCTCCATGGCCTCCGGATCCTGCTGCGAAATGACGGCGATATTCTCTTTCGGTGTCCGCGGGTCTTCCACATCTGGTCGAGCCTTGATAATGCCGGCCTTCTCCCCCGCAATTTCAGCCAGGGTATCGCCGAGGTACTCGGTGTGGTCCAGACCGATGGGCATGATGACCGCCACGTCTGCGTTAACTACATTCGTGGCATCCCAGGTCCCGCCCATGCCGACCTCAACAACTGCGACATCGACAGGCGCGTCCGCGAAAGCGGCATAGGAAATGGCTACGAGAACTTCGAACTTCGACATGGCGACGTCGGCTAGCGCATCAACCATCTCAACATAGGGCTTGATCTCATTCCACATGCGAACGAAGTCGCGGGGATGAATCGGATGCCCATCGATACCAATTCTTTCGGTGACAAGCTGCAGGTGCGGGCTGGTAACCAAACCCACACGCCGGTGGAAGGCACGCAGCAGCGAATCAATCATGCGCGCAGTCGAAGACTTGCCATTCGTTCCGGCGACCTGGATGACGTCGAAGGAACGCTCAGGATGCCCGAGGAGATCCATGAGCTTTTCAATGCGATCCAACGAAGGCTCGAGCTTAGTCTCAGGCCACCGTTGGTTTAACTCATCCTCCACTGCCGCAAGCGCGCTGACATCAGCGGCCGTGACCTCGAGCGAGGGCGCTTGCTCATACTCATCGGGCGCACCAGTGCCCAGGTTAAGCGTCAGCCCCGA
The DNA here is from genome assembly GCF_008693105.1 of Corynebacterium flavescens. Classification (GTDB taxonomy): domain Bacteria; phylum Actinomycetota; class Actinomycetes; order Mycobacteriales; family Mycobacteriaceae; genus Corynebacterium; species Corynebacterium flavescens. The sequence continues at coordinate 3,101 of NZ_VXKK01000037.1, forward strand.
CTCGGTGATTTCTACCGGTCCGCCGTCCGTGCCCTCCGCGAGAGCATCGACTACTTCGAAGTCCCCTGGGGAGTCTTTGCTTTCTGGGCCGTCTGGGGTTGCAGATTTTTCCGTCACTACTTGAGCGCCTCCAAGCGTGCCGAGATGCGCTCGACTTCCTCGCGAGCCACCTGCTGACGGGTGCGGATCTTCTCCACCACGGCATCGGGAGCCTTGGCCAAGAATGCGTCATTGGACAGCTTCTTGCCGGTCTGCTCCAGCTCCTTGTTAGCCTTGGCCAGGTCCTTTTCTAGGCGCTTGCGCTCGGCGGCGATGTCAACCGCACCTGAGGTATCCAGCGCAACCTCGATGGTGGCCTGGGACAGGCGCACCTCGATGGTGGCCGAAACCTTGAAGTCCGCGTCGGGTTCGGTGGTGTTGGCAAGGTTGCGCACGAGGCCCTCTTGACCGGCAAGGTCCGCGGCCGCGAAATCAAGCCGGCCCGGCACCTTCTGGGAAGGCTTGACGCCCTGGTCGGAGCGGAAGCGGCGAATCTCGGTGATGAGCTTGACAGCATCGTCGATGCGGCGTGCGGCAACCTCATCCTTAGTGGCACCGCCATTGGTATCAGCCACGGTGGGCCACGGCTGAGTAACAATGGTCTCTTGCCCGCTCAAGGCCTTCCACAGAACCTCGGTGATGAAGGGCATGGTGGGGTGAAGCAGGCGCAGGACCACGTCGAGCACGCGTCCGAGGACTACCTGCGTAGTGCGTCCCTGCGCGGATTGCCCGTCGCGCGGAATCTGCGTCTTAGCGATTTCCAGGTACCAGTCACACAATTCATCCCAGGCAAAGTGGTAGAGCAGCTCGTTGGCTTTGGCGAACTGATAGTCATCCAAGTAAGCATCAACCTGGACGCGCACCTCTTCCAGGCGGTCCAAGATCCAGCGATCCGCATCGGTGAGTTCTTCGCGGTTGGGTAGCGCGGCAATTCCGGCACCGTTGAGGAGCGCGAACTTGGTGGCGTTGAAAAGCTTGGTGGCAAAGTTGCGCGCGGAGGCCGCCGCGTCCGAGCCCAAGGGCAGATCCACACCGGGGTTGGCGCCACGAGCCAGGGTAAAACGCAGGGCATCCGCACCATAGTCGCGCACCCAATCCATGGGGTCGATGCCGTTGCCCAGGGACTTCGACATCTTCCGTCCTTGTTCGTCGCGCACGAGGCCGTGGAGATAAAGGTCCTTGAACGGTACCTGCGGACGGCCTTGTGGCCCTTGTCCCAATAGCTCCGGGGTTTCGGTTCCGGCGAAGGTACCGAACATCATCATGCGTGCGACCCAGAAGAAGAGGATGTCATACGCAGTGACCAGCACGTTTGTGGGGTAGAACTTCTCCAGGTCCGGGGTCTTCTCCGGCCAACCAAGGGTGGAAAATGGCCATAGGGCCGAGGAGAACCAGGTATCAAGAACATCGGGGTCCTGCTCGTAGCCTGCGGGCGCTTCCTCGCCTGGGCCCACACAGACGATATCGCGGGAGCCGTCCTCGCGCTGCGGGCCGTACCAGATAGGAATGCGGTGGCCCCACCACAGCTGGCGGGAGATGCACCAATCGTGCATGTTATCGACCCACTCGAAGTAGCGCGGAGCCAAGGACTCTGGGTGGATGACGGTATCGGACTCGCGCACCGCGTCACCGGCGTACTTCGCCAGCTTGTCGACGGCGACCCACCACTGCAGCGACAACATCGGCTCGATGGGTTCCCCAGAGCGCTCCGAGTGCCCGACCGAGTGGACGTAGGGGCGAATCTCCTTGACAATGCGGCCTTGCTTGGCCAGCTCCTCACGGATAGCCACGCGGGCTTCTTCGCGGCTCAGACCGTCAAACTGCGTGCCGGTTCCGGCTATATGCCCAGTGGTGTCGACGACGATGGGCATGTCTAGCCCGTGGCGCAGGCCCATGGCGTAGTCATTGGGGTCATGCGCTGGGGTTATCTTGACCGCACCGGTGCCGAACTCCATGTCAACGTAATCATCAGCGATGACCTTAAGTTTGAGATCGGAACGGAAAGGGTGATCCAGGACTTGGCCGACCAGGTCTTTGTAGCGCTCATCGTCGGGGTGAACCGCGATGGCGACGTCCCCCAGCATGGTCTCTATGCGGGTGGTGGCGACAACCAAGTGCGGCTCGTCATCATTGAGGGATCCGTAGCGGAAGGAGACTAGCTCGCCTTCGACGTCCTTGTAGATGACCTCAATATCGGAGACCGCGGTTTCTAGGACCGGAGACCAGTTGACCAGACGGTTGGCCTGGTAAATCATCCCGGCATCATAGAGCTTCTTAAACATGGTCTGCACGGCATTCGACAGCCCCTCGTCGAGGGTAAAACGCTCGCGCGACCAGTCCACCGAGTCGCCGATGGCGCGCATCTGGTTTTGAATGGTCCCGCCGTATTCGCGCTTCCACTCCCAGACCTTGTCAATAAACTCATCACGCTGATAGTCCCAGCGAGACTTGCCCTCGGTCTCTTTGAGCTTGGCCTCGACCTTGGTCTGGGTGGCGATGCCGGCGTGGTCCGCGCCGGGCAGCCACAAGGTGGCAAACCCTTGCATGCGCTTACGACGGATGATCGAGTCAATGAGGGTGTGATCAAGCGCGTGACCCATGTGCAGCTGGCCTGTGACATTGGGTGGGGGAAGAACGATGGAGAAAGGCTCGGCCTCGGAGTCCGCATCTGGGGTGAAGTAACCAGCTTCTACCCAGCCCTCATAAAGATCCTTTTCTACCGACTGGGGATCCCAGGATTTGGGCAGGGCATCCGCACGGTTGGTGCCTACCAGTTGCTCTTTATTCTCAACGTTATTTCGCTCATTCACCCAAACGAGTCTACCTTGTGCGTCAACCAGCTCTACACCCTCCTCCCAGGCCGGCTGAGCCGGCCGTTTCCGCATTACAGCGGAACTCCCCTACACGAATGGCGGCTGAGGGTGCCGCGCAAACTACAGCGCTGATTAGAGCAGGTGCTGGACAGCTTCACGCTCGGAGCGCAACTCCTCCACCGAGGCAGCGATGCTTTCCTTCTGGAACTCGCTGAGCTCGAGGCCTTGCACGATCTCCCAGCGGCCATCGCGGGCTACGGTGGGGAAACCACACACCAAGCCTTCATCCACGCCATAGGACCCATCCGAGACGATAGCGGCGGTGCGCCAATCCTCGGTTCCATGAATCCAATCATGCATGTGGTCTACAGCCGCCGAGGCAGCCGAGGCGGCCGAGGAGTGGCCCCGGACCTCGATGATCTCCGCACCGCGATTAGCCACCTTGGGGATGAGCTCGTTGACATACCAATCGTGGTCAACATCGACATTGGCATAGGTCAGATCAGGGAACTGCGAGGCCGAGTGGTTGCCCCACACCGCCACCTTCTCGAACTCGGCACTGGGGGTGCCCAGCTTCTCAGCGAGCTGGCCAAGCACGCGGTTATGGTCGAGGCGCATCATGGCGGTGAACTGGCTGGGATCCAGATCAGGAGCATTGTTCGCCGCAATCAAGGCATTAGTATTGGCCGGGTTTCCCACCACCAAGACCTTGACGTCCCTGTCTGCGAAGTCATTGATCGCCTTGCCCTGCGCGCTGAAGATGGCGCCATTGGCGGTCAGGAGATCTGCGCGCTCCATTCCCTTCGAACGAGGCCGCGAGCCCACCAGGAAAGCCGCCTGTGTCTTGCTAAAGGCAGTCTCTAGATCAGCCGTCACTGTGATGTCACGCAGGAGCGGGAAAGCGGAATCTCGCAGCTCCATGGCCACGCCCTCGGCAGCCTTAACCGCTGCCGGAATCTCGAGCAGGGTCAAGTCCACCGGGGTATCTTTTCCATAAACCTCGCCGGCGGCGATGCGCCACAGCAAGGAATAGGCGATGTTTCCGGCAGCACCGGTCACGGTGATCTTAACGGTGGCCTTAAAGGATTCTTGCATTGTGCCTCCTTGGGGCAAACTAAGTTACTTAGGTTCTCTTTCCACCATAGCCCGCGATCCACAACCCTTGCAGAGTGCCCCTACTCCCCTCTTTTGGAGGCACTCACCCTTGCCAACCCACCTGAACTACCCCCGAATTCCAGGTATTTCTGAAATTCTTGCCCCTTAAATCTCGCTCACTGCGGTTTTTCGGCAAGATGGGACGAGGGACACTGGAGAAAACACCACGGATATGGAAACCCCCGCAGGCAACACCCCAGCTTAGAATCACCACCTCTAGAAGGAACGCAAGGACGGAAATAGCCATGAGCTTCAATGTCAATGATTCTGTCCAACCCGTGCCCGCCTCGAGCGAGTCGCGGTCCGTGGACGCAGTCATCGACGTCGCTATCCAGCAGTTTTCTGAGTTCGGGTATTCCGAGGCCAAACTCGAATCCATCTCTCGTCTTTCAGGGATGTCCAAAAGGATGATCCACTACCACTTCGGGGACAAAAAGGGTCTCTACCGCCAGGCGCTCGCCGTTGCGGCACAAAGGCTCAGCCCTCCGGTTGATGCTCTGGAGATTGAATCCGGCGTTCCCGTAGAAGGCGTGCGCAAACTCGTGGATCGCATCTTCCAACAACACAGTGAGCACCCCGAGGCCCTGTCGCTACTGGCGCAGGAAAACCGCTACCGGCTGTTGGAGAACACCACCCAGGTCATCACCGATGTCAGTGAGGTCTCTCTCCACTTGGACAAGCTGCTTATGCTGGGCCAAGACTCAGGAGCTTTCCGCCCCGGAATCTCCGCCAATGACATCTTTACGTTGATTTCTTCTCTCACCATGTACCGCGTGACTAGTCACGCCATGATGCACAACCTACTGCGAGTGGACATGCTCACGGAGGCCAACACCGCTGGCATGCACAGGCTCATGGTCGATGCCGTGCTTTCCTTCCTCACTGCCAATATCCCGGACTCGGGGCATCAATCTTACCTCGTGGCCGATAGCCCCGTCGAGGAAGACGGCGCTACCGGCTCGGATATCTACTCGGGCGAGGATCCCACCGCCTTGTACTAGGCGGATTCCTTGGCTTCGTCGGAGTAGACGTACTCGGGTTCGCCGCCTGCTACGCAAGCTGCAGTGATATGTACGCCGACGATGTCTTCGCGGTCAGGCAGCTCGTACATGATAGGAACCAACAGCTCCTCCATGATGGCTCGCAGGCCGCGGGCACCCGTCTTTCGTTCAAGGGCGAGATCAGCAATAGCTTCCAGCGCAGCCGGATCAAATTCCAGGTGCGTATCATCCATGTCAAAGAGCCGCTGATACTGCTTGACCAGCGAGTTCTTCGGCTCGGTTAGGACCTTGACCAAAGAGGTCTGATCGAGGTTATCCACGGTGGCCACGATGGGCAGGCGGCCGATAAACTCTGGGATGAGCCCGAACTTCACGAGGTCTTCTGGGCGCACCTCGGAAAAGAGGTCAATACGCGAACGATCTTGCTTGGTTTCTAAACGCGAGCCAAATCCCACGCCCTTTTTGCCCACGCGCTCGGCGATCACATCCTCCAAGCCCGCAAAGGCGCCGGCAACGATGAAGAGGATGTTCGATGTATCGAGCTGGATAAACTCCTGGTTGGGGTGCTTTCGCCCTCCCTGGGGCGGAATCGCCGCGACGGTGCCTTCCAAGATCTTCAGCAGAGCCTGCTGGACACCTTCACCCGAAACATCACGGGTGATGGAGGGGTTCTCCGACTTGCGGGAGATCTTATCCACCTCATCGACGTAGATGATGCCGCGCTGAGCGCGCTCCACGTCGAAATCTGCCGCCTGCAGCAGTTTGAGCAGGATGTTCTCCACGTCCTCGCCAACATAGCCGGCCTCAGTCAATGATGTGGCATCGGCGATTGCAAAAGGAACGTCCAATAGCCGCGCGAGGGTCTGGGCCAGGTAAGTTTTGCCGGAACCGGTAGGGCCCAACATCAAAATATTGGACTTGGCGATCTCGATCTCCTCATCCTCAGCGCGCTTGCGGCGGCTGTCTAGAGCATGGGCCTCTTCCACCTTGATGCGCTTGTAGTGGTTGTACACAGCGACGGCAAGCACGCGCTTAGCGCGGTCTTGCCCGATGACATACTTGTCCAGGAAAGAGGAGATCTCGGAGGGACGCGGCAGGCGTACCTCGGCCTCCTGGCCCTCCTTGTCTTGGGCTGCTCCGAGTTCTTCTTCGATGATCTCGTTGCACAGTTCAATACACTCATCGCAGATGTAGACTCCGCCACCGGCGATGAGCTTCTTGACCTGCTTCTGGCTCTTTCCACAGAAAGAGCACTTGAGCAGGTCAGCGCTTTCTTGCATGCGTGCCATGAAGGATTCTCAACTCACTTTTCTCAACTCATAGAGGCGTGTTCTTCACCGCTGTTCTTTGCGGAATGGGTGAACACACAGACTACTTCCACTCTAGTAAAACAACCCGACTCCCCCGCGGTTCATTCCCTCCGCGTGGCATGACAAATGTCTCCGCACCCACATCGGCCAAGAATCTTAAGACCGAATTTATGGACATATCGGAAGGACTACATTAGCTTTCTTTCTGTGCTGCATCGGGGGGCATGGCAATGCCCCGGCGCAGTATCTTTGACCCACGAAAAAAGGAAACCCTCTGCCCATGGACATCAGGGAACTGATCAACCACTCTCCTATGAGCGCACGGCAATGGTCAATCGTCGCCATCGCACTTTTTCTCAACGCCCTAGACGGCTACGATATCGTCGCCATGGCCTTCGGCTCCAGTGCCGTCACTGAGGCCTTCGAACTCAGCGGGGTACAGCTGGGATGGCTCTTGGCCTCCGCTCTCATCGGCATTGGCCTCGGCTCAGTATTCCTAGCCCCCTACGCCGACCGCTTTGGCCGCACCAAGCTCATCACTATTGCCTTGGTCATCGACTTGTGCGGACTGATTCTCACTGCGCTAGCACCCAATTTTGCCCTCTTGCTTCTTTTCCGAATTCTGACCGGCATCGGGATCGGCGGAGTATTGGTCTGCGTAACTGTCCTCGTCAGCGAATTCTCCAACCTACGCTTTCGCGGATTGGCCATGGCCCTCTACACAGGAGGCTACGGTTTTGGCGCCATGTTCTGCGGCTTCGTGGCCGCACGACTAGGGCCCGTTTATGGTTGGCAGGCCATCTTCTGGGCCGGAGCCGCACTGACCGTCGTAGGCCTAGGGCTTACCATATTCTTCGTGCCCGAGTCTGCGGAGTTCTTGGCCTCGCGTGGGCGCATGGATGAGGTAAGCGCCATCGCCAAGCGCATAGGCGTACAGGGCTCGGCGAGCTTCAGCCCGCGCCCAGTGGAGAAGGCCACGTGGAAAGAGCTTGTGTCCCCGGCGTTTCTCCGCACTTCTATTCAGCTGTGGCTAGCCTTTTCCCTCATCATGTTTGCGTACTACTTCACCTCCCAATGGACGCCCAAACTGCTTCAGGAAGAGGGCCTGACCGCACAACAAGGCATCCTCGGGGGAATCATGCTTTCCTTTGGCGGAACCATTGGCGCCCTGGTCTACGGGGTACTCACCACGCGCATCGATGCCCGCCGCCTCCTCATCCTCTTCGGCCTCGGTTCCGCGGGAGTGCTCGTAGGTTTCATCGTCTCCTCCTCGATGCCCGCCGTGATGTTCATCCTCGGCATCGGCGTAGGTTTGATGCTCAACGCCTGCATCGCCGGCCTCTATACCGTGACTCCCGTGGCTTATCCTTCCGCGCTGCGCACCACCGGAACCGGCGCGGCCATCGGAATCGCCCGCATGGGTTCGACGCTGGCCCCCATCCTGGCGGGTTACCTCCTGGATGCCGGCTGGACGCCGCTAGGCCTCTATACCCTCGCCGGCGCCGCCGCCTTGATCGCCGCAGTCTCCCTCATCGGGCTGCGCGCCCATGGTGCCACGCTGGAGGAGACCGCGCCGGCCCCCGTCGCCGCCTGACTAACGAAGCCGCCTTCATCGCGTACCCCAGACACACCCAAGCCCCGCACATTCAACCCACGCGCACGATGCTGGTGGAAGAAAAGGCGGGGCTTGGGTGCTAGGCGCCGAGCGGATTAGTTGTTGAGCTTGCGGTAATCAAAGACGGAGTCAATGATGCCGTATTCGACTGCCTCCTGCGCGGTAAGGATCTTATCGCGGTCGGTGTCGATGCGGATCTGCTCCGGGGTGCGGCCGGTGTGCTCAGCGAGGGTGTTTTCCATGAGCTTGCGCATACGCTCGATCTCGCGGGCCTGAATCTCCAAATCTGAGACCTGGCCTTGAGTGCCCTGCGTTGCGGGCTGGTGGATGAGAACGCGGGAGTTCGGAAGAGCTGCACGCTTGCCTGGCGCACCGGCAGCGAGCAGGACCGCCGCAGCCGAGGCCGCTTGGCCTAGGCACACAGTCTGTACGTCGGGGCGAACGTAACGCATGGTGTCATAGATGGCCATCAGCGCGGTGAAAGAGCCACCGGGGGAGTTAATGTACATCGTAATATCGCGGTCAGGGTCCTGTCCCTCGAGCACGAGAAGCTGTGCCATAACGTCATTGGCCGAGGTGTCATCCACCTGGGTGCCAAGGAAGATAATGCGCTCCTCGAAGAGCTTGGAATAGGGGTTGGTCTCTTTGGTGCCCTGCGCCGACTGCTCAATGAAAGAGGGCAGAACGTAGCGGGATGAAGGCATTTGGAACTGTGACATGTGGGTTATTCTCCTTAATCCCTTAGTTGCTGATCGGACCGCTGACGGTCTCAATAACGTGGTCGACGAGGCCGTATTCCTTGGCCTGCTCTGCGGTGAACCAACGGTCACGGTCGGAGTCGAGCGTAATCTGCTCGAAGGTCTGGCCAGTGTGTTCCGCGATGAGTTGCGCCATCTCGCGCTTGGTCTGCGCAAACTGCTCGGCTTGGATGGCAATATCGGCCGCGGTGCCACCGACACCTGCGGAAGGCTGGTGCATCATGATGCGTGCGTGCGGAAGAGCAAAACGCTTGCCCTTGGTTCCACCAGTGAGCAGGAACTGCCCCATGGAGGCCGCCAAGCCCATGCCGAAGGTAGCGATATCGCAAGGCGAGTAACGCATGGTGTCATAAATGGCCATACCTGCGGTGACCGAGCCACCCGGGGAGTTGATATAAAGCGAGATGTCACGCGTGGGATCCTCCGCGGAAAGCAGCAGGATCTGCGCGCATAGCTTATTGGCGATGTCATCATCAACCTGCGTACCAAGGAAGATGATGCGCTCACGCAGGAGCCGCTCATAGACGCTATCGCCGAGGTTCATGCCCGCACCGGGCGCGGTCATCTGAGGATTGTCAGACATGTAGGGATTCTCCTTGAGATACGGTTGTTATCTAATGCCACCACATTACTTACCTGCGTGACATTTGTGGGTGCTGTTCGCTATCAGCGTTTGCAGTCCTTTAGTTGCCGCTTTTCACGTGCAGCAGTTGTACAGAACCTGCGGGCGAGCAGGGAGCGAAGACTCGGTGCCCCACCGCGGGAAGGACGCTACGAGAAAGACAAAGGGCCCAGCGCAGCTATTGCTAGCGCTGGGCCCTCAACTCACGTGGAGTAGCTGAAATCTACTCGGACTCGGAAGGGGTGTCCTCTTCCTCAACCTCGCCGAAGTACTGCTCGACATCGACCTTGTTGCCCTCTTTGTCCTTGGCATCGACGCGGCAGATAGCGGCTGCGAGAGCCTTGCCACGACGAACGTCCGCAAAGAGGTTTGCAATCTGGCCATTGGACTGCAGCTGCTGAACAAACTGGTTCGGATCCATGCCGTAGGACTGCGCGGTGAACAAGATGTGGTCCGTCAGCTCCTGCTGGGAGACCTCAGGCTGCTCCTGCTCAGCGAGAGCATCCAGGAACAGCTGGGTGCGCACGGATTCTTCGGACTGCTTGCGCACGTCCTTGTCGAACTCCTCGCGGCTGGTGCCCTGCGCCTCCAGAAGCTGTGCAAGAGCCTTCTCGTCGTGAGCGAGCTGGCCAAGTACCTGGTGCAGCTGGGAGTGGACCTGCTCATCAACGATGGAAGCAGGAAGCTCGAAGGAAGTCTTTGCCAAAGCAGCCTTGAGAACCTCGTCGCGGATGCTGGCGGCCTGCTCCGACTTCTTGGACTCCTCGACCTGTGCCTTGGTGGACTCGCGCAGCTCTTCGATGGTGTCGAACTCAGAAGCCATCTGAGCAAACTCGTCATCGAGCTCCGGAAGCTTGCGCTCCTTGGTCTGGTCGACGTGGACCTTGATGGTGGCCTCTTCGCCCTTGTGGTCACCGGTCTGGATTTCGGAGGTGAACTCCGCATCCTCGCCGCTCTTCAGGCCACGCAGGGCGGTGTCCAGCCCCTGGATGAGGTCGTCATCACCGATGCGATAAGAAAGACCCTCAGTGGAGGCCTCGTCGACCTTGGTGCCGTCAATCTCGGCGGTGATGTCAACGATGGCGTAGTCACCGGTCTTCAGCTTGCGCTTGGTGTCCTTGAGCTCGCCGAAGCGCTCCGCCAAGTCCTCGAGAGCCTTGTCAACGTCTTCCTCGGTGATCTCCGTAGCTGGAACCGTGACGCTAAGCTCAGCGAAGTCCGGAACCTCGAACTCGGGGCGAACGTCTACCTCAGCGGTGAACTCGACAAAGTCGTTGTCTTCGATCTTGGAGATGTCAACGTCGGGTTGGCCAATGACCTTGAGCTCATTCTCATTTACAGCCTGCTCGTAGCGGGTAGGCAGCATGTCATTGACAACCTGCTCGAGGATGGGGCCGCGGCCAAAGCGGGCGTCAATAAGCTGGCGGGGTGCCTTACCCTTACGGAAACCGGGAATGGAGACCTGCTGCGCGATAGCCGCGTAGGCCTGGTCGATTTCCTTGTCCAGCTCAGCAAACGGAACGTTGACGGTGAGCTTGACACGAGTATCGCTCAGCTTGTCTACGGTGGTCTTCACGAGTAACTCTCCTGGCTTCTTGAGGTGTTTAGTGCAAAATTAAAAACAGGGGTCTGGAAATTCCATAAAGGGCATTTCCAGACCCCCATACGTCGGGGCGACAGGATTTGAACCTGCGACCCCCTGCTCCCAAAGCAGGTGCGCTACCAAGCTGCGCCACGCCCCGTATGTAGGCCACTGCGACATGTGAACATGTAGCGCAGGTGCGTTGCATACTGGAGCAAGTGTAGCGGGTCTGGGCCAAAGCACCCAACATAGCCCCCACGCTTATTACATATTCGCAGTTAATGGATACTTTTCAGCGCTTGCCGACGACGCCCTTACAACGCCGAAATCAACACCTAAAGTTGCAAAAGACACCCTCTACAACGACAAGGCACCCAGCATCCCCACTGTCGTGGGAGCTGGGTGCAAAAATTAAGTGCTGCAACGCCCGGAGAGAGCCTGCAAACTTAGGGTTGAGAAGTCACGGCCTAGAAATCAAAGCCGAGGTCGAAACCGCCGCCGTCTCCTCCGTCACCGCCAAAGAGACCGTCGAAGAAGCCGCCTTCATCGCCGCCCCCCATGTCTCCGCCGTCACCAGCATCGCCGCCGTCACCAGCATCGCCGCCGTCACCCATGTCTCCGCCGTCTCCACCATCAGCACCGCCATCACCGGAGTCTCCACCCCAGTCCCCACCTTCGGCCTGCTCACCCGAGTAGCCCACGCCGGCCATGCCAGCAAACATAGCGTTAAACATCATGGAATAGCCGAGCATCCACACGCCAGTGGTGAGCGCATCGGCCCACCACGGCCGCGAGTACCAGCCTGCAGGAACAGGGCGCCCAGCGACGGTGCCACCAGGGTAATAGTTGGGGGTCTCATCCGAGGCATAAGGCGAAGCGGTAAGCGTTTCGCCATTGGCTTCGACCGTGCGCTTCTCCGTGACTTTGCCCGCCGCACGCTGGCCCTCCAGCGGTGGCAGTTCCGGGCCGGCGCTCATGCCCATGATTTCACGGGCGGCATTCACGTAATGCAAGCCCTCCAGCGCGGATTCCCTAGCCAACTTAGCCTGCTTAACAGTGTTTGCCTGGGAGATGGCCGAGTTAGCTGCAGTGAAACGCTCCGAAGCATCCGCCATTGCCTGCTGCGATGCCAAGTCTGTGCCAGAAATCTGCATCACCTGCCCACCGAGGCGCTCAATCCACCTCCGCGCGTCCGCCTGCGCATCCGCCAAGGCCTCAGACGCGCGCAATTCTTCGCGCTGCTTACCGTTACGCGAGATCAAGTAGGCGGCACCGCCGCCCAGAATAATGAGAATCAATAACAAGCTCACTGGGGCATCACTTCCATCTAAAGGCTTCAAATTCAGGGCCGTAGGTCTCCGCGCCTGCACGCAAAAACGCTGTTTAGCAACATTCCTTTCAACGACCAGCCTATCGAATTAGTTCCCCATTTTTCTTCTGGCGACCCCGTGCGCTAAAGTAGAGCGCGCGTCAGAAAATGACCCTATGGGAATGTCGTATAGTGGCTAATACCTCAGCCTTCCAAGCTGAAGACGCGGGTTCGATTCCCGTCATTCCCTCCACTAAAAACCGCCCCGTGACCTGCGCAGACAGGCCGCCGGGTGGTTTTGTACTATCTGGTATCAGAAACGATGGCAGCCAAAATGGCAGCCAGACACAAACAATTAGTACAAAATCCCCCTAGCCTCGATAGCGCGATTCACCCCCGCCCAAGGCTTAGAGCCTGCTGGTGCTGCTAATCCGTGGGGTGTGGGGGCTGCTGCGGGATATTTGCGGGATGGGGGGCGGTTTACTGTCGTGGGATTGTCATGGGATTTATGCCCTGCAGGGGCCGGGAGGTTTTGACTATACATACCAAATATGTGAACCCCACCACAAACATTGCCCACCAACTAGACACTACTGTGCACACGGTATACACTTAGGGTATCAGCAAGAAATACCAACCGAAAGGCAAGACAATGAGCACCCCACGATTCATCAACCAGGCCGGAGAATGGCTAGTCCGCATCCCCAAAGCAGACTTCGAGCAGGGAAAAGAAATCACAGTCCCCAAGAAAACCGGCGAATCCAAAGTTCGAATCGATGACTGGATGGAAGAAGATGGCGATGACTACCTCTGCGCATTCACCGACCTAAACCCTAAGCCTAAAAAATCCACCCCACGCAAAGCCTCACCCCGCCGCCCCAAGGCCCAGGCTGGCACTAGCGCCACCGCCCGCCAGCTTGCATTCCTGCAAAAGCTTCTAGACCAGAACGCGATCAAGCTCGCCACCGACCTCTACGATTTTGACGGCCTGCGCATCGACGTGAGTGATAAGAAATCACTCACCAAAAAAGACGCATCATTTTTCATCGACATGCTCAACGCATAGGAAAGGACACCATCATGAACACCCCTAAAATCACTGCATCAATAACCGGCCAGCTAGAAGAATCTGTAGGAAGTCTGAGCATCCTTGACGTAGGGAAGCATGTCCCCAGGGGGGAAATTGTCTCCACCCCTGCGATGGACATTGTGACAATCTGCCGAGACGGGGAGGAAATCGACGAGGTTGCTGTCGAGCCCTGCGAGGATGCGGCCCCTTATGATGCGGCTGTCCGCAATGCTGGATACGACAATTTCACATGGATCTAGAAAAGCCCAGCGGCAAAAGTGGAGGATTACCTCCGATTAGGATGCAGGACAACCCTCAATGAAAGGCCGCTGGGCCTAAGGGCAGGATACCACATATGAAAGGAAACCATCATGCATTCTGAACGCTCGGATGAGAAGATTTTGATGGATGCGCTGCAAGCCGCGAATGAGGCAGCGGAGAATGAGCGACGGGCGCGGATGCACCTAGCCGAGGAGGCAGGGCGGGTCGCCGCAGCACCCTATTCGAATGTGAGCGCCATCGCCGCCATGCTAGGCAAGACGCGCACCACCATCACGAAATGGCGTGATGCTTGGCTAGAAAAGAACGCATAGTGCAGAGCATGTCTTGTAGCCCCTACTTCCACGCCTAGCGGGGCTTTTTCTTTGCCCTAAAACGACGAAATGACCCCCACCGCAAGGGGTGAGGGTCAGGGTTGTGGTTCATCGCGTGCGCGGTAGGTCGGCTCGTAGGCCAGGATTTCGGCTAGATCTTCCACGTCGGGGAGGTCTGGCACGCCTGCCAGGTGCTCGGGGGGCTGCGCGGCTCGCCATACTGTGACGCGCTGCAGGTAGTCCAGGAAAGTATGCAAACGGAGCCGAAGTCGGTGAGAGTGAGTTTGCTCGGAATGCAGGTCAGAACGCAAGGCCTCAACATTCCGGGTTAGCCCCTCGATCTTCGCGTCTTGCTTGTCTACGCGCTCGGCTAGGTCATCAATGAGGGATTGCTGCGTCGCAGTTTTTCCCTCTTCCTTTTTGCCTTGCTTACCGATCAGTGCGACTAGCACGCTAGTGATGGCGACTAGCCCACCGCCGGCTAAAAGAGTTTGGAGCCAGTCTGGGATCATTGTCCCACCGCCCTATGCCGATCACGCCCCGCGATCCATGAACTCGCGGCAGCGGCTACGGCAATCAGCCCGTAGTTTTTCGCACTCACCCAGCCCCTATCCCAGTCGGCGATGAAAAACCCCCAGCACCACAGCACTACGGCGGCGGCGATGAGTGCCATGCCGATGATGCGCATCCATGAGCCGATGGGGCTGATGCGCAGGCCGGGTGGGATTACCGAGCCGATGGTGAGGATTGCGGCGATGACGGCCCACATCACCCAGATGGGCATGTGTACGATCCGTTCTACTAGCAAAAGGTGATCGGGTGCGCCGCTAATGTACGCCCAGCTTGTGGCTGCTGCCCAGCCAGCCCACCCCAGAGTGATGAGCCGGGGTATCAGGGCAGGCCACACCCTCATGCCGTAGTGGGGCCGGTGTAGACGGGTAGGTCTGCGCTTTCCGCCTGTGCTACTGCCGAGGCCGCATCCTGCTTTGCGGACTCGACGCTGGCGGCGGCACTATCGGGGTATGGTGTGCGGGCTTCCTTGATGGTGATAGCTGCGAGCTTGGCCTGTGCTACAAGGTCATCTACCATAGACGGGGTGAGCTTCGCGGCTGCCACATCAGCCCGTGCCTGTTCAATCTCAGACAGTGGTACGTCTGAGCCTGGATTGGCCTTGATGGCCGCACCGAAAAGACCCAGGCCGGCAACGATGCCCAGCACCTTATCGGCATTGCCGAGCCACGCGTCGGATTGCTCCGGGGTGATTACGCCAAAACCTACCGCTACCAGCAGCAATAGCGCTACTAGTGTGTATGCGATTCGACGTATGAGCCACGGCTCCCAGCGAGATTTCTTCGAGTCCTTGATGGTGTGAGTTCCCATTACTTCTTCCCCTCAATCTCTTTGCGTAGGTCTGCGATGTCATGCCGGATAGCTGCGATAGCATCTACCAGCGTGAGATTCTGGCCTTTTTCGTTTTTGCCGAGCTGCGGCCAGCCCTCCCCCTGGGGGCCTCGAAGCTGTCGCCACACCTCCTGCAACGCATCAATCTGCGGGCCAAGATAACCGGTGATGAAATCGGTAAAATACTTAGTGATTCGGTCTACTGCATTCATGTCGAGTTCTTCTTTCCTGATTGTGGTTCCGGTGAATAGGGCACGTAGTTCGTCCTCCGTGCCCCGGTAGGCGTTGACGTCGACGCCTTTAACCCAGCCGGGTACGCGGCCAAGGTCGGTGAACTGCCACAGGTCGGGGCGTCGGTCGCCGAGGGGGTAGAGCCAGATGCTCGAGGAGTCTCCGGGGTAGATGTCGCGGTACGGGCCGTCAGGCCGGGAGCCGTAGTGGGACACCCAGATTTTCCCGCCGCCCTCCTCTGCCGACGGCTCGCCGCCGGGTAGGGCCTCCCAGAAGTTCGCCCGGGAGTAGGCTCCGATGACGTACATTCCGCGGCGGCGGAGCGCATCACGAAAGGCCACGACCTGGGTGCGGGTGATTCCTTCTTCTTCGACGTCTATCCAAACACCTGCTCCGCCTCCGCAGGCGTCCCAAATGGTTTTGGCTGCATCAGCCTGCGTCTCGATGGGCTGGTTCGGGCGTAGCCACGAGTAGTAGGCGTAGGGCTTTCCTGTGCGTCGCCAGTCGGTGATGTGGCTGACGGCTACCCAGTCGAGGTGGGCGGAGCCGTAGTTGGTGCGGATGATGCAGAAGTCCGCACCTGTGGCTGTGAGGTCAAGTCCGTCCTGCCATTCACTGACATCAAGGCCGATAAGCGTGCCCACGGTCCCTCCTCCTTCTTGCTGTTGTGGTTGGTCTGGCCACCCGGCACCCGCGAGCCACGGCACTGGGTCGACCTGCGAGCTCTGCGCCCACACTGTGGGGTGAACCTCGAAGTGTATGTGCGGCGCAACACCGCCATTCGTGCTCGAATCCGGGTTGATGCGTCCAATACGCTGCCCTGCCTCCACCCGCTGACCCAGCGTGACCTCCCGGATAATGTGTCCGTAGACTGTCGTGCCTGAACCATCAGCGGTGGGGTGGTCGATGACTACCCAGCCAGCCGGGTCTGGCCCGCCGAAGCCGGAGGCGGCACCTGCGTGAACAACGGTGCCGCCTTGTGCGGCGAACACAGGATCACCGCCTGAGCCGCCGTCGCGGCCATAGTCTGCACCACGGTGCACACTGCCCCACCGCGGGCCGAAGCCTGAGGTGAGCACTGCGCCCGATCTAACGGGCATGAATCTTCGTGCCATATTGAGCCCTCCTTTGGGCATGAGTTAAGCCCCTACCGTGGTGCGGTCAGGGGCATGAGTAAAGCCCATGTCCGACACTCTCGGTAGAGTGCCGTGCATGAGCGAGATGATTGAGATTGTCCCCTCCCAGTGCCCACAGTGTGGTGCGTCGTGGGGCCAGCCGGGGTCGGTGCGTCCAAGCTGGGGTGCACCCCTCGGACAGAAGCACGGGCGCACATGGTGGTGCGACACATGCGGGGCCGAGGTGTATCAGGGGGAGATCAGGGCTAAACGCGGGTAAAAATGTAGGGGTGGGGCCTCCCCGATGACGGCCACACTGCTTTCCCAGCAGGAATAACAGTGCCCGCGCTGATAATGACCGCGCCCGTGCCGTCCGCATTCCACTCGAATACCGCCTTAGGGCAGGTCACAGGGTATTTGAAAGCCACACCGCGATTCTCACCCGTCCCCACCGGATAGCACAAGGCATTGGTAGGGATCGACCCCCAGACTTTGAACCCCTGTCCTTGAAGGGTGATCGATCTCATAAGTTCATACACCGTTTTCCCGGCAAGCACGGCGCGCTGTACTTCCCGCGCACCGACAAAAAGAGACGCCGGTTCTTTGCCATTAATCCTCACCAGCATTATCCCACCACCAGATACAGCGTGGTCGCCACAGGATAATATGGCATAGCGGTGACAACCTCAATTTTCTTCACCGCGCTACCGCCATCGACACGAGTAGCTAGCCCGTCCGTAAGAGCCTGCGTACTAGCTTTACCTGCAAGCGCACTATCAAGCCCTGTAACCTGCTCCGTAGTGTGAGTGTGGGAAACATCTGCCTTTCCCGCAAGCCCGTCCGAAAGAGCCTGCGTGGAAGCCTTGGACGCAAGGGTGCTATCCAGCCCCGTCACCTGCTCCGTAGTGTGAGTGTGGCTGGCATTAGCCTTGCCAGCGAGACCGGTGGTGAGTTCGGAGGTTGTGGGCGCGCCCACATCAGCAGCGCTTAGCACCACTGTGCCGACCTGCCCATTCACGGATTGCACTGGGGCGCCAGGCGACGATGCGAGCGGTACCCACGATGCCCACTGACTAGACTCGCCGGCACCCAGCATGTACGTGCCCTTATCCGCCCCGGTGGTGATGATGCCCACATCGCCCTCCTGTGCCGTGAGTGCCAGCAGAGCAGACCGGCTAGTCACCGACTGGGGCTTAGTCAAAGCCACCTCCGGTATCTGCGAGGTGGGCACCTTACCGCCCACAAGATCTGCTTTCGACGTGATGGCAGAAGCAATCTGCGAGGACACAGCACTAGGTGTAGTGCGCGTGTCTCGCTGTGTGTCCACATACGCTTTTGACGCTGCCGCATCCGCAGAATCCGGGTCGCTGGGTACCGAAATATGCCCACTCCCCCACCGCTTCACAATCGCATTCGCTTCCGGCTGCACGGTAACTTTGCTCGCCAGCTTCGCGTCCGTGATGGAACCGTCAGCGATATTCACAGCCGTTGCGTCCTTGCCAGGCTCACCCCGCAAAGACTCACGCTGCTCCTCGGTCAGCGCGTCGAATGCGACCGTGCCGTCCTGACCTTTAGGCCCAGTCAGAGGTGGGGAGGACACCCCATTGACGGAGAGGACATCACCATTCCAGGTGGTGGTGCCAACCATATTCGCCGCCCTATCCGCCTCCTGCTTAGCTTTGCCCGCCTGCGTTGTGGCCGTGCCAGCAGCCGTTCCAGCCACACCAGCAGCAGCCTCAGCAGCCTCACGATCCGACTTAGATCGCCCCGCATCCGCCTTAGCATCAGCAGCAGCAGAGGTAGCAGTAGTGGCGGCAGAAGTAGCAGTGCCAGCAGCGGTAGAAGCCGCCGTGGCAGAAGAAGAAGCAGACCGGGCAGACCCATCCGCAGCAGTAGCCGACGAGGCCGCCGCCGAAGCAGACCCACCAGCAGCACCAGCCGCCTCCACAGCCCGCTCCGCATCCAACGACACCGCCTCAACCTGCCCCGCAGCACCGTCCAAAAACTCCCGGTAATCCGTCGGCACCGGCACATGCAGCATGTCGAAACCGTCAAGCTCAATTAGAGCCCTGCCGGTGCGGATTAGGTCATCATCATCGGCGAAGTTACCACTGATCTTTCCTTCGAAGTCGGCCACGTTTCCCCTCCTGCTTCACATCGCGATTGCTCAATGAACGCAGGATCCCACGGGTGGTCTTGCGGTCATTTTCCCCGCTTTTACCCCTCGTCTATCCATGTGATTTTTGCGCTGGCGCCGTTGATTTGGCGGTTCCACGCGTTTCCGTGGCTGGATTTTGCCTGCACCGCGAGGACAGACCCAGCCGGTAGCCGTCGCCTATCCATCGCCGCAACATGCTTGCGCCTACCCTGCCCAATGAGGGGTGCGCCCTCCTGTGACGCGCTACTCGTCGCGTCCTGCCCATTGACGGTGACGCGCAAATCGTAGGAGTCGAGGAATGATTTGTTCTGCCACCACAATTGTGTGGATAGCATGACCTCCGCATCTTTGGGCAGAGTCCACGATGTGAGCGTCGTCCAATCATTGCCCACCGTCTGGTCATCAATCGTGGGAGTCACCGTCTTAGGCACGCCCGGATTCGCCGTGATAGTCGCCTGAAAAGAACCAATACCCTGGCTAGAGTCCAAAAACAGATATTCAGGGTTAGGGATTTTTAGCTTTGTCAGATAAACATACTGCCCATACACGGGGGGCTTTTGAGGATCTATCGCAGCAAGAAGCACTAGTGTCCCAGTCCACCCTTGTTTAACCTCCCAAGAGACACGGTTGCCAGAGCGCATGAGCTTGAGCCACTCATTTTCGACACTGGACTCGGAGTAGTCGAGCATCAGTATTTGTGTTTGCGTTTTCTGCAATTTTTCCATGGTGTCCTGCATCTGCGTGATCCACGACTCGTGCATCTCTATCGTCTCTTTAGACAATGCCAATGCCCGATCCTGAGCCGCATCAATAGCCTTCTGCTGCTCCTGAAACTCAACATTGATGCGGTTGAACTCCCCCTGTTCACCCCACAGGGATGCTTGAAGCTTGGCGTCGTACTCGGAAAAATCGGCATCGGCAACGGTTTTAGAAATCCGCTCTGACAAGTCCTTAGAAACCTCAATGAGGGATTTGTTAACCACAGACGCAGAATCATCTGCGATCGCCTTAACCTCCTCCTTTGGTACTTTCTGATCGGGTGCGAGGATCGCTTTGGTGCCCGTGTTCTCGGCCTTCTCCAGACGCTGTTGCAGATTCGCCAGAACACCATTAACCACTCTGCCCATGATCGGCTCGACGGTAAGCGGCTCCTCGGGGCTGGCCTTCAAACTGAAACCCATGATCACCTCGGACACGCGGGTATTACCATCGACAAAACTAACCCGGTCGCCCGGTTTCCAGCCCGGCACCACACGCCCATTCGGCAGTGCCACATCATCACCAAAAACTACGGCTTGATGATTGCCCGGGGTGAAACTCATCGACGTAGACCCCTGGGATTTAGCCCATTCTCTAGCGACCTCCGAGACGGGGTTAGCCCCGCCCGAGCTGCCGAGGCTCATGTACTTCTCGCGGAGGAAGAATGGGCCGGCCTGCGCAATGTCGATACGCCCACCAGCTTTACTAAATGACACCCCAGTGCCGCTGATGGTGGCGTTAGGCTGCACATCCACATCCAGCTGCTCTACAGCCCCAGGAAGCCCGGCACCCGACGGTAGGACAGCCGATGCGGTGGACTCATCCACATTCTCCACAGTGCCCGACGGCTGCAAAACCCCGGACTCCAGGGCTGCTATAGTCTGCGCATCCATCTGCCCGCCGGCGATCAGCATCGCCCCATCTGGTGCCGTCTCCGTGGTCGACCATGCTTCCAAACCACCACCCGGGGAGGAGGAGAATACTATGCCTCGCCGGTCGCGGCCCGCGTGCTGCCACACAAGAATCCCGGGCGTTTGTTTCTGTTGATCACCGCGGGGGAGGTACTTTTGGGAGTCCTGCTCAAACTCGGATTGTGTGGCAATAATCCACGTTGCACCCGATTTCCATGCGTATGCCGCTCCAGAACCAATACGAGAATAGGCCTGTTGCTCGGTTAGCGCCTCACCCGCCATGCTTCGAAGAAGTCCGGCCTCGGCACACTGCACCAGCTTAGGTGCGGTGGTGCTGGACAAAGCCCCCGGTTTGAAGAACGTGACGTAGTGCGGGCGACCATTCTTAGCACCGTACCCGGCCTTGATCTGTTCCCGTGTCGCCACGTGCACAATCTCCGGATCAACATCGTCAAAATAACCAACAGGGCGCTCCACCACAGTCTCAAACGGAATCCAGCACACCCCGCGCAACGGCTCGGTAAGCACAGCGCCCTCAAAATCAACAAGGCCTTCGCCACCCCAAGAATTATCGGGTAGTACCGGCGTGTCATCGACTAGTGCGGCTCCATCAATACGCGGTGAAGTAGTCGCGTTAGGCCACATCCCAGCATCAAGCTGCGACTGCTCCCACTGCCGCTCCATGACGCCCGCATAGTGAAGCAGTTTTCCCGCGCCGGGTAGGGGCTGCCCGGGCCGTAACTTGCGCACCTGCACGAAAGAGTTTGAACCGGACAAAGGATCTGCTAGAAGATCTCGCACATAATCCTCCGTGCGCACCTCAATCTCAACATAATCACCCGGATCATCAATCAGGACATAGCAGGGCAGGCCGGTGCGCACCGCGCCACGAGAAACTAGCCGTGCAGTAATCTCCCCTAGACGCCCTTTCTCTACCTCGGAAGAGCCATCGGCAGCAGAAACGATAGGGCCCCGGCCCAGCATCCGCCCAAAATGCTTATGATCACTAATCATGTGGCCCTGCACATAGGCTGTACCATCAGACTTTTTGCCTGTTTCTGCACTGTCGATCATGCCATCCCAGCACACGCCGTTCAGCTCAAAAGACACCGGGACGGGAATATGCCGGGAGGAGCGCACCCGGGGCGCTAAAGCATGATCTGCTGGGATAGTGAATGATCCCTGTGTCACCTCCCAATCTTCCCGGCCCTCCAGCGTCAAATCACTGTAGTTAGCTAGAGGCCACCAGCCCGTCATAGCCGCGTTCCAAATGCGGAGATCAATCCGCTCATGCCGCGCTACCATGCCCGGCTCATTTCCGGCTGCCACTCAATCTCCAGCCTAAAATCAGGGCCAGGCGCATCCACCTCAATCTGAATCGTCCCCCGGTTCCCATCCACCGGAATTGGCTCAGGCCAGAACGGTACAACCTGCGAAAAGTCAGGTAGGCCAGCCAAATTAGTGACAGACCGGCGCGCCGGGTGAGAATCGATTACCCACCCGTCTGCTCTGTGTGGCACAGTTTGCCAGTCGTCTTTATCTGTGAGCCGGATCTTCACCCCACTATGCTGGCCACTGACAATGAACTTAGGCCACACGTCCTGATCCCCATCAACAGGGATTTGCACCGCACCAAACGGCCCCGCCTGGGTGAGCACTATGCGCTCCTTGAAGCGCTTAGCAGTAGACCCGGAAAGCTCCAACACGACAGAAAACTTCGCATACGCCGACGAGCCCGGGTTCTGCCCCCAATCAATCTGTGACACCTTCGACATCCGCATCTCCAGCCACCGGTGCCCAAACTCGGCAGACGTGATGCAGATAGAAACCGGCTTAGACCCGTCACCCAAAGCATCTAGGATGCGATTCACGCCGCCGCGAATATCCCCACCTTTAACGTGCAAGTCTAAGGTCATGTCGTTTATTTGTGGGGCAATCCCCCGCCACGTCCCGCTCGCTTCATCCCACATGTGTTTCTTTGCGAAGCCCTGCAACCCGTCCGGCACCTCCCGAAGGAAGATACCTTCACGGTCGATCCCCGGGCGTGATAGCGGTATTGGCTGCCCGTTCACACCCCAAATGGTAATGCGGAACATCCGCTGTCGATACTCGCTCATTTGCTCCTGCTTCCTAATCGTTTATGCGTTTGCGGCCATACGACGAAGGCCGTCCATCACGTCATCCTCTACCTGCGTCGTGACATTCACAGGGCCGGTGAACTGCGTACCGATGGTGGTCGAGTCACCGCCGCCAATAGAATCCAAAATGCGACGAGTAGCAGCCTGATAATCAGAATCAGACTTCTGCTTCTGCGAAGCCAGCAATGACTGGCCCGCACTATCCACAGCACCGGGCACCGCCCCAGACTCGGCCAACTGACGGGCATACAGCCCATCCACCACTGTCTCTGGTAAGCCATCAATCCACCCACTAGAACCGCCCTCCGAATCACTGTCATTAAGCGCGTCGATAATAGGCCGCATCAGCCCCGTGGTCAGCCAACCATCCTCCACATTCAGCGATGACCACTCGCCAACCTCGTCGCGTGTCAGACCACCAAACCCGCCCGAGTTTGATCCCAAGCTCATGCCGTCAGCCGAGTTCACACCCCAGCCGGAACCACCAATCGACATGAGAACCGACTTATCCCCACCCAGCTTGCTATCAATCCCAGCGAGCTGCTTATTCTCCTGCTGCATCTCATCCAACTGCTGCTGAAGAGTTTGTTGCATCTCTGCCAGCTTGTCGGCCTGTTCAGATGAGCCAACACCTAGCTCAAACTCCTTCTTCGCCTTCTCCAGCTCGGCGGCCTTCTCACGCCGGTCAAGTTCGGCCTTCGCCTTTTCCGTGAGCAAAGCTGCGGCCTCTGCACCGTACTTCTGCTCCATCTGCTTCTTGTAGAGCGGTAGGTTAAACGCCCCGGTGACAGCATCGAACATGCCGGACACATCATCTTGCGAACCGCCGGCCATACCCACACCGGCCCCAGCAATGACGCCGAGCCACATGCCCGCGTTAGCTGCATCGACGCGTTTCTTATCATCATCCGAAAGCTGGTTGTATTCTTCCTTGGCCTGATCCTTGTAGGCGTCCTCCTGCGCCTTGCCCTCCACAACTTTTGTCACACCGGCTACGACAGATCCGATGCCGCCCACACCCAATGCAATAGCAGCCGGCAGTGCCGCGCCGCCGGTGGCGACAGTCATGGCGACAGCGCCAGCGATCTGTGCCAAACCGCCCAGAGCACCGGCAAGACCACCTGCCGTTTTCTGCTTGCCTTGCATCGCCTGCGCCATGGCACTAGTAGAACCGCCGAGCTGGCCTGCTGCCAACGCCGCGGCCTGTGCCATCTCGTTCGTGGCGACGGCCAGGCGCTCCTGCTGAATCTTTGAGATCTCTTGCTGGTAATTCAGCTCATATGTCGCCTGTTCCAACGCAATCTGACGGGAAAACTCCCCACTCGCGGCCTGTGCCCGGGTGAGCTCCAGCTGCTTCTCCGCAATCTGTACCGCCGAGGCAGAGAGGATAGCCAGCCGGTCAGTATCCGACGCTTTTTGCGACACATCCAGGATGCCCTTAGTGCGCAGATTAGCAAGGTCAATCTCTGCCCCCGCATACTGGGTTTGGTAGTCATGCCGTGCCAATGCCAAATCGTATTCGGCCTGTTGCTGTGCAAGCACCTCCGAATGGCGGGCATCTGAATTATCCCGCTCCAGCTCGCGAAGCTCACGCGCCGCGTCGAACGCCTTCTGCTTCGCGCTCATATCATCCAACTCGGCCTGCTGCTGCGCATCCACTACGGCATTAGCATGATCCATGTTGTCAGCCATGAGCTGTAGATTCTCAGCCATGCGACCGAACCCATCCGAGATGGCCTCAACGAATGAAGCTGCGGCCTTAATCGGAGCCATCTGCAACGCCGTGTTGTACTGCAACTGTGCGTTCTTGACCTCCATGATGGCGGCGGCCTCGGCATCACGAGCTTCGGTTACTTCCTCCTCCGCGTCCTTAATTTGCTCCGCGGCGGTGACCTCATTTTCCGAGGCTTTTTCCTTCAGCTCGGAGATCTTCTTCTCGGCCTTTTCGATGGCCTCCTGACGGCGCTCTCCATCGCCGTCCTTCTTTACCTCCTTGTTTTTTGCCTTGTCGAGATCTTTGTATGCTTCGGCGAGTTTCTCTGCGGCGTCATCTTCAGATTTGGTGTTCTTACTCCGCAGTTTTGCTAGCTTCTCTTCAGCTTCTGCGATGTCCTGCGCCGCATTCTTCCGGTCGGCCTTAGCCTCACCCAGGCGGTTGAAGGCGTCGATAGTGTCATCATTGACACGCAGCCACACATCCCAGTTCGGGGTTTTAGCATCGAGTGCGGCTTCTACCTGTGCGGTGATTCCTTGCTGCCCGAGCTGTTGCTCTAGCTGCTTAGCGATGGACAGGATCTGATTCGATGAGGCGCTACCAAGTTCGTCACGGAATGAGTTTTGACCCACAAACGGGTTCATGAAGTTCATCGCAGACGCTGCCTGGGCTCCATACCCGTACTGGTTTGCGAGTGCCTCTACCTGTCCTCGATTTCCTCCCAAGGACTGCCCAACTGTTACCGACGGGGCGTTAGACGCCAGCCCTGGGGCGTGGAAAATACCAGATGTAGCAGTAGGTGCCGATGCTTTGCTGAAGCTCGCTTTCTTCCCGCCGCCAACACCGGAAACGCCACCAAACGCGTCGATGTCAAGATCGGTGCCGTATCCGTCAGTCTCGCCCAGGTCGCCACCTTCGTTGCCGATCCCGCCGCCTTCACCGGAACCATCATCGGAGCCAGGCAGGTACATGAAATTAGTGAACCCGCGCCCGTCGAGGGGGCCTGCCGCGCCACCAATCGTAAAGCCCTGCCCGGTACTGCCACCCGACTCGATGAAAGTACCGTCAGGCAGCATCATGGCGGTGTGCCCGTTAGCGCCCCCGCCGTAGTCATACCAGCCAACCACAAGCTGATTGCCATTACCCCGGCCCGCTTCGAAGCCCTTAGCTGCCAGCCACTGGCCCTCATTAACGGTGGACATGCGAGAGTCGAAGGTGTCCAGCCCGAGCCATGTGTTTACTGTGGCGGCGATGGCGCCGGAGCAGTCAAACGCCGATGGTGAGAACCCGCCCATGACGTAAGGGCCGCCATTGAAGCCGGAGAGCTGTCCAATCACCTCTTCAGAGCGGGCGCGCCCACCATCAGCATAAGCGGGAAGTTCCCGCGCTAGGGAAGCAAGGATAGCCTGCGGATTATTAGCGTTGATAGCCGCCAGAGTGCGGTTATATTGGTCGGACGAGTCACCATTGACCACCCACTCGCCCTGATCGACGCGGGCGATGGGCATGCCATTACCATTCACGCCGAGGAAACCATCAACCATGCCGGTGCCCAGCCCCGTGGTCGGCAGGCGATACCCGCCGGCTTGCGCCCCATCCGCATATGCAGGAAGAACACCACCATCAGCGAACCGCGATGTACCGCTAGCAGAGCCACCGAAGAAGGTCTTGACACTGTTCCAAGCGCCCTGCATCTTCGCAATGAATGTCGTGGTGCGGCTAGTGGGCACCGAATCAATAGAGTTCCTGGCGTTCGACGCTTCTGTTCGAACCCGCGACGAATCGCCATCCATAATTGACCGTGTGCTGTGGTCATTAACGCCCTGGAGCTGCGAGTGGGCATCGGATACCCCAGCGTCGAGCAAGGATTTTTCCAAATCTGCCGATGGGTTTGCAGATTGCTGATTCAAATATTCAAGATCGCCCCGTGCAATGTCTCCATTTGCTAGAAGCTGGTCAATCAGCAGCTGAGCCGTTGGGGACGGCTCTTCAATGTCTAGCTCGTCAAGAAGCGACTTTGCGGACTCAACCCCCAATTGAAGCGGGGTGTCATCCATGATCGTCTCAATGGTGATAGACGAATCATCAATCTCAGCCATCTTCGTCGTGATGTCATCAAACTGGCCCATGATTTCATCACTAGGTGCCGTCACCTTGTACTGGATTGTTTCACCAGCAGAGTTCTTGATCTCCTCGTACTTAACACCGAGCTCGTCCATGACGCCGAGAACAGCCGGGTCTGGCGGGTCGATATTGATAGTCGCGCCCTCCTCCAAGGGATAGAGCGCGGCCCACACATTGCCCAGCGATTCCACTGCTTCCGAGGCACCATCTAGCTCAACAAGAGTGGTAACCACCTCCGGGACTAGGCCATAGGACTCAAGAATCTTCGACCACTGGTCATCAAACTCTTCACCAGTCAAACCCATCTCGTCACGCAGCGAGGAGAGCTGCGGGCCCATCAGCTCCCAGATGCCCTGTGTGTCACCGCCGCTGTTGGCGACGTTCATTAGCTGCTCGGACATGTCCCCCAGGGTGGAGGACAACGCCTGCGCGTTCTGGTTGGTGTAGTCCAGCTTCTCACCATCGAAAAGCCCCTCACCCAAAGGATCATCCGCAGTAGCCAGATCCCCTACCGATGAAGCGAGTTCATCAATGGCCTTCGCTGCCTCCATATTGGCCTCGTCAGCTGTCTGCGACATCAGCCCCATAGCCTGCATGGTGGACTTCAGGGCGGATAGTTTATCGTCAGCAGATGCGGAAGAATCGGCCAGCACATCAATCCCGGCGGCGGCCTGCGCCGCGGCTGGATCTAGGTCGCGAGCGGCGTCGACAGACTCCAAGAAGCTAGTGCGGGCCTTATCCAGCTGGTAAGCGGCGTAATTTCCACTATCACCAGCACCGCGAAGGCTAGACATCAGCCCGTCATATTCGGTTCCTCCCTTGGCAATGACCCCACCTAGGTCATTCATGTCGATGCCGAGATCCTTGGTGGTGTCTTTCAGCGTGCCGAAGGACTTCTCCAGCTGTAGTGAAGCTTGGTTCTTGTCCCACCAGGAGGCGTTATCCTCGCCGAGGAACTTCTCTACCCCATCAAGCGAGGAGAATAGGCCAGATGCCTGCTCACCCATCGACGTGTAGGAGGACACAAGCCCCTGTGCGACCTTCGCCGCGTCCTCCATCTCCGCAGTGCCCAGCTCCTTTGTTGAGCCGGCTAGGGCGGCGTTAAGGCGTTCCTGTGCATCGGCGGCTTCTTTCGTCGCAGACGAGTAGCTTTCCTGCGCTGCCTGTGCTTTCTGGTGTGAGGAGATCATCTCGGACACGGCATACCCGGCGGCAGCCAAGCCAAGGCCCATGGGGCCGCCGAGGAAGTCGAGGAGGTCTTTAGCAGACGTTTTCAGCCCAGTGAATGCGGCAGCGCCGACGCCCTTCATTGTGCCAGCCATGGACGTGACGGAGGCCTGTACGGTGCGGCCCATGACGGTGCTCATGGTGCCGATGTTGGAGATCGATCCGCTGGTTTCGATTGACGCGATGGCGGCGGCGTCAGCCATTTCCCTGTAGGCGGATGCGGTTTGCTTCAGTGGTGCGGATGCGGCGGCGTAGGAGGTCGCCATGCCGGACACGTAGCGGTTGTTGGAGGACTGCGCTACTTCAACAGCAGCACCAAAGCGACTAACTTCCGTCCCCGCCTCCGCATACTTGGCGCGAAGCGTGCCCACGTCCTTATTAAACGTCGAGAAGCTAGTCTTAGCGTTCTTAAACGGTTCCAGGATCTTCTGCCCCAGATCCGTGCCCAGCGCCATAGATGCCAATTTCACACCCATGATGGCCTTCGCCGCTTCTTGCAAAGGCGCAGGGAGGCTATTCCACGCATCCACGGCCTTGCCCGCAGTATCGACGCTTAGAGACAGGGCGGATGCTGCTGTGCCCGCAAAAGATTCGAGAGCAGGGGCGGCGGCATCAATCATATCCACCGCAGCGTTGCCGGCGCCTTCCAGTGATTCGGACATGTTATCGAACATGCCCAAGTAAACGTCCTCCATCGTGTTCTGGAGGCGCTCCCACACGCCCGGCAAGCCCTGGGTTTGTGCTGCTGCCACCTCCGCCGCCTGCCCCTGGCGAGTGACGGCATCACGCAAGGTTGTGAAGCCCTCCGAGCCTGTTTGCGCAGCGATACCAGCCATGCGCATAGCGTCACTACCGAACAGAGTTGCTGTTGCCGCTTGATACTGCTCGTCGGTCATGGACTCCGAGGCGGTCTTAAGCTGCCCCAGTAGGGACTCCATGCCAACGAACTTGCCCTGCGCGTCATATACGGTAAGGCCAAGTTCCTCAATTGCGGCCTGCGCGGGCTTGCCCTGATCAGTGACAGACAGAAGGGCTGTCTTTAGCAACGTACCGGCATCAGAGCCCTGAATACCGGCGTTAGCAAACATCGCCAAAGCCGTTGCAGTATCATCGATGGACAATCCAAACTGGGATGCGACAGTGCCGGATTGCTGAAGGCCCTGGGCAATGCCACCAATCTCCGCACTCGATGCGTTAGCCGCACCGGCCAGCACATCCGACACGCGGGCCGCATCTTCAGCACCAAGCGAGAATGACTGTAGCGCCTGGGACTGGATCGTCGCGGCATCAGCGGCGCCAATCTGTGCAGCAGCAGCCAACTGCAAGGTACCTTTTGCAGCACCCATGGACTGCTCCACGGTGAAACCGCCCTTAGCGAGCTCAGTCATCGCGGCGGTTGCATCTGTTGCGGAAGTAGCCGTCAAAGAAGCATCGGTGCCCAACTCGCGGGCCTTCTGAGAAACCTGTGCTAACTGGCCGGCTGTTGCCCCCGACACAGCAGACATGGTGTTCATCTCGGACTGGAAATCCATACCAGTCGAGAGGATCTTCTCAAATCCGGCAGCGGCGCTACCAATACCAGCGAGGGCTCCTACAAGCCCAGCTGCAGCGCCCGCCGCGGAGGAGAACATGCCCTCCAGCGGGGCGGCGGATTCGGATGTTTCCCGAACTCGCTCTTTAGCCTTTTGAGCCGACTCCGAAACCTTATCTAGCGGCGCGCCCGACGCTTTAGGCGTTGCATCAGCACTACCCACAGCATCTACCGCCGAAGCAGCAGATTTAGCAGACGAGGAGACCTTATCAAGATTTCCGGAATCAGCCGACGGGCTAACCCTCTTCCCCCCTACCGCGTCGAGTGCCTTGCCCGCATCTTTAGCGGAGGACTCCACCCGGGACAGATCGTTAGTATCCGCCTTAACAGATACCCGCTTCTTGCCCGTCGCCTCTAGCTGCTTATCAACGCTTTTAGCCTTTGATGCGACTTTCTCCATCGCCGCATCAAATTCGGTCGCATCGACCTTGATAGCAAACCCGAGATCTCCAAGGTCAATGGCAGCCACAGCTCTTACTCCTTCACGTTAGGAATCTTCCTAAGGCCAAGGCCACGGGCTATAGCCGTATCCTCACCTAGAAGTCTTACGAGCCGTATTCTGAACCATCTCCACCGGCGGTCAGACAAAATGCCACTGTCAAAATCTACGCCGTAGAAGTGGTGAAAATCAGTCTCGATGTAATCCCAATGTGATAGGAGTGATGCCCAGGTAAGTTTACTTTCATCGACTGCGGGGCCGTCATCAATTTTTTCTGCCCACCATTCGCGCACATACTCGCCGTGTGTTTCAAGGATGAATAGGTCAGGCGGGCCGCCCCCAGGATCATTCTCCGAGTACGCCCCAGGATGCGGGTCATACCACAGATCCGAGTCTGGGGCGTAGGCCCACCCGTCAGGGTCGCGCCTTAGGCGTCCCCACTGGTCTCGCCAGCACCCGTCGGGGTCTCCTGGCTCGGCGGGGTGCCGTTCTTCACGCTGTCCAGTGCTTTTCCCAAGTTACCTGTGCTGAAGTACGCCTTTGCGAGGTCATCACCGATGGTGTACTTGAAATGGATCGCGCTGATTACGCGCTCCATCTGCACGTATGAGGCACCCAAGTCCTTCAGCTCCGCCAGCACACCGCCAGTAATCTTGCCGGTGGTCTTATTAATCTTCGACCCCACGAGCTTCGCCACCCGCGCCCACGTCGCCTGGTTCGAGTCCGCATTCTCCTCGCGGGCCCGTACGACATCAGTCTGGAATGCGAGAATATCCTCAACCGTTGGGGACAGCTCGAAACGCTTGTCCTTGAAGCTGAATGCGATGTCGTATGGTTCTTGCTGTTCTTCTAGCTGCCCGAAGTCAGTCATGCGGGGTGTCCTTCCAATGTGTGAATGATGCTTACCCTGCGCATCTTCCCCCGCAGTGCTTCGCGGTCAGTTATGGAAAAGACCCCCGGCCCCACACAAGGTGAGACTGGGGGTCAACCCACGGAAGATAGTTAGACCCCTAGACCAGTCGGGGCAAGAACTTTCAGCAGCTCCTTCTCATCCATGAGGACAGATGCCTCAGTGGCGCTGCCCTCCTCCACAGAGTGGATACGGTGCGGGGCACACGACGCCTTCAAATCAGAGGTGAAGGTGCGAAGGTCAGACTTGCCGCCACTACCAGAGCTGAAGCTGTTCGTCGCGGTGCCCTCCCATCCCTCGTCAATGTCGGTTCGCCAAACACGGAAGTCTACCTTGCCATACTGTCCGACTTCCTCACCGGAGAGCTTAAGCAGAACCTGATCCTCAGTGAGGAGCGGGAGATCACCCTTACGGGCGTACTGGCCTTCCAGGTTGAGGGTGAGAGAACGGCCGGTCTTTTCCTCCGAAGTCCACTCACCGCTGTCAATATCGGACGAATCGACGGTGGAGGTTTCCACATTGACGTTCACAGACGTAAGACCACGCAAGAACTTATATTCTGCCGGTTCCGCACCGTGAGGCTTGATCTGAGCTGCCCAGTTCCCGTTGAGCTGCTTGTTCAGCTCGCAGGAATTAGGGGCGGCTGCGTACTTCTTTGCTGCCACTTTCTTCTCCTTAGATAGGTGTTGCCAGTACCGCCTCGTAGGTGTCGATGCTGTGCCAGCGATGATTAGAATCCGACAGTTGCGGATCGTTGATGATCCGACGGCAGGATAAGACGGATTGCTTTGCGGTCAGGTTGAAGTCCTGCATATCGTGGAGTAAATCAAATGCGACGGCGGCATCATCCTCCGGGCCGAGCTGGTCATGTGGCGCCCCGCGGAAGCACAGGGAGAACCGCATCGTGGGGTTCGATTCGGATATAGCGTTGTTCATGGTGATGTTAAAAACGCACATGGCCCGGTCTGGTTCGTCTTGCAACTGGAGCATGAAAACGGCGGGCTCGCCCGAAACTTTCGACTGATTCAGGGTAGGGTCGGCACACGCCCCAGATTCGGACAAGTATTCGACGAGCTGGTCTGCGAACCTGCGGTGCTGCGGCGGGCGTGGGTAGGACTGTTGGGAAAACTCGGGCATGCTAGAAGCCTCCTGCTATGTGATTACGGATGATTTGTGCAACCCGTTCTGCGTTGTCATTCCGTGCTGTTTCGAGGTACTTAGCTTGTCCACCTCTTGGGTGGTTCCAGGTGGTTTCCTCATGCTGTCGGCGAATGTAGGGCAGGCCGTCGTAGCGCACACCGCCCGTCACTTCACTGCCTTTACTCACGGGGATTACCTGCGCAGACTGGCGCAAATTACCCGTCTCCCCTAGTGGGGTGAGGGCAACGCTGGCGGCCTCGATTACCTGCGCCGCGCTCGTCACGCCAGCAGCAGCCCCGTTGATTACCTGATTGCGCACTTGGCTAATTTTCAGGTTCAGGGTCATTGGATAGTCACCTCCACATGATCCGGGGTGAGCCCAGTGCCGGTGTCTGCTAGGCGGGCGGTCACAACTTCACGTTGGCGTTTAGCCCCGAACTTTGCAGGTAGAGTAACCACGGAACCAACCGCAGGTATCGGCCCATCGGCAGACCAATTCAGGGTGCCTGCGACTACTACCTCATTCTGGATGTCGGATCCGCCGGCAACAGTTCTGGATTGCATGTTGATGGATGCCTTCACCACCGTTGGCGGGCCATACGTCACGCCCCTAGCGGTGCGGATCTCCTCTCCCTGCAACTCCACCTCATGGGTGAACCACAGGGTCGCTAGTTTCTCACTCATGCTCGACACGATGGCATCACATCCACAGCCACGGGTCGCCGTGAAGCAAACCAGCATCATCGAGGATGAGGCGTGCCCCCGTGGACAATTCCCCCGCCAGTAGGCGCCGGCGGGCGGCCAAGCGCTCACCATTGTCTAGCGTGACGGACGCGCCGTTATTTGAGGAGGAGGACACTAACGCATCAGCAGTAGAACCGCCGGATATGAGCTCCTCGTACACTTCGCCCTGCACCCACGCCAGCACCTGCGCGCTAGTCGCGTCAGCAAACGCGAAGCGGATACGCTCCTCCGTGGGCATCCCCGACCCATCCACATCATAGATGGCGCTGCGGGTCTTAGACCGCATGATCATCGACGCCCGAGTAATCAGAGAATCCAGCACACTATCGGGAATGCCGGTGTAAGTGCCGGGCGGGCCATCATTCGTGAGCTCAGTACGGTCAAGATAGTTCATTTCAACATTCATCACATTGTCCTTGTCATTTAGGGATGGCAAAGGCCGGGCGCGGAACCCCACCCCACATGGGGCACCTAGTTGGGGAACCGGCCCGGCCAGGCCAATCACCTTGCCGACTGTCGGGGCGGCAAGATTACAGAAGGGGCTTAGGCGCCGACGCCGCCGGCGACGGTACCACCAATCACACCCGGCTTAACATCAGCTTCGATAGACACGATGCCGGAGGGGCGAATGACCTTAGAGCCGTAGACCTGAAGGCCACGGATAACATCCCCGAAACGATCCGGGTTACGGAACGCCTCAAGGGTGCGTAGCTGTGACGCGAACGCCAAAGCGCCGGGAACACCAGCGATGATGATTTCACGACCGCCAGTAACCGGCACGTTGGTGGACTGGTAGATATTCAGCCCGAGCTGCGGAATGGCAGAGATAAGACCACTGCGAGCCACAACGTCAGTACCAGCCGCGTCGGCCTGGGTAACACGACGGTCGGCGATGAGAGCGGAACCGAAGTTCGGGCCAACAACAACCCATCGGGCCGCAGTGGGGGCAGATACCTTGTTGAGCTCCAGCGCGAGCTTGCGGACAATATCCCAAGCCGTAAGCTGTTCATCGGCGGGGCGGTAGAAGTCCGAGCCGTCAAACACGGGCTTAGAGCCCAGCTTGGTGCCAGCGCCCGCCTTCAATTCGGCGGCAATGTCCTTGTCTACTACGTCGGCCATACCGCGCCCATGCTCCTCGGTGGCAGCGCCCTGGAAGTCGCCGGTGGCCTGCTTCGCATCCACATCGGACACGAGGAAGCCGTAGTACTTTTCCTTGTCCATGACCAGCTTTAGCTCGGTCGTGCCGATCTCGTCATAGACCAGATCCTCGGTGCGGTTGTGATCCTTGATCTTCGCCGCGCCGATAGCGTTGATGGATACGGTGTCGCCAGAGTTTTGAAGGATGGGCTGAAACTTGGTATCAGCGATCCCGGGCTGCGCGTAGACGAGTGCCTGCTGATAGGGCACCTCCAGCGAGGGGGCCCAAAACTTGGGAACGAAACTTGCAACGGTCATTTACTTCTCCTTGAAAAGGTGATCGAGTTTGCCCTGCTTGTTCAGCTCGTAGATTTCGTACTCGTTCATCTTGTCTACATCTTCGAGCGTGTAGCGGTGGGCAGAATTGTCATTGGGGGTTGGGGCGTTCCCCGAGGAGGTTGGGGCGACCTGCGCCCGCAGTTTCGGGGTGTTCTCCACCGCCTGCTCCACAATCGCCGTCACCTGGGCGGCGTAATCATCAGCAGTCGGGTCGAGAGCAGCGAATGCTTCACTGCCTCGCACAAAGGGGACAGTGAGCGTGGGGTCTGCCTTGGCCTTAGTGATGGCCTCGTTGAGGGCGGTGCGGCGAACTAGCTGCGTGTACCGATCCTCCGATTCCTTGGCCTTGGTTTCCCACTGCTTGACGAGCTCTTCCGGGGTTGGGTTTTCGTCTGCCAGGCCTATTGCCTTAGCCACGCTGCCCTTGTATGCCTCGAAGTCGGATTGCAGCTTTGCAGATGATTCTTCCTGCTCACGGAACTTAGTACGCCACTTTGCGGCCTCCGCGTTCAGCTTGGAGATCTTCGCATCATAGTCGCCCTGGTTCTCCTCGGGCTTGGTGACAGCATCCGCGGTGTTGGTAAGCTCCTGGCCTGCCGTGTCCGTAGTCTGTTGATGCTGGTTGCTTTCGCCCTCGGTTTGAGTCTGGGGTGCTTCCACATTGCTGCCGTCGTTGTGCTCGTTTTCCACTGGTGTCTCCTTTGTGTCCGGTTTGGCGGGGGCGCCTGGCCTCCCACTCGCAACACAGAATGCACAATTTTGGCTTGCGGTCAGTCGCGGATCTGCTCCCGGTGGCGCCAGCGGGACAGGTATGGGTGAGCATTGACGTGCTGCTTCTGCATGGCGTTCCACTCCCTAATCTTGTTTCTGGCAAGCAGTCGGTCGTGTGGGGTTAGGGCCACGGCTTCGCGTTTACGCCACCTGCGGATAGTGCGCTCGATGGAACGCTGGCGCTGTGATGCCTCATACTGGGCTTCGTTCTGCTCCTCCGAGACGGTGGGATGCGTGGGCTTCTTATCCCCCGCGGTGTAGGCCGTGTCACGGTGTCTACAATTGTGGACTAGAATGCCACTAAGCGCATAGAAACCTAGTTCGGTCTGGAAGTCATACGCATGCCCCCTAAATTCGATTTTCTCGACACTAACCACCTGATCCGCCTCCACAACGCCGGGCACAGCTGCACAGACATCGGCAGGATGTTCGGAGTCTCCCGCTCTACGATAGGGAAGCGCCTCCGAGCAGCCGGAGTACCGCCCATCAAGCCCCAACGAAATATCGACACCGAGGAAGTTATCTCCCTCTACGAGAGTGGGCTCTCCTGCCAGGAAATCGGCCCCATGCTCGGGGCGAGCGACGCCACCATTCGCCGCCGACTCACCAAGGCGGGCATCACCATTAGGCAAGGCCCCTCCTATAGGCGCGGCAACTCCATGGAGCACCGATTGCAAACCGCCCTCACTAACTGTTTCGCCCCAACCCATATCGGGCCAAACGAAACGCACTTCGCCGGTCTCCTTGACGATCTTGGCGTCCGGTATCGGCAGCAAACCGTCATCGGGCACTACAACGTGGACTTCACCCTGGAGGAATTGCCTGTCGTCATTGAAGTCGTATCCGGCGGTGGGGATGCTAACTCGCGTGCCATTAAGTTCGAGCGAAGCAAACTCGTTCTCAACAGTGGCTGGCACCTCTTTGAGCTTCGCCTCACCAGCGATAAAGGATGCCGACCCCTCACCCTTGACGGTGCTGAAAAGATAATCGCCGACGCTAATACTCTCGGCAGTACGCCACCCGCTACTGGTAAGTATCGGGTGTTCAGGGGAGACGGTCGCCGTGTTTCCCTGCGCGGTGCGAATCGTGAACGCTGGGCCGCGATAGGTGCCCTTTGATGCCCCTACTGTCCCGGCAAACGTATCGATGGATTGGTATCCGCCAAGAATTGCGTTCGGGTGGTGGTATCCCTTGCTAATTGCGCCTCGTAGGGTGTCTTTCACTGTCACAGTGACGTTATCGCCCGTGGCTGGGTCTACCAACTCCCTCACACCAGCAGAACCAGAGATCGCCAAAAGCTGATTCTGAAACGGAAAACACTGCGGGGCTGATGCCGGGTGCCATGATGCGCGAACCAACTCCACCCCGGCCTGCTCATAGCCCGCCAAATGCCCCTCCTGTGAGGCCTGATTACGCATCGTCCGGATCGCCATATCCGCGTAGGTGTCCATCCCCCACCGGCGCCCGGCACGGTCGGTGAAGCTCGTGATCCCCCGGTCGGCAAACTTATTTAGCGCGCTGCGCATAGCCACACGTTGATCCACCCCGGCGACCGTGGCGGCCTGAACCGTCGAGGAGATGATCCTGCGGTAGGCATCATCCACAGTGCGCATCACCTGCAACCGTTGGGACATCAAAGTGGCGGCACCCCCGGCGCCCATGGCCTGAACCACACCAACGGTCGATGCTGATGCTACTGCCGGGGCGGTATAGCCCACCTCCTTGAACACGGACATCACTGCCGCCTCGTATTCGTCCTTAGCCAGGCGTAGCAGCATGTCCTGCGACGTGATCCCCAGGCGCTCTAGTACCGCGCTAGTGCGCTCACGCAGTTTCCGCACCGCTGCGGCCCGCACCTCAAGCCGATCCACATCATCCCACAGGGAAAGTTTCACGGCCTTAGCAAGCTCACGCATCAGCAGGATCTCCGCCTCCTGCCACAATTGCAGCAGTCGGGCTGCTTGCCGTTCCTCACTCGTCGCCACGGGCCGGATCCTCATCTAGGCCAATGCCAGCAAACGGGTCGGCGGGGGCTTCTTCCCTGCGCTCCTGCTTGATCTGCTCCACCTCGTGGGTGATCTCCTCCGGTGTCCACTCCGGATGCAGCTTAGCCACGGCACGAACTAGCGAAGAAAGACCATTAGCATACACAGATGAGACGTTAGCGGCGATCTCCTCCTCCGATACCTCAATCTGATCTGGCAGCGACACAATCACCGGATGCTGCGGCGCCTGGTAACCATTCAGGTCAGCATCCATCTGCAACCACGCTGTGAGCAATGACGACAGATGTGCGCGCTCATGCCTGCCTTTCGTCTCCGCCGTCGAACGGGTGCGCTTCGTACGGGCCTTAGTCTCCGTCGCTGTCATCTGCCCCGAGGCCTGCGGATCCATATCCACCGTGAATGGGGAGAGCCCGAGGGCGGAGACGGCCTTGCGGGTGGAGGCGTCCACTAATTGCAGGTATTCTGCGACGCGCATTTCAAATTGGATCTGTTCAAACGTGGCCTTGCCGTCCGGGTCGAG
The DNA here is from genome assembly GCF_008693105.1 of Corynebacterium flavescens. Classification (GTDB taxonomy): domain Bacteria; phylum Actinomycetota; class Actinomycetes; order Mycobacteriales; family Mycobacteriaceae; genus Corynebacterium; species Corynebacterium flavescens. The sequence goes on from NZ_VXKK01000037.1 coordinate 40,342, forward strand.
GCCGGGGGCTGCGGGGTAAATATCTCGGAACCAATCAAAATATGACCCCTTGCCTGGGCCCTCCGAATCGAGTAATGATTCATCAATGAACAATCGTCCTCGGGCTGCCTCTACCTCGTGCTGTAGCTGCGACCAGTTGTGATCAATGTTCTCAAACAAGGTGCCGCCGCGGGACACATCCGAGACGGAGTAGTAGCGAAGTAGTGGTTGGTGGCGCCACTCCTGCCGGGGTCGGCCGTTGGAAAGCATGTTGGCGGTGATGCCCTCCGCGCCAGTAAGGATCGTTGTGCCCTCCACTAGCCCGTCTAGCTCCGCGATGTGCTCGGCCTTTGGGTGCTCGGTGAACGGCACGGGCATTCCAATATTGTCCTCCGTGCCCTTGTACAGGCCGTATTCAATCTGCCCCGGTGTGTGGCGCTGCAAGAGTCGGTAAACGTCCTTGCCTTTATCGGCAGGGAACACATCCCAGAATGTGACTGCGGACTGCCGCCCGTTCTCAAACTCGGCCATTCCCCCATCGGCGTCTACCCATTCGATCCACGGGTCGGGCTGCACGGCTTGATTCCACACGACGCGCCCATACACCCAGCCCAACGATCCGGCACGGTACACGGCTGTCCACCAGTCGCTAGAAAAAGAATCAGACGATACAAGCCGGTCTAACGCTTCTGCTGCCTTGGCGTTGCCGGCGTCCTTAGGGTCGAGTGCTGCCGATGGCGGCTTACCCGCCATGAAATCAGCAAGGGCCGTGGTTAGCTGCTCCGCGATAGGTAGATGGTGGGTGACTAGGTGTGAGGTCGGCCGTTCAGATTGGGGTTTGCCCAGAACAAAGCGGGAAGCTGTGCCGACTAGGCCGCCGTTGAGTTGTGAACGGTGTTGGTACGGGGCCTTGTTCTGGCGGGCGCGGCGTTCGTTGATCACGTCGAGGCGTCCGGAGAGTTGGGCGTCGTCCTGGCGGATCGTTTCGAATGCGGGGGCGTAGTCCCGTGGCGGCCATTCCGTGTTGGGTGCTGGCATTGGCATGCTATCTATTCTCCCTGCGGCTGATGATTCTGGTTATCAACCAGCAGGTTTACAGCTTCGGGGCGAGCGGTCAGCCAGACATCCCTATACGCTCCAACTACTCCGGGCGGGTCTTGTTATCAGGCCCGTAAATATCGGTGTGCAACAAACCTACCGGAATACCGCGGGGTTTCACTGTTTGCTTCCCGGCAGACCACCCGACAGTTTGCGGCCCCCTCGGTTGGTTGGATATTTCCAGCAGCAGAACCATCCGGGCCATCGAGGTTATGAGGGGGCCTTGTGCACCTCGCAGGATTCGAACCTGCACTGAACGGAACCTAAATCCGTTGCCTCTGCCGTTGGGCTAGAGGTGCTTCGGTAGTTTCCCCAGCGCCTTGCCGCGTGTTTCCACTACTCCACCGGAGAGCGTGACTTAAGTCAGAGGCCACCGGTTTGGCTCCCCGGGGAGGCTCTAGAAACCCAACTTCCAACATTGGTGGCCCGGATCGTCACCCTGCACGAGCGGTAGGAGTCGAACCTACATCTAACGGTTTTGGAGACCGCCGCTTTAACCATTTAAGCTACGCCCATCGACACCCGCGTTTTACGCCCGCAGGTGACGGCGTGCAGTCGAGAGGCGACGGGGATTAACCCGGAGGCGCATATCACCGCCCGGCACCTACCATCTATAGCTGGCGGTTTGCCGTTTTGTGCATGTCGCCCTCCGCTACATGCCCGTCCCAGGTTACGCCGGGAGCAACGCCCCTAAGCACCGGGGAGGTGGCGCGTTACCGGCCCCATGGTTAGCGGGAACCGGTACGGCTGTGTAGCAAGAACAAAGGATTCTAGACGGGAACCACCCCGCTTACTCCCATTCGGGAACCCAGATCTTTACCACGTGCTTCGTGCGGGACTCGAACCCGCGACCCATCGGCTCTACCAACTGAGCTAACGAAGCGACCATACCCCTTGAAAGGAACACTATTGGCCGACACCCACCACAAGCATCGGCCAACAAGTAGTAGTGTACTACACCCTGTACCAGTACAAGATTTTGGTGTGAGGCGCAGCGCCCGTCTACCCGCAGAGACTTCAGGAATGCAGGAGCACCAAATACTGGTGCAGGACGCTTTGCCAGGAGCATCATCACAAACCTGTCGGCTTAACGCCTCACCCGGGAAAGTATGCGCGGCATAGTGTGGCGGTCAGGCAGCCAGACGAGCCGCCTCAACATGCTTACCCCACAGGCGGCGGGAGGAGAACACCGCATAGCGCAAAGCGTCACAGTGATCGTCATCTTCTTTCACGGGGGCATCCTTACCCCGCTCGGTGGCCTTCGCATCCCACCGGTAGCCCGGGATCTCATCAATCAGCCGGGGGCATTCGCGGGCGATAGTCAGCATGCCGCCAGTCAGGAGGGACTCAACTGTGCGGATACCGTCCACAACACTGTTTGCTGCTTTGACGGTGTGGATACGCCGGCGGCGGAGCTCCTCATGGAATGATGCGGCGGCAGGATCGATGTAGAGGGCCTTGGGTCGGTTGGGGAGCTCGTCTAGCCACGCCTGTAAACTATCAGCCAACTCCATGTCGGTTAGGCGTGTACGCCCACCCAGCCCGGTGGTTTGCGGCGACCATTCATGAGTGATCTGCAGCCTATCCCCCACTACCGACAAGGCATACCCGGCACTGGGGTGATTCGTGCCGTAGTCCACACCCACAGCCAGGACAGTGCCCTCGTCCCTAGGGGTGACCATCACATCCTCATCCCACGATTCATACACAGCGCCTTCTGCCGCAGCCCACTGGCCTTGGATCATGCGACGGAAAAACACCCCAGAATATGATGCGCGGGTGCGGGCACGGTAGGCATCCGTCAACCCCGGATTGTCCTCCATCGTGAACAAGCGCGAGTAGGTATCCGTAGCTACTGGATCGTCAATGAACCGGCGTTTCAGCCAATGCGCCGGGGTCGCAGGGTTAGTAGTCGCCATCACCCTCGGCGGGCGAGGATTACCAACGGCACGCATACGCGACCAGATCATATCCCACACCGACTCCGGGCATAAGGTGAGCTCATCGTAGAAAACCAGCTGATACGTGCCACCACGAATACGCCCCTCGGCCCCAACATCATTCACCCCGACTATGAGCACATCACGCCCGAAGATTTTAGCCACAGGCTGGCGGCGACGGTAGGAGATGAACGGGGCGGCGGTAGCAAAGATAGGCATCGTGAGTAGCGGCTCAAACACATTCTGATAGATAGTGTCGAGGCTTTTGCCCATGATGACAATGCTGCCCGATGGGCCGGCCTTCTTAATCTCCCCCAGCATCATGAGAAGCCACGCGATTGTCTTGCCCGACGATACCGACCCATACCAGACATTTAACGACTGGGTAGAGTACCGTATCGCCTCAATCTGCCCAGGGGAAAGCCTAAACGCCACTATCCGCAACCTCGCGCTGAATGCTATCCAGCAAACCGGCGAAGTCCTCACCACCAGAAACTTCCACATCCATCTTGATAGCCCCGTTCACTCCCCACAGCTCCGCGATCTGCTTACAAATATCCGCGGAGAGTTTCACGGCCTTCAGGTCGCCCTTCATGGCCTTATTCCAGCACACCATGTGGAGTTTGTTTAGGCGGCGGTCGAGCTTCTGGAATACTTGCCGGGCCTGCTCAGGCCTAGTCTCATCCATGGCCTTCTCGTAGTCAGTGCGGACAGACTGATACGACACGCCGAGCTGTTTAGCGATCTGCTCAAACGTGGCCCCACCATCGTGCAAGGCCACGACTTTGTTGGCGCGTTCGCGGCGCTTCGGGGTCATTCCTCTGGCAGTCATTTTAGTTCTCCTTGTGCTCGGTTTTGTCAGTGGTCTGTGGCATCACGTGACCTATGCGGTGGGTGTATGCCCATGTGATTGATCCATCGTCGAGGTGTAGTGGTGTTGTTTCTGGGTGGCATGGGCAGGTGCCGTCGTCGGCTACGATGTGTCCGGAGTCGGCGGGGTAGATGTGGAAGATTTCGCAGCCGGGGGTTCTCCATGCGCATTCCCAGTCGATACCATCATCATCTTCTTCTTCGTCCTCTTGTGGGTCTGCTAGGTAGTCGTATACTTCTTCTAGGAGTTCGTCGGGGTCGAGGGGCTCGTCCTCCTCGTCGTTTTCTTCCTCGGGTGTGTAGGTGGGGGCGCTATCCCATTCAGCACCCAGTACTTCTAGCGTTTCGATGGTGGGTTCATGGCGCCGGTTCCACCACTGCGCGGCTAGTAGGGTGTTGATGCCTAGGCTGAAGCCGAGGGCGAACAGTATGTGCTTCATGCTGCCTCCTGGTGGTTCTTTGGGGTGGTTCCTTGCCATACTCGTTGTAGGCCACTGTGGCGGGACTTTTGGCGGCTGTTTCTAACCCCAACCATTTTGATTAGCCCGCGGCCGGCCCACACGCTAAATAGGCTTCCCCAGGCGTTGGGGTGGTGGGGTGTGATGTGGTCGGGTATGAGGGCTCGCACATCGTCGTTGGTGAAGGGGCGCCCGGTGTTGGCTAGGGTGGCTATTGCCCGGTCGGCGTGTGGTGTCCACTCCCCCGTGGGTGTGGTGGCCTTGTAGTAGGGGGCCTGGATGAGCTCTAACTGTTCCATGCCCCGCAGTGTGCGGTTTATTGCTCCGCGGTCGGCTGCTCACCAAAGCTAACCGATAGCCACACGCCGGAAGCATAAATAGCGACGGTGGAGTTCCTGGCAGTGTAAAGGTACAGATTACCAACCCCGTCTATATCCGCGTGTGTTGCCTCTTTGTGCTTGTTCTCGAAGGTGAAGCCTTCTTGGCCGTTTGATTTTACGATTGCGAACTTCATGTGATTCTTCTTTCTGTGTTTGGTTTCTAGTTGCCGGTCATGAACACGACTGGGGAGGTGACGCTAGTTTCTGCGGCTGGGGTTTCTTCCCCCGCCCCGTGGTCGAGGAGGTATTCTAGAGCTTCTTCTGGGCTGTCGAACTGGTTGGCATGATTCAGCCATTGGGATGCTAGGTGTGGGGGAAGCTGCAGACTGACGTGGATGAAATCGTCGTAGGGTGATTCTGTGGGCTCCTCGGCGGGGATCTCCTCCTCCTGCATGCCGGCGAGGAGGTCTGCTAGTTCCCCGTCGGTGAAGCCCGTGCCGTCGAGGTCTGGGAGCCAATCTAATAGGTCTGTTAGGGCCTCGTCGTTGTAGGTGGAACCATCCGAGGTTTTGTTGTCTACTAGGACGAGGCGGGCGGCTTCTTCCTCCCCCACGTCGATGACGTAGCAAGGAACCATGAGGTGGAGTGCAGTCTCGCCTGCTTCTTGTGCTTCACGGTTCAGCTCCCGCATGGCTGTGAGTGTGTGCGACCCCGCTAGTACTTCCCACTCGGAGCTGGTCTGCGACCCCACATTAACCAGCAACGGCTTGTACAGACCATGCGCCCGCAGGCTGTCCTTCAACGCCGGGATATTGCCCTTGCGGGCATTACGCCCGTACTCCCGTAGCTGCTCTATCGGTAGGAGCTCCAACGCCCCATCGTGTGTGCTCATAGGTGCCATGCTCTACCCCACGGCCTCGCGGTCAGATTCGTCCAAACCAAGGTCGGCCAATGCAACCTCACCTAGTCGAGTGGTTGCCTTCTTCCTATCGCCCTTGCAGAAAACAACAATGTCCTGGTGGATACGCCCCATAGTGCGAGTTCCATTAAACATGCGTGCCGCCCTCAACCGCACTGTGCCTACCGGGTTCACCAGCACCATATCGTTTGAATACAGCCATCCAGCCGGGGCGGCGTTGATCATGCAGCGCTTCATATCCCGCAAACCACCATCCTTACCTCTGACGGGGCCTACTACGAAGGCGGCGAAGCGATCTTGTTTCAGCGCCACATCTGCCTTGGCCAGAGTATCGGCCATAGCTGCGTCAAACTCCTCTGTGCTTAGGTTCGACAAATCATTCGGATCATCGCTGTATGTTTCTAGGTCATAGTATGGAGGGCAGCCGATTATAAAGTCGAACGTTGCTGGATCGTGCTCACCTAATGTTTCGCGACTATCTCCTACGATCCATCGAGTGGCTCCCAATCCCCCGGTAGAGTTTCGCCGTTGATAGTCATACCACTGCACCTCGTTTGCATCTACCTGCTCTTGGCGCAGTTCGTGACCTACATATTCACGTCCTAGCGTGGCAGAGACGATACCGCGCACGCTTCCGCCCGCCCATGGGTCTAGTATTTCGTCTCCTGTGGTGCTGAACCATGTTAGGAGCAGTTCTGCTAGAGCCGGATCGAATACGCTAGTACCCTGCCCAGCTTTGAGCGGCTTGAGCTCTCCGGCGTGCTTCTCTTTGATCTGTTTGTCCGTCAGCCCTGGTGTTTCCTTCAAAGCCGCATTTTTCACTTCGTACCAGTTTGAGTAGAGGTCTACAGCGTCGGTGTAAATGAGTGATTCTGCCCTCCCCTCTCGGCTCGCTATTCCTTTCGCCATCCATGCCTTTTTCCGGGCCTGCCACCCACCCCTAGTGGTGTTGATTACGGTGAATGGGGGTACTCCGAAACGCTCGGACAGGGTGGCGTTAGCTTCAGCTTCACTCACAGCATTTTCCTGTTGCGTATCCCCCGCGGAGATTTGCTGCTCTATTAACTCTTCTAGCTCTTCCAGATCGTTCTCCACATAGCCAGTGCCATCCAGATCGTCCCCCAGGTCGTTAAGCAACTCGGCCAGCACTTGCTCGTCATAATCACCCAGATCGGCAGTACGATTATCAGCCAGGACAATGCGGGACGACCGATCGTCATCGACATCAACCATCCATACCTCTACCTGTTGCCAGCGGGTATCTTGCGGGTTTTCTTCCGCTAATTCGCGGATAGCTTTCACTGTGTGATTGCCGGCCAGGATCTGATTTTCTTTGCCGGTGTAAGTGCCACGGTTCACGATGACGGGGCGAAAAACCCCGTTGGCGATGATGCTGCCCTTTATGGCGGCGACATCACCGCGGCGTGGGTTGCGATGATAGTTATTGAGTTCTGCTAGGGGGAGCGTTTCGTGATGCCCAATGTTTCCTGAGTCTGTTTGCTGCATGCCCGGCAGGCTATGGGGTCATGCTGGGCGGTCAGGCAGCAGCTTCTAGTTTCTTGTAGTGGTATGCGATCTTCGCGGCCAGGCGGTTGAGGATGCTAACACCCGTGGTGCTGCAAATATCCCCCACCATCCGGTTGCTGGAATGCAATGCTTTCGCTGTTGCCGTGATACTCCCATAGTGGTCTACCAGTGCACGGGTTTTTGCTTGCAGTGATGGTGTTACTTTTCTCCGCAGTAGTGGTTCGAACTTCTCCTTGTGCAAGCTCGCCACAGCCTCCTCGGCGGGGTTGTCAATGTCATCCCAATCGGCAGGCCGCGGGTAATTCTCGCGTTCGGTCTGCCTACTAACTTTTACAGCCGCGTCGTTTTCATGCGCGGCGTAGTAGGCCCGGATCTTCTCGTCCGTCTCCACACTCGTCCACTGATTTCTCTGCTCCGCGATGCTGTGTAGGAATGTTCGACTTAGGTTTACTTCCTTGCCTATGCGGGCGTATGTGAAGCCAATGGCACGTAGTGCTTTCAGGCGCCGGGATAGTGGCCAGGTGGCGCGACGCCAGGGCGACACTGTTGGTGTTTCTTTCAATGCCTGTAGCGTCCTCTTCTGGAACCTATCACGCCGGTGTTCTCTAATCTCTCTCGCAGTCGAGGTGAAGATAATCCCACTGTGCTCCATGTGTTGGTTAGTCCACCCGCCAGCAATCAGCCGGCTGTATTCTGCGTTCACTTCATCCCACGAGACGAGTTGGTGGGCGATCCCAGTAGCACGAGCGTGATGCAAGCACAATCCGTCGTAGCCCTTGCCCAGCGTTGCCCTATTGCAGGTGGGGCGCTTGCAGATAGAATTCATGCCAGCACCTCGAAGTCACGGTGGCGGCGCAGTACACGCCTCTCAAACGCGAGGCGATGCACCTGGTACCGGGCTGCCAGCACATCTAGGGCCGCGGCCCTGCTCATGCCACGCACCTCCGTGAAGTGACGCCATTCCGCATCGAATAGATCTGGGGAAAGAGCGCGCTGGTGCGCGTAGTCGAGTACGTTGGCGCGGGTGACGAACACGGAATGTCCGCGCTTCGTGCAGGGAAGCAACCCTGTAGATGTAGCTTTTAGCAGCGTGTCGTACCCTATCCCAGACCACTCTGCAGCCTGACGAATCGTTATCAAATCACTCATTCCTGCCCCTCCTTAAGTAGTTGTTGTAGTGCAGCTGCGCCTTGGGGTGGGCATACACCGTTGCCGATTGCTTTAAGCTGTTGCTGACGGGTAAGGCCTGGCACTTCAGTTACCCACCCCGCAGGTAGGCCCATCATCCACTCAGCAAAAGCCGGATTGAGCAGCGGTTTAGTCTCTGGAAAGCGCGAGCCAAAAATCTCTTTATCCACATACCCAGTGACTACATCCTCAGTGACAGGCGGCGGCGCACCATGAATCAAAGCCCACGCTAAGATGCGCTCTGCCGTGTCACCCCATCGGCAATGAATCTCGTACTCGATGGCATCTCCACCAACCCCGGCCAGTGCGATGTCACGGTAGTGATCCCCGGCGACTTCCGCCTCCGGTCTGCTGGCGAATCGCTCCGCTTGTGGTCGCTCGCCGTTGGGGTAGGCAAGAATAAACAGGCGCTCCCGGTGGTGCGGTGCGCCGACCTCGGATGCTCGTAGAGTTGCCCATTGTGCATCCCACCCGATTTCGGCAAGATCGGCGAGGACGGAATCAAATCCGAGAGTAAGGTGGCCTGCGACGTTTTCCAGGAATGCGAATCGGGGTCGTAAAATCCGAATGGCTGTGAGGACATGAGGCCAGAGGTGGCGGTCATCGTGCGTTCCTTTCCTGTGTCCTGCCTGTGAGAATGGCTGGCACGGATACCCGCCGGTGATGATGTCTACCTTGGGCACTTGCCCCCAGTCCATAGTGGTCACGTCCCGGAAATTGGGGACAGCCGGCCAATGGTGGGCGAGGATCTTTGAGGGGGCATCATCCCACTCACAGAACCACGCGGGCTTAGCCCCCATAATCTGCTCGACAGCTAGATCGATTCCTCCGTAGCCACTGAAAATGCTGCCAATCGTGAGCGTCACTAGGCCACGCTCCTTAGCAGTTTGATCATTGCGTCGAGGAATGCGTCACTGCGGTAGTGCACGCCCTGCGATGCCAGGTATGCGGCCATATCGGCGCGGGCATTACTGCTTGGCATCGGCTCGCCCTTTCATGCTGGCGCTCCCGATATAGAAGCCCGGCAGTGAGCACTTACGCAAGGTGTCTGCCGCCCAGTCGCCGTAGGCGATGAGTGCGGAGCCGGTGCCGGGTGAGCCGGTCGGCGGGGCGTCCTTGTCCCCGCGGTGGAACTTGATGCGCCCGGCGAGGAACAGCGTAGCGTCTGCATCGGCCATGGCCTTTTGGAACCAGCGGGTGTCCGTCCTGTTGGGCACCAACGCTATGGCGCTACCAACCGCGTCTGCGGATAGCTGCGAGCACTTCCCTAACCACTTCTCAATGCCCGGGCCGTACGGCGGATTGCACCACACACGGCCGACCCACGGTGACGTAAGGCCGTCCTCTTTGACAGTGAGGTGATGCGAGGCCGGGACATGGGTTAAGCCCTTGCCCGGGCTGCACGGGTCAAGGTCAAAGCGGGCGCCCAATCGCTCAAACACCCACGCCGGGGTAAACCACTCCACACTGTCACTGACCGAACTCTCGTGAACGAAACCAGAAGTCATGCCGATACCTCCTGTGCTTCAGCAATCGTGTCCTGCATAAACTCCCCCACAATGCAGGCAAGCATCTGAGACAAAGAAATCCCATGTGAGCGAGCCACCCACCGGCAGTGCTCAATGAATGGCTTAGGCAAACGAATAAGAAAACGCTCCAGTCGCCCGTCGTAAGCAGGCACGCTTTGGGTGAGGAAACCGCGACTACCGTCTAGGACGTAGCCCATAATGGCCTCTAGTAGCATGCCGTTCATGGACACGCCCTGCTTCTCTGCCATGCGATTAAGAACGGGGCGCCAGCGCGGAGGCACGCCGATTGAGCAGCTTTCGAGGCGCATGCAGTCTTGCCCTTTTAGCCGGTTGAGCTCGCGGTGCATGCCTAGTAGTTTTTCGAGGTCTGCCAGGTTGGTGGATTCTGTTACGGGTTTGCGAAACTTATTCGGCATTATCTGCTCCCTGACCTAGCAGCGGGCCGCGGCTAATGAGCACATCGCCCTTGTAAAACTCGCCAATGAGTGTGCCCGTAGGGTGGCGGCGGAGCGGCAAAAATGTGATGCCATCTCCTATGCGCACCGGGTTTGCATCTTGAACATCCATAATTGTGATTCCTTTCTGTTGTCCTGTTGCAGCAGGCGCTTTTTACAATCCGCTGGAGCCGAACCCAGCCGTGTCACGGGCGGTAGCGTCCAGGGCTTCAACCTCCGCCCATGAGGTAGTGATGATGGGGAGGATGATCATCTGCACGAGGTACTGGCCTCGCTCAAAAACAGCGGGCTTATCACCGTTGTTACGGATCTTGATCTTGATTGAGCCCCGGTAACCGGAGTCAATCACCCCAACCGTGTTGGAGAGTGAGCAATCGTACTTAAAGCCGGTGGAGGAGCGGGGAAGAACAAACCCGCCGCACCCCTTCGGCACTGCCACAGCAATCTCCAAATCTGCGGTGACTGTGCCACCAACCGGGACGCGAATACCACGGGGGAGCCCCAGATCTGTGCCGGCATCATCCTCATGCGCCCGGCGGGGTGGGATAGTCCGGTCGCTCAACGCCTTGTACTTAACCTGCATAGGTGGCACACCCCAACTTCTTCTCGATGTCGGCGCGCACCGTTTTCCCCAGCATCGTCCAAGTCCACCCGGTGGCGTTCTTCTTCTTCGCTGGGCGCAGCATCTCATGGTCTACCAGCCACTTTAGGCACGCTTCGGGCATCTCATTCGCTGGGGTGTTGTCCACAAGGAGGAGTTTCAAGCCTCGGGGCATGAGGCGGCAGCATTCCGCTACCGTGTTACGTGTTTTGAAGTGTGATGTTTCTTCGTTGATCATTGGTGGGTGTTCCTTTCTGCTGGCGGTGATTGTGTCGCATTGCAGTGCGCGGTCGTTCAAAGGTGATGAGGGGTGCAGCTCGCCAAGGCCCTGGAATGGCCTATCAATGTCCGCTTATCGCCGCGCTATACCAAACGCGACTCACACCCCCTAGTGCCCGTGAGGGGGCTCGAACCCCTACAGCCTGCCAGCCGGGCTACGGTGTGATTACTCGTCCAAGAGCGACGAGCCCACAGCCACGGCACTATGCGCCCCGGCCTCCAGGACTCGAACGATGATGACTAGTACGTCCGCGATGATGGTGATGAAGTCCATGATGATTCCTTTTCTGCTTGATTGGGCACCATGTTTTGGTGCTTGTGCCCTGTCGGCGCCATGACGCGCCGTGTCCGCATGGAGCAGGGCCTTAGTGGCCTTGCTTACTGCATGCTCATTGTCCTACTTCTTCGGCATAGTTAGCTGCGGCAAGAAGGGCAATGGCATATTGTCGGGCGCCTTCTAGGCTGAACCACTCTTCAGACTCAAACTCGTCCACCGACCGATCAACAGCGATCCCCCCATCCTTAAGAGTTATTTGCCCGTAGTGCCAGCTAAGAACATCTGCGTTGATTATCTTAGGTGGTTCTGGCGCGAGTAGTCCTGCGTCTGCGAGGGCCTGAACTACAGTCTCGTTATCCGGCCACTCTCCTTCGCTGTAGTTGTACTCGTGGTCAAGCAGGTCGAGGACTTCTACTGCCTTGTTGTGGTTGTTCATGCTTGCCCCTTGATTGTGTAGCCAGCTTCAGCAAGTGCTTCTTGATGCGATTCGTGAACGTGAAATGTTGCTATTCCCCCCAGGTCGGTGATCTTTCCGTTTTCATCGGCCTCAAACACCATCGTCTCGGAAACCATGCCAGGGTCATACTCGCCTGCGAATGCGCGCCCTAGCCACGCCATATCGTCCATAGGGCTCATGGCAGATGATGGGGCCAGCTCGTGGTGCGCGGAGGAGGTCAGAATGTAGTTACCGTTTTCTAGCTTCCATAGTTTCTGTGACCCGTAAGGGCCTTGCAGGTCTCGAACGAACGTGACTTGCTGTGATTCAGTACTCATGATTGATCCCTTTATGCCTCGTGGGTGAAAAGCTGCGCGTCGTACTTGCTCACCAGGCGGTACACATCACCCTCGATGTACTCGATGGCTTCATCCTCGAACGGTGGGGTCGCTACGAACCAGAACGGCTCGCGGTAGGTGATGTCCCATCCGGCGCAGTAGAGGGCTTCTGCAAACTCGTCGTAGTCGCCTGCCCAGAAGTGTCCAGTGATAGAGCCCATGCTTTGAGTGATGGTGAGGACATCCTCGATGGTGATGGCTGTTGCGAGTTCTTGCTTCTTCAATTCAGTGAAGCTGAATGCGGTTTTCATGGTGGCGTTCCTTTCTGCGGGGCACCCGTTGCAGCGGGTGTGTTTTGCTTACAAAAGCTAGATTACACTACTGTACCTAGTGTTGTAAAGTCTTGCGTTCTTAGCTGCGCAAACCATATGGATAAGGCGCCTTTTCAGCCACCCACAAATCAACCCACAACTGACCACGCTTGCCCTTCTCCGCAGGCCAAATAATCGCCTCCGGCTTCCCCATAAACCGCGGCGTATCATCCTCCACCAACCCCAACCCCGGAATCTTCTTCGACCCCCGAGAGAGCGCATCACACACCGGCTTTAACGTCGCTGCCAGATTGTCTGTGTCTCGCGCCCGATTATCCCGCGGCCTGTAGTGCATCTGAACCAACAGGTAGCCCGCTTCTTTCGGCATGCGCACATTCCGCGCCAGCAGGTGCACCGCCTGCTGAATGTCCTTCTTCTTCGCAGCGACACCCCACACCGCCCCGCGAGACGCCGGGGACGAATCATTCATACTTAATGGCGGACATTCCCACGGCAAATAGATTGTTGATAGGTGCTTCAAATCGGCCGGGTAGGCCATAACGGTAGGCTGCATAAGGGGGTTATCCAATCTCGAATAGGGTCGGCTGCACGGTAAGAACGCCGCGCTTCTTAGGTGGGGCACTATGCCGCTTCCTGTCCACAGGTTTCCGTAGCCCACGATGGGCGCTCGCCACCCCGACACTCTTTTTCCACTCCGCGTAGGGCTTACGGCAGTGCTCACAAAACCCGCGGGCGTAATGCTTCACCGTGCCCGCCGGCTGGGTCGTATAACGATTCCACTTCACCATTTCTCGGTGGCAATGGCGGCACCTATCCGGGCGGTGCGCCTTAGTCGGCTCGGGGATACTCGGCGTCACCCCAGCAATGCGCGACAATGCCCACAGCGTTTCATCATCACCGCAGCACACAACCCCAGCCTGGATCACATCATTGGCTGGGGTTGGGCCACCCTGGCTAAGCGCAGTACCGGCTGTGAGAGCATCCCTGGCGCATGCTTTCCGCATAGGGCATGATTCACACAGGGCAATGGCCCGGTGCTTATCCTCCGGGGTTGAAGTAAAAGGGGCGATGAAAGCCCGGTTTGTGGACTTGTTGCATGCGGCTTTTGTCACGATTCCCCCAGTGGCTCATTGTGGTTCGTGAACGATCTTTGTCGTTTCGATCCTTTGTGCCAACTGGGGGCAAGGGCGGGTTACACGATAGTACAGGCTAGTACATCATGGGGGCGGGCTGAATATCATCCAACGACTCGCCCAAAGCCACCATAAGACGCAGCGCCTCACGCTGCGTCAGGTCAGCCGACACACCGCAAAAATCCACGGTCACCGCCCTATACTCGTCCCCCGGAGTCCCGTCATTGAACGCGTCGATAGTGATCATTCCGCTGGAGGTAGGGATAGTCTGGGGAGAGGTCATAGGGGGTTCCTTCCGGTCGCTTGGTTCAGTTTTCGAGCATAGAACACTTGTACGACACGGGGTTAGAATGGTGCCGATTCTTCCTGCCCAAAGCCACCTGTGGGGGCGCTATTCCACGGGTCTTGCGCCGGTGACTGCTGTCCCCCGCTCTGGGGTTGTCCGCCACCCTCGCGGGGTGTGCGTGTGACCTGGGCTGTGGCGTAGCGCAGGGACGGCCCTACCTCGTCCACATCGACCTCGAACACGGTGCGGTTGTCGCCCTCCTTGGTTTGGAATGAGCGGGCTTTCAGTCGCCCGGTCACGATGACCCGCATGCCCTTGACGATGGACTGCGCGACGTTCTCCGCCGCCTGCTTCCACACATTGCAGGTCAAGAACATGGCTTCGCCATCTTCCCACTGGTTCGACTGCTTGTTGAACGTGCGCGGGGTTGATGCCACCCGGAAGTTGCATACCGCCGCGCCCGCCGGGGTGAAACGAAGTTCGGGCTCGGCAACGACGTTGCCTACCACTGTGATGTTTGTATCTCCTTGTGCCATGAGCACATCCTTTCTGCTTTGCCCCTGCGGTCAGGGGCGAATGATTATTTGGTGGGGGTTGCAGCCCCCACTAGTTTCTTTAGAATCCGGCCTGCTCGTAGCCAGTAAGATCCACACCAGCCGACATACACGCAGTAACAGCCGTGGGCCCAGCGCACGAAATGAACCAACTATCCCCGTAAATCGTGGCCGAGTTATCCACCTCCCCCGCAGCATGAGCCATAGCCGACGGCGTAACACCCGTATCGTCCACACCCACAACGTAAATGGTAGTACCGTCCTTGCAGGTGAGGCCTTGGTCAATGATGCCAGTATCGTCACACGTCACCTGGGATTGAAGATAGCGGAGGGCCTGGATCGTGGTTTCCCACGTGGCGGGGTCTACCTTCTCCGGCTTCGCCGCGCTCGTGGTCGTGCGCGCCGTCGAGGTAGTGGTGGTGGCCTCCTGAGATTCTGATGTGCCGCCACACGCCGCCAAAAGCGACACGGCCCCCAACATGGTGATGATTTTTAGAGACTTCATGGTGTGTTCCTTTTTCAGAGAGATAATGTGAGATTCTTCTAACGCTCGCCCTTGATGATAAAAGTCATCATCGGGGCGGATACGCCCATGCCCTCCGCTAGGGCGGTGAGGGGCACACCGGCGTGCTGTGCCCGTCGGGAGGCCAGCACCCTGCCCCGCAATGCTTCGTGGACAGCCTCGCGGGCCTGGCGTGCTTCCTCGCGCATTCTTTCCTGCGCCGCGGCGTGAGATTCGGCTAGTGCTTTCTCCGCCGCCCGCGCATCTTGCAGTGCTTTGTGGGCGGCCAGGGCCTCGGCAGTGGCCTTAGCCTTATGGGCTTGGAGTTCTTCGTCGGTCATACTCATTTTCTTGTGCTTTCACTTCCTTTCTATTCTTGTGCATTTAGGTGTCGTCACTAGCGACTTTATCATCTACGTGTAGTGTGATTCTGATTGAGTCCTGCACCCCAAGGTCGGTGTTAGGCCCCCAGCCAAGCATGATCCGCCCATCATCATCCAGCGGCACAATTGGCCCTACTTCGCGTTGTGCGATGCGAGTTTGGTAGCAATCGGGGAATAAGGCGGCATCGTCTTGTGCTTGCTTCAGCTTGGTGAAATAGTCCCCGCTATCCGTCCACTCCCCATCCCACATGTACTGCACCAAAAACAAGGTGTGAGCTTCCGGCCTCATGCGCCGCGCAAGATTTGTCGCAGTTCGCTCACGGCTTCGCTAAAGCTCACGGTCAACGGGCTGGTTGTGTCTTGATAGGTGCTGATGTCGAGGCTTTGCCAGTGCTCGGCCAGCTTCTCGATACCCTCCCTCAGCCTGATTACTTCAGCCACGGCCTCTGGGGCAGACACAGCGAGGAGTGCCTGCCAATCAGCAGTAGTTCTAGACAATGGAGTACTCCAAAAGAAAATCAGCCTCATAACATGGAAAGAACTTGCCCTTTTCGCTACGCACGATGAAACTTCCAGGACTTGCGTATAGATTCCGATCGATTCCTAGGAACGTATTTCTGACATAGAGTTTCCCAAAGATGCTGCTATCATCATTCCACCATGTTGCGGTTCCACCTCGGCTTTTAACCCATTCTTCGATCTGTTGGGCGTTTTTGCGGGTTCCGTCCCATTGTGCGGCCTCGACCTTTTGCGGGTTCTTGCTGTCGATCGTTGATCGTTTCCAGTAATGATTAGTGATTGCCATCGTTCTCTCCCAGGTGTCGTGCCCAATGTCCTCGCGGGCGGTTAGCTCACTAACCTCTTGCATAGCCATGCCCCATGTCGTGCAGCGGACGTAAGACACTCCGTCGATTTCCACACGCCATGGATGGCAGTAGTCATCGTCTTTGCGCACACAGTATCTACTCATTTTCCCCCTATTCTTGGGTTTATCGTCTGTCCTGATCGCTACCTAGACTCCTAGCACGATGACGATCCACAGGGTGACGTACAGAATCGCTAGGGCTGCAACTTCTTCCCGGCTCATGGCTTGGCCTCCCAGTCATGCACGAAACGGCGGTGGGTGAAGTCGCATGCTGTGAACGGTGAAATGTCCTCCAATTTCCATACGGTCGGCCCGCCCTCTTGCCACTCCCCTTTCGCCGGCTCCCCGTCTGCACCCCACGCACGAGGCAGGTCAAAACGCGGGATGAGGCATTTAGTCATTACCGAAGCGTCAGTCCTGCCATCGGTCGCCTTTGGGTCTTGCACAGATGACAAACCGTTCTTGTCATGCCGGTAGATGACGCTAAAGCGCTTTTCAGATGGGTCGGTGTAGTCACACCACATCCCTTTACATTCTTCCCGCTCCTGCGGGGCCATATCGGCCAATGTTCTAGGCATCTGCTTCACCCAGCAGCTTTGCGTAGCTGCGTACCCATTCGTACGGTTCCTCATAAAGGGAATCGCGGGCACTGATCGCCCCGGATCGTCCTGTTTCTCCATCTACATAAGCAGATGATTCTGCAACGTCACCCGTGGAGATGGTGCACTCCATTTCGGAAGCCAGATACTCAGCTATCTGCTTCGGCACATTGTCGTAGATAGAAATGAATCCAGCGTCGATAATCGCTTGTGCAAGTTCATCTGGTTCGAGATAGTCTTTCCCGTTTGAGATGATCGCAGTCAACATTCCCAGCGGAGATAAGTTCCTATTCATTGGCTTCCTCCAGTGCTTTGCGGGCTGCGCGCACCTGCGAACCGGTGGCAACAACCACCATTGGATACATCATCTCTCGCGGCTCGGCAGTCGAGCACATGTAACCCGCGCCAAAGGTTGTTGATGCCACTTCTCGATGCGTGGCGACGAGAGTATCCAGGTCTAGGGCTTCGAGTTCCTCCGCTGTGCGAATGATCTGCGGGGTACTCATTGATTCTTCTCCTCTGCGTAGTTGGCTGCTGCGAGGAATACTCCTGCAATGGCTTTCATATCCTCGGGGTTTAGTCCCTCAAGCGCTTCTTCAGGGAACTCCGTCCACCCGCCGTACAGCCCGTATTCCTTGCTGTAAGAAATCCACCACTCGTCCTTGCCGGGGGTTTGCCACACGGCTTCGGGAGGCTCGCTATCCCACTCTTCGCGGTGCCACTGTGCCCATCCGGGGTGTGACTCTGGAGTCATCGTGGGGGTCGGCAGGTCTGGCGCGAGGAGTCCCGCATCCGCGAGGGCCTGGGCTATATGCGGACTAACATGGTCTTGCATGTCACGGACACGTGGGGCGGTACGACGCGCCTCGGCAATAATCTCCACCGCTTTCTCTAGGTTGCTCATGCTTGCTCCTTTTCTAGAGCCTGTTTCTTATGGAGGTAGTCGATACCCTCCAACAGAATGATTGCTGGCAAAGCCTTTTCTCTGCCCGGCCAAAGCTTGAACTTCGCGGTGGAGTGATCAACCCAGGACCAGGCCTCTGTTATGTCTCCATTACTATCTAGAATTAGAGTATCCTCGGCAAGGCCTCGAAGATCCTTGGGATAGCGCAAAATGTCTCTCATGCTTGCTCCTTGCGGTCTGGTAGAAGCCGGGCCAGGAGGGTGATTTGCCTGTCCGAGCACCAGTTCGCGTAATGGATATCGGCATCAGAGACAACCCAGGGGCAGATGCCATCCATGGGGTGGCATCGCTTTGCTATGACTTCCCGGCCAAATGCCCTGGCAAGATACAGCTCCCCCGCTTTGCAGTCCTCGGGTTTGGGGAGGGGTGCAGGTGATGGTTCCTCTTCGAGGAACGTGAGGGTAGATGGGTCTACATTGCTCCAGTCCCAACCACTACTGATTGCGTCGGACAGGTAACAGACAAAGTATCCCCCATTGCGGTGTTCCCTAGGACTCACCACACACCGCCCGTATTTCTCATGCTCTGCCAGGCGCATACCCTTCGGCAGAGCAGGGCGGGAACCAGTGGAGGGGGTGGCATCCTCCGCTTCTTTCAGCTTTCGCTCAAGTATGTTGATGCGCATTTGCTGCATTCCGAATACACCGTCCAGTGCCTCATCCCTGGTAGCGAGGTACTTATTGTCAGCTATGAGCTTTTTCTTGCCGGCCCACAATTCCTCCAACCGCTTCTGTACTTCGTCACTCTCGCGGGTGAGGTCAGCGACTCTAGTTTGCAGCTCATTGCGCTCGGCGCGTAGAGCGTCAATTTGCGACCGTATATAGACACGGAACGACGTTTTGTTAGCGGCGTCTAGGGCATCGGTGTATATGAGATTGAGCACCTCCTCGACTGGTGCGTCCGTACACGTGATGGTGTGGGTGGTGTTGATGTTGATGCTCATTGCTTCTCCTTATGGCAGTTTGCAGCCTCAGCTGCTTGTCTCGTTTTATGCAGGTTTCCGGCCAGGTCTTTGTATCCAGTGATGGTGGTGAAACGGCCAATGGTGCGCACATCAGCTTCACAATGCACACGACCACAATCAGGGCACGGTGGCTTAATCATGCGTAGATCCTTTCGATGATGTCTGCCTCGAAATCGCATTCCTGGATGGCCCGACGCATGAATGGGTAGGGCTGCACGCCTACCCGCTTGAGCGTCTGCTCTGATTCGTCGGTGAGCTCATAGCTTTCTGGGATAGCATCCATGGCCTGCGCGTCCTCGTCGCCGTCGATCGCTACTTCTGCTTCAACGGTTATCGATATTTGAATACCCACGCCCGGCTGTTGCGGGTGTGTGACATACCCGTCGATGCGCCACTTCTTGTATTCCTCCGGCAGGTTACAGCGGTCACAAGGGCACGTCGAACTGCCGAAGCAGTGCCCGCGCATGTACCTACGATCTTCCTCAGCCAGTGCATTATTCCAACGCCCTCCCATTAGAGTGCCCCCAGCCATACCGGCGGCATGGCGATGACCGCACCGAAGATGAAGCCGATCAGGATACCAAGGACAAGGGTGAGTAGGGCGAGCCGGAGGCGCTTTTCGAGCTGATCCTCCAGCTTAGCGATGCGAGGATCAAGATTGTTTTTAGTGGTCATTGACCAGATTCCTTTCTGCTAAGCCCGTTGCAGCGGGCCATGAGTGAATTTGATTATTGCAAATCTTCGAGCGCGGTCTTGAACTCCTCCAAGGTGTCCATGAACTCGGAGAGCCGCAGCCGCGTCTCATACAGCGTGGAGGCCTGAAAGTCTTTTACGTCGAGCTTCACGATTGAGAACTCCCATTCTTCCCGCCCGTGTAGCCATTCAGCGGTGGCGACCGTGTAGTTACTCTGCCTGTAGGTGCAAACGACTTCTACAGACCAATCGTTGACGAGGGCGTCGTAGTTAGAGATCTCCATCTGGTACGGGGCGCCGTCCGCGTGGAAGATCAGGCTTTGGGATAGTGGCATCGCGTTTCCTTTCTGCTGTTGGCCCTTGCAGAGGCCGGTGAGTGTGGGCGTGATTACGGTATGCGCCCCCCACCCGTTATGGTTACTTCACCGAGAAGTAGGGGAGACCCGGCAAGCAGGCCAGTTCTAAGTCGTCCTTGGTTGCTCCCAAGACCATAGCCACGGAGGCCAGTTCCTGCAGGGCGGTGTTCAGCTTGGCGACCTCGGTGGTATCCGGAACGAACAAAATCCGCTCGTTGTTGAGGAGGCGGTCCTGGGCGGCTGCAGATTCCTGGGAAACCTTGATCAGTGCTTCGTTCAGGTCGTCGCTACAAGCAGCGATTTTGTTTAGGACTGTGGCGAGAGCTTTGGTTTCGACGATTACGGTGTTCATGGTGTGGTCCTTTCTGCTTAGGGGTTGCAGCCCCTTGTTTCTTGCTTACCTTTTTAACAATACACAGCTGTTAGATGTTTGTAAAGTCATAGGGGATAACTAGCAATAATTACCTTTTACGCGCCTCCGCCAGCCGTCGTTTAAGCTCCTCGAAATCACGATCATTAGGCGGCTCAATCTCCGCCAAATCACGCGGGGGAACCGCGCCAGGACGGTATGCGGGCCCCAGCATTCGCCGGTACTTTTCCTCTAGCCTCACGGCCCTAAACCGCTCTAGCTCCGCCTTGCCCGCCGGGGTAGATTCCCACCGCTGTACCGCAATCCTCGCAGCATTCAGGATGTCCCTTGGGGTGCACATCCGATCTCCTACCAACTCGGTTGCCCACACCAGCACAGCATCACGCCATACCGCATCGGGGAGCTCACGATTAAGGGCGATCGCCCAATCGTCTTTTACTTCTGGGCTGGGCACGGGGAACCGATCGGGGGCGAGGTTCTTGCCCAGATGGAGGATTTTCTTCGCTAGATTCGCGTCTACCACGGCAACTCACCCATCTGGACTACTTCCCCATCGATAGCCTGCGAGGCGCTCTGCGGGCCGTATTCCCACGCTTCTAGGGTGTTCTGCACACCGCGCCCCGCATTAGAATTGCGAGCAGGGATGGGATCATCTTCCCAGCAGTCCTGATTCAGCCACGTTGCCGGATGCTTAGTGAACTCCGCTTCACGATTCGGGTCATTCCGATATCGGGCCATGCCGTCAATAATTTCTTCGAGGGGTGCCCGCAGCGCCGCTTTCTCGAATGCTTTACGCGCCGCGCCCTTAGCGGCCTTACGAGGGACGAGATTCCAGAATCGATCGAACGCGTCGGAGATCGATCGATCTTTAGATTCTTCTTTGGGTTCTACTTTGGGTTCTTCTTTGGGTTTGTAGGAACACGTCTTCACCCCACCCTGTGAAGGCGTGTTCACCCCACCACCGGAAGACGTGTTCACCCCATGAGGTGAAGGCGTGTTCACCCCAGTAGGCGTGTTCACGGGTGAAGGCGTGTTCACCCCACTAGTGAAGTTAGTATCAGACTTAGGTGGCTTTCGCGGCTTCACCATCTCCAGATTCAGCACCCACACAGTAGGGCGCTTCCCCGCAGGGAGGTGCTGCACCCAATACGGATCGCCTCGGTAAATCAGCCCGGCTTCCTCCAGCGTGTTAATCGCCTTCTGCACCGTCCTCACAGACACCCCAACATCATCTGCAATGCTGCCGATAGACGGCCAGCAAACGCCCGTATCATCATTGAAGCGATCCGCGAGGGCGACAAGCACGAGGCGGTTTCGACACTGGGACGCATCCCGCTTTAGTGGCGCCTGGCGCAGCGCCCACGAGGTAGCAGCGAGGCTCATAGCTGCACCTCCCCAGCCGGCTCTAAACCGCCGTCAGCGAGCAAATAGAACCACTCGTCACGGATCATCATTGGCACCTGCCCGGGGTCGGGGTGATGCGAGTGCACAATCAGGCCGCGCTCGCGCCCAACGCTCGGATCGACGTGCGTAATGTAATGGTGGCAGGCGTGGCAAAGGGCGGCACCATTCACCACAAGATCATTGTTCCGCTGCCTCCGCTGCCGGTGGTGCCACTCCTCTGGGCTGCCCGTGCAGCAATCCAGCCCGGCCTCGCACCTGCCCTGAGAGCGTTGCATAACTGTCGCGTACACCTCCTCGGGCATACGTCCACCTCGCCTCGGGCGCTTCTTCATAGGGGTGCGTTTTATTGGTGCTCTTTTCACCGTGTGGTTTCCTTTCTGCTGTGGCGGTTGCAGCCGCCAAAAAATGTTGGAGTATCGGCTCTTGTATGGCCCGGGCCGTAGGGCACAAAATGCGGGGCGAAGTAGCGCAGGCATAGGGCCTGCTGTCCCACCCCGCCCCGCTGTGGGGAGGTTAATCACGCCGCGTTCGTGGTCACGATCTCCGCATCGATAACCTGCTGTACCGTCTCCTTCGCCTGCGATAGGTCGGTACCTAGCAGGCGGTCGAGGGTGGCTACCGCCATTTGCGAGAGCTCACGGTCGCCGGTGCGTGAGTAGTATTCGAGGGCTTTTCGCAGCTTCGCTTCGTCGCCCGCAGTCTCCGCTGCAAGGAGTCCCTGCGCCTGGTGCGCTACGTACTGCTTGCGCGCATCCTCGTCCTGCTGGGGTTCCGACTGTTGTGCAGGCCGGGCCTGTGACGTCTGCGCTTGGGGCCGCTCCTGCTGCGCGTGTTGCTGGCCGTCACCCATGAGAGACCCGTCCACACGGCCCTCAACCATCGTAGATCCTGGCTGCCCAGCCGCCGCGCCCATAGCGGTCAGCAGCTTCTCGACCGTGAAATCCGGCAGGGGCTTCTGCTCCCCTGGCTGCACCTGCAAGGCCGGGTTAGTGGTCACAATCTTTGTCAATGTCCAGGTGCGTGGCGCCCGCGCCTCAACAATCGCAGACACACGGAACGGAACCTTCTTCTGCACCTGAATCTTCCACTCCGTATTACGGGAGGGCTTACCGGCCACCATTTCGGTCACCTCGTCCAGGCGGGCTGTGCAAATAGCTGGGCCGGGGAAGTTCGCAAGCTGCCGCATAATGCCATCAGACACGTTCGCCGCGGCGTTCCACAAGTCCATATCGGGCTTAGGCTCCTCGCCATTAAGGCGGCGCTTCTTGCGGGTCAGCCGGTCTTTCATCGCCTGCTCCGCATTGTCTTTGATCAGATCCCAGATCTCGGTGAGTGAGTCCAAAATCAGCAGATTGTATTTGCCTTCTGCTGCGGGCTGGGCTGATGCCCACTGAATGGCCTCACGGATCTGCTGGAGGGTGCCGTCATGCTCGATGATTTCAAAATCAGCGCCAGGGATACTGCCGTAGGCGTCTGCCACGCCCTCCCCAATCTCAATGAAGAACGAACGATCCACAGTCTCCAATGTGGTTGCTTCCACTGCCGCCCAGGTCTTACCACCGCCGGCGATACCGGCGAGGAGGATAACGGGGGACGATTGCACACCGGTTGGTTTACGTGTATTGAAATCGTGCATTACTTCGTCTCCTTACCGTCAGTGATTTCCAGCACTTCGCCAGCGCTTTGTACGAGGGCTTCAATAGCAGCCTTAGCCACCTTCGAGCGGCCCGGCGTGACCCGAATCGACGGGCTGGAGGATTCCTTAATCTCCCACCCCGCAGGCAGTTCACCAGTTACTTGCCAGTGCTCCAGTACCTTGCCGGAGATCTCGGCCTCGTCCTCGTTCGAGATAGAGAAGTCGAGCAAATCGGGGCGATTCTCTGCCAGATAGGTGACGAGTTCGTGCGCTTTCTCCGTGGATGGGTGAGGCAGGAGGTCGATGATCTCCGCGCCGGCATCCTCGGCCATTCCAAGCAATACAGCCGGGTCGGTGCAAACGGCCTTCTTACCAGGAGCCGTGACAGAAAATGAACCAATCTCCAAGCCCTGGGCATTCTTCACGGTCTTTTTGTCGCCCGGTGTGAGCTGCTTAGCCAGCTCCTCCTTGAAGGTTTTGTGAATCCCGTTGAGCTTCTTAAGCACGGCGGATTGCAGGATCACTTTCTCAAATGGGTCGCGCTCACTAGCGGGCGCGGGGGCGGGGGTGTTAGTCTGAGTATGCATCGTGTTTAGATTCCTTTCTGCCGATGCGGCCCCTCGATTTATAGGCTTGCAGGCCTGAGGGGTCTTTTAACGTTTTAGGCCGCGGTTTGCAGCTGTTCTATCTCTACGAAGCGGTCAAGATCTTCAGCCTTGAAGAAAATGCGGCGCCCGATCTGGTAAGTGGGAACATAATTGCCGCGTTCTTCTTGCCTGTAGAGGTAGAAAGTATTTCGGGAGATTCCGCCGAGGTATGCTCGGGCGTCCTCCTCCGATATGAGGCCCGATGTGTAGACCATTCGGGTTTCCTTTCTGCCGATGCCCTTGCAGGGGCGGTACTATCTTGTACTGGGTTTCGCTGCTTTGCAGTGCATACCCTGTACTAGACTGTACTAGACCGTACTATGTGTGTCTAGTCGAGGGTAAAGATACATTCCGCTGATAGGCTAAAAGCCATGACCACCACACAGTGGCGGGCAGGCCAACTCCTTCAGGCCGCCCGCGAACGGCAAGGACTATCCAAAGCCGAAGCGGCCCGACGCTCCGGCCTCTCCGAGTCGTGGTGGCGACGCCTAGAAACCGGCGTAAACATACGCAACGGGCAGAAAATCCCCGTGAAGGCAACCCCAGAAGCCCTCACCAAAGCCGCCCACGGGGTAAACCTCGCGGCAATAGAAGTCCTCATCGCCGCAGGAATGCGCGAACCGGCCGCCGACACCCCTGGGCAGCGAGCTGCTGCGCATGATCTCATAGACTCAACCCCGGAAGAACGACTACCCGAAGCGGTGGCGTTTCTTCGCGGCCTAAACGCCACCCGTTAGAGGAAGTATGGCGCCCAGCTTTTCCATAGCGGCCCGTGCCATAGTCTGATCCAGGTGAGCGTACCGACGGGTGGAAGCTACATCACTGTGCCCAAGAATCTGCACGATAACCTCCACCGGCACCCCGGCAGCCAGAAGTAGCGACGCGGTTGTGTGGCGGGTGGAGTGCAGATCCACCGGCTCGTATCCCGCCGACTTCTGTAGCTTCTTCCATTCTCGCGTCACTATCCGCGGATCGAGTGGCAAACCTGATTCGGAAGCCCACACCAGACTATAAGGGTTAGGCCGGGCTGTATCCCGATGCTGTCGCAGCACCATGAGCAGCGGCCCGGGTATAGGCGTCATGCGGATAGACGCCGCCGTCTTAGGGCGCACCAGAATGCGGGAAGCCCGCAGTTCCCTAAACTCCTGGCCCGGCTTTACCGCGTGCTCGCGCCGTGGGCATTGCACCGCGGGCTTCCCCTCCCTGCATCCGCATTTAGGGCCGTGACGCCACGGTATTTGCTGCACCTGCCACGACAAATCAACCAGCCCGCGCTCTAAATCGAGGCGATCCCACTCCAGTGCGATAAGCTCAGCCCTGCGGAAACCGAGAAGAAGATACGACGCCCACAGCGAAAAAAGCGGATCCTTGGCCGCCCTCGAAAACTCGAGAATATGCGCGGCATCCTTCGCTGCTAAAGCTGTGCGTGTGGCAGAACGGGCCTGCGGGCGCTTCACCCGCTTACACGGGTTTGAATCCATTTTTCCCCACTCAACCGCGGCATCAAGACAGGTAGATAGTGCAGAACGCACGGCCTGCTGTGTCCTGCCAGACACGCCGGATTTTTCCACGGCCTGGTCGAGCTCAAGCACCTCCTCAATGCCCAGATCCGCGAGCTTGTATTTTCCTAGGGTCGGAACGATATGCCGACGGTGTGCAGATTGGAGATTTTGGAGAACGCGAGGACTCACGCCTTTCGGCGCTATTTGCTCCAACCATTGTGCCGACCAGGTCTCCACGGTGATTTTCTCCGGCTGCTTCTGCTTCGTGAGTAGCCGGCGGTAGAGCTCTAGCTGGCGGCGCTTCACTTCGCTGCGAGTCTTGGCCGAGATGTACTTACGGACGCGTTTGCCGGTGCCGTCGTAGCCGGTTGTTATTGCTCCGCGCCAGCGCCCGCCGGTTTTGTAGATGGTGCCAAGGGTGATCTCTACGTCGCGCATGGGGGTGGCCTTCTGGGAGTGGTGGGAATGGCTGTACTTGTGGTTGGCAGCCAGGTTGGCAGCCACCATTTAGTACAGGATAGTACACCATAGGACATAGTGGCGACGTGCGACTATCTCCCCCCAGAAGAAAAACACACCCTGTACTGGTACTTGTATAAAACGGCACCCCAATCTTCCAAGCTGAAGACGCGGGTTCGATTCCCGTCATTCCCTCCATAGAATACACCCCATGACCTGCTCTTATAGGACATGGGGTGTTGTTGTATTTTCC
Organism: Corynebacterium flavescens; assembly: GCF_008693105.1. Taxonomy (GTDB): domain Bacteria; phylum Actinomycetota; class Actinomycetes; order Mycobacteriales; family Mycobacteriaceae; genus Corynebacterium; species Corynebacterium flavescens. Next base: position 66,458 of record NZ_VXKK01000037.1, read on the forward strand.
GGTATCAAAAGCGGTGGCAGCCAATTTGGCGCCAACTCAGAATTTAAGGCGCAACAATTGGCCCGTAAGCGTCAGGGCGACGATCACGATAGAACTGCCAGTCATAACGAGTCTTACGGATCTCGTCCATGTCGACGGTAGCTACGATGAGCTCCTCGTCTTTGGTGCTTGCTGGCCCAGCAACGTAGTTGCCCTTCGGGTCAACGATGTAAGAGGAACCGTAGAACTCTACTGCTTCGTCACCGAACTCATCATCCTCAATACCGACCCGGTTTGGCACTGCAACAAAGTATCCATTTGCCGCAGCTGCTGCTGGCTGCTCAATCTCCCACAGGCGATTGGACAGACCCGGCTTTGAGGCGTTGGGGTTGAACCCGATTTCGGCTCCCGCCAGCCCCAAGTTCCTCCAGCCTTCGGGGAAGTGCCGGTCATAGCAAATTGTTACGCCAATATTGCCCACCTTAGTCTCGAACACTGGCCAGCCAGTGTTGCCAGGGCGGAAGTAGAACTTCTCCCAGAAGCGATCCACGTGCGGAATGTGGTGCTTCCGGTACTTTCCCACCAGAGTTCCGTCCGCATCAATGACGACGGCCGTGTTGTAGAGAACTCCGGTGTTCTCTTCTTCATAAATCGGAAGAACAATGACTATGCCGAGCTCCTTAGCTAGCTTCTGGAACCTCTCAGTCGTCGGTCCTGGAATCGATTCGGCATAGTCGTAATACTTCGTGTCTTGAACAATTCCGAAGTACGGGCCGTAGAAGAGTTCTTGATAGCAAATTATCTCCGCGCCTTCTTTTGCGGCTTTTCGAGTTAGCTCCTCGTGCTTTTCAATCATGGATTCCTTATCCCCAGTCCACTTGGTCTGGGTAAGGGCGATTGTCACATTGGACATAGAATTTGCTCCTTGGGGCAAGATAATTGTGTGTTGTCGTGCAGGTTGGGTTTTCTGGTTTTTAGGGACCGCTCCTTAGCGTGGCGCCAACTCGGATGACGGGCGCAGAACGCCTAGAGCCCTTAGGCTGGCACACGGTCACTCACCTCACGAGTTTCTTCAGCTTCAATCCGGAAAGGAACTGTCACTTCTTGTCCGCGCTTTGCTAGCTTCGTGACATTGAGCAGTAGATAGACCGCGAAGCCGACGCCGAAGCTGACGACCCAGTTGTAGTCATAGAGAGTTTTGAAGATAGGTATGAAGCCGTCCACCGGAAATGGACCAGTTTTTGCCCCGTCTACTTCTGGCGAGTACGCACCCGCCACTGCGAAGAATGCACCAATGACGAAAGCCAAAAGCGCCTTAATATTGAATCCTTGCCTGTACCAATATTTCGATCCGGGAGTAAACAATGCCGGAACATCTAGGTTTGCATTCTTTAGCAGCCAATAGTCGACCACCATTACACCACCGATAGCTCCTGTGACGCCCCCGTAGAAGCCGAGCCAAACAAATACGTAGGATTCAGGGTTCGACAAAAGGCGCCACGGAAACATGCATGTTCCGATGAGCATTACAAGGCAAACCCCTACCCGGAAGTTTATCCACTTGGGGAAGGCATTCGTCATGTCTAGAGCCGGACCCGCCATATTTGCAGCCACGTTGGTGGAGAAGTTCGCTAGGACAATGATGAGGGCGCCGATAACAACCACAACGGGATTTCCGAGTGTGGCAACGAGTGCATCTGGACTCCACAAGGACGTGGGATCAACTTGGAATACCGCAGCGGCCGTCGAAGTCACCAGGACAGCAATCAAGGAGAAGGCGAACATCGATAGCGGTAGTCCGATGATCTGTCCCCTTCGCTGAGACTTTTGGTCTTTGGCGAAACGGGTGAAGTCTGGCATGTTCAGCGAAAGCGTTGCCCAGAAAGCGATATTGGCCATCAGCCCCGGAGGAAACACTCCCAACCAAAAGTCGCGTCCCCACCCCACCTCAGAGGGTTGCTCGACTACAGGGCCGAGGTCCCCTTTAGAGCGAAAGAGGAGGTATGCCAACAAGATGATTAGGGAAATCGAGATTAGCGGCGCTGATAGTTGCTGCAACCGTTTCACTGCACCAAATCCCCGGACGATAGCCCATACCTGGGCTACTGCACAGAATACAAAGCAGAACCAAACGGTGACTCGCTGTTCCCCAATGAATCCAAGAGATAAAATCGGCGCCTCTTTCCACCAAGACCCAAAAAGAACGCCTAATGCCAGATCGAGGGCTAGTGCCGTCAACCAGGTTTGAATTCCCGCCCAACCGCAGCCTACGAGGGCACGCAAGAGGGCGGGGACATTTGAGCCTCTAATGCCGAAACTCGAGCGAACAAATACGGGAAAGGAGATCCCGTGTTTAGCTCCCGCGTGACTATTGAGGAGCATGGGAACGAGAATGATTAAGTTCGCGAGAACAATAGTAAATACCGCCTGAAACCAATTCATCCCCATTGCAATTAGTGAAGACGCCAATGTCCACGTAGCGGCGTTAATCGCCATTCCTACCCACAAAGCCAAGTAGGCCCCGGACCCCCAAGTTCTTGCCAAAGGGGCAACCGGACGTAAGTCGGGATTGATTAACTCCCGTGAGACAGCTTGTGATGAAGTCATTTTCTTGCTCCTTAAGGAAGGACTCGGCCAAGGTGCCGAGCAAGTAAAGTGAGGTTCAGATTCGTCCACGATCCAACTCAGTGTTCGCGGTGCTGCCTGTGGTGAGGCTCCAATAAGCGTTTTCTTCGAAGTTCTGAGAGACTGCGGCTATCAGCTAGATCCAGCCGGAGCTAGCTGATAGTGCGGTCAATGAATCTCTATTCCGACCTCCTTTCGGTAGGCTTCCATCGCCGTCCAATCATCCGCGAGCTCAGGACATTGTTTTGTTAGTTCGTCCCAGGTGATTGATGCACGGCCCGAATCAACGGAAACCATGTCAATACAGCCCTCAACTGGGCAGACGTTCGCGCATAATGCGCAGCCAACACAGTCGCTTTCCCTGACTCGCGGAGTCGGGCGAAGGTCTAACGTCCTCTTTCCATTAAGCAAAGGGTTGATCCCCGGGCTAACTACATCTCCGTCCGTATTCACGAGGTCGATACATTGATGAGCCGTGTCATGGCATGCAGTCACACACAAGTTGCAACCAATGCACTTATCGAGGTTGATTCTCGCTACTGACTTCGCAGACAAGTCCAGCTCATTGAATGTGCCATGTGTGGCGAGGGCCTTACCCCGAAGATCTTCGATGGTCGCGAACCCCTTCTCATCCATCCAGTTGCTTAGGCCCTCACAGAGGTCCTCAATGATACGAAAGCCATGGGTCATCGCAGCTGTACAGACTTGCAAAGAAGTCGCGCCAAGCAACAAGAACTCCGCAGCATCTCTCCAAGTAGAGACACCACCCATGCCGGAAATCGGAATCTCTGCAGCTTGAACCACCTCGTCTTGCATCACCTCAGACAGCATGTGCAAGGCAATGGGCTTGGCCGAAGGACCTGCTAATCCACCGTGCGTCGACCTTCCCCCGATGGTGGGAGATACTTTAAGAGAGTCAAGGTCAACTTTTGTGACTGAGTTGATCGTGTTTATCAAGCTGAGCGCATCTGCTCCCCCGGCCAGGCCGGCCCGTGCAGACACGGTGATGTCAGTGATATTGGGAGTCAGCTTGACTATGACCGGCACTGACGCTGCTGAGGTGGCAAGCTGCGTATTGAGCTCACATAGGGCAGGGTTCTGGCCGACGGCAGATCCCATCCCCCGCTCCGACATTCCCTGCGGGCATCCGAAGTTAAGTTCTATTCCATCGGCACCGGCACTCTCTGCCGCTTTAACGTAATAGTCCCAAGTCTCCGGCTTTGCATCGACCATGATCGACACTATGAGGGCACGGTCAGGCCACTTCTTCTTGATCTGCTCAATCTCTCTCAAGTTGGTTTCGAGCGGCCTGTCCGAGATAACCTCCACGTTGTTGATGGCCAACATGCGCTTGCCTTCTTTTGTAAAAGACCCGTATCGGTTAGAAATATTGAGCACCGGCGGGCCAATGGTCTTCCAAACAACCCCTCCCCAACCTGCTTCAAAAGCCTTGTCCACTTGATAGCCGGAGTTCGTCGGAGGCGCTGAGGCAAGCCAGAACGGATTGGGGCTTTCAATGCCTGCGAACCTTGTCCTTAAGTCAGCCATTGCTTTCTACTTCCCTTCCAGATAGTCATTAATCGCACGAGCCGCAAGCTTTCCGTCTTGCACCGCCATCACCGTCGATGCATCTCCGGTTACCCGTATCGCGTCGCCTCCTGCAAAGACGTTCTCGAACTGCCCCGTAGCTTTAAAGGACTCCACGTCCAAGAACCCGCGGTTTAGTCCTAATCCAAAGGAGTTTTCTTCTTCGTACTTCTCCTGGCCAATTGCTGAGATCACCATGTCGCAAGGAATGATGACGTCTGGCTCGCCCGAGGGGACCACACGCTTTCTGCCAGCTGCATCCACGCCATCGACTTCCATCCGGGTGCCTCGGATGCCGCTTACTTCTCCGTCCTCGTCGAGCAAGATTTCGGCCGGTGCTGCCAAGAACTGAAACTCAATACCGAAGTTCGTGGCAAACTCGTACTCGGCATCGAAAGCCGTCATCTCACCAGGGGTTCGACGATAGATAATTGTTGCCTGGGCTCCACACTGCCGGGCGGTAGTGGCGGCATCGATTGCCGTGTTTCCGGCTCCGATGACGACTACTCTGCGGGGAGGAATCAACGAATCTGGAGCGGTCTTGAACTGCGCAATGAACTCTAATCCGTCCACGGCTTTGTCGGCACCGGGAAAGTCGAGCCCTGGAACTTTGCCCAGCCCTGTTCCCAGGTAAACAGCATCAAATTCACTTGCAACCCGCACTAGTTCCTCCTGAGTCTCCAACGATGTATTTGTCGAGACTTTCACACCCAGTTGCTCGACCATCTTTACTTCATGGAGCGCTGCTTCTATAGGTTCCCGGAGGGTGATAATCCCATAAGTGGACAAACCTCCTGCCATTTCGCGCCGCTCCCATACCTCAACGAAATGCCCGGATTGGGCAAGAGTGGCCGCTGCAGATAAACCAGCCGGACCAGATCCAACAACCAGTACTTTCTTTCCCGTCGGAGTCCCTGCTTTTAACAAGGCCTCGTCTTTGTGCGCACTGTAATCCGTGGCATATCTCTGAAGCCTTCCGATGGAAATGGGGCGCTCAGTTTTGTTGAGGACACATGCGCCCTCACACAGCTCTTCGACGGGGCAGACCCTCGCACAGGTTCCTCCGAGGAAGTTCGCTTGGAGAATCGTCTTGGCAGAACCAGTTACGTTCCCGGTATCGATCTTCTTAATGAATCCAGGAATGTCTATGTGCGTGGGGCACGCTTGCATGCACGGCGCATCCGCGCAATATAGACACCTTTCCGCTTCAAACTGCGCTTCTTCCGGCCTAAACGGTTGATGCAGTTCTTCCTGGCGCAGACTTGGAAAAGGGAGTTGTGTAGTCATGGGGGTTCTCCTATGGGGTGTCAGTTCGCGCTAGATTGCTTCTACAATCTCTTTCTTGCTGCTTAGAGCTTTGATAGCCAATACCGAGAGGAAGCCGAGAGTCACGCCGATGGGCCAGCTGAAGGAAGCAAGTGCAGAGAATGCTGGGACGAGGGCGACAATGAGAGTCACGATGCCGCAGAGAAGGAATGCCGCGATATAGGGAACGTTGAAGCCGCCGCTATAGTGGTAAGCCCCTTGAGGCGCAGAGGTATAGAGATCCTTGACAATGAACTTTGACTTCTTGACCAAGTAGAAGTCCGCAATCAGGATTCCGAAGAGCGGACCAACAAGGGCACCGACTCCGCCGAGGAAGTAGTTAATGATGACCGGGCTTGAGTACATATGCCACGGCATAACAACGATTGCTAGGACAGCAGTGATAACGCCGCCAATCTTGAAAGTAATTGCTTTCGGTGCCAAGTGCGCGAAGTCAAAAGAGGCCGACACAAAGTTACAAATGATGTTGACGCCGACCTGCGCAACGGACACGGCCAGGGTCGCTACCAGTAAGAGCGTGATGGAATCAAGATCTCCGAGGAGCAAGATGGGGTCTGTGACTGCAGCGTCATAAACCTCCGCTGAAGCGATACCAATAATGACCGAAATCAAAGCAAAGGCTATGCCGTTCAAAAGCAAGCCAAGTGCGTTTCCACGACGGACAGAGGACTCGGAAGATGACATACGGGTAAAGTCTGCAAAGTTCAACATAGGTCCTGCCATGTAGGCAAGGACCAAAGAAGCGACAGAAAGAACTCCGACAACAGCGGCACCACCGGTTAGAACCTGATCCGACATAGTGTAATTCCAGTCCAGCTTCCAGTCAGCGCGTGACAGTGTCCACAGCGCCAATGCAATCATTGCGATCCAAATAGTGGGGCCAGCGAAGTCAGACAACCTACGCACGGTCTCCATCCCGCGATGCAGGACAAAAAGCTGCGCGGCCCAAAGAAGCAACAGACACATCCACCCAAGCTGCGACAGCCCCAGAAACATTGTGTTGTTCAAGGGCTCGAGGCCGGGGAAAATCTTCAGAGCTAAAATCAAGACTGCCTGCGAAGCCAAAAACGTTTGGATTCCGTACCAGCACACGGCCACAATCGCTCGCAAAAATGCAGGTATGTTGGCGCCATTTACACCGAAAGACATACGGGCGAGAACCGGGAAAGGAACGCCGACGCGCTGCCCCGCTACTCCCATGAGATTTGATGCACCCCACATGGCAATCATGCCAATAGCCATGCCAAGTAGAGCTTGCCATCCGTTGAGGCCTAGGGCCATGAAGCCGACAGCCATGGCATAGCCGCCGAGCGAGTGCCATGCGCTCATCCACCAATTAAAAAGGCTTCCCGTCCCCCAGTTCCCCTTTCCGGTACGGGGCGCGATGTCTGGATTAAAAAGCCTGCCATTTGAAATGTGCTGGTCCGTTAGACCGTGCTCCGTGCGCCAGCTCGATGCTGCAGTAGAGGTGGCAACGGAAGCTTCCACCGTAGAGGGAATTGTAGCTGTTACTACAGTTGATTCCGGTTCTTTACCGTGTTTCATGATGGTCATGAGATGTACTCCTGGTTGGTTTCACAGGGCGATTGAGATTTGTGTGCCCCGGGGATGGAAGAAGGCTAAGCCTTCAAGTGATCGAGGTCTCCGGTGATGAGACGCGAAACAATATCTGTGTGAACAATGAGGCCTTGGACTAGGTCTTCATCAGCGGTGAACTCGCGCTCGCAGTGGGACACTCCGCCTTCTGAGGGGACGAATATCATAACAGTGGGAACTTTGCGATTTAGAGGCACGGAATCGTGGCCGGCCATGGTTTCAATTCTCATGCAGCTAACCCCCGTGTTCGCCGCTGCCTTTTCAGTGAGCACAACTCCGTCATCTGGGTAGCGCTGGTGGTCTCGGATATCGAAATCAACAGCCTCAATGGTGATGTCTCGAGCGCGAGCGACTTCCTCGCAGTAGTCGACCAGAATCTGGCGTGCTTTCTCGACATCTTCTCGGCGATGCCCTCGCAGGTCGATGACCAAGTTGACCTCACGCGGGACAACAATCGGCGAGTTCGGTTCTACGTTGAATTGCCCCACGGAAGTAACGATTTGCTCCTCTTCAAATTCCTCGACAACTTCCTCGGTTTTTAGTACCAGTAAAGAGGCCGCTGGCAGAGCGTCATGCCGATCTTTCATTATGGTCGCGCCCGTGTGGGACTGCTCGCCTAGTACTTTTACGTTAAGTTTCTGGGTGTACCAAGATTGCGTCACGGCACCTATCGCGATGGCATGACGCTCAAGGAGCCGACCCTGCTCGATGTGGATTTCTGCATAACTCGCGGGCACCGGGGCCTCATCCTCGCCGAGGTAGCCGATAGACTCCAAGGCTTCCCGCACTGTGGTGCCACCAAGGTCCTTTACTGCAAGCATTTCGTCGCGGTCGAAGAATCCACACATGACAGAGGAACCCATAATGGATGGAGCAAAGCGTGCGCCTTCCTCATTGAACCAGTCAACAACCGCCACGTTGTACTGCGGAATAACTTCACCGGCTTCAACGCGGCGCTTAAGCTCGATTGCCGCGTGAAAGGCCGCAATCACGCCGAAGCAGCCGTCAAATCTTCCACCGAGCGGTTGGGAGTCTAAGTGAGATCCCGTCAGCACGAAGTCCGCGTCGGGGATGAATGTGAGAAGAGCGAATACATTGCCGATGCTGTCTACACGGACTTCGAAGCCCTCCTCCTCGGCGCGCTGCTTGAACCAGTCGCGGATTCTCCCGTGCTCTGCTGTCCCTGCTTGTCGGTCGACTCCATTCCTAGCTGTAGCTCCAAACTGCCACGTATCGTGAAAGTCAGCCAGAAACTGATCAGTGTCTTGAATTACTGCGGTAGTCATTTAAAGTTTCCTCATCTCTTTGTGAGTGTGCTTTTGGGAAATGCTTCTTATCGCATAAGGAGCCTCGGGAAATGAGCTCCTTATTCTTGAATCAGGCAAGCTCTAGACCAGGTACTGGCAGGCCTGCCGCTTAATGAACTCGCCGTGGCCTTTCTTGCCTAAGTACTCACCGTTGTCTATGAGGACCTTTCCGCGGGAAATGACCGTGTCAACGTGGCCATCGACTTCGAAGCCTTCCCAGGCGGAATGATCCATGTTCATGTGATGTGTCTTGTTCAGCCCGATCGACGTGTGCCCATTGGGGTCATAAATAACGATGTCACCGTCGGCACCAGGCGCGATAACGCCCTTCTTTCCATACATTCCGAACATGCGCGCCGGAGTGGTCGATGTGAGCTCCACCCAACGTTCCAAAGTAATCTCGCCAGTGACGACGCCTTGATACATCAAGTCCATGCGGTGCTCAACAGAACCGATTCCGTTGGGAATCTTTGAGAAGTCACCGATTCCGAGTTCTTTCTGGCCCTTAAAGCAGAATGGGCAGTGGTCTGTGGCGACGGTTTGGATGTCATTTGTCCTTAGCGCCTGCCAAATTCCCTCTTGGTGATGTTCGTGCTTCGAGCGCAGCGGAGTTGAGCACACCCACTTGGCTCCTTCAAAACCAGGTGCACCCAGCTGGTCCTCCAAAGACATGTACAGATATTGGGGGCAGGTTTCACCAAAGACGTTCTGACCGACATCCCGAGCTGCCGCCAGTTGCTCCACGGCCTGCTTTGCCGAGACATGAACGACGTAAAGTGGCGCGTTTGTAAGGTTTGCAAGCATAATCGCACGGTGCGTCGCTTCTTCTTCCATCTGCCAGGCGCGCGCGACACCGTGGTAGTAAGGATCAGTCTTGCCTTGAGCGAGTAGTTCTCCGACCATTGCATCAATTGCCGGACCATTTTCCGCATGCATCATGGACAAAAGCCCAGTGTCTGCAGCCTTACGCATCGCCTTATAGATCTGGGCATCGTCGGAGTAGAATACGCCCGGATAAGCCATGAAAAGCTTGAAACTTGAGACTCCCTCATCCATGAGGCCGTCCATTGCCGCCAATGAGTCTGCGTTGACATCACCGATTATCTGGTGAAATCCGTAGTCAACTGCGCATTGGCCAGCGGCCTTATCGTGCCAATCTGCAAGACTGTCCACCACTTGCTCACCGTATTTTTGAACGGCGAAGTCGACAATCGACGTCGTACCACCCCATGCTGCCGCCCGAGTACCGGTTTCAAATGTATCCGAGGCCTCTGTGCCTCCGAAAGGCATTTGCATATGGGTATGTGCATCGATTCCTCCTGGAATGACGTACTTACCCGTGGCGTCGATTGTGGAGTCCACGTTCTCCGCGAGGTTTTCACCCAGAGTCTTTGCCCCTGGCGCAAGTACAGCAGCAATCTTTCCATCTTCGATCAGCACATCTGCCGCCCCCTTACCGGTCGCGCTGATGACCGTTCCTCCCTGGATTAATGTGGTTGGCATAAGTGCTCTCCTTTAAAGTATGCAGCGAGTGGGGACCACCCCATTCGTTATCTGTCGCTCTATAGGTAACGATGCCACTCGGCTACACCTACCAACAAGACGAATTCTGTTCATTTGGAGGGTGAAGTCGTGACACTTTGTACACCTGGACAAAACCCCAGTTAAACCGGTGGATAACACCTCAAAGTCAGTCGACTTTCGCAACTAAGGCAACACTTTCCACCCGTACTATAGGCCGGCCAATCCCGGTTTCGACGGTTGTCTGCCTCAATCAACACTCCTGCGGCTCCCCGACGTTTCCGCGTAGTCTGGGCCGCATGACAGTACCAATGATTAAGTTGAATGACGGCAATTGCATTCCCCAACTGGGCTATGGGGTCTTCCAGGTAGATCCAGACAAAACGGAAGAGCTAGTGCTGGAGGCACTGCGTGTAGGCTATCGCCACATCGACACCGCGGCCATCTACGGCAATGAGGAGGGCGTTGGCAGGGCAATTGCCAAGTCAGGCATCCCGCGCGAAGAGCTCTTCATCACCACGAAGCTGTGGAATGATCGCCAGACTGACGCTGCGGCCGCGCTCGATGAATCACTTCACAAGCTGGGCCTAGATTACGTAGACCTCTACCTCATCCACTGGCCCTGTCCCGCCAACGACCACTACCTCGAGGCGTGGAAAGAGCTCATCAAGCTGCGCGATGCGGGCAAGACTCGCAGCATTGGCGTATCCAACTTCGAAATCGAGCACCTTGAAAAGCTCGAGACCTATACCGACGTAGAGCCCGTGGTCAACCAGGTAGAGCTGCACCCCTACCTGCAGCGGTGGCGCGAGCTAGATGCGTTCCGCGCGCACAACATCCAGATTGAGGCGTGGGGGCCGCTAGGCCAAGGCAAGTCCGATATCTTCGAACAGCCAGAGATTACCGAACCCGCGCACAAGTACGGAGTTTCCCCCGCCCAGGTCATCATCCGCTGGCACCTGCAGAACAACGTCATCGTATTCCCCAAGTCCGCCACGCCTTCCCGCATTGCGGAGAACTTCGACGTCTTCGGCTTTGAACTCAGCGAGGATGAAATGGCCGCCATAACGGGCCTGGATCGCGGCGAAGAGGGTCGCGGAGGCTCGCACCCCAATGACGTAAACGTGTCCTAACTCCGGACCACGCTCGACGAAATGGCTTCACAACAAACCCCGCCGCCAAGCTTTCACAGCATTTAAGCTGTGGCTTGGCGGCGGGGTAATTAATTGCGTGGGCAGCTTGCCCGGAGCTGCTAGCGCGCGGGCGGGACCTCTGGGGCAACGCCGGTGCGCTCGAAATCAGAAAGAATGTCGATGCGGCGCTGGTGGCGCTCGGCCCGGGACCATTCTTGGTCCAAGAAAGCGTCAACGATGGCGAGAGCCTCGGCCTCGGAGTGCATGCGCCCGCCGATGCCGATGAGCTGAGCGTTGTTGTGCTCGCGTGCGAGGCGGGCAGTCTCCTCGGACCATGCCAAGGCACAGCGTGCACCCTGGACCTTGTTGGCGGCGATCTGCTCACCGTTGCCGGAGCCACCAAGGACGATGCCCAAAGAACCCGGGTCATTGACGGTGCACTGCGCCGTCTCAATGCAGAATGCCGGGTAATCATCCTCGGCATCGTATTCGTGGGCACCGCAGTCGATGACCTCGTGTCCTTGCTTCTTCAAATGCTCGGCAATGGCATTCTTTGTCTCAAAACCGGCGTGGTCTGCTCCTAGATAAACGCGCATGCCCTTGATACTACCGCCTTGCCGCTAGTTCGCAGGCGCTAGCCCACTTCTGGAGTAGGTGATGCCCCTGCGCAACCGTCCTGTGTTCTAGTGCGGGAAGCTTGCGAGAATTCGGGTGGCTTGGACATAACTGCCGACATAGCCGACTGGCGTACTGGCAGGTCAAGGGCGTGATTGAACCTGCGGCATCTCCGTGCGGGTGCGCTTGATTTCAAAGAAGTAGGGGTACTGGGCCAAGCGCACGGCGGCGTCGAAAAGCTCGCCGGCCTCCTCCCCCGTGGGAATGCGGGTAATAACGGGGCCAAAGAAAGCGGTATCGCCGAGCTTGACCACGGGGGTACCAACTTCATCGCCGACCTCGGAGATGGCGTGATTGTGAAACTCGCGCAGCTTGTCATCGACGGCCTCAGTGTTGGCCACCGCGGCGAACTCGGCGGGAAGACCGGCTTCGGCGAGAGCCTCGGAGATAACCTCGTCGTAGGCGCCGTAGCCCTTCTTGCCGCCCTTGCCGTGCCCGTGGAGGGCGTTGCCCATGGCCGTGTAATAGGCGTCGACCTTCTCAGGGGCCTCCACCGCAATCTTGGCAGCAACGCGAGCCGGGCCCCATGCGGCCTTCATCATCTCCAAGTATTCGGGGTCAAGGTCGCGGCCCTCATTAAGTACGGACAACGACATCGGTTCGAATTCGACATGGATATCGCGCACCTTCTCTACCTCCTTGATCCAGCGCGAGGTTGCCCACGCGAAAGGACAGGTGCAGTCGAACCAGAACTTGACGGCTTCAGCCATGGTTTTCTCCTTGATGTCAGGTGTTTTTGCGTGTTTTTAAAGCGAGCAAGACCAAGGGAGTGGGCATTCCCCGAGGCTTGCTCTGCCCCCCACTGTAGGTGCGCGGCTAGGGTGGATGCAGAAAAACATCCGCTAGTTAGGAGCAGAACTTCCATGACCTCGACAAACCTCACTCGTGAGGAAGCCGCCGCGCGCTTTCGGCAGATTGCCGTCCATCACTACGATGTCCATCTTGACCTCACAGTGTCGGAATCGCACTTCCTGTCCACCACCACCGTGCGCTTTAGCTGCCAAGAACCGGGGTCGACATTCATCGACCTGCGCGCGCAAGAGATCCACGAGGTGACCCTCAACGGGCAGACGCTGCCGCAGAAGGGATACGAGGAGGAATCCGGGATCGTGCTCGCTGGGCTCGAGGAAGATGACTACGAACTCAAAGTCGTGGCCACCATTCCTTTCTCGCGCACGGGCGAAGGGCTCCACCGCTTCGTGGATCCGGCCGATGAGCAGGTTTATCTCTACACCCAATTTGAGACCGCAGATGCCAAGCGGGTCTTTGCCTGCTTTGATCAGCCGGACATGAAGGCAACCTACGATCTCTCCTTCCGCACTCCCCAGGGCTGGAAAGTCATCACCAACGGGCCAGTCACGCAGCAGGACAATACCTGGTCCACCAGCATTGATTATCCACTATCCACCTACCTGGTGGCTCTGTGTGCCGGGCCCTATCACGAGATCACAGACACCTGGCACGGCGAGCTCACCGAGCACCCAGAGGGCCAGCCGGCGCGTGCCGTCGAAGTTCCGCTGGGGTTGTACTGCCGCGAATCCCTGGCGCCACACTTGGACGCACAGCGCCTGTTCCGCGAGACCAAGCAGGGCTTCGACTTCTACCACCGCAACTTTGGTGTGGCCTACCCCTTTGGGAAATACGATCAGATCTTCGTCCCCGAGTTCAACGCCGGGGCCATGGAAAATGCCGGCTGCGTGACCATCCGCGACGAGTATGTTTTTAGCTCCCCGGCCACTCACTATCGCTACGAGCGCCGCGCGGACACCATCTTGCACGAGCTGGCGCACATGTGGTTCGGCGACCTCGTCACCATGAAGTGGTGGAACGATCTCTGGCTCAACGAATCCTTTGCCACCTGGTCAGCGGCCATTTCCCAGGCGGAGGAAACCGAGTATGACACTGCGTGGGTGACCTTCGCGAACGTCGAAAAGGCCTGGGCCTACCAGCAGGACCAGCTTCCCACGACGCACCCCATCTCCACCGATGCCTCCGATATCGAGACCGTGGAGCAGAACTTCGACGGTATCACCTACGCCAAGGGCGCCTCTGTGCTCAAGCAGCTCCAGGCCTATGTGGGCAGGGAGAACTTCTTTGCTGGGGTGCGTCGCCACTTCGCAGCGCACGCCTACTCCAATGCCACCTTCGAAGATCTCCTCGGGCACCTCGAGGAGGCCTCCGGGCGCGATCTTTCTTTCTGGGCGCAACAATGGCTCAAGACCACGGGCATGAATACCCTGTCCGCCGACTTCCACGTGGAGGACGGCACCTATAGCGACTTCCGCATCCGGCAGCAGGGTGAGCCGGCGCGCACCCACCGCATCGCGGTCGGTCTCTATCGCCTGGAAGATGGCAAGGTCCGCCGTTTCAAGCGCGTCGAGCTCGACATCGATGGTGCCTCCACCGAGGTCCCGGAGCTGCGTGGCGTTCCCGCCGCCGACCTCATTTTGGTCAACGACGACGATCTCACCTACTGCTTGCAAAAGCTCGATGAGGCTTCGCTCGATTTTGCTGTGGGCAACATCGACAAGATCGCCGACCCCATGGCGCGCACGTTGTGCTGGTCGGCGGCTTGGCAGATGACGCGGGATGGGGCGATGCGCGCTCGCGACTTCGTCCAGCTCGTTGCCCGTGGAGCTGCGGCTGAGAGCGAGCTAGCCGTGTTGGAGCGCATTCTGCAGCAAGCCGCAACCGCCCAGTTCCACTATGCAGACCCGCGCTGGGCGCACCAGTCCACCGTGCTTGCCGACGCCCTTTTGGAAGGCACCACCGATCCAGATTCCGAACGCGCGCTCATTTTCGCCCAGGCTTTGACGCGGATCAAGCTGACCGAGGGCACGCGCGAGTTTCTGCGCGAGACTCTCCAGAACTCGAGCGACCAGGGCCTGCGCTGGCACGCTATTGCCGCGCTAGCCGCCGACGGCGCACTAGAGGATCCCTCCGCCACCATCGAGGCCGAACTGGGCCACGATAACTCCGCGACAGGCTATCAATCCGCAATCCGCGCTCGCGCTGCGGTCAATACTGCCGAGAACAAGCGTGCGCAGTGGAAAGAAATCGTCGAAAGCGAGCTGGGCAACCGCGAGCTGACCTCCAAGCTAGAGGGTCTGACTTATCCCGGCGCGGAGGAACTCCTGCCCTCTGCGGAGTACTTCGACGTCGCGGAGAAGATCTGGAGCTCGCGTTCCTCCGAGATTGGGCAGACCACCGTGACGGGGCTCTTCCCCTCCTGGGATGTCTCGCATGCCACCCTCGAGCGTGCGGATGCATTCCTTGGCCGTGACCTGCCGGGGGGCTTGCGCAGGATCGTCACCGAGCAGCGCGATCGCAGCGCCCGCGCTCTGCGTAACCGACAGGTCGACGCCGCTTAAGGAGCCCTCTGGCCGGCAGCTGCCGCGGCTAATCCAGCCGCGGCGCCTCCGTCGGCGCTGGATCCTCCCCCATCTCGAGCTCGATGTTTACCGCATCGGCGCGCAGGGATTCCTCGACATAGTCAACGACCGTGCCATCAGCCGCCTTGAGGATCCGCATCAGACGCAGCAGCGGGTGTCCACGGCTGACCTTCAAAAGGCGCTGCTCTTCGCTGCGGGCAGTGGTGGTGGAGATGGCCTCACGCTTGTACACAGGCGGGCATCCCGCCGCGGCCAGCAGCTGCGGAATGGGGGCAGTGAGCTCGTTTTCCCTCAAATCCGGCACGAGTGCCACCGGGAAAGTGTGATAGGAAAAGATCACCGGAAGGCCGTCAATACAGTGCACGCGTTTGAGCTCCCACACGGGCGTGCCATCCTCTATTCCCAGCGCCACCGCCACATGCCGGAGCACCTCATTTCGAGAAAGCGAAACCACCGAGTCTGCAGTTTCATGCCCCAACGCGCGTAGCTGCTCGATGAAGCCCTCTTTAGAGGTCAGGCTCAGTGCGGGAGGAATAGCGCGCACGAAGGTTCCGCCCGTGCGTCCGCGCCGCCTGTCAATAAGGCCCTCGATTTGTAGAATATCGAGGGCATGCCTCACCGTCATGCGTGCTACGTTAAACTCCTGCACTAATTCGCGCTCAGTTGGAAAGCGCTCCCCTGGTTTGAGCTCGTGTCTTTCGATACGGCCACGCAGGGAATCCGAGATCGTCAAATACGCCGGACGCCGGCGGTTAGTATTGCCCACATAAGGATTATAACGAAAGGGTATCTAATGAGAGACTTAACATATGTGACGTCTATCGCCCTTTTTATTATTACTTCTTCAGTTCCACCCGCGGGCGTACCTGAATCTCCGTCAACTGCGTTGAAGGGCCGGCGTTGACCACGGCGCGGATAGCCTTGGCCACCTCGACCGGCGCAATAACATGCTCCGGCTCATAGTCCTGCAGGCCTTTGAGCATCGGCGTATCCGTCGGCCCCGGTGCCACGGTAGAGACGCGAATCTCGGGCTCGGCCTTGCGCAGCCCATCCGCGAGTGCATAGAGCGCATGCTTGGTAGCTGCGTAAATGACATTATCTGCATAGCTATTGCGTCCCGCACCCGAGTTGATAAAGATCACCGTTCCCCCGGCCTTCCGCGTCTGCGGCAGGAGAGCCCTGGTCAACTCCGCGGCGGCATACACATTGAGGTCCATCTGATCCCGCCAAGCGCTCGGCCGAGCCGACTCCACCGAGAACTTATCCGCGCGCGCCGCCGCATGGACGAGAACATCAACTCGCGCGATCTCCGGAAGCTCTAGCCCGGAATCCAGCCCCGCGACGAGGTCGATGGCAACGGGGGTGACGTTTTCCATTCCTGCAATCTTTTCTACCTGCCTGCCGAGGGCAAAAACGTGATGGTCACGCGCGAGATCCGCGATGATCTCACGCCCCATTCCTCCGGTGGCACCGCTTACTACTGCAATCTTCTCTGGGGAATCTACTTCTGGTTTAGCCATGCCGACCATCGTAGCGATACAGCGCACACCCGGTCAGGATTCTATTTACGGAAGCGCTTGGGCAACTCCGCCTCACCCAGCGTCAGCATGAGGCGGTTAGCCCAATTGAAGAAGGAAGCGGAGTAAACCAGATCAAGAATAGATTGATCGTCGAATCCGCCCGCGCGCAGCTCCTCCACATGCTTGGCCCCAAAGGCAAAGGGCGTTGCCATGAGCGCCAGCGCTGCCCTGCGGATGAGGTCCCACTTGCTGCTGCCCAGATCCGCCTCGACGCCCTCAAAGAGCAGGCGGTCAATAGCTGCGCGGTCCCCGCCCTCCTCCACGCTGCGAGCCTGATGCACCGAAGCGCAGTATTCGCAGCCGTTGTAACGCGAGACCACCGTGGCTGCGAGCTCGCGATCGGCGCGAGCAAGGCCGCCCTCAGTGTTATAAAAGATGTCGAAGTCCGTCAGCGTCCGAGCCTTTAGCGCGGCGGGATCACGCGCGAGCAGCCGAAAATAAGCCGAATCAATGCGTTGAGGTTGGATGAGCGCCTCGCGCTGCTCTCGCGTGAGCTCCTCCTTGCTCAGCGGCGCCACCCACGGACGCCAGCCTAGAGAGTGGTTGACAAAGCCGGCTGGGCCTACGACCTCCTCATTTACCACGCTATCCGTCACCTGCCAGCCTGGATCCGTCACGCCCTCGACACGGGAAGCAGAAGGCACTGAAGGCGACTGGCCACCCAACACGCTGAGCGCGTGAATCACGCGTAGCTGGAAAGAAAGGAAAGCCACCAGCTGGGAGAGACTGACTGTGTCATCCTCCGCCCACCCGGCACTATAGAGGTGCCCGATCGCAGCAGGCGAGGCATCCTTGGGATGAAAAATAAGCAGGTGCGCCCAGTCAAAGGCTGCGGCGAGGCGCTCGCCCACATCGGCGGCGCTAAACACCAGGAAACTTCCGTGCTTATAAGGCCCGCTGGATACCCCGTGCTCTATCGCTCGGCGCACGGCATCCACGACCTGTGGCGAGGTTTCATCCGCCAGCAGATCGAGATAGAACTCCGCGGCCTGGGATGACTGGGAGACTCCGGCACTAAAGGCAGCCACCGCATAGCGCTCGCCATAGGAAAAGGGCCCGGGGTTCTCCGGCTCGAGCAGGGCCTTAAAGGAAGCCTGCGCATTGCTACGCGCATCCGCCCGGGCGGCGCGCAATGCCTCAATGTCCGGGCCGGCCTGTGCTAGTTGATTGATGATGTCTTCCATGTTTTCCTTTCAGTGCCTTATAAATGCCTTTAGAAGTTCAGTGCCTTTAAGTGCAAGGCCGAGCCTAGAGCCCCAAGTTCAGGTCACCTGCACGGTAGCGTGAGCCTGGAATAGCCTCGATGAGCTGGCGGGTAAACCCAGACTGCGGGTTGCTAAAGACCTCGGCGGTTTTACCGTATTCCACCTGTTGTCCGTGCGAGAGCACGCTGACGGTATCGGAAATCTGGTTGACCACGGCTAAATCGTGCGAGATGAATATATAGGTCAGCCCCAGCTGGCCCTGCAGATCGTTGAGCAGGCGCAAGATCTGCGATTGGACGGTGACGTCGAGGGCGGAGACAGCCTCATCGAGCACCACGAGTTCCGGCTCGACAATCATGGCGCGGGCGATGGCCACGCGCTGGCGTTGGCCGCCGGAGAGCTCGCGCGGACGTCGAGAAGCAATGGCCTTGTCTAGGGCCACGAGGTCTAGGTATTCTTCGGCCTTGCGACGAGCCTGACGCGCTGAGGCTCCGTCGAAGTTACGCAGCGGCTCAGCGATGCTATCCCCGATGCTCATGCGCGGATCCAGGGAACCGAAAGGGTTTTGGTAGACCAGCTGGATGCGCCGGCGCAAGTGCCGCAGCTCCTTGCCCCTGCGCCCAGTTATCTCTTCCCCACTCAGGGCGATAGAACCGGATGTTGGGGTATTGAATAAGGAAATGGCGCGACCAATGGTGGTTTTCCCGGAGCCGGACTCCCCCACTAAAGCGTGGGTGCTGCCGCGAGCAACGCTGAAGCTCACTCCATCGACAGCCGTGAAGTCATCGAAGCGCTGGACCATGTTCTTCACCTCGAGCAGCGTCTCGCTATGGGGCACGGGGCGCCGGTCGATGTCGGCTACGGTGAGGGAGGGGGCGTCGGCAAGCAGGCGTTTGGAATAGGCGTCTTGGGGATCGGTGAGCACGCTGGCGGCAAAGCCCGACTCGCGCACCTGGCCCTTTTCCATGACCACGATGTGATCCGCGCGGTCGCCGGCCACCGCCAGGTCATGCGTGATGAACAGGATGCTCAGGCCCAGCTCATGCCTCATCTCATCAAGGAGATCAAGAATGACCTTCTGCACGGTGACGTCGAGGGCGGAAGTCGGTTCGTCGGCGATGATGAGCGCCGGTTCCAGCGCCACTGCCGCGGCGATGAGCACGCGTTGCTTCATGCCGCCGGAGAGCTCGTGGGGATATTGCCCGTAGCGCTTGCGCGGGTTATCAATGCCCACGCGCTCCAGCAGCTCAAGCGCCTTGGCTTTGCGCTGCGCCGCGCTGCCGCGACCGTGGATGGCCATGCCGTCCTCCACCGCGGCGCCAATGGTCTTGAGCGGGTTGAGGGAGTTATTCGGGTCCTGGGGAACCAGACCGATCCGGGTGCCGCGCAGCCCGCGCCACTGCTTGTTACTAAAGTCCGTGACGTCACGGCCATCGAATACGATGCTGCCGGCTGTGATCCGGGCATTCGGCGCCAGCAACCCAATCGCGGCCATGGCGGAAGTGGACTTGCCTGAGCCTGATTCGCCCACGATCGCGGTAATCTGGCCCGGATAAGCAGCTAGGTTGACGCCTTCGACGGCGTCGACGTGCCCCTGGGCGGTTTCATAGGAAATATTGAGGTCAGTTATCTGCAAGAGCGGTTGTGTCACGGTTTATGCCTCTGCTCGGAAGTTCTGCGATAGACGGTTGGCCGAGACAACAACGGCCACGATGGCCAGCCCCGGCAAGATGATGAGCCACCACGCCGTGGCCATAAAATCGCGGCCCTCGGCGATGATAAGGCCCCACTCTGGCGTGGGGGCCGGTGCCCCGTAGCCCAAGAAGCCCAGGATGGAGAGCTGCAGGATGGCGGAGCCGAATTGCAGCGTCGCCAGAGCTATGACCGGAGTCAGCGAGTTGGGCAGGATATGCCGGAACATGACCTGCGCCGGGGTAGCACCCGAGCCATAGGCAGCCTCGATATACTCCGCGCCGGCCACCGAGATCACCCGCGAGCGAGCCAGACGGGCGAAGGTGGCGATGGAGGTCGCACCGACAGCGACCGCGGCCTGCAGCGAACCAAAGCCCAGGACAATGATGATGGACAGGCTGAGCAAGATGCCCGGAATCGAAAGCAGCACATCGACGACGCGCATGATGACCACGTCTACCCAGCCACGCAAGGAACCGGCGACAAGGCCCAGCACCGTGCCAACCACCAGACCTACGGCCACGGCGATGAGCGCCCCGAGCAAGGATTGCCTGGCGCCGTAGACCACGCGCGCATAAAGATCGCGGCCAATCGCGTCGGTGCCAAACCAGTGCTGCGAGCTGGGGCTAAGCAGCGCGACATCGGTTCCCGCATAGGGGTCAGAGTTACTAAAGAGCCCGGGAAAGAGCGCTGCGAGAAAGGCAATAGCCAAGATAATGGCAGAGATCACCGTCGTGGGGGCGAGAAGCTTCTGCTTGGTCATGCGCGAGGTCCTTCCTCGAGTTCGGCCGCTGGTGCCGTGACGCGGGCCGAGACGTGGTCTGCGGCGGCTTGTGGGCTGGTGGAGCGCGTGCGGGGAGCACGCAGGCGCACATCGAGAACGGGATAGAGAAGGTCCACGATGAGATTGATAACAACGTAGGCTGCGGCGGCGATGAGCACTATCGCCAGCAAGACCGGGGTATCACGGTTGGACACCGCCTGGGCGGTCATCTGCCCCAGTCCGGTGCGACCGAAGACGGTTTCCGTGACCACGGCGCCGCCGACGAGCTCTCCAAAGAGCAGTCCCGCCATGGTCAGCGCGGGCAAGAGCGAGTTGCGCAGAATATCGCGCCAGAATATCCACGCCTCGCTTGCTCCACGCGAGCGCACGGCCTGCACGAAAGGCATGGCCTGGGTCTCATCAATGGAGCGAATGAGCACCTGGATAAGCGGGGCCGCCATGGGCACGGCCAGCGTCAGGGTGGGAAGGATGAGCCCCTCAAAGGAAGAGGGCTCGATGATTCTTATCCAGCCCAGCTGGAAGGAGAAAAACTGGATGAGCAGGATGCCGATCCAGAATCCCGGCAGGGAGACCATGAAGGAAGGCAGCCCACGGAAGAAAGCGGAGATGAAGCCAAGCCCGGGCAGAGTGGCAAGGAAGGCCACGAGAAGCGCCACGAGGATGGCCAGCCCAATGGAGCTGGCGGCGAGGGCGAGGGTGTGGGGCGCGGCGTCGGCAATGAGCGTTCCCACCTTGGCGCCAGTCTGGGTTGAGTTGCCGAAGTCACCCACCAGTGCCCCTGCCAGGCCGGTGAAGAATTGCACCACCAGAGGCTTGTCGACGCCCATTTCCTCCCGAATGGCCGCAATCTCCGCCTCGGAGAGCCCGAGTGCCGGGTCACCGAAGCGCGACATCACCGCATCAGAGGGCAGCGCCGAGAGGAGCAGGAAGGCGACCGTGTAGGTCACCACAAGCACGACGACCGCCTGGCCGATACGCGCAGCAAGTTGCTTGGGATTCATCGTTTATTCTCCTCCTGCTGTGCGGTGGAGCTCCACCTCATAGAACCAAGGGCGTGCCACCGATTCGGGTCTAAAGCCCGTGACTTCCCTGCTGACGGCGTAGACCACCGGCTCTTCAAAAAGCGGCAGGAGATAAGCCTGCTCGGTGAGGTAATCCTGGACTGCCTCGACGGCCTTGCGGCGCTGTTCTTGCTCCGGGCTGGAAGTAACCTCGTCCAAGAGCTCCTCTAGACGCGGGTCCAAAGCGTTGCCTTCCGCATCCTGGTTGAGCAGGGCGTCACGGGAGTCTTTGGCATACATCGAGGAGATGACGTCGTAGTCGGCGCGGCCCACCATCATGTGATAGAGCTGCACCTTATCGATGGATTTCGCATCGGCATTCTGTGTGGCCTGGTCACCGGCGTTGATGTGGAAGTCAATGCCCAGGTCCCCCAGCTGGTCTTGCACCATGGTCATGACTTCCTTGGAACGCGGCTGCGGAATCGCAGTGTTGGTACGGAAAGAAAGCCGCTGGCCGTCCTTGACCCGAATTCCATCCGGGCCTGGCACCCATCCGGCCTCATCGAGCAGGCGGCGCGAGAGCTCCGGGTCATAGGTATAGGCCGCGGACTGGTCTTTATATCCCAGCGCAGTGGCTGCCAGAGACGAGGTGGCCAGCGGATAAGAATCGGAGAAGAGCACCCGTAGGATCTCCTCCCTGTCGATGCCATGGATAATGGCCTCGCGCACGCGCTTATCCTGCAAAGTGGGATAGTTGAAGCGGAAGGCAATCTGATTGTTGACTGAGTTGGTACCCCGCGAGACAATATCCACGCCCTTCTCCCGCAGCAGCGGCTCCTGCGGCGCGGAAATCTGACGTGCAATATCGGCCTGAGCCGAGATGATCGCGCCGGTGCGCACTGACTCTTCGGAGGCCAGAATGTAATGCACGCCGTCGACGGAAGCACGTCCCTGATGCTCCGTGGCGGGAGGCGCCCAGTCATAGTCCTCGCGGGTGCGCAGCATGAGATCGGTGCCGATCTTCTCCGATTCCACGACGAAAGGCCCCGAGCCTATGACCTGGGTTGCATTGCCTGGTCCGAAGCCCTCATCATCAAAATCGAGGGTGCTATCAGAAAGCAATCCAGCGTTATAGGTGGAGGTAGCTTGCAAGAAGCCCGGCGCGGGCGCCGAGAAGTAGAACTTCACCGTGTCCTCATCAACGGCTTCCCCACGCTCGTAGTTGGAGATCTGCTCCGAGGAGGACAGCCGGCGGTCCTTATCGCCGAGCCCAAAGAGATCGAAATTGCGGACAATATTCTCCGTTGTCATGGGAGTACCGTCGGAGTAGGTCACGTCGGTGCGCACGTTGAAGGTGTACTCAGTGGCATCCTGGTTAACCTGCGGCAACTCCGTGGCAATCCACGGGCTGAGCTCGAGAGTCTCCGGATCCTGAAAGAGCAGCCGGTCCGTCAACTGGTTGACCACGGCGCCATTGGGATAGAAGCCTGCTGCGGGCGGGTAGAGAGTGCGGAAGAACTGTGGTTCAAGGTAGGTGAGAACGTTGTCTTCCTCCTTCGACTCGGCGTGCGCTGCACAACCGGCCATCACAGCCGCAGCAGTGATGATGCTGGCCATTGCTTTCAAGCGTTTCACGGTCTTACTTCCCATGCTGAAGAGAGTGTTTGTCTATAGGTCTGTAGAATTTAACACAGCGTAGACTATTTAGTATTATCTCTACAGACAGCACAGTCTAAAAAGGTTTATAAACTGCGAGCGTGTCAGCCCGCGCTAAGGATGAATAAAATGACCCCAACCACCCCGTCCATCGCCCTCGTGGGGATGGGACCGCGCGGTATCTCCCTCGTCGAACGCCTCGGCGCCCACCTGCTGGACCGCCCACCTGCGCCTATTGAGCTGCACCTTATCGACGATTCCGACATCGGCGCCGGCCGCATCTGGGACACCTCGCAGACCAAGACCCTGTGCATGAACACCCTCGCCGGCGCCGTCACCCTCTTCACCGAGCCAACCTCAACCACCACAGCCCCCGTCGTGGAAGGCCCTACCCTCTACGAATGGATCCAGCTCCTGCGCGGGGAGTCCGCAGGCATCGCCCCCGCGAAGAAGCGCCTCTTCGATTCCCATCCCGCCTCCGTGGCCCCGGCCTTCGCCGCAGAACTCGCCACCACCCGCCCCGAGTCCAACCCCTCGCGTGCCCTCTACGGCGCCTACCTGCACTGGGTCTATGAGGTTGCCTTGGCCCAGCTCCCAGATTCCGTCACCGTCATCGAGCACCACTCTCGTGTCATTTCCGTCGCACAGGCCGGCGACCACGACGTACTCACCTTGTCCGACGGCTCCCACGTCAGCGCCACCGCCACTGCTTTGGCCTACGGCTGGCAAGTCCCTGCGCTCACTGACTCAGAAGCTCACCTCGCCGAGTCTGGTCTCCACTGGGTTCGCCCGGATAACCCCGTCGAACAGCCGCTATCCGAGGTCCCCGCCGGCATCCCCGTCCTCGTCCGCGGGCTCGGAATGGGCTTCTTCGACGCCATGGCGCTACTGACCATCGGCCGCGGCGGCATCTTCCACGAGGATTCAAGCACCCGCTCCGGCCTGCGCTACGAGCCCAGCGGCCGCGAGCCACACCTCGTGGTTTCCTCTGGGCGCGGCTACCCCTACCTACCCAAGTCCGAGTACCACTCACTGCCTCCAGCAGCCAATCTCCCCCGCTTCTCCGCCGCGCTGGCTTCACTCGGGCCCGAAATCGACTTCGGCACCGAGGTCCTGCCCCACCTGCTGCGTGATGCCTACGCCGCGTACTATCAGACCCAGGACCGGGTAGCACCCGCCGCGTTGAAGCTTCCCCTGCCCGAGATCCTTACCCGCCTCGACGCCGCCCCGATCACCTCGTCGGACTTTTTCGGAGCCTGCCGTGAAATCAACGCAGCACTAGCTGGTGTCTCCACCGATCCCCTCGACCTTGCCCACTGGGTACGTCCTTTCGCGGACTTTTCCGGCGGCAGCGTCGATGATTTCCTCGCCTCTGCCTTGGCACACGACATCGCCGAGGCCGTCGCAGCCGCGGATTCTCCTCTCAAGGCTGCCCTGTGGACCATCTCGGCCGCGCGCAAGCCCGCCTCCATCGCTGCCTCACCTGGGCGCCTGACCTGGGATTCCCGCAGCGATTCCTACAGCGAGTTCATGGCCTTTGGGCAGATGGTCGGCTCCGGCCCTCCACTGTTCCGCACCCGTGAACTGCTCGCGCTTGTCGAAGCCCGCCTCGTCTCCTTCCTAGGCCCCCACCCCAATCTCACCTTCGACGACACCGAGTTCACCCTCAGCACCAAGTACGCCTCCGCTTCTTCGCCCTGGCTTATCGACGCCTGGATGCACCAGCCCGACATCCGCCACTCCACCGACCCCTTGGCGCTCTCGCTGGCGGGGCGCGTGCGTGCCTTCCGCGACCACGAACGCCGCACCGGGTCGCCGGAAACCACATGGGAGAGGTTGGTGGTGCACCCTGATGGCGGCGTCGACAAGCGCCTGCATATCCTGGGTATTCCCACCTACGCGCAGTGGCCGGACACCACCATCTCCCCGATGCCAGGTACCGACCCGCTCATGTTGCAGGAGACTGACCGCACCGCGGGTTCCCTACTTCAGGCCGCGCGCGGATAGCCTCCAGCGCGCGAAAGCTCTCCCCACTCTGGCTCCCAAACCCCGAACCGGCCCCCGCCCCCAACCGCGAAGCCGGCAGCTCGGCGCTTCCTGCGCGAGGTTCCTCCCCAGAAATCCACCATCCTGGGGCCCGGCGCGCGCGGCGGGGAAAGGCCTCGCGCTAGGTTTTGCGCATGAAGCACTACTCGGGGGGACTTTCGGCGCATCAGCTGTATCGGCGCATCAAGAAGGGCGTGATGACCAGGCTCGCGCCCGGCATTCATGTGTGGGGAAAGCCTTCGCCAGTGGAGGCCGCGCACGTGCTCTCCGCGCAGGGCTTCCTGCTCACGGGGAGGACCCTCGCGCAACTGATGATGGAGGAGGAGGTCACGCCCCCATCGAGGTGAGCATTCCGCACCGGCAGCGGCGCAGCGATACACCGTGGGTGCGTTTTCACCGGACGCGCATCTTCCGGCCCGCCACCTGGGGCGAGTTCAACATTGAGCTGCCGGTCATCGCCGCAACCCGCTTGGCGACGGCCGCTGCACTAAGGTTCCTCAACCACGTCTACGCAGGCAGGAAAGGCCAGGCAGAGGCCGATAAGCACGCGAAGGGAAAGCTCAGCGCACGCGCGAAACGCCTGCTTAACCAGGCTGCAATCGAAGCGGACAGTCCGCCGGAGCGCGACCTCGTCGCGGCGTTGCGGCAGGCCGGACTACGTCTTAAGTGTAACTCCAAGATTGGGGACTATCACTGGGACATAGAGCTCTTAGACTATGGCATCGCGATCGAGGTCGACGGCTTTCGCTATCACCGCGATTCAGAGGAGACCCAGGCTAACTTCCGCAGGGACAGGTGGAAGGCCAACGATGCGACGCTGCGTGGGGTACACGGTTCTGCGCCATGCGGCGGGATGCATCTATCAGCAATTAGGCCAGGTGGTGGACCAGATCCTCGCGGCGGTGCGCCCAGACCCGAAGCCTGGCCGCTGGTCCTTCGGAGTATGGAAATGGCACCCGTACTTTCAGGGCCTTGGACCAGGCTTTCTCTAATGAAGGGCGTCGAGTGCCTGCGCGAAATCTGCCAGGAGGTCCTCGATGTCTTCGATGCCAACAGAGATACGCACCAGGTCAGCGGGAGGTACGAGCACCGATCCAGCAGCCGAAGCATGGGTCATCGACTGCGGATGCTCGATGAGAGACTCGACTCCTCCCAAAGATTCCGCAAGACACACGAGACGCGTGTTGAGGCACACTCCGCGAGCCTGCTCCTCGCTGTGGAAACGCACGGAGAGCATGCCACCAAAACCGCGCATCTGCCGAGCAGCCAATTCGTGTCCCGGGTGCGAAGAAAGGCCAGGATAAAGAACCTGGCTGACCTCTGGCCGAGATTCCAGGAATTCCGCCACGGCCTGGGCATTCGAGCAGTGCCTGTCCATGCGCACCGACAGCGTCTTGATGCCGCGAGTGGTGAGATAGGCGTCGAAAGGCGAGGACACAGCGCCTACGTTTCCCTGGAAATAGAGGAGGCGCTCGTCCATATCGGCGCAGTTGGTCACGACAGCGCCACCGAGGACGTCGGAATGCCCGCCGAGGTACTTGGTGGTTGAGTGCAGGACGTGGTCGGCGCCAAGCTCGAGAGGCTTCTGCAGGTAGGGCGTGGCAAAAGTGTTATCCACGACTACCGCAGCACTGCCTTTTACTGCGGATATCGCCGCAATATCGGTGATGTTCAGCGCGGGATTAGTCGGGGTTTCAAGCCAAATGATCCGAGTGTTTTCGCGCACCGCGTCACGGACTGCAGCCACATCTGTGGTGTCGACGATGGAGAGCTCAATGCCCCACTCGCCATAGTCGTGTTGAAGGAGGCGATAGATCCCGCCATAGGCATCGTTTCCCAAAATGACGTGGTCACCTGGGCGCACGAGGATGCGGATGAGGGCGTCAACTGCGGCCATGCCCGAGGAAAAAGCGCGCGCGAAAGATGCCTCTTCCAGCGCGGCCAGGGTCTGTTCGAGCGCGCGCACCGTGGGGTTGGCCACGCGTCCATACTCGTATCCGCCACGTAGCTGCGCCAGCCCATCCTGGGCGAATGTCGTCGACGCATAGATGGGAACGTTAATGGAGCCCATATGGGAATCTGGCTCATAACCAGCGTGAATGGCGCGGGAACTAAAACCTTGTGCGGTGCTCTCAATCATGCAATTCACACTAGACCAAGCTGTACAGTTGTGGAAGAATCACGCCTATTTAATTTCATGCTTGGCGAAGCCGCCTCGCCCCTCCACCGCCAAGTATCCTAAAGTTCACATAGGCCAAAGACCCCAACAGTAAAGGAAATCGGCGTGCAGCCAGCAAGTGTGTATGAAGCGATAGGTGGCATGGAAACCTTCGACAGGATCGTCGCGGGTTTCTATGCGCAAGTCCGGGAGGACGATCTGCTCGGGCCCATGTACCCCGCCGAGGATTGGGAGGGCGCCGAACAGCGCCTCAAGTGGTTCCTCGTGCAGTATTGGGGCGGGCCGCAGACCTTCAGTGAGCGCCGCGGACACCCGCGCCTGCGCATGCGCCACGCGGAATTTCCCATCGATCTGCGCGCGCACGACAGGTGGCTAGAGCTCATGTCGAACTCCTTAGAAGACATCGAGGAAGAGACTCTGCCACCTGCCTACCGGGCCATGTTGTGGGATCACATGCAGCGCGTGGCTGTCATGCTCATCAACCGGCCGGTATAGACCGCTTAACCGCTGATTCCTAGGGCGGCGCGGACGGGCTCGGAAAGCAGCTGGCCTTCACGGGTCATGATGCCGTTGGCCAGGCCTGGGAAGCGATCGACTGCGCCGTCAATGCCTTGTGCGGCGACGGCCCGGATATAGGGCAGCGTGGCCGAATTCAGCGCGCGAGCGGAAGTATTGGCCACCGCCCCCGGCATATTGGCCACGCAGTAGAAGTTCGTATCGAATACCTTGAATACCGGATCGTCATGCGAGGTCTTGCGCGAGTTCTCGAAGCAGCCGCCTTGGTCAATAGCGACGTCGACAAGCACGGCGCCGGCCTTCATGCGCTTGACCGTGTCCTCTCGGACCAACTTGGGGGCGGCTGCGCCTGGGATGAGGACCGCGCCGATGACGAGATCGGCTTCTAGGAGCTCTGTCTCCAGCGTGGCGGGATCGGACACGAGGGTGCGAACTGCGCCTTGGTACTGATCATCAAAGCGCTGCAGTACGTGCGGATCAAGGTCCAAGATGGAGACCTCGGCGCGCAGTCCGTGCGCCATGGCAACTGCAGAGGCGCCGACCTGGCCGCCACCAACGACGACGACGCGCGCCGGCTGTGTACCTGGCACACCCGAGAGCAAAAGGCCGCGCCCGCCCTCGGTCGAAAGCAGGTGGTGTGCACCCTCGATGACTGCCAAGCGGCCTGCCACCTGAGACATCGGGGTGAGCAAGGGAAGCGTGCCGAGCCGATCAGTCACGGTTTCGTAGGCAATGGCAGTAGTACCGGCCGCGATGAGCGCCTCAGTCAAAGCGCGGTCTGCGGCGAGGTGGAGGTAGGTAAACAAGAGTAGGTCAGGGCGCAGGAAACCATACTCCACCGGGAGTGGTTCCTTGACCTTGACTACGAGCTCAGCCTGCTGCCAGGTTTCCGCGGCCGACTCTACAATCCGGGCACCGGCGTTTTCATACTCTGTATCTGGGAATGAGGCCCCAGCACCAGCACCGGTTTGAACCAAAACCTCATGGCCATCCTTGACTAGGGTGGCTACTGCGGTAGGGGTCAACGCGACGCGGTTTTCATTGTTCATAATTTCCGCAGGGACTGCGATACGCATGGACTATTTCCTTCTCTCACGATAGGCAGAAGCACACTAAGGAGGACTCTTCCTCCTGAGAAGAAAGTGTGCCACACCCAATGCGTTCTTTCGCTGAGTTTCTGCGAGAAATTCAGGACTTAATGCCTGCGCTCTCAGCCTGCCTAAAACAGAGATAGGCGCGTGGAGTGATACACGCTGCCGAAGGGGGCGTCCAGGCGCACCCACCGTCCGAGTCCGGCGACACGCAGATGGCGCGGAACGTCCTGCGGGGCGGAGAACCCCGGAATGAGGCCTAAGTTTGTGCAGGCGAACACCATGCGCATGGGGATCTCGACTGTTTGCCCCGCCCCCTCTACCTCAATCACTGGCTGGTTAAGGAGGCTGGTCGGAGGACCCAGCGGTCCAGAGAACTGCCGGGCAAGCTGCCGGCCTTGGTCTGAAAGGTCGCGCGCTACCGTTACCGGCAAAGTATCGAGTAAGACGAAGCCCTCCGCCGGCGGCAGCGCGCCAGGCCACGCAAAGTCCTGAGCTGGGCCGAGGTCGATCTCTCCCCCGCGGGAATCACTATCCACCAGCCCCGCGTAAAGCGTTTGGGCGGAGACCACTGCCCCATCTCGCGAGACTCGGCCGCGGGCACGCCGGGCAGCAACCACCTCGAAGGGAGTGGTGGCAAAGACGTCGATCGCATCGGCGCCGAGCTGACGCAGGCGAACAGTGGCGGTGGGCTCGAGACCCACAACCCGGGCGAGGAAAGCTCGCAGTCCGTCTCCGCCACCGAGTAGGGTCAGCGTGTCATTGACCATGAACTTCCCGTCACTTCCTTAACTCTCCGCCCCCGCCTGCGCTGAGCAAACCCTCAGGCGGGGATTAAATCGCTGCTAGGATGCCACTGCCTCAGAAGGTGTCTTGAGCAGGGTGTTCTTCTCCTCATCGGTGAGGGGACGCGGGGCCTGCGTCTGCGGATCGATTGCTACCTGAGTGCAATCCACAACGCAGGCGATGTTGCCCTTGTGGTCCTTTACCACCTGGTGGGTCACGTAGGAGGTGGTCCCGACGCGGGATACTGAGCTCTCCACCGTGATGGCTGCCTCGTTGTCCCACTTGACGGGCAAGAGATAGTTGATGTCAAGGTGGCGCACGAAAGCGATGAAGTTCAGGCCTTGCCCAAAGATGTGCTCACGGGCGAAGGCGAGACGAGCCTCCTGTGCCACCTCCACGAAGTTGGCGTTCATCATGTGTCCGTACATGTCGAAGTCCGACCAGCGAACCTCGACCTTATGGGTATGTATAACCTGCGATGTCATGTTTTCTAGTTCCCCCTTTTAAAAGACTTATCGGGTCAGCTTGCGGTGTGTTACGCGCGACGGGCGTGCCGCGTCT
The DNA here is from genome assembly GCF_008693105.1 of Corynebacterium flavescens. Taxonomy (GTDB): domain Bacteria; phylum Actinomycetota; class Actinomycetes; order Mycobacteriales; family Mycobacteriaceae; genus Corynebacterium; species Corynebacterium flavescens. The sequence goes on from NZ_VXKK01000037.1 coordinate 96,696, forward strand.
TCTCCAAGGCGCTCGACCTTGTTCTTCTCGTAGTCGCCGAAGTTTCCTTCGAACCAGAACCACTGCCCTTCAGCCACATTGCCCTCCCACGCCAGGATGTGGGTACAGGTGCGGTCGAGGAACCAGCGGTCGTGGGAAATCACGACAGCGCAACCAGGGAACTTCTCCAGCGCATTCTCCAAGGAACCGAGTGTTTCCACGTCGAGGTCATTGGTCGGCTCATCGAGCAGCAAGAGGTTTCCACCCTCCTTCAGCGTCAGGGCGAGGTTCAGGCGGTTGCGCTCACCGCCCGAGAGCACCTTCGAAGGCTTCTGCTGGTCCGGCCCCTTGAAGCCAAAGGCAGAGAGGTAGGCACGCGAGGGCATCTCATTCTGGCCAACGTGGATGTAGTCCAGACCGCCGGAAACAACTTCCCAGACGGTGGCATCCGGATCGATGTTCTCGCGGTTCTGGTCCACGTAGGACAGCTTGACGGTGTCGCCGACTTCCACTGTTCCGGAATCCGGCTGCTCAATACCAACGATGGTCTTGAACAAGGTGGACTTGCCGACGCCGTTCGGGCCGATAACACCCACGATGCCATTGCGCGGCAGCGTGAAAGAAAGGTCCTTGATCAAGACGCGACCGTCAAAGCCCTTGGTGAGGTTCTTGACGTCAACGACCTTGTTGCCCAGGCGTGGAGGAGTAGGAATCTGGATTTCCTCAAAATCAAGCTTCTTGTACTTCTCGGCCTCAGCCGCCATCTCCTCGTAGCGCTCCAAACGCGCCTTGTTCTTGGCCTGGCGAGCCTTAGCGCCAGAGCGCACCCAGTCCAGCTCTTCCTTGAGGCGCTTGCGCAGCTTGGCGTCCTTCTTGCCCGCTACCTGCAGACGCTCCTGCTTCTTCTCCAGGTAGGTGGAGTAGTTGCCCTCGTAGGGATAGAGCTTGCCGCGATCGACCTCACAGATCCATCCGGCGACGTGATCGAGGAAGTACCGATCGTGCGTGACGGCCAAGACGGCACCGGGATAGTTCTCGAGGTGCTTTTCCAACCACTGCACGGACTCTGCGTCAAGGTGGTTGGTGGGCTCGTCGAGCAGGAGGAGGTCGGGCTCCGAAAGCAGCAGCTTAGCCAGTGCTACTCGGCGCCGTTCACCTCCGGAAAGGTTGGTGACGGACTCATCCGAAGGCGGACAGCGCAAGGCCTCCATGGCCTGCTCGATCTTGGAATCGACCTCCCAGGCATCAGCCGCGTCGAGCTCTTCTTGGAGCTTGCCCATTTCTTCCATGAGCTCGTCTGTGTAGTTGGTCGCCATTTCCTCGGCGATAGCCTCGAAGCGCTGCTTCTTCTCAAAGATGTCTCCGAGGCCCTCTTCGACGTTCTCCCGCACATTCTTTTCCTCGTTGAGAGGAGGTTCCTGCAGCAGAATGCCGACCGTAGCCCCCGGATCGAGGAAAGCCTCGCCGTTGGAGGGCTGGTCTAGGCCGGCCATGATCTTGAGAATGGAAGACTTACCAGCGCCATTCGGACCCACGACGCCAATCTTGGCGCCCGGGTAGAAAGACATCGAGACATTATCGAGGATGAGCTTATCGCCGATAGCCTTGCGCACGTTTTTCATCGTGTAGATGAACTCGCCCATGTTTCCCCTTTGCGTTACTTGGGACAGGTTTTGAACAACTCAAAGAGTACATTAGATGAAATGGACAAGTGCCCCCAAGCCTGACACCTGCCCATACGCGCGACATTTCCGCCTGAATCTTAGGCGCTCACCGGCTCGTTTTCACTTTCTTCCTGGGTTTCTGGGGCTTTTTCCGCTTGGCGGCGATCTGCAGCCGTATCGTGGGCATCGTCGTCCAAGCCCTGCTCCGCCACAACCGGCAGTACGCGCGTGCGATCAATATCCGGAACTACTGGTTCCTCACCTTGGCTCAGCTCCGGGATGTTTTCCTGGTTATAGACCACCGCCAGCTTCTTCGCTGCAATAACATAGCGGTTGAGGTCAAGGCCCACGTAGAAAGCCTTGATGAAGGTGCGGCTGCGAGGAACGCCCTCCTTGTCCTGCCACTGATCAGTGACGATGGAGCCAACCGCGATGATGGGCATCCCCTTGTGCAGGGACTTCTTCACATTGATGGCGAATTGTCCCCACATCTCAACGTCAATGAACACCAGGTCGATGTCGCGCCATTCCGGCTGGCTGCTATCTTCCTGATGCTCGCGGTTGGGCACGCGGCGCGACGATGCCACGCGCAGGCGGGTTTTAAACATATCGGCGGAGACCTTCGTCAGCTCCGGCTCGTGGGTGAGGTGTCCTGTGATGGTGATGGGCAATTGTGACATGAGATTCCTGTTCTGGTTGATGGCTCGGCCTGTACTAGCACGGACGCGGAACCTGCTGGCTCGTCTGCCGTCCCGCCGCCCTTGCTTAGGCCATCATCACCGCCGCCGCGAGCCCACCACCATGCCTGAACTGCCCACCTGTGGATAACTCGTTGTATGTGTCAACAAACACCGGGCGGCAGAAGCCAACTATCCACAGGAGTGGGTGAGGTACTAGCGATCGTCGTTAAGCTGGGCGAGCATCGCATTATAGTCAGCGAGATCTGCATCCCCATCATCATCAGCCTGGGCGTCATGGCGCACGGCGGTGGCGCGATCATCACGCAGCCACTCAACAAAGAGCTTGCCAAAGACAATCAACAGCGGGAACTGTCCAAAGCCCCACGCAATACCTCCGCCGACGCGTTGATCTTGGAGGAGATCAGGATGCCACGGCAGATTCAACGAGCTGTAGAAATCCTGGCCCAAGATGATCTGCATTTGCATGAGATAGACACCTGCGAAGAGGTGCAGCGGCATGGACAGGAAAATCAGCCCGAGCCTCAGGCTCGACGGACCGCGGCTGGGCAGCGGATCAGGCCCGATGACCTCCCAAAAGTACAGATATCCGGAGACAAGGAAGATGAAGTTCATGACCACATGCCCGGCGTGCTCGGAGATGGCGAACTGATATAGATCGGCGAAAAGGTAGATGACGTAGAAGAAGAAGAGAAACTGGACGAGGTTGATGAAGGGATTGGTGATGAACCTCAAGATCCTCGACTTAGTCAGCGCAACCGCCAGATCATGCACATTGGGCTGGCCGGGAACCCCCGGACCCCACGCCTGCATGACCAGCGTCAACGGTGCGCCGAGCACCAGGAAAGGCGGGACGAGCATGGAAAGGATCATGTGGCCGAGCATGTGCATGGAATAGAGTGCCGGGATGTACATGCCGATTCCATTCGACATGACGATGACGAGGATGGCCGCGCCGGACATGAACCATGCGGTTCGCGCATTCGACCACTTCATACCGCGACGATGCAGGCGCAGCAGCGCATAGCCATAACCCGCCGCAGCCAAAAGCCCGATGGTGCCAAACATGAGGTCGAAGCGGAACATCGTCCACACGTCACTCATGGTGGGCGGCTGCGTAAGTTCATAGCCCAGCAGAAGCTGCATGGAGTTCAGGTTGGGATCACGCGGCGGCGGTGGCGGGGTGCGGCCCATGGTTATCGCCACGCCGATAGTGGCGGCCATGATGATCAGCTCGACTACTGCGACCCTTCTAAAAAGCTGCGGCCGCTGACCCAGCTGGGGAATAGTAGCCTGCCTATGAACCAGCCCCACCAGCGCCAGGACGCAGGTCAGGACGGTCTTGGCAACAATGATGAGCCCGTAGCGGGTGCTCAAGAGATCACTGGGTTCAATGCGGATGAGGGCATTGATAACGCCGGAGATTGCCAGAGCAATGATGGAAATAAATGCCACGGCCGAATACCGCCGCACCGCCACAGCCAGCCCGGGCCCGAGGCGGCGCGAGTGCGCGATAAGCCCCATGAGGCCGCCCACCCACAGCATGATGAATACGAGGTGCCACAGCAAGGAGTTGGTGCCAAAGTCATGGTCGCCGCCGGAAGCAGAGTGCCCCTCCATCCCCAACGGGACCACCTGCATCAAGGCGAAGAAGAAGAGCAGCGGTTGGGCCGCCCAACCACGCGCGAAAAGGCCCCCCACACCGACGAAGAAACTAATCACCGCGGTGACAAGCCATACCTGCGCCGTAGCGATCTGGCCGAAGGCAATGGACATCAGCTCCGGGTTCAGCACGCGCAGGAAAGGCGTTCCCGTCAGATCCGACATCACCAGCGGCACCTCGAGCAGCGCCACCACGCTCACGCCCAAGGCGGCAAAAGAGCCCGTCCGGGCCGCGATATGCCCGTCCACGCTTAACGAAGCCTCTATCAACCTGCTGTTGTCCTTGCCCGGGATACGCGGCGCGATGAAGAAAGCCGAGGCCATAAAGGAGCCCACAGCCAGCGCCATGAGCACCCAGCCCACGCCGCGGAAGAAGGGCAGCCCAAAAGTGGTCAGCCGGCCCGGATCCGGGATTCCCAGTGCAGCGAGTGAATCGCTCAAGAAAAATAGCGAGATAAATCCGGCGACGAGACCAGCGAAACCGGCAGCACAGACATTAATGAGTGTCGAGCCTCGAGCCTTATCCCCAGCCTTACTCAAGGCTTGTTGACGGGCGGTTTTGTCCTTGGTGTGCATGTTCGGCATTGTATCGCCCGCATCAGACATTCCTAAACCGTGCACTTCCCCACCCAGCCACGGTTTCCGCCCTGGGGTGCCACGCCCGCTTCTTGGCCTCCACGCCCAACCCCGGTTCGTTGCTCCACAGACAATGGGCTATGATTATTGGCTGCATGCCTCCATAGCTCAGCGGATTAGAGCAGTGGGTTTCTACCCCATGTGTCGCAGGTTCGATCCCTGCTGGGGGCACCCAGTTCAAGGCCACTTTTTGAGGGTTTTATACCTCCAGAAAGTGGCCTTTTGGGCACCTTGTGGGCACACCCCACATAGCTAGAACTAGTTCTACTCAAACTCTTCCAAGATTCTTTCGAGCACCTTCCTCTGGGCAGGATTCATTGAGGCTTCCATCAGCGTGCGCACCGCTCGCGCTCCTTCTTCTTCCCCCACCTGTGTGTCGAAGCTAGGAAGGTCCTCCCCCACCTCCGCGCGCAGGCGGTCGATGGCCGTGACTCCCTCGCTGCACACAATCTCAATCTCATCTGCTGAGGCATCAGCTGGAAGGCCGAACAAGGCCTGGTTGAATCTCTCCATGTCCGCGGCTGGGTTCTGCAGTGTCGCGGCGAAGCCAAGCAGGTCCTCCTTGGAAAAGAGGCGTGCCAATAAAGTAGAGATATTCCGGGAAGCCTTGTCCGTACCGAGCGCCTCCAAGGCCACGCGCGCCTCCGGCGAAAGGTCCGGCGATCCGCCGCTGGCGATGAGTCCGTCGACATCGCGGCGCATCTTGCGAAGTTCCAGGATCCGCTCATCTAACTCGGAGCGCAATCGACGCAGCGAAGTCTGGGCATGCTCATCGGATTCGAGCATCTCCGCAATGTTGTCGAGGCTAAACCCGAGTGCGGCCAGCCTGGCTATGCGCAGCGCAACGACGAGGTGCTCGGCGTCGTATTGCTTATAGCCATTGGACAACCTAGTCGGCTCAGGAAGCAGCCCCTGCTCATGCCAGTGGCGGATCGCCCGGTGGGTGACTCCCGCTAGTTCTGCCAGCTGCCTTGTGCTCCACATCTCCTGCTAGTTCTCCCCTTGCCTCGGTGCTTCCATTGTGTCTGAAGGTGCGTCTGAAGGCCCACCTGAAGGCCCGCCAGCGTGTGCATCCAAGTCCCGGAAGGCCGGCGTGAAGAAGGCCGCCACCGTGGTGATTGCCACGGCGATGGCGATGCAGGCTCCTGCCGCATTGAGCCCAAAGGCCTGCGCAATCGCGGCGATTGGAGCCGCGGTCAAGGCTGGCGCTGCCAGCATCAACGCGTTCTGCGCCCCGAGAACGCGCCCGCGCATCGCGTCTGGTGTAGCCCGAATCGTGGCGACCCCCAGGACGGCTGACATGGGCGAGTTGGCAATTCCAATGAGTACTGCGGCAACAATTACCAACCAGGGCGCTCCCAGAGTCCCGAGAATCCCGAAGCCAATTCCCGTGCCGATAGCGCCGAAGATGAACCATCGGCGCGGTGAAGTACGCGCAATCGTCGCCGCATATACGCTGGCCCCCAGCAGACTGCCCAACGCGATTCCTGTCACCGCGAACCCGCTGAGCTCCGGAAGCCCCTGCGCAATGAAGTAGGCGGGCAAGACGGTTGCCTGCAGCCCAGCAATCACAGCAACGAACACTGCGGTCAAGATGCTCGCCCCCAGTACCAGCCTATTGGAGAGCAAGAATCGCCATCCGCTCCACAAGTCAGCGAAAACCTTCTTGACCTTGTTGTTTTCCGTTGCGTTGCTACCTTCCGGATTAACCGCTCCGGCTGCGGCTGAGATTCCGAAGGTAACCAACGCGGCACCCAGGCTCGTCGTCGCTGTGATGAGAAGGGTAGCCGAGCTCACTCCAAGCAGTGCCACCAACAGCCCTCCCGCGCCTGGTCCAACGAGCATCAGCACCGCGGCGAGTGCTTCCCTGATCCCGACGAGTCTATCCAGCCTCCCGGCTTTCGCGCCGCCGTCTAGCTCCACTAAACGCGGGAGCATGGTTTCTCGCGCAGTCATGCCCGGAATGTCTCCGAAGGCACCAATGATGCCGAGGACGATGAACCACGTGAGGTTGAGCCCCCAGAGATGGTCAACGAGCGGCAGCGCTGCGATGGACGCTGCAGAAAGAATGTCACTAACTATAGAGACAGTCCTGCGATTAACCCTATCTATCACCACCCCGGCCAGGACTCCTACCACTGCCGAAACGGCAGCCGTTGCGGAGGCGATAACTCCCGCAGCAAGGATGTCCCCCGTCTTTGCCAAGACGAGGAGCGGAAAGAGCACTGAGGCAACCCCGTTGCCCAGCAGGGATAGGCCATAAGCCATAAAATAAACAATCGTGTTTCGCTTCATGAAACCAATCCAAAACTATGCCGTAGCGGCATAGTCAAGACAAAGATCTGACTTCTGGATCTGCGCCGTCATCACCTAGGCTAAGAAGTCCAACCTTCCCCCCTTAGAGGAGATAATTTCATGATTAGCATCGGACTCGTCCTCACAGCAGTGGCGGCCCTCGTCCACGTTTTCATTTTCTATCTCGAATCCCTCGCGTGGACTTCACCTCGTGCGCGCAGGATCTTCGGCGTCGCCACGCTTGACGATGCCGAGTCCCAAAAAGAACTGGCCTTCAACCAAGGCTTCTACAACCTTTTCCTGGCCATCATCACCGCGGTAGGCATCGCAGCTTTTTCCATGGGTCACCACGCCGTTGGCGCGGCACTCGTCTTCAGCGGCGCAGGCAGCATGGCTGCGGCGGCAACGGTGCTCTTGCTCTCGAGCCCAGACAAGGCCTCCGCAGCGCTCAAACAGGGCGTCATTCCACTGCTAGGAATCATCATGCTCGCGATCGGCCTTGCACTCTAAGCACTTGACTCATCGCGCAGAACGTCGAAACGACGCCACCGGCAGACTACTCCACTCCCGGGCTCCCAAACTGGAAAAATAGTGCGCTATTAAACGTCACCGCTTCTGCAAATTATGCGGATTCGCCTTTTTGATGCAGGCGGTTAGCCCACGCCTGAGCTTCCCAATCCAAAGGCGAACCATAGAATTCTGCTGTCGCTTCGCGCAGCCGCTTTTGATACGACAAGTAGTCTTCTTCACCAAGCTTGGACCACGCCACCTGCTTGGGAGGACGGGCAACTCCCAGCCCAGGTGAAGGCTCTTGGGCAACATCAAACACAATGGAATCGACCGGAACATGAAGATAGGCATAGGCCTTCTCCACCGCTGGGCAGCCCAGCACCGCGAGGTACTTTAAGGTCATGTTGATCCACTTTTGAGCTTGTCCATAATTGAGACAGAATTCCGACCTATCCTGATGCGGATGCGCAGTGAAGAACTCAATTCGATCTCGGCACCAGCGGGCATGACGCTCATCAAAATCACTTTGATCTGTCACTGTATTTAGCCCAGAAACAAACGACACGAGAGAATCATAGGTTGCATTAACCAAGTGGTCCCTGTCTTTATGAGTACCAATACCCCGCAGCGTTCGATTGAGATCCCGATAAGCGCGCCGAGCAGCTACTTTTACGACGCCATCTGAGCTGGGATCACCTAGTGCTTTAGATCCAAAATAGAACGTCACTAAGCTCAGCCACTTTAAGGATTCATCCATGAAGATAAGCTTAGTAATGTGGCTGCAGCACGGTGGAGCCTAAGCTAGAAGCCATGGACCTCACGCTGGCGACCTTTGATCATCTCTCCCCGCGCGAGCTGCGCGGCGTTTCTTTCACCAACGCTTGGTCACCAGCTCCACATTATGCAGATGCCCGGCGCGCTGTGCTCACAGGGCAATACCCGCAGCGCCGCGCGTGGACTCGCATCACTTCAATTTTTGCGGCAGCGGGATTCACGGTCACTGAGTCTGCAGTATCCACAGTGCCCGCAGTGCCTACGGTGCCCCCAGAATCCGCTGTGTCCGCAGACGCAGCCGGCACCTTCCGCCTGCTGGAGCAACCTGAAGTTGGGACGCTGCATACCCTCGGCGGCGTGGTAGCGATGTGTTCCCTGCTCGATTCTCCGGCTGCGATGTCTATCTACTGGCCCGGCGTAGCAGAAGAAGGCAGCAGCGCAGAGCTGGTCTCCCCGCTCGACTTGGCGCCCACGCTGGCCGCGATTGCAGGCCTCGATGTAAGGCCCAATGCGCAGCTTTCCTTCGATGGCCTCAACCTGGTTCCGGTATTGCGCCACGGGGCTGCGGGGCATGCGGCGCTCTTTTTCGATGATGGGGTGCGGATGCCGGATGCGGTGCTCAAAGGCGACATCTCCAAGCCGGAAAGCGCCCGCGCCCGGCTCCACGATGAGTGGAATGCCTGGCGCGGGTTCATGGACCTGGGGCCGCTGCAATAACTGCGAGCGCAGTATTGCAGCGGTAGTTCTGCGGCTATGCCTCCGGGGTGATGAACCACATGATGAGGTAGAGGATAACTCCCCAACCGGCGGTGAGGCCGGCGAGCGCGAAGAGGATGCGTACGAGGGTGACGTCGACATTGTAGGTCTCTGCTATGCCTCCGCAGACCCCAGCGATATAGCGGTCGCTGCGGGAACGGTGCAGTCTATTGTTCACAAAATTGTTCATTATCTTTATCTCCTTTCCCTTCCTATCCAACCCTTCCAGCGCACCGTAAACATCAGGTATCACCCTGACTTTCACCCTGAAGTCGCGGACTCGTCTACTCTTGACGCAGATCTTCTCTAGTGTCGAAAGGACGATTAAAGCCGTGGCAAGAAAACCTGGGCTGCCCGCCCCCACCCCTAATTCCTATGCATTGGTGACCGGAGCCAGCCAGGGCATCGGCGAGGCCATGGCCCGCGACTTGGCAGTCCTGGGATACAACGTCATTCTTGTTGCCCGGCGCCGTGAGGTGCTCGAGGAGATCGCAGCACAGCTGGAGTCCAGGCACTCGGTGAAGACGATTGCCTATCCGGCGGACCTTTCGGATGCGGACGACGTCGACAAGCTCATCGAGTTCATGGCGGACAAGGAAATCTCCATCCTCATTAACTCCGCAGGCATCGCCAGCTTCGGTGCCTTCATGGAGCAAGATTGGGACTATGAGAGCAAGCAGTTCGAACTCAACGCCCGCTCCGTCCACCGCCTTACGCGGGTGGCGCTTTCACAGATGTTGCCACGGCGCAGCGGCGCGGTGTGCAACGTTGGCTCGGCGGCCGGCAATATTCCTATCCCCAACAACGCCACCTACGTCTTCACCAAGGCCGGCGTCAATGCCTTCACCGAGGCCCTGCACTACGAACTTAAGGGAACAGGTGTCACCTGCACGCTGCTGGCACCTGGACCTGTGCGCGAGGCGGTCATAGCCCCAGAGGATCAGACCATCGTTGACAAGGTCGTCCCTGACTTCTTCTGGACTACCTATCAATCTTGCTCCGCCGAGACCCTGGATGCGATGGCCCACAACCAACGCCGGGTGGTTCCCGGACCACTGTCCAAGGCCATGAATACGCTAAGTCAGGTCCTTCCCACCCCGCTCATCGCGCCGCTGGTGGGCAAGTTCTATTCCAAGATGGGCTAGCGTTAGCGGCCTGTTCCCCGCGCGGGGCGGGCTGCGCGCTAGAGTGAGCATCATGCACAACACCGACATCGCTTTCAAAAATGACCGCCTCGTCTGGATAGATCTGGAGATGACCGGGCTGGATCCGCAGCGCCACGTCATCGTCGAGGTCGCCGCCATCATCACGGATGCGAATCTCAATATCGTCGGCGAAGGCATCGACGTGGTCGTGCATGCCTCCGAGGAGGAATTGGCACAAATGGATGACTTCGTCACGAAAATGCACGCCCACTCGGGCTTGGATAAAGAGATTCGGGCCTCGACAACCACACTCACAGAAGCCGAGGACGCCGTCCTTGCCCTCGTGGAAGAGCACTGCGATCCCGAGCACCCCGCTCCCCTAGCCGGCAACTCCATCGCCACCGATCGCACCTTCATCCGCGCATACATGCCGCGCCTGGACAAGGCCCTGCACTATCGCATGATCGACGTCTCCACCATCAAGGAGCTCTCGCGCCGCTGGTACCCGCGCGCCTATTACAACCAGCCGGAAAAAGGCATGGCCCACCGCGCCTTGCAGGACATCATCGAGTCCATCCGCGAGCTCGATTTCTACCGTCGCAGCGTCTTCCGCACCGATGAGGGCCCCTCCACAGCCGAGGCCACCGCGCTCCAGGAACAAACCACGGCCGATTACCGCGCGCTGCTCTAGAACCGGTGACGCACCTGCGCGCTTAGCGTCGCACAATCTGCACTAAATTGCTCACAGGCGGCTCCCGCTGCTGTAGAAACATAGTTGTGATCAATTCAGTATCCGCGGGCATTATCACCGCGCTAGTTGGCTTTACTAGCTCTTTCGTCGTGGTACTCACCGGCCTGCGCGCGGTCGGGGCTTCGGAAAGCCAAGCCTCCAGTGGCCTCGTGGCGCTGTGCATCGTCGTGGGCGCATCCACCTTATGGCTCGCACTTCGCCACCGCATTCCCGCCACCACGGCTTGGTCCACACCCGGTGCAGCCTTGTTGACCACCGCCGGTGCCTCCGCCATGGGCTTCGACGAAGCCATCGGCGCCTTCATCCTCTGCGCCGCGCTCCTCCTGCTCTCCGGACTATGGCCGGCACTCGGAAAGCTCACTGCGGCCATCCCCACCCCAGTTGCGCAGGCGATGCTAGCCGGTGTCCTCTTTCCCCTCTGCCTCAAGTCCATCAGCGGCCTGAGCGCATCCCCGGCAGCCGTGGCACCTGTCGTTGTTATTTGGCTGCTGGGCATCATATTCCTGCCGATGTGGGCGGTGCCTTTGGCCTTTGTCGGCGCGGGCATCGTCATCGCGGTGCACCTATCCCGTTCGGGCTTTAGCATTGATGCTGCGGAACTTCTTCCCACTTTGGAGTGGACGTCCCCGGCCTTCAGCGTCCAGGCCGCAATAGGCATTGCCCTTCCCCTCTACGTGGTCACCATGGCCGCTCAGAACCTGCCGGGCGTCGCGGTCCTGCGCAGCTACGATTACGAGCCCCCCTGGCGCGATTGTCTTAGCTCCACCGCGCTGGGCAGCCTCACCGCCGCCCCTTTCGGCGCCAGCACCATCAACCTGGCAGCGATTTCCGCTGCTCTCGCCGCCGCCCCAGAGACCAACGTTCCGGCGGATAAACGCTGGCGAAACGCCGTCGTATCCGGCTTAACGTATCTCCTCCTCGCCGGCGCGGCTGCCGCTGTGGTGGCCTTAGCCGGGGCAGCACCCACCGGACTCATCGCTGCGGTCGCCGGGCTCGCACTCTTGGGCGCTTTCGGCGGTGCGGTGCAAGGAGCGTGGTCCGATGCCGCATTGCGCCTGCCGGCAGTGCTCACCTTTCTAGTGGCCGCCTCAGGCATAACCGTCGCCGGGATTGGCTCCGCCTTCTGGGCGCTGGTGACAGGCGTCATCATGACAATGGCGGCCAACTATTCCGCTCGCGTGCAATCGCGTCGGTTGCGCCACGGGCGTTAAGGTAGGCTTGCTCCCCACCTTGTGCATTGCTTGGCGATGCCCCCTCTCCCGTATCATGCACTTCACCTGCAGTTTTGTAGAAAACATAGCACGTGCACTAACATTGCACGTGCTGCAAAGCGCGAGCGGAAGTAGCAATGGTGGCTGTAGTTCAGCTGGTAGAGCACCAGGTTGTGATCCTGGTTGTCGCGGGTTCGAGCCCCGTCAGCCACCCCAAAGAAGAAGCAGGTCAGGACAGGTTTTAGACTAACCGTCCTGGCCTGTTTCGTTGCTCATGCCCACATTTTGCCCACAATTGCCCGCAAACTTAGTGGCCATAGTGGCAGTGAATGCGGCGTAATCGTCTGGGAAGAGGTGCCCATAGCGGTCGATGGTGAATGCCGCCGAGTGGTGTCCCAGCGCGAGTTGCAACGCTTTAATCGACGCTCCCGACGCTATGGCCACGGACGCGAACGAGTGCCGCATATCGTGCGGTGTGAGGTCGGGGTAGCCCGCGGCTTTTGCTGCATTATCGAACCAGTCCCGCCGCGCATTGCGTCCACGTAGCGGTGTGCCGCCGGCGGTTGTGAACACGAGGTCCCCGGGCGCCTTTCCCTCAATCTTGGTTTTGAGTATCGTTTCCGCCTGGTCAATCAATGGCACTAGCCGCTGCTTGTCATGCTTGGGTGCCCCGTAGACCAACTTCCCGTTTAGTTCAGTAATGGTGTGCCGCACATGTAGACGATGCCGCTTGAGGTCTACGTCTTGGACCTGTAGCCCGGCAAACTCTCCCCACCGCAGTCCGGTGTATGCGAGGAACCGCACGAAGTCGCCATAGGTGTCCCCTGCCGCAACTGCCATAGTCTCGACTGCGGTCGGGGGAATGATGGTCATGTCTTTCTTGGGCACTTTTGGCAGTTCCACGTACTTGCACGGGTTGTCTGGGATTCGCTTGTCTCGCACTGCCCGTCCGAGTATCTGATTCAGCACACCGAACGAGTTACGTACCGTCTTGGGTGCTCGATTCTCTCCTAGCGCCGCAATCCATTGCTCGACGGAGGCGGTGTCCACATCACGAAGGTAAGTGGCGCCGATAGTGCCTACGGTCTTGACGTGCTTCACCGCACCTGAGTAAGCATCAGTGGTTTTGGGGGTGAGGTTAATTTTCGTCTTGAGCCAGTTGTCCGCGAGTTCCGCGACGGTGACACGCCCGGCTGTAGCTGGCCGCCACTCCCCCGTGTTGAGTTTGACGGTGTTTTCCGCCAACCAGTCTTGGGCTTGACGTTTCGACGTGAACCCTCTTTTATCGGTTTGCCTGCGGTCAGGGGTGCGGTAGCGAACGCGGTAGCGCTTTTGCCCTGAGCTGGTGGTGTATGCGCTAATCGTCGCCATAGTCGCTTGGGTTTTCGTGTCTAAGGTCAGATAAAAGGCTCTCAATTTGCCATAAAGGCCTACACCGCATTAGCCACTCCCACAGTTCCGCGCTTGTTTCAGGATGTCCGCCAAGAGGGGTCTCCGCCGTTAGCCACTCCCAAAGTCGAGCTGAGGTAACGCCCCGCGAGCCGGTTAAATGCACACTGTCCGTTGACTGCTCGGTATAGGGCATTAACAGCGTAATCGGAGCCACTCCGAGCACTTGGGCGAGTGCTACGAGCTCATCAACGTCCACCTTTCGTTGCCCGCGCTCAATGTTCCTCAATCCCAATTCTGGAATTGCGCGCCCAGCCTCGGTAAGCCGCCTTGTCACTTCCGCGTAGGACAGATTTTGCCCCTCACGAATTCGGATGATGTTTGCCCGCACCGCTTCACCAGTGGGGCCAATGCTGCTTTTTCTACCTGCCATGGCCCGCACTTTACCCGATGAAAGATATCGGTATCCATTTAAAGTTGCGTGATTCTGAGCAATGCGGTAAACATTATTGTGTACCCGATGAAACTTATCGGTATCAAGTGTTATTTTATCTATTTGGGAGTAAACCATGAGTGATCTACTAACCCCCGACCAGCTAGGGGAACGGTGGGGTAAGTCCCGCCAAGCCCTGGCAAACATGCGCTTTCGCGGCGACGGCCCCGCGTTCGTCAAGATTGGCGCTCGTACTGTGATGTACCGCGTTGAGGACGTTCTTGCTTACGAGACCGCCCAGATTCGGCATCGTACCGACGAGGACCCGAAGGCGGCGGCGTAGATGCGCACCGACTACGCCCAGCTTGAAGCCGCGCACCTGGCCGAGCCACAAGCACAACCCGCACACGACAACGAGGACAAGTAACCATGAACCAGATCATCGAATGCCACCACTGCGGTGCTGTGAACGTCATTCCCGAGGGGGAGTACTTCGGCGGGTATTGCGAATGCTGCTCCAGTGATGTCTACGCCGCCCCCGAACCCGAAGAAGATGCGCCCGTAAGCGACTACACGCCGGCTGATTCTCTGACCTATCTAACCAACAGCGCGGTTATTGCGCTCGACGCGGCCTATGAAGAGATCCACGACGTGAACGGTGAAGGGATCGAAACAGAGGATCTTCCTGACCACTTGCAGGCAGCCGCGGCCATTGTCCTCGATGTGAGGAAATCGATACGCCGTGAAGCGGCCAAGCACTGCGATTCTTCCGCACGCACCTACTCCAACGGCGTCCCCATCAACATTCGCTACCAGGGCGCACGCCTAATTGGTCCCGACGATAGGCCTTACCGCCCGGGATACATCACGACAGTGCACCCCAACGGCACGCCCGACGCGTCTATCCCACCCCAGTCCATCAAGTCCTAAAGGAGATTTTGAACATGACCATCAACAATGAAAAAGCCCCCGCAAGTGCTACCAACACCCACGAGGGAAACAACGAGTCTGATTCGAGCTCGAATACCGTCGATACTACACCAACGCTTCGCATGATCCGGGGAGGCAAGAGCAACGGGATACATCATTTCCCGTATGCCGGCGGCACGATGGACCGCAACGACTCCATAGCCCTGTACGTCACCATCGATGACCTATACCGCGGATACGAGCAGGGGCGCTTCGTTCTATCCGAAGCAGACGTGAAGGCTCACGATGAAGAGAGCCGCGCGGAGCGACGGAAGGAAGAAGAACGCAAGCAAGCCGCACGCCGCCGCGAAGAGCGCGAAGAGCAAGAGCGCCTTGTCATCGAGAAGATAACCGGCGTGTGGGTAGGCGCCGATGACCTACAGCTTGAGCTTCTAGCCGCGCGCCGCCGGGGCGAAGATGTCACCAAGTGGCTCGATGCCCTCGTTGCTATTGACGATATGGACTTGAAAGCCGCCGGGCTTACGCAGTGGGGTGAGTCCGAATGATTATCGATGGCCTTCTCGACCAGGCCGAGGCCGTCCTCGTTGCTGACGCAGAGCAGTTGCTGGCCAATCTTGACCGGCGGCTCGACGCGAGCGAAGCACGGCTAAGTGCCTTAAGCCGGGAGGTTGCAGATATTCGTCGAGGCATCCACAGCCCACCCGTTCACTAGCAATTCAGCCGCACCAGCAGGCACCGGGCGTGCAAGCCCCCGGGCGGCACCAGGCCCAAAGGTGCATGGGCGTCCCCGATTAGCAGAAGTTCTCTCACATGAAGTCATTTCACCGTTCTACCTAGGAGGAAACCATGTTAGCGCCCGAAGCGCTCAACTTTCACCCACGACACATTGACGAGTTTCACGGCGTCATCCTTAGCGGCTTAACCAACCAAGAAGCCCGCGACGCAGTGGAGCTAGTTCACTCAGACGATTACGGCGCTTACTGGCAAGGCAGAACGATCGGCCAAGCCATAAGCACCGCAGCAACCGCAGCCATCGAAGAAGGCCGGGCCCAGGAAGTACTAACCGTGCTCGACGTGAACGCGGCCCTCATGGAACAAGGCGCGCTCAAGGATGCCTCGTTCGTGATGGTGTGGACGGGTTTTATCTCCCCGCAGATTGTCCCGCCGATGCAGTCGAAGGCGCGCCTGCCTGAGCTTGCACGCCGCATCATTGAGGATCACTTCCGCATGGTGCATGCAGATATTTATGGCGGCACCACCAGCTACGAGATGCCCTTAGCGGACCTATGTACGCAGATGGACCGCGACCGGCAACGCCTCCTGAGCATCTACTCGAGGATGCCCTCAGCGCCCGCGCTCAAAGCAGTGAAGGCCGGTGATGCAGCATGAGCGATAACGCAGCCGTTCTTACTCTTCCTGACATCCTCGACGGTCTGGAAGCGCTGTACACAAAGTATGTGGTGTTCCCCAACGAGCACTGTGCTCCAACCGCAGCGCTATGGGCGGCGCACACTTGGCGAGTTAATGACGCTTACGCCAGTCCACGGCTTGTATTCCAGTCCGCAACTCCGGCATCCGGGAAGACTCGCGGCCTGGAGGTAACCGCCCACGTATCTTTCAACGCAAGGATGACAATATCCTCCTCGACCGCCGCGCTATTCCGCCGTATCGGATCCGCACACCATAACGGGCAGACCCCGCCCACAATCTGCTTCGACGAAACAGATGCGGTCTTTGGTGGCGGTAGGCCAAGCGAGCAGACCGAGCAACTCCGCGGGCTCATGAACAGTGGGTACAAGCGCGGTGCCACTGTCGATAGATGCGAGGGTGATGCCAGTGAGATGAAAGTCATTGAGTGGCCGGTATTCGCACCCCTGGCAATGGCCGGCCTATCGGGCAATCTCCCTGACACGATTACCACCCGCGCCATCGTCATTGACATGAAGAAGCGCACCTCGAAAGAGCGCGTGCAGCCCTACCGCGAGCGCAGCGTTAAGGCCGAAGTGGAGCCTCTTGTTCGGGGGCTCGCACAGTGGGCCCAGGACGATGCTTGTTCCCTAGCCGGAGTGTATCCAGACATGCCGCGCGGGGTGGAGGACCGGGCCGCCGAGGTGTGGGAGCCGCTCATTGCTATCGCAGACCAGGCGGGCGGGCAATGGCCTAAGCGGGCGCGTGAAGCATGTACTGCATTCGTGTTCAAACCGCGGGGCGGTACACCACCAATGGGCATTGAATTGCTCTCGGATATTCGGAAGGTTATGGGGCATGGCGGTGATTCGGAGTACCGCACCGTAGACCGGATCCGCACCACGGAGCTGCTGGAGAAGTTACGGGCACTCAGTGAATCGCCGTGGGGTGAGCTAGACGCCGGGCATGGACTCTCTCCCCGGAAACTCTCGCGCCTCCTCGACGCCTACGATGTTAGACCAATTACGTTTAGGGACAGTCTTTCATCGACCGCTAAGGGCTATCAGGTAGCGAGCAATGACCGTCAAGCCGGTCTTGCCGATGCGTGGGATCGGTACCTTTCCCCGCCTGAACCAACGGCCCCCCACACCCCTTCGCCAAAGTCGGTAACAACGGTAACTACGGTGACACCGCAGGTAGATGCGTTACCGATAGGTAACCCCAGTAACCGTGTTACCGTAACGCCAAAACCTGTTACCGATAGCCCTAGCCCTGTGACCAGCAAGGTTACCGATGTAACCGATGTTACCGACTTTCAGAGAATGGCTACCCGGCAAGCCGTACTCAACTCGCTTAGTCCAAACGTTGCCAGCAATCTCGGAGCAATCATGCGGCAAGTGAAAGACGCCACCGGGAGCGGAGCCACAACCGGAGATGAGCTAGACCAATTAGAGAAAGAGGGCACCGTGTACCGCGACGCCAAAGGCCACTACCTCCTAACCAGAAAGCAGGCATCATGAGGATCCGAGTGCGCTTGCCCAACCAATCATGGTGCGGTGGCGAGATACGAGTTAAGCGAGTTACGCGCCACGCAAATCACACGAGATTGTTTCTGTCTGTCACTGACTGGCATGGGCACGAGCTCACCATCGAGATGCAGAAGCCGATCGCCCTTGCCGATGAAATCGTTGATGCTGTTGAGACTTTTCAGCTCGAGCGCGGGATCATCGCCCGCGACCCCAAAGGCCGCTACATCAGAAATAAGGAGTCAGCATGAGAGCACGAGTAAGGACCGGCCACCAACAATGGGTAACAACAGCTTGCAAAGTTCAAGCAGGGCAGTACTCACCCCACCATGAACGGGCGAAAATCGTATTCAAGAATAGGGCGGGTGATGTGGTTTCAATCGTGGAAATGGAACGGGCAGCCCTTTTTGAATTGTGCAACTCCATTGTGGACCACTTCGAGTTCATCGCCGCCCAGGAGCATGACGATGCCGCCTAGCCGAAGTACCCAAAATTGTTTGACAGTCCTCCACGGCCCCGTGGTTATTCTCACCGGTGCGCAAATTGCGGTAGCCCACCGCCTGGTGCTAGCCGGCAGTAGATACCTCCAGGGAGCGGGTATGCCTCTCCGGTCTGCAGAGCGCGCGGTTGTCTCCGAACTGCAGAGCGCCACTTCCGACATGCGCGCCCAGCACCAACGACATCACCGACACCTCGACCCCACCACGGGACAAGAATCACCCCTAACGGCCGATGAACTCGCACAACAGCGTGGTCTCAGCGTCCGAACGATCCAACGCCAAGCCAAGCTATACGGCGGTTGGAAACACAAAGGAAGGTGGCTATTTCCCGCCGACCTCCGCGATACTGAAGGGAACCTTTTATGACACTTCCACACTATGATCTCGAGGGCGAAAACGGCGGCTGGAACGTCGCCGGGTTCACCTCCCTGCCCACCGGCTACACCGCCATCTTCACCGATGGCACCCGCCGCCCAGTCATTGGGCTTCTCGCCGTCGAGCACGTTCACAACGCACCCGGCTACCCAGAATCCTGGGCTGATGCCGACGCGCTTGCTGGAACCGGGCGCCTGCGCTACGTCCCCGCAATCCTCTCCGATAACTTCGTAGCCCAGCCAGCCCAGTCCTACGGTGAACTCTTGGAGGTCACTCGTGACTAGCCCAGACACCCACGACACAGCCCAATGGCAAGGTGCAGAACCAGAACCAGATGGTGACACCCTCCCCGCTACTGATAGCGAGGACGGCACCCAAGACCAGGAGCCAGACACCGGCAATACCGATGCAGGCCCCACCGTGGAGGAATTGCAAGCACAGCTCGATGAAGCCCGCGGCGAACTCGCCCAGCGTGATAAGACCGCAGCAATCAACGCGGCCGGCTTCCGACCGGAAGCATCAGCAATAGCCGGCGAAATCCTTGCCGATGCCAGCCCTGAACAAATCGAGCCCACCCTTGAGTTGCTCGCCAAGTTTGCGGAAGCAGCCAAGACACCCGGCCCCATGTCCAATATCCCCGTCGAGCAGATGGGCGACTACATGAGCCACATGCGCAACGGTAGTGGCAGAACCGGCAACAACAACCATGAAAGCTCATGGGGTAGCGAACTCAAACAGGGCTCATACCCCACCACCTTTATTGCCAAGTAATCGAAAGGAAACACAACAATGGCAAGTACTCCCATTCTTCAGACCGGTAAAACCACCGGCTCACGATTCTTCGACGCCCGCGCCGTCGAGGACCTTGTAACTCTTCCACTACTCCAGGAGTCTGTGGCACTTCGAGTATCCAAGGTCATTCGCCCGAAACTAGGCCAGATAGTCGAGATCCCCGTCATCGCCTCCGATAGTGACGATGAACCCGCATGGACTCCCGAAGGTGCAGAGATAACCCGCGTGTCCCCTCCCAACGCTGGCACACTGACGCTTACCCATTACAAGGTGGCAGCAGGTGACAGTATCCCGTGGGAGCGACTTAACGACGTGTCCTACGATGTCCTCGACCTTGTTGGTCAGTCCCTCGTGCGCAAGATTACCGCCACCATCGACGCCGCCTACTTCAACGAAGTAGACAACGGACGGCATCCCATCAGCGGTGTTGGCCTACTCGAAGGCACCAACAACGCCAGCATCTCCGCAGTGAACAACGTCGATTGGGCACTCGATGCAGTCGAACACGCAGCCGCACATGATGCCGCAGTCGGTGCCTTCGTCACCTCACCCAAGACACTGACCGCCCTAGCAAAAATCAAGAAGGGCACCGGCTCGAACGAGTCACTGTTCGGAACGAGCGAAGCGCCAGGTGTTGCAACCCTCGCAGGTGTGCCCCTCATTGCGTCTCGCCACGTCTCCGACACGCGCATCTGGGCAATCCCCACTGATCGAGTCATCGTGTCCCTGCGTCAAGATGTTACCGTCGCCACCGACCCCAGCGCAGACTTCGGCCGCCAAGTCGCCGGCATCGCCGCCAGCGCGCGTGTAAGCATGGGCTGCATCGACCCGGCCGCCGTCACCAAGGTAACCATCGGCTCCTAAGCCCAGATAACCCCAGCCCCGCGCAGCGCAAACAGCCCGCGGGGCTTCCGCTTCCACTCGAGGGGTGGGGAGGGTCCCTACCTAGAGACAGCTGGGGGGACGACATGCTTAGCGCCTAAGAATTTGTACGGTTTCAGGGAAAACGCCTATAGGACTACAGGTAAACATAAGCGTGCTGGCATTCCGCAAGAACTGTAACGGGCAATGCCGTTGTTACATCTACCCCGTATCTGTAACAACTAGAGTGTAGTGTTACGGATATGAGTATATGTAAGAAGTGCGGCAAAGAGTTCAATGCAAGAGCGGGCGCTAAGTTCTGTTCATCGACGTGCAGGCAAGCGGCCTACCGCCAACGGAAAGACCCACGGCCGCCCGCCCGCCGTGCCCCGCTTCGTGATAGTGCCGTGAAGTCATGGCTCGACCTAGACCGCAGTGTCCGCAGGGTTGAGCGCGTCGCCCAGGACGATAGGTTCACGAAGATGATCCGTAGCGACCCGCATTTTCTAAGGGGCGATCTTCAACGTTCTGTGAATGAACTGCAGGCAGTCATAGCGGAGATTGACCGCATTCAGGGCGCTTAACCGAATGGTTAGCCGCCCAGGGGCCGGGGCGTTTACGGGATTGCGCAACCGTGCCCCTCGTAGGCATGGTTGGCACCCCGGCCTTTTCAGGGGATTGCCTGAAGTTAGTGGTGAATCTACCACTAAGCATTAGTTCCAGATTCGGAACTAACGGATCCGGTATTAGCAGAGTCGGTTACTAAGTGCCCACATTTTGCCCACATTTGCCCAAAAACGGCGGTTTTCACCTGGGATTATTCGGTATTAAGTGCAATACGTTTACCAGGACAAACGGGCGTGACCTGCACTTATTCAACTGGTTGTGATCCTGGTTGTCGCGGGTTCGAGCCCCGTCAGCCACCCCAAAGAAATGCAAGGTCAGGGCACTTATTCCGAATGGTTTAAGTGTCCTGGCCTTTCCTATGGGCACGCTGTGGGCACAAACTGGCTCATGCGGGCTAATGCTCAAAATGTGTTGGTCGTTTTGGCCTGTTCACTGCGCGCAGTGAACAAAAACTTAAGGCACTTTCGGGGCTAAGGAGCAAAAAGTGTGTCTGCGGGCGTGTCGGGGTTAGGTGCCGGGCCAGCCTTTGCGGATTCCTAGGTTGTGGTTGTATTCGTTTGGGATAGCGTTGTCGTAGAGGGCTGGTCTTCCGG
>NZ_VXKK01000038.1 GCF_008693105.1 Corynebacterium flavescens
AGAATATAGCCCGTGACATGGCCATCATTGACTTGTTATTGCAATCCCATAGTGTTCATGACATTGCGGATTCTTTGGGTGTTTCCATCCCTACGGTCTACAAGACTCGAAGTAGTTTTGCTTCTATCGACACCATCAAACGCGTCGATCCTCATGGTCAGCGAGTGCGCGGTATTGTCACCGTAGAAGACCCCATCAAAGTTGGTCGCGGTGAGGCTTTGAGCCAGCATGAGCGTGTAAAAATTGCGTTTGGTTTGGAGCAACGTCTCTCACATCGAGAAATTGCACGATCGCTCAACCGGTGTCAGTCCACTGTCAGTCGAGAAATTCGACGTCATAGTCGCAATGGGATCTACGAATCAGGGTGTGCCCATACGCGCGCACGCCAGAATCGGCAGCGCATTCAACCCCGCAAGATTGATACCAGTGCTGGGCTCAAAGCGAAGGTTGTCAGGCTGCTGCGGTGTGGAGTCTCCCCTGAACAGATCAGTGCACGGTTGCGGTTTCTTTACCCGGATAATGAGGGTATGAACATCAGTCACGAATCGATCTATCAAGCCCTCTACGTGCAAGGTGCTGGCAGCTTGCGCCAAGAACTCAAAGTGGAAAAAGCACTGCGCAGTGGACGAACCTCACGCATTCCACGCTCCCGCCTGGCAGGGGTTATAACCCGGGGAAATAAGTCCTGGGTTCATGGGGCTGAGATTTCTCTTAGGCCACCGCAAGCAGAGGATCGTGGCATCCCTGGGCATTGGGAAGGTGATTTGGCCATCGGAAAACAAGGCGCGTCAGCGTTGATAACTCTCGTTGAACGGAAATCACGGTTTGTCCTCATCCGCAGGCTATCGGCCAGTCATGACTCACCGACTGTTATCAGTGCTCTTATCGAAATGGTCTCGTCGCTGCCTACCGAAGTAAAGACGATTACCTGGGATCAGGGAAGTGAAATGGCAAACGTTAAAGACCTTAAAATTGCCCACCCCGTCGATGTATTCTTTGCCGACCCGCACTCGCCCTAGCAGCGTCCCAGTAACGAAAGAACCAACCGAGACATCCGCTGGTACTTCCCCAAAGGAACAGACTTCGCCACCATCACCGACGAGGAAACCCAGCAAGTACAAGACCTCCTCAACGACCGACCCCGAGTAGTACTCAGCGGACAAACCCCACGAGAAGTACTAACATCGACCATAACTGATGCACTCACGGCCTGAGGACGCCTGAAGGAAATGGCCACTACTTACCGTGAACAGGCCGACCTAGTTTTCCAGGATGTGATGTTCGCGGTGTCTCGCCATCATGGTCGTTGTGGATGAGGAGGCGGCGTCGCCAAGCAGGGCCAGGCAAAGCCGATGACGCTTTGCGCTCTGCAATTCAAAACGCAAAGGCGCATGGCCACCACAGTAACCATGCGCCTTTGCTCAGAATCTAAGACTTTAGGTATTCGCGTCCGCGTTGCCCTTGGACCATTCATCCCAGGACATGTTCCAGTCCCCTAGTCCGTCGAAGGGGCTAAGCGTTTCCCCGCCGGTGTTGACCACGCGCACGATGTCTCCACGCTTGACCACAGACTGGAACCACTGGGCAGCCTCCGTGGTGACGTTCACGCAACCATGGGACTGGTTGTAGACGCCCTGCGCACCCACCGACCACGGCGCAGCGTGGACAAAGATGCCGGAATAAGACATCTGCGTGGCGTACTGGACGTTGGTGCGGTAACCGCCTGCATCTTGGGCGAGGCCGAAGGTGGAAGAGTCCATGATGAGGTTCTCGTACTCATCACCGATGACGTAGCGGCCGTTGGGCGTATCCCAGACCCCGTCGGTGCCGAGGGAGACGGGGATCTCGCGTAGCAACTCCTTGTTCTTGTAGACCTTCATGGTCTTGGTGGCGTTGTCCACGATGGAGATTACTCGGTCCCCAATGGTGAAGTTCGTGGAAGCATCCTCGCCACCATAGATACCGCCGCCCAGGTTCTTGCCGTAGAGATCTACGTCAACCTGCACCTTGGTTCCGGGCTCCCAGAATTCCTCCGGGCGCCAGCGAACCTCTTGGTTATTGATCCAGTAGAAAGCACCCTTGACCTCAGGC
Organism: Corynebacterium flavescens; assembly: GCF_008693105.1. Classification (GTDB taxonomy): domain Bacteria; phylum Actinomycetota; class Actinomycetes; order Mycobacteriales; family Mycobacteriaceae; genus Corynebacterium; species Corynebacterium flavescens. The sequence continues at coordinate 2,092 of NZ_VXKK01000038.1, forward strand.
GTGGTCTTGACCGTGATGGTCTTTTCCGCAGCCTTGCGGTCGGTGACATAGTTACCAAAGCGCACACCGATGACCTGGCCAATACCGACCTCTGAATCCGGCAATGGCGACAGCGCCACCTCGGAGACTCCCGCGGCCTGCGGGGTACTGAAGGTGATGGTTTCACTGTCCCCGTCTACATCCGAGGCTTTGATGGTGTAGGTCCGGTTGTAGCCCAAGACCTCGTCGGTGGACCATTCTTTCTCGTCCTTAGACAGCTTCTCAGCTACCTCGGTACCGGACTCGTTGGTCATGGTGACGGACTTAAGCTTGGACTGCGCGGTCACTGTCACCGGTTGGGAGGGGTCAACGTCGGTGGCGCCATCCTTGACTGAGATGTCGAAGGCCTTGGCTTCCTTTTCTTTCTTTTCCTTATCCGCCGAGGATTGCGACTTATCGCCGTCCTTGGATTGGACTTGGTCGGCGGGCAGATCTTCAGCCCCCGAGATAGTACATGCGGTGGCAACTAAAGCGGTTAGAGAAATCGTCGCTGCTGCGAGGACGCGACGAACGTTAGGGAGGGAATTAAGCACTATAGCCCTTTAAAATCATGGGAAAGCGGTATTTGGGAATTGCCCACACAGCCTATCCCGCGCACAGATCGAACACCAGAAGAAACCGGTGGCAGTAACCACTTTGTTATATAGCCCTACCCCCGTGACAATCGACGCCCCCTCCACCCGCCCAATCTATCCCACCGCATTCTTCTTTGAGCGACCCGCCCGCACTCGTGAAGGGCAGGTAGAAAGGCCACCCCGAAACCCGCACTCACCTGGCGATTTTACCTTTAATTCGAAACGGTGTTAAAGTTACTTCTCGTTGAAAGGCAGGCCGCAAGGCAAGCCAGAACGACATGCGCCATTAGCTCAATTGGTAGAGCAACTGACTCTTAATCAGTGGGTTCGGGGTTCGATTCCCTGATGGCGCACAATAAAACCCCAACAACCAGGCACAATAGGTTGTTGGGGTTCAGCTTTTCCCGTTTAGGGGTTACTTCACCCCGCACTTACTCCGCAGTTCCCGCGAACAGTCCATCAAGCACCGAAGGGGCTAAGGAGCAAAAAGTGTGTCCTTTCGGTGACGGTTTAGGCATCGAGTCTAGCCAGAACCAACGAGGGTCTTTGTTCATGGATTCTGCTGGGGATGTCACCCTTATCGAAGCTGCCACCTAAACCTGCACTGATTGAAGTGTCCCAGGTTTTGTTCCGCTTGAGTAGATGGGAAAATCTGGAACATGCCGAGAAAATTTGACCAGGATGCAAAGGACCGTGTGGTCCGTCTCGTGGAAGACCGCATCTTGGCGGAAAATA
>NZ_VXKK01000039.1 GCF_008693105.1 Corynebacterium flavescens
GGCTCCACCAAAGCCTGGGATACCGAACCCCAGCCGAGGTGGAAACCGAATTTTGGAAGCAGAACTTGCCACAGGCAATAATGGAAATCAAGGCAAATGCCTAGGAACAAAACCCGGGGCACTTCAAAAGGGCCTTTAAGGGCTCTTCTGGGTTTTAGAGTGCGTGGTGGGAGTGGCGGGCAAAAAGCGGGTCCCTTGGCGGCATTTTCCTCGATAATCTCCACCACACAGTCACAGTCTTGACCATTGTCGGTGCTTGCCCGCCGGGGTTTGTTTTGGGGTGCTGGAATTCGCCGTTAGGTTCCTGTGTGGGCCTAACGGCTGGTGTGCGGGGGCTGCCAGACTATTGTCCCGCCTTGGCGGGTCAGGCGCCCGCGCCGTGGTGGCGCATTCGGATCATCCTCATTAACCCCGTTGTGATAACTACACAAGGTCACCAGGTTGGCAACGTTAGTCTCCCCACCGTGCTTCCACGGCGTGAGATGATGAAACTGTCCTCTTTCTGCCGGGATCCTACAGCCTGGCCACGCACAGGTGGGGTGCTCTGCTGCCAGCATTGTGCGCTGCTTGACCGATGCGAATCGCTCAAAGCGGTACAAGTCCACCGGCCCCAGCGTACGGCTTATCACCGTAATAAGACCCTCGTTGGCACAAGCACGCTCTACAAGCTGCGCACCGGTGATAACAGCCCCACTAGTGGTGCGCACCAGCACATCACCACCCTCGCGGCGTACAAGCTTCCCGTAGTCTTCCAACTGGAGGACTGCCATGGTCGTCACACGAGTACGCCCAGCCGGGGCCCCGTCTGCTTTGCCGAGCATGCGGGCGATAAAACTTGCCCCTGGCCGCTTGTGGTCAATGGTCCGGAAAGCATCTGCCATATCCAGCCCATTGCCGGTCACTGTCAGCGTGGCTAGCCCGTTGGGGTGCTGGCGCAACATCGCGCGCTCGCAATACGTGCGGGGAACACGCATCTCACGCAACCGGCGCCTGGCGACCGCAGTAACCTGCTCGCTTGGCGTGGCGCATAGCTCTACGCGTAGGTTCCACGCCGCTAGGCGCGCTTTAACGCGGCGGGTAAAAGATTCGATCTGGCGCAGGGTGCTCAGAGTGTGCCCGTTGCGCCTGGCCGCATTAACGGCTAAGCGCTGCTTGCCGCTGTAGGGAGTGGGGCCGAAGTAGATGGCGTGCAGGCTTATAAGCTCGGCGGCATCCTGCGCGCTGGCCCCCATCTTTTCAAGGTCTGGGGCAGACAGCCCTGAGCACTCGGCTACGAGGTCAACACCCCGGCTAAGTTGTGCGAAATACTCCTGCAAACCCATGACCGCCACGCTAAGGCACCACCCACCGCCGCGACAATCCCCAACCCGCACCAAGGCGGAGAACTGTGGATAACCCGCCCGCGCCGGACGCAGTTATCCACAGCCGGGCCGCCTAACCAGAACTTGGCAGTGCGGTAGCAAAGCCATCCGGCCTATCCTGAAGGATTGGGCCCATGCGGAATCAAAATCATTGCACCCTAAAACTGGAAGAGCCGGTTTACTGCCGCGCATGTCATCAAAGTGTCGTGCCCTAAAACAACGAAAAGGCCCCAGCAGGTATTGAATCCTACGGGGTCTCTAGCCGTAACTGCACCGGACTCAATCTCCTCAAGCTGCGACATCGCGCATGGTAGCATTCCGCTCAAAACGGACAACCATCAAAGGGCAAGGCGATGACAAACTGGCTAGTTGAGCAAGTGACCTGGGACCATCCTGGCGCTAAACGTCTGCGGGAGCAGCAGCGAGCGGAACTCGACGCCAGGTAGGGCAACGACGACCACGAGCCCGGGATCCACCCCTCGGCGGCAGACGTTTTTGCCTTCTTCGTTGCACGAGATGCATCCGGCGAGGATATGGCCTGCGGCGGACTACGCATGGTCGACGAGAACTCGCTCGGACCGGGAGTAGCGGAAATCAAGCGCATGTACGCCGATCCAAAAGGGCGCGGAAATGGTGCTGCTGCAGCAATCCTAAATGCACTCGAATCTCATGCTGCTGCTCATGGCGCTAAAAGCTAGTTCTAGAAACCGGAACGATCCAACCCGATGGCTCACGCTTCTACGAGAAGCACGGCTACACACCCATACCGCTCTTCGGCGACTACATCGGATCACAGGTTTCTCTCTGCTACGCACGCAGCCTCCGTTAAAACACGGCCCCCAGCAGCACTTCTCACTACTTAGTCGAAAAGAGCCCCACTGGGTTCGAGTGAACTTCTCCCTGAAAGTTGGACTGAGTAACAAGACACCAAATTTTGGGGAGTTTTCTATGCGCACTTTCATCCTCTCGTGCACCTTGCTATTTGCAGCTGGGCAGGGTTGTGAGCTCTGGTGTTAAGGCGAGATAATGCGGATTAAGGCGCTTTATTACTTGGCATGTCGCGACGACGTCGCGGAAGCTGGGCCATCAAATCTACAAGGTCCCCGCTTCATCAATTGTCAGTTTTGATAGCCTGCTTCCATGCAGAAATTCAGAGTGGCGACTGAGGAAGATATAGAGCCTTTATCTGAAACCTTAAGCGAAGCTTTCCGCGACTACCCATGGACTAATTGGACAGTTGCGCCAGATAATCATCAGTCGAGGCTTGCGCAAATACAGGAGCTTTGTCTTAGGGAAATCGCCCTACCCTACGGGATAGTTGTCACCAATGACAATCATTCGGCAGCACTCGCTGCCAATGCGCCTAACGCCGAATCGAAAGTAGCTTCTCAGACGTGGAAGCGCTTGACATCGCTCTTGGGGAGCTCCCAAACAAGTGATTTAGTCGTCGAACTTCCGCAAGCTGCTGTTTCCAATAGCTGGGAGTTGTCAACTGTCGGTGTCAGACCTGAATACCAAGGGCGAGGACTCGGTGCAGGAATTATCGAGTATTTGATAGATTCTCTTGATTCTCAAGTGAACTCTCGCATTCCTGTACACCTCGAGACGTCAGATCCCAGGAATGTCAGACTCTATGAAAAGCTCGAGTTCCAAGTCTATTCGTTGACGCAGATACCCAGTGGTCCCCCAGTCTGGTCTATGCAACGTGAATGAAGATCTTTGAGGATTCCGGAACGACTCCACCATCGCATGTTTCAGTGCTTGAGCAGCGCGACCACAGCGCATAGCCCAATTGCAGCTGCAAAAGCCACACTGGCACCTAAACCAACGCTATGGAAGCCGTGCAGAAACTCATCGCCGGCAACGAGGGAACCCAAGAGAGCCACGCCAAGCAGGCTTCCGATCTGCCGCAGGCAATTTACTACGCCTGAGGCGCTGCCCGCATAGTCAGCAGGTGCGGCATGCACGGCCATTGATGTGGCTGCCGGCATGGCGAAGGCCATTCCGAACCCGCCCAAGAAGGTGCTCAAGGCTATGAGGATGTAGGGCGTCGAGGGTTGGAAGAATGCGAGTCCGGCAAAACCAATGGCACCTGCCACAAGACCCATGACAATGACCCTCACCTCCCCTATCCGTGCTGAGTAACGTCCGCCGAGAGGAGCGGCCACGATAGCGCTGCACGCTTGGGGCGCTAGCGCTAGGCCAGCCTTCCACGCTTCAAATCCAAGATAGTTCTGGAAGAATAAGGACAGCGCAAAAAGCTGGCCGAAGAAGCTGAAGTTAAGAATGAGACCCACCGCGCACGCTACCGCGAACTTAGAGGAACTAAATAGTTTTATGGGAAGCATGGGCATGCGCGCTTTGGTCTCAACAAATAGAAACAGTGCAACGATTGAAACGGCAGCCACAACAAGGATTGCCTGTGCAGCGGGAGAAAGCTCGGAGCTGTGCATATTGATGATCACATAAGCCACTAGCGCTAGCCCCACGACGGAGAGCGACAATCCTAGAAGATCCAGGCGGGCTGTCTTTTTCGGCTCGGCTCAGAGCCAAGACCCGTTGGCCAAGGAAGATGACTATCGCAATAAGTGGGATGCTTATCCAAAATGCGGCACGCACCCGCTCCCTGATACTAGGGCTCCGCCGAGCACAGGTCCGAGCGCTGCGGCCGCACCGCCTGCCCCTCCCCAGAGGCCGATGATGCGGGTCTGTTGTCGGCGCTCACTTATCACCGCGGGGATAAGAGCTAGGGAGCTGGGGACAATACCAGCGGCCCCTATGCCCTGCAGAGCTCTCGAGGCAATAAGCTGTGCCATTGTCCCGCTCAAGGCACAAGCCATCGAGCCGCAAGCGAATACGGCCAATCCGCTGAGAAAGACACGTTTAGCGCCGAAGCGGTCACAAGCAGTGCCGCCGCCCAAGAGCAGGGCCGCAAATACCAGCGTGTAGGCATTAACCACCCATTGCAGTAGATTCACCGACGCCCCCATGTCTCTTCCGATATCGGCAAGTGACACGTTGACTATGGTCGCATCGAGCATAACGACGAAGTATCCAACGATGATGACCGCCACCGACAGCTGGCGGCTTCTGCTTGAGCTCGTGCTCACTCCTTGACTGAGGAACCTAAAGAAACGGAGGACAGGAATTCCCGCTTCCCAGTCAGAAGTATCCACGCACAACTGTTCGCACTGTCCCGAACTATCGCGGCGATAGATTTGGATTCATGCACGACAAGCAGCTACTCGAACCAACTCCGGATATTTCCCGGCTGGCCGCCGTCTTTGCCAATAGCGCACGGTCGGCACTTTGTTCTGCGCTTATGAGCGGCACCTCTTGGACCGTAGGCAAGTTGGCCGCGTATGCGCACATTGCACGCTCCACTGCTAGCGAGCATGTCACAGTTTTGGTGGAGGCAGGCATAGCCCGCGAGTACAGGCAGGGAAGGCACCGCTATGTCACGATCTCCGGCCCCGCAGTAGGAGATCTCATCGAAAGGTTGGGCGCACTCTCTGCGGCCCACTTCGATACCCCGCACAGCCTCAACGCTTCTCGCCACACGCAACGCTTCACTGCCTCGCGGACCTGCTACTAGCACTTGGCGGGCAGGTTAGGGGTAGATCTGGCGCAGTGGCTCGTTGCGCAAGGCTATACCGACGCGGACTTCCGAGTTACGCCTCGAGGCGCCCTGCTCATGGAGCGATGGGGCGTGGCCGCTGCGCAGTCCCTGACGGCGCGCCCCTGCATTGACACCTCCCAACGCCTGCCTCACATGGGAGGAGAGCTCGGGAACGCGCTGTGTTCAGCCTTCTTTGCCAACGGCTGGATTGCACGGGTGGGCGATACCCGTGCGGGCGAACCCACCGCACGGGGCATCAAGGCGTTCTCGGCGGCGTCATTCGACGTCGCCCGCGCCATGAGTATGCATCCGGACTCCCTCGGCGTTGAAGATGCTTAAGACTTGTGCAGGTCCCTCCTGCGTGGCCGAAATGGCATGAGGCTCGCGGGTGTCGAACTCCGCGGCTTCGCCTGGCCCCAGAATGAGGTCGCGATCGCCGAGCTGCAGCAGAATGCTTCCGTTGAGGACGTAGATCCACTCGTAGCCCGTGTGAACGCGTTTTGCGGGACGCCGCTTAGCTCGTGGGTAGTCAATCTTGAACGTGCGAACGGGGGAAGAATCCGGCGCCAAGGGAGTAATGATTAGCCCGCCACGGCGAATGGAGGAGCGGCGAACCCGGGGATCGCGGACTTCGTGGGGAAGGAGATCATCGAGACGGATTCCCAGCTGCCGGATTAGCGGAACGAGCAGCTCGAGGTTGGCCTGCCTTTTGCCGGATTCTAGGCGTGAAAGAGTGCTCGCGGAGATTCCTGCAGCGCCCGCGAGTTCCTCCAAGGTCAAGTTCCGATCTCGGCGCGCTATGCGCAGGCGAGGGCCAATCCCGGCCAACTCTTGGTTGATGTTGCCTTGCCTCATTGCCGCCTCTCTTGCCTTCTTGCCCCAAACCTTTACTTGCCGTTTTAGCAAAGGGTCTTGCTATCCTAGCCAAGAGTACCGAGAATCTTCGTTCATGAGTTCACAACCAAGAACTAAGACAGATCCCTGGGACACCATTGTCGTTGGCGGCGGAGTGGCCGGGCTTTCCGCAGCACTCCTTGTCGCCAGATCACGGCGCAGAGTCCTTGTCATTGATTCGGGGGCACCACGTAATCGCTTCGCCGCTCATATGCATGGCGTGCTCGGCAACGACGGTAAGCCGCCCCTGGATTTTGTCCAGCAGGGCCGAAAGGAACTTGCTTCCTATGGCGTCGAATTCTTAAGCGGGAGTGCAATCGACGTCACAGAGATAGCTTCCCTGGCTGGCACAGTCGGTGAGAGCGATGCGGGCATCGAGGTGAAGCTAGCTTCAGGGCACAGCTTCCGCGCCCGCACGCTTATCGTCGCCAGCGGCGTCAAGGACACGTTGCCCGCGGTGCCCGGTTTGGCCGAGCGCTGGGGCAAGAGCGTATTCCATTGCCCCTTCTGCGACGGCTGGGAGGTTGCGGAGCAACGCATAGGTGTCCTTGCCACCTCCCCTGTTTCACTCCATCAAGTAGAGATGCTGCGGCAGTGGAGCAACCAGGTGAACTTCTTCGCCTTCGGTGCAGGCCCGCTCGATGAGGCTGCGTTGCACAGGCTGCGAGCGCGAGGCATCGCGGTGATTGATTCCGAGGTCAACGCAGTCTTGGGCCAGGAGCCCGCCATCAGTGCGGTGCGCACTGAAGATGGCCAAGAAATCGAGTTCGACGCGATTTTCACCATGGGGACGTTAACCCCACATGATGGATTCTTGGCGGGCCTTGACCTTGAAAGGGAAGATCTTCCCTTCGGCCTAGGCTCTTTCCTCCAAGTCGATGCGACTGGGAAAACGAGCCACCCCCGAATCTGGGCGGTGGGCAACGTGGTCAACCCCATGACCAACGTGCCGCAATCCATCGGCGCCGGCGCCACCACTGGGCCGGCGGTGGCGGGCTTTCTGATCCAAGAGGACTACGCCCGTATCACCGCGCAGCAGTAGAGAGATAGGGCTGTTAGTTGCCTATTAGTTGCGCTCGGCGAGAAGACGCTGCAGCTCCTTGAGATCGCTGGAGCGGCGGCGCGAGCGGGTCACGCCCAGGGCGATGAGCCCGATGACTACGGCGCTGACGCCGGCGATGACGTACTGCACGTTGCGCTGCTGCAGCTTGTTGGCTGCAGCAGTCTTGGCGTCACCGACTAGGTTCTGTGGCTTGCTCCGATCCGCGAGTTCGTCCAAGGTTCCAGCTAGCTGACGGCGGGTGCGTTCAATATCGCGCTGAATATCGTCAATGTTGCGTGCCACGATTGTCTCCTGAGTTCTACTTAGGTTCTCTTCTCGACCACACAGTCTACAGCGTGAATCCCCCGCAGGGTCGGTGAGGGGGAAGCAAGCTGGCCAGTGGCTAAGTTCGCCTGGGCTAAGGCCAGGCAATGTATTGTTGTCCCTATGACTGAAGCTAAGCGTTTAGAAGTTGGAGATACCGCCCCCGCGTTTTCTTTGCCCGATGATGCCGGGCATACCGTCTCTCTATCGGACTACGCCGGCAAGCGCGTCCTCGTCTACTTCTATCCGCGAGCCAATACTCCCGGCTGCACCAAGGAAGCCTGTGACTTTAGGGATTCCCTCGAGCAGCTCAACTCGCTCGATATCGCCGTCGTTGGCATCTCGCCCGATAAGCCGGAGGCAATTGCCAAGTTCCGCGCCGAGCACGAGCTTAATTTCCCGCTCTTGTCGGATCCTGACAAGACTGTCTTGTCCGCCTACGGGGCCTTCGGGGAGAAGAAGAACTACGGCAAGGTAGTCCAGGGCGTCATCCGCTCTACTTTCCTGGTCGAGCCGGATGGCACCATTGGACAGGCCTTGTACAACGTCAAGGCCACCGGACATGTCGCCCGCGTTATGAAAGGCCTCGCCTAGACCGTGAGTGAAACGAGCACCACTTCCACGCCGGAACTGCTGGTCCCCCGCCGGCGGCCAGCCCAAGCGCGCAGCCGCGAGAGGTTCAATAGGATCCTCAAGGCCGCGCGTAGCGTGCTCGTAGACACCGGTTTCGAGTCCTTCACCTTCGATGAGGTCTCCCGCCGCGCCGAGGTCCCCATCGGGACTCTGTACCAATTCTTTGCCAATAAGTACGTGCTGATCTGCGAGCTCGACCGCCAAGACACGGCGGAGAACCTCAGTGAGATTGAGCGCTTCTCGGAGCATGTTCCGGCGCTGCAATGGCCGGACTTCCTCGATGAATTCATTGACCACCTGGCACGCATGTGGCGCGAGGATCCCTCCCGCCGCGCGGTCTGGCACGCCGTGCAATCCACCCCGGCCACGCGCGCCACAGCCGCAGATACCGAGCTACAGCTCCTGCAGCCACTGGCCAGCATCCTAGAGCCTCTCGCCCCGCAGATGGACTACGAGCAGCGGGTGAACCTTGGCGGGTTCCTCGTACACACGGTGGTCTCCATGCTCAACTATGCGGCATCGGAAAACTTGGAGTCTTTCGACTCCACAGTCATGGAGATTAAGCGCATGCTCGTGGCCTACCTCTTTGCGGTGGCCACCGGCTAGCCCCAGCTTAAGATCGTCGTCGCCGTGGCGTAATCCCCGTCATGGCTAATGCTCAGGCTGGTTTCCACCTCGCCCAAAGTCGCGGCAACCTGCTCGCGCACATTGCCTGCAGTGGCGATGTCCACCCTCCCCCAAGCGTCGGGGCGGATCTCCACTTCACTCCAGATGACGCGCTCTTGAGCAATCACCGGCGGGCGCCCGTAGATTGCCTGGGACCAGGCCTTGATGAAGGACTCCTTGGCGGCCCAGCGCCCGGCGAGGTGCTCGGCGCGGCGTGCACCCTTGCCGGCTGCCACACGCAGCTCCGCGGGGCTAAACACCGCCTCGAAGCGGGAGCCGGGTTGCGCTAGCTGCGCGGCAAATTCCGGTATGCACACGATGTCGGTGCCCACAGCGAGTTTCTTCATAGCCGTGATTATGCCAGCCGCACCTCAATCGGTGCGGCTGCGACTTACATACTTAGAGCTCTGCTCCAGGGGTAAGGACGCCGTCCTTCAAGCGCGCAGTGCCATCGAGTAAGATGGCCGCCTCGCGCTCCTTTACCGCATCTCCCGTGCCACCGAGGTTGCGGTCCACGGGACGCTGGTAGAGGGCTGCGCCGCCATGCATGGCATCGTCAAGGCGCCGCAAGCCGGCGTCCTCGCGCTGCTGCGCGGAGTCCTCCCAGGCTTGTGCCGCTTCCTCACCGTGGGCGGCGCGCACCGCCTGCAGGAAGGCACCGGGGTGCACGATGGCCACCAGGGCGGAAACGTGGCCGAAGCCCAGCGAGGTCACCAGACCGGCCTTGGGCGCGGCGGAACGCAGATTAAGCGGGCGCCGCAACCAGGTCAAGTGCGAATGCTTGCGCAGAACTGGGTCGACGCAGTCGAGCGCGCGGTTGGGAGGAATGATTCCCTCGCGCAGCACCTGTGTCAGCCCCATCATCTGGAACATCGCCGCACCGCCCTTGGTGTGCCCGGTCAGACTCTTCTGTGAGATGACATAGAAGGGATTGCCTGCACTGCGCCCGATGGCACCCGCGATGCGCTCGTGCAGATCCGACTCGTTGGGGTCATTGGCGTTGGTCGAGGTGTCGTGCTTGGAAACGATGGAGACCTCGTCGGCGCTCACACCGACCTCACGCAAGGCAAGCGCCAGGCGCGAGTCCTTGCCGCCGCGTGCGGAGGAGAGGGCACCCAAGCCGGGCGCTGGAATGGAGGTATGCGCACCATCGCCGAAGGACTCGGCGAAGGCGACTACACCCAGCACAGGCAGTCCGAGCTTCAGGGCGAGGCTACCGCGGGCCAGCAGAATCGTTCCGCCGCCCTCGGACTCGATGAAGCCCGCGCGGCGCCTATCGTTAGCGCGCGAGAAGAACTTGTGGTCAATGCCCTTGTCCTCCAGCTCCTGCGAGTCCGCAGTGGCGGCCATGTCGCCGAAGCCGGTGATGCCCTCGATGGAGAGATCATCAATACCGCCGGCCACGACGAAATCGGCCTTGCGCAGGCGCAGCTTGTCAAAGCCTTCCTCGACGGAGACGGCCGCCGTGGCGCAGGCGGCGATCGGGTGGATCATCTGCCCGTACCCGCCGACGTAGGACTGCATGACGTGCGCGGCAACGACGTTGGGCAGGGATTCCTGCAGGATGTCGTTGGGGCGTGGCTCGGCCAGAAGCTTGTCGACGTAGAGGGAACGCAGCGACTGCATTCCGCCCATGCCGGTTCCTTGGGTCGAGGAGACGCGGGAGGGGTGAACCTCCGAAAGGAGCTCCGCCGGGCTAAATCCGGCGGCGAGGAAGGCGTCGACCGTGCACACCAGGTTCCACAGCGCCACGCGGTCGAGGTTATCGATCATGTCGGCCGGGATGCCATAGACCGCCGGATCAAAGCCCTTCGGAATCTGGCCACCCACAAAGCGGCTCATGGCCACGCGGCGCGGGACGCGCACCGCGGAACCAGCCGGGCGGGTGACCTGCCACTCCTCACCGTCGAAGTAGGCGCTGGCACCCTCGACATCCTCCACGAAGGACTTGGCAGCGGCCTCGTCCGATACCGCGAAGGTCATATCGCGCTCAAGGTAGATGGTGGTCAGCTCGGGGGCGAGGTTATCAACCATGGGGCGCTTGGGGCCGAAGTCGTCGTGGTAGCGCCGCACGCCTACCCCGGCGATGACCTCATCGTGGAAGCGCTCGTAGATGTCTTCCTCGGAGATCTCCTCGCCGGTCTCGGTCACTGTCCAGCCGCCATCCCAGGCGATAAGCCCAGTGCTCCAGGCCAATTCGATGACGCCGGCAGCGGAGAGATCTCCGCTTAGCTCGACCTCGTAGCGGGTACGCGAGGAACCCACTGGGCCCAGCTCTCCCGCGCCGACGATGACGACCATGTCATCGAGGTTCTGGGTGACCCCGCTAAAGTCCGGGCTGGTCCACTCGATGTGGCGGCGGATGCTCGGCAGCGCGCACACGCTGCGCGGGGCCTCACTAGCAGGAGCGGTTTCACCGCTGCGTGCCGCTGCCTCGCGGGCGAGTTCCGGCAGGTTGATATCTGCCTCGCCCAAGCCGCCGGTGAAGTCGAGGGTAATTGGCGCCTGTGCGGCGCTCTTGCGTACGGAGTGCTGCGCGCCGGAGTCCACCAGCTGCACAGCGATCTCGGCGGGAGAATAGGTGGAAACACCCTTGGCCTCAACGAGCTCGACCATGGGATCGTTGCCGCCCATCAGGCCGGTGCCGCGCACCCACCCGATGTGGGCGTGCACGAGCGAGGTGCGCTCACCCCAGACCGGCTCGGCGTGCCAGCGGGTCACCAGGGCGTCGAGCGCAGCCTTGGACTCGCCATAGGCGCCGTCTCCGCCGAATCGTCCACGGTTGGGCGAGCCAGGCAGGACCACGTGCAGGCGTTGGCCAACGTGGGTATCCGCGCCGATCTGGGATAGGCCGGCGATGAGCTTCTCGACGGACCACAGCAACAGACGCATCTGCGCCTCAGCCTGGGCACCGGCATCAGCCAGCGTTCCCTGCACGCGCGGTGCGGCAAAGGGGAAGAGCAGGGTGGGAACCAAGGCGGGCTTGAGCAGCTTAGACTTTCCGCCCACCGTGGCGGTCTGCTCGTTGCCTACCCACTCGATGAGGGCATCGACGTCGCTGAAAGAACTCAGGTTGGCCGGAACGACCCACAGCGCAGCGTTGCCGCAAGCGTGGGAACGGTAGAGCTCCTTATAAAACTCCAGGCGGGCATGATCCAGGCGCGAGGTGGTGGCCACGACGGTGGCGCCCTCCGAGAGCAGCTGTGCGATAACAGCGGCGGCAATCGAATGCGGGGAACCGCCGGTCACCACGGCAACGTCGCTGCTATAGGGCAGCTGCGCCGGATCCTGGCGGGCATCACTGGCTTGCTCATCGAGGCCAAGGTACTCGGCCATCTGGGCGACTTCCTCGCCAGCGCCGAAGACATCGAGCTCGGAGAGCTCTCCCAGCTTGAGGCGGGTGAGGTCCTCGCGGGCGGATGCCCAGCGATCGTCGAGAAGCACGGCCTTGTTCGCGTCGAAGGCCGGGGCCACCTGGCGCGGCCAATCGGAGCCCAGCTCGCGGGAGACGAGATCGGCGAGCCCATCGGGCTCGGTGGAGAACTCCGTGGTGGGCGCCTTGATGCCAAGGCGCTTAAGCAGGGTGCGGGCGGTCTCGGCCAGGGAATCGGTCAGCTGCGAGGAGAATTCATCAAGCGCGGCGGAATCTACTACCCCGCCAGCACCAGCGCCGGTGGAAGGCATTGCGATGGACACCTGGGAGCGCGCGCCAGCCGCCTGCACAGCGGCATCAATGAGAGCATCGAGTTCCTTGACGTGCGGCGCCGCGGTGCCCAAAGTGGCCAGCTCGCCACCGCGCAGGGACGCGCCCTCGCGCGTGCCCAGCACCAGCTCTGCGGTGACGCGATCGACCCAGCCTTCGCCCAAGCCCCACGTTCCGGTGACGCGCTCGGCGATGTAGGAGGGCTTCTTTCCGGCAGGGCCGGTCAGACGACGCAGCGAATCCGCAACCTGATCCGCGAGCACCGGACCGAAGGCGCGATAGCCCTTGGCCATGCCGGTCACGGTCTGCTGCAGATCACCCAGAGGCGCATCGGCAGCGCCATCGATGGCGCCCAATCCAAACTCCACGCCCAGATCCAGCAGCAGCTGGTTGCGGCGCGAGGACACGCCTTCGACAAGCAGCTCGATGGTATCGGTGGGCCCAATCTGATCGGGGCGCACCTTGGTCCAGATGGCTACGAGCATCTCAACGGCGTCAGCAACGCTGAGCGCCTTGTCAGCAGGGGTCTCGCCGCCTGTGGGAGCAGTCGGAGCCGCCGCGAGGGCAGGGGCAGCAGGCGCGGCAGGGGTGGCCGCAGCATCTGCAGAGGTTGCCCCCGCAGAGGTTGCCTCTGTAACTTCTGCAGCTTCTGTTGCAGAGGCAGCAGGCTCAGGGCGCTCTACGGCATCCTCAGCAAAGACGGTAGGACGGTCACGCTCGACGTTGAGCACCTCGATGGGGTGACCAGCGTACTGCGGCAGACGCAAGGTCTGGCCGAGCATATTCGCCAGGGTCGGTGCGGAACCGACGCCAATCTCGATAAAGCGCTCGACACCCAGCCCAGGCGTGCCCGCACCGGCGGTTTCATCCGGGGAGCACAGGAAGAGGTCCTGGGTTTCGATCCAGCGCACTGGGGAGGCAAACTGCCAGGCCAAAAGCTCGATAAGCAGGGTGCGGCCGAGCTTATTTGAATCCTGCGCGGCGGCCGGGAAGTCCGCCAGAATCTCCTTGATAGCTGCGGAATCGACCACCTGATCAATGGATTCGACGAACTCGCTATCGAGTCCGAAGGGACGCGCCACCAGGTTCGGGATGTAGTGGCCGAGCAGGATTTCCAGGTCGATCTCGGTGGGGATGAGGGAATCGAGGTGCTCGCGGAAGGCGGGCACGCCGTCGAGAAGCCGGGAGGAGTGGAAAGGAACGTCGATACCAGGAATCTGGATGAAGGCGCGCTTGCCCGGCGCGCGGGACTCGGCGTCCTCTCGCAGGGCGGCTAGGCCCGCACGAGTGCCGGCCACGGCGTACTGCACGCCGGCGATGTTGTAGTTGACTATCTCGAGGAACTCGCCGGAGCGACCCGCGATTTCGGAGACGTAGTCAAAGACCTCCTCGGCGCTGATGCCGATCTTATTCGGGCGCAGCGCCGCCAGTCCGTAGTTAGAATTGCCGTGCTCGTCGCGCTCAACCAGGCGGTGCATGGTCAGCCCACGGGCGTAGACAATCTCCAGGACCGCCTCGAGGGAGAGGACCTGTGCATAGGCCGCAAGTGCGTTGTACTCGCCCACCGAGTGACCGGCGAAGTAGGCACCGCTATCGAGGACGCCGGCTTCCTGCATCTCCGCGATCTGCGCGCAGCCCAGCGTGGCCATGGCCATCTGCGTGAACTGCGTCAGGAAGAGTGCACCATCCGGGTGCGAGAACTCCTCGCCGGCCACGGTGACGGAGGCAGGATTCGCGCGCACGACTTCCAGGATGGAAAAACCCAACCGGCTCCTGGTGTGGGAATCTGCTCGCTCCCACACCGAACGTGCGGCAGGCGACGAAGCGAAGGAATCCATGCCCATGCCCTGGGACTGGATGCCCTGGCCCGGGAAGCCATAGGCGGTGATCTTATCCCGCATGATGGCCTGGGCCTGCAGCACGGGGACATCCCCGACCGAGGCGGTCACGGTGCGGACCTCACCCAGCCCGGCGCGATTATCGACGCCGCTGCGCTCAACCACAAAATCCACCTGTGCGCCCGGCAGAACGGGGGCCAACATCGTTGCCTCCCACTCGGCCACGGAGGCACCGTCGAATCCGGCTGCCAGTTGGGCCAGCGCCGAGGTCCACATGCCGTGGACAATGACTCCGTGTGGAAGTCCCGCCAGCGCCGCCGCGGCGGCGGAGACGTGGATGGGGTTGCGGTCCCCGGTCACGGCAGCGAAAGGCTGCATCGACTCCGGTGCGACCACGTTTACTTCGGTGCGGAAGCTGCGCGGCTTGTCGGTCACGCTCTCCTTGGCAGGGGCGGGGGCAAGCTCTTGGGTTCCGCGACGGCCCTGGATGGCAAAACGCTCACGCAGGGTGGCAAGAAGGGTTCCGGCGGTGGAAATCTCCACCTTGACCTCGACGACGCGTCCGACGGTGGTGTCGAGCACGCTCGTGCCGCGAGCACTAATCTCCAGCTGCGCCTCACGCGGAAGATCGGCGTGAAGCTGCGCGGAATGCTCGAGGTGCACTAGGTTGAGCAGGCCTTCGACGACGTCCGCACCCTGCTCCGTTTGGGCATGGGCGATAACGGCGAAGACGGCCGGCCAGGCTTTACCCACGAGGACGTCGGGGGCGAGGCCTGAGAGCTTTCCATAGCCGGCGGTGACGTTTTCATAATCGGCGCAATCAGCGACCGAGAGCTGTGCGTTCCACTGCGCAGTGCCGTCTACCACCTGCGGCAACTGGCCCCCTGCGGCAATCTGTGCCAGCTCGCGCATGGCCTGGCGGGCATCCTGTGCGCTCACGGTGGGGCTCGCACCCGGAATCTGCGGGGCCTCGAGGCGAATGCGCAGGCTCGCGCCGGCAATGGCTCCGCGCAGCGGGGCGCGCAGCACATAGCCGCCTTCCGCGTCACGCTCGAGGGAGGCTCCGGTCTCCGGGCACTGGGCACGCAGATCCTTTCCTGTTCCTGATACCTCTATCCGGGGCATGACCAGGCGCACTGGGTTGACCTGTGCGCGACCGGCCCAATCGATGGAGGCGGCCTCGCACATCTCAATTAATTCTGCACGCGCAGCTGCGGCCGCATCCGGGGTTTCTGCTTCCAGGCGTTCTGCCGTGGCGGCCTCAAAGCGGGCCAGCAGGTGCGCGACTGGCTCGTTGGCGCGAGTAATTCCGGCCACCGCGGTGGTGCCGGGGATGATGCAGACCTCGTCGGCAGCGTAGCGCTCATCGTGCGCCTGCCACAGCGAGTCTTGGCGCCACCAGCGACGAACCTCCGAGTTGATGACCGGAACGAAGTTGGCAGGCTTCCCCTTTTCTTCAAGGAGCTTTAAGAACCAGGTGACATCACCGACGTGGAGCGGGGCATCGCCGTACTCGGCGACCAAGGCCCGCACGGCCTTGTAGGGACGCTCGCCATCGACGGCGATGCGGGCTGCGAACTCCCCGTGATCCTGCGGGCTCAGGCGTGCCTCGGCGCGCTCTACCATGCGCTCAAAGCGCTGAGCCCAGGAGACATCTACCCAGTGACCGCGATAAGAGAGCTCGAGGTAGCGGCCCAGCCACTGCTCATAGGTCATCTCGGCGACGTCGCCGAAGTAAGGCTTGGCGGTCTTGGCAATCGCCGCGATGATCTCCTCGCGCCGGGCCGCCACGGCCTCCGCATCGCCTGCTACCTCGTCAAGGAGGCGGCCTGCGCGCGCGAAGGAATTATCAATCTCGTGGATATCGGCGCCGAGCTGGGAGCGGCCGGAGGCGATTCCCCCGCGGGCGGATCCGGCGCCGGCCCATCCGTGGTTCTCCGTAACGGGCTGGGCGTCGACAAGAGCCTGCTTGACTGACTCCGAGGCGGTGGATTCCAGGGTGGCCATCGCGGCGGTGCCGATCATAATGGCGTCGACAGGCATGGGTGCCAGGCCGTACTTCTGCGCCCACGTACCGGTCAGGTAGGCCGCGCCTACATCCGGAGTGCCGATGCCGCCGCCGACGGCGAGGACAACGTTGTCTTGGGAGCGAATCTTGGCATAGGCCTCGATCAGCAGCTCGTCCAAGTCCTCCCAGGAGTGGTGCCCGCCGGCGTGCCCGCCCTCGATCTGCATGATGATGTCGAAGTCCACAGCAACGGCAATCCGCAGGACCTGATCGATTTGCTTGACTGTGCCAGGTTTGAAAGCAATCCAGGGGAAGTTCTCGGCGCGCAGCTGCTCGAGCAACGCGACGGCCTCGTCGAAGGGCGGAATACCCGCGGAGACGATAATGCCGCTGATATGCGCGCCGTTAGCGCGAGCCTTAGGGATGGCGCGCTGGCCTTCTACCTGGCGGCGCCACTGCGAGGCGGACAGGTACATGGCGTTGAACTGCGCATTGACTCCGGGCTCCAGCAGCTCCTCGAGGCGAGCCAGGTTTTCATCAAGCATCGCGCTCGTGGTCTGGCCACCACCAGCGAGCTCCGCCCAGAATCCGGCGTTGGCCGCCGCAGCGACGATCTCCGGGTCCACGGTGGAGGGAGTCATGCCGGGCAACATCACCGGGGAGTAGCCGGTCAGATCAGTGAACTTGCTATAAACGCGGCCGTTGTGCAGGCGCGGGCGCAACTGGGACCAGTCAGCGGGCAGCTGCGGGCTCCGCCCGGCGTCAAAAAGCGCGGCCTGGCCCTGCGCGGTGGAAACCACCAGGGTGCCCACTCCGCGCCCGGCCACGATCTTGCGCGTCAGCGGCTCCACGCCTGCGGTGGGGCCGCATTCCAGGATCCAACGTGCGCCCTCGTCCACGGCGGTGGTGACGGCCTCCGGCCAGTCAACGACGTCCGTGAGGACCGCGCGAGCGCCTCGCGCGGAAAGCTCCGCGCCGAGGCCTGCGCGCTGTGCCCAGTCCTCGACGAGTGCGACAGCCTCAGCCATAGCCGGGTGATGATAAGCGGCCTGCACATCAAGATCACTAAAGCGCGGCGCGAAGGCCTTGCCCCCGCGCAGCTTGGCCTCAATGGCCTTGGCATCGGCCGCGGCGAGACGCTCTAAGCCGCGACGCACGGCAGCGTTGTCCTCTGGGGTGCCGACGATGACGAAGGAATCGCGACCATTGCACAGGCCAATGGTCGCACCGGCCTCCTCCAGCTGCTGGCGGGTTGCGCCGCTGACGGCCGCCATCGGCGCACCAGCAGCGGTGCGCACCAGGCCGTGGATGCGGGCGGTACGAGTGATGGCGGCGCCGATGAGCTGAGCCAGCGCAATGACCTCGCCCGCACCAGCCTCACCCTGTGCCACGTAGGTAGCCAGCGCACCCTGCGAGTGGCCAAGAGAAGCCACTGCAGCCGCAGGATCGAGTCCCTGCGCGCGCAACGACTCGAGCAAAGCCACCTGGGCGGTGAGGATGCCAGGGGTGGATATCGCTGCATCGGTGAGCTCGAAACTCGGATCTTCAGCGGCCTCGGCCCACCGCAAAGGCTCAAAGCCGTGCGGGAACTGGGCGGCGATGTCAGCAGCCACCGGCTCGAGGATCTGTTGTGCATCCTCAAGGTGCCGAGCCATCTGCGCGCCGACGCCGCCAGCCAGCGTCTCACGCAGGCCGGGCAGCCAGGCATAGCCCTGCCCGGAGAAAGAAAGAGCAAAGGGCTCGCGGTCCAAACGCTCGATGAGTCGCTCGCTCGGGGTTGCGGGCGTGATGAAGTCGGTGTTGCCAGTTCTCACTGTGGTGCTGCTCCTACTAGGTGTCTATATAGAGTGCGGCCAAAAGGTGCCAAAAAGTTTCGGATCTAAAAGTTAGGCCTAAAGCATGCCACAGAATCATGAGGAATCCATCATCTTTTGCTGGCGTGTGCCCCGTGAGAAATGCCCTAAATGCTCTTCTCTGTGGCGAAAATCTTGCTCTGCACGCTGAGAGATGCGCGTTGTGTGATCCTGCCCGCTTTAAGGCCTGCGCCCGAAACCCTTTCTAAGACACCCTACCGCTAGACTGTGTCGAATCATGCGTTCCCGAACCCCTATTCCCGCCCCTTTTATCGCCGCAGGAATCCTCAACATCGCGGTGGCGGCACTCGCTCTTGGCGGATGCCTAGCCATAGGCAGCGATAAAGCCGCAGCGCCGACCCCCGCCACACTAAGCCCCACCACCGCCCTGAGCAGCACAACCGAGCCAAGCCCCGAGTCCCCCAGCTCAGCTTTCGCCCCGAACCCCGAAAACTCCGCCGCCGCAGATAGGCTCTCCCCGGAAGAAGGGCCAAGCCAGGAGAAGCCCGCCGCCGAACAGGCGCTGAGCACCTTGGAGACGATCCCCGTCAAGGGACGCGCGCCTAAGACCGGCTATGAGCGCGAGCAATTTGGTCAAGCGTGGTCAGATGATGTGGGCGTGGAATATGGACACAATGGCTGCGATACCCGCAACGACATCCTGCGCCGTGATATCTCCGACGCCCTTATTAAGGAGGGCACGCACGGATGCGTCGTGCTCTCCGGCACTCTGCATGATCCGTACGCGGGGCAAGACATTGCATTCCAACGCGGCCGCGATACCTCCGGCGCAGTCCAGATCGACCACGTTGTGCCGCTGGCTGATGCATGGCAGAAGGGCGCGCAGCTGCTGACCCCGGAACAAAGGCGGGACTTTGCCAACGATCCGCGTAATCTGCTCGCGGTTGACGGTGGCCTCAACCAACAGAAATCCGCCGGGGATGCGGCAACGTGGCTGCCGCCCAACAAGGGCTTTCGCTGCGAATACGCCCAGCGCATAGTGGAGGTCAAGGCCGCCTACGGCCTATGGACCACGGAGGCCGAGCACGCTGCGCTCGATAGATTACTGCGCGCCTGCCAGTAGACTCGCACGCGCCATCCCCTCCCTAGAAACCCCCAGCAAAGGGCTCTAGTTTTTGTTGTTGCGCTCCTGCTCGAGCTGCTGACGCAGCTGCTGGAAGTACTCGCGCGCACCCTTGGGCTGCTCTATGCTATCTGAAACATAGGGGGCCGCTCCCCCAACCGGATTAGCGCCCTCCCCCAGCGACTGCTGCGCAGAATAGTCCTCCGCCTGGGAGTCCTGGCGCCGCCGACGTGCCTTCTCAGCAAGCTCGCGCTTACGCTTGGCCGCATCGGCCTTGGACACCTGCGGGCCGGAATCTGCGGCGGTGCCCAGCACATGATTGGCCATGAGAACGTCCCTCATGCCGCCAAAGAGCTCACCCATGCCGGCCGGATTCGAGGGCATGTAGAGAACTGAGGTGTTGCCGTTGTGGGAGACATCCACCATGGCGTCCAGGTACTGCGAGACCAGCATGAGGGCCTCGGGGGACTCCTCAACTCCTGCGGCGCGCAGCATCTCATACTGCGCGGCAATACCTTCCACGATTTCCTTGCGCTGATCTGCCACACCACGACCCTGCAGTTTGCGGGCCTCTGCGGCACCTTCCGCCTCCTTGACCACGCGAATCTTCTCCGCCTCAGCCTGCGCGATGGCGGCCTCACGCTCGCGCTGCGCGGCGTTGATGGAGTTCATCGACTCACGCACGCGGGAATCCGGGCGAATGTCTGTGACCAGGGTATTAACAAAGTGCCAACCATAGGCGGCCATGTTGTCACGCAGGGACATGGCCACGTTCTGGGCGATGGTGTCCTTCGAGGAGAAAGAATCATCAAGGTCCATATTCGCCACGGAGGAGCGAACATTATCTTGCACGTAGGCCACAATCTGCTGCTCGTGATTGGAGAGCATATAATAAGCCTCGCGCTCGCGGCCCTCGACCACCTGGTATTGAACCGCAACCGGGATCTGTACGAAGACATTGTCCTTGGTTTTGGTCTCCACCATGACATCAAGTTGCCGAACCTGCAGGGAGATCTTCGCGCGAACGCGGTCTACCCACGGGACCTTGAAGTGCAGACCAGCGTGTGCCACGCTGACGAATTTTCCGAGCCGCTC
Source organism: Corynebacterium flavescens (assembly GCF_008693105.1). GTDB lineage: Bacteria > Actinomycetota > Actinomycetes > Mycobacteriales > Mycobacteriaceae > Corynebacterium > Corynebacterium flavescens. The sequence continues at coordinate 20,121 of NZ_VXKK01000039.1, forward strand.
CACGATGGCCGCCTCACGCGTGCGCACGATGAAAAACGCATCAAAAGCGTTGAGCACGAGCACTATGATGACGACCACAGCGACGATAAGAGTAAGCATCTTTCTTTCCTTCTGTAGGTTTTCTTTCGGTGCTTTAAGGGACTTAAAAAGGGACCCAAAGGATTTAAGGGAACCTAAGGTAGTTTCATATACCTACTCTTCCATAGCCCAGCTCACATTTCGAGGGCCGGGGTGGTCGCGGCAGGTGCGCAGCGCTAGTTGCCTGCGCTAGTGGTCATCAGCAAGCCGAAAGAGCTCGCCCAGAATACCGGCGCCGTCCACGTGGACCCCATTGTGCTGGTAGCGGTTGCTCACCATCGGGCGCAGATCCCTGTAGGCGGCGGCCGTAGCCATCGAGTCCTCGAAGGGAACGAAGATATCATCCAGATAGATGGCCGCGGCGGCGACGGGTTCTGCCGCTCCCAGCGCAGCGACATCATACATAGCGTCCTTCTCTCCCCATTCGTGCTGGGCCAAGGCCTGCGCGGACTCCCGGAACGGCCGCAGCGCCGGGTCCTCCTCGAACTGCCAGGGGAAGATGTGCTCCCCCGTCAGGTAGGTTCCCGCCTCGGCGAACTCGGGGAACTCCGCGCGGATGCGCTGCGCGGCCCAGTTGGTAGCGCCCAGCTTGCCGACGCCGCCATAAATGGACTCATGAATCGCCGCATACAGTGGCCCCGATTGGAAGCTCACCCGGCTGCCTACTTGGCTCAAGAAGTCAGAACGCAGCCGCTTTTCCCCGTCGACCGTACGGAAAGGCTCCTCTAGAAGATAGGCCAAGGAATCAAAGCCGCTGCCTCGCCCCAGCTCTAGGCCGATGGTGCGGAAACGACGAGAGGACAGACGCTCCCCCGTGGGAAGGATCTCCGCCGAGTTGTCGAGGTGGTTAATAATCTCCTCGATCCGGCCCTGCACCCACGGAAACTGCGTGGTGAACAAGTCATGACGGTACTTGAGCTTGGCAAAGGTGGTGCGATAAAGATCATCGACGCCCTTATCAAGAGTGGGGAGGCCGCCGGTCAGGAAGGCCCGCTCCACAGATTGAGGCGCCAGCGAGAGATAAGAGGTGATGCAAAAGCCGCCGAAGGACTGCCCGAATAGGCTCCACTTCTCTAGGCCCAGATGCTCACGCAGCCGCTCCGCGTCCCGCACGATATTGTCTTGGCGCAGCAGCCGGAGCCGCTCCACGCTGCGGTCCGCTTCCGGGGAGAGCCCGTCGATGCGGTGGCTGCGCCCGGTGCCGCGCTGATCCATGAGTATCCAGCGGTAGCGCTCTAGGCCCTTGGCCAAGAGCCCCGACAGACCAAGTGGCCGCGGCGCAGGAAAGCCCGGGCCGCCCTGGTTATAGAGCAGCGCGGGCTTGTCCTCCCCGCCTGGGGGAATGATCTCGCGGGCATAGAGCTCGAAAGTCTCCGCTGAGTCCTCCGGGCTGTCATAGTCCCAGGGCACAGTAATAACGTGCTCTTTGATGGTGTGGCCGAAGCGGCGATATTCACTCATGGGTGCCGAGTCTAGTGCGCGCTCCCGACACCCGCGCGGCAAGCCTAGTATGCCCAAGTAAGGCCCTAGTAGACCTGGAGACCCTTCTCACGAAAGACCTCGCGCACGGCATCCACGTCCTCGGGGCGCGGAGGCTTGCAGTCCTCGAGCTTGTAATCAATACCGAGCTCGTGCCACTTGTCGGCGCCCATGTTGTGGAAGGGAAGGACCTCGACGCGCTCGACATTGTCGCGCCACCTAGCCACGATGTTGGCCACGTTCTGGACGTTCTCTGGGGCGTCGGTAAGTCCGGGAACCACGACGAAGCGGATCCACACCCGCTTGCTTTTAGCAGCCAGCCGGTCGCCGAAGTCGATGGTGGGCTGCAGTGTGCGGCCGGTGACCTTCTTATAGGTCTCCTCGTCCCCAGACTTGACGTCGAGCAAGACCAAATCGATATTGTCTAGGTCCTCGTCGCGCAGGCGGGAGCCGAGGAAGCCCGAGGTGTCGATGGTGGTGTGAATGCCTGCATCGTGGACTTCCTTGAGCAGACGGCGGGCAAACGCAATCTGGAAGAGTGGTTCGCCGCCGGAGAGCGTGAGCCCCCCACCGGTGGCTTGGAAGATGGGCTTGTAGCGCTTAATGCGCTTGAGCACATCCTCGATGCGCTCCAAGGTGCCCACCTTCATCTCCATGGTGTCTGGATTGTGGCAGTACAGGCAGCGCAGTGGGCAACCGGACATGAATATGGTCATGCGGGTGCCTGGGCCATCCACCGAGGTCACAAGCTCCCAGGAGTGGACGAGGGCGATATCGCCTGTGCGGCGCGCCTCCATCAACTCGGGGCGGGTGATCTCGTCTAAGGATGCATTATCCCCCAGGCCCGCGGCCACGCCGCGGATCTTCTCGCCCTGTTCGGGTTGGAGGGTAACAACGCCGGTAATGCCATCAGCCACAGTTAGGATCCTTGGTGGAAGGTACGGGAAATGACGTCGAGCTGCTGTTCCTTGCTCAGCTTGACAAAGTTAACCGCGTAGCCGGACACGCGCACGGTCAGGTTCGGGTACTTTTCTGGGTGCTCGACGGCATCCTCGAGGGTGGACTTGTCCAGCACGTTGATGTTGGCGTGGTAAAGACCGCCGTCCATCTTGTGCTCCTCGCGATTAGCCTTCATGCTAGCGAGACGGTCTGCGAAAGTGTGGGTTGCCATGGTGTTGTTCTCCTTATAAAAATTGCATTGCGAAGCAGATGCGATGAAACAGGGTGGGGGTGTGTGGAGAGGCCGGGTAAGGCCGACATCGCTAAGCGATGCCGCCCCAACACGGCCACCCCACGCGGGTGACTGTGGCTAGTTCTCCATGAGGAAGCCGGCGTCGAGGACTCCGACCAGGTTGGTGATGCGCTCCTCCGGGGTGCGCCCCAGGCCAGCCGGGGTAATGGTGTTGGTCAAGGAGATGCCGTCGAGGGCGTCCTTGTAGTCCAGCTTGCCCACGGAAAGCATCGAGGCGACCATTCCGTGGTTATCGGCGCCGTTCTCCGGGTTAGCACCCGGCGCGAAAGGCGTTCCGGCCTTGTGCCCGGATGGGAAGGAACCGGTGGCCTTGCCGTAGACCACGTTGGAGGTAATGGTCAGCACAGACTGGGTCGGGATGGCATCGCGGTACATCGGGATGGCCTTAATCTTCTCCATCACGGTGTGCACGATGGTGGCCGCGATATCGTCCGCACGGTCATCATCATTGCCGTAGACCGGGAAATCGCCCTCGGTCTTGTAGTCAACGATGAGTCCGGTCTCGTCGCGCACCGGGGTGACCTTGCCATACTTGATGGCGGCCAAGGAGTCCGCAACGATGGACAGGCCGGCGATGCCACAGCCCATGGAGCGCACGATGTTGGAATCGTGCAAGGCCATCTCGATGGCCTCGTAGGCGTACTTGTCGTGGCTGTAGTGGATGATGTTCAAGGCCTCAACGTAGGTGCCGACCACCCAGTCGAGCATGTCCTCGTACTTGTTCCACACGTCGTCGAAGTCCAGCGGGCCGTCGCCCTCAACTGCCTGGTAGCCTTCCACAATCTGCTTGCCAGAGACCTCGTCGCGGCCACCATTGATGGCATAGAGCAGGGCCTTTGCAGCATTGACGCGGGCGCCGAAGAACTGCATCTGCTTGCCTACCTCCATGGGGGACACGCAGCAGGCAATCGCCGCATCGTCGCCCCACTGCTCACGAATCTGGCGGTCAGACTCGTACTGAATGGAGGAAGTCTCGATGGAGATGTGGGCGCAGAACTCCTTGTAGCCTTCCGGCAATGCCGGGTCCCAGAACACGGTGATATTCGGCTCGGGTGAAGGGCCAAGGTTGACCAAGGTTTGCAGGACACGGAAGGAAGTTTTGGTGACCATGTGGCGGCCATCGTTGCCGAAGCCGGCATCGGACCAGGTGGCCCAGTAAGGGTCGCCGGAGAAGATCTGGTCATAATCCTCGGTACGCAGGAAGCGCACGATGCGCAGCTTGAGTACCAGTTGATCGATGATCTCTTGGGCGTCGGTCTCGGTGATGAGTCCCGCCTTGATGTCGCGCTCAAAGTAGACATCAAGGAAAGCGGAGAGACGGCCAATCGACATGGCCGCGCCGTCCTGGGACTTGATGGAACCCAGGTAGCCAAAGTAGGTCCACTGGACCGCTTCTTGCGCAGTGGTGGCGGGGCCGGAGATGTCGAAGCCATAGGACTGCGCCATCTTCTTGAGCTTCTTCAGGGCCTTGATCTGCTCGGAATGCTCCTCGCGGAAGCGTGCCCAGTGCTCGCTGAACTCCTGGTCACCGACGGCGTGCTTGGCGGCTTCCTTCTCGGCGATGAGGTAGTCCACGCCGTAGAGGGCCACGCGGCGGTAGTCGCCGATGATGCGGCCACGGCCATAGGCGTCAGGCAGGCCGGTAATGATGTGGGAGGAACGGGCAGCGCGAATGCGCGGGGTGTAGATATCGAAGACCGCGTCATTGTGGGTCTTGCGGTAGCGGGTAAAGACGGTCTTTACCTCTTCATCCGGCTCCATCCCGGCCTCCCGAATGGCCTGCTCGACCATGCGCCAACCGCCGAAGGGCATCATAGCGCGCTTGAGGGGGGTGTCCGTCTGCAGGCCGACAATGACATCGTCATCGTCGGAGATGTATCCGGCGGGGAATACGTCGATATCAGAGGGGGTATGAGTATCGATGTCGAAGATGCGCTTTTGGCGCTCGACCGACAGGTACTTCTTCTCCAGGGTCTCCCAGGTGCGCAGGGTCTTTTCGGTGGGGCCTGCTAGGAAGCTGGAGTCTCCGTCATAGGGGGTGTAGTTGCGCTGGATGAAATCCCGCACGTTGATTTCCTCGGCCCACGGGCCGGGGACGAAACCTTGCCAAGCGGAGTATTGCAGCGGCTGAGTAACGGTGGTCACTTAAGTGAATCCCTTCATATTGTGCGCGTTTCCTCGGTGCGGGGATAGGCGCGCGATTGTTCAAAGTCCTATCAATGGGGCCTTGGTCGCTCTACCCAATTCTCAAACACCGCCAAATGGTGCTTAGCTCCTCGCGACGAGCCCCTCTTTCATTACCCACTTTAGGTACCTGCTCTCTACGCACATAGTGCAAACGATGTGCATTAGGGCACACTTGGATACTTCTTGTATGCAAGGCCGGTCATCGAGTTCATAGAAAACGAACATACGGTTATACGGGGGTAGTCCTTACCCCTCATACCCCTCGGGCTGAGGGGACAGTTTTCTTAAGTTTGCCAGGGATCTACTCTTAAATCCGCACAGCACGCTAGTTCCGCTATAGAGGAGAAGAAGTGGCCGACAATACCGCCGCCCCGGCGCAGGCTCCCACCCCATCACAACCCCGGCACCCAGTAGATGTCGTTCCCCCTGCGCCGAAGCTCGCGGCGCTCGGCTTGCAGCACGTTTTGGCCTTCTACGCAGGCGCCGTCATCGTGCCGCTGCTCATCGCCGGTTCCTTGAACCTCGACGCCGAAACCACTATCCACCTCATCAACGCCGACTTGTTGACCTGCGGCATCGCCACGCTCATTCAGTCCGTCGGCATCGGCCGGCACATCGGCGTGCGTCTGCCGATTATCTAAGGCGTGACCACCACCGCGGTCTCCCCCATCATCGCCATCGGCATGGGTGCCACCAACGGCGAGGGTGGCGTCGAATCGCTGCCCACCATCTATGGCGCGATTATCGTCTCCGGCCTTTTCACATTCTTCGCCGCGCCTGTCTTTGGCAAGGTGCTGCGCTTCTTCCCGCCCGTGGTCACCGGCACCGTTCTGCTCGTCATGGGCACGTCGCTGCTCGCGGTTTCCGCCAACGACTTCATCAACTACGCCGAGGCCACCCCGGCCACCCGCGATCTCCTCTACGGCTTCGGCACCCTGGCCGTCATCATCCTGGTCCAGCGTTTCTTCCGCGGCTTCCTCGGCACACTAGCGGTCCTCATCGGCCTCGTCCTCGGCACCGCCATTGCGCTTCTGCTTGGCGACGCCAGCTTTGCCGAGGTCGGCAACGCCCCCGCCCTCGGCATCACGACGCCCTTCTACTTTGGCCTGCCGCGCTTCGACCTCGTCGCCATCTTCTCCCTCATCATCGTCATGATCATCACCATGGTGGAGACCACCGGCGATGTCTTCGCCACCGGCGAGATCGTCAAGAAGCGCATTCGGCGCGGTGACGTCGTCCGCGCCATCCGCGCCGATGGCGTCTCCACGCTCATCGGCGGCGTGATGAACTCCTTCCCCTATACCTGCTTCGCGCAAAACGTCGGCCTCGTCCGCCTGACCGGGGTGAAGTCGCGGTGGGTTGCCGTCGCGGCCGCCGGCTTCATGATCGTGCTGGGACTGCTTCCCAAGGCCGGCGCCATCGTCGCCGCCATTCCCGCTCCCGTCCTCGGCGGCGCTTCGCTCGCGCTCTTTGCCAACGTAGCCTGGGTGGGCCTGCAGACCATTGCCAAGTCCGATCTTTCTGACGGACGCAACGCCGCCATCGTCACCTCCGCGCTCGGGCTAGCCATGCTGGTGACCTTCAAACCGGATATTGCAGCCGCTTTCCCGGCCTGGGCGCAGACCTTCGTATCTTCCGGCATGTCCCTCGGCGCCATCACCGCGATCGCACTTAATCTGCTCTTCTTCCACGTGGGCAAGCAATCCGGCGGCGATGTCTCGCGCGCCACCGGCTCCGGTATCTCCCTCGATGAGCTCAACCAGATGCCCCAGCCCGAGTTCGTCGCCGCCCTGCGCCCACTGTTCAATAACGAAACGTGGCCCCTGGAGACCGCGTGGGAATCCCGCCCCTTTGCCGATATCAACGAGCTGCGTGCGGCCATTCAGGTCGCCGTCCTCACCGCGGACGATGCCAAGCGCCAGGACCTCATCCACGACTACCCCGCTATGGATGAGCTCCTGCTCATTCCTTCCGAGAAGGCCTCGGAGATCTCCGCTGACCGTGGCTCGCTGGGGCTCACTGAGCTCGACACCGAGCAAAGCGAGGCCATCACGGAGCTCTCCGCCTCCTATCGCAAGCGCTTTGACATGCCCTTCGTGGCCTACCTGGCCACCAACGATACGGTGGAGCGCGTCATCGAATCTGGCCTGCGCCGCTTGGCCAACTCCGAAGAACAGGAAAGGCGCGTGGTGCTCTCGGAGATCGTCGAGATTGCCAACGACCGCTTCGATATCCTGCTTGCTGATGCCAACCCAGTCCGCTCCGCCTGGGACCGCAAGTTCACTGAGGTCGATGGCTCTTAAGACAAGAGCCCTTTAAGCGAAGGAGAACTCCAGCTGGGCCGTCGGCTCAATCGCGGTGATGATATCCGTGTAGAACTGACGCGCCTGGTCCTGGAGCAGCTCACGATTATCGGCGATGTTCTTCTCCTGCTCACCACCCTGCAGGATCTCCGTTATGCGTTGCGCCGGATCGATCTCATCTGTCACCCAGCTGAGCAACCCGTTGTCATCTATGACCTTCTCAAAGTGTTCGTCCGCGTGCCCGATGAAGATGAAGGCCGGCACAGCTATCTTGTAGGCGTTCTCACCAGTCTCCTCGATGCGGACATCCTTGCCCTCGATACCGAGTTTGGCCTTGTAGTCGTATTGAATGAACTGCGTGCGCGCGGAGCCCGGCACCTGCATGCCCCACAAGGCTCTATTCTCCGACTGCCGGTTGAGCCCCTGAATCCCCAGGCTCACCAATACCACCTGTTCTTCTCGCTCCACCGACTTGATGACCTGCGTATTCGTGGACTCGCTCTGCGTGGTCATTCCGAACTGCGGCTTCAGGAAGACTATTGCCGCAATCGCAACCGCCCCCACAATGATTGCCGTAAGGACGGCGGTCAGCACAGTCTTCATCTTCTACCTGTTTTCTCCTCGAATGGTTTCCTTCTTGAAGTATCATTCAGCACTTCCTTAGACTTTTATTCATTTGCGCTAAGTTGTTTCCCCTTTTCACCCCCGCGCCATAAGTCCGCGACAACGCTCCCCGCCCTTAGCCTTGGGCGGCACCACGGCACCATCCTGGGGAGACATTTCGCGGGGCTGCTTGGCGATGCCCCGACTCAGGCCCTCACCATTTCCGCCCCGGGGAGCTGGGCTGGGGCCCGCCTGCGCACATTGTCTCCCCAGTTCTTCCCGGAAGTAGGCGCAGCCTGGGCGGCGCGCGGGTGGCGGGGATTGGTTTCGCGGGGGCATCGCAAAGCACGGCTATTTGGGCATAAAGAAACCTCGGGTGCCACGCCTAGTTAATGGCGCGGCACCCGAGGTAAAAGGTGGAACTAGCGGGAAGTGCTTAAGGCAGCATCCACGCCAGGATGTTGGACTGGAGGCCAACGATGAGACACATCGCGGCCAGCAGGCCAAGGCTCCACCAGATGACCTTGCGGAAGATCTCGGACTCCTTGTTGACCAGGCCGACAGCCGTAGCCGCGATGGTCAGGTTCTGCGGGGAAATCATCTTACCCACAACGCCACCGGAGGTGTTGGCAGCAACCAAGAGGGTCGGGTCAATACCCACGCGTTCCGCTGCAGCCTGCTGCAGGGTGGCGAAGAGGGCGTTAGCCGAGGTATCGGAGCCGGTAACCGCAGTGCCCAGCCAGCCAAGAATCGGCGAAAGGAAAGCGAATGCGGCGCCGGTACCAGCAATCCAGTGACCGATGGTGATGGTCTGACCAGACTGGTTCATGACGTACGCCAGCGCCAACACGGAAGCAACCGTGAGGATGGAGAAACGCATCTTAACGAGGTTCTTGCCGTAAATGCTCGCGGAATCAGAGAAGCCGACGCGGTAAACAATGGCGATGATGACGCCACAGATGAGCAGCAGCGTGCCCGGGGAGGAAAGCCAGCTCAGGTTGTAGATGGTGCTGGTGACGACTTCGCCGTCCGAGTTGACGATGTTGCCGTGCAGACCCGGCCACTGAATCTTAACGTCGCTTGCGGAAAGGAACTCCACTGCCGGTGGGAAGAGCTTAGCCACGGAGAAGATAACGATGACGAGCAGGTACGGGAAGAGAGCCATCCAGGTACGTGCTGCGGTCAGGGTACCGGTAGCGCGAGCAGGGGTCTCATTCTCGCCGGCCTCAGCGCGCAGACGCTCACGAGCCTCGTCGCCGCCCTTGGGCTGCCAGAAGCGGAGCATGATGACGGCTGCGGCCAGACCACAGAGGGAAGCGATGATATCCGTCAGCTCGACGGAGATCCAGGTCGCAGAAACCCACTGGGTGATGGCGAAGACGATACCGATAACGAGGGCGATGGGCCAGGTCTCACGCAGGCCGCGCTTGCCGTCAGCAAGGAATACCAAGAAGAGCGGAACGATGAAGGCCAAAAGCGGAGTCTGGTGACCAACGTAGGCACCAATCTCGTGGTAGTTAATCCCAGTGAGGTTACCTGCGGTGATGATCGGAATAGCGATGGCGCCGAAGGCGACTGGGGCCGTGTTGGCCAGCAACACGGTCGTTGCCGCGCGCATGGGGGAGAAACCCACGGCCAGCAGCATCACGCCGGTAATCGCGACAGGAGCGCCGAAGCCGGCGAGGGCCTCGAGCAAACCGCCGAAACAGAAGGCGATGATGATGGCCTGGATACGGGGGTCATCGGAAACGCGGTCAATAACAAGGCGCAGATCTTCAAAGCGCCCGGACTTAACCGTGAGATCATAGAGCCAAATGGCGTTGATGACGATCCACATGATGGGGAAGAGACCGAAGGCAAATCCCTGCGTGGCGGAGAGGACGGTGAGCTGCACCGGCATGCCGTAGGCGAAGATCGCCACGACGGCTGCAACTGCGAGGGCGGTCAGTCCGGCCCAGTGGGCCTTCCATTTAAATACGCCCAGCAAGAGGAAGACCGTTGCCAGCGGCAGCATCGCTATCAATGCAGAGGTGGCCAGGCTGTCCGCTACAGGGGCCAAATCAGGTGTGTACATGGGTGTGACTTTCAGAGTTATTAGATTAAGAGACCGGTAAGGCCGGTTGGCGCTTCCCGCACTACTTTCAACTGCCCGGCTGCCCAAGACAAACAGGCATGACCGAACGGCTTGCCCACACCGGCGGCGTGGGACCTGTCTCAAGGCCCCGCTTTTCGACGGCGTGAGGTGCAAGTTCGTTGGACAAGTATGACTTTATCAGTGCAGTGAGTCAAACCACACGGTTTTGCGGGTGTGATCCAGTTGTATACATCCTCCTTTGAGGATGACTGGACAAGTTCCAGCCGCATTTACCCCCATAAGAGTGGGATCCAACTCCAACGCTGGCCCCTCCCCCTTTTTGGCGCCTGATCTGCACCCTTACCCTAGAGCCCACGACCACCGTGCCTCAACTTAACGCCAATACGGCGGTGTTAAGTTATCTACATTGCGCCATGAGGCTGGATTGTTTTATGGTGGTTCTAGCGCCGCATCGGCAGCGCTTCTACATTCTCTCCCTACATTCCCCGCCCCTATCACTTACAGGAGATCCCCAACGTGCCTTCCCCTATCCGCAAGATAAGCACCACCGAAATTGCAGAGCTCGCCGGCGTCAGTACTGCGGCGGTGAGCCAGTGGCGCAGACGCCACCGCGGCTCTTTTCCCCAGCCGCTTTCCAGCATCGGGCGCTCTATACTCTTTGACCGCGCAGAGGTCCTCGCTTGGCTAGAAAACCACGGACGTCCCGTAACGCTCGAGAAAACCCCGCGGGAAGCCCTAGTGGGGCTGGTAGAACCCGGGGACTACTCTTCGACTCTGCTCTATCTCGCCGCCTATGCCACGGTCGAGGCGCTCGATGAGTTGCCGGCTCTGGTACGCGAGCGCGTCGAAAGGCTTCTCGCCCAACCAGGATTCTCCCAAGCTTTCGAGGCCCTCACCCAAGACTTTGATGTTGCCGCTCTACTGCAAGAATCCGAATCGCCCATCTCCCTACAGATGGACAGGAGCGGCATCTCCTCTCCAGAATCAATGAACCGACTCATCGCGGAACTCGCACCAAGCACTCCATCCCGAGTGCTGGACCTCGCCTGCGGAAACGGGGGCACCCTCCAGGCCGTCAATGCGCGTTTCCCGGATGCCGAGCTCTTTGGCAACGACCTCAGCGACGAGGCTCTGGCGCAGGCTCAGTCCCGGGCCATTTCCGGAAAGTGGGAAGCCCATACCCACTGGGAAAACCATGATGCCTTCGAGCCTTATGCTCTTCCCGCCGATAGCTTCGACTTCGTCTGCTCCGCTCCCCCGTTTAGTGTTCCCGTGGCCAAAGACCGCCTCGAGATGCACTCTGAACGCTGGCCCTATGGCGTACCCGGCCGCAACGATGACACCAAGTGGCTGCAGGTGGCCCACCGCTGCCTCAAGCCCGGGGGCGTGGGAGTAATCAACGTATTCAAATCCGCCCTCGATCCGCGCAACCACGGCTCAGCACTTGCGCCAATGCTCGCGGATGGATCAATCCTCGCCGTCATCGGGCTACCCGTCTACTTTTTGCCCACCACCGCTATGCCCTCAGCACTGGTGGTCTTCACCAAGAATCCTCGCCCGGTCAGCGAATCCATCCTTTTTGTCGAGGTTCCAAACGCAGAGGCAGGAAAGAACCGCCACGTCGAGGACCTCAATACTGAAGAAGTCTTACAGGTCTACGCCGAGCACATGGCCGGGCACACCATCTCCCCCAGTGCCACCGCAGTGCAGGTTCCTCGCCTCGAGGTCGTCGCCGCACGCAAGCCCTTGCTCGCCTCCTACTGGGTGGCAGCACACAACGAACCCGATGCCGCAGAGCTTAAGAGCGAACTCACGAGCGCGCAGTCCGCAATTCAGCCTGTCTCCCCCGTCGAAGAAGCGCTCGCCCAGCTGCACTTTAGCGCCGAAGAACGCCCGGCAACTCTCCCCTTGTCTAAGTTCCCCGGTGTCAAGCAGATTCCTCGCGCCACCTCCGAGGTATGCCTCCGCGGTGATATTGCGGTGTCCCCGGACTGGGCTCGCGTCTGTGTTAAGGACGGCGAGCACCCCGGTTCACGCGGGGATTCCCTCATTCGCTGCGACTCGGAGGTCCTCGATCCTTGGTTCTTAGCCAGCATCATCGACGCCGTCCTCCGCACGCCCTTCGCACCACATGTCTCCAACTTCGTCCGCTTCGACCTCCAGCTTGTCGATGTCCCCACCTTCAACATCACCCAGCAACGCCAACTGGGTACCCTCTACCGAGAACTTCGCCAGAAGCAGCATGCGGCCGAGCAGCAAGCCAAGCGCTGGGCCGAGCTCAACAAAACCGTGGCCACGGCCATTGCCTCCGGGGCGGTGACGCAGGACGTAGAAGAGTAGTCCCCCGCCGCACAACTAGCTGGCGGCGCTACTACTTCTTTATGGCGTGCGTCCACAAAGCCACATCAAGGAGACGCAATGCAGGTTCCCGGTCAAGACAGTCGTGATCTACTCTGTCGCAAGAAAGACTGGACCTGAACTCCGCCAGTGCCTCCTTGACTGCGTTATCACTCATAATTGAGCGATAGACTCCCCAGTCCCATCGGTGGTCCCGAGTCTTATTGATCCCCAGATAAGTACTCACCACATTATCTCTGACTGGGAAGATCCTCGGTCTTTTACGCGCCACCAACTTGCTGGCAGAAACCCACCGATTCGAGTTCGGAACATTAGGCCGTCCGAGATTGCTCTTGATGAAAGAGTACAAAGCTGACATTTTCTTGAAGTCAGCATCGGTGGCCTCGGCGACAGAAACATCAGGAAGCTTCCGAAAAAGTCCTTCGACTTTGGAAGCTTTCTCAGCATCAAAGATGAGCCTCTTTGCAGCTACAGCTTCAAATCTAATGCTGAGTGTGGAGGCCGCGAACAAATCCTCTGCAGTAATCGCATTTGGCTCGTCATCCGGCAATTGAGTGAACAAAACCCTGAGTAGTTCGACGTCGAGGAATAGTACATTCGGGCTAATTCCATCGTGTCAGGCGCGGAAAGCGCAACGAGGCTCCGCTCTATGGCTTGGGAATGCGTCTTTGCAGGAAACGACATCACTTCACAGTATTGCAGGAGGGGGCGCCCAGCAGGCTTTTGCCTTGTTAAGGGAGAGGATGCAAGAACTCAATGAGAGTACTCCCTTTCAACAGAGGAAACTGTTGTACCGCAACGTGGACAAAACTGTATCGTCGTTCACTATGTCACTGACGAGTAAAGGCCGTAGCCTTAAGCGATATGCTTATCCTACGAAAACCTTCGAAACCTGCCCCTTTCGGATCTGAGTGTAAACATCCTCAGATCGTTGGGTGCCGAGCCAAACTTCAACAATCTGATCCAAAGCTTTAGACAGCGCGGTGGATATGGTGAGCCGTCGCCGCCCGATCTTGAGGTCTTGTTAGCGCGATTATCGGACGCGTGGGCATGGCTTGAGTCTCATGCCCTCATCGGTCGCTCCTCGAAGAACCCCCGAGACGGCTGGTGCAGAGTGACCAGCGCAGGGAAGGGCCTGCTTGAGGACCCCAAAGCACTTTCGAAGGTCTGGGCGGACGATCGACTTGCGGGTGAGCTTCACCCTGCATTGTATTCTGCCCGATCGAGTTTCGCGCTCGGGGATTATGAAACGGCCTCGTTTTCAGCGATGAAAGCCATCGAGGTTGAGGTTCGCAGGGTTGCGAGTCCTCCAAATGACCTAATCGGCGTACCGCTAATGCGAAAGGCGTTCAGCCCTAAGGAAAGCATCTTGTGTGATCCTGGTGCTGACGCCGGAGAACAGCAGGCGATCGCTGACTTGTTCGCGGGTGCTATCGGCACGTATAAGAACCCGGCGAGTCACCGCACAGTTCGCTTTGACGATCCGATAGAAGCTTCCGAAGTACTCCAACTGGCAGACTTGCTTCTTCGAGTCGTGCAGCGAGCATCCGACAGAATAAACCCGTAGACCAACGCTCACATACTCACAGGTCGCCGTACCGACTAGAGGGATTCGCGCTGATCGGTACCTGGAGACGGTCTCTAGCAACAACGATCCGGTTCTGCAGTACGTAGCACTCGACGAGGTGATCTCCCTGAAACTCTGTCTGCTCGTGTCTGACGTCCGCTCGGTTCGAGTCGATTATCTGGCCACGGATCTTGTTTCGGCGCTCGGCATCTTCGCCACGGTTGAGTACCTTCCACCGCACCTCGTACGGGACAGGCACACCGCACTCGGCGATCGAAAAATCCAGATCCTTGTTAGCAAGAAGCAAACTCCTGGTTTGAAGCATCTCTCGCAGGGAGACAGGACGCCAGCCGTTTTGAGTGACTGTGCACTCGATCGAAAGCGCGTACTGGATGTCGACAGGGTACTTCTGCTCGATGAACTCTTCAGTGTCGTCGAACGAGTACGAGGACTTGCTAGATTTCAAGGGTACTGCAGTGCCGAAGACCTCTCGCCACTTCTTGTTTGCAGAAGGCTTACCTTCATCGGTGATCGCTTCGTGGCAAAGTTTGAAGGCTTTCTTGGCCTTCGCTTGGAAACTCTTTTCACCTTCACTCGTTGGTGACTGCCTAGCGCTAAATAATAGTCCTTGTCGGGTTCGTCTTTGAGGAACTCGAAGAAGTCTCGGGCCATCAGACCGAATGATCCTGTACCTGCAGAGTCGTGCTCATCCGCTGTTGAGAAGAAGCGATGCACCAATGTATCGATGAGTAGTCCGCCCATAACTACGCCGTTCGCGTTCTTCCACGACCGTGCCATCCTCGCGAAATGGCGCGAGTTCTTCGAGGTGCGGTCGCTGCATTCCTTGGTTGCACTTATCTCCTCGCGCGGTTTGGTGGTCTTCCACGTTTCGCCCACGGTGGAGGGATAGTCGAAGCTGCCGTCGGCGTTCTCGAACGCGGGCTGGACCTCAAACTTGAACTTATTGCTGGTGAATTGTACTCGCACAACGCATTGGTCAACTCGGATATCGGTGTTTGTGTACCGTGCTTTCAGCACATCACGGACTCGGTTGAGGATTCGCCTTGGGCCTGTATCACTTTCGTAGCTTCAGCGAAGACTGGCCGGGAGGATGTAGATAAGGTCAAGATCCGACACCCCTTTGATGGCGGTATGCCGACCGTAGGAGCCAATCATGAGGCGGTGCTCGGTCGATCCGTCTTTGGAGCGAAAGTCCTTGTTGAGCACTTTGGTGATCTCGTCTCGACGAGCAGCAACGGACTCGCTAGTGTCGCCCACTTTAAGATTCTTGAGCAGTGTGTCAAATATCTCTGATGTCTCCACGTCATGCCTCGCTCTCATTGAGGCGAAGCGCCGCTGGGAGAAAAAGGTCAATCTCGTGAGGCATAAACGTCATCTCTTCGTTCTCCTTGAGACTCTTCTGTGCCTTAGAAAATGCGATTCTGCCAGTCCGCGGTGCCGCCGCGTAAGCAGCGCGACTGGCTTCCTGTAACTCCTCGCGTAGAACACGCGCATCCGAATCGGATATAACACCGGACATCAGGTCAGAGATTAGCGACAGGTAGGACTCGCGGACATTCCAAAGCTGAGAGGCAACATCCCGGTGCGCCTCGGCCTCATCCGCGAACTTGAACGTCTTTGTGCCTAGACTCACTGCCGTAACGAGAAGCGCAATGAAGGATGTCGTGAAGCTCGCCAGTTGCGGGTCGATCAGAACTCCAAGCACGGAGGCGAGGAAGGTGCCAGAGCTGATCGCGGTGAGTGCGATCAGCGTTCCTTGCTGCCATCGATGCTTACCGAAGCTGATGTCCGCTTGCTTTTCCTGGGTCTTTTGGCTGTAGACAACCCGCCCAAACGCTTCTCGCACTTGAGCGATCAGGTAAGGGTCAGGAGTCTGGGTCACCCCCTCGTTCGTCATGTTGCTCCTACTCGTCGTTCGCTAAGAGTGCTTCCAGAAAGGACCCTTTGGTTCTATCACAAACCAAAAGAGCGATGGTTGACGACGATCGCTGCACACGCCCAAAGGATGCATCAGACCACCCACAAAGGCTCCGGCGTGTATGGACAAAGAAAGAGCATAGCCAAAAACTGCCAGAATGTATGGCTATGCGGTCCAATTGGTACTAGAGTTTTAGGGCCTTAGTGAACGCTTCGAGAAACTCTTCGGCCAACTCTTGATTTTGTTCAACCCAAATCTCCGTGATTGCGGTAAGAAAACGTGGCCTTCCGAACCTCTCTGCAAGCTCATTAACCCAGTCATGAGGATCGATACCCTCGCGCGCTTGAATCTCGCGGGCTATCTCTTCCGCACTATTGCCAAGTCGGATCGATAATGCATGCGAATCGGCACCGCTCTTCAGAAGTGAATCCGGGTCACTCTCAGAGGGCAAGAACAGTACTGGCCATTGCGTGGGCTTTGAGGCCGCAACCTTGGATCGCTGATCGCCATCAAATAAATAAATGTGCCCGACTGCTGGTTTCGGTGGAAGCGGCAGATGACTTTGAAGTCTCACCATGTACCCTTGCCCTCGGCTCCAAACAATAGATATCTCTTGGGCTGCCCGCCTCCCCAGTTTTCCTACAAGAGCATGCGCGAGGTAGTAGGCAGATTCATCTTCTACAAATATCTCGTACCGAACAGGAGGAGGTGTAAGCAAAGTTTCTGCGACAGTCGAGTCTTGCGAAACGTGGATCGCCGAAAGACCTCCATCGGCGTCAACCGAAAGCACCGCAAGAGATGAAGCATTGCTCGCAGACTCGATCACATCAGGAGAGTGAGTTGAGACTACAAGACTCCAACTCCTCTTAAGGCAGATACTTTGGAGCCGAGCGAGAAGAGCAGTTGACGCCGTCGGGGGCAGATACGCGTCTGGCTCATCAATCAGGAATGTCAGTTCAGTTGCATCGCGGTACTGTTCAATAATCCAAAATAGGAAGTGGACCGAGAACTCTCCCAAGCCCATATCTTGAGCCGAGTAATCAATTCCGCGGTAGCTTGCCTCAAAGTACGGAACAAGCGACTGTTCGTCATCCCTGATCCATCTGAAGCGTTTCTCCAACTCAGGTTCAGTGGATTCAAGCTCTAAGGCGAACCAATCGATATCTGTATACTCGCGTCCCACAATCCTTTCAATGTCGCTCCTGCGCTCCGAATCCGGACCAAACCGCTCGTACTCGTTCTTCATGTCCTTCAAGTCGTCACGAGACCGGAGCACATCGAGGGCCTTTTCGCACAAGGAATGAAGATTGATCAGCACGGCCTTCTCATCGAGATACCGCGAAAGCGAGCGGAGCAGACGAGATTTTCCGGTGCCGTTGCGCCCAGCGATGACAAGGCAAGGCTCAGAGAGATCGATCTCAATTCCATCGACATTCACTACTTCAGTGGCTCGACCTGCTCGACTCTTTCGGAGTGCATCCCAGGCGGCATCTTCCTTAGCTTGTCTCATAGGAAGATTCCGGCACCAGAGGATTACCCCAATCGGACGCTGACAGAAACTCGACAATTAAAGTCTGCGTCGAATCAGGATCCGCCAAAATGCGATCAAGGAGCGCATCGGCTCCTCTGTAAGAAGCGGTTTCGAATACTATTCCTGAATATAGGTGGAGTGTAAGGTCGCGAATCAGCACAGAAGAAACATCTGTTACTCGATATGAGGCTCTGTCGTCGTAAAGTCGGAGAACCTGAACCAAGGCTCTATCATCGCTTGACCGAGTCTGACGATCACCTGTCCGTGCCGAAACTCTGTCGGCTTCAAATCTGGCGAGCAGGTGATCAGGGATGTTTCCGTTCAGCCCCCTAGACCAATAGCAATAGGTGAGCCAGCTTTGAAGAGTACCCTTGTTTAGCTTTACTCGAGCGTCAGATTGTTCAATCTGACGCAACAACAGCTGGCCCGCCTCGCGGACAGCAGTCACTGTGCGTGGCGAGAAAGAACGTGACCGGTAGAACTCTTCAACCACCTTGTTGTTGATGTGCTGCCGAATGTTGTCTACTTCAAGAGCCACACAGGTACGAGCGACTATGTCATCGTATGCAAGTCTTGCATTGCTGAAACCGATCCTAGTTCTGTCAAGAAGGCCCGTACCAGTGAGTGCCTTCACAAGGGCCTTGACCTGATCCCGAGCCTCACCGTGAAGAGCATTGCGTTTTTCGGGCGGTGTCAAATTATATGACTGATTGAGCCGGAAGAATAGTTCGTTTGGTTCCTGTGGCTCGTACTCCGTGAGGGTGATTATCTGCAGTTCAAATCGGTTCACAGCTTTCCTTACCCGGGGCGGGAGCTGAGAATACTTCAGTCCATGAAGGCTTTCAATTCGTTCGTCATAGGGCTCGATCGTGCCGTCAATCTTCACTTCATCCGAGAAGAACTTGCGAATCGCCACGAGTCTTTGCTGTCCGTCGAGAACTACTTCTTCACCGTCGTCATCGATGACGATGTGAATCGCTGGAACGTACCAATCCCGCAGAATTGTATCGAGCAGTCGCTGCCGCCGTTTCGAATCCCAAACCTCTCCACGCTGGAAATCCGGCTGCAGATCGATCTCACCCTCCTTGATACGGTTAACGAGCGACTCTAGCTGTAGATCCGACTTTCGAAGTTTCATTCAGTCGCCTCGTTTAGGTTTGTTTTACTGAGTGCTCGCTTGCGCCGAAGCCGAGCCTCCGCATGCATGTTGACGGGGGTCGCATCGATCACGCGCCTGACCATCTCAGCGATGAATCGGTCAGGACGCAGGTCTGCGGGCACTCTCTCCCAAGGAAGTTTGACAGGAGGAAGACCTGCAATTGCCAGCGCTACCTCGACGTCAGACTGTTCTACAAGTTCCTCAGTGTCGTCGTAAATGTCATGGCTGCCGTGGACACCGGCTTCGACGAGGGGGTCTTCGCCGTCTCCTTGGTCATCATCTGACTCCTCGACAGAGAGGTGATCACCGTATTCAATGACGATCAAAGATACGGCGTGATAGGCATCGTCTTCCCTCCCGAGCTTCTGAAGCAAGTCGATTAGCCACTCGGCCTTATCAGGCGACTCGTCGAAGATGGTGGACCGCAGCCCGTAGACGAAGCCGAGCGCGGCGAGAGGGTGGCGGAGCCGGAGGTTTTTCGCATCGCCGTAAGATTCCTCGACGCGGTTGGCTGCATTCTTTCCGAAACTAGAGTCCATCCGTTTAGTACTGATAAGAAGTTCTGGTCCCGCCGCCCAATTCGACATGACGACGTCAACTTGTTTGAGATAGTTCTTGCCAAGGATGTTTGCCGAGGATGCGGCCGCTCCGGTGGGTGGCGTTTTTGCCCGAAGTCTCTTCCAGAGCGCATCGCGTTCTTTGGCTGTTACCTTGTTAAGCAAGCTCACGACCGGGCCAGGCAAGATTCTTGGTGCCGAGGGACGCGGCCAGGCTGCGTCAGCATCGAACCCAGAGCGCCGGAGCTCGTACGAAAGCCAAACATCCAATGCGAGTGCGGGTACGCCCGTCGTCGTAGGGGCTTTCAGATAGAGAGGAACTCCAAGCAGCTTGATAAGGGTTTCATAGTCAGGCTCATAAGAAAGAGCTCCACTCTCGTCTCTTACCCAGGGGTTGCTGTGCTCCCCACCGGGGGCGGCATCAGCGACGATGCGATCAAAGATCGCCCACGCTTTCGCTTTTGTCGATGGTTCAGTGGCCACTTCGTCCCCTTGCTTGGCGTCGGCCGGCCAAGGTGGCATGGGCGTCTCGCACATGGTCGAGTTCTGATTCTGTAATGATGCCAGACCCGACGAGCACGGCACTGTCGACGAGCTTCACTGCCGCGGGGAGATCACCTCGTTGGAGAAACTTCGCAACGTCTGGTTTGATCAAGCGCAGCTGGTCTGCACATGTCTGGACATGTGCAGGTGAGGGCATTGCCCAAACATCGGCCTCGCGCGGCTCAAGTTTGAGAATCCCTCCCCCATACGAGCGCCCCACCATTTCGGCGTTGAGGAGAGTCACCGAGTTGAGGCTAGCGCTCGGGAGAAGCTCGCGCCCTAACTCCCTGTGTTGACCGTCGAGATAGACGCCATGGACCGAGTTGAGGTGGTGCGCGCCCGCCATATTCGTCGTCAGCCGAGGCGTGTCTGCGTTCATGCAGGTCAGCAGCAAGTCAGCAGGTTTCAGCAACGGCACTCGATACCACGGTTTCCGCACTCGGCACTTGTATGCTTCGTCAACACCTGCGAGGTGTCCGGCGTCAATGTATGCCTGCGACGCTGGAGACGGCTTATCTGATGGGCGGAAAAGCCACGTTGACTTGCCTTGCTGCCCCAGCTTGGTCATTGCACCGGTGGAGAGTTCAAGGCCCCTGAGATGAGAGCTTCCGGGAGGCGATAGGCGCACGAGATCTTTTCGAGGCAGACCAAGCTCCTTAACTCGTGCCGGGGAAAGGGCGAAATATCGATTGTTGCCCGTGACCATTCCGAGAGTGGTGTCGCCCCAAGTATCGAGGCTTGTAAAATGACCTTCCGCACAGAGCGCACGAAGATGTTCCTCTGCATCCGAATCTACTAAGAGTCCTGTCCACTTCGCCGAGGGGTCAGTGGGCTTCCAAGTGAGCGGACCGCTAAGCGATGCGAGTGCCTCGGCGTCCTGCGCTTGATAGATCGTTGCGTGATCGGTTGGCCCCTCATTGAAGCCGTCGGCGAGGAGCAGAACGACATCGGCTTCCGCTTCGGGGAAGACCCGCTCTGTGAAGAGCACAAGTTCAACGCTACGGAATCGGTCAAAAAGAAACTGTCTGACGGCCGCTGCGTAGTTTACGCTGAGAAGCTCTGCAGGGAGCACGAGGCCCATCCGTCCCCCATCTTTTAAGAAGAGGGCGGAGTGGACCGTGAACGCGGCCCAGCTTGACGCCAACGCAGTCAGAGAAACACCGGCTTTCAGAGCCGCTGCGCGAGACCTGGTTCGAGAATCACCGCTGAAGTCTTGATAGCGGATGTAGGGCGGGTTTCCGACCACGGCAGAGTATCGAGCCTGTGGCTCGATGAGGAAGAAGTCGCTGACTGTTATGTTCGGGCTTCCCCCGGCTTCCTCAACTCGACGGCGTGCGACTAAAGCACTGTGCTCGTGAATCTCAACTCCATCTACAACGGGAGCTTTAGAGCCATGCGCTTGGAACCGACGGACTGCCTGGACAAGGAACGCTGCATCACCAGCAGAGGGTTCAAGCACCGTGTCCGTTGAACTACGAATCGCCCAGTCGGTGATATAGCGCGTTATCGCATCGGGTGTGAAGAACGCGCCACGAGCTTTACGCAATTCTGCCGTGTCGACAGGAGCGGCAGCGGATTCAAACATCTCTCCACTCTACCGCACACCCCCAACAGACACACGATTCCACGTCCAGCATGGCGCGCTCTGGCCAAACACGGAGCCACCAGTTGATGAGATGAGAAAAGCCTGCCTACATGTTCGAGATGGTCCGCTATCTCATCACGCTGGTATTCCGAATGCTTCCTCCAGGAAGTCCATATTGGCCCAGTTCACCGTTTTCTTCCGATGGAACCAGCTTGGAGAGACGTCGAGTATCCCATCCCCGTGCATCGAGGAGTGGAACTGCCTGCGGATGTTGCTCGTCTTGTGCGGCATGCCCAGAGGAACAGCGCATCCGGGTATATGAAGTAAATCTTCTTAACACGTGCCTGTCCAGTCTGAAGCCCGAACCCAGCCAAGACAATTCAGAGGACGGCACCAGAAGCTTTGGGGTGATCTTGTCGGTGGGTGGGCTAGCCCTTCCGGCTCACGATCGTACCCGAGACCCACACCCTCACACACGATCTTTGCTAGTGCACGCCGCAAAACATCATTGTTGAGCATTAGGGGAGCTGAACTCATGAACTCACCGCCGCCAACAATAAGAAGAGTGATGTTGTACCCCAACCCGTATTCCTACAAGGCAGGATTATGACATCACCCATTGGGTGCGCCCGGAGAGACTTGAACTCTCACGTCATAAGACACTAGAACCTAAATCTAGCGCGTCTGCCAATTCCGCCACGGGCGCAAGATGCTGCGGTTTATGCACGGTACACGTGGGCACTGTGGCTACTCGCGAGCAACAAGGCGTTAGTTTACATGGTGAGTGGCCCAGTCAAGAAACTGGGCTGTGGGGCGGCGTGCTGAGCGTCACTAGTCCCAGGTGGGTGTGCCGCGTTTCTACGCTTCCGGCGAGGTAGTAGGTAGGCTGTCATGCGTGAGCAACAAGGACATGAAGAAAAAGAAAAAGGTGAAAGTCCGGTGGTGGCACATCGTCCTCATTGGGATATTCGTCGTTCTGTTTTTGTTTCTCGCCTTATGGCAGTGGTCGCGCTTTAACTCGGGGTCGGGGACGTTCCAGAACTTGGGCTATGCCTTGCAGTGGCCGCTCTTCGCGGTATTCGTGGTCTACGCGTACCGCACCGCCATGAACTATGAAAACGAGCGCATCGACGCAGAGAACGAGGCCGCCGAACAGGGCATCGACGGTTACCAGCATGATGTGGTCACCGAGAAGAAGAACCAGGCCGGCGCCACCAAGATCGATGAAGACTTCTTGCCCCAGCGCCCCCGCATCGACGTCGATACTTTCAACGCCCTTAATCAACCACGCCGCAGGCGCGGCGACGAAGACGACTTTAAAGAGAAAGATAGTCAATGAGCACTCAAGTCCATCCTGACCGCCAAGACCGCATTCGCGGGCCCCTGAAGTTCTTTACCGTGGCGGCCACCGTCACCGGTGTATTCCTCATCATCCTCGTGTGCAGGATGATCCTGCAGTACATCGTTGGTGTCGAGATGCCAGAGTGGGCCACCTATATCGCGATGGCCCACGGTTTTGCCTACATGGTGTACTTGCTGTCCATTTTGGTGCTGGGACCGCGGGCGCTGTGGTCAGTGGGAACGCTGTTCACCACGGCGCTTTCCGGCGTGGTGCCCTTCTTCTCCTTCTATATGGAGATAAAGCGCCGCAAGGAAATCATCGCCCAGTTCCAGCTTTAGTGGGCCTCTGGGACTCTGGTCCTGCGGCCCTTCGGGGCCCTTGGAGCCCCTAGGCTTGCGTCGCAGCCAGTCCCTTGATGACCTCGGTTAACTGCGCGAGGGCGCGGCCACGGTGCGAGACGGCGTTCTTCTGAGCCGGCTCCATCTCCGCAGCACTGTGGTCCTGTCCTGCAGGCATAAAGAGCGGATCGTAGCCAAAGCCGTTGGCACCTTGTGGGGCGCGCAGCAGCGTGCCCGGCCAACGACCCTCGGCGATGTGCTCCTCACCATCGGGGGTGACCAGGGCGCACACCGAAACGAAGGCGGCGGCACGGCGTTCATCGGGGACATCATGCATCTGCGCGAGCAGCAGCTCGTTATTAGCCGCATCGTCGCCGTGGCGGCCAGACCAGCGCGCAGAAAGCACGCCGGGCATGCCGTTGAGTTCGGTGACGGCGAGGCCGGAGTCATCGGCGATGGTAGCAATCCCAGTGGCGGCCACGCCGGCACGCGCCTTGATCAGCGCATTATCGGCAAAGGTACGCCCGTCCTCGATGGGTTCGGGGTAGGAGGCGACATCGCCAAGCGCGAGGAGCTCAACGCCATTGATGCCGGCCTCCCCCAGAATCTTCTCGAGTTCAGCGAGCTTCTTAGGGTTATTGGAGGCCACGAGCAGCTGCATTAGGACCACCCCAGCGCGGCCTTCTGCGCCGCGATGAGTTCGGTGCAGCCCTGCTGTGCCACGTCGAGCATCTCGCCGAGCTGTTGGCGGCCGAAGAGGCCGTGCTCGCCGGTGCCCTGAATCTCCACGAAGTCCCCGGATTCCTGCATGACGACGTTGAGGTCAACCTCCGCGCGCGAGTCTTCCTCATAGGGCAGGTCGAGGCAGATGTGGCCGTCGATGACGCCGACGGAGACTGCGGCGATGGGGTCGAGCAGAGGCTCGCCGGGGACAACGCCCTCGGCCTTGAGGTACTCGATGGCATCCGCAAGGGCGACATAGGCCCCGGTGATGGCGGCGGTGCGGGTGCCGCCGTCTGCCTGCAGGACATCGCAATCGAGCTGGATGGTGTTCTCCCCCAGCTCGGAAAGGTCCACTGCGGCACGCAGGGAACGGCCCACGAGGCGCGAAATCTCGTGGGTGCGCCCCTTGACCTTGCCCTTCATGGACTCGCGCGGCATGCGCTCGTGGGTGGCGGAGGGCAGCATGGCGTACTCGGCGGTCAGCCAGCCTTCCCCGGAATCGCGCTTGAAACGCGGGACACCAAACTCGACAGAGGCGGTGCACATGACTCGAGTGTTGCCGAACTCGACGAGTACGGACCCTGCGGGATTGGTGGTGAAGTTACGGGTGATGCGGACGCTGCGCAGTTGGTCGAGTGCGCGGCCGTCGGCGCGGGAAAAATCAGTCATGCATTCAAGGGTACAGCTTCGCTATAGCTCGAATTCCATCCCCGCTGCCCCCAGGACGATCTCCCCCTCAAACTCCGCGCGCGCGGCCTCGAGGGCGGCCTGGGGATCTCCCCACGGCTGGATATGGACTAGGACAAGCTTAGCGACGCCCGCCTCACGCGCCAGCCTTCCTGCATCAGCACCAGACATGTGCATGTTGGGGGCCTTGCCCTCGGAGGATGCGCCCCAGGCTGCCTCGCAGAGGAAGATATCCGCCCCGCGGGCGGCGTCAATCAGGGACTCGGTATAGGCCGAATCCCCGGAGTAGGCGATGGTCTTGCCCGTCTTGGAGTGCTCCATACGCAGCGCATAAGTCTCGATGGGGTGCAGCACCGGGAAGGGCGTCATGTAGACCTCATCGATGAGCTCGCGCTGGCCGGCGACCCAAGGGCTAAAGGCAAAGGTATCCGACATGTCATCGACGCCGTCCACCTCATCGGAAGAAAGACGGCCCAAGTGAACAGGGGTGTCCTTGGGGCCGATGCAGAAGTTGCGCGATACCGCCGGTGCCGTGGGGTGGAAACGCCGCCAGACCATGAGCGAGGGGAAATCCAAGCAGTGATCGGCGTGCAAATGGCTAAAGGTGATGTGTGCATCGCACGGATCTTGGTGGAGCTCGAGTTGCGCGAGGGTACCGGATCCCAGGTCCATCACTATCGATGGCGAGTCCGGAAAAGACACCAAATATCCAGATGCCGAGTTGGCCGCAGTCGGGACGCTACCCGAGCACCCAAGGATGGTCAGCTTCATGGAGACAATCGTTGCATGAAATGAATAAGAATGCTGTATTTGGAGAGAAAAATATCGCCCCGCGGCACATTTCTCATCGAATCACTTCCCGCATTTGACTGTGCTGTGCCTAACGCGGGAGCGCCTTAACCAATCTGAGGACCGAGGAAACGCTTGGCCAAGCGGGCAAAAGTCTCCGGATCCCCGGTCGATTCAAATGTGCGCACAGCCTTATGGCCTTCTGGCGCCAAAAGGTCTCGTTGCGTGAGAATGCGAATGACATCCTTGGTGGTCTCTTCCGCGGAGGAGACTAGGGCGACGTTATCGCCCACAGCCAGCTGGATGACGCCCGTCAACAGGGGGTAGTGAGTACAGCCCAGCACCAACGTGTCCACGCCCTCATCTTGCAGGGGTGCTAGATAGCCTTCCGCCACCCCGAGGATCTGGCGGCCGGTTGTAATTCCGCGTTCGACAAAGGAAACAAACTCGGGGCAGGCCACGGCGAAGGCCTCCACCTGCGGGTTGACGGCGAAGAGATCCTGGTAAGCGCCCGATTTGATGGTGCCCTCGGTTCCGATCACGCCGATCTTGCCGTTGCGGGTGGTTGCGATGGCACGGCGCACTGCGGGGCGAATCACCTCGACCACAGGAACGTCGTAGCGCTCCCTGGCGTCATGCAGGAAGGCTGCGGTGGCGGTATTGCAGGCGATGACGAGCATCTTGCATCCACGGCCAACCAGTTCATCGGCGATCTCTATTGACAGCTCGCGAACCTCGGCGATGGGACGCGGCCCATAGGGAGAGTGCAAGGTATCGCCCTTGTAGATGATTGATTCATGCGGCAGCTGTTCAATTATCGCGCGCGCGACGGTCAGCCCGCCGACGCCGGAATCAAAGATGCCAATGGGAGAAGATGCATCAGGCACTATTGCTTCGCCGTTCCTTTCACAGGGTCATCAGAGGTAATGGTCATCCCCGCCAGAATGCCGCCGAGGGCGCCAAAGAGGTGACCTTGCCAACTTACTCCCTCATAGACGGGCAATACGCCCCAGACGAGTCCGGAGTAGGCAAATCCCAGGGCAGCGCCCAAGGCGATCTGCAGCAAAGAGCGGTTGAATACGCCGCGCACCACCAGGTACGCCAGCCAGCCATAGACCAAACTCGAGGCGCCGATGTGGGACGTGCCCGGCCCACCAAAGAGCCAGGTTCCTACTCCCGCGACGAGCACGGTGGCGATGGTGACCTGCCACCAAGCCTTGCGCCCAGAGAGCCCGATGAGGAAACAGAAGATGGCGCCGGGCACCGAATTGGACGCGAGGTGCTCGAAGTTGGCGTGGAGCAAAGGGGCGGTAAAGATACCCCAGATGCCGTTGAAGTCCAGCGGCCTGATCCCGTAGTTGCTCAAGGCCCCGCCGAAGACGAAGGCGTTGATGAAGTGGACTACCCACTCAACGATGAGAAAACCCGCCGCGAGGCTGAGGCCGGTGGCCACTCGCCCACGCTTGGTGTAGTTCTTCGAATCCCCGCGATTGACCGTGGAAGGTGCAGCCGCGTGATGGTTAAAGGTGCCGCCTGGAGTCCCTGAAGTCATAGAGTCCTTACTCTAGCGGAGTAAAGAGCTATAGTCCGTGAGACCATATCCCGGCCGGGCCGATACCACGGCGTCAACGATGGCGGCTTCCACCGCATCTGCCGCTGCGGCACATAGTCCGGCCAATGTCAGAGGATCAACCTGGCCGGGAGCCGGGGCGGTGGACAGGGCAAAAAGCGTATCCCCATCCAAGGGCGAGTGAGCGGGGCGAATGGCCCTGGCAATCCCGTCGTGGCCGGTGAGCGCGAGGCGCTTGGCCTGCGCCTTGGTTATCGGGGCATCGGTAATAATCGCGCCAATGGTGGTATTCAGCTTGGCGTCTTTGGGATCGGGGACCTGCGCGTAGCGCTGCGGATCCACCGCGGGCAGCGCCGGCGCACCAAAGAGTCGACCGCTTGCTGGGTCAACAACCCCCCCGACCGGATTGGCCACCACCGCCGCAGCCACGGTGTACTCCCCCGCGGCCTGGGTGCTGATTCCGAAGCCGCCGCGCAGTTTGCCCGCCGTGGCACCGCACCCTGCACCGACGTTGCCCGTGGAGGAATCATCCCCCGCCAGCGCGGCGCGCAGGGCAGCAGCCCCGTCGGCGGCACTCGGGCGTGAGGGCCCCACCGCCAAGTCAAAGATCACGGCCGCAGGGACGATGGGCACGCGCGGGCCCGGGCGGCCCTCACCGAATACGGCGAAGCCGATTCCCTCTTTCTCCAGCTCCTCCATGACTCCGTGAGCAGCCGCCAGGCCAAAGGCCGAGCCACCGGCGAGCACGATCGCGTGCACTCGCTCGACGGTGTTATGGGGGGCAAGCAGGTCAGTCTCCCTGGTTCCCGGCCCGCCGCCGCGCACGTCCACGCTGGCCAGCGCGCCCTGTGGGCCGCAGTAGATTACGGTGACCCCGGTATCGCCACGACTGGTGTGGCCGATGGAGAAGTTGGACGCCACTAGTCCATCAACACCTGGAGGAGGGAGTCTTGGCAATAGGCCAGCCACTCGACCAGAGAATCCCGGTCTGCGCTGGCTGCCTCCCCAACTACCTCACCGGCTGCAACGAAAAGCCGCAAGTCATTGAGCCCGGCCAGGAAGTGATGAGCCTCCTGCTCACTAATCGTCACAGCTACGCCCCCGGTGGGCCCCAAAGCAGCGTTGATGACTTGTAGGTTCTTGAGCTTGGCGCGAGCAATATCGTTCTCGTGGATGGAGCGCAGAAGCGAGGCATCGCCCTCAAATTCCTCGTCTCCGGGCTTCTCAAAGTCAGGAAAAAGGCGCGCCAAGGAAGGATCCTCCGGGGCTTCCGAATGCCCAGTGGGCATATCCAGCATTTGAGCCAGCTCATCCTTGGGGCCGGATTGGGCTCGGGCGATGATCGCCTCCGAGACCGTGGCAGTGAGGTCTCCGAGTACTTCACGCTCCATGGGCTCTAAAACGGTGCTGAACTTGGGCGCCCGCATGAGCGACTTCTTTTTCTTCCACGCTTGCATAGTGTTTTTTAAGCCTAGCCTGCCTGCTGCATGGTTGCCCACAGGCCCGCGATTTGCAGCTTCTTCACGTCGGCCTCGACTTTATCGCGCTCCCCAGTTGAGACCACTGCTTTGCCCTCGGTGTGGACCTGCATCATCAACTCGTTGGCGCGCTTCTTGTCATATCCCAGGACGGTCTGGAACACATAGGAAACATAGCTCATAAGGTTGACGGGATCATCCCACACAATGCACAGCCATGGCAGGTTCTCGCTGGTGGCTACCTCGACTTTAATGTCTTCATCTAGCTCGGGCGTCGCCATAGGAGAGCCCATGCGGGGGGCGGAGAATTGCGCATTCATGGTCTATAGCCTATCCAATTTTCCATCCTTGCAAGCATCCTTTGCCATGAGTTAGAGCCTATTGTCTGCAAGGAAAGCGGTGACTTGCTGCGATGCTGCGACAATCTGAGTAGCATTCTCGATGTGACTCATACTCCAGATTCAGCACGCGCCACCGAGCGTTCCACCGCTCTACTCACGGACAAGTACGAACTCACCATGTTGGAAGCGGCGCTGCGGGACGGAACCGCTGCGCGCCGCGTGACCTGTGAGGTCTTCGCCCGCCGTCTGCCCAACGAGCGCCGCTACGGCGTAGTCGCGGGCACCGACCGAGCGCTGCACGCTGTGCGGGACTTCCGCTTCAATGAGGAACAGATAGCGGAGCTGGATTTCTTAGAAGAAGGCACCAAGCAGTACCTGCGTGACTATCGCTTCTCCGGGCAGATTGATGGCTACCGCGAAGGCGAGCTCTACTTCCCCAACTCCCCGCTGCTCACGGTGCACGGAACCTTCGGCGAGTGCGTGATCCTGGAGACGGTCCTGCTTTCCATCATGAACTCCGATTCCGCAGTGGCCTCGGCAGCCTCACGCATGGTGACCGCCGCAGACGGCCGGCCGATTATTGAGATGGGCTCGCGGCGCACGCACGAGTACGCCGCCGTCACTGCCGCCCGCGCAGCCTACCTCGCAGGATTCTCCGCCACCTCGAACATGGAAGCAGGCTTTCGCTATGGCATCCCCGTTTCGGGGACCGCCGCGCACGCGTGGACCCTCTCCCACATCAATGAGGATGGCACCCCGAATGAGGAGGCTGCTTTCCGCTCCCAGATCGAATCCCTAGGAGTAGACACCGTGCTCTTGGTCGATACCTATGACATCACCAAGGGCGTCGAGACCGCAGTAAGGGTGGCCGGGCCTCAGCTCGGCGGCGTTCGCATCGACTCGGGCGACTTGGGCGCCGTCACCCGGCGCGTGCGCAAGCAGCTCGATGATCTGGGCAATCACAATACGCAGATCGTTGTCTCTTCCGATCTGGATGAGTTCGCCATCGCAGGTTTGCGTGGCGATCCAGTGGACGTCTACGGCGTGGGCACCTCAGTTGTCACTGGCTCTGGCGCACCGACCGCGGGCATGGTCTACAAGATCGTCGAGGTCGAGGGGCATCCCGTGGCCAAGCGTTCTTCCTCTAAGCGCTCACAGGCCGGCGCGAAGCAATCTTTGCGTACCTACCGCTCTACCGGCGTGGCCGTAGAGGAAGTGGTATTTCCCTACGGCGAAGCCGCACCGGATACCGGTTCCCTCAGCGCCCGCGAGATAACTATTCCGCTCATGCGCGATGGTGAGATTGTCCCTGGCCTTGCTTCCTTAGAGGAATCACGTACCTACCTGGCCGAGGCGCGTAAAACCCTACCTTGGGAGGGACTCGCCCTCACCCGCGACGAGCCTGCGGTACCTACCCGGATGGTCGGCTTTAAAGCATAACGCCCTGCTGGCAGAATAACGGCGCGCTCCATTACCGGCGCGCGCCACTAAAAGCCTTAGTTAAGCCGAGAATTAAACTGACTCTTTCACCTCGGCGGGAGTGAGCAAGGCCGACTTGGAAGGATCCGGGGTCAAGGCAGCGCACAGCCAGCCCACGGCCACGCTCAACGGAGCCGAGAGTCCTAAGACCCAAGCTACGACCACGTCGCCGCCGACGAGGCTAACGAGGTTTGTCGTGATAAAAAAGCAGGCAATGCCGAGCCCAACCAGGCTAGCCCACGGCGCAATGACGCGCTTGAAAAGGTTGTCCTTGCCCGCTGGGTGGGTGCGGAAATAGATGATAATTGCCACGTCAACCATCATCATCAAGATGACAATCGCGAACGTTGCCAGCCCGCTGAACCAAGTAAACGCCTCTAGGACTGGGTCTAGGCCTGCGATAGCGCATACCAATGTCAATACTGCGATGGTGGCAGACTGTACCAAAGAAGAGATGTGCGGAGACCTATACTTGGCGTGCACGCGAGCAATCCCTGCTGGTAGACAGCCCTTCTTAGCCACGGCGTGCTGATAACGTGTCAGCACATTATGGAAGGATAGCGCTGCGGCGAACAAGCTGGTGAGCAACAAGACCTGCACGGCCAACCCCGCCCAGGGGCCGACGTAGCGCACGGCAGTCATAATGACCATTTCCTCCGGGTTCTCTGCCGCTGCAGCTACGATGCCATCCGCGCCCCAGGCTTCCACGATTGCCCATCCGGAGAGCGTATAAAAGATGCCGATGACCATGATCGCGATATAGGTAGCGCGCGGGATGGTGCGTTCGGGGTCCTTGGCCTCGTTGCGAAATACCGTGGTGGACTCGAAGCCGATAAAGCCCGCGAAGGCCAGCATGAGGCCTACCCCGGGAGTTCCCGACATAAATGCCTCAGGGGTGAAAGACGTGGCGCTTAAGCCATCGGAGCCGCCCTTGGTAATAATGCCCGCAACCATGATGAGGGTGATGAGGATTTCTGCCACTAAAGCCACGCCGAGTGCCTTAGAGGATAGTTCGATATCGCGATATCCCAGTAGGCCGACGATAAGGACTACAGCCAGCGTAGGAATCCACCACGCAATGGTGATGCCCATGCCAGCAAGCACCAGAGATAGCTGCGCGCCGAGGAAAGCATAAACGGCGAACTGCACCGCGGTGTAGGTAAGGATTGCTAGAAAGGCTGTTCCGATTCCCCACTTGCGATTGGTAGCAGACTCTACATAGGAAAAGAACGCGCCGGGCTCGGAAATCCTTCGTGCCATGGTGGTCAGACCGACGGAGAAGATGAGCAGGATTGCCGCGCATACCGCATACATAGCCGGGTAACCGGCTCCGTTTCCGCTGAGGATGCCGATCGGCAGTGCACCTCCAATCACAGTCAGAGGGGCTGCAGCGGCAATCACCATAAAGACAATGGAAGCTACTCCAAGGGACCCTGATTTCAGGTCAGAAGTTGGGGCTGTAGCAGTAGGCGGAGGAGTAAGTAATGTGAGGGACATATGCCACATCCTTTCTGGGTGAGAATTCACCTGA
Organism: Corynebacterium flavescens; assembly: GCF_008693105.1. Taxonomy (GTDB): domain Bacteria; phylum Actinomycetota; class Actinomycetes; order Mycobacteriales; family Mycobacteriaceae; genus Corynebacterium; species Corynebacterium flavescens. Next base: position 51,635 of record NZ_VXKK01000039.1, read on the forward strand.
AACCCAAGTGCATTGGTGCACCCTAGTTGTGATGTTCTCGCTCGCCGACCATGGCGAATGAGGCAAGACTGCGGCAACAGTTCGACCGTAATTGGCGCGCGATATCGCGGTGAGCGATGCACGTAATGCTAACCCCGTTTTTCTATAGATCAATAGTTAAGCTAGGGTTTACCCCCATTTTTTGTCATACTATAGAAATTAACTAACTGGTCAGGATAGGTTTTAATTCCACCCAGGAGAGATAAAATGAATTACCCCCATTTTCTATAGTTCAATAGGAACGGCTAATTTTTAGATCACAGCGACCTCCCTCGCACGGCATCTTTAACCCAAACGAGGACTCGATGAACCACAATCTCACTACCACCCATGGAACGAGGCTGAAAATGTCACATCCAACCGTCGATACCCAAATCGATACCCAAATCGATAACCGCATCGATCCCCACGTCGATCCTCACATCGGAACTCAAATCGACACCCGCATCGATACCCTTTTCCTCAGCGAACCCGAGATGATTGCCGCGGGAGTAAAGGACATGAACGCCTGCGTCGATACCATGGAGGAGGTTTTTTCTTGCCTCGGCGTCGACGACTACCGCATGGCCGGACAAAATAACAATTCCCATGGCGCGATGGTCAGCTTTCCGGAGAGTTCTCCCCACCCGAATATGCCGCTCGATGGCACCGACCGCCGCTTTATGGCCATGCCAGCCTACCTAGGCGGCAGCTTTAATCGCGCCGGAGTCAAGTGGTACGGCTCCAACGTAGCCAATCGCGAGCACGACCTGCCACGTTCCATCCACACTTTCATCCTCAACGACGCCACCACCGGTGCCCCATTAGCGATCATGAGCGCAAACCTGCTTTCTGCCTACCGCACCGGAGCCGTCAGCGGAGTCGCCGCCCGCTTTTTGGCCAAAGAGGATGCACAGGTCGCCGGAATCATCGGCCCCGGGGTTATGGGAAAGACTGCGCTAGCAGGTTTCGCCGCAGCTCGCCCCAGCCTAAATACCTTGAAGATCAAGGGCCGTGGAAAAAAGTCCCTCGACGACTTCATATCCTGGACAAAGGCCACGCTTAGTCAGTTCACCACCATCACGGTGGTCGATACCATCGAGGAAGCAGTACAAGGCAGCGATGTCGTTAGCGTGTGCACCACGTCTTCCGCCGGTGTCGAGAACTACCCCATGATCGCCCCGGAATGGATTTCACCTGGCACTCTGCTGACTTTCCCTGGCTGTGCCAATCTCGACAACGAGTATCTCAAGTCTGGCAAAGTGCGCATGGTCCTAGACAACCGCGGCCTCTACGAAGCATGGCTGGAAGAATACGCCCCCGCAGCCTTTGAACAGGTGGGTATTATCGGCAACAAGTTCCTTGAGATGGAGCGCGACGGCGAGATCTCCCCCGGATCGGTCGCCGATATCTCGCAAATCATCTCCGGCGACGTCCCGGGACGAACTAGTGAGGAAGAAGTCTTCGTATTCTCCGTTGGCGGCATGCCCGTCGAAGACGTTGCCTGGGCTTCCCACATCTATGACAAGGCCCGCGAGCTGGGCATTGGCACCACCGTAAACCTCTGGGAAACCCCCGAGCTCGTTTAAGGAGTACCAAACATGACAGTCAATAAGTCAGGCAATCACAATCCCATCGACTATGTAGCAGAAGTTGACTTCGCCGTGGTGGGCGTTGGCACCATGGGCTCGATGGCGCTGTGGCAGCTTAGCGAGCTGGCGCCGGAAGGTACCTCGATTCTAGGCATCGAGCAATTCGGTCGGCTCCACACCCGCGGTAGCTATAGCGGCGAGTCCCGCCTGTTTAGGGTGGCGCTCAAAGAGGGCGGGGACTTCATAGAATTCGCCCAACGCGCTCGGGAACTCTGGCTAGACCTCAACGAGAAGTCCGGCCGAGACGTATTCTTGCCGATCGGCGCGCTTAGCATCGGCCCCAGCGACTACCAAACCATGATGTCTACTCAAAAGGTCATCGAGGAATTCGACCTCGACCATAGCTACCTCGATTCCGAAGAGCTGCGCGAGCGCTTTCCGCAATTCGAAGTGGCGAAGCAGGACATTGGAATCTACGATCCTCAAGGCGGCGGCATCCGTCCAGAGGTCGCGGTCGCCTCCGCAACCGAGCTGGCGCTGGACAACGGCGCAAAACTATGGACCCATACCAAAGTTCTCGGCATCGACCGGCTGGCAGATGGTGGGGCGGTCTTGCGCACCAGTCGCGGCTCAGTTCTGGCTCACAATCTAATCCTCACCCTTGGCTCATGGGCCGGCGAACTTATCCCCGAGGCCAAGGATGTGGTGCGCGTAAAGCCGATTCCTTTAACGTGGTTCATGCCACGCACACCGGAGCTATTTAGCCCCGAGAACCTTCCCATTTTCCTCTACGACAAGCCTCAGCCCGATGGCTCCAGCTTTCACATCTACGGCGCCCCGAGCATCGACGGATACACGGTTAAGTTCTCCACCAACGCGTTCTTCGTCGACACCGTGGACCACCCGGATCAGGTTCCGTCCACCGTGCGCGAACCAGCCCTCAATGCCTTCTCCCAGCGCGTCGCAGAGGTAATCCCAGATTTCTTCCCCGATGTGGCGCGCCTGAGCATGCACCACGATGGATTCACCGAAGATGGCCACGCAATCATCGATGTCCTGCCAGAACAGTCCCTGACCATGGCTGTGGGCATGTCAGGCACCGGCATGAAGTTCGCGCCTTACTTCGGCCGGTTGGCTGCCACATTGGCTCTAAGCAAGGACCCTTCCCGTCGCCCCGAGTTTTTCAGCGTGGCAACGCACCGACCATAGAACGCACCGACTATAGGATTAGAAAGGAATAAGCAGCGTCAGGCAGGTCATCACCCCACCTCGCCCTCGACTCGAGGCGAAAAGCTAGACTGATTCGGGTGAGTGACCAGCCCCAAAACCTATCCACCACCGAGCTTCTCGACGCCGCCGTCGCCTCCCTCGGCGGCACCCGGCGCGAAGGCCAGGTGGCCATGGCAGATGCCGTGACCGCCGCGCTCCATAAAGAGCGCCATTTAGCGGTACAGGCAGGAACTGGCACCGGAAAGTCGCTGGCATACCTAGTCCCCGCCATTGCCCATGCCCAGGAGACCGGCCACACGGTCATCGTCTCCACGGCGACACTGGCCCTGCAGCGTCAATTGGTTGAGCGCGACCTACCTCGCCTAGTTGAGTCGCTGGAGTCGGTGCTGGAGACCGCGCCTACCTTCGCCATTATGAAAGGCCGCTCAAACTATCTCTGCCTGAACAAGGTGGCACAGGGTGAACAATTAGCCCATGACGATGCCCTCATCGACGAGTCCGAGGTCTCGCGCATGGGCCGCCACATCCAGCGCGTCCACGCTTGGGCGCAGGAGACGGAAAGCGGCGACCGCGAGGACCTCGATCCGGGCGTGCCAGACTTGGCTTGGCGCCAGGTGTCGGTGACTTCCGCAGAGTGCCTTGGGGCCATTCGCTGCCCGCATGGCGAGGATTGCTTCGCCGAGGCCGCACGCCGCAAGGCCGCCGATGTCAATATCGTAGTAACCAACCACGCCCTTTTGGCCATTGACGCCATCTCCGATATCAATATCCTGCCCGAACATGACGTCGTCATCGTCGACGAGGCCCACGAGCTCGACGGAAGAATTACCTCGGTCTCCACCGCGGAAATCACCGGGCGTGCGCTCAAGATGGCCTCCAATCGCGCCAAGTCCTTGGGAGCGGAAGGAAAAGATCAGCGTCTGTCCCAACTAGCAGACGAGTTTGCCATGCTCTTGGGCGAATTCGAACCGGGGCGCTGGGTAGATCTGCCCGATAACGCCAAGCAGCAGCTCACCGCCGTGGGAGATACCCTGCGCGAATGCAAAGACGCCATCGCACGGGCGCCTGAGGGCGAGCAGGCCAACGAACCTGAGACCTTCGCCGAGCGCCAAAACCTGGCCAATCACCTGGCCACCATGTCCGAGGCAGTCGTGCGCATCCTCGATGTCTTCGCCACCGACAATCCCTCGGCCCACGAGGATGTGGTGTGGATGGAACGAGACGAGCGCTCCATGACGGATACCTTAGCCGTCGCCCCACTCTCCATCGCCGGGATGCTGCATGACAAGCTCTTCGGCGAGCAAACCGTGGTTCTCACCTCCGCCACCCTGGCACTAGGTGGGCGCTTCGACGCTATGGCCGCTCAGTGGGGCATGCCTAAGGGCACCTGGGATTCCCTCGACGCAGGAACCCCCTTCGATCCCGCCAAGAAGGGAATTCTCTATGTGGCCAAGCACCTGCCCAACCCCGGACGCGATGGGATAGCGCCCGCCACGTTACAGGAAATCAAAGAGCTCATCATGGCCGCGGGGGGACGCACGCTGGGGCTGTTTTCCTCCCGTCGCGCGGCCCAACAAGCTGCCGAGGAACTACGCGGGCAGATCCCCTTCGAGATCTTTGTCCAGGGTGAGGACTCCATCGGCGCATTGGTGGATCGCTTCAGCAAGAACGAGAACTCCTGCCTCTTTGGCACCCTCACCCTGTGGCAGGGGGTCGACGTGCCAGGACCCGCCTGTTCCCTGGTTCTTATTGACCGCATCCCCTTCCCTCGCCCGGATAACCCGCTCATGCAGGCACGCACCGAGGCCGCGCAGGCAGCAGGCCGCAACGGCTTCATGGAGGTTTCCGCCACCCACGCCGCGCTCTTGCTGGCCCAGGGTGCGGGACGCCTATTGCGCTCGGTGGAGGATCGCGGGATCGTTGCAGTCCTCGACAACCGGCTCATCACCAAACGCTATGGTGGATTCCTCAGGGCCTCCATGCCACCCATGTGGCAGACCACCGATCCTCAGGTGGTAAAAAGCGCCCTAAAAAGATTGGTGGAAACCCGATGAACGTTCCCGTTCTAGCTGGCCTGCGCCCCCTCACGCTTGACGACGTCGACTTGCTCCACACCGCCTGCACCGACCCCCTCACCCAGCGCTTCACCACCATCCCGCGTCCTTATACCCGGGAAATGGCCATCGATTTCATCGGCCTCGACCACCTCGCCTGGGCCATGGTCGACGACAACGATAAGTTCTGCGGAGTCATCGAATTTCGTCCACACGGCAGCTTGGCCGGGGACATAGGCTACCACTGCGCGCCTTGGGCCCGCGGCGGCGGGATGACAACTCAAGCGTTGCGCACCGTCACTGCATGGGCGCACGCCGAAGGCTACGTGCGGGTGGAGCTGCGCGCGGCGGTAGACAATCTCGCCTCGAGGAGAGTGGCCGAAAAGGCCGGCTTTGAACTCGAGGGAATTGCGCGGGCGGCTCAATACCTCAACGACAAATTCGACGATCTAGCGGTTTACTCCCACGTTGAGTTGCCGCCGCATAGCGAGCTAAATCAAACCCTCTAGCGGGCGACGAAGGGCGCAGACCGTGGCGGAATCCGGGGCTATCTCGGTAAATCCGGCATCGCGCACCACCACGGCCCCCGGCTGCGCGCAGGCGCGAAGAAACTGCTCCGTCGGCACCTCGCGCACCGAAAGCATGAAACCGCGCTGGGCCCAAGCCCGCGCCTCCTCTACATCCATGTGTCCGGCCAATAGCATCGAGCCATGACCCACCTGGGCCGCAGCCTTGCCAGCGGACATCGGGAGTGAGGCATCGATGTAGATGACGGGGACATCGCCAAGCGCGGGGCCCGGCTCATCGTGGGCGAGCTCCGTGTGGCCTATCTGCAGCTTGGACAATTGGGGGTCCACTTCGGACAGAGCCGAGGGCGCGAATGCTCGCGCGGTGTCTGCAACGCTCACCCCTGGCAGGGCCTGCACATCGCGCCAGGCCTTGTTACGGGCCCGCCGCGCGATCTTGCGAATGCGGTGGCCATACCAGTGCGCAAGCGCCTGCGAGAAAGCGCCCTCCTCGCCGGCGCGATCATCGAGACACACCGAGACCACGGCGCGCGCCGCCGCCTCGAGCGCCACCGTGCGCGAAGGCGGCTCCTGCTTGGGTAGGTTCAAGACGATCTGCATCGCCTGCACCGTCTCTGGGCGTGCGGGATCCTCTGGATCCTCGTGCCAATCCCGCCCGGTCGCCGCGGCCACAAGGCGCGCGTGTGCAACCTCGAAGTTAGTCAACAACGATCTCCTCGGAAGGGATCCCCAGGAGCTGCAGCACCTCATCCATATATGGGTGGTTGACGGAAGCATCCGCCACCTCACGCAACGCCGGCTTGGCGTTGAAAGCAATGCCGAGTCCCGCAGCCGCAATCATGTCGATATCATTGGCGCCGTCTCCCACCGCGACGGTCTGGCTCATCTGCAAACCGGAATCCGCGGCGAACTCTCGGAGGAACTCCTCCTTGGCCTTGCGGTCCACGACCTTGCCAACGACTCGGCCGGTAAGCTTGCCGTCCTCGATCTCCAACGTGTTGGCCCGAACATAATCAAGGTCGAGCTCCCGAGCCAGGCCCTCGAGGACCTGAATGAAGCCGCCGGAGACCACCGCAACCCGGTACCCCATGTGCTTGAGAGTGCGAATCGTCGTGCGCACGCCCGGGGTCAACTCAATGCCTGCTGCGGTCTTAGCGATGACGGACTCGGGCAGCCCGGCCAAGGTAGCCACGCGCTCGCGCAGGGAGTCCTCGAAATCGAGCTCTCCGCGCATGGCGCGCTCCGTGACGGCGGCGACCTCGGCCTCCTTGCCTGCATGCGCCGCAAGCATCTCGATGACCTCACCGGTAATCAGTGTCGAGTCGCAATCAAAGCAGATGAGGCGCTTGGAACGGCGTTGCAGGCCGGCACGCTCTATAGCAATGTCGATTCCCAGCTCGCCCGAAAGCTGCGTGAGCGCAGCGCGCACGGTGTCCTCGCTTCCCTCCAAGGTGACAAAGAATTCAATGCCGGTCAGCGGCTTGGAGGAAAGGCCGCGAATGCGGTCGATGTTGGCGTTGAAGTTGGCCAGAGTCTGCGCCAGAGAGGAGACGTCGTGCGCCGTAACCCTCGACCCCAGCACGACGAGGACATGGGTGGAGCGCGGACGCGAGCCGCGTGCGCCCTCCTCCACCATGATGGTGATGGACTGCCCGTAGATGCTGAGAGTGTTCTTCAGCCCGCGTTCAATATCTTTAACGCGGGCGGCATCGATGTGAGCGTAGGCAGCCAAGGAGATGCGTCCAGAAAAAATGGCCTGCTCCACATCAACCAGCTCAATGTTGTAGGAGGCTAAGACGCGAAAGAATGCGGCAGAGACCCCGGGCTTGTCTGGCCCCGAGGCGGTGATAACTGCAAAAGATTCGTTGAGAGTATCCACGCAGGACATTATTCCACCGCACGCAGCCGAAGCACACATCGCATCCAGCCTTTGTGCTGCCATGGCTGGCTATGCCCGGCAGTGTCTCAGACCACGGATCACAAAAGCCGCCGTCCCCGGAGAAGAATCTCTGGAGAAGGCGGCCTATCAGGAGCGTTGAATAACGGTCACGCTACTTAGCGGATACCGGCTCGGTAGGAGGTACCGACTGGTGAACATCGCTGCGGTGATCGACGCCTTGGTGGCCAACGTGAGCCTCCGCGCGCATGCGCTGAACCATGTGCGGGTAGTGCAGCTCGAACGCGGGGCGCTCGGAGCGGATACGCGGCAGTGAGACGAAGTTGTGACGCGGCGGCGGGCAAGATGTTGCCCACTCGAGGGAGTTGCCGTAGCCCCAAGGGTCATCAACGGTGACGATCTCGCCGTAGCGCCAAGACTTGAACACGTTCCATACCAGCGGGATAACGGAAGCGCCCAAGACGAAGGAGAAGATGGTGGAGATCTGGTTGAATACGGTGAAACCATCGGTCTCGAGGTAGTCAGCGTAGCGACGCGGCATACCCATGTTGCCGACCCAGTGCTGGACCAAGAAGGTGCCGTGGAAGCCAACGAAGGTCAGCCAGAAGTGAATCTTGCCCAGGCGCTCGTCGAGCATGCGTCCGGTCATCTTGGGGAACCAGAAGTACAGGCCCGCGAAAGCGGAGAATACAACGGTGCCGAACAAGGTGTAGTGGAAGTGCGCGATGAGGAAGTAGGACTCCGCGAGGTGGAAGTCCAGCGCCGGGGAGGCCAGCATAACGCCGGTCATACCACCGAAGAGGAAGGTAGCCATGAAGCCCAGAGCCCAAATCATCGGGGTATCCCAGGTGATGTGCCCCTTCCACATGGTGCCGACCCAGTTGAAGAACTTAACGCCGGTAGGAACCGCAATCAAGAACGTCATGAAGGAGAAGAATGGGAGCAGCACCGCGCCGGTGACGAAGAGGTGGTGAGCCCAGACGGCCATGGACAGGGCGCCGATGGCGAGAACCGCGAAGACCAGGCCAACGTAGCCGAAGACAGGCTTGCGGGCGAAGACCGGGATGACCTCGGAGATAACGCCGAAGAACGGAAGTGCCAGGACGTAGACCTCGGGGTGGCCGAAGAACCAGAACAGGTGCTGCCACAGAATGGCGCCGCCGTTGCCGGAATCAAAGATGTGGCCGCCGAGCTTGCGGTCATAGAGCACGCCCAGAGCCGCAGCGGTCAGCAGCGGGAAGATCATCAGTGCCAATGCGGAAGCGGTAAAGATACACCAGGTGAACACCGGCAGACGGAACATGGTCATGCCCGGTGCGCGAAGAGTCAAGATGGTGGTGAGCATGTTGATGGCGGAAGAAATGGTACCAACGCCTGTTGCGCCCACACCGACAATCCACATATCCGCGCCGATGCCCGGAGTGTGGATGGAGTCAGCCAAAGGCATGTACATAGTCCAACCGAAGTCAGCAGCGCCACCCGGGGTGGCGAAGCCGAGCAGCATCACGATGCCGCCGGTCAGAGTGATCCAGAAACCAAATGCGTTCAAACGCGGGAAAGCCACGTCAGGTGCACCGATTTGCAGCGGCAGAATGTAGTTGGCAAAACCCCAGACAACCGGCGTTGCAAAGAGCAGCAACATGACGGTGCCGTGCAAGGTGAACAGCTGGTTGAATTGCTCGTTGGAAAGGAACTGCAGGCCCGGGCTGAAAAGCTCAGCGCGGATGAGCAGTGCCATGAAGCCACCAAGGAAGAAGAAGCTGAAGGACATGATCAAGTACATGATGCCCAGCTGCTTGTGGTCGGTGGTGGTTAGAAATACCCAAGCCTTGGAACCGGTCTTGGAACTGCCGGTCGGCTCCGGACGTGTTGGTGGGACGTAATCGTCCAACCGTGGCGCCACAGCGGTCATTTAAATCCTCCTGATTTACAAGTGCCACTCGGCGAGGCCGAATGACACCTAGGTTTACTCGAACTATATTAGGGGAATTCACTATCAATTATCCAGCTTGCGGCCATACTCCTCCGCGCACTCACCCCCACCGCTAGGCGCCACATGCGTCACATAGCCCCAGCACGTAGCGCCGCAGAATCTAGCCTGTCCACACTCCCCCACATTAAGAAGTGGGATAGGCCACAATTTTTGGACAGTTCGAGCTCCAAAACGAGCTGTTCTTCTCCCCCGGTATGAATCAACCAATAGATTGATCCCTTCTAGTCCTCTCCTTGAATGCGCTGCGCGGAGGGCAGTCTGCTCAGGCCCTGCAGCAGTTCTTCGCGCTCCGCAGCAATACACACTCGGACCCAGCCCTCCCCCGCGGCCCCGAAAGCCACGCCTGGCGCCAGAGCGACCTTGCACTCGAGGAGGAACTTCTCTGCCCAGGCGGCCACGTCTCCTCCGCTGGCATAAGAAACGTCGATCCACAGGTACAGGGCACCTGCGGGACGCTGATAAGAAATTCCCATCGAATCGAGCAGCCCACAGGCAGCCTGAATGTTGCCTGCATAATGCGCGCGGGCAGCGGCAATATCGGATCCATCCCCGCCGATCGCAGCTAGGGCAGCCGCTTGACCCGGCGCGCTCACACAGCTGACGATTGCTTCTTGGGCCGCGCGGAATCTCTCACTGAGGCCGGGTGGCGTGACCAGGTAACCAATCCGTGCACCGGTAAGGCCATAGGTCTTAGAAAAAGAATAGATACTGAATACGCGGGCCTCGGTGTCTATTGCGGCGAAGCTGGTGAAGCCGGGTTCAAAAGTGAGGTATTCATAGACCTCGTCACTAATGATCCACAGGTCATGGCGCGCGGCGAAGCCCACCAACTCACGCACGGTCTCCTCCGGGAAGATCACGCCGAGAGGATTCGAAGGCGAATTCACCAGCAGCACGCGGGTGCGCGGCTCCACTAGCTTTTCTAGTTCGGCCACATCCGGCAGAAACCCTCGCTCCTGGCGCAGCTCATAGGGCACCGGAACTGCCCCGAGCAAGCGCGGAGCCATGGCGAAGGTGGCATAGCCCGGATCCGGAATCAGGATTTCATCGCCGGCACTCAACGTGAAGGTCATCGCCATGTGCAACGCCTGCGCGCCACCCGCCGTGACGTGGATCTGCTCCTCCTCCACGGCGTATCCATTATGCAGCGCCAGCTTCCCCCGAATGGCACTGCGCAGTGCGGGCAGCCCGCTATTGGGCGTGTAGTTTATCGGGTCCTCCCGCCAAGCGCGTGCCCCTGCAGCGCGAATCTCCTGCGAGACCGCAAGGCCTGGCTCCCCGACGCTAAGCGGGATTACATCCTCCATTCCCGCTGCGAGCTCGAAGATCCTCCGGATGCCAGAGGCGGGAACAGATTGAATGGTACTGGCTATAGGCGGCATGCCAGACACATTAACAGCAGATAAGCGGCTATCGCGCCCTCTTTAGAAGTCCCAGTCGTCGTCCGTGGTGTCCTCGGCCTTGCCGATGACATAGGAGGAACCCGAGCCGGAGAAGAAATCGTGGTTCTCGTCGGCGTTGGGCGAAAGGGAGGACAAGATGGCAGGCGAAACTCGGGTCTCATCCACTGGGAACAGGCCCTCGAATCCCAGGTTATTGAGCGCCTTATTGGCGTTATAACGCAGGAAACGCTTGACGTCCTCGGTCCAGCCCAAGTCATCATAGAGGTCCTCGGTGTAGGAGATCTCGTTGTCGTAGAGATCGTAGAGGAGATCGAAGGTGTACTCCTTGAGCTCCGACTGCTCTTCGGCGCTAAGTTTCTTGTAACCCTGCTGGAACTTGTAGCCGATGTAGTAGCCGTGCACAGCCTCATCGCGGATGATGAGGCGAATGATGTCCGCGGTGTTGGTCAGCTTCGCGCGTGAGGAGAAGTACATCGGCAGGTAGAAGCCGGAGTAGAAGAGGAAAGACTCCAGCAGAGTGGAAGCAGCCTTCTTCTTCAAAGGATCCTCGCCCTCGTAGTAGGACAGGACAATCTTGGCCTTGCGCTGCAGGTTCGCGTTCTCCTCCGACCAACGGAAGGCATCGTTGATGACGGGGGTGGAGGCCAAAGTCATGAAGATATTGGAGTAAGACTTCGCGTGGACGGACTCCATAAACGCAATGTTGGTGTAGACGGCCTCCTCGTGCAGCGTGGCGGCATCGGGAAGCAGGGAGACCGCACCCACGGTGCCCTGGATGGTGTCCAGCAACGTCAGACCCGTGAAGACCCGCATGGTGGTCTCTTTTTCTTTCTCCGTCAAGGTCTTCCAGCTGGGGATGTCATTGGATACTGGAACCTTCTCAGGAAGCCAGAAGTTACCCGTCAACCGCTCCCACACCTCGAGGTCTTTTTCATCGGGGATGGTGTTCCAGTTAATGGCTTTAACCGGCTTTTCGTGGTCTTTTACATATGAGTCGTAGTCGTGAGACACGCGTTATTCCCTCACTTGCTCTCTAGTAGATCGAGGTAGATTACAGAACTTAGTTCAGCACCCCAGCCTACTCAACCTCCGCACTGGCGGGAACTATTAGCTTGACCTGCCAAAGCAGCAATTCGCAGTACTTGAACGAGAAAGCAATGCAAAGGTGATACAAATGTTGCACATTTCGCTGATTTGCTGCAGGAAGCAAGGTATTTTAGAGAGACTTATATCGTTGTTCTAATCTCTAAAGCTTTAAGCGTTGTAGCTTCACCCCCTAACTCGTTGCTACTCCGCTTTCAGCTTCCCCAACCCTCTCCCCTATCCCCTACTGGAGGCCATAAGCCTTGACTACTTCAACGGACCACTCCCTGCCGCTGCTCAATAGCGTCCTCGACTGTGTTGGATCAGACATTGTTAGCGGCGCCATTGTCCCCGGGTCGACTTTTACCTTGCAGAGTCTCTCCGAGCGTTTCAATGTCTCGCGCACCGTGGCGCGTGAGGCCATGCGGGCGCTGGAGCAACTCGGCTTGGTTTCATCCTCACGCAGGGTGGGCATCACAGTGCTGCCCATGCAGGAATGGTCGGTCTTTGATCACGCCATCATTTCTTGGCGCCTGAGCAATGAGAAAACGCGGCAGGAGCAAGTTAGCTCGCTCAACCAACTGCGTCTTTCCATTGAGCCAATGGCGGCGCGTCTAGCAGCCACTAGTGCGCCGGTTGAAGAGCGCCGTGAAATCTTGGCGCTAGCGCGCAAGCTCCATGAACTGGAAAACACGCCATCACCGCGGACCGGGGAGGAGTTGGCCGCAGACCTGCGTTTCCACACAATGGTGCTGCACGCCTCGGGCAACGAGATGTTCGCGGCCTTGGCCCCTTCACTTTTATCCTTGCTCAAGGGCAAGTCTGTCTTTGGCTCGGCCAAGCGCAATCCCCTCGGCGGCACGGCGGAATTGCATCTCGACCTCGCCCGCGCCATCTGTGACTCGCGCCCCGACGAGGCCGAGGCGCTGGCGCGGGCAATCCTCGATACAGCACGCACCAGCATCAACTAAAAGCTGATGCTGGAGCTAATACTGGTACAGATTCTGGAATACTCCGAGCTAGGTGCACCCTAGAGCATGCAGGAAACGCAGCCCTCGACCTCGGTACCCTCCAGAGCCATCTGGCGCAGGCGGATGTAGTAGAGGGTCTTGATTCCCTTGCGCCAGGCGTAGATCTGAGCGCGGTTGATGTCGCGGGTGGTGGCGGTGTCCTTGAAAAACAGCGTCAGCGAGAGTCCCTGATCGACGTACTTGGTGGCCACGGCGTAGGTATCGATGATCTTCTCGTAGCCCACCTCGTAGGCATCCTTGAAGTACTCAAGGTTCTCGTTGTCCATGTGCGGAGCCGGGTAGTACACGCGGCCGATCTTGCCCTCCTTGCGGATCTCGATCTTGGAGGCGATCGGGTGAATCGAGGAGGTGGAGTTGTTGATATAAGAGATCGAACCCGTTGGTGGCACGGCCTGCAGGTTGCGGTTGTAGAGCCCGTAGTTGGCCACGTCCGCCTTCAACGCCGCCCAATCCTCGGCGGAGGGGGTGTGAATGGAGGAAGCAGCGAAAAGCTCCTTGACCTTATCCGTCTGCGGGGCGAACTCGGCGGGATCGTAGCGGTCGAAGAATTCGCCGGAGGCGTATTCAGACTGGGGGAACTCGGTGAAGTACTCGCCGCGCTCGCGGGCGATCCGGTTGGAGGCGCGCAGGGCGGCATAGAGTACCGCAGCGAAGTAGGCGTTGGTAAAGTCCAGTCCTTCCTCCGAGCCGTATTCAATGTGCTCACGCCCGAGGTAGCCGTGCAGGTTCATCTGACCAAGGCCGATGGCGTGGGAGTCATCGTTGCCCTTGCGAACCGAAGGGACCGAATCAATGGCGGTCTTATCGGCCACTGCGGTTAAGCCGCGGATGGCGGTTTCCACCGTGAGGGCGAAGTCAGGCGAATCCATGGTGGCCGCGATGTTGAGCGAGCCCAAGTTGCAGGAGATATCCTCCCCCATCTTCTTGTAGCTTAAGTCATCGGCGAACTCGGAGGCCGAGTTCACCTGGAGGATCTCCGAGCACAGGTTGGACATGTTGATCCAGCCGGTCTTGACCGGGTTGGCCTGGTTTACCGTGTCCTCGTACATGATGTAGGGATAGCCGGACTCGAACTGAATCTCCGCCAAGGTCTGGAAGAAGTGGCGCGCGTTGATCTTCTTTTTCGTGATGCGGGGATCTTCCACCATCTCTTCGTAGTGCTCGCTCACAGAAATATCTGCGAAGGGCTTGCCGTAGACGCGCTCGACGTCATAAGGCGAGAAGAGGTACATGTCCTCGTTGCGCTTGGCCAGATCGAAGGTGATGTCAGGGATGACAACGCCGAGCGACAGGGTTTTGATGCGGATCTTCTCATCCGCGTTCTCGCGCTTGGTGTCGAGGAAGCTCAAGATGTCTGGGTGGTGGGCGTTGAGATAGACCGCACCCGCGCCTTGGCGTGCGCCGAGCTGGTTGGCATAGGAGAAGGAATCCTCGAGCAGCTTCATCACGGGAATGATGCCGGAGGACTGGTTCTCAATGTGCTTGATGGGGGCGCCGGCCTCGCGGATATTCGTCAGCAGAAGGGCCACTCCGCCGCCGCGCTTGGAAAGCTGCAGGGCAGAGTTGATGGAGCGCCCGATGGACTCCATGTTGTCCTCGATGCGCAGGAGGAAGCAGGAAACCAGCTCGCCGCGCTGCGCCTTGCCCGCATTGAGGAAGGTAGGCGTGGCCGGCTGGAAGCGCCCGGTCATAATCTCATCAACCAAGTGCTCGGCGATGGTCTCATCACCATTGGCCAAGAAGAGCGCGGTCATGGAAACGCGATCCTCGAAGCGCTCCAAGTAGCGGCGGCCGTCAAAGGTCTTGAGCGTATAAGAGGTGTAGTACTTGAACGCGCCCAAGAAGGACTTGAAGCGGAACTTGAAAGAGTAAGAGCGCTTGAACAGGGACTTGATGAAGGCGAAGTCATACTGCGCAATTACTGCCGGATCGTAGTACTGGTTGGTGATCAGGTAGTCGATCTTTTCTTCCAAGTCGTGGAAGTAGACGGTGTTTTGGTTGACGTGCTGCAGGAAGAACTGGTTCGCTGCCTCGCGGTCTTTGTCGAACTGAATGTTCCCGTTCTCGTCATAGAGGTTGAGCAGCGCATTGAGTGCGTGATAATCAAGCTGTTCTGCCGCCTTGACGGGCTCAGCTACGGTTTTCCCCATCTGGATAGTCACTTTTTCTAAGAGACCTTTCTGTATTTATTTGACCCGGTAAAACTAAATAAGGTCCCCCGCCCCGCGCCTCATCAGGCAGCGAGCGGCAGACCTAGCGCAGAAGCGTTTTCTAAAAGCCCTTCGCGGCACAGGCGCACGTCTTCTTCGGTACCTAGAAGCTCGAAGCGATAAACATAGGGAACGCCGCATTTCGCGGCGATGACGTCCCCTGCCTTGCCAAAATCTGCGCCGAAGTTGCTATTCCCCCCAGAAATCACTGCCCGGATAAGGGAGCGGTTGTGCTCATTATTGAGGAACTTTATGACCTGCTTCGGAACCGGCCGTGAGTTCTGGTGGCTAATGGAGGCTCCCCCGCCATACGTGGGGCACACGAGGACATAAGGCTCATCGACGATGAGATCTGGGTCCCCGCGGTGGAGTGGGATGCGCGCTGAGGGCAAGCCCAACTTCTCCACGAAGCGGTGCGTATTTTCCGTGGTGGAGGAGAAATACACAACCAGCATGGCTCTAGCTCCTAAGCCGAGGCGGCAACGGCAGTGGTTGCCAGCGCCTTGATGCGCTCGGGGCGGAAACCGGACCAGTGCTCGCCATCAACGTAGACAACGGGCGCTTGTACGTATCCCAGGGCCATGACATAGTCACGGGCCTCATCATCGACGGTGACATCTACCATGGTGTACTCCAGACCTGCGCGGTCGAGAGCCTTCTTGGTGGCGTTGCACTGGACACAAGCTGGCTTGGTGTACAAGGTGATAGACATTCTTCATTCCTTAGACGATGGGCCCGGGGACCTGCGGACGGGGCGGGGTTCTGCTGCTTAAAAATATAGGCTCAGCGGGAGTTTCTTAACTCCGTGAGCGGTACCCATGACACTATACTTTGTGCCTCGTTCTCGCAACCAACACAACATGTAGTAGTTACACGCGTGGTATTCCCAGGATGGAATTTTCCCCGGCCCATATGTTGCCCCCTCCCCTTCACAGCCCCCGAAGCCATCCTGCACATTCGCTAGACGACGCCCCGATTTCGTGACGCATTTCACACGATGCGGGTGGAGGCGACATCGCCAAGCATCTGCCTAGCGGTCCAGGCAACGCAAAAGCCTCCGGACCCTAACTTGAAACGCCTTTCTTTAAAGAAAAGCAGAAGCTAAGGGCCGGAGGCCTTTGTTTATGCGAGACTAGCCTTGACGGGCCTTGAAACGCGGATCCTTCTTATTGATCACGAAGACCTTACCGTGGCGGCGAATAACCTGGGCGCCCGGCTTCTTCTTCAGCGACCGAAGCGACTTGCGGACCTTCATCGGGCGCTCCTTTCGTTATGCGCAATCTAAATGCGGTTGAATAGTTAAAGCAAAGCCGGGCATAAACCCGACCATGACACGATCGAAAATAATACCCCACGTGCACGAAAGAACCAAAACTAGGAAACCTTGGCGTAACGCCGCTCCATTTCCTCACTGACTTGCTCAAGGCTGCGCCCCATTGTTTCCGGAATAAGGACGCGCGTATAGCCCACGGCAACGAGCCCGAGGCAGGCAAAGACTAGGAAAGCCACCGAACCAGAAAGCCATTCCACCAGCGGCAAGAAATATTGAGCCACGGCCCAGTTGGTCAGCCAGAGGGAGAGCCCGGCAATGCCCATGCCCAGGCCTCGCACCTGCGAAGGAACTAGTTCCGAGATAAGCAACCACGTCGCTGGAGAAACCGCAGCCTGTTGGAAGGCGATAAACAACGCCATAAACACGAGCGAAATCATAGCCATCGTGGTCGAGCCATCCGCCTGCGAATAAGCCACGGAGAGAATAAGCAACGAGATGACGTTGCCGCTGAGACCTATAAGCAAAAGGCGCTTGCGACCAATGCGATCGATGACCTTGAGACCGATGATGCAGGCGACCACAGAGGCTAACCCGATGACTATTGAGGTATAGACGGAGTTCTCCGTAGATATGCCCACCTTATTCATCATCGTCGGGGCGAAGTAGATGATGGCGTTGACCCCGGTAATCTGCTGGGTAAGTCCCATGAGCATGGCCAGCAGTACTGTTACCTGCATCCACCGGAAGCGCCTAAGGCTAAACCACTCCGAGCGCCCTGCCCGGCGAGCGGCATTTGCCGAGGCTAATTCCTCAACATGCATCCCGGCGCGGGTAGCGATGGCCCGCGCTTTCTCCCCGTGCCCGCGAGTGGCCAGCCAGATTGGCGTATCTGGCAGGAAGAACATGCCCACCGCCAATAAAAGTCCAGGCACGGCAGCTAGACCCAGCATGAGTTCCCAGTTGGCACTCGTGGCCAGAGCAGAGTTGACCAGATAAGCCATCAGCTGTCCCACGACGATCATCAAGGTATTGAGTGAGACCATGCGCCCGCGCACGGCGGCTGGCACGATCTCGGAGATATACATCGGTGAAACAATAGAAACGCCACCGACTGCCACTCCCAGGAAAGCCCGCGCAAGCGCCAAGCTGCCGATAGTTCCGGCCAGAGCACACCAGATGGACCCGGCGACGAATATGAGGCCACCGAGGATAAGGGTTGTCCGCCGCCCGTAGCGATCTGCCACCCGCCCGGCTAGCAGCGCGCCGAGCATCGCGCCGATCAGCAGCGTCGAAGCCACCCAGCCTTCCTGGTGGGCGGTCATATTAAATTCCGGGGTGATAAACAATAAGGCGCCGGATATAACACCTGTGTCGTAGCCAAATAGCAGTCCACCGAGGGCTGCTATGCCGGCCACGACCTTGACATAAGTTTGGCTATTCACAAACAGTCATTGTGGCAGGCAGCTACCATGAACGTCATGTCAACTACACCACTCACACTGCAAGAAGAGATCATAAACGTCCTGGGTGTTAAGCCCTTTATCGATCCAGAAACAGAGATTGAAACGCGGGTCGAGTTCTTAGCCGATTATCTGCGCCGTACTGACGCCAAGGGCTACGTGCTCGGCATTTCCGGAGGTCAAGACTCCACGCTGGCTGGGCGCTTAGCGCAGCTCGCCGTCGCGCGCGTTGCAGGCGCGGAGTTCTGGGCGGTCCGCCTACCCTATGGCGTCCAGGCCGACGAGGCCGATGCCCAGATTTCGCTGGACTTTATCCGGCCCGCTCACCGCCCCACTATCAATATCGCCACCGCCACCCGCGCCCTCGAGGGCGAGGTGTCCGGAGTCCTCGACGCGCCCGGGCTCGGGGATCTCAACCGCGGCAATATCAAGGCACGCCTGCGCATGACAGCCCAGTACGCCCTGGCCGGTGAGGTCGGTGCACTGGTCATCGGCACCGATCACGCTGCGGAGAACCTCGCCGGATTCTTCACCAAATGGGGCGATGGCGCAGCAGATCTCCTTCCGCTAGAAGGACTCAACAAGCGCCAGGGCGCGCAGCTACTGCGCCACTTGGGAGCGCCGGATTCCACGTGGAAGAAGGTCCCCACGGCAGATCTAGAAGACAATAAGCCGCAGCTGCCCGATGAGGAGGCGCTGGGCGTTACCTATGCCCACATCGATGACTACCTCGAGGGCAAACAGGTTCCAGAGTCAGCCCGCGAGCGTATCGAGTTCCTGTGGAAGAAGGGAGCGCACAAGCGAGTCATGCCGAGTGGGCCTGCCACTGCTTAGGGCCGCGACGCCGCCAAGCAGCGTCAGCTGCTCAACAACCGCAAGGACATAGCAGGCTTTAAGCTGTGAGCAGTTCGAGGGTGAGTGCGGCAGCGCGCTGGAGCGGGCGGTGATAAGCAGCGCCGTGGGTCAAGGAGTGCACTGCCAGGGGGTGGAGCTGGTGCAGGGGAATCCAACGTTCGATATCGCGCGGGGCACCGTAGCCGCGGAAAATCTCCTCCAGATAAGGTGCCCCAAACAGTGCCAACATGCCCAAATCTGTGTGCGGGTGACCGCCGTGAGCGGCCGGGTCAATGACTATTCCTCCTGCCACACTAAAAAGTAGGTTTCCGGCCCAGAGATCCCCATGCAGGCGCGCAGGAGCAATGTCCCAGCTGGCTTCCTCGATGGCGGCGCAGGCGCGCTTAACGCTGTCGAGCTGCTCTGGGCGCAGCCCAGCCCCCTCGGCGAAGGGCAGCACACGTTGCTCGGCGTAGAACTGGCCCCAATCGTCGCTCGGCGTACATTCCTGGCTAACACGCCCGATGTAGTTTTTTCCCTCCCATCCCTGCGGTGGGCTGCCGAAGGCGGGGGCTCCGGCATCGTGGATGCGCCGGAGGTTAACGCCAAACTCGAAGGCAGCTTTTGGGGTCGGCCGCACCTCACGTACCTGTTGTGTCTCGACGAAGTCGGCACCATAGGATACGACGCGAACCACCGTTTCCGGGCAGGCCTGGGCGAGCCAGCGCAGGCCGGCTGCCTCCGCTCCGGCTTGGTCGCTTTCTTGCACTCTTTTCCGAAAGGTCTCCATGGCCCCCACCCTACGGCGCCCGGCGAGACTCGCACAGGTTATTTCACCCAGCGCGGTAGCGCTCGAACCAGAATGACCATGAGCACCAACTCCACCAGTGTCTGGGTCACCACGACGAGGGGTGCCAGCGCGAACTCCGCCGGCAGGGAGAGGACGAGCGGCAATACTACCAGCGAGTTGCGCGTGATAGCGCTAAAGGCCAGCGCGCGGGTACCTGCGGAGTCCATCCGGGACACCCGGGACACCGCCAGCGCGACCAGCAGCATGACGACCGCGAAAGAGACGAAGACCGGTACCACGGCCCAGAGCCGTCCAGACTGGGCGCTGACCTTGTCGATCTGCGAGGCGACCACCACCGCCAGCGTCGCCATCATTAGCGGCACCATCGCCGCGGCGACCGTTTCCTCCCAGTCGCTCGCCGACTTCGAGCGCTTCGCCGACCCCTGCGTGAGGATGGCCGCCGCAAGTGGTACCGCGATAAAAAGTACGAAAGCCTCAAGGAAAGGCCCGAATTCTCCTGCGCCAACCACGCCTCCTCCCGCGAAGAGCCTTAGGTAGAGAGGCAAGATAAGCATCTGCAGGCCCATGAGCAAGGGAGTGGCGGCGAGCAGCCGCTTGCTATCACCGCCGGCTAGTCCGGCGAAGACGATGACATAGTCCACACACGGGCACAGCAGCACGAAAAGCGCCCCCACCAGCAGTGCTTGGTCGTGGGCAAGCGGCCTGGTCAGCAGCCACACCACCGCTGGGCCCACCCCGAAGTTAAGCACAAGGATGGCCGCCAGGAACCGCCAGTCCCGAAAAGCCTGGGTCACCTTGGCAAAGGGGATGGCGAGGAAGGTGGCATAAAGCAACGCCATCAGACACGGCGTGATGGCTAACTGCGCGGGATGGGCCAAACCGGGAAACGCGAGGCCGACAAGCACACCCGCAGCGATGCTGAGTACATACAGCGCCACCTGCCAGCGCTCCATCCAGCCTCTCATGAGTTTCTCACCACGATTCCCATTGTCTCTTATCGCTCCCCCACCCGAATACCAAAGAGTAGAGTGATCTATGCAATTAGATCGGCCAATTGTGTGCCAATACACAAAAGATGCTCTCATGGACAGGTCAGGCAAGACCATCGTGGTAACCGGCGCAGGAAACGGAATCGGCCGCGCGGTCACCCTCCTTCTACTTACTAAGGGCGCGTTGGTCGCCGGCGTGGATCTCAACGCTGTCGGCTTGGCAGAGACTGCGAATCAAGCCGGTGCCGGCTCGCGCTTCACGCAACACGCCGTCAATATCACAGACCGAGAGGCCGTCGCCGCCTTGCCCGCCCAAGTCACAGAGGCGGATGGCCAGGTCGATGGCCTCATCAATATTACTGGCGTCATCCAGCAATTTGTGCGCGTCAACGATCTTCCTTTCTCCGAAATTGAGAAGGTCATGAACGTCAACTTCTGGGGCACGATGAACACCTGCAAGGCTTTCTTGCCGGTTCTCCTCGAGCGGCCCCAAGCCGCGCTATTCAATGTCGCCAGCATGGCCGCCTTCGCCCCAGTGCCAGGCCAGGCGGCCTACGGGGCATCGAAGGCGGCGGTGACGCTGCTTACCGAGGCCCTCTACGCCGAGCTTCTCGACACCAATGTGGCCGTGGGTGTCATCTTCCCCGGCGCCATCGCCACCGATATCGCCACCAACTCCGGACTGCGGGTGCGCAGCGAATCTAGCGAGGCTGCACAGCAAAAGACCACGAGCCCTCAGGAAGCCGCAGAGTCCATCGGCGAGGCCATAGAGAAGGAAAAGTTTCGCGCCACCATCGGCAGTGATGCTGCGATGATGGATAGGATCTCGCGGTTGAACCCAAAGCTCGCCACCAAGATGATTGCAAAAAAGATGGGCAGCCTGCTCGATTCATAGCTACTCGTGCCGGCCCACGACGGGGGAGACGGCACCCCACTGCCGCCTCGATCTTTGAGGCGGCTTTCTTCCTTCTGCCCCTTGAATTATACCCCCATGGGGTATAATGTCGATCGTGGATAGTACCGATCCCAAGGAGCTGAAGAGCATGCTATTTGCACTAAAAGACTCAATGGAAGCCGACTCCGGGCCCCGATCGCCCCTCCCCCGCACGCCGCGCCATGCCCTAAGTCTCGCCTCCGCGGGACTCCTCGCCGCTGCACTGACGCTGAATGCCTGTTCCACCGGAACCGATGAGCAGGCCTCCCCGACCACACAAACGGATGAAAACGAGATGCACAGCGGGCACGGCGAGGGGGAAATGAAGGACGGCGAAATGCACGCAGGCATGAACCTCGGCGACATGAAACATCCGGCCGATGGCGGGCCAGTGCCCGCGGGGATGACCGAGGCCACCGATCCGAAATACCCGGTCGGCAATGAAGTAACGTTGAGTACTGACCACATGGAGGGCATGCAGGGAGCAAAGGCCACCATCGTGGGCGCCTACGCCACCTATGTCTATGCCATCGACTACACGCCCACAACCGGTGGCGATCCCGTGCGTGATCATCGCTGGGTAGTCCAAGAGGAGATTGCGGACGCCGGCTCCGAGCGCCTAGCCGATGGCGCCTCGGTCACCGTCAACGCCGACCACGTGGAGGGCATGGACGGTGGCGCCGCGACCGTTTCCTCCTCGACCGACGAGACCGTCTATGTCGTCGATTACGAGGCGGGAGGCATGAAAATGACCAATCATAAGTGGGTAACCGAAAGCGAGATACAACCGGCCGCATAGTCGAACCACGACCGAGGCAGACTAAACAAGGAAGCTGGAACCGAGTATGAGCAAAGCACACAAACACCACTCCGAACACGCACACGCCATGCACGGCGATCACAAGACTATGCATTCCGAATCCGACGCTCATTCCGGGCATGACATGGCCAACATGCACGATATGAAGAGCATGCACGATATGGCTGGAATGCCGGGTATGGCTGGCATGCACGGCGGTCACGGCGACCATGTCGCGCGCTTCCGAGGACTGTTTTGGATCATGCTCGCTTTGGCCGTTCCAGTCGTGGGGTTCAACGCCATGTTCGCCCATCTCATTGGTTATCAGCTGCCCGCTGCCGCGTGGATCCCCTGGGTATCCCCGGTACTCGGTACGATTATGTACTTCTGGGGCGGACGCCCCTTCCTCAGCGGCGGGATAGGTGAAATTCGCTCCCGCCAGCCCGGAATGATGCTGCTTATTGCCCTGGCCATCACGGTGGCCTTCTTGGCCTCGTGGGGTGCGAGCCTTGAACTCCTCGACCACCAGCTCGACTTCTGGTGGGAACTGGCGCTGCTCATAGTCATCATGCTTTTGGGGCATTGGATTGAGATGCGCTCACTGGCCCAGACCAGCTCCGCGCTTGATTCCCTGGCAGCGCTGCTGCCCGACGAAGCTGAGAAGGTTGTCGGCGATGACGTGGTAGCCGTGGCCCCATCTGAGCTGGCGGTCGGCGACGTCGTGATCGTGCGCCCGGGCGCTGCGGTTCCAGCGGATGGCAAGATCGTCGAGGGATCGGCGGCGTTGGATGAGTCTATGGTCACCGGCGAATCCCGCGCGGTGCGCCGCGAGGTCGGTGACAAGGTCGTCGCCGGAACCATCGCCACTGACTCCGGGCTGCGCGTTGAGGTCACAGCAACCGGCGAAGATACAGCACTGGCCGGAATCCAGAAACTCGTCTCTGCTGCCCAATCCTCGACTTCCCGCGCCCAGCGCATCGCCGATACTGCAGCGGCGTGGTTGTTCTGGTTCGCTCTGGGTTCTGCGGCAATGACCGCGCTGGTCTGGAACCTCATTGGCCTGCCGGCGGAGGCAGTGGTGCGCACCATTACCGTGCTCGTCATCGCCTGCCCGCACGCACTGGGGCTGGCCATCCCGCTGGTGGTTTCCATTGCCACCGAGCGCGCCGCCCGCGGCGGAGTGCTTATCAAGGATCGCCTCGCCCTGGAATCGATGCGCAACGTCAACGCCGTGCTCTTCGATAAGACCGGAACCCTGACCAAGGGCGAGCCCACCGTCACCGGCGTCCAACCAGCCGGCGATAAAACCGAAGACGAGGTGCTCTCACTCGCTGCGGCCGCGGAGGCCGATAGCGAGCACCCACTTGCCCGTGCCATCACCCAGGCCGCAGCGGAGCGCGGCCTCGACGTCGCCCGGGCTCACGACTTCGCCTCCTCCCCGGCAGTCGGGGTCACTGCAACCGTCGGCGGCACCGCCATCGAGGTCGGCGGGCCTTACCTCCTCGAGCAACACGGCCTCGCTGAGCTAGGCATTGCGAGGCGTTGGCGGGCGGAAGGCGCCATCATCCTCCACGTTCTCGCCGATTCCCGCGTCATAGGAGCACTGCGGCTGGCGGATGAGATTCGCCCCGAGTCGCGCGCCGCCGTCGACGCACTACATGCCGCAAACGCCCAAGTCATCATGATCACCGGCGATGCCGAGGCCGTCACCGCCACCGTGGCCCATGAGCTGGGAATCGATCGCTACTTTGCCGGGGTGCGCCCCGTAGACAAGGCTGACACAGTCGCACAACTGCAAAAAGAAAGCAAGAAAGTCGCGATGGTCGGGGACGGCGTCAACGACGCTCCGGCACTGGCGCAAGCCGACGTCGGCATCGCCATCGGGGCCGGAACCGACGTCGCCATCGGCTCCGCCGGTGTCATCCTCGCCTCCTCCGATCCGCGTTCCGTGCTCTCGGTCATCGAACTCTCCCGAGCTACCTACCGAAAGATGAAGCAGAACCTGTGGTGGGCGGCAGGCTATAACCTCATTTCCGTCCCGCTGGCGGCCGGGGTGCTCGCACCAATTGGATTCGTCCTACCGATGAGTGTGGGAGCGATCCTCATGTCTGCCTCCACCGTCGTTGTAGCCCTCAACGCACAGTTGCTGCGGCGCCTCGACCTCTCCCCCGCCGCCAGCGCACGCCGGATGCTCGCTCACTCCGCCTAAAAGCGGTGTGCGACCGGCTTAGAAAAGCTCCGCGCTGGCGATCCGCGCGCCCTCCACGAGGGACTCGAGCTTGGCCCAGGCCAGCGTGCCATTGAGGCGTCCGCCGAGGCCGCAGTCGGTGCTAGCGATGACATTCTCGGGGCCGACAAGATCGGCGAATTTAATGATGCGATCGGCTACGGCTCGCGGGTGCTCGAGGATGTTGGTGGAGTGGGCCACCACCCCGGGATAGATGACGGTTTCCTTGGGCAGCGAACGGTTTTGCCACACACGCCATTCGTGAGCATGACGCCCGGTGGAGTTCTCGAAGCTGAATCCGGAGACGTTGGCGCGCAAACACTCGTCCACGATGAGTTCGAAGGGCACATCGGTCGAGTGCGGGCCGTGCCAAGAACCCCAACAGATATGAAGGCGGGCCTGCTCACGTGGCACGTCACGCAGCGCGCGGTTGATGGCGTCAACGCGGCGAGAGATAAAAGCCTGGAAGTCAGCGACATTGGGCTCGGGGTTGATGCGATCCCAGACGTCGGCAAGCTCTGGGGCGTCAATCTGCACGGTCAGGCCGGCGTCGGCGATGGCCTTATACTCCTGACCCATGGCATCGGCGGCCGCGCCGAGGAGTTCTTCCTCTGTCTCGTAGAAGCGGTTGCCGATATCAGCCGCCATGCCTGGGGAAATGGAGGCCACGAAACCTTGCTCGGCGCGAGCCGCACGCATGGCTTCGCGCAGCAGGTGCGCATCCCGCTTCACCAGCTCTTGGCCGGTATAGGTCAAGGGCGCGCCAATATAAGGGGCCTGAGCGCCACGGCCTTGGACCGCCGGGGCGGCGCCGCTGGCGGCATCGGCATAAAGATCGTGGAAGAGCTGCCAATCCCGGCGGGTATCGAAGGAAGCGACGCGTCCGATGTGGACGCGGTTACCTGGTGACTCCGGATCCCCAGCGGGGTTGAGAACTATCTCGCGCTCCGGATTCTCTTCATCAGCGGCGCCGAGTTTAAGCCCGCCGAGGCGAGAGAAGGAATAGCTCCACCACGAGCCCATGTCATCGGGGCCGGAAGCGGGGTGACCGTACTCGCCGTCGTTGACGATGTCGATGCCGATCTCGCGCTGCTTTTTGACCACCCACTCCACGTTTTCCTTCTGGATTTCACGGAACTCTTCTTGCGTGATCTCCCCGGCGGCCACGCTCCGGTTGGCCTCGAGGATCTCCGGGGTGCGCGGGAGCGATCCAACGTGGGTAGTAAGAATGCGATCTGCCATGTCTTTTCGTTTATTATCCAGTGACTCTAGGAGCGAGGGAGTCAGTGCCCGGTGCAACACGCCTAGGCGCGCTGCTGTGCCAAGCACAACCCTAGTGCACGGGCGATGAATACAACCCTATTGCTTTAATTGTTCAACCGCGCCACTGAATCTGTGCTCGCCCAAGGACAATTCTAGACTACGGTGGAGAACTTAGCGCGGGGCAGATATCCCGCCGCCACCTTAAGTAGCGGGTCCGCACTCCCGCAGCGTTGGATAAGGAGTATCCATGATTGAATTCTTGGACGTCAGCAAGGAGTACCCCGGCGAGGCTGTGGCGGTGCGTGATTTTTCCCTCCAGATTCCCGCACACCAGACCACAGTTTTTGTCGGATCTTCCGGCTGCGGAAAGACCACGCTGCTGCGAATGATTAACCGCATGGTGGAGCCCAGTAGCGGGCAGGTCACCATTGATGGGGAGAACATCCGCGAGAAAGACCCCGTGCGCCTGCGCCGTGGCATCGGCTACGTGCTGCAAAACGCCGGGCTCTTGCCGCATCTGCGGGTCATCGACAATGTGGCGTGCGTGCTGCGGCTGGGCGGCGTCGCCAAGCACGAGGCCCGGCAGCGCGGTGAGGAGATGATGGCGGCCGTGGGCCTTGACCCCGCCCTTGCGGGGCGTTATCCGGGGCAGCTCTCCGGCGGGCAGCAGCAGCGCGTGGGCGTGGCCAGGGCCTTGGCAGCGGACCCAAATATCTTGTTGATGGATGAGCCCTTCGGCGCGGTCGATCCCATCGTCCGTAGCGAATTGCAGGATGAGGTGGCGCGTCTCCAGCGTGATCTGCGCAAGACCATCGTCTTTGTCACCCACGACATCGACGAGGCTTTTCGCCTCGGCGACCAAATTGTCATCCTGCAGGCCGAAGGCCAGATTGCCCAGGTCGGCTCCCCCGCGCAGATTCTGGCCTCCCCCGCCAGTGATTTTGTGGCTGACTTCGTAGGCCTCAAGCGTGGTTCGCGCGCGCTTTATTCCCGCGAGACCGAGAAGGGCACCGTGCTTGTCGACGGCGCTGGGCGCCCTCAAGGCCGCCTCATCAAGGCCGCAGAAGCGGATGCGGCTAGGGAGACCGGGGTGGGCGAGTGAATTGGCTCAGTGAGAACTACCCGCTGGTGTTCAGTCTTTCGGTGGAGCACCTGCGCCAATGCCTCGTGCCAATTCTCCTCGGGCTGCTTATTTCCGTGCCCATCGGCTGGGTGGCATTCCGCTACGCGCGCACCCGTTCGGCACTGTTGGCCTTGACGGGGATTCTCTATGTCATCCCCTCCCTGGCACTCTTCGCGCTGCTCCCGCCGCTTTTGGGCATCAGCTTTCTTTCGGAGACCAATCTGAGCATTGCGCTGACCATCTATGCCGTGGCCACGATGACGCAATTCGCCGCCGACGCCTTCGGCTCGGTGTCCCCGCAGACGCGCTCTGCCGCCACGGCGGTGGGCTACAGCGGTTGGGGCAGGTTCTGGAAGGTGGAGCTACCCTTGGCGGGCCCGGTGATTTTGGCCGGGCTGCGGGTGACGGCGATGTCCACGGTGTCGCTGGCCACCGTGGGTGTGCTCATCGGCGTGAGCAACCTGGGGTACCTCTTCACCAACGGCTATCAACGCCAGATCACCGCCGAGATTCTCAGCGGCGTCCTCGCCGTTGCCCTCATCGCGGTGGTGCTTGATCGCTTCCTGCTCCTGGCCGGACGCGCACTCATGCCGTGGCAAGTCGACCAGCGGAAGGCGGCACGCGCATGAATCTCTTTTCCGAGGCTTTAGCCTGGATCTTTTCCCCCGAACGCACTACTGGCGCGCTACCGCTGGGCCAGGCCATTGCCACTCACCTGGGGTTTAGCTTCGCCGCGCTGCTCATTGCCGCGCTTATTGCTATTCCCACTGGCTGGTTCATCGGTCACACCGGACTAGGGCGCGACCTCGTCATCGCGCTTACGGGCGCCAGCCGCGCTATCCCCTCCTTTGGTCTACTCCTGCTCCTCGTAGTTCTGTTGGGCGTAACGCACAAGGAGGCGGCCACCGTCACGGCGCTAGTGCTGCTGGCGCTCGCCCCGATCCTCGCCGGTGCCTACTCAGGTATCGAGGGCGTTCCCGCCGCCACGAGGGACGCCGCCTCCGCCATCGGAATGAGTCAGTGGCAGGTGCTCTTTCGCGTCGAAGTCCCGCTCTCCCTGCCCATCCTCTTAGGCGCCATACGCTCCGCGTTGCTGCAGGTGGTTGCCACCGTCACCATCGCCGGATACATCAGCAATTGGGGGCTGGGCTTCTACATCATCCAAGGCATCCAGCTGCGAGATTATGCGCAGATCCTCGGGGCCTCGCTCCTCATCGTCGTCCTAGCCCTAGCCCTCGACTTCATCTTCGCCGGGCTGAACAAAGGTCTGAGCAGGTTTTTCGACCCGCTTGGAGCTTCGACCTCCACTTAGAAAGGCAACATCCCCATGCGTCTCAATTCACTTCGCTCCCGCACTGCAATCGTCGCCGCGCTTGGCGCCCTCGCCCTAAGCCTGACTGCCTGTGGCACCTCCTCAGATCCTCTCGCCACGGACGAAGGCGCCTCCGGCCAAGACCCCGACACCATCGTCGTGGGCTCTCAGGCCTACTACTCCAACGAGATCCTCGCCGAGATCTACGCCCAGGCGCTGGAGGCTGACGGCCACAAGGTGGAGCGCAAGCTCAACATTGGCCAACGTGATGCCTACATGCCTGCCTTGGAAAGCGGCGAGGTTGAGGTCTTCCCCGAGTACACGGGCAACCTCCTGCAGTACCTCGACCCGCAGACGCAGGCCAAGTCACCCGAGGAAGTGACCGCGGCGCTGCAGGGAGCGTTGCCGGATTCGCTGCGCGCGCTAGACCCGGCGCAGGCAACGGATCAGGATTCCTATAACGTCACTGCGGATTTCGCCGCCGAGCATGGACTCTCCTCCCTCGAGGATCTTGCAGGTCTCGACGTTCCAATCACCTTGGGTGGGCCCGCCGAGCTGGAGAAACGCCCCTATGGCCCCATAGGGCTCAAGGACGTCTACGGCGTGGACAGCACTTTCGAGGCCACGGGCGATACCACCGTTCCGGATCTGGTGGCAGGCACGGTCAACGTGGCCAATGTCTTCAGCGCCGATCCGCGCATCAGCACCGATAACCTCGTCACTCTAAAGGATCCGAAGAACCTCTTCCTCGCTTCCCAGGTGGTGCCGTTGGTCTCATCCTCGGTCTCCGAGGAGGTCGCGCCCGTGCTCAACGCCGTCAGCGCCCAGTTAAGCGCCGAAGACCTCGTGGCACTCAACGTGCAATCCACCGTGGACCAGCGCTCCAGCGCCGACATCGCCCGGCAGTGGCTGCAGGCGCATAATCTGGCCTAAACCGCTACCTGCTCACCGGAAGAAGATACCCCTTATGACATATATCCCGGCTCTCGCCCACCCGGTGGCAGTGTTCGACGCGGGGCTGGGCAGCTTCGACCTAGTGCGCCGGCTGCGCGCGGCCTATCCCACGCAGGACATCATCTATTTAGCTGATCGCGCCAGTTTCCCCTACGGCGCCAAGTCCGTGCCAGACCTCCTGCATTCGGTCGCTCGCGCATGCCAGTCCCTCGTGGTGCACGGCGCTAGCGCCATCGTGCTGGCCTCCAACGCGCCCAGCGTCACCGTACTCGACGAGCTACGGCCCCGCTTCGGCATTCCCATCTTTGGTATCACTCCCCCGATTCGCGCGGGCTTAGACCTGCTTGGCGAAGACTCCTTTCTCGCCATCGCCGGCGCCCGCGTCATGGTGGAAAGCACTGCCCTGCGTGCGCTCATCTCAGCCGAGGCCGGGCCCGACGCTGCCCGAGTAGTCTCGGTGGCCGCAGAAGAGCTCATCGGACTCGTCGAGTCTGGCGCCTTCTTAGATAAGGCGAGAATCCGCCATCCACTCGAGGACTTCCTGCACGCCTTGCGCACCCAGTATCCCAACCTTGCCGGCATGACCCTCTCCAGCACGCACCTTCCTTGGTTGGCCCCGGCCCTGCAGGAACTCGCCCCAGACCTCCGGCTTTTTGACCCAGCCGATGACGTTGTCGCTGACTTCGCCCCCTTTGTCATCCCCGGCTCGGGCCGGCTGCTCACCCTGGTCACTGAGTCCCCGGCGCACCCATTATCGGAGTTCAACGCCATGACCAAACAACTGGGCCTCAACCTTAATCCCCAACTTATCGAAATCCCCTGATACCCATGGACATCAACCTTCCTACCGATTGCGGCAATGCGCCGCGCATCGGCATCGTCTCCGAATTCGCCGTGAGCTGGGCTCAGGGCAATGCCGCGATGGTGCGCGCTGGGCTCGTCGAAGGCGCCGCTCTATCCGTGGCAGGCAGCAAGCACGCGGGCGCGTCCTCGGTGGAGGAATTCCTGCAGCTGCCCTTTTCTCCTGAGAGTATGGAGCTCTACTCCGTCATCACCCACGGGCGGCTCGCCTCCTGCGATGGAGTCCTGCGCGCCGGTGACAAGCGCCTTGATTTCAACCTCGTGTTCCGCTTTGCCAGCACTTCCAAGACCGCCAAGATAGCGCAGCTGCGCCTGTACTGTATTGAATCATCTCCCCCGGAAAGGAAGGCGCGTTGATGTCAACGGTCGATAGCTACCTAGAAAAGTTCCCTGAGGCCCACGCGGCACGTCTGAGCGAACTGCGGGCTTTGATTAGGGAGGAACTGCCCAAGGCCCAAGAAGAAATCAAGTGGAGCTCCCCCGCCTACTCAACAGAGACTATTTTGGTGACCTTTGCGGGATTCAAGAAGCACTTCAACGTCTACTTCACGCCCAGCACCATGCAGGCCTGCGCGGAACTGCTGGCCGAGTATAAGACCGGCAAAAGCGCCCTCAGCTTGGACTATGACAAGCCCCTGCCCCGCGCGCTGCTCACTAAGCTCCTCGCCTTCCGCCGCGCGGAGTATGAGCGCGATGACATCGGTTGGATGTAAGCCTTTTTCAGGCTTTCCCCTTGCTCTCCTGCATTTTTTCAGCCTTAGTCTCCTCAAACCCGCGGCAGGGAACCTTCAAACAGGGGCCGAACGTGCCGGGGAAGGCGCTTGCCGGCCCAGATGACAGTCAGCGGGCGCTGGATCGATAGACCGGTTACCTGGACCCTACACAGCCGGCCAGCCTCAATATCTTGTGCAACCGCCAAGGAGCTCAAAGGACCAGGGGCTAGCCCGCTGATAATCGCGCTCCTTACCCCAAGCGTGGTTTCCAGCACCGCCGCCGGTTCTGCGCTGCGCGGATAGCCTGCATCAGCCAGAGCGTGCTCAAAAGCCTCGCGGGTTCCGCTGCCCAGCTCCCGCAGCACCAACGGGGTCCGCGCCAGCTCCTGAAGGGCCACTCCCCTCTTCTGTGCCCAGGGATGTTTCCTCGCCACCACGACCTCGATGACCTTGCTGCTAT
The DNA here is from genome assembly GCF_008693105.1 of Corynebacterium flavescens. Taxonomy (GTDB): domain Bacteria; phylum Actinomycetota; class Actinomycetes; order Mycobacteriales; family Mycobacteriaceae; genus Corynebacterium; species Corynebacterium flavescens. The sequence goes on from NZ_VXKK01000039.1 coordinate 82,686, forward strand.
TCTCTGCCTTGAGCTGGATGACGGGCCCTGCCCCACCCACCTTCTCGCGCCATTGCGCTATCCATTGCGGCATGAGGTGCTCCGCAATAGTCAGGCTGGCTTCCACCCGTACCTTGCTTCCTGAGTCATTGCGCAGGTTGACCGCCGAGGCATGAAAGCTCTCCGCAGCGGCGAGAACTGGACGCGCCCAGCCAATGACGAGCTCCCCCGCTGCGGTAGGCAGAGAGCCCCTCGCCGAGCGCTGCAGCAAACGCACCCCCATCTCCTTCTCGAGCCGCCGAATCCGCAGCGACACCGCCTGCTGGCTCAGCCCCAACGAAGCGCTCGCCGCCGAGATGCTGTGCTCCTGGCCTACCAGGGTGAGCGCGCGCAGTGCCGCCAGATCCAGATCCTGCATGCTCCTCTCCTGTCTTTGTTTATTACTACTTCTACTGCTTGTGCTGCTTCTTGTTCTTCTGCTTCCTGACTTCAGCACTCCACCGCGGTGCGCCCAGCCACAAGCTTTACTTGTAGCCTACGCGGCTCCCCGTACTTCCCCTCCCCCGACATCGACGCGCAAGCTAGATGCATGAGTTCTCTCCGCCTCGTCGACAAGCAACGCGCACTACTACCTGGAGTTGCTGTGTCCTTCGCCGCCGCCGCAGTATCCTACGAAGCCTCCCGCCTTATCCCCGGAGTCAGCGCGCTGCTCATTGCGATAATCCTCGGCATTCTTCTCACCAACGTCACAACGCTGCCGCAGTCTCTAGCCCCCGGGATCGACTTCGCGGCCAAGAAGCTCCTGCGCCTGGGCATCGTCTTCCTCGGGCTCCAGCTGGTGCTTTCCGACATCCTGGCCCTCGGCGCGCCAACGCTGCTCGTGGTGGTCTGCATCGTCACCGGCGGCATCGCCAGCACCCTCTTGCTTGGCCGGCTTCTTCGTGTCAGGTCCCAGCTCAGCCTGCTTATCGCCTGCGGCTTCTCTATCTGCGGCGCCGCCGCCGTGGCCGGAGTCGCCGGGGTCACAGATCCGGAGGATAAGAAGGAGGAAGACACCGTGACCGCCGTCGCTCTCGTGGTCATCTTCGGCACGCTGATGATTCCGCTTATCTCGCTTCTCTCCACCGCCTTCGGCCTAGATCCAGAAACCGCCGGCAAGTGGGCCGGAGGTTCCATTCACGAGATCGCCCAGGTGGTAGCCGTGGGCGGCATCATCGGTGGAAGCGCCCTGAGCACCGCCGTAGTCATCAAACTGGCCCGCGTCTTGCTCCTTGCTCCGGTGGCATTGATCTTGAGCATTCATCAGCGCCAACAACAACGTACCGCCGCAAAATCAGCCGATCCCGCTAGCAACAAACCGGAAGCCAAACTCCCTCCGCTTGTGCCGCCCTTCATCATCGGCTTTCTCGCCCTTGTGGCTCTGCGCTCTCTCCTCCCCGTGCCCGAATTCGTGCTTGACCTAGGCCAGTTTGCCCAAACCTGGCTCTTAGCAGCAGCAATGTTTGGCTTGGGCTGCGGAGTCAAGATCCGCAGCCTCATCACGGTCGGCCTACGGCCCTTCATTCTGGCAGCGCAAGCTACGCTCGTGGTCGCCACCATAAGCTTTATCGGAATGACAACGCTAGCGGCCTAGAGACTTTCTTAACAAGAAGTCGTTGAGAACGGAGGAAAATAGCTCTGGTGTCTGGGTGTTAGCTAGGTGCCCGGCGCCGTCGATAATGCGCAACTCGGAATCGCGGCTACCGCTCGCAAGTGCCCGAGGCGCTGGAATACTTGCCCAGTCCTTAGAACCGCAGATCACCAGCGTGGGAGCTGCAATCAACGCGAGCTTACTCGAGAAATCGGTATGAGAAACTGCATCCACGACCGCGATGAGCTGGGACTTGCTGACGCCTGCCGACGAGATCATCCTCGCCGGCAGCAGACGCATAAACGCCCTTTGGATCTTCATCAGCACCCTAGGTGGTTTCACTTGTCCGGCCGCCACTGTGAGCGTAATCGTTCGCTCGGGATGCTCGACCGCGATCTCGAACGCAAGCATCGCTCCCAGCGAAAGGCCGCAAAAATGCGCGGCCCCAATCTCAAGCCGGTCGAGGTCTGCAAGGATGCCTTCAGCGGCTTCGGCAAGCGCGAAATCCTCGGCACCCAAATTACCTTTCACGAGGCCCGGTGCGTCCATGCATCAGTAGTGTCTCCGAGCCCGTGGATGAAAACAACTACCTGTTCCATTCCCATGCTTTCATTCCTCACCCATCTATTGGCCAACGCTGCTGCTCAATGTAAGCAGCTCCTATTCCCGACGAGGATACCCACGCGCAGTACGACTCTGCCTCGCTCTCTGCCGCGGCGACTGGACGCACTCATCTACATCCAGAATCCGCCCGCATCCAAGCTAGAGTTATCAGCGTGGCCGGGTACCAAGGAGAGGATCGCCGTGAAGCGTTTAACGCCCCTGCGTGATGGTGAGAATATGCGCACCCACTCAAACGGCCAAGACTGGGTTGTGTCCTGGCATCACAGCACCGAGAAACCCACGGGGCCGCCGGCGTTTGCCTGACCCACCCCGGAGAGTTGGTTCTCATCAGCCACGAAGGCGATCACTGGGGTTTACCTGCGGGTCGCCCCGAGGGAAACGAACAACCCGAAGAGACCTTGGTGCGGGAAATACTGGAAGAGGCCTGCGCCCTAGTCACCGGTTACCGGTTGCTCGGATTCTCCCGCAGCCTCTGCATCGAGGGTCACGAGCGGGGCTTAGTACTAGTGCGATCGTACTGGCGAGCGGAAGTCATGGTGCAACCATACGAGCCCCGCTTCGAGGTCCGGCATCGCCGACTGATTCCAGCTGATCCCGGATCCACGTTCCCACTCCCGAGAATCCTAGCCATCTAGGCTGTCATATAGCCCAGTGCGAGCACCAAAAGGCCTACCACCCCCAGGTTCACGGTAAATAGGGTGCTCCCGATTGGGCCCCTCAGGGCGTGAACACGGCGTAGATGCCGAGTAGGAACCACGCAACCCCCACGGATCGCAAAAGTCTCGAGCACCGTTTTAGGAACGATGTCTCGAGACTTCATAATGGTGGAGCTAAGGGGATTCGAACCCCTGACCCCCACACTGCCAGTGTGGTGCGCTACCAGCTGCGCCATAGCCCCATTAAGCTCGCTACATTCTTTCGTTTGCAACGGGCTTAACTATATATGGTTCCATTTTGTAGAAACAAATCGCGTGCTAGAACACGGTTTGGGAGGTGACGATGGAGACCCAATCCTCGATGGACTGGCTGTCATCGGCGGGCACGTCCTTGCCGTCTTCGATGATGCGGGGTGAAGAAACCTTGCCGGTGGTCTTTTCCAAGAGGTCGTAGTTGGCCTTGGCCAGCTTATTTCCGTTCTTGATGTCGACGTCCTTAATGTTCTTCACGGTATCCGCGTCCGCGCCGAGCTCCTTGGCGGCGTTGCCGAAGTCCTCAAAGGACCACTGGTTCGCAACGTCCTGCTGGTGCTCAAGCAGGTAAGAACGCAGGTTCCAGTAGACCTTCGCATCCCCAGACTCCGCGACCTGCTCCATGACGGCGGCCGCCTTGGTGGAGTGGCCGGAATTGTTCTCAATGTCCTTGCCGTCCAAGAAGTTCAGCGTGCGAACGTTGACCACGAGTTTGCCTGCCTCGATGGCATCCTTCATCTGACCGTCGGTGGCGATGGCCAGCTCGCCGCAGTGCGGGCAGGAGAAGTCCTCGTAGAGGTCAACTTCGGCGGCATCTGCTGCAGCGTTGGCGGACTTCAAGGTGACGGCATTATCCGCGAACACCATGTCCATTGCGACATCCCGCTGCTCGTACTCTGCCAGTGCGGAGGTCTTGGCGCCGCGGCCATTCCACACGATGTAGCCGATCACGATTGCGATGATGACCAGAAGGACGCCCACAGCCCAGATGAATCCGTTGCTGTTTTTGGCGTTAGGGTCGGTTACTTTGCTCATTGTCTTCCTAAGCTTCTATGCACCGGAGGGCTAACAAGCAGTGCTGCCCGCGGCGCAAAATGAGTATCTATTCTGACTAATTAAGCCTACAGGTTTCCGTTTTAGGGATGCAGGGCAAACTTGGCGAAAGGACGCTTGATAGTCCACACCATCAGCACAATGTAAAACGTGTCACGTGCCAAGGTTGTCATGTAATTCATGACTTGCGCGTTCTCGTTGGGGTCCACGCTAAAGCAGCCACAATCGATGCCCAGTCCGCGCGCCCAGGCCTGCCCGATGCCCACCATGAACAGGCCCAAGACAATGGTGCCGATGACCGCAGACTGACGCAAGAAGATCCCCAATAGGAGAAGCACGCCGCCGATGAGTTCCAGAGGGCCGATGAGAAAAGCCAGGTAGTTGGACCATTCTGGCGTGAAAATCTCATAGGCCTTGATGGACTGGGTCACCGACATGTGCTCACCTATCTTGGCGGCGCCGGCCTTGATCCAGATATAGGCCATGTAGAAGCGCGCTATGGCACTGATGATGTCAAGGACGAGCTTCTTATCAATCTTTTTAGTCACGCAAAATAGTTTAACCCTCAACTTTGAGGGCGTGGGAAACGAGATCGCGTGCTTCCTGCTGAACCTGCTTCAGATGTTGCTCACCTAGGAAAGATTCTGCATAAATCTTGTACTTCTCCTCCGTGCCCGAAGGACGAGCGGCGAACCAGGAGTTCTCCGTCATAACCTTCAGCCCGCCCAGTGGCGCGCCGTTGCCGGGCGCATTGGTCAAGGTGGCGGTAATGGGCTCGCCAGCCAGCTCGGTCGCGGTGACCTGCTCGGGGGAAAGCTCTTTTAGGATTGCCTTCTGCTCGCGGGTGGCGGGGGCGTCGGTACGCGCATAGGCCGGATTGCCAAACTCGGCGGTCAGGCCGGTGTAGAGCTGCGAGGGCGTCTTGCCGGTGACTGCGGTTATCTCCGCCGCGAGCAGGTCCATGATGAGGCCATCCTTGTCAGTGGTCCACACCCCGCCTTCTCGGCGCAGGAAGGAGGCGCCGGCGGATTCTTCGCCGCCGAATCCCAAAGTGCCGTCACTAAGCCCGGGCACAAACCACTTGAAGCCAACGGGAACCTCGACCAAGGTCCGCCCGAGCTTGGCGACGACGCGATCGACCATCGAGGAGGACACCAACGTCTTGCCTACGCCTGCATTTCCCCACTGCGGGCGGTGGCTAAAGAGGTACTCAATGGCAACGGCCAAGTAGTGGTTGGGGTTCATCAGCCCAGCATCCGGGGTGACAATGCCGTGGCGGTCAGAGTCAGCATCATTGCCGGTGGCGAGATCGTATTTATCGCGGTTAGCAATGAGCGAAGCCATGGCGTCCGGCGAGGAGCAGTCCATGCGGATCTTGCCATCGGTATCGAGCGTCATAAACCGGAAGGTGGAATCGACCAGTGGATTGACCACGGTCATATCCAGCCCATAATGATCGGCGATGGCCGCCCAGTAATCCACGGAAGCACCGCCCATCGGGTCAGCGCCGATCTTTAGGCCAGAGGTGGCGATCGCATCCATGTCCACCACGGACTTCAGGTCTTCCACGTAGGACTCGAGGAAGTTATGCCGCAGGCAGCGCTCATCGAGCACGCCGGTGACGCTCACACGTTGCACTCCAGCCAGCCCAGCGCGCAGATACTCATTAGCGCGCTCGGCAATCCAATCGGTGGCGGAAGTATCGGCGGGCCCGCCAGTTGGCGGGTTGTACTTGAAGCCGCCGTCACGCGGCGGGTTATGGGAGGGCGTGACCACGATTCCGTCGGTGCCGGGGTGGGTCAAAATGGCGTGGGAGACGGTCGGAGTGGGCGTATAGCGTCCGCGATCATCGACGAGGACCTCTATCCCATTAGCCAGCAAGACCTCGAGCGCGGAGACCATGGCCGGCTCAGAAAGGGCGTGCGTATCGCGGCCGATGAACAACGCACCGGTGATGTCCTGCCCGCGGCGATAATCCACAATGGCCTGGGTGATGGCGAGAATATGCTGCTCGTTGAAGGCAGAATCAAAAGCAGATCCGCGGTGGCCAGAGGTGCCAAAGGCCACGCGTTGCTCGGGCACATCGACATCAGGGATGCGGGTGTAATAGGCCGTGACGAGAGCGGCGATGTCAACGAGATCCTGGGGTTGTGCTGGCGTACTAGCGCGGGGATCGGACATGTGGAATCATTCTCCTTAAATCAAGCGCAACGAGGCCACTGCGAGTCGAGCACGCTCCGCCGCGAGTAGAAGTTATTCTTCCTCCCCTAGCTTGCCCGCAAATGCGGGTCTTCGCAGCAGGTGCAAGCCCCTGCACGGGGGTAGAGCGTTAAAAGGTCCAATCCTGCTTCCTTCCGAGTAGCCTGAAGCCATGCCTCAAGCCCTCATCGTCGGTTGCGGCGCCGCACTCGGTGCCCTCGCCCGTTTTGCTGTCTCCTGGGCCCTAGCCGGCGGAATGCTTCCGCTACTGCTCATCAATGTCCTTGGCAGCGCGGCGATGGGCTACTGGAAGCCCGGCCCCTTCTGGGGAACGGGATTTTTGGGCGGGTTTACCAGTTTCGCCACTTTCGCTTTCCTCACCGGGGAGGCCTCGGCCGCAGCGGCCGCGGGCTATGTCGCCGCCACCGTCATTGGCTGCGTCGGCGCATATTTGCTGGGAGACAAGCTGCGATGACGCTTTCTGCACTCCTTTATGTGGCGCTGGGCGCCTTCGCAGGCGGCGTGCTGCGCTATGGCTTCACCCGGATTCTGCCCTCCCCCATATGTACTTTTGCTGCCAACCTCGTCGGCTCCCTCGCCATCGGCCTAGCCTATGGGGCACTGAGCCTGGGCGCGGGCGAGGAGATCATCTCCCCCCTCTGCATCGTTGGTTTTGCCGGCGGCTTATCAACGTGGTCGACTTTTGCCAAGGAGCTGGGTGAGATGGTCAAAGAAAAGAGGTACTGGGCCTTCATCCAGTACCTCTTTTGGTCCCTCGGGCTCGGCATAGCCGTGGCCTGGTTGGGCGCGACGTGGATTGCCTTTTAGGCGGCAATCGCCTCCAGCGGTGGCGTCTTGGCCGCACGGTGGGAGGGCCAGAGGGCTGCAACGATGCCAACGAGGCCAGAGCCCAGCAGCATGATGACGATAAGGTCCCAGGGCACGGTGACGGTGTCGAGGCCGACGCCTCCCAAGATGTCGATAAACGCCCAGCCCAGACCCAAGCCAATGATGACGCCGGAAAGGGCGCCGAAGATGGCTATTCCGACTGCCTCCAGGGTGATCATGGTGCGGATCTGGCGGCGCTGCGTACCCACGGCACGCAGCATGCCAATCTCTTGGCGCCGCTCGATGACACCGAGCGTCAACGTATTGACGATGCCCAGGATCGCGATGATGACCGCCAGTGCAAGAAGGCCATAGAGAATGGCAAGCATCTGGTTGATCATGGCCGCGGCCTCACCGGCGAAGTCCTCGCTGGACATCACTTGGACCACGACGAGGTCCTTGACGGAATTCTCGAGGTTCTCGCGCAGATCATCTCCGGTGCCGTTGACGCCCACCATGTAGACGGTTTGGATGCCGGCAGGGATCTGAGGGCTGGCGATGACCATGTTCTCCACTATCCGGTTGGGCGCAAAGATGCCCTTGAGCTCAATCTCGCCCACCGGCTGGCCGTCGACCGCGAGTGGATAGGATTGGCCCACCTTCCAGCCATGGGCGGCGGCGAAGTCGGTGGTGGCGAGGAAGCCCTCGTCAAAGTCGGCGCTTCCCTCCGCCATGTCGAAGGAGATCATGCTGCTCGGGTTGTTGTCGACCACGTAGGACTTCTGCAGCTCAGGGCCGTAATCCATCGACGATGCCCCGTCCACGGTGGCTGAGGCTATGGAGAGCTGCAGCACCTCGGTGACACCGGGCGTATCCGCTGCTACCTGCGCAGTTTGCGCCGGCGTGGGAAAGTTACCGCTGGTAGGGCCGCTAAGAATATAGTCAGCGGTGATATTGGACTCCAGGGTATCGGCCACGGAGGACTTCATGGTCGCCCCGAGCATGCCAATGGCAGTCACCAACGCCACACCCAAGGTCAGCGCGAAGGCGGTGGTTGCCGTGCGCCGCGGGTTGCGGCGGGAGTTGGTCGAGGCAAGCTTGCCGACGGCGCCAAAAGGCGCACCAATAACCCGCCCCAGGCCAGGAACGATACCCAGGGACAGGGCCGGGGAGGCCAGGAAGAAGCCAACGATGACGGCCAAGGCACCCACTCCCACCAGGCTGGCAAGCCGCCCAGTGGAGCCGTCCATCAAGGTGCAGGCAACGGCAAGACCCGCGCCCACGGCAAGCAAGAGAACGCCAATAATGGTGCGCACCTTCAGCGGGGAACCCGCAGCCTGTTCCGTGGTGCGCATGGCCTCGACGGGCTTGACCGCACCCGCCCGGCGCGCCGGCGCCCAGGCGGAGATGACGGTGACCACGGTGCCGAGGACGATGGGCACGACGACCGCGGAGGTCGACAGCCCCAGCGAGGAGCCCATGGGCATGCCCTGCCCGTTGAGCACTGCCTTGATGATGGCGACCAGACCGATGCCGGCTACGACACCGACTGCTGAGCCGATAACGCCGATGATTGCGGCCTCGAATACGACAGAACGCGTGATCTGCCCACGTGAGGCGCCCAGCGCGCGCAGCAACGCGAACTCCTTGGTGCGCTGGGCCACGATCATGGAGAAAGTATTGGCAATAATGAAAGTGCCCACGAGCAGGGCGATGAGGCCGAATGCAATGAGGAAGTAGTTAACAAACTTCAAGGCGGAACTGATGGCATCGGAGATTTGTTTCGCCACCTTCTCCCCCGATTCGGCGCTCAGGGTTGGGTAGGTGACATTGATGTGATCCACCAATTCCTCGGGGCTCACCCCTTCCGCGGCGGAGACCACCAGCTGCTCCGGGTTGCCGTATAACTCGATGAAGGCCGGGGCATCCATCTCCAGCAGCAACGCCTCACCCTGCTCGACGGAGGGCTTGAAGAGTCCGCTCACGGTGACGCTCTCGCGATGATCGGGGTGGACAACGATGATCTCATCGCCGACGTTGATGCCGAATTTCTCCGCAGCGGAGTCATTGACAATGACCTCCCCCGTGCCCTGCGGGGCAGCGCCCTCAACTATCTCGGCGGGCTTGCCCACCATCTCCTCTGCTGGGTAATAGGGATTGAGTGAGGCCGAGCCTCCCCTCGTCTGGAAAGCCTCTGCGTCCTTATTGGCCACGACTACGGTCTGGGTAGATTCCGCGTTGACGTTCGCTATCTCGGAATCCTGCGCCAGCTGGGTGCGAATCTCCTCGTTGAGGCTATCTCCGTTGACCGCCGCATCGACATCGCTGAAAGCATTGGATACCGCAGCATCAAAGGTCGAGGAAAGCGAGTTGGTGAACATGAAGGAACCGGCGATGAAAGAGGTTCCCAGCACCACAGCGAGAAGTGTGAGGGCTAGGCGCAGTTTATGTGCCATGATATTGCGCAAGGAAACTTTGCGCATGGTGTTATTGGCTGCCATTAGCTCTCAATCTCCGCCATCACCTTGTGGATGGCTTCCATAGTTGGATTGTGCAGCTCATTGACCAACTTGCCATCCGCGAGGAATACCACGCGGTCGGCGTAGCTGGCCGCCTTGGCGTCGTGGGTGACAATAACGACGGTCTGGTTATCGCGGTCGACGGCGTTGCGCAGGATAGCGAGCACCTCGGCGGAGGAATTGGAATCCAGGTTTCCTGTGGGCTCATCGCCGAAGATGATCTCCGGACGCGAGACCAAAGCGCGAGCACACGCCACGCGCTGCTGCTGGCCACCCGAGAGCTCAGCGGGACGGTGCGTGAGACGATCCGCCAGGCCAAGGCGCTCAGTGACCTCCGTGTACCACTGCTTGTCCAGCTTCTTGCCGGCGATATCAGTGGGTAGGGTGATGTTTTCTGCCGCCGTAAGCGTGGGAACGAGGTTGAAGGATTGGAAGATAAACCCCAGGCGGTCGCGGCGCAAGGCCGTGATTTGCTTGTCCCCCAGCTGCGACATGTCCGTGTCCCCGATGAAGGCCGAGCCACTCGTGGCCGAGTCGAGGCCCGCCATAGTGTGCATCAGGGTGGACTTGCCCGAACCCGAAGGGCCCATGATGGCGGTGAAGTGGTTCTTGGCAAACTCGACGTTGATGTGATCCAAAGCAGTCACGGCGGTATCGCCCTGGCCGTATTGTTTGAACAGTTCGACGGCGCGGGCCGCGGCTGCAGTCATGGGGAGATCTCCTCAGAAGTAGTGATGTGCTCTTCTACCTTACTTGCCAGCGCGACACGCCTCGCACCGGCGGATCAATCAGTGACATTTGTCAACACCAGGGGGCCACACGAACCCTGTGGCCGATGGACTACACTCGGTGCGAATTAGTCTATCCGCAATTTCTAGAGGAAGACACGCCCCCATGGACAAGCCCGAAGCAACAGCATTCCGTTTGGGTGAAAGCGCACGCACAGTAAAGCCCGCAGATTCTCCCGAAGGTTTTCTCAATAACTGCACCCAAGAATCAGTCACCTACTTGGAGGGATTTCTCCACGATCAGCTCGCCGCTCACCGCTGCGCCACGCAGCACCTCGACGTCCACCTGCTCGAATACTTGCACGACACCCTCACTGCGCTGGCGACTGGGGGCAAACACGTTCGCTGCCGCCTTGTCCATCTCGCGGCAGGGCAGCCGGCGACCCGCGCTGCCTGTGTTTTCGGCGCCTGCGTAGATCTCCTCCATTCGGCTTTCCTTATCCACGATGACATCATCGATGAGGATCTGCTACGTCGCGGGGAGCCTACGGTCCATGCTCTTGCCATCGAGGCGCTGCGCGAGCGGGGAGCCTCGCGCCCCGGGATTGACGGCACGAGCCTCGGACTGCTCATCGGAGACCTCGCGATGTCTTATGTCTATCAAATCCTCGCGGAGGCGGACCTCTCCCCTAACCTGCTCCGGCAGGCCGTGGGAATGTTTGGCACCATCAGCGCGCAGACCATCATCGGCGAGCTTTTCGACGTCGAACACAACGCCCTCCACGAGACCCACATCGCGCATATCGCCCGCAGTAACCACCTCAAGACAAGCTGGTACAGCTTCGTCTTGCCGTTGTGCCTAGGAGCAGCGGCCGCTGGCCGCGATCCGGAGGCTTTTTCCAGCATCGGCATTCATCTGGGAAAGGCCTACCAGGCAGGAGACGATCTCCTCGGGGCCAGCACCACCGGGCTCTCCGGCAAGGCCGCCAGCGATGTCGAGGCGGGGCGCGCAACCCTGCTCACCGCCCAGCTTGCTCGCGGCTTAAGTGTCGAGGAGGCCACCGCAAATGTACTTAGCGCCGTGCGCGGCGAGCTGACCATAGCCCGCAAGGAAATTGACGCCGCCCCCATCCCGAGCGACGTGCGCAGCGGCTTGCGCGGGGTGGCGGATGACATCGAGAAGATGGTGGTGGGCCTTGTTTAAGAACGCAAGAGACAAGGAAGCCTCAGCTGCGGATGCGGGCTACCTCGCGCGCTACGACGCCGCCTCCCTCGCGGCCACGTCACGCATCATCGCCCGCTACTCCTCCAGTTTTTCTCTGGCCACCCGGCTGCTCGGCGGGCAAGTGCGCCAGGATATTCGCAGCCTCTACGCCGTGGTCCGCATCGCCGATGAGATAGTTGACGGCACAGCAGGTGCCGCCGGTCTGAAGCGATCCCAGGTTGCCGAATACCTCGATTCTTATGAACAGGCGGTCCTCGCCGCACCACGTCTGCGCTTCCACGCCAATCCCGTCCTCCACGCCTATGCCATTTCGGCCCGGCGCTGCGGCTTCCGCGACGAGCACATGCGCGCTTTCTTCTCTTCCATGCGCCGCGATCTCACGCAGGACACCTACGCCGAGGATGACTTCGCCGCCTATGTCTACGGCTCCGCCGAGGTCATCGGTCTGCTTTGCCTCGATGCTTTTCTAGCGGGCAAAAAGCTGCGGCCCGGGCGCCGGGCTTTCCTAGAGGATGGCGCGCAAAGACTCGGAGCAGCCTTCCAAAAGATCAACTTTCTACGGGACTTGGCCGAGGACCGCGAGATCCTCGGCCGCAGCTATTTTCCGGGCCTGGCCACACAGGAATTAGATGAGGAGAACAAAGAGGCTCTCATCGCCGATATCCGTTCTGACCTGGTCGTCGCACGCGCCGCTACCGGCTACCTGCCGCTGCGCGCCCGTGTCGGAGTCAACCTCGCCACCGAGCTCTTTAGTGAACTCGCCGAGCGTCTAGCAGAAGTGCCGGCGGCTGAAATCTCCCTCCGCCGCGTGCGCGTGCCCGCAGCACATAAAGCCTTGCTCATTGCCCCGGCTCTCTTTCATTCTTTTTTCCCCGGCTTCTCACCCCAACCCCAGAAATAGGTCGCTGATTACACCATGGCTTTATTGAACAACCGGCTCACCCGTCTGCTTTCCTCACGCACCCATCCTTCTAGTAGATCCGATTCCTCTAGGCAGCCGGAATCCGTCGTGGTCATCGGTGCCGGGGTGGCCGGGCTAGCCACAGCCGCCCTGCTGGCGCGCGATGGCAAACGGGTAACGGTCGTCGACAAGCAACCAGAGGTAGGGGGACGCGCCGGAACCTACAGCGAGGGCGGCTTCCGTTGGGACACGGGCCCGTCCTGGTACCTCATGCCGGAGGCCTTCGACCACTTCTTCGAGCTCTGCGGAACCACCACCGACCAAGAAGTCGAGCTGGTAGACCTTAGCCCGGCTTATCGCGTCTACAGCGATAATGGTAGTGCCGTTGACGTCGAAACCGGCATCGATGAGGTAGCGACGCTCTTCGAAAGCCTCGAGGAGGGCGGCGGGGCCCGCGTGCGCGAGTATCTCAACCGCGCCACGGATGCATATAACCTGGCGCTGGCGCGCTTTTTATACACCACTTTCTCCGACCCGCGGGAGCTGGCCGGTGCTGCGGTTCGCCGCCGCCTGGGCACCCTGGCACAACTGCTGACCCGTAGCCTCGATAGCTACGTCTCCTCGCAGTTTCGCTCCCGCCTCGCGCGTCAGATTCTCTCCTACCCCGCGGTTTTCCTCTCGAGCCAGCCGCGGCACACCCCCGCGCTCTACTCACTGATGAGCCACACCGATCTCGTCGAGGGCGTGCGCTACCCGCGCGGTGGTTTCGCTGCGGTAGTCGAGGCCATCGCCCGCCAGGCCCGCGACGCCGGCGTCGACTTCCTCCTAGGCCAGGAAGTCACCGCGATCCTCACAGCGGGCGGCGACCGGGAGCCCACCCGCGCCACCGGGGTGCAGGTCCTTGGCCCGCAAGGCCCGCAGACGCTGCTTGCCGATGCCGTGGTCTCCGCAGCCGACCTCCACCACACCGAAACCGAATTGCTTCCCCCCGAGCTACGCTCCTACCCCGAGGAATATTTCGCGCGACGCGATCCCGGCCTTGGCACGGTGTTACTCTTGCTCGGCGTGCGCGGTGAGCTGCCCCAGCTCGCACACCATACGCTGCTCTTTTCTCAGGATTGGGACCCGGATTTCCGCGCCGTCTACTCCGGGCCGGAGCCCACCCGCCCGCTCAAGGCCTCGCGCTCCATTTACGTATCGAAGACCTCTGCGAGCGATGCCGCAGTTTCCCCCGCGGGCCACGAGAACCTCTTCGTGCTGGTTCCCACCCCGGCCGAGCCGGGACTGGGCCACGGGGATGCCTATCGCGCGGAGCAGTCGCCGCAGGTGAAGGCCATCGCTGATGCCGCCATCGCCCAGATTGCCGCCTGGGCCGATATCCCGGACCTGCCCGAGCGAATCGTCGTGTGTAAGACCTTAGGCCCGGCCGATTTTGCCGAGCGTTACCACGCCTGGAGCGGCGGCTCGATTGGCCCCGCCCATACGCTGGGCCAATCCGCGTTCCTACGCGGAAGCAACCGCTCCGCCCGCGTGGACAACCTCTACTATGCCGGCGCCACCACCGTGCCGGGAGTCGGCGTGCCCATGTGTCTGATCTCCGCAGAAAATGTGCTCAAGCGCATGCACGGTGACACCACGACTGCTCCTCTCGAGCCTTCCGCGCTACACGGTAGGAGCTAGACCTATGGCGGCGGTTTATCTCCTCATCCTCGGCTTTTCTCTGCTCGGCATGTTCCTGTGCGATCACCGCTGGCGGCTGACCTTCTTCCACGACGCGCGCCGCGCTTGGCTGCTGTGCATTGCCTGCACCGTCCTCTTCCTCGTGTGGGATGCACTCGGCATCGCCACCGGCACCTTCTTCCGCGGCGGTTCACCGTACATGACAGGCATCGAACTCGCCCCCGAGCTCCCCGTCGAGGAGCCGATCTTCCTTTTCTTCTTGTCCTATCTCACCCTCAACCTCATCAGTGCTTTTCGACGTCTCTTCTCCTCCCGGCAGGAGTCCCCCCAATGACTTATCTCCTCATCAGCGCGCCCTTCCTGGCGCTCGCCCTTGTGATATGGGTTCTTTATTCTCGCCGCCTGCCCCACGCCGTGGCAACGACTGCGGCGGTAGGCGCCGTTCTCCTCGTCCTCACAGCGGTTTTTGACAACCTCATGATTCTCGCCGGGCTTGTCGGTTACGGCTCACAGCAGCAGCTCGGTATCCGGGTGGGCCTAGTTCCCGTCGAGGACTTCTTTTACACCATCTTTGTGGTGCTCATTCTATGCGCGCTATGGAAAGGTACCCGCTCATGAATCAGGAACGCACTCCCTCCCTGAGCGCGATTGCGCGCACGGTTTTTGTCTCCTCGCGCCCGATAAGCTGGATCAACACAGCCTTCCCCTTCGGCGTGGGCTACCTCATCAGCGGGGGCTCAATCGATCTGCGTTTAATCCTGGGCTTCCTCTTCTTCCTCATTCCCTATAACGTCGCGATGTACGGCATTAATGATGTCTACGATTATGAATCCGACATCCGCAACCCCCGCAAGGGCGGCGTCGAGGGCGCGGTATTAGGCCGGGAATTCCACCGCCCCATCCTCTGGGCCGCGGCAGTGAGCGTTATTCCCTTGAGCCTTGTACTGCTCGCCATGGGCACGCTCGCCTCTGGGCTCTGGCTGGTCTTTTCGCTCTTCCTTGTCCTTGCCTATTCCTTCAAGGGCCTGCGTTTCAAGGAGAAGCCCTTCCTGGATTCCTTGACTTCCAGCGGGCACTTTGTGACCCCCGCCCTCGTGGGCGCCGCCATGGCACCGACCGCGCCTGGTATCTCCTTCTACGCGGCCTGCATTGCTTTCTTCCTATGGGGTGCAGCCAGCCACGCCCTCGGCGCGGTCCAAGACGTCAAGGCTGACAACGAGGCCGGCATCTCCTCCATTGCCACCGCCTGTGGCGCGCGCCTGACAGCGCGTTTGGCGACATTCTTCTACCTCGCCGCCAGCCTCATCGTTCTCACGCTCCCCTTTCCTGCTCTTATCCCGGGAATCCTCTCCTTGGGATACGTCATCAACGCCGCTCGCTGGTGGAATATCACCGACGAGAACTGCGAGGACGCTAATAAGAGCTGGCGCGTATTCCTGTGGCTGAACTACGTCACTGGTGCCGCCGTGACAATCAGCCTTGTTGCCGCTGGTGTGTTCAACCACCTTCTCTAATGCGATGAGCAACCCTAGCGACGAGCCTGCAGACGCTGCCACAGACGTTGTTGCGGGGATTGCTTCCGCCAATTGCTGAAGATGGTATAAAAGCCGCGATAAAAGCGCCTAGCCATCTGCCTTATCCCGCGTAACGCCCGCGGGTCCATCTCGACGCCAATCTCATCGCGTACAGCGACCGTCTCATCAGGGCGGACGGCAAAAGACAAATGCAAGTCCTCGTGTACAACAGGATCGCTATAGTCGACTCCGTCTCTCACCGACAGCCACCAACTACGCCTGATACTGCAGTTAGTCCCAAAGATGGGCGCGTGCCCCAACGCTGCCCCCGCTGTCAGGCTATAGGCCCCTAGATAAACACGCGATAGCAATCCCGCCCACGGGCTTGGGAGCTCAAATCGCGCTGCGCCGGTCATCGCTACAACCTTGCGGCCACTGCCACGCCCGCCCTGAGCCTGCGAACTCTCCGCAGCCAATACCTCCCGCCAGGCCTCCATACTTTTTGCCACATAGTCACTCCGAAGCACAGTATCGGCGTCTGTGCGCAGGAAAATGTCTCCTCTCGCGGCATTGAAACCGGTGTGCACCGCCCAGGTGATCCCCCTGCGAGGTTCCTCCACCACCCGCGCCCCGAACTCCTTGGCCGCGCTTTCGCTATCATCAGTGGATTCATTATCGACCACGAGAACCTCAGCCGGCGCGACTGTCTGCTTTTGAACGCTACGCAAACAACGCCTCAACAAAACGGCATCATTATAGCAAGGAATGACGATACTGCACGTGAGCGGCGCCGCCGAGGCACCCACCGCGAATTCATGGCTCATGTTTGGCCAGCCTACGGCATACCCGGCCCCTAACACGGACGCTTACCGGTTGCTGTTCCACTTTTGAGGCGCTGGTGCCAGCTTTTCCTTGTTTGTTTTGGTGTGTGTTGTGGGTGTGGGGTTGTGTTGGCGGTAAATAGTGGCGGTTTAAGGGGGGTAGCTTCTAGTCGTGAATGCATCACTCCTAGTAGAGGGAGTGAGTTGTGGGTGTTTCTGTCAAGTTTAGGAAGTTTGGGCGGCAGGCTTTAGACCGGCTTGGTCGTGGTGAGCCGGCTAGTCGTATTGCGGCGGA
>NZ_VXKK01000040.1 GCF_008693105.1 Corynebacterium flavescens
CATCCGGCACACACCAACCAACCAAACCAACAAAAGCCCAGCTGGCACAATCACCAACCACCAAAAGAAGTGAAAAAAATACAAAATAAAAAGTACATTGGCACACTATTGAGTTCTCAAACATCATTCACACACCCCACAAAGAACCAAACATTCTCCGTAAAAGCGGCTTTTCCTACTTTAATCAACCAACCAACCAAAGTCAAACAAGCAACAAACCCGAATAACTCCAGCCCGTAACCTCCCGGCTACCTCGTGGCGACTTCGATAAAGTTACACGCGCCACCAACAACCCACAAATCCCCAGCACAAACCACAAAAAGCGCTCACATATAACCCAGTACTTTGACTACCAAGGCTTCATTTGTCCTCGACAGCTTGCCCTGGGCACTTTCCTTCCCCCAATTTAAAGGAGGTCCGAATCCTCCGGCTCTTGTATTCGCTCGATAGTGGCTCCAAGGGATCGAAGGTTCTCTACGAAATTGGGGTAGCCGCGGTCAATGTGAAAGACATCGTGGATGGTCGACGTTTCGTCCGCACACAACGCGGAAAGCACGAGGCCGGCGCCAGCGCGAATATCCGAGCTCCACACATCTGTCGAAGACAGACGCTCCTGCCCACGAATGAGCACGTGGTGTCCATCAACTTGGGCGTCGGCACCTAGTCGGAGCATCTCGTCAACAAAGCGGAAACGCGATTCGAAGACGTTTTCCGTAATGATGGACGTGCCCTCCGCGATCGCGGAAAGTCCAATTGCTATGGGCTGCAGGTCCGTCGGGAAGCCTGGAAAAGGAAGCGTTTGAAAATCTACCGACGTAGGGCGGCGGCGCATACGCACCCGAAAGCCGTTGTCATAGGCGTCGATTTGCGCCCCAGCTGATTTCAGCTTCTCCAGTGGAAGGTGCAGGTGGCGTGGTGCAATTCCACCAACGGTAATGTCTCCTCGGGTCATAGCCGCGGCAAACGCCCACGTTCCGGCGACGATTCGATCCCCTATAACCTCATGTTCGGTGGGATAGAGCTTTTCAACCCCACGGATAGACAACCGAGATGTTCCTTCGCCCTCGATGTCAGCGCCCATAGATTTGAGCATCATGCAGAGATCGACAATCTCCGGCTCCCGCGCAGCATTGTGGAGGATAGTCACACCCTCCGCCATCACGGCCGCGGTGAGGATGTTTTCTGTTGCCCCCACCGAAGGGAAATCCAACTTAATTTCGGCGCCGTGTAGGTTTTCCGCGTCCGCTACTACTGCACCGTGCTCGATATAGGTGCGCGCACCTAGCTTCTCGAGTCCGGACTGGTGCATATCGAGCGGACGGGATCCGATCGCATCACCGCCTGGGAGAGCAATCTCAGCGTGCCCGCAGCGCGCGGTGAGTGGACCGAGAACGCAAACCGATGCACGAAATTGACGAACGGCATCGAAGTCAGCGTTAGAACGAAGCTCAGCCGGGGTGGTGATCGTGACCCGAGCTCCCTCGAGATCGATTTCGCAGCCGAGACCTTCGAGAACTTTCTTCATCAGTGGTACATCAAGAATTTCAGGACAATTATGCAGCGTAGTCGTACCCTCGGCGAGTAGAGCCGCAGCCATGAGCTTGAGGACGCTGTTCTTAGCGCCGTCGACTTTTACGGCGCCCTCAAGCCGGGCACCTCCGGAGACAATAAATTGGTCTTTCACGCCTCCATAACTTACCGGTTATCAGGGAAGCGCGCCGATACGACGGGCCGCGTTAACCGCTTCGTAACGTGTATGGGCACCGAGTTTGCGCATAACAGAACGCAAATAAGACTTGACTGTCTCCGCTCCAATGCCCATTTCCTCCGCCGCCTCGACATTAGTATGTCCCAGCGCAACGCAGGAAAGTACGTCAAGCTCACGAGCGGAGAGCTTGGTTGATTGCTTCACGCGCACGGGCGAAACCATCTGGTCGCACAGGGTTTCGAGTTCCTTGCGCAGCGGCTCATCCTCGACGCGATTAGCCAGCATCCGCAACTTGGAATGCGTAGAACGAACTTGCTCCCACTCCGCGCCATTCATGACGTGCCCGCGACTCGCCCCGCCTTTCGAGCCGTCGGCACGCCTAAACGCGGAGTTGACCGCCAGGTCCTGCTCAAGGCACCGCGCGGTCATAGTCACCTCTTCAATAACCTTGTCACCTAGACGAACTGGGGAGTGGACACCAACGTAGAGCACGCCGCGAATCTCACGCTGCACCGTAACTGGTACCGCCACGATGGAATGCAGTCCTTCATCTTGGATGGCTCGATCGTTTTCGTGGGAGATGGTCGTTGCCCTGACATAATCAGAAACTCCGACCGCACGGCGGGTGCTCACTACGCGGCCTCCTACCCCGACGCCGGTATCAATAACCAAATTTTGCAAAGCCGGTGTGCGCAACCCCACCCATTGCGTAATCTGCAGGCGGTTATCCGGCAGCAGGGCCGCGTACATGGTAACGGGGATACCCGTCGCATTCTTCAAGGAAGACAGTGCGGCGCGTACAGCTTCATCATCGTCTTTAAGTCGATGCGGCTCCATGAGAGATTCTCCTAGTCGGGGGTAACCATCTAGGTGTACCCGTTACCGCCGCGTCTAACGGGGGTAAAGGTCCACCTTTTGCCTACTATAACGGGGGGTTGGGGGTAATTCTAAATCGTAGTCACAGGTTTATCTAATCTGAACCCAACAAACAATGTCCGAATAGACGGTCTAGAATCGATATACAACTTAGTCTACTCGCGTGGTGTAGGCTGTTGTGCAGTTCCGTATTTCACTTCTCAAGGAGAACGCATAGTGGCTGTATATAACAACATTCTTGAAACCATCGGCGGCACGCCCCTGGTTCGCCTAAATCGCCTTACCGAAGGCAAAAAAGCAGAAGTTCTGGTCAAGGTCGAGTCTTTCAACCCAGCCAATTCTGTGAAAGATCGCATTGGCAAGGCAATTGTCGATGCTGCAGTTGCTGCCGGCGAACTAAAGCCTGGCGGAACCATTGTCGAGGCTACTTCCGGCAACACAGGAATTGCGCTGGCACTGGCCGGTGCCACCCTAGGGTATAAGGTTATCCTGACCATGCCGGAAACGATGTCCAACGAGCGCAAGGTTCTTTTGCGCGCCTATGGCGCTGAGATTATCCTCACGCCAGGGGCTGCGGGTATGCAAGGTGCTGTGGACAAGGCAAATGAGATTCTGGCTCAAACCCCTAACTCGATCTTGGCCAGCCAGTTCGCCAACGAAGCTAATCCTAAAATTCACGAAGAAACCACCGGCCCCGAAATTTGGGCAGACACCGACGGAAAGGTCGATGCATTCGTCGCTGGCGTGGGCACCGGCGGCACTGTCACAGGGGTGGGTCGCTTCTTGAAGTCCAAGAACCCAGACCTTCACCTCGTTGCCGTTGAGCCTGCGGACTCCCCGGTCCTGTCCGAAGGGCACGCTGGACCCCACAAGATTCAAGGCATTGGCGCCAACTTCGTTCCTGACGTTCTGGATCGCGAACTTCTTGACGAAGTTCTTACCGTGACCAACGAAGATGCAATTGAAACCTCTCGGAAACTGGCCAAGGAAGAGGGACTACTGGTGGGTATCTCTGCCGGCGCTAACGTCTTCGCTGCACTCAAACTCGCAGATCGTCCCGAGTTTGCGGGGAAGACAATCGTCACCGTCGGGTGCGATTTCGGAGAGCGCTACGTATCAACGGTCCTTTTCGAGGACATTCGTGAGGGCTAGACCTCCAGCAACTCCGCACTTAGACTTTTGCTTAAAGTCTGAATAAAAGCGCCCGCCATTCTTGGCGGGCGCTTTTCCCGTCACACTAGGATGTAGTCCATGAACATTATCAAGATGATCCGTGAGGATCTCGCGAATGCTCGTGAGCACGACCCCGCTGCCCGGGGAGACGTCGAGAACGCGGTTGTCTACTCCGGGCTCCATGCCATTTGGTCACATCGCGTCGCTCACTGTCTATGGATGAAAAGTCTCCGTGGCCCCGCGCGCATCTTGGCTCAACTAAGCCGTTTTTTTACCGGAATTGAAATCCACCCTGGGGCCACCATCGGCCGCAGGTTTTTCATCGACCACGGGATGGGAATCGTCATCGGCGAGACCACGCACATCGGAGAAGGGGTTATGCTCTATCACGGCGTCACCCTCGGCGGGCAGGTCCTTACGCAGACTAAGCGTCACCCCACCATCGAGGACAACGTGACCATCGGCGCTGGGGCCAAGGTTCTCGGGCCCATCGTCATTGGAGAAGGCTCGGCTGTCGGAGCCAACGCTGTCGTCACCAAGGACGTGCCGGCCAACCACATCGCCATCGGGATTCCTGCCAAGAACCGGCCTCGCGGCAAGGACGAAAAGATAAAGCTCGTCGACCCCGACTACTACATCTAACCCCGGGCAGAGGCGAAAACGCGGAGCCCACCCAGATTCTGTGAGGGCTCCCCTTTCGCCTGCACTAGGCTCGGGCACAGTGCTAAAGGAGGTCTTGATACTCCTCGTGCTTGTCAATGAAGTGGCTAACCGCCGGGCAGCTGGGAATCACCTTTTTATCTGCTTGGCGTGACTCATCGAGCACTGCTGTGATGAGTGTGCTTGAGAGGCCGTTCCCACGAAATTTCTCATCGATGACCGTGTGATGGAAGTCCCGCTTTGAGCCTCTGTCGAAGTACTCGGCGCGACCCGCCTCCTCACCGTCAACCGCAATAACGAAGCGGGACTTTTCCGGCTGGTGCTCAATCGTAGTATTCATAGCTCCAACCCTAGCCAAGTACTAGATGATGAGTTCTTAACTCTCATCGACATCAGTTAGTTGCGCCTTATTCGCTTCTGCAGCTTTCCTGGCCTTGGCCCGCTCTACCCAGAAATCGGCGTTCTTGATGCCAATCTTCTCTGGGTCGAACTGCGGGTCGAGGCCCTGCTTCTTCTGCGCGGTGTAATCCTTGAGCGCTTTCAGTGCTGGAACTTGCAAGAACAAGATAGCCACCACGTTGAGCCAAGCGGTAGTACCGACTCCAATATCACCTAGGGCCCACGCGGCACCCGGAGTGGTCACCGCACCGTAGAGGACGGAAACAATAATGAGAACTCGCAGCAACCAAATCAACGCTCGGCGCGCAGTCTGGCTCTTAATCCAGCGGTTGAAGTAGGCCAAGTTAGTCTCGGCCAAGTAGTAATAGGCCAGGATGGTGGTGAAGGCGAAGAAAGCAATAGCGACGGCCACGAAGGATGGGCCAAAGCCACTGAAAGTGGAGTTCATGCCCTCTTGAACGTAACCCGGGCCAACCGCCACACCGTCAGGAATAGCGCCGGCGTAGCGAACGGGCCCGTCTTCGCTCTCATTCTCAAAGACCTTATACATATCGGTGGAGATGATGATGAAGGCTGTGGCCGAACACACAAACAAGGTATCCACATAAACCGCGAACGCCTGAACAAAGCCTTGCTTGGCCGGGTGTGAAACTTCCGCGGCCGCTGCGGCCTGTGGCCCAGTGCCCTGTCCCGCTTCGTTCGAGTAGATACCGCGTTTAACGCCCCACATGATAGCCAAACCCAGCATCCCGGAGAACCCTGCCTCAAGGTTGAACGCTGACTTGAAGATAAGTCCGAACACCTCTGGGATCTGCGAGAAGTTCATGAACAAGATGATAAGGGCGATGATGATGTACGCCACCGCCATAAACGGTACGACCAAGGAAGCAAAATTAGCGATGCGCTTGATGCCGCCGATGATGATGATAGCGAGCATGACAGCAAGCACTACGCCCGTCCATCCCACGGAGACGCCCCAAGCGTTTTCCACCGCCGCGGCTACGCCGTTGGACTGGATTCCCGGCAGGAAGTAACTGGTAGCCAATATCATCGCAATTGCAAAAACTATGGCGTAAACCAGCATAAAGGGCGCTGCTTTGGTGTGCTTCAGAGACTTCTCGATGTAAAAGGCAGGACCACCACGGTATTCACCGGTGTCTCGGTCCTGTTCCTTGTAAATCTGGCCCAAAGTACACTCAATAAATGAAGTAGCCGAGCCAAGAAATGCCATCGCCCACATCCAGAACACGGCACCCGGACCGCCAAAGGCAATTGCAGTGGCAACGCCAGCGATATTGCCGATGCCGACGCGGCCAGCCAACGAGATCATCAGCGACTCGAAGGAAGATACCCCGTGTTCGGACTTTTTCCCTTTAGAGATCTGGGACAGCATGTCCGGTATGCACCGCACCTGTAAGCCACGAGTAACCACCGTAAAATACAAGCCTGCACCCAAACACAAGAATACGAGTGCAGGCGACCAAATAATATTGTTGAGCGCCGTCAAGAAATCAGCCATTGGTGTCACACTTCCTTTAAGAAACAATCTCTCCTCTGCTGAGATTGACTTAATAGAACTCTGCCCTAAAACTCCCCCGCTGTAGTGCGTATCACAAATCATTTATGGGAAATTATCGATACGTAACAGGAATTACAGGCGCATACTGGAGCGATAGACTCTCAATAACTATCGATTTATCTATCGTCCTATTGTTTTAAAGATGAACTTGCACCCCCTTGTGGGGGCAGTTACGCGATAGCGTTGCCGAGTGCGGCTTTATAGCTTTTTGGGTACATGTGGAGTTTCGTACCGCTCTAACTCTGGTCAAGTCCTTTTGAGTGGTGTATCCGCCAGCGGTTGACTCAGCGATGAACTGACCGCTGACGGAACAGGATTCCTTACGCCACCAGAGCCTCCTGACCGTCACCGACAACGACGCCGACGCC
>NZ_VXKK01000041.1 GCF_008693105.1 Corynebacterium flavescens
CCATCGTTGGTGTCCTTTCGAGGATGTGTAGGAGCTGAGTCGAAAGGTACCGCGGTGGTCTCCTTGCTGGTCGGCAAGGGGGGGTTCACCAGGCGGTAGCTGTACACCACACTATTGGACGCAACCCTAACTCTTCTCGGGGCGGGCTAATGCTCAGAAGGGGATGTGTCGATTTTCCTGGGTCGAGCATTCGTTATAGGGTCTCTTTTCACTTATCCAGGCTGATTAGCGGCCGCGGCCGCTGAAATACCAGGCCTGACGCTACGAAATGGTAAGGCCTTTTCAAGGATGGTTAGATGAGTAGAAATCATCCCTCATGGAGTGCCCCTGGCTATGTTCCATCTGAGTAGATGGGAAAATTTAGGATATGGCCAAATAGTTTGATCAGGATGCGAGGGAACGCGTCGTCCGCTTGGTAGAAGATCACATTCTGGCGGAAAATCTTTCCACGCAGGAGGCGTGCAAGATTGTGGCACCGAAATTGGGGTTTCGTGACACCCGGCTCGGCAGTAGATCCAGCAAGCTCGTCGCGGCGGAAATGTCCCGAGCGAATCCACGGAGACTTTGTTGGGCACAACACCAGGCTGCGCCGTGAAAATTCAGGAGCTTCGATTCACCAACGAACTGCTGAAAGCTGCCTCGGCTTTTTCGCGTCAGAACCAGGCTTCAAAAGTCGGAAATGATCCGGTTCATCGATGAACACCGGAATCGTTTCACCGTCGAGTTCATTTTTACGACGTTGAAGATTAACGTAAAGGCGACTTCATCAATTCGCGGGGATACCATCAGTCCAAAGCCCGGGGACCGTGTTCCCGCCGTCTTCGTGACGCCGCACCTGTGGAACACATTGGCGTGGTTCACGCCGAAACTACTGTGTCTATTGAGTCCGGAAAATGTGACATTTTCTCCGACGTGAAGGAATCAATAGCGGTCGTGAACAGACTACTCGGTTGATGCGTCTGGTTGAACTGTCCGGCACAGGCAAAGGTAAAGCTCTTATCACCACTGGCAAGACCAAAGGCCAGATCTTCGCCCTGACTTGGTAAATCGTGATTTCAAGTCGCCATGAACCAACGGGTTGTGGGTGGCGGATATAGCTTATGGACGGACTGGGGAAGGGGTTGTCTGCACCGCTTTTTATCACGGCCGTGTTCCCCCGCAGGATCGTCGGGTGGGCTTTGCCGAACTCGGTGTGTACTGGGGCTTTGCCTTTACCGGCACTCAACCAGGCAATTGTGTGCGTCGCGGAAAACACAGTTGCGATTCACCACTCGGATCACGGTTCGCGAGTCACGTCAGCATTGTCCATAACGAGCGTCTTGCCGAGCATGGTATCGCTGCTTCAACCGGGACTGTTGGCGCCTCTTATGACAATGCCCTGGCAGGAAACGTCAACGGTTCGTACAAGAATGAACTGATCCATACTCGAGTCTGAGCTGACGTTGTCGACGTAGAAATCGCGACATTCGAGTGGGTGAATTGGTGGAATGATTCGAGACTCCACCAGAGTCTCGGCTACCGCACGCCGGCTGAGATTGAATCAGAATTTTGGAAGCATAACCCGACAAAAGAAACAATACAAACCAAGGCACATGCCTAGGCACAAACCCCGAGGCACTTCACCTGTGACCGGTGGCACTGCCTACACACGCCACTGCCTGACGACCCCATAGAAATCGCCAGGCAGCACAACTGGGGAAAGGATCAACTCGCCAAAGTCCACATCCTTACCCACAACGAGAACCAAGCCAACCACGAAACCGGAAGACCAGCCCTCTACGACAACGCTATCCCAAACGAATACAACCACAACCTAGGAATCCGCAAAGGCTGGCCCGGCACCTAACCCCGACACGCCCGCAGACACACTTTTTGCTCCTTAGCCCCCAAAGAAGCCCCCTCCAAGAGGAGGGGGCTTACATTGTGGCCAGAGCCAGGATCGAACTGGCGACCCCACACTTTTCAGGCGTGTGCTCTACCGACTGAGCTATCTGGCCAGAAGCCAGTAAACTGGCTTCAGCGACCCTGACGGGACTTGAACCCGCGACCTCCGCCGTGACAGGGCGGCGCGCTAACCAACTGCGCCACAGGGCCATTTTCAATTATGTTGCACCTCTTTGGGCACGAATAGATACTTTACATAACTCTATATCCATCTCACAAACGCGCACCTCACCAACCCTTTTTCCGCTTAACCCTGCGAGCTTCGACCACTCCACCCGCCCCCTCGCGTAGGTTGACCTCCTCCGCCCGTTGCAAAGCCCGCACCATAAACCCTAGAACTTAAAGGCCAACCTCCTGAAGAAATACTAACTGTGTTTATATGCCAGAACAGGCGACCCTGACGGCGTACGGTTCCGTGCCAGCGTTCCGCGCGCACCCCCTGATGCGCCACGGCCTCATACCGATGTTCCCCCCAGCACGCCCCTCTATGCAAAATGAAGCCACACTCGGCAAGCCCAGAATTACCGAGACATACTTCCAACACAATCAGCCTAGAAATCGAAACTTCTCGATAGCATCTCCGAGACACCTATTGAGAAGCGACGCAACGCACCTAGGACGTCGGAAAGTATCAATGCCAAGAACGCGCTGCTCAACGCCAACCGCAAAAAGCCGGTTACCACACGCCAAAAGATTGCCTAGCCCCCGCAAACATCTCAATAACCCAGGTTTCACGGCTACAATGTCCCAGACGTGCTGATTTAGGGCTAAGGAGCAGGAAGTGTGTCTGGATTTTGCTCTTTGCACTGGTAAGTATGTATAAATGCCGGTTTTATATTCCCTGACGGAATATAAACGCCCGAAAGCCGGCCAATACCGCGTTTTAGGCC
>NZ_VXKK01000042.1 GCF_008693105.1 Corynebacterium flavescens
CCGGAAGACCAGCCCTCTACGACAACGCTATCCCAAACGAATACAACCACAACCTAGGAATCCGCAAAGGCTGGCCCGGCACCTAACCCCGACACGCCCGCAGACACACTTTTTGCTCCTTAGCCCCTGATTTAACCCATACGGATCACAAAAGCCTCGAGACACCACATAGGAAAGGCGTCTCGAGGCTAAACATGGCGACCCTGACGGGACTTGAACCCGCGACCTCCGCCGTGACAGGGCGGCGCGCTAACCAACTGCGCCACAGGGCCATATTGAATTAATGGAATCTCTTCCGTACCCCCAACGGGATTCGAACCCGTGCCGCCGCCGTGAAAGGGCGGTGTCCTAGGCCGCTAGACGATGGGGGCCTGTCGCCATTAGGCAACGTCATAGAAATATACTGGAGATATTCCCAACTACAAAATCGCCCACACTGGAAGGCCTAAAACCATGAGTGACCAGCGCGATACATGTGGCTGCCATGAGCCACAAGCACATGGCTATAACGCCAATAGCGAAAACAAGGCGCGGTATCTCGCACGCCTCAAGCGGATCGAAGGACAAGCCCGCGGGGTCCATCGCATGATCGAAGAAGATCAGTACTGCATCGATATCATCACCCAGATTTCCGCCGTGACTTCCGCGCTGGAGAACGTGTCGCTGGCGCTTCTCCACGATCACATCGAGCACTGTGTAGCTGGTGCCGCTGCCGGCAACGGAAATCTCTCCCAAGAGAAGCTCGACGAGGCCATGACCGCCATTCGCAAGCTAGTGAAGAAGTAGGTGGTGCTTTCCACTACCCGCTGCCCTGGCTTCACTGCGCGGGTAGAGTTGCCGCTTAACCTGGCCGCAGCCCCGGTGAGAAATACCGATGATGAAAGGACCCTTCAGTGCCTAAGTCCTATCCCTTTGCACAAGTAGATGTGTTTTCCCAGAGCTTTTACCAGGGAAACCCGCTGGCAGTCATTCTCGAGGCCGAGGATCTCAGCGATTCCGACTTGCAAAAGATCGCGCGCTGGACCAACCTTTCTGAAACCACGTTCCTGCTGCCGCCCACCCAAGAAGGCGCCGATTACCGCGTCCGCATTTTTACCCCGCGCGGCGAACTGCTTTTCGCGGGGCACCCCACCTTGGGCTCGGCTCATGCCTGGCTCGAGCACCACGGCGATTCCCGCGATAAGGAGGTTCTTGTTCAGGAATGCGCTGCCGGCCTCATTAAGGTCCGGCGTGGTGAGGGAATTCTTTCCTTCGCCGCGCCCGCCACGCAGCGCAGCGGCGACCTCAACGAGGACTTCCTCGCCACGATTGCCCGCGCGTTTGGCATCGAGCGTCAGGACATCGCGGCTCATCAGTGGGTGGACAATGGCCCGGGGTGGGCCGTCGTCCAGCTCCCCACCGCCCAACAGGTTCTGGATCTGCAGCCGGATCTCTCCCTTATCCCCGATGCCATGGTCGGCGCAATCGGCGCCTATCCGGCGGGCAGCGAATTCGACTTTGAAATGCGCAGCTTCGCCCCCCGTGCCGGCGTCGCTGAGGATCCAGTCTGCGGCTCAATGAACGCTTCCGTGGGGCAGTGGCTCATCCGCAGCGGACGCGTCGATGGGGCCTATCGCGTCTCTCAAGGTTCGCTGCTCGGACGCGCGGGAGACATCACCATCACCCCGGATGAGATGGGAACCGTGTGGGTGGGCGGCGCGACGAATACCCTCTTCCGCGGAACGGCGCTGGCGTAGCTTCGCCTCCAAGCGGGCGTGAGACACAGGGCTATCTCTCTATGAAGCACACCACTGCAGCGCGGTCGTGACGTAGAGTTAGCGCCACACCCCTCTACCGAAAGGATTTCTCATGCCCCTCGTCCGTGTCGATGTTCCGGAGTCCACCACAGCCGCCCACAAAGACGCCATTGCAGATGGCATTTACGCGGCGCTCCACAGCGTCTTCGGCGCCCCCAACGGCGATAAGTTCATCATCATCAACTCCCACGACCCGGCAAATCTCTACATTGATCCGCACTACTTCGTGGATAGAAGCGAGCGCGCGATCATCATTCAGATCACCCTCAACGCGGGGCGCAGCGTAGAGCTTAAGAAAGAGTTCTATCGCACCGTGGCCGATGGCTTGCAAGCAGCAATCGGAATCCGCACCGAGGATGTATTCATCAACCTCGTCGAGGTGCCGAAGGAAAACTGGTCCTTCGGCGGGGGAATAGCGCAATACGCCGACTAGCGTGGCTGGCCGCTTAGAGCCGGGGTACTGCTGCGCAGGCGCGCGAGCTTCGCCGCGTTATTATCTTGATACTTATTATCTTGATACTCGGCCTCATTGAGGGCAGCTGATCGGCGCGCTAGTAACCGTGGTGGCCATCCTCGGTGTCTTCCTCGCCTCAAAGCCACCGGCTAGCCACCCCTGTCTCCGAATCCAAGCCTTCTACCGAGGTTTTGGCTCACTCCTGCGCTTTGGGGCTCTGTCCGAGCTCCTTGAGCAGCGCGAGGGCCGCGCCGGAGGGATTGAAATCACTCAAAGCCAATTAGATCACCCTTTCCGGACCATCAACGACCGGAACGGTGCCCAGCCCTTCCCCCTTCACGACGGAGGGCGCGAGCATGGCCATGGCCAGGTTCTGCCGGACGAGGTCCAGGATGAGATCCGTGGTCGCCGCCTCATAGGCCACCTCACGCCGCAGGCCCACCCGGCTAAAGGCGAGGTCGCTTTGCTGGCGGCCTGGACTGGCGGCGGGAAAGTCTACAAAATCCTCCCCGACCACGTCCGCTAGGTGCAGGCTGGTGCGTTGCGCTAGATGATGCCCCCGTGCAAAGACCGCGACCAGCTTCT
Organism: Corynebacterium flavescens; assembly: GCF_008693105.1. Taxonomy (GTDB): domain Bacteria; phylum Actinomycetota; class Actinomycetes; order Mycobacteriales; family Mycobacteriaceae; genus Corynebacterium; species Corynebacterium flavescens. The sequence continues at coordinate 2,836 of NZ_VXKK01000042.1, forward strand.
CACGCCTGATCTCCTGGATCGCCACACCGCTGTGCTCGGCTATGGGATTGACCCCCACGGCCACGCCGAGTACGGCGAGATCGAGCGCGCCGTGGGCGATCTCGCGGACGAAATCCGTGCTCTTGCCCACCCGCAGCGTGACATGCAGACGCGGGTGCTTGCGCCGCACGGCTCCCAATGCGGCGGGAAGGTCCACCCCTCTCAGGGTAGGAATAGCCCCCACAGACACGGTGCCACGCAGCTCGCCCGTCGTGGCGATGGCCTCAACCCGCGCCCTAGCCGCGGCCTCTAAGCAGCTCCTAGCCGCAGGAAGGAAGGCTTCCCCCGCAGCGGTGAGCTCCACTCGGCGGCTCGTGCGGGCGAAAAGAGCGACGCCGAGCTCCTTCTCAAGAGCCTTGATCTGATGGCTCAACGCCGATTGCACCACGTAGTTCTCCTGCGCGGCTCGGGTGAAGTTGCGCGTACGCGCCACCCCAGGACGTATCTCAGCTGGTTCAGTTCCATGCAATTTCTCCCCGCCCCACCAGATTAATCTCTAATTGCGAACGTTCCTATGACGATAATGTGTTGGGCTCATAGTTCCTGTTAGAACCATACTGAATACTATGAATCAAGCAACGCGCATCGCGCTCACCGCCCTCGTTCCCGCTGTATGGGGAACCACCTACTACGTCAGCACACAATTTCTTCCTCCGGACCATCCCTGGTTCGCTGCCTTAATGCGCCCACTGCCGGCAGGACTCATTGCACTTGCTATTAGCCGCACCCTGCCCCGAGGCGCGTGGTGGTGGAAATCGCTCGTCCTCGGCTCCTCAAACATCGGGTTCTTCCCTCTGCTGTTCATCGCCGCCGGTGCACTGCCGGGCGGGGTGGCGGCCCCCCTCGGGGCTGGTCAGCCCGTCTTTGTCGCGATCCTCGCCTTCTTTGTCTTAGGAGAGAAAACCTCCGGATGGCGCGCGGCGTGGACGGTGCTGAGCATTCTCGGCGTAGCGATGGTTGTCCTCGGCCCCGCGGCAGCGTTTAGCGCCACAGGGATCGCAGCAGGAATCGCCATGGCCGCCTCCATGTCGTCCGGAGTGGTGCTGACAAAGCGGTGGGGAATACCCGCAGGCGTCTCCCCTGTAGCCCTCGCCGGCTGGCAGCTCACGGCAGGCGGGTTGGTGCTGCTTGTTCCCGCGCTGCTTATCGAAGGCGCACCCTCCCACATCGATGCCCCCGCCCTCGGAGGCTATCTGTGGCTCGGGGTGGTGGGCACGCTTGTTGCCTACTCTGTGTGGTTCAACAATCTGCAATATCTCCCCGTTACAGCCACCGCGCTCCTGGGGGTTATCTCCCCGCTTGTCGCCGCGCTCGTCGGGGTCGTCGGGGTCGTGCTCAATGGTGAATCCCTCAACGCGATCCAGGTGTCTGGCTTTATCCTCGCGCTGCTCGCCATGGTCGCCGGCCAGCTTAGCCCTCAGCCGCTCACTTCCCGCCGTCGCGCACAGCAGCAAGTCTCGGATCACAAAAGTCTCGAGACATCACATAGGAACGATGTCTCGAGACTTCACATTGGTGGGCCCTGTGGGGATCGAACCCACGACCTGCGGATTAAAAGTCCGTAGCTCTACCAACTGAGCTAAAGGCCCAACTCGCTACATTCTAGCGAGACTCTTCGCGCTAGAGAAATTGGGGTCCACTTAGCGCGGGAGCCCCAGTTTGGCGCAGCGGCGTAGCCTTTAAAACGGAGCGCCCGAGGGTCCTTATACCGCACTATTTCTAGCCTATAGTCCTGCACTTGCTTCAGTTTCAAGGCTGTGTGGCTTTCTTCATAGGGTGGGAACCCTCCCGTGGTCCACTTCGACTACTTAAGTAAGTGACCGCGAGGCATGAGGAGCCTAGGTTTTCCTTCTTGGTGCGCGGTCGTCGTACTGCACGTGAAGGAAGTGTACACATGGACCTAGACCTCGTTGATATATCTCGGTGGCAATTCGGAATCACCACTGTTTACCACTACATTTTTGTGCCCTTGACCATGGGGCTTGCACCCATGGTGGCCATCATGCAGACCATCTGGCACCGCACCGGCAATCCCGAGTGGTTCCGGGCGACCAAGTTCTTTGGAAACCTCTTTTTGGTCAACTTCGCCATGGGCGTGGTCACCGGAATTGTCCAGGAGTTCCAATTCGGCATGAACTGGTCCGAGTATTCGCGCTTCGTGGGAGACGTATTCGGGGCGCCGCTGGCCTTCGAGGGACTGGCCGCCTTCTTCTTCGAGTCCATCTTCTTGGGCGTATGGATATTCGGCTGGGACCGGGTTCCCAAGTGGGCTCACTTGGGCGCGATCTGGACGGTGGCGGTGGCGGTTAATATCTCCGCCTACTTCATCATCGTGGCCAATTCTTTCATGCAGCACCCAGTTGGCGCGGAGTTCGACCCAGACCGCGGGCGCGCCACCTTGGTGGATTTGTGGGACTTGCTCAGCAATCCCACCGCCTTGCAGGCCTTCCCGCACGCCATGGCCGGCGGCTGGATCTTGGCTGGCACGCTCGTTGCAGGGATCTCTGGCTGGTGGATGATCCGTACTAAGCGCGCGGGTGATGAACACGGCCACGCCGCGGGGATCTGGCGCAGCCTCACCCGCTTTGGCTCGTGGATAATCCTCCTCGGCACGGCGGCAATAGCGATAACTGGTGACGCTCTGGGCAAGCTGATGTTTATCCAGCAGCCCATGAAGATGGCCTCGGCGGAGGCTCTGTGCCACACCGAAATGGACCCTAGTTTTTCGATATTGGCCTTCTCCCGTTTGAATAACTGCGAGACCGCCCAGCACCTTATTGACGTGCCCTACGTGCTTTCCTTCCTGGCCAAGGGCAAGTTCAGCGGCGTGGAGCTGCGCGGGGTCACCGAGATGCAGCAATACTATGAATCGCTCTACGGGCCGGGCAATTACATGCCCAACCTCTTTGTCACCTACTGGTCTTTCCGCCTGATGATTGGTTTCCTCATCGTCCCGTGCATCTTGGCGCTCATAGCCTTGTGGACCACCCGCAAGGGCCGGGTTCCCACCGCTCGGTGGATGGGAATCGGGGCACTGCTTGCCCTGCCAGCACCGTGGCTATCCAACTTCGCAGGCTGGATCTTCACTGAGATGGGTCGCCAGCCGTGGATCGTCGCTCCCAATCCGGAGTTTCAGGAAGGAAACTTCCCCGGAGGCGAGGAAAAGCTGCACCTTATCGTAGACTTAGGGGTCTCCGACCACCCGGAATGGGTGGTCTGGACAAGCCTTCTGACCTTTACCGCCCTCTATGGCGTGCTTGCCGTGGTGTGGTTCTGGCTGATGCAGCGCTACGCCCGGGCCGGCCTGGATCAGCCGGGCCTGCGCGATGGCGAGGAGAAAGACTTGGCCGCCGCGCTGTATGGCCCAGGAGAGGACAGCGAGCTCGCCCCGCTGAGTTTCTCCTCGGCACAGGAATCTTGCCCCGGCGGCGCGGATGCGTCACTTACGGAAAATAACAACCACCCGGAGGAGAAGTAATGGATCTCAATACCTTGTGGTTTATAGCCATCGCGATATTCTTCACCATCTACTTTGTCTTGGAGGGCTTCGACTTCGGCGTCGGCATGTCCTTGCCTTTTCTCGGCGGCAAGAACGCCACTGAGGCAGATGCGCGCCGCGGCGCGGCAGTGGAATCTATCGGCCCCTTGTGGGACGGCAACGAGGTCTGGCTCATTGTGGCCGGCGGCAGTATTTTTGCCGCCTTCCCCGAGTGGTACGCCACACTCTTCTCAGGCTTCTACCTGCCACTTCTGCTCATCCTCGTGGCGCTCATCGTGCGCGGGGTCAGCCTGGAGTGGCGGCACAAGGTGGATACGCTGGCCTGGCGGAGGCGCTGCGACGCCGGCATCGTCTTCGGTTCCGTTCTCCCGGCACTGCTGTGGGGCGTGGCCATGACCAATATCGTCGGCGGAGTCGCCTTTTCTTCCTTTGCTCATGTCTCCGCAGCCACCGAGGGCTTCATCAGTTTGCTCAACCCGCGGGGCCTGCTGGGCGGCATCGCCTTTGTCCTGATCTTCTTCCTGCACGGGCTCTTCTTCCTCGGGCTCAAGTGCGCCGACCCCGTCCGTCAACGCGCGCGTGACATCGCCCGGGCTGGTCTCGCCCCCCTTGCCGTCCTCGTGGGCGCAATCTACCTGGTGTGGATGCAGCTTTCGCTGGGCAAAGGCTGGACCTGGATCGCCCTGGTCGCCGTCGTACTCGCCCTCGCCGTGGCTTTGTTTGCACTGTGGAAGAACAACGACGCCTTGGCCTTCTATGGCACCGCAGCAGCGCTCATCGGGGTCGGGGTGCTCTTATTCGGTTCTCTGTTCCCGGCGCTGCTTCCGGCGACCAATGAGATAGCCGGACTAGACATCTACAACGCGGCCGCCAGCCCCTATACGCTCAAGATCATGAGCTGGGCCTCCCTGTTCTTGGCGCCCTGCGTGCTCGTGGGCCAAGGCTGGTCCTACTGGCAGTTCCGCAAGCGCGTCACCGTTTCCCACTAGCTTAAAAGCCCGCAAGGACACTCCTATGGCCGCACCCGTTGATCCCGCCCTCCTGCGCCTCGTTCCGCCTGTGCGCAGGCTTATCGTGCGCACGGGGGCATTCCAGGCCCTGTCCACCGTATTAGTCATGGCGCGCGGGGTCCTCATCGGCACGGTCGCCGCCACCGTCATCACGCGCACGGCGCTGGGGTACACTCCCCCAGATTCAGTCTCGTGGTTGGGCGATTCCCGGATAATGGTTCTGCTCCTTATCCTGTGCGCGGTGGTTCTCGCCCACGCCTGCGTGGCTGGGGTGGCTAGGCGGGAGCAGTCACGTGCGGTAGGCGCGAGCGTCGACAAGCTGCGGGAGGCCACACTCACGGCGCTTGGCCACCGCGATCCCCGCGAGGTCGAGGAGGAGGCGGGGCGTTGGCGCCACGTGCTTAGCCGTGGCATGGAGGACTTCCGCCCCTACCTTTCGCAGTTTCTGCCTGCCCTTATCGCCGCCTGCATTTCCACCCCGGCGGCGCTCGCTACGATTGCCTACTTTGACTGGGTATCCGCAGTCTTTGCGCTGGTTACACTGCCGCTTATCCCGGTGTTCATGATCCTCATCGGCACGCTGACCGCACAACATACCCGCCGCCGCCTCGAGGTGACGGCCGGCCTGGGCCAGCAGCTGGCCGATCTCGTGGGAGGGGCACCCACCCTGCGCGCGCTGCGCCGGACCGAGCAGCCCCAAGCAAACGTGTCCCTTCTCGGGGAAAGGCATACCGCGGCGACTTTAGGAGTGCTGCGCCTGGCCTTCCTTTCCTCCTTCGCGCTCGAGTTCATCGCCACCCTTTCGGTAGCGTTGGTTGCGGTGAGCATCGGGCTGCGCCTGGTGGCAGGCACTATCGAGCTTCTGCCCGCGCTCGTGGTCCTCATCATCGTGCCCGAGGTTTTCAACCCCGTGCGCACGGTGGGCAGCAGCTACCATGCTGCCGCAGATGGCATGGAATCCGCCCAGGCGGCCCTGCACCTCATCGCGGAACCTCAGCAGATGCGTGGCGGCTACCGCGAGCTCACGTCAGGTGGCGGGATAAGCGTACGGGGCCTGAGTATCTCGGGGCGCGACGGAATCCGGCCCTCAAACCTGAACCTGCAGGCTCTGCCCGGAGAGCTGGTGGTGCTCGCCGGCCCTAATGGCGCCGGCAAGTCCAGCGTTCTCCTCGCCCTCCTTGGCCAGCTTCCCGACGCCGCCGTTGAAGGCAGCCTCGCCCTTCCCGCGGACATCTCCTATCTACCTCCCACCCCTTCCTTGTTGCCCGGCACCGTAGAAAACAACCTTGAGCTCTGGGGGGCTCAGCCCGCGCGCATCGCTGCCGCTTCCAGGCAGATTCCACTGGACGTTCCCCTGGAACGGGAGGTCTCTGCCACCGGCTCCGGGCTCTCTGCTGGCCAGCGGGAACGAGTAGGCATCGTCCGAGCCTTGGCACGCCCGGCCCGCTGCTTCCTCCTTGACGAACCCACCGCGCATCTCTCGCCCGCGCTTGTCGAAGACGTGCTTCGCGTCGCCCGTTCCCGCGCCGACGAGGGTGCCACGGTGCTCATAGCTAGCCACGACCCGCGCGTCCTGGCAGTGGCTGACCGCGTCTACACGCTGGAAGGAGAAGACAGTGCCCACACTTAAAGAGCCCCGGGCCCAACGCCGTGCTGAGCCCGCCACGGCCTCTCAGCTGCGTTTCCTTCTGGCCACCTGTGGCCTGCGCCCCCTCACGTTGGTGGCGGCCATTCTGCTTAGTTCCTTGGCGCTGATGGCAGCGCTGGCCTTGGCCATGACCTCCGGCTGGTTAATTACCCGAGCATGGCAGGCTCCGCCTGTCCTCGAGCTCTCCGTGGCGGTGACCAGCGTGCGCGCCCTCGGCATCTCGCGCGCCGTCTTCCGCTACGCCGACCGTCTCTATGCGCACCGCGTAGCTCTAAACGCCACCACGAGGTTGCGTGCCGCCATCTTCAGCGCGCTCATCACCCGCCAAGTCGACCTCGGGACCCGCGGGCGCGCCCACGTGCGCCTTGTCGACGATGCCGATAAAACCACCAACCTCATCGTGCGCACCCTCATCCCCTGCGGCGTGGCCGCGCTGATGAGCCTGGTGGCGCTCGTGTGCGCCGCAGCATTATCGTGGCCGGCGGCAGTAGTCATGGCGGCCGCATTCGCCGTCACCGGCGTTGCGGTCCCCCTCCTCGTGGCCAGAGCCAGCCGGAGCTCCCAGGCGGCCGCCACTAGTAATGCCTTCACCGAAGCCCTCGACTCCACCCTGCACAACCGGGTAGAGTTCGCCGCCGCTGGGCGCGACGAGCTCCTGCGCGCCGCCGCAGACTCCGCCTCCCGGCGCGATACCGCTGCTCGCATCAGTGCTGATATTCCGCTGGCAGTGGCAGATGCTTTAGCAACAGCCGCCAGCGGCGCTGCCGCGGTGGGCGTCTTGGCCTGCGCGGTAGCCTTCTACGACGGCAACCCAATGTGGATGGGCACGCTCGTGCTCCTCGCACTCTCAGCTTTCGAGGCCCACGCCACGCTGCCGCAGGCCGCGCAGACCTGGCAGGAAGCCACCGGCTCCATCCACTCCTTGGCTGCCGTACTTGCGGCCCCTGCGCGCCCCCAACCGCAGCAGACGCCGACCGATGAGGTGCGTGCACGCGGGCTGCAGACCGAGTTCGGTGATGAAGAATGGGACTTTGACGCTCTGCCTGGCCAGCGAGTTGTCATAAGGGGAAGGTCCGGGGCTGGGAAGACAATGCTGCTCGAAACCATTGCGGGCATGCGCGAACCCGTCTCCGGTACGGTGACGCGCCCGGCTTCCTGCGTACTATCTGCGGAGGATGCCTGGGTGTTTTCTACCAGCGTGCGCGAGAATCTTCGCGTCGGTGCCCCCTCGGCCTCCGAAGCGCTCATGCGCGAAACGCTCGATGCCGTGGGCTTCGAGCTCGGGCTAGACACGCTGCTTGCCGACGGCGCCGAGTCACTGTCCAGCGGCCAACGCCGCCGACTGTTGTTGGCCCGTGCCTTGTGCACGGATGCCCAGGTGCTGCTGCTCGACGAGCCAACAGAGCATATAGCGGCGGAGGACTCCGCCCGCTTGCTCACGATGCTCTTAAAACAGCGATTGCCCGGGGCCTTGGCTTCACGCACGGTCATCGTGGTGACGCACTCCCCCGGACCGGTGGGCATCGAGGTCTTCCCCCGGCCCACCGAGGATGCCGCGTCCTAGCCGCGCATATCGCCCTTCTCGGCGAAGTTGATCTGGAAGTCGAAGGCGGTCTTCAGATCGTGCGGGGTGTGGATGAACTTGTTCTTCTTCGCGCGCTCGTAGTACTCCTGCAGCAGCGGACGGTACTCCGGATGCGCCACGGCGATGACCTTCTCCACGCGCTCACGCGGAGCAAGGCCACGCAGGTCTGCCACGCCATACTCCGTGATGATGGCCATGGTGTCGTGCTCGGTGTGATCCGTGTGGGAGACGAAGGGCACGATGGCCGAGATGGCGCCGTCCTTGGCCACCGAGGGCGAGACGAAGGTGGTGATGTAGCCGTTGCGGGTGAAGTCACCCGAGCCACCCGTTCCGTTCATGATGCGGGAGCCGCCCACGTTGGTGGAGTTGATGTTGCCGTAAATATCGGCCTCAATCATGCCGTTGGAGGCAATCAGGCCGAGTCGGCGAATGACCTCCGGATGGTTGGACACCTGCTGCGGACGCAGGATGATGTGCTTGCGGTAACGCTCCGCTTCCGCGTTCATCTTGTCCGCGTACTCAGGAGACAGCGCAAAGGAGGTGGCGGAGGCGATGGTCATCTTGCCCGCATCGATCAAGTTGAGCATGCCGTCCTGGATGACCTCGGTGTAGGCCTGGATGTTTTCAAACTTGGACTCCAGAAGGCCTGCCATCACGGCGTTGGGAACGTTACCCACGCCGGACTGCATGATGAAGCGATCATAGGCCAGACGGCCTGCCTGAACCTCGCCGTCCAAGAATGAAAGGAAGTTGGCCGCGATCTTCTCCGAGACCTCATCTGGCTCCTTGAAAGGCGCGTTGCGGTCAGGCGCGTTGGTTTCGACGATGGCAACGACCTTCTCCTTCGGCAGCTCAATGAAGGTGGTGCCAATGCGATCATCGACCTGGGTGATGGGGATGGGCAGGCGGTGCGGCAGCTTCTCGATGCGGTAGATGTCATGCATGCCCTCGAGGTTCTCGGACTGCCAGTAGTTTACTTCCAAGATGATCTTGTCTGCGGCGTCGATGTACTCAAGATTATTGCCCACGGCCGAGGAAGGAACGATGTTTCCGTCCTCCATGACGCGCACAACCTCAATGATGGCCACCTGGAAGTCACCGTAGAAGCCCTCCTCGACCTGCTGGCCGGAGTGGGAAAGGTGGATGTCCTGGTAGAGGAGGTCGCCCGAGTTGACCTTGTTACGCAGGATCGGGTCAGAGTTATAGGGCGAACGGAAACGCAGGGCATCTGCCTCAGCTAGGACACCGTCGCAGTCCGGCGCGGTAGAAGCACCGGAGAAGAGATCGATGGCGAATTCTTCGCCGGCGGCGTGAGCGGCCTTGGCCTTCTCCGCGATAGCGGTCGGAAGCGCCTTGGGGTAGCCAGCCCCAGTAAACCCAGAAATACCAACACGGTCGCCGTGATTAACATACTTCGCGGCTTCTTCTGCAGAGACTACGAGCTCCTTGAACGGCGCGTATGCGATCCTATCGGACAAAGCAAATCCTCCTAGTTCCTGGGCTAAGACCTCGGTTACGTCAGCCCCTAATAAGTTACGTAGACCACACTAGCGAAGTTGCGTCGAAAATTCTCCAAACTTTGCAAAGATTTCTTTAATGGGTGGAGTTGCCCTTTCACCAGCCCAAAGAGCACAATTGGGGGCGTGAATCTGGTTATCGGCAATATTGCACTCAAATCTCCCGTTGTACTCGCCCCCATGGCGGGTGTAACCAACGTGGCTTTCCGTACTCTTTGCCGCGAGCAGGAAGTGGCTCGCACGGGCACAGTCTCCGGACTCTACGTGTGCGAGATGGTTACAGCACGCGCCCTAGTAGAGCGCAATGAGAAGACTCTCCACATGACCACTTTCGGCCCCGAGGAGAGCCCGCGCTCCTTGCAGCTCTATACGGTCGACCCCGAATACACCTACAAGGCCGCGAAGATGATCGTCGACGACAACCTCGCCGACCACATCGACATGAACTTCGGCTGCCCAGTACCCAAGGTCACCCGCCGCGGCGGCGGCTCCGCTCTGCCCTATAAGCGCCGGCTCTTTGGCAATATCGTCGCCGCCGCGGTCAAGGCCACTGAGGGCACAGGCATCCCCGTCACCGTCAAGATGCGCGTCGGGATCGACGATGAGCACCATACTCACCTCGACGCCGGGCACATCGCCGTCGAGGAGGGTGCCGCAGCCGTGGCACTCCACGGCCGTACCGCCGCCCAACGCTATTCCGGGCAGGCGGATTGGAACGAGATCGCCCGCCTCAAAGAGCACCTCACCGATACCGGCATCCCCGTGCTGGGAAACGGCGACATTTTCAAAGCTTCCGACGCCCGCGCCATGATGGATCAAACTGGCTGCGACGGCGTCGTCGTCGGCCGCGGCTGCCTGGGACGCCCCTGGCTTTTTGCTGAGCTCTCTGCACACCTACGCGGCGAGGAGATCCCGGCAGAGCCCACCTTGGGCGAAGTCACCTCCATTATGATCCGCCACGCACAGCTCCTGGCTCAGCACGACGGAGAGGACCACGCCAGCCGCGATATTCGCAAGTACGTGGGCTGGTACCTGCGGGGATTCCCCGTGGGCGGCCAGGTCCGCGCGGGGCTGGCCAAGGTCAACTCCGTGCGCAACCTCGAGGAGCTTCTAGCCCCCTGGGCTGATTCCACAGCGCGCGCCGTGGACTCCGACGGCGCCCGCGGACGTCAGGGATCTTCTGCTAAAGTCGTACTACCCGCGGGTTGGCTCGATGATCCAGAGGACGCAACTGTGCCCGAAGGCGCAGAAATCATGCACTCCGGGGGTTAAATCCTCGCGCCCACCGCGCATATAGTGCGGTGATGTTCTACTATGTCGAGTTATGCGGACCGCTTATCGTGAACACTTGGACAACTTCTCCCACGACCTCATCATCATGGGCGAGACAGTAAAAAAGATCATGTCCAACGCCTCCGATGCCCTGATCAACAGGTCCCTTGACCCTGCCGAAGAGGCCATCTCACTCAACGAGGAATTGGACGAGGTGCGCTCCCGTTGTGAGGAGCGCGCCGTGCTGTTGCTTGCCCTAGAAAACCCCATGGCCAAGGATTTGCGCCAGGTGGTTTCTTCGATATACATCGTCGAGGACTTTTACCGGATGGGTCAGCTCAGCCGCCACATCGCCAAAGCGGCGCGGCGCCGGCACCCAGACCCGGTCATCCCCAAGGAGTACACCGGCATCTTCGAAGAGATGGTGCGCCTTGTTCTCGAAATGAGTGACACCATTCAGGAGATCCTCATCAATCCGGACCCGGATCTGGCACTCGCCCTGTCCACCGATGATGACGCTGTGGACGATCTCAACGCCCACGTCCTCAACACGCTTACCCAGCGGGAGTGGAAGGGCACGGTGCGTGAGGCTGTCGAAACCGCGCAGATCACCCGCTACTACGAGCGCTACGCCGACCACTGCGTTCAGGTAGCCGGGCGCATGATCTACCTCGTCACCGGCTTGGTGCCTGATAAGTACCAGGAGAAGCTCAAGCAAGAAGCCCGTGACGCCGAGTTTGATCAGCGAATGGCTGACCTAGAAAAGCAGTTCCGCGCCTAAAAGCACTATCTGCCATTAAGCATCTGCCGCTGCCGTTTCAGGCAGGGACTGCTTCCAAACCGCAAAGCAAAGGGGCCCGGCTCGTTTCACACGAGCCGGGCCCCTTTGCTTTAGGTTCGAGACCTCTCTCCACTTATCCGAAGCGGCCTGAGATGTAGTCTTCGGTTTCTTTCTTGGACGGGTTCTCGAAGATCTTGGTCGTCTCATCAAACTCCACCAAGTGGCCCGGCTTGCCCGTGGCCTCTAGGGAGAAGAAACCAGTCTTATCGGACACGCGCGCAGCCTGCTGCATGTTGTGAGTCACGATGACGATGGTGAAGTTCTCCTTGAGCTCGTGGATAAGGTCCTCCACGGCGAGGGTGGAGATCGGGTCCAGCGCCGAGCAGGGCTCGTCCATGAGCAGGACCTCAGGCTCAACAGCGATCGCGCGAGCGATGCACAGACGCTGCTGCTGACCACCGGAGAGTCCGCCGCCTGGCTTATCAAGACGATCTTTGACCTCGTCCCAGAGGTTGGCGCCGCGCAAGGACTTCTCAGCGACCTCTTTCAGCTTCTTCTTGTTCTTCTCACCCGACAGGCGCAGACCAGCAACCACGTTGTCCTCGATGGACATCGTGGGGAAGGGGTTGGCCTTCTGAAATACCATGCCGATGGTGTTGCGCACGGATACGGGGTCAATGCGCGGGCCGTAGATATTCTTGCCATCAAGCAGAATCTCGCCCGACACGGTAGCACCGGGGATGACCTCGTGCATGCGGTTGAGGGTACGCAGAACAGTGGACTTACCGCAGCCCGAGGGGCCGATAAAGGCGGTAACGGCCTGGGCCGGGATTTGCATGTTGACGTCTTGCACGGCGTGGAAATCACCGTAGAAGATGTTCACGTCATTGAGCGCGAGCTTGGACATGTGTTGAAACTCCTATGAGCGAGGTGGTGGCTGTGATTACTTCTTGACGGAGAACTTCGCGGAAATGAATCGCGCTGCAATGTTGAGGATGGCGATGATAAGAACCAGCGTGAAGGCGGCGCCCCACAACTTAGCCAAGACGGCGTCTTGAGCGCCGGCCTTGTACATATCCAGCATCATGAGAGGAAGCGAAGACTGTGGCCCCTTCATAGGGTCCCAGTTGATGGAGGAGGAGGAACCGACCAAGACCAGTACGGGAGCGGACTCCCCCATCACGCGGGCGACAGAGAGCATGATGCCGGTGACGATTCCGGAGAGAGCGGTGGGGAGAACGATCTTGGCGATGGTCTTCCACTTGGGCACACCCAGCGCATAGGAGGCCTCGCGCAGGTCCATGGGAACCACGCGCAGCATTTCCTCGGTATTGCGCACGACAATAGGAATCATAAGGAGCACCAGGGAAAGGGCCACGGCCATACCGGAGCGGTCAAAGCCGAAGAGGGTAATCCACATGGCGAAGATGAACAGCGCCGCCACGATGGAGGGCACGCCGGAGAGGATATCCACCATGAAGGTGGTTACTCTGCCCAGGAGTCCGCCCTTGGAGTACTCGACGAGGTAAATCGCGGTGAATACGGCGATTGGCACCGAGATGACGGTGGCGATGAGGGTCTGCACGAAAGTACCAACAATAGCGTGAGCGGCACCGCCGCCGGCCTCACTGTTGATCACGCCACGCTGGGAGAGCATCCACCAGTCAGCGTTGAGCACGGTTCCGGCGCCACGGGAGAAGAGCTCCCAGAGAACCCATACCAGCGGCACCATGGCCAGAATCATGGTTCCCCAGACAATGGCGGTGGCGATGTTATTGGTTGCCTTGCGCGATGCGGAGATATCGAGGAAGGTGGGGCCCGACTTCATGGGGGCCGCAGAATCAGTTGCGATAGTCATTTTTCACCCTGTCCTTATTTGTTCTTCACGATAGAGCGGGCAAGGGCGTTGACCAGGAAGGTCAGCAGGAAGAGCATGAGGCCGGCCGCGATGTAGGCACCGGCACGCATCTCGTTGCCGAACTCTGCCGCCGCCAAAGCGATGGCCGTGGCGAAGGTGGTACCGCCGTCAAAGAGAGAGAAGCGGAAGTCGATGAGAGGCGAGACAACCATGTAGAGAGCCATGGTCTCTCCCAGTGCGCGACCCAAGCCGAGCATGGAACCGGCGACGTAGCCGGACATGCCGAAGGGAAGCACCGTCATGCGAATGACTTCCCAGCGCGTGGCACCCAGTGCCAAAGCCGATTCGACCTGACCCGGAGGCGTCTGCACGAAGACTTCGCGCGCAGTGGCCGCGATGATGGGAAGAATCATGACTGCGAGAACGATGCCACCGGTGAAGATGTTGCGACCAGTAGCGAAGGAGGGGGAGTTCTCATAAACGTGGAAGAGGAAGAACCCTCCTGCCCACGACTCCAACCAGGTGTAGAACCCGGAGAGCGCTGGGCCAAGAACCTGCCAGCCCCAGAGACCGTAGACGATGGAAGGAACCGCGGCGAGCATATCAACCAAGAATCCCAGCGGCTTGACAGCACGCGCGGGCGCGTAGTTGGAAAGGAAGATGGCGATACCCAAGGCAACCGGCATCGCAATGATGAGTGCGAAGACGGAAATCAGCACCGTCGTGGCGAACAAAGTGGGAATGCCGAACTTCATTGCCTCGACGTCGGAGGTTTCCCAGCGCTGTCCGTAGGTGAAGAATCCGAGTAGTCCACCTTCATTGACCGCGAGCGCAGGAACCGCGCGCCAGATGAGGAAGGCTGCGATAGCAGCGACCATGATGGTGATGAGAGTGGCCGAAGCGGTGGATAGGATTTCAAAGATGCGATCGCCTGGGCGCTTAACCCCCGAGCGCGCGGGCTCGGTAGCAATCTGCGGTCCGCCGGTACCTAAAGCAGGCTGCGAAGCTGGGATAGCTTCCTGCTCGACGCCCGACGCCGCGGTGAGATTGTTGTCTGCCATGAGACTACGGAATCCTTTTCAACGGTGACTTAGTAACAGGTTTTCTTATACATGCAGCAGCCCCCAAACGCGGAAACCAACGGATGGGGGCAGCGACACAAGCACAATGCAAGACGCTAGAACGCCTTAAGCAATTGCGTCAACAGCAGCCTTCAGGCGGTCCAAGTGGGTGCCGGTAACAGGGATGAAGCCGGCGTTCTCCAGGTCTGCATTCTGGTTATCCAGAACGGTGGTGAAGAAGGCCTTCACGAGCTTCGAGGTCTCCTCATCGTAGCCAGCAGAGCAGACGATGTTGTAGGTGGTCAGGATGAGCGGGTAAGCGCCGGCATCCTTGGACTCGAACAGAGCGGAGGAATCCACGACCATGTTGTGCTCAGAGCCGGTGTCCTTGAACTTGAGGTTCTCGAGCGCGGTGCCAACAGTCTCGCTGGAGAGCTCAACAGGGCCGGAGCCGAAGTCAATCTTGGCAATCTTGACGCCTTCAGCTTCCTTCTGGTGCGCGAAACCGGCCTCGACGTAGGTGATAGCGCCATCAATGTTGGCAACCTGGTCAGCCACACCGGAAGAACCGTTAGCGCCCTCGCCGACGGAGTCCGGGAACTGCTTGCCCTTGCCCTCCCAGTTGCCGGTAGCACCGGCAAGGAACTTCTGGAAGTTATCCGAGGTACCGGACTCATCCGAGCGGAAGATGACGGTGATGTTCTTATCCGGAAGGTTGGCGCCCTCATTCTCGGCGGCGATGGCGTCATCATTCCACTTCTTTATCTCGCCCTTGAAGATCTTGGCGAGGTTAGCGGTGGAGAGGTTGAGGTCAACCCCATCAAGCTTGTAGGCGATGGCTACCGGGCCGATGGTGGAAGGCAGGTGCCAGGCCTCGTTGCCTTCACAGCGCTGCTTAGCGGGCTCGATCTCATCGTCCTTGAGTGCGGAGTCAGAACCAGCGAAAACGGCGGTGCCGTTGGTGAAGGCTTTGACGCCAGCACCAGAACCGGAAGATGTGTAGGACAGCTCAGCACTGGGGTAAGCCTGCGCAAAAGCCTTCTGGAAGATGCTCATAGCGTTCTGCTGAGAAGATGCGCCCTCACCAACGAGGGTGCCCGAAACATCCTCGGAACCTTCAGCTGCAGAGTCGGAGCCTTCGGAGGACTCGGTGCAAGCAACGAGAGCAGTAGAGGTTGCGGCGACGATACCGAAGATAGCGGCGGTGCGCTTGAAGTTGCGAATCACGGTAAACCTTTCCGGTTCAATAAAGAGACAGATTAGTCGAGCGAACCGAATACTGGACGTGCATCTGCTCCAATACCGCTGTGGGGTCCTACAGCCGCTCGTTCATCGCCTTCCCTCAACCATTTTTCAGGAGGCAGCCAACAAGCACGGTTAACTCACAGGGAGAGAATCTAATAGCGGCCGGTTAACCGCACAGGGTGGATCAGGTAAACAAATAATGAACTTGCACTAGGTTCCGCCGTGAAACTAATCACCTCGCGCCCAAACACAGTGCTGTTCCGCAATTTCAAAGCCCAAACGCTCGTAGATCTTTACCGCCGGTGCATTATCAGCCTCCACGTAGAGGATCACCTTGTGCGCGCCCTTGTCTACCAGGTGGTGAAGGCCCAACGTCAGCAGCGGTCCCCCGAGCTTCTTACCACGATAGGAGTCCGCCAAGCCGATGACATAGACCTCTCCGAAGGCGGGGCTAGACTCTCTATGCCACTTGGTCCAATGAAATCCCGCCAACTGCGGCCCCTCGTCCCACAAGAACAACACGTCTTCCGGATCAAACCAGGGCGCTTCCATGGCTCGATGTAGGCGCTCTAAGTCCCAGCCGCCTTGCTCAGGGTGCCAGGAAAAGGCCTCGTTATTGGCCTTGAGCCACTGCTCCTCAACCACCTGCCTACCCCACTTCTTAGTGCTCTCGCGCAGGTTTGCGGCGGGAAGCGGGGCCTTATCCGCCTGTGCAGCCGCCACGAGTGCCTCCCCAGAGACCTCCATGACGAGCAGGCGGCGCACCACCTTGAGACCGTGAGCCGCGGCGATTGCTTGCGCTGGCGCCAGGTTGCCATGTGCCCACACCTGCACGGCGGGGTTAGCGGCAACCAAGGCCGCATAGAGCGCACTTCCCAGACCTTTCCCGCGGTACTGCGGCGCGATAAACATCTCGGCGCTGTCGCCGTGAATGGCGCCGCAGCCCACCACCGTTGAACTATCCTCGACGATGAAGTGCTCATGGCCAAGGCGCGCATCCTTCAATCCCTTCAAGAACTCCTCTGAGAAGGGAGCGATGTTGTCTTCGTTCTCTGCCTCTTTAGCTAGTGCAGCCACCAGCTGGGCTCGTTGAGGATCGCCAGGAAGTTGTACGTGCTCGATGGAATGGCCGTTGCTAATCATGGGCCCCAGGATACGTCCTGTAAGAATAGAGGGGTGAGTGTCATTGAAATTGACCGCAGGATAGTCCCCCTGCTGGCCGCGGTCGCCTCAGTGGTCGCCGCCTGGGCCATAGATTCGGGGCTCGCGATGCATACCGAGCATAAGCTGGCCCAGGAGGTCAAGGCGGATTCTCGGCTGGAGAACTCCCCCAACGTCTTCGTCGGAGGCGTTCCCTTCAGCGCCGCCTTCTTCACCGGCGAGGTTCCCTTCATTGAGGTGCAGTCCTTGGACGTAGAGGTGCCCAAGCTCGGCATGGTCAACGCCGCCACCACACTGCGCGATATTAGCCTCACACCGACACAGCTTCTCCATGGTGACTTCCAGGGAGCGCCCGTTTCCACCTACTCGCGCAGCATCAGCCTCGACGGAGTCGCGCTCGGCCGGCTGCTAGGAATCACGGATCTTTCCATAGCCAACCCCGACAACATTTCCCCCACCGGCGGTACCTCCGCGGAGGCAGAGCTGACCGGAACCTTGCCAGGGGATTCGAGTAAATCCACGGTCAAGGTAACCCTGCGCCTAGTGGGCCCCGAGTTCCAGATGCGGGTCTACGACGAGGATGATGAAAGACTCAACAAGGCCTTTTCCCTCGAGTTCGACACCCGTCAGCTGCCGCTTCCCGCCCAGGCCACCTCCGTCAAGCTGCATGGCGGATCCATTTCTTTCGAGGTGCAAAAGCGCGACATCACCTTAAGCACAGTGCAACTGTCACCGTTGGAGATCGAGGGCTCCGAGGAACAGGCCGTCGCCGATGCCGAACAGAAGGCCGAAGACACCGCTGAGAAAGTCGGCGTCGCCCCTCAGACACCGTCGCGGCCCACCGTTTTTGGTACGCGGCCTTAAAACAAAGGCGACTTCGCCAAGCGCGCCAAACTTGCCTTAGGTTTTGGCGCTTTATTTGATGCGGATGAGGTCCCGCAGGATCTCCCGCCCAGAGCGCTTATAGGGCTCGCTCGCCTTGCGCGGCGCATAAACCTCAATGGCATTGGGCACGGACGTCAAATGCACGCTGGTAAACACTCCCTCCGATTCCCCATCCGCCTGGAAACGATCCGGCTGGGGGCAGGTCAGTTCTATCTCCTTGGCATCATCGAAGTGGATGGTGCGGGCCTGCGTGATCTTGTTGAGCCAGCGGCGCTGGTCGACGCCCATGAGGTGGGCCATTCCCACCAACCCATGGATGCCGCCGAGATCACTGAGCCCGAAAAGGCCCAGCCCCCCGTCGAAAGAATTACCCGGATTGGTCACAACCGGCAGCGGTCCCAGGAAGGTCCAGGGGTTGGTATTCGAGGTGAAGATGAGCGGGGCCTCGTTGACCACTAGGACATCCCCATCGCGGCCTATCGCCTTGACATTTATGCGCGGAGGCTTGATGCGCGCGCGGAGATAGGCCTGCACAGACACCGAAAGATAGCGCAGGGGCGTGGCGGCAAAGCCCTGCTCCCTGGCGCGGTCGACGTGCGCCAAGACATCCGCATCGAGCCCGAAGCCGGCGTTGACGACAAACCACCTCTCATTCCAGGTACCCAGCGCGATGGTGCGGCGGATATCGCGCTCCAACAACCGCGTAAGCACGTGCGTTGCCTCAATGGGCGTGTTGGGGAAACCAAGCGCGCGCACGAATACATTGGCAGAACCGGTCGGGATAATTCCTAGCGCGGGCAGCCGCTCGGCCTCGACACCCGGGGCGTCTGCGGCAGGGCCTAGCAGGCCATTGACTATCTCATTGACTGTTCCATCCCCGCCCACGGCGAGGATGACGTCGAAGTCAGCGCGGCTTAGCCCCCGCACCATCTGCTCCGCATGCCCGGCGAAGTGCGTGAACTTCACCAACAGCTCAAGACCTGGTACCGCGCGCAGGGGCGGCACGATTCGCCGAAAGAGCTCCTCGGTTTGACTGGTGGAGTTTGGGTTGGAAATCATAAGTACGCGCACAGGGACATAGCCTAGTGGTTATCTCGACCAAGACACGACTAGGCTGGGGCGCCATGAGCGAAAACAATAACGAAAACACTTCAGCACAAACCCCCGCCTCCTCTGAACCCGCCCCCGCCGCGCAGCAGCCGCAGGGCGAGGCCAAGATCGACGGAAACGAGGCCGTCAACCGCGCCGCCGAGGCGTGGAAAGACGCCGCCTCCCGCAACCTCCCGCCGCTTGATTTGGGAGAAGTTCCTGTCCCCGATGACACGGCCAACCTCCGGCAGGGCCCGTCGCTGCACGATGGCCTCCTCGGCCTGCTGCCGCTAGTAGGCGTATGGCAGGGCGAAGGCCAGGCGCACAATACCGACGGCGAGCAATATGCCTTTGGCCAGCAGCTGGTCATCGCGCACGACGGCGAGAACTACCTCACCTTTAGTTCCCGCACCTGGCGGATCGACGCCGAGGGCAAGGCCACCGGCCCCGACGTGCGTGAGACCGGCTTCTGGCGCATCTCCCCCAAGGACGAGATCGAGATGACCTATACCTCGTCGAACGGTGTCGTGGAGATATTCTACGGCGAGCCTTTCAACGAGCGCGCCTGGCAGCTCGAGTCCGCCTCCACCATGGTCACTGAGACCGGGCCGAAGAACCTCGGACCGGGCAAGCGCATGTACGGGCTTATGCCCAACAACAACCTGGGCTGGGTTGATGAGCGCCTCGTCGAAGGCGAGATGCGCCCCTATATGTCCGCCGAGCTCACCCGCGTCGCCGGCTAGGTTTCATAAGACTCAGAGCAGGCCCGTCACTCCGCGAGCGAGCACAACGGTGGCACCGGCCGCGGCGAGAAGCGTGGCAATGCGCTTGGCCATCGAGGTGGAGATTCGCGCATTGATCCGCTCTCCGAACCATGCTCCGACGAAAATCATCGCAACGGCGGCGGCCCACAGCCACACCGGCGTGCCGCCGAAGTTTAGACCGCCGATGAGGAACACCTTAAGCAGGAAAGACACAGTATTGGCCACGAGCAGAATCGGATGCAGGGTCGCTACGAAATCGCGGTAATCCCACCGGGAGAGCCGCGCATAGACCGTCAGGGCTGGCCCTGCGATGCCCGCGACGGTGGACATGAATCCGCCAATCACACCGAAGATGATCATGGGTATCCGTGCGTGCTCATCCAGGCGGAACTTTTCAGTCGGGAAAAGTGAGATCCCTAGTGCAAGCAGCACCGAGGCGCCGACGGCGATGAGCAGCCAGGGACCGTTGAGTACGTGAACGACCCAGACTGCGGGCAGTGAACCCAGCAGCAGTGCCCCTGCAAGCACCCGAAAGCGATGCCAATCCGTCCGTTTGCGCACGGACCAGGCATTGTTGACCGCGTTTATCGTAGACAAACCGTTGACCATGGTCACGCCAGAAAGCGGGCCCAGAACAGTGGTGAGTACTGGGCCGGTTACGAGGCCGACGCCAAGCCCTGTGATGCGTTGCAGGATGGCGCCGACGAAGACGGATAGCAAAAGCGAAAGAGCGATGGTGGTCACGGGGAATTAGGATAGGCCCTCCTATGATCCCGGCGCACCCTGCCCCCCTCCAGAACCCGGTACCAAGCCCTTCAAGGTGGTGTTAGCCGACTCTGCCTTCTCGGAAGCCATCGATGAAGAGAAAGATAAGCGGGCCTGTCATCACTGCGCGCCCATAAGTGGATCGTTGCGCAGGGAATCAATGCCCTGGAAATGGATGGCGTGTAGCCCTTCCCTGCGAGCAGCCTCCACGTTGACCAGGTGGTCGTCGATGAAGACGACGCTGCTGGCTTTGCGCCCCAAAGATGCAAGGGCGTGGTGGAAAGCCTCCGGTTCCGGCTTGGCGACGTCAATCTCGTAGGAGAAGTTCACCGCGTCGAGCCTGTCCAACCATACGGAGTGCTTCTCTCGCAGGTCATGGGCGAGCCCCGGTGGAATGTTGGAGAGGATCCCCACGGTGTGCCCGTGGTCCTTGAGCTCCAGCATGAAATCAATAACCTCACGGTTGGGAAGATCGACCACCCCGCGATAGTCGACCTCGATCGCCTCAACAGGATCCAGAAAATCGAGGCCCGCGCGCTGCTTGATCTGGTTCCAATAGCTGATCTCGCTGACCCTGCCTGCATCCAGGGCCGGGCGCAGCTCGTTGTAGACCTCCATTAGCTTAGAGTTCTTGCAGGGCTGTCCCAGCTCGCGCTCGATGCGCTCGACGTGGGCCTTGCCCTGGCTCTTTATGAGAACTCCGAAGACATCGAAGAGGAAGGCATCAGGGTGATCTGTGACTGATTCAGTCATGCGTTTAGGTCCTATCGGTTCCGGCGGTGCTATTACTCATCTCCCTAGCCTATTGCCTTGAACACTGCGACCGATAGCGATCAATAGTGTTCCTTGACGCAGCGGTCCTTGCTGCGTCAAGGTGCGCGTCCTAGTGCGCCGCCGCCTCCGCAATAAGCCGCCGCAACTCGGCTTCATTCTTCGGCGCGGGCAGTACCGTCTCATCCACCTGGGTGACGCGGGCTGCGGTGCGCACCGAGGAGACCAACCACACTGAGTCCGCACCCTTGAGATAATCCACCGTCATTTCCTTGGATTTGGCGCGAAAGCCCTGCGCTGCGGCAGCCTCAAACAGCGCCGCCTGGGTGGTTCCCGGCAAGATTCCACGGCCGGCCGGGGTGCGCAGCTTATCCCCCTTGACCACCACCACAGTCGAGGTGGCGCCCTCTAATACGCGACCGGTATCGGGGTCGATGAAGATGACATCTTCAAAACCCCGCGAGCGAGCCAGGCGCAGCGTCGCCATTGTGGCCGCGTAGTTGAGGGTCTTAGCAGGCAACTCTTGGGCCACCTGCCACAGCCGCGGGGTGGTCATTACCTTTACCCCGTGAGCACGTTGTTCGAGCACGCTCTCCTCGATGGGGCCAACCACTACCCAAGCGGAGGGACGCCCTGTCGACGCCCGCCCCCGCGTATAAGTCCACGTGCACTTGGCTTCCACGAGTTCCCCGGCATTGCCAGCACCCGTGTAATCCGCAATTGCCATCGCGGTGGCCTGCTCCCATTTATCCAGCATGGGATCGGGCAAGTCCATCGCGCGGGCCGAGGCCGCGAAGCGTTCCTTGTGCCGATCCAGGTTTGCGGCTTTTCCCCCGCGCACGAGCAGGGACTCAAAAATGCCGTCTCCCCGGGTCACTGCTGCATCATCAACAAAGATGAGTGGCAACGACGGGGAATGCTTGCGGATCGAGCCACCATAGGGTTCTACCACGTAGATGACCGGCTCTTTTCGCGGCGTGAATTCCATAAGTTCGATTATGCCCTACCATCGGTGGGCGTGAGTTACTCTTCGCCACTTCTCAGCCGCGCCGGTGCCGCCGAGCACCAAGGCGCAACGTTTATCGACGCTGCCGGGGTTGCCTGGCATTACGGGGATCCGCTCGTCGAACAGCGCGCCGCCCACAACGGCACCGCCATCGTCGACCGCTCACAGCGCCGCGTCATCGCAGTCGCGGGCCCGGATGCCGGCGAGTTCCTCAACAACTTGCTCTCCCAGAAGCTCGATACAGTCCCGCAGGGATTCAGCGCCGGCGCCCTCGATTTCGATATCAAGGGCCACATCCTCCACCAGATGGATCTCACCCTGCACGAGGGGACTTTCTATCTCGATGTGCCCGCCGGGCAGTTTGAGTCTTTGCTGGACTACCTCACCAAGATGATCTTCTGGTCCAAGGTGACCGTGAAAGAGGCCGACCTCGCGCTGCTTACGCTTCTGGGATCACAGAAGAATTCCGGGCTCCCCATTCCTGCCTCGGCGGTGTATACCCGCGAGGTGGACTGGCAGGGCGTCCCTCGCACCGATATTGCCGTGCCGCGCGCGAGCCTCGTGGACGCAGTAAGCGAGCTCGAGGAAGCAGGCGGCCGCCTCGTCGGGCTGATGGCTTATACCGCCGAGCGCGTGCGTGCACGCGAGCCGGAGCTAGCCGCAGATCTTGATAACAAGGCCATTGCCCACGAGGTCCCCCAGTGGATAGCCCGCGGACAATCCCCCGCCTTCGTTCACCTGGAAAAGGGCTGCTACCGCGGCCAAGAAACGGTGGCCCGGGTAGAAAACTTGGGCCGCTCCCCACGGGTACTTGTCCTGTTAAACCTGGATGGCTCGGCGCCTAGCCTTCCCGCAATCGGCGATCCGGTAGAGCTTGGCACCCGCCAAGTGGGGCGCGTTGGCACCATCGTCCACGACTTCGAGTGGGGCCCTATCGCGCTCGCGTTGGTTAAACGCTCTGCTCTCAGCAATCCGCAGCTGCACATCGGTGATGTCGCCGCATCGCTCGATCCGGATTCCGTACCGAGCGATGAAGGTCCGAAAGCCGGGCGCGCCGCCGTAGATCGGCTGCGTGGGCGGTAGTTTTGCCCAGTTCGAGGGGGTAGTGCGGAATTTTTTCGTCACACAGGCTATTGTGTCTTACAGGAAGATACACATCAGATAAGCCGATGGGGCGTCCAAGAATCCCTGGATGCCCTACTCACATAGAGGGGGTCATGCACATGGGACGCGGACGCGCAAAGGCAAAGCAGACCAAAGTTGCACGCCAGCTAAAGTACAATTCGCCCGATATGGATTTGGATTCGCTTCAGAAAGAGCTTGCCTCCAAGCAGCAGAGCGACTCCCACCACGAGGAGGAAGACCCGTACGCCGAATATGTCGACGAATGGGCTGATGACAATGAGGAGAAGCGCTAAGCCGTTTCTCCACATGAGGGCCACAGAGGCCGCCTCAAGGCGGGTTTCTGAGGCCCTTTAGTCATGTCTTATCTCTTGTAGGCCGGCGACAAGCCAGAAAGAAAAATCAGACCTGCCGCACGCCTGGAAGCGCGAGGCAGGACTGAAGGACTAAGCCCGCTTAGAAGTTGGCGTGCTCGCCCTGCATGATAACGCGGGGCTCTTCGCCCTCTGCCTCGCGCACGGTGCCCAGTTCCCAGGCATCCAGGTGGCGGGCGGTCAGCATTGCCAGTGCGCGGTCGCGGTCCTCCGGCGAGACAATGGCGATCATGCCGACGCCCATGTTGAAGGTCTTCTCCATCTCGGAGAGCTTGACCTTGCCCACCGAGGAGATGGTCTTGAAAATCTGCCCCGGCTTCCAGGAGGAACGGTTGACCTGCGCCACTAGGCCCTCCGGGATGACGCGCTCTAGGTTGCCCGCCAGCCCGCCGCCTGTGACGTGGCAGAAGGTGGAGACGCCGCATTCTGCGGTCAGTGCCAGGCAGTCCTTGGCGTAGATGCGCGTGGGCTCAAGCATTTCCTCACCCAGGGTGCGACCCAGCTCCTCGACGTAGCCATCAAGCGGCAGACCGGCCTGCTCGAGGAGAATGTAACGCGCCAGGGAGTAGCCGTTGGAGTGCAGTCCGGAAGAACCCATGGCGATGAGCACGTCACCGCTGCGCACCTTGTCTGGGCCCAGCAGATCGGCTGCCTCGACCACGCCGACGGCGGTGGCGGAGACATCGTACTCATCGGCGCCCATCACCCCGGGGTGCTCGGCGGTTTCCCCGCCCAACAGGGCACAGCCTGCTTGCACGCAGCCTTCCGCGATGCCCTTGACTACCTCGGCGATCTTCTCCGGAACTACCTTGCCCACGGCGATGTAGTCCTGCAAGAAGAGCGGCTCGGCTCCGCAGACCACGAGATCGTCGACGCACATGGCAACGAGGTCGATGCCAATGGTGTCATGCTTGTCCATGGCCTGGGCCACGGCCAGCTTGGTGCCCACTCCATCGGAGCCGGCGGCCAGGATGGGCTCTTTGTACTCGCCCAGCTTGAAAAGTCCGGCAAAGCCGCCGAGGCCGCCCATGACCTCGGGACGGGTGGCGCGCTTGGCGTGGGGGGCGAAGAGGCTTACCGCGCGGTCGCCCTCTTCGATGCTGACGCCGGCTGCTGCGTAGGTGTTCTCGCTCATGGAAAGTCCTTAGTTAGATTCGGTAGTAGCCTCAAGCCCGAGCAGCGTGCGCACGGCCTCGGCATTGGAATTATCGGCGGGAAGCCCCAGGGGGTACTTGCCATCAAAGCACGCCGCGCACAATTCTTTGCGCGGTTGCTCGGTGGCGGCGACCATCTCATCGGTGGAAATAAAGCCCAAGGAGTCTGCGCCAATGGCATCACAGATGGTCTTGCGCACCACCTCGGGGTCATCGGAGGGGTTGGCGTTGGCGATGAGCTCGCCGGGGGAAGCAAAGTCGATGCCGTAGAAGCAGGGCCACTTCACAGGCGGCGAGGCAATGCGCACGTGCACTTCCGCCGCGCCTGCCTCCCGCAACATGCGGATAAGCGCGCGCTGGGTGTTGCCGCGGACGATGGAATCATCCACGACCACAAGCTTCTTACCGGCGATTACTTCCCGCAGCGGGTTGAGTTTCAGGCGAATGCCCAGCTGGCGCAGCGTCTGCGTGGGCTGGATAAAGGTGCGTCCCACATAGGCGTTCTTTACTAACCCATGGGCAAAAGTAATGCCAGACTCCCGGGCATATCCTACCGCCGCCGGGTTGCCCGATTCCGGCACAGGGATGACCAGGTCTGCCTCGGGGGCTGGGTGCTGCCGCGCTAGGCGACGCCCAATGTCCACCCGCACAGCATTCACCGAACGGCCCTTGATATCGGTATCCGGGCGGGCAAGGTAGACATACTCGAAGACGCAGCCATGACGCGTGGGCTGTGCAAAGCGCTCCGAGCGGATGCCTGCCTCATCGATGGCGATGAGCTCGCCGGGTTCGACCTCGCGGATGAACTGAGCGCCAACGATATCGAGTGCACAGGTCTCCGAGGCCACGACCCAGCCTTGGGGCAGCCTGCCAAGAACCAGCGGGCGTACGCCGTGGGGATCTCGAGCAGCATAGAGAGTATGCCCATCCGTAAATGTCAGGCAAAAGGCTCCCTTGACTCGGGGGAAAAGCTCGCGAGCAGCCTCAAAGACATCGACATCCTCCCCGACTCCACCGGCCAGCAACACGGAGAGACACATCGAGTCGGAGACTGACTTTTCATGCGCTTTGACGAAGCCGCGCTCCACCGCCTCCTCGCGCAGCTCTTGGTGATTCACCAAGTTACCGTTGTGTCCCAAGGCGATATCAACGCCGTTGGGCGAGGTGCCGAACATGGGCTGCACGTTTGACCATTCTTTGCCACCCGCGGTGGAATAGCGCGTGTGACCAACCGCGACATTGCCCTGCAGGGAGGCCAGAATGGATTCGTCGAAGATATTGGCCACGAGGCCCATGTCCTTGAATACGACGATATGCTCGTCATCGCCGACGGCGATTCCGGCGGCTTCTTGCCCGCGGTGCTGCAGGGCGAAAAGACCAAAGTAGGTTAGTTTGGAGACTTCCTCCCCCGGAGCCCAGACGCCGAAGACGCCACACTCCTCACGGGGTTCGGTCTCGTTATGATCATCAAGATTGGCAATACTTGGTGTTTGTACGGCTACCACGGCGCTAATACTAGCGGTTGTGCCCCGTGGAAACTAACGGAATGACCGGCAGCCATGCCGCGACCTCATCCGCGCGCGAACCTGAAGCGTCTACCCGGCCGCTGGAGACGGCCTCGTGCCAACTGAGGTATCCGGTAGCCAGCTGCAGCCACGTCTGCGGATCCGTCTCCACCACATTCGGCGGAGTACCGCGCGTGTGGCGCGGGCCCTCGATACACTGCACCGCAACAAATGGGGGTACGCGCACCTCGACCGAGTGGCCCGGAGCGTCGGCTTCGAGGGAGCGGGCGGTGCGACGGACGGCATCGCCAAGCGCGGCTCTAGCTGGCTTTTCTACCGAATCTGGGGCGGCTATCCACTCCCCTATCGCGAGGACTGCGGCCCGCGTAAGAGCGGAATCAACGGGCTTCTTCATGCCCCACATCCTAGCTGCTGATACCTTTTTAGCCATGTCACCTACAACGTTGCCCGCCGATAAGGCGAAATCGCCCTCCATCGTCTTGCGCTTCATGGCGCTGCCGACCGACCAGATCATCGCAGGTGCCCAGGGCATCGGCGGCGGCCGAGTCCTCGAGTGGATCGACCAGGCTGCCTATGCCTGCGCCGTCCAGTGGTCAGGAAAATACTGCGTGACGGCCTATGTGGGCCATATCCACTTCACCCGTCCCATCCCCTCCGGCCACATCGTCGAGGTGCGCTCCCGCATCGCCATGACCGGGCGCTCTTCCATGCACATCGTCAACGAGGTGCGCTCCGCCGACCCGCGCGACGGCATCTTCACCCGCGCCTGCGACTGCCTCGTCATCTTCGTGGCCATGGACCCGGATACCGGGCGCTCCACCGAGGTGCCTCCCTTTAGCCCCGAGACCGATGACCAGCGTCGCGTCTGGGAGGCTGCGGAGTCCCGCGTGCAGCTGCGCAAGGCCATTGAAAAAGAGATGGAAAAGCAAACCTACGACGGCCCTTCCGATGCCCCGCGGATGATCAACCGCTTCCTGGCCAAGCCCACGGACGTTAACTGGGGCGGCAACGTGCACGGCGGAACCGCCATGGAGTGGATCGATGAGGCCGGCACCGCCTGCACGATGGAGTGGTCGGGCGAGCGTACCGTCGCCGTCTACGCCGGCGGCATTCGCTTCTACGAGCCGATTTCCATCGGCGACCTCATCGAGGTCGATGCCCGCATGATGCGTACCGACGCCCGCTCTATGCAGATGTCCATCCACGTCCGCGCAGGTGATCCCCGCGGCGGACGCGAGTCCCTGCGCACCGCTATTCACGCCACCGTGGCTTATATGGCTATGGACAACGACTGGCAGCCCTTGGCGGCCCGGCAGTTCACCCCCCGCACCGAGGAGGACAAGAGCCTGTGGGAGCACGCCGGTATCCTGCGCAGCCTGCGCGGCAAGTACTCGCCTAAGCCCCTCGTTGTGGCGCCGCAGCACCAGCACTTGGACTAGAGCTCCCGCGGGGTCTTCCGTGCGCCCCGAGGGGAGTGTTCACTGCACATAGTTGACCTTTAGCGGCTCTTCTGGTTTCGCTGTATCAGTATTGCTTGTCTCTGCATGAGCCCGATCTTTCAGGATAGGTCAGATGGCCGTGCTAGCGCACTATGGAATTCTGGTGAGGTGGCGTGTCTGTGGATAACTACGGTGGGCCTTGCGAGTTATCCACAGTTCTCCGCCTTGGTGCGGGCTAGGGATTGTCGCACCGCTGGGCGGTGCCTTAGCGTGAGGGGCATGGGCTTGCAGGAGTATTTCGCACAACTTAGCCGAGGTGTTGACCTCGTTGCTGAGTGCTCGGGGTTATCTGCGCTAGACCTCGAGAAGATGGGGGCCAGCGCGCAGGATGCCGCCGAGCTTATAGGCCTGCACGCCATCTACTTCGGTACTACTCCCTATACAGCAAAGCAGCGCTCGGCCGTTAACTCTGCTCGGCGCAACAGGCACACTGTGAGCACCCTGCGCCAGATCGAATCTTTTACCCGCCGCATTACAGGGAAACTGGATGCGTGGAACCTGCGCGTAGAGTTATGCGCCACGCCAAGCGAGCAGGTTACTGCGGTAGCCAGGCGCCGGCTGCGCGAGATGCGCGCCCCCCGCGAGTATTGCGAGCGCGCACTGCTGCGCCAGCACCCTAATGGGCTGGCTACCTTGACAGTAACGGGTAATGGGTTGGATATGGCAGATGCCTTCCGAACCATCGACCAGCAGCATCCGGGTAAGAGTTTTATCGCCCGCATGCTCGGTGAAACAGGCCCAGCCGCGCGTACTCGCGTTACCACCATGGCAGTCCTCCAGTTGGAAGACTACGGGAAGCTTGTACGCCGCGAGGATGGTGATGTGATGATACGCACCACCAGTGGGACTGTTATCACCGGCGCGCAGCTTGTGGAACGCGCCTGCGCAGGCGAAGGACTTGTCACGATCATCAGCCGTACACACGGGCCGGTGGACTTGTACCGCTTTGAGCGCTTCGCCTCAACGAAACAGCGCACGATGCTCGCAGCAGAGCACCCCACGTGTGCATGGCCGGGCTGTAATATCCCGGCAGAGCGGGGGCAGTTTCACCATCTCACCCCGTGGAGCCATGGCGGGGAGACTAACGTTGCCAACCTGGTGACCTTGTGCAACTACCACAACGGGGTTAATGAGGATGATCCGAATGCGCCACCGAGGCGCGGGCGCCTTACCCGCCAAGGCGGGACAATAGTCTGGCAGCCCCCACATACGAGCCGTTAGGTCAACAAGCCAGGCGGCGACTT
Source organism: Corynebacterium flavescens (assembly GCF_008693105.1). Lineage (GTDB taxonomy): Bacteria > Actinomycetota > Actinomycetes > Mycobacteriales > Mycobacteriaceae > Corynebacterium > Corynebacterium flavescens. Next base: position 31,711 of record NZ_VXKK01000042.1, read on the forward strand.
TCCGCACCCCCAAAACCACAACCAGAAGAACCATTGTCGCGGCGGCGGATTCTGTGTCCGCGCTATCTCCCTTGCCCGAGTAAGTCCATGGGTTCCACTCGAGCGGCGACGTGGAGCTTTTGAGGATCCGAGGCAGGGCGCAGCCACAGGTCCCAGGCCCCGGCGCCGTCGTCGCGACTGAGCAGCGCGGTGGTGGCGGGCACAGTCAGCGGAGCATAGAAGTCCGCCAGCACGCGGATCTCCTGCGGGATGCGGCCCTCTAGGGAGGCGAGCATGCGCGCGTGAGAGTACATACCGTGGGCGATAGGCCGCGGAAAGCCGAAGGCCTTAGCCCCCGCCCGCGAGACGTGAATGGGATTCTTGTCTCCGGAGACCTGCGCGTACTCGCGCACTTGCTCAAAGCTCCAGCGCAGAAGCGCCACAGGGATCTCCATCAAGGCTTCCTCGCGCGCTTTGGGCAAAAGGCGCTGAGCTTGCGGCCTGTCGCGCAGCTCGGCGGGGGAGGAATCGGCAAAGCTAGCACCCACACCTAGGAAGGTCGAGGTCTGACGCCAGGCTTCCGAGCCAGCGACGTCGATGCTTGTCACCATGTCTATCGCCAGGCCCTTGCGGTGCGGCCGCAGGTTGTCCGCGTGCACCCGAATGTCAAGGTTATCGCCGATGCGCAGCGCTCGATGCTGCTCGATGAGATTAGAGATATGCACCGTGCCGACGGCGCGGAAGGGGAAATCCTTTGCGCTCATCACCTGCATGACCAGGGGAAAAGAAAGAAGGTAAGGGTAGGTCGCCGGCACGGCATCGCGCAGGCGAAAGCCGATCAGGTGGCAGTAGCGAGCGACGCTTTCTGCGTCGAAGCAGACATCCTCCACCTGATAGCCAGTGGCGGGTGCAGATGAAACCGGGGGCTTTCCTCCTGGGCGGATAAGACCTGCCACCTGGCCCCGATAGAGCTTGCTGAGGGATGGAATGGCCGGAAGCGTCTGGAAATCCATCTCAGGCCCCCAAGATATTTTGTCCGCATACCCGCACGGTATTGCCGGTGACGGCAGCCGCGGAACGGGAGGCGAAGAAGGCGACGGTTTCAGCGACATCGACAGGCAGACCACCTTGTTGCAGTGAGTTGACACGCCGGCCGACCTCCCGCGGGAGGGTGGGCATGGCATCCGTCATGGCCGTTTCGATGAAACCCGGCGCGACGGCGTTGATGGTGGAATCGAGGTCCGCCAGCGGTGCGCACAGCGCGTCTACGAGGCCGATGATTCCTGCCTTGGTGGTGGCGTAGTTGGTCTGGCCCCGGTTGCCGGAGATCCCCGCCATGGAGGATACGCCGATGACGGCAGCACCTTCGGCCAAGGCACCGGCGTCAATGAGGCTCTCCGTGATGCGCACCGGCGCTAAGAGGTTGACCGCGAGCACCTGTTCCCACTGTTCCTCTTTCATGTTGGCCAGGAGCTTATCGCGGGTGATTCCGGCATTGTGCACGATGACATCCAGGTTGCGTGAATAGCGCTCGCGAGCATGCCGCGCCAGAGTCTGCGCTGCGGCAGGGTCCGTGACATCGAGGGCAAGGGCGGTTCCGCCTACCCTGTTCGCGGTGGCGCTGAGGTGCTCACTTGCTGCGGGCACGTCCACGCAGATGACCTGCGCGCCATCGCGGGCGAGGACCTCGGCAATGGTGGCCCCGATGCCGCGGGCCGCGCCGGTGACTACAGCTAGCCTTCCCGCAGCCGGGCGCGCCCAGTCGGTGGGGGATGTGGCGCCGTCCGTCGGGCGCGCGGACACGCGCACTACTTGGCCGTCGACGAAGGCGGACTTAGCCGAGAGGAAGAAGCGTACCGTGGCCTCGACCTCACCAACCGCGTCGGGGTCCACCCAGACGAGGTTCGCGGTCGCGCCCTTGCGCAGCTCTTTGGCCAGCGAGCGCACGAATCCTTCCAGGGCGCGGGCAGTGATCCGCGCCTGGGTATCGTGCAGCGACTCCGGAGTGGTGCCTACAACAACGATGCGGGCATTGGGCCGCAGGGAACGCATGTGGGGATGGAAGAAGTCATAGAGTTCGCGCAAGCGGTCTGGGGTGGTTAACGAGGTGGCATCGAAAAGCAGGGCAGCGCGGTCACCGGGGGCAAGGATGTCGTAGTCCCCGGCCAGCGCCCGCCCCAGGAAATCTGCGATGCGGCCCTCGCCGCCGAGCATCACCCCGCCGTCGAGTGCGGGCTCGCCCGCCTTCCAGCGCCGGAGTGGATAACCTTGGGGAACGCCCGCCTTTCCGGCGACGGGCGAGTTGATGATTTTCTCGATGATTGACGTCTTCGACATACTCTTCTCCCTTCGGAGGTAGGTTGCAGCTCATATCATTTAGGTGATAGAACTAACAATAACACGTTGAATGTGACGAACAATACTCGCTGGCTAACCAAGAACCGAGGAGTTTGTATGAATAACACCAGAACCAGCAGCGCCCGTGAAGGAAGCGCCAACCGCGTCGCCATTCTCGGCGGCAACCGAATCCCCTTCGCCCGCTCGAACCGCGAATACGCCCGCGCCTCCAACCAAGACCTCTTCACCGCAACCCTCGACGGCCTCGTCGCCCGCTTCGGCCTGCAAGGCGAGGAACTCGGCCTCATGGCTGGCGGCGCCGTTATCAAGCATTCCCGCGACTTCAACCTCACCCGGGAGACCGTACTCGGCTCCGCCCTAGCCCCCACCACCCCGGCTCTAGACGTGCAGCAGGCCTGCGGCACCTCCCTGGCCGCCTCCGTCATCGTGGCCGATGCCATCTCCGCCGGGCGCATCTCGGGCGGCGTGGCCGGTGGTACTGACACGACATCCGACGCCCCCTTAGCCCTCAACGATGACCTGCGCCGCACGCTCTTAAGATTCGCTTCCGCCCGCAGCATGGGCAAGCGCCTGCGCCTGCTCGGCTCGCTGCGCCCGCAGCAGTTGGAGCCGGAACAGCCGCGCAACGCGGAGCCGCGTACAGGATTGTCCATGGGTGAGCACGCGGCCATCACCGCCCGGGAGATGCATATCTCGCGCGAGGCTCAAGACGAACTTGCCCTGGAATCACACCGCAAGCTCGCCGCCGCGTGGGACGCCGGCTTCTTCGACGATCTGACCACCGGCTACCTCGGAGTTAGGCGCGATACCACCTTGCGGGCGGATACGTCGATGGAGAAACTCAGTTCGCTCAAGCCCGTCTTTGGCAGGCAGGACGCCCAGGCCCACGGCACGGAGGCGACAATGACCGCCGGCAACTCCACCGCACTGACGGATGGGGCCTCCGTGGCGCTGCTCGGTAACGAGGACTTTGCCAGCCGCCACGGCCTAGAACCACTGGCCTACCTGGTTGATTCTGAGACCGCCGCCGTCGACTTCGTGCACGGGCCCGATGGACTCCTCATGGCCCCCACCTATGCCGTGCCGCGCCTGATTCACCGCAACAATCTGCGCCTACAGGACTTCGACTTCTACGAGATCCACGAGGCCTTTGCCTCGCAGGTGCTGGCCACCCTGGCAGCCTGGGAAGACACCGAATACTGCCGCGAACGCCTCGGTCTCGACGCGGCCCTAGGCCCCATCGACCGCTCCAAGCTCAACGTCAAGGGTTCCTCCCTCGCCGCCGGCCACCCCTTCGCCGCCACCGGCACCCGCATCTTGGCCACCGCAGCAAAGAACCTCGCCGAGAACTGCGGCGGACGAACGCTCATCTCCATCTGCGCGGCAGGAGGGCAAGGAATCACCGCCATCCTCGAGCTTTAAACATCCAAACAATATATAAGGAGAAGATCATGGCTTTGACCACATCCCCTACCTCAAAGAACCCGGCCCCTACCAAGAAGGCCACCGCGCGGCCCGATTCCGGCGCCGGCCCGCCGGATGCCTCCACGCCCAAGGCCGAAGTAGGCAGTCCCCAACGCCTGCCCATCACCCCGGATCACTCCGTGGCGCGCGAGCTGCAGGCGCTTCTCGACGGCGGGTATGGCGACTACCGCAACTCCCTGCGCGGGTTCATGGCAGATCCGCAGCTCTACCCGCGCCCTGAGCTATCGACCGCGCAGCAGCGCCAACACACCTTTGACAACCTGTCCAAGGTCTGCGAGCAAGGCGGTTTCCAGCGCGGCATGCGCCGCGAGAACGGCGGCGAGGGGCAGCCCATCCTGGCCACCTTCACCCTCGAGTCCCTGGCCTGGGGCAACGGCTCCCTGGCCATCAAGGCCGGCGTCCAATGGGGGCTATGGGGCGGAGCACTAGATCAGCTCGGCACCGAACGCCACCGCGAGTGGGTGGAGAAGGCAGCCTCCCTGGAGCTGCCCGGCTGCTTCGCCATGACGGAGTGCGGCCACGGTTCAGACGTGCAAAACCTCGAGACCACCGCCACCTATGACCCGCAGACTCAAGAGTTCATCATCCACACCCCGCGGGATTCGGCCGTGAAGAACTACATCGGCAATGCCGCCGTTGATGGTCGCGCCGCAGTGGTCTTTGCCCAGCTCATTACCCCGGAGAGCGATGGCCGTTCCAACGGCGTCCACGCGCTTATCGTTCCCCTGCGTGACGCCGATGGATCGCTGCAGCCAGGGGTGAGCGCCGGGGATCACGGGCACAAGGGCGGCCTGCTCGGCGTCGATAATGGCACCCTGCGCTTTGACAAGGTGCGCGTTCCCCGCGTAAACCTGCTCAACCGCTTTGCCGACGTCGATGCGGATGGGCGCTATCACTCGCCCATCTCCAACCAGAATGCCCGCTTCTTCACCATGCTGGGGACGCTTATCCGCGGGCGCATCGGCGTGGCCGGCGCCGCGGGCGGGGCCACCCAGGCCGCTCTCGACATCGCGGTACGCTATGCCACGCGGCGCCGCCAGTTCGAGGGAGCAACAGGAGCCGAAAAGCGCCTCATTGAGCACCGCCAGCACCGCAGGCGCCTGCTCATTCCGCTCGCCCGCACCTATGCGCTGCACCTGCTCTACGTGCAGATTCTCGAACGCTACCAGGAAATCAACGACGAGCAGGAGGCCGGCAAGTGGTCGGTGGCAGAGCCCACCGAGGCACAGAAGTTTGCCTCCAGGGAGATGGAATCCCTCGCCGCGGCCATCAAGACCGCACAGACTGCGAACGCCACCTCTACGATTCAGGAATGCCGCGAGGCTTGTGGCGGGGCCGGGTACATATCAGAGAACCGCTTGACCACCTACCGCGCGGACTCGGATGTCTTTTCCACCTTCGAGGGCGATAACACCGTTCTCATTCAGATGGTGGGCAAGAACCTGCTCACCGCCTATGGCCGCGAGATGAATGAGCTCTCTCCCTGGGAGACGGTCAAGTATGCGGCAACCACCGCCAGCGATGTGGTCCGGCGCCGAGCCGGCTTCACCACCCGCCTGCAGCGCCTGCGCGATCTCGTTAGCGAAACGGAGGCGGCCTCGCTGTTTAACCCTTCCTACCAGGCCAAGCTAATCGACGACCGTGCACAATCGGTCCTCTTCGCCCTTGTGCGCCGCATCCAGCCGGCGCGGAAAGCAGACCGGGTACAAGCGGCCGCCATCGTGGACAAGTGCCAGGACCACCTCATCGCTGCCGGCTGGGCGCGCGTCGATGCACTGCTCATCCAGGCCATGGTGGAGGCGGAAGAAAAGCTCGAGGAAGGCTCACAAGCCCGGCAGGTCTTTGAGCAGCTGCGCCACCTCTTCGCCTTCGACACCATAGTCCAACACGCGGGCTGGTATCAGGAGCACCGGGAGCTGCCTTCCGGCAGGATCAAGGCCGCACGCGCCGCCATCAACGATCTGGTGGATTCCCTGGGCCCGTGGGCGGAGGTCCTGGTTGAGGGCTTCGGGCTGCCCGCCGAGGTCCATGACGTGCCCATGCTCAACGGCGCAGGGGTAGACCCGCTGCTGCGCTAGTTCCCCGCGGAGACAACCACCATCCACACCGCCACGATATGCACCGCAGCAGCGGCGATCGTGGCGGTGTGGAAGTGCTCGTGATAGCCATACCAGCGGGCATTGCGACCGGGCCATTTGAAGCCATAGACCAAAGCGCCCAGGGAATAGACAATCCCGCCGGCGAAGAGCAGCCACACCACCGTGGGGCCAGCCGTGGCCCACAGCGTAGGAATAAGCGGGAGCACCAGCCATCCCAAGGAGAGGTACACCACCACATCCAGCCAGCGCGGGTGAGTTATCCAGACGAGGTTTAAGACCACGCCGAGAGTCGCACCCGCCCAGGCTATGCCAAGCATCCAGGCTGCTTGGCTCGGGGAAAGCGCGATGAGGCACAGCGGCGTGTAGGTCGCTGCGATAAAGACGGCGATGGTGGCGTGATCCGCGCGGCGCCACCACTGCACTGCGCGCGCGGTGGTCCACGGCCCTCGGTGATAGAGAGCCGAAACCCCAAAGAGGGAGACGATGCCCACCCCGTAGACAGTGACGCCGAGGGCCGGGCCCCAAGACAGAGTCATCCAGGAATAGGTGATGAGCACCGTCGAGGCCACGACGGACAGCAGCGCCGCCACAAGGTGCGCCCAGCCGCGAATGAGCGGGCGTGGCCCACGGTCCGCGACCCAATACGTGCGTTTTACCAGCGGCTCCGTGGGCACACCCAAAGCGTGTGCCTGCTGGTTTGCCTTCTTCATGCCCTAACCTCAACCCCGGACTTTGCGTAGATTCACCACCGCGACCCACTCAAAGTCCTTCTCAGTACTTACTCCTCCGTAGTATAGGTTCACGCCCGTGCAGATGCCAGATCTAGTTTTGGATCCAAAACTCCAGACCGAGAACTTCGAGCTGCACGTAACGGTTTAGAGCGTCGCAGAATGCACCCGGCTACTGGCTCGCACGCAGCGGGAAGCACAATTGGGTCACCCAGGAAGTTGGGTCAGGGTTCTGAGCAGGTCCGACATGATAGATGTTGAACATCGGACCGGTTTCCACGTTCCTTTCCGCGATAAACTTACCGATTTCTTGAGTGACTGCCGGCACCTGGGAGTAGTCCCCGCGCAAAGTGGCTGAAACAATCTCGCATTCGGGCTGTTCACTGAATCCAAGCCCCTGCGGGGGTTCAAAACTTTCGGTTACCTCTACCCAAACCTCTATATCCACACCACTATCGCGATAGTCGGAGTCGTGGAAAGTTGCGCCGGAAAGGCCGCTGGAGGGAAGCACTGCATCACTGTGCCGCAGTAAATCCATAAGCTCATTCCACAGCTCGCCTTCCGCATCATAGGAGTCTATAACTCTCCGCACGGTGGCCAGTTTCAAGGAAGGCAGGGTCTCGATCTTCACTTCGCTCATCTCAGGGTGTCCTTTCAAATAAGCTCGCAACCGATCCAGGTTGGCGAGTTCTTGGTGTACTGCCGCGCTTTTTGCCGCCAGATCCGCATGGTGCCTGGCGAGCACAACGGCAATATGGGCAGGATCATCGACAACAGGGAGGACCTGCGCGATTGAGCGCACGGAAAAACCAGCGGCTCTCAGCCTCATGACCAGGGCAGCTTCTTTCACTTGTTCAGCGCGGTAGAAGCGCCGCCCGCTGCTTTCATTGACATAATCCGGCTCAATGAGTCCGTGACCTTGGTAGTAACGCAGCATGCGCACGCTAATTCCTGCAAGCTGGGAAAACAGGCCTATCGGCAGGAGTTCGTGGTGATGATCCATGTCCTTAAGTCAACTTCCTGACACTGTGTGAGAAGCAAATAGATGTGCCGACAATCACGTGAAGACGCCAACAGCCTTAGCATCCGGGGTTGAACCCCAGAGGCTAAGGCTGTGTGAGCTTAAAGGCGCTAGAGGCGCTTATTCGACGACGGAGTTTGCCCCCACCGCGTGGCCAAAGAGGCCTGGCAAGGTCGCGGCCCAGGCCTCATGCAGCTGTGCGAGCGGCAGGCTGGCATCGCCGAAGGTGAACTCACCGGAGTCATTGGTCTCGCCCACGACGGCGGCGGGAATGCCGAGCTCGCCGGCGCGCTGGAGAACGGAGTCCACGCGATCGGCGGTGGTGGCCACGAGGACGCGGGATGCCGACTCGGAGAAAGCGGCCACGAAAGGATCGGAGTGAATCTTCGACAGGTCGATATTCAGGCCGGTACCCGCACGGTTGGCCATCTCGAAGGCAGCGACGGCGTTGCCACCCTCGGAGACGTCATGCGCCGCGGTCAGCGAGGTGTTGCCGATGAAGAAATCAGCCAGGGCCTGCTCGTTGGCCAGATCCACCTGAGGCGGCAGGCCGTTGAGGCCGGCGCCGGAGATCTGCTGCCAGATGGAACCACCAAACTCGTCCTTGGTCTCACCCAAGGCCACGATGACCTCGGGCTCGGAGACGGTGCCGAGGCGGTGGCCAATGGCCTGGTGCACATCCTCGATGACGCCGAGCACGCCGACGACCGGGGTGGGCAGGATCGGCTCATCGCCGGTTTGGTTGTAGAAGGAAACGTTGCCGCCGGAGACGGGGATGCTCAGTTCCACAGCGCCGTCGGCAAGCCCGTGGACGGACTCGCGGAACTGCCACATGACATCGGGGTTCTCCGGGGAACCATAGTTGAGGCAGTTTGTGACGGCCACCGGACGCGCGCCGGTGACAACCACGTTGCGATAAGCCTCAGCCAGAGCCAGGCGGGCGCCCATGTTCGGATCCAGCTTGGTGTAGCGGCCCGAGGCATCTGCCGAGACAGCCACGCCGCGGCCAGTCTCCTCGTCGATGCGCAGGACGCCCGAATCGGCGTGCTGAGCTTGGACGGTGTTGCCGCGGACGTAGCGATCATATTGGTCCGTGATGAAATCACGCGAACACAGCGCCGGGGAGGAAACGAGCTGGAGCAGAGCCTCTCCCAGGTCAGCGTTCTCGATGCCGCGGTAGACCTGGAGATCATCTTGCCAGTCGGGGCGGGCAAAGGGGCGATCGTAGACGGGGCCCTCGTTGGCGATGGTGTGCGCGGGGGCGTCGACGACGACCTCGCCGTGGTGGCGAATGATGAGGTGCTTTCCGGTGGTGACCTCGCCGATTTCGGCGCAGGTGACGTCCCAGTGGGCGCAGATTTCCTTGAACTTCTCCACATTCTCCGGGGCCACGACCGCACACATGCGCTCCTGGGACTCGGAGGCGAGGATCTCCGCGGCGGTCATGTGCTCAGCGCGCAGCGGAACCTCGTCAAGGTTGACTTCCATGCCGCCGTCACCGGAGGCAGCCAGCTCGGAGGTGGCGCAGGCCAGGCCCGCGCCACCCAAGTCCTGGATGCCGACGACGACGCCGGCCTTGTAGAGGTCGAGGCAGCACTCGATGAGGACCTTCTCTGCGAAGGGGTCTCCCACCTGCACGGCAGGAAGCTTGCGCTCGGCGCCATCCTCGAAGGTGTCCGAGGCCAGCACGGAGACGCCGCCGATGCCATCGAGGCCGGTGCGCGAACCAAAGAGGATCACCTTGTTGCCGGTGCCGGAGGCAAAGGCCAGCTTGAGGTCCTCGACCTTGAGCGTGCCCACACACAGGGCGTTGACCAACGGGTTTCCGGCATAGGACTCATCAAAGACGGTCTCGCCACCGATGTTGGGCAGGCCCAGGCAGTTGCCGTAGTGCGAGATACCGCTGACCACGCCGGGCAGGACGCGCTTGGTATCCGGGGCATCGGCGGGACCGAAGCGCAGCTGATCCATGACGGCGATGGGACGCGCGCCCATGGCCATGATGTCGCGGACGATGCCGCCGACGCCGGTAGCTGCGCCCTGGTGGGGCTCGACGTAGGAGGGGTGGTTGTGGGATTCCACGCGGAAGGTCACCGCATTGCCATCGCCGATATCGACGACGCCGGCGTTCTCACCGATGCCGGCGAGGATCTTGGAACCCATCTGCTCGGTCATGGTCTCGCCGAAGTAGCGCAGGTGAACCTTGGAGGACTTATAGGAACAGTGCTCGGACCACATGACCGAGTACATGGTCAGCTCCGCGTCAGTGGGGCGGCGGCCCAAGATATCGCGGATGCGCTGGTACTCGTCATCCTTGAGCCCGAGCTCGCGATATGGCTGGGACTGGCCAGGGGTAGTTAAAGCCTGATCGACGGTGTCGTTTTGAACGGTCATTTTCGCTCTCCTTATAGCTTTCGCGGTGGCTTATGCGGCGGCGTTCGCGACGGCTTTGATGGCGGATACGAACAGGCCCAGGCCATCAAGGGAGGGCCCGGTGAGGGTGTCGATAGCGTGCTCAGGGTGCGGCATCAAGCCGACGACGCGCCCAGTCTCGTTGGTGATACCGGCGATGGCGTTGAGGGAGCCGTTGTAGTTATCGGTGTAACGGAAGACAACGCGGCCTTCTTCCTCCAGCGCGCGCAGGGTTTCGCTATCGGCCTGGAAGCGGCCCTCTCCGTGCTTGGAGGGGATGAGGATCTTCTGCCCCTGCTCAAACTCGGTGGTCCACGCAGTGTTGGCGTTATCCACCTCGAGGTAGGTATCGGTGCAGTGGAAGTGCAGGCCCTGGTTGCGGGTCAACGCACCCGGCAGGAGGCCTGCCTCAGTAAGGATCTGAAAACCATTGCAAATGCCGAGCACGGGCATGCCACCGCGTGCCTTTTCAATGACGGATTGCATGACGGGCGCCAGCGCCGAGATAGCCCCGGAGCGAAGGTAGTCACCATAAGAAAAGCCGCCGGGGACGACCACGGCATCGACGCCATGGAGGTCGGCGTCGGCGTGCCAGAGGCTTATGGCCTCGGCCCCGGCGGTGCGCACGGCACGGGAGGCATCGACATCATCGAGCGTGCCGGGGAAAGTAATAACTCCGATCTTGGCGGTCACTTACTGGACCTCCAGACCGACGACCTCGTAATCCTCGATGACGGTATTGGCCAGCAAGGTGGCTGCTACCTTCTCTAGGTCTGCGGCGGAGACGGCGGAATCATCGATCTCCAGCTCGAAGCGCTTTCCTTGGCGGACATCACTTATCCCGCTGACTCCGATGCGACCGAGGGCGCGAACGACGGCTTGTCCCTGCGGATCCAGGATTTCAGCCTTGGGCATGACATTGACAACAACACGAGCCATGAAATTTTGCCTTTACTGTGTGGGGCTTGGTCTGCGAAGCATAGTTTAACCCGCTGGACCCGCTGGTTCCTACCCGCCCGAGCGGTTGAGATCACCCCCATATGTTTCCGTTTCCACCCGCCTGGGCCACGCTCCCATACCCACGGCGCCAAACCCGGCGCCAAACCCACGGCCAAAGAGGTGAACTCCGCTTGAACTCCACAGGCCTATAAAAGAACTCTCAGCTGCCTAAACATGAAGTCGCAGGTGCATGGTTGCCCCCGCCACACATGCGTTCAGCGCGTGCAATATAAACGGAAATGCCCATCGCTTTTCTCTCTCTACACGAAGGTTCTTCCATGTATTCTCGCGCATTCGGCGCCCGCGCCATCGCGTCCTTGGTCGCCTCGACCACCCTTGCGGCCACCATCGCGGCCACCATTGCTGTACCTGCCCACGCCGCCCCCGACGGCTCCGCCGTTGTCATCTCCGAGGTCTATGGCGGCGGTGGCAACGCTGGCGCCCCCTATACCCACGACTTCATTGAGTTTTTCAACCCCACCGCTCAAGAGATCTCCCTCGAGGGCTACTCCGTGGCCTACCTCGCCGCTAACGGCAACACCGGCGGCACCGCCCCGCTGTCCGGCAGCATTCCCGCAGGCGGCCACTACCTCATCCAGGCCAAAGCGGGCACCAACACTGGCCTCGCCCTATCCTCCCCCGATGCAACGACCGAGCTGGCCATGGGTGCCAAGCAAGGCTCCGTCCGCTTAAGCAAGGGCGCGGAAGTCATCGACACCGTGGGTTACGGCGGCGCCAGCGTCTTCGAGGGTTCTCCCGCACCCGCTGCCAGCAATAAATTCTCCGTCGCGCGTGATGCTGCTGGCACCGACACGGACGATAACTCCGGCGACTTCAGCACTGGCGCCCCCACCCCGCAGTCCAGCGGTGTTGGAAACACAGAACCCACCGAGCCCGGTGAGCCTACCGATCCGACTAACCCCACGGATCCCGAGAACCCCGCAGAGCCTGGCACCATCACCGAGATCTCCGCCATCCAGGGAAGCGGCGCGCACTCCCCGCTCCAGGATCAGACGGTGACCACCACCGGCGTTGTCACCGGCGTATGGTCCGAGGGCGGCCGCAATGGCTTTAGCATGCAGACCGGCGGCACCGGGGACTCCGTGCCCGAGGCCTCCCCCGCAATTTTTGTATACATGGGCAGCTCGCCCACCGCCGCGTATCCGACTATCGGGGACTCCGTCGAGGTCACAGGAAAGGTCTCCGAGTACTTCGATTCCACCCAGATTACCGCCAGCTCTGCCGACTATCTCGAGGAGGCGCTGCCGCCTGTCACCGCCTTGTCCCTCCCGGAGCTCCCCGCCGGCGACGAGGCCCGCGAGCCTCTCGAGCACATGCTCATCAAACCCGGCGCGCACACCGTGACCAATAACTACGAGCTCAACAAGTTCGGCACCGTGGGGCTCGCCCCCGGCACGCAGGCCCTGCGCCAGCCTTCCGACGTCCACTTGCCTTCCACCGATCCCAACTCCCCACTGCAGCAGCTGGCGGCGGAGAACGCAGCCCGCCTCATTACGTTGGATGACGGCCGCACCCGCAACTACCTCGACGGCGATCAGAACACCGCGCTGCCGTATATCACCCAGGACGGCGGGAGCACCATCACGTCCCTGCGCACCACGGACGTTGTCCACTTCCAGCACCCGGTTATCTTGGACTACTCGCACGAGGCCTGGCGCTTCCAGCCCACCGCCCCGCTCACGGGTGCTAATAGCGCCGCCGATCTCCCCATCTCCTGGGAGGACTCCCGCGCCGACGAGCTAAACGCGCTGGATGTGGAAGGTGACTACACCGTCGCCGCCTTCAACGTCCTCAACTACTTCACCACCTTGGGCAAGGATGTGGGCGCGACTCCCTTCACCGACAAAGACGGCAATCCGGTCACCGTCAAGAGCGGCAAGACCCGCGGCGCCTACACCGAATCCGCCTTCAACGACCAGCAGACCAAAATCGTGGCCGCCATCAACGGCCTCGACGCCGACGTCGTGGCGCTGTCGGAGATCGAGGATGGATACGCGGTTACGGGGGACATCGCCAAGCGCGACCAGGCCGTGGCCCACCTGACCGCGGAGCTCAATAAAAACGGCGGGAACTGGGACTATGTCCGCTCGCCCGAGGAGGTTCCCGCGAACCCCGACGTCATCCGCACCGCCTTCATTTACAAGTTAGACCGCGTGAAGCCGGTGGGGCCATCCCGCATCTTCGACGACACGCGCTTTAGCGGCACCGCCCGCGAGCCTCTTGCCCAGGAATTCGCCGCCACCGATGACAAGGTCACCGAGACTTTCGTCGCCGTAGCCAACCACTTTAAGTCCAAGGGTTCGGTAGCAAATGGCGACGCCGACCATGGCGACGGCCAGGGCAACAACGCCAACCTCCGCAACGCGCAGGCCCAGGCCGTGCTGGATCACCTATACAAGCAGGAGGATTGGAAGGACAAGGCCATCTTCGTCATGGGGGACCTCAACACCTACTCCCGCGAGGATGCCCTCTCACTATTCCGCAGCAACGGCTACACCGTGCCCGCGGAGAAATACGATGCCGATGCTTCCTATCAATTCGATGGGCTGCTGGGTTCCCTCGACCATGTCCTGGCCAACGACACCGCCAGCGCCAAGCTGCGCGACGCCCAGGTGTGGAACATCAACGCCGATGAGCCCCTGGCCTTCGAGTACTCGCGCCGCAATTACAACGCCGTGGACCTCCTCGACGCCTCCCCCTTCCGCTCCTCCGACCATGACCCGGTCAAGGTGGGATTCAACCTGGAGGGATCTTCCGCGGTCAACCCGCCGGAAGATAATGACGAGGACATCTCGCTGAGCTCCGGCTCTAGCGCCACCTCCGCACCGCTCGTGGCCGCACTGGTGGCCGCGCTCGTAGCCATCCCCGGCATTGCCGTCATCCTGGGCAGCCTGCGCGCAACCTTGCCACCCGCGCTTGTCGAAGCCCTGCCCAAGCCCCTGCGCGCTTTCCTGGGACTCTAGGCACTTCTCCCCCTCCGTGCCACCGTGGGTGAGGGAGGGCGCGCCTAGCCGTGGTTGAGATACACGCCGTAGTCAGCCGGGACCGCCCCGGCGCTAGCGGCGCGCTCGACGGCCTTGCAGAAATCGTGCGCCACTTTCTTATCGTCCAGGTTGCGCCCGGAGACCGAAAGGCGCACGGTATTGCCCCGCGCTGCTGAGCGCTCCGCCGCGTGAATGATGTTGCGGCGCCACCATTTGGCAGCGCCGAAGCCCTCACCGAAGGAGAGGTTGCGCGCCTGGTGGAGCGTATCCGTGGCCAGCTCGTGGATGCCGCGAGTAGAAGCCGCGAGGTCAAATTCGAACTCCGGGAGGACCTCCAGCGTGCCCGGGGACATGCGCCAGCGCGGCGGGGCAAAGATGCGCGGGTTGAAACCGATCTGCGCCATCTGGCGGGTGGCGCCGCGCAAACGCAGGCGCGCCTCGTGTGAATCGAGATTGGCAAACTCTGCCCGGCGCCCCTGGACCGCACGGTCAAAGCCGTTGAGTATGAGAACGCGCCCGGCTGCCTCCTCGTCTTTGAGCCAGTCCCGGGTGGAGGCATCTTTGGCCAGATGCCAGTGTCCGTCGATGTGCGGTGCGATAAGCAAAGACACCGGAATGCCTTCCCCATCGAGCGAGCGCAAAAGGTTAGCCGCCGGCCCCCTTGTGTCTGCAAAAATGCTGGAAATTGAAACCAGAAGTTGGCCATGCATAGTCTGCAGTATCCCACAGCAGCCCGGCCCGCGCGCGGCGAGCGAGGGATCCGGGCCCCACTAAGAGCCCGCTCTAATCCCTAGCGTTCGAGCGAGGTTGCCTTGTTGATGGTCCAGGCATATTCGAAGGCGCCCTGACGCCACTTGTCATAGCGCCCAGATACTCCGCCGTGGCCGGCGACCATCTCGGTCTTGAGCAGGAACTCTCCCCCGGTGGCGGTGGCGCGCAGCTTGGCTATCCACTTGGCCGGCTCCACGTAAAGCACGCGGGTGTCATTCAAGGAGGTTATCGCCAGGATGTCCGGGTAGTCCTTGGCCTCCACGTTCTCATAGGGCGAATAGGACTCCATGTAGTCATAGACCTGCGAATCGTGATAAGGATCGCCCCATTCCTCCCACTCGGTAACCGTCAGCGGCAGCTCCGGCATGAGGATAGAGGTCAGCGGGTCCACGAAGGGCACCACCGCCTGGATCGCACGGAAACGGTCCGGTGCCATATTGGCCACCGCGCCCATGAGCATGCCACCAGCAGAACCGCCCTCGGCCACCATGTGCTCAGGCGTGCTCACCCCGGAGGCAATGAGCTCATCGGCCACGGCGATGAAGTCGGTGAAGGTGTTCTTCTTTTGCAGGAGTTTGCCCTCGTCGTACCACTTGCGGCCCATCTCCCCACCGCCACGCACGTGCGCCACCGCGTAGATCATCCCGCGGTCCATGAGGGACAGACGCGTCACGGAAAAGCCGGGGTCCATGCTGCTTTCATAGGAGCCGTAGCCGTAGAGCAGCAGCGGCTGGGGGCGCGTGCGGTCAAGGTCGGCGCGGTGTACTACGGAGATGGGGATCTCGGTACCGTCTGCTGCAGTGGCCCACAGGCGGTAGGCCACGTACTCCTCCTTGTCATAGCCGCCGGGCACCTCCTGCTCCTTGAGCAGCGTGTAGGCGCCAGTATCTACGCGGTAGTCAAAGAGCTGCGCGGGCTGAATATAGGAGACATAGCTAACTCGCAGCACCGGCGCATCCCATTCCGGGTTGCCGCCCACGGCCACGCTGTAGAGTTCCTCGTTGAAGGTCAGCTCACTGAACTCGCCAAATCCCGCATCACCCAAACGCATCACGGCCGCGCGCCCGATTCCATCGCGGCGATAGCTGGCCACGATCTGGTCGCGGTAGGTATCCACGCCCTCCACGCGCACGTTATCGCGATGTGGCAGGAGCACCTCCAGCTGTGTCAGTGGAGCCTGCTTGTCGACGCCCGTATACCCCACCTCGAAGTTCGGCCCCGTGGCGTTGTGGGTGACAACCCAATAGTCCCTGCCGGCTACCACCGCATGGTCGACGTCATATTCAACACCGGTTTTTCGCTCCCACAGGCTGCGGAACTCGCCCTCGGGGTTGTCTTGTTCCAGCACCCACATCTCCGAGGTGATCTTGGAACCGACGCCAATGAAGAGGTACTTATCGCTGCGCGAGCCCCCGATACTGACGTTGAAGTGCTGATCCTCCTCACGGAATACAGCGACATCCGCGGACTGCGGGGTTCCTACCTTGTGGCGCCACACGGTATCGGGGCGCCACGCATCATCGACGGTGGAATAGAAGATGAAGGAATCCCCCACCCAGGTTGCTCCGTAGAAGATGCCCTCGAGGCGATCCTCGAGCAGCTGGCCAGTCTCCAGGTCCCGGATGGAAAGGCTAAAGCGCTCATCGCCAGCATAGTCCACGGAATAGGCCAGGTAGCGGCCCGAATCAGAGACCGATGCCGCACCGATGGAGAAGAACTCGTGGCCCTCCGCCAGCGCATTGGCATCGAGGATGATCTGTTCGCCGGCGGGAGAGCCCTCCTCCGGGATGGTGGGAGCTGCCCAGGGATCAGAGCCCTCCGCCACGGGGATACGACAGGAATAGCCGTAGTTCTTGCCCTCCTCGGAGCGCCCGTAATACCAATAGCCACCGCGGCGGGTGGGCACGGACATGTCCGTCTCCTTCACGCGCGATTTGATCTCCTGGAAGATGTTCTCAGTCATCTGCTCTAGGTGAGCAGTCTTCGCGGCTGTGTAGTCATTCTCGGCGTTGAGGTAGGCCAGCGTCTCGGGTGACTTCTTATCACGCAGCCACTCATAGTTATCCACAAAGGTCCGGCCATGAAACTGGCGGGTGGTGGGGTGCTTAGGCGCTACTGGGGGTTGGGTAGTCATGACGACACATTCTACGCGTGCCCTTCTCCCCTGCAGCGCCGAGGTAAAACGCGCCGGCTAGCCCAGGAAGTCAGCGAAGGACTTTCCGGAAATCCGCTGGTAGGCCTCGATATAGCGCAGGCGGGTGGCGGCAACAACGTCTTCCGGCAGGTGCGGGGGCGTGCTATCGGATTCCTTATCCCAGCCGGAGGCAGGCGAGGTAAGCCAATCGCGGACGTATTGCTTGTCAAAGGAGGGCTGCACCTCTCCCTCAACGTAGGAATCAGCCGGCCAGTAGCGCGAGGAATCCGGAGTCAGCACCTCATCGGCGAGGATGAGGGTGCCGCCCGCATCGAGACCGAACTCGAACTTGGTATCGGCCAAGATGATGCCCTTGTCCTCCGCCAGCTTCGCGGCGGTGGCGTAGATGCGCAGGGTGGCCGCGCGCAGCTCCTCCGCGCGCTCGCTTCCCAGCTTGGCCGCAACGACCTCGAAGGAGACGTTCTCATCGTGCTCGCCCTGCTCGGCCTTGGTGGCCGGGCTGAAGATCGGCTCAGGCAGGCGCGATGCCTCTTTCAGGCCCGCTGGCAGCTCCACTCCACACACGGTGCCGCTGGCCTGGTACTCCTTGAGCCCCGAGCCGGTGAGGTAGCCGCGGGCGACGCACTCGAAGGGCAGCATCTCCAGCTTGTGCACGACCATCGCGCGGCCCAGCACCTCGGCGGGGATACGCTCATCATCGAGCGGGCCTGCCAGGTGGTTGGGAAAGTCGATGGCGTCAAAGAAGTAGGCTGACATAGCCGTAAGGACCCTCCCCTTGTCCGGGATGGCGGGTTCAAGGGAGTGGTCATAGGCGGAAATACGGTCCGAGACCACCATCAACAAGGTGTCAGCGTCCACCTCGTAGATGTCTCGGACTTTTCCGGCGGCGAGTAATTTATAGGATGAAAGCAACGGGCGCATGGTGCTTATCCTATCCCAGCGCTGGGGCTTAGAGGATCTCGCCCGGGGTATAAGCGGCGGCCTTCGGGTGCTCCGCTGCCAGGATGCGAATGCGGTTGAGCACCTGGTTTACCTGGGACTCGGCTGCGCCGATGAAGGCGTGCTTATCAGCAAGCGCATCTTTGAGATCCTGCGCGGACAGCGGCAGGCGCTCATCTTTAGCGAGGCGCTCGATGAGGTCTTGCCCGCCGCCGTTCTCGCGCATGTTCAGCGCCACGGCCACCGCATTTTCCTTGATGACTTCGTGCGCGGTCTCGCGCCCAACACCTGCGCGGATGGCGGCCATGAGGATGCGGGTGGTGGCCAAGAAAGGCAGGTAGCGTTCGAGTTCGCGGTCAATCATGGCGGGGAAGGCGCCGAACTCTTCCAGGACGGTGAGGAAAGTTTCAAACTGTCCGTCGAGGGCGAAGAAGGCATCCGGCAGCGCCACGCGGCGAACCACGGAGCAGAATACGTCACCCTCATTCCACTGCTGGCCGGCGAGATCGGCGATCATGGTGAGGTAGCCGCGCAGGATGACCTGGAGGCCGCCGACGCGCTCGCAAGAGCGCGCATTCATCTTGTGCGGCATGGCAGAGGAGCCAACCTGGCCCTCTTTGAAGCCCTCCGTGACGGTCTCATTGCCGGCCATCAAGCGGATGGTGGTGGCCAGGGAGGAAGGAGCCGTTCCCAGCTGCACGAGCGCGGAGACTGCGTCGAAGTCGAGGGAGCGCGGGTAAATCTGCCCCACCGAGTTGAAGATGCGGTGGAAGCCCAAGTGATCGGCGATGGCGGTTTCCAAGGAAGCCAGCTTGTCCTCAGATCCGCCCATGAGATCCAGCATGTCCTGGGAAGTGCCCATGGGGCCCTTGATGCCGCGCAGCGGGTAGCGCCCCAGCAGGTCCTCGACCCGCTCGATGGCAAGCAGCATCTCATCGCCGGCGCTAGCGAAGCGCTTGCCCAGGGTGGTGGCCTGCGCAGCCACGTTGTGGGAGCGTCCAGCCATGACGAGAGTTTGGTAGTTCGCGGCGTGCCTGCCAATGTGGCTGACCACCGCAATGGCCTTGTCCCGCAGCAGGCGCAGGGAGCTGTGGATCTGCAACTGCTCCACGTTCTCCGTAAGATCGCGCGAAGTCATGCCCTTGTGAATGTGCTCGTAACCAGCCAGCGCATTGAACTCCTCAATGCGGGCCTTAACATCGTGCCGGGTCACGCGCTCGCGGGCGGCGATGGAATCTAGATCGACCTGATCCACCACGGCTTCGTATGCCTTGATGGCCGCCGCGGGAATGTCGACGCCGAGGTCACGCTGTGCGCACATGACCGCGATCCACAGCTGGCGCTCGAGAATGATTTTATGCTCCGGGCTCCAGATATTGGAGAGCTCGGCGGAAGCATAACGAGAGGACAGGACGTTGGAAATCTTCTTCTTTTCAGCCACGACGGCTATTATTCCACGTCCTCGCCCCACGGTAGGTATTAACGGCTAAGCCGCTTATTCGCTAGCGGGCCTCCGGCACGCTAATGCGCCCTTCCTGCGCCGCAAGGCCGATATCGTGGCGGTAGAATCCACCCTCCATGGTGATACCGTCAAGCACCTTATAGGCGGCCGCGCGGGCCTCTTCCAGCGTGGCCCCCTTGCCCAGCGCGTTGAGCACGCGGCCACCGGCAGAGAGCACCTGTCCATCGGCGATGGTGGTCCCGGCGTGCAGGATTCGCTCGGGATCATCGAGCCCCTCACCGGTGATGGCATCCCCCTTGCGCGGGGACTGCGGGTAGCCCGCCGCGGCGAGCACCACGGTCACCGCATAGCCTTGCTCCCAGCGCAGCGGCGGCAGCTGTGCCAGCGCTCCCGTGGAGGTGGCATAAAGTGCCTGTGTCAACGGGGACTTAAGGAGGCTGAGCAACGCCTGGGTTTCTGGATCACCGAAGCGGCAATTGAACTCGACGACGGCGATGCCCTCCTTGCCCCAGGCCAGGCCAGCATAAAGCAGCCCGGTATAGGGCTGCCCGCGCTTGACCATCTCAGCGGCGACGGGCGTGCACACCTCATCGACGATGCGTTGCACGCCGCCCTCCGGCAGCCACGGCAGCGGCGTATAGGCGCCCATGCCGCCGGTATTGGGGCCTTCATCGTTGTCGTAGGCCCGCTTGTGGTCCTGGGCTGGTAGCAGAGGTACCACGGTCTCACCGTCCACGAGGCAAAATAGCGATACCTCAGGACCATCAAGGAAAGACTCCAGCAGCACCGGATTCCCGGCAATAAGTACCTCGTCCACGTGGGCGCGAGCCGCGATGCGATCGCGCGTGACGACGACGCCCTTGCCACCCGCCAGGCCATCATCCTTGACCACGTAGTGCGGGCCGAAGTTATCCAGGCACTCTTCGATGTCAGCCTCGCTGCATCCAGGCACGAGCTGCTCGGCACGCGCGGTGCGCACACCGGCTGCGGCCATGACGTCCTTGGCAAAGGCCTTGGAGCCCTCCAGCTGCGCGGCAGCCTTGGTGGGGCCGAATACGGCGATGCCGTGCGCGCGCAACACGTCCGTCACGCCGGCGACCAGGGGGACCTCCGGGCCAACGACGACGAGTTCGGCGTCAATCTTCTGCGCCAGTTCGAGCATCTGCGCAGGATCCTCCACGCGGGAGTATTCAGGGTGAACCTGCGCGAGAGAGGCGAAGGCCGGCGAGCCCGGCGCAACGTGCAATTCAGTGGTCGAAGGGTCAGCTTTTAGGCCTTTGAGCAGGGCGTGTTCACGGCCGCCCGAGCCAATAACGAGAATGCGCATGCCCACTATCTTAACTGGCGGTAGCCTAAGGAACATGGCTTCCGTATTTACCAAGATTATTAACGGCGAATTGCCCGGCCGTTTTGTCTACCGCGACGAAACCTGCGTGGCATTCTTATCCATTGAACCCGTGCGCTACGGGCATACCTTGCTCGTACCCATAGCTGAGGTGGATAAGTGGACCGACCTGGATCCAACAACGTGGGCGCACCTCAACAAGGTGGCACTGGAAATCGGCGTTGCTTTGAAGGATGCCTTTAGCACCCCGCGCACCGGTTACATGATCGCCGGCTTCGATGTCCCCCACACCCACATCCACCTCTTCCCCGCCGAGTCCATGACGGAGTATGACCTCTCCAAGGCTTTCGCTGCGGACTCCACGGATCCAGCCGCCATGGACGAGGCCGCTGCGCGCATTCGCCAGCACCTCGGCACCGATGAGGACGGCTTCCGCGAGGCCTAATCAAAGCGAGGCCTAATCAAAGCGAGGCCTAATCGGATTCGGATTCCAGCGCAGGCAACCGCACCGTGAAGGTAGAGCCCTCCCCCGGCTTTGAGGTGACGGAAATACTTCCGCCGTGCTGCTCCACCAGGGACTTGACAATGGCCAGTCCCAGCCCAGATCCGCCGGTATCGCGGGTCCGCGAGCTATCGGCGCGATAGAAGCGCTCGAAGATGTGGGCGGCGTCTTGGGCGCTCATGCCCTTGCCGTCATCGCGGACATCGATAAGCACATCGCCGCCCTCCTTGCGCAGCCGCAAGGTGACCTTGGCCTGCGGACCACCATGGCGCAAGCCGTTGGTGATGAGGTTAAGCAGAATCTGATGCAGCCGGTCCGGATCCCCTTCGACCACGGGAATGGATTGGGTGTCATTGACCACGGTAATCTCGCGATTAGGAAAGGCCGCGCGGGCAGAAGACCCAGCGGAGAGCGAGAGCTCCAGCATATCCACCCGGCGCTTATCCAGGCGCGAGCCCTCCGCGCGAGTCAGCGCCAGAAGGTCCTCCACCAGCAGAGACATCCGTTTGGACTCGGAATCAATCTTGGAAAAGACCATGTCCACATCCGAGGTTGCCCCCGAACGATAGAGCTCGGTGTAGCCGTGCAGGCTGGTCAGCGGGGTGCGCAGCTCATGGGAGGCATCCCCGACGAAGCGGCGCATCTGCTCCTCTTTGTCTTGGGCGCTGATGACTGATTGCTGCAGCTGCCCGAGCATGACGTTGAGCGCGGCCGAGAGCTGGCCCACCTCGGTGTGCAGCGGCCACTCAGGAACGCGCTTATCTAGGTCGCCCGCGGCGATGTCAGAGGCGGTCTTCTCTACTACCCGCAAGGGCCGAAGCGCCCTGCGTATGAACCAGTAGCCCGCTGCTGCGATGACGGCCAAGACCAAAGCCACAATGAGCACTTGGACTACGGCCAAGCCCTTCAAAATGGCGTTCTCCGTGGTCAGGTCTTTGGCCACGACGGTGATGACCCCGTTTTCCTCGGTGGCCACCGCGCGCCACTGGCGGTCATTTTCCAAGGAGCCGACGGTGGTGGGGCCAGCTCCGATGTAGAGGTTGCTGGCATCAGGCGTCGAGGTCGAAGGGCCCGTGTAGTGCAGGCTGCCATCAGGGGTATAAAACATCACCACGTATTCGGTGGGCGGGCGCTTGGAATAGTCCCCTTGGAAGGAGTCACTGCTGACCTCCCGTGCCCAGGTCTGGGTGGCATCTTGCAGTTCATCATCCACGCGCGAATACAACACGTCCCGCATGATGGAGGATACGGCCAGGGAGGACACGGCCAAACCCAGTCCGGAGACAACCACCAGCAGCACCACGAGCCAGGTGCGCAAGGGCATGGCCTTGGGCTTGGGCCGCTGCATGCGCCGCTTCCACGCTTCCGCGCCACCGCTGTCAGCGCCACCGTTGTCAGTGAGCGCGGCGGGGTTAGGTTCGGTCCTGTAGGTCATTAAATAAACACTCTGACGTCTATCTCATACAAGCAATTTCAAAAAGGCGATCTTTAACAAACGCCCTAGGAGCGCGGGGTGCGCAGCACGTAGCCCACGCCACGGACGGTGTGGATGAGCGGAGTATCGCCGGTGTCGATCTTTCGGCGCAGGTAGGAGATGTAGGATTCCACCACATTGCCGTCGCCGCCGAAGTCATAGTGCCAGACGTTATCGAGGATCTTCGATTTGGACAGCACCACCTCTTTGTTCTGCATGAGGTAGCGCAAGAGGTTGAACTCGGTGGGCGAAAGATCGATGATCTCTCCGGCCTTAGTCACCTCGTGGGTGTCATCATTGAGCGTGAGGTCGGCATAGGAAATGGTGGCATCGGCCTGATCCTCATCGGTCACGGCGCCGCGGCGCAGAATCACGCGCAGGCGGGTGATGACCTCCTCGAGGCTAAAGGGCTTGGTCACGTAATCATCCGCACCGATGGTGAGTCCATGAATACGCTGGTCCACGCTATCCTTCGCCGTGAGATAAAGCACGGGGCCATCGAGGCCTTCCGCGCGCAGCTTGCCCAAAAGCTCGAAGCCGTCCATTCCCGGCATCATCACGTCCATGATGTAGGCATCCGGGTTGACCTCGCGGGCCACCCGCATGGCCTCGTTGCCGGAATTGGCGCTAAAGACCTCGAATCCCTGGAAACGCAGGGAAACGGTCAGTAGCTCCACGATATTGGGCTCGTCATCAACGACGAGTACCTTCACACCTTTGTTGTCTTCCATGTTTCGTGCTCCTTACTCACTCGGTACTTCGCAGTACTTCTCAGTACCTTTTTAAGTCACTTAATTCCTAAACTCGCCCTCGCACCACCTGCAGTATCAGCTGCGCGATTCTTGGCCATCAAGATCGCATCATTCCACCTAGGTTTCCTAGTCCACTGTAGGCTCTCTGAGCGTTTGCTGTGAGACACTCACCCCAGGCCCACGCACAAAGGCTGCGTACTCCCCCCGCAACGCTTAGGATTTCGGCTTATGACCTCTCCGACTCTCCCCACCGCCCCCATCCCCCGGGCCGATAAACGCACCGACAAGCTCACGGTTGTCTCCTGGGCCATGTGGGACTGGGGTTCCGCCGCCTTCAACGCGGTCCTTGTCACCTTCATCTTCGCCGTCTACCTCACCGATTCGGTGGGCACGCAGATCGATTCTGGTTATACCCCGGCGCAGTGGCTGTCGTGGTCGATGACCATTGCTGGCCTGGTAATCTTTGCCGTCACCCCGGTCATGGGGCAGCGCTCAGATAGGCTCGGCACCCGCCGCCGTGCGCTGGCCACGTGGACTTTCATCACCCTCCTGGCCATGGCCACCCTCTTCTTCGTGCGCAATGACGCCCCCGTGTACTTCTGGGTGGGCCTTGCCCTGCTGGCTTTTGCCTCAGTCACCATCCAATTCGCCGAGGTCAACTACTTCGCACAGATCAATCAGGTCGCCGATGAGGACAAGGTGGGGCGCATCTCCGGATTCGGCTGGTCCGCCGGTTACTTCGGAGGCATCGTGTTATTGCTTGTGTGCTACCTCGGTTTCGTCTCCGGCCAGGGCGGCGCGCTAGGGCTGTCCACCGAGGGCGGTTTCAATATCCGGGTCGTTGCCCTGCTGGCCGCGCTGTGGTTCGGCCTCTCAGCCATCCCGGTGCTGGTGCGCGTTCCGGAAATCACTCCCTCGGGGGAGAAAACTGGCGGGGTTATCGAATCCTATCGCCAGCTGTGGTCTTCGCTGCGTGAGCTGTGGAGCCAGGACCGCAACGCCTTCTACTTCCTCTTCGCCTCCGCCATCTTCCGCGACGGGCTTTCCGCTGTCTTTGGTTTCGGCGCGGTACTAGGCGTGTCCGTCTATGGCTTGAACGCTGGCGATGTCCTCATCTTTGGGGTGGTGGCCAACGTCGCCGCCGCGTTAGGTGCGGTGGTAGGCGGGCTTGTCGACGACCTCGTGGGACCCAAGGCCATCATCCTCACCTGCCTGGGCATCCTCACGGCTATGGCCGGGGTGCTCTACGTGGGTTCGGGGCCGACGGTGTTTTGGATCTGTGGCCTCGTGCTCTGCCTCTTCGTGGGACCTGCGCAGGCCTCCGCCCGCGCCTTCCTGGCGCGAGTGGCACCACCGGGGCGGGAGGGCCAAATGTTTGGCCTCTACGCCACCACCGGGCGGGCCGTGAGCTGGCTGACGCCGCTGCTCTTCGGCATCTTTGTCTCGCTGCTCGGCCAGGGCGACCGCGGCGGGGTACTCGCCATCGGCGCGGTGCTCCTCATCGGAGCTCTCATTCTCATTCCCATCCGCGAACCAAAGCGGAACTAGTCACTTTTCTCGAAAATCGTTCAAATAGAGCCATTCCGAGTGATATTGTGTGCACATGATCCTGCTTAGCTTCACCGTCCGTAACCATAAAAGCATCCGCGATGAGGTTACGGTCGATCTCCTTCGTCCTTCTCTAAAAACCCTCCGGCCCAAGGACGGAGACTGGAACTCTGTGAGTTACCCCTTAGCCGGAATCTTCGGGGGAAATGCGACTGGAAAGTCTGCCATTTTAGACGCCTTTTACTATGCATTTAGCGCGATCAAGCACTCCGCCACCATGTGGCAGGCTGCAAAGTCGATGACTCGCGCCCCCTTTAAGCTGGATGGAATCTCCCAAACTGGGACGAGCCTCTACGAACTAGATCTCGTCCACGAAGGCCGCCGCTACGTGTACGGCTTCGAAGTTGATGCGGAAGGGATAGTACAAGAGTGGCTGAATGACGTCCCCACTTCGCGTTGGCGAAAGATACTGGTTCGCAATCGCAAGGACAACCTCCTCCGGACCCACCCAAGCTTCCGCAGCACTCTAGAGGTAACCCCTCGAGAACTGGTCCTAAGCCGCGCGCTCCTGTTGAAGAACTCACCGCTACATAGCTTCGCACGCGATCTCGTTGGGAGCTTCGACATTGTCCTAGTCAAAGATTCTCACCGCGCGAAGCGCTTGGCTAACATCGCCGATTCTTTGGCCGATGGGGACACTACTTTTGGTGACCTCGAGGCATTACTCCAGGTAGCGGACATAGGCGTGATGAGCGTCAGCTTGGAGGAAACCAACATCCCGGAAAGAATTCGGCGTGCGGTTCAGCGCTTTCACCAGGACCTGCGCACGGGTGACAACACCGGCACAGATATCGAAAACCTACATGAGACGAACGGCCCGTCGGAACTGGCGGATGACGAACTCGAGCAGGTCGTACGGCGCTTCCTTTTCACGCACCGCGGCACCGCCGAAGACTGCCCGCCCTTCTCAATTGAAGAGGAGAGCGATGGAACAATCGCGTGGCTGGCTATAGCGGTTCCCGCGCTGGAAGCTCTGCGACAGGGAGGACTACTGCTCGTCGACGAGATTGATGCGAGTCTTCACCCACACTTGCTTGAGGTGCTCCTCGGCGCCTTCGCGGATCCGGTGGTTAATTCCCGTCATGCACAGCTCCTCTTCACCAGCCACGAGTCCTTTATCCTCTCCCCACTAAGTGATGTTCACCTTGAGCCTGAGCAAATATGGTTCAGCGATAAGACTTATGAGGGCGCTACCGAACTGACTTGCCTGGCTGATTTCCCTAGGCATCCTGACGCCAACGTGGCAAAGCGCTACCTCACCGGACGATACGGCGGCACGCCGAGGCTTTCCCCGAGCCTCTTCGCTGCACTTATTGACTCAGGAGAAGGTTAAGCACATGGAAAGAAGACCGCGGCGACGTCCTTCTAGGCCCGCCCGCCAGCTTGCGCGGCGCATTCTTGTCGTCACCGAAGGCACCCGCACCGAACCGCAGTATGTTGAGGGTCTGAACAAATATCTGCGAAGCAAAGGAGCGACTGCTTGCGTTAAGTCCTTTGCTGTAGGCAAGGACCCGCTGAAAGTCGTCCAAAAGTGCATAGTCGAGCGAGACGAAGCTGTGCGGAATGGAAAGCGCTTCGACGATTGTGTGTGCTTAGTCGACGTGGACGAACACCATGCGCTGTCTGCAGCAATTTCGCTCGCCGAGCAGGAAGAGATTCAGCTTTTAGTCTCGAATCTCAAGTTCGAGGTGTGGCTGCGCTGGCACGCCGAAAGGAAACGCGCGCCACTTACTTCAAACCAGCTAGATGAGCTTGTCACCAAGTTGGGCCTCGTGAAGAAAAAGATCCTATCGCCGACATTCCCTTTCGACGGGGTGCATGACGCTTGTGCGTTGGCGCGAACTAGTGACCCAGATATGCGGCCAGGGCGGAAGGGCCCGAACCCATCATCGGCGATGCCGATCCTCGTAGATTTATTGCAAGGCAACCAGACACAGGGCAATTAGAGTACGCCCGTGTAACCCCGCACTATATCCACAAAGCTTCAGGCTTGTGAATTCCGCAGAGCCTCTCTAGACAGCAGTGTGGGGCCGGTACGAGTTTGTACCGGCCCCACACTCAGGACGAAAGAAGCAGCTTAATTAAGGCCGCGGAATGTTACGCAGGTTGGACTGCGCCATGGTCAGCATCTGACCAACGCCGCCACCAAAGACGGTGCGGGTGGCAGCCTTGGAGAAGCCCATGAGCTGCGCGAAAGTCAGTGTGGGCGGGATGGACAGGGCGTTGGGGTCGGTGACCATATCGACGAGGACTGGGCCGTTGAAGTCCAAGGCCTCGCGGATTTGGCTCCGTGCCTGCTTCGGGTCTTCGATAAGCACGTGCTTGATGCCCACCGCCTGGGCGATGGAGGCGAAGTCCACGTGATCGTGGTCGGTGCCGAACTCCGGCAGTCCCTGTACCAGCATCTCCAGCTTGACCATGCCGAGTGAGGAGTTGTTGAATACGAAGATCTTCACCGGCAGGTTGTGGGTCTTGACGGTGATGAGCTCACCCATGAGCATGGAGAGTCCGCCGTCACCGGAGAAGGAAATGACCTGGCGGCCTTCGTTGCCGGCCTGAGCGCCGATGGCCATGGGCAGTGCGTTGGCCATAGTGCCGTGGCGGAAGGAGCCAATCTGCTGACGCTTGCCGTTCGGGGTGATGTAGCGAGCACCCCAGACGTTGCACATACCGGTGTCCACGGTGAAGATCGCGTCATCGGCGGCTTCCTCGTCGATGATGTTGGCCACGAACTCGGGGTGGATGGGCTGCATCTTTTCCACGTTCTTGGTATAAGCATCGACGACGTGGTTGAGCTTGTTGTAGTGCTCCTTGAGCATGCGGTCAAGGAAGCTGCGGTCCTTCTTTTCCTCGACGTGCGGGAGGATGTTTTCGATGGTTGCTCCCACGTCACCGGTGACGGGGTAGGAGATCTTGGTGCGGCGTCCAATGTGGGAGCCGTCGATATCGATCTGGGCAACGTTGGCCTGAGGCAGGAAGTCGTTGTAGGGGAAGTCGGTTCCCAGAAGGATGAGCAGGTCTGCCTCGTGGGTAGCCGTATGGGCCGCACCGTAGCCGAGCAGGCCAGACATACCCACGTCAAAGGGGTTGTCATACTGGATGTACATCTTGCCGCCGAGGGCGTGGCCGATGGGGGCCTTAATCTTCTCAGCGAGGGCGAGCACCTGCTCACGAGCATCCTTGGCACCGCAGCCCACGAAAAGGGCCACGGTCTTGGCCTTGTTGATGGCCTGGGTCAAAGCCGCAGCCTCTACTGGGTCCGGGTACACCACGGGGCGGCCGGTGGAGATGACGGAATCGGTGAAGGCGTCATTCTCGGCTTCCTGGGTGGATACATCGCCCGGGATGACGAGGACGGACACGCCCTTGCCAGCCATGGTGGACTGGATGGCGTGGTGCAGGATAACGGCGCCTTGCTCGGCGGAGTTGACCATCTCGCAGTAGCCGGAGCACTCATTGAACAGGGCCTCGGGGTGAGTCTCCTGGAAGAAGTGGGAGCCAATCTGGCGGGAAGGAATATGGCTAGCCAGGGCAAGGACCTTGGCGCCATTGCGGTTGGCATCATAAAGGCCCTGCACGAAGTGGGTGTTGCCCGGGCCGCAGGAGGCCGCGCACACAGCCAGCTTGCCAGTGGTCAGGGAGTCTGCCTCAGCGGCAAAGGCCGCTGCCTCTTCGTTGCGGACGTGCACCCACTTGATGGAGGAACGACGCACCGCGTCGACGATGGGGTTAAGGGAGTCACCGACCAGACCATAAATCTTTGTCACGCCCTGGTTTTCCAGGGTCGCTACTAATTGTTCTGCATAACTACGAGCCATGATTCCACTTTCTTCGAAAAGTCTCTTTCTCCTACTAGTGTCCTCACAAAGTTGCGGAGATGCCACTCAAGTACTCAATTCTCACACGCCACCCCACATGTGAGCTTGCATACAAGCCGGATCCTTGGGTTGAAACAATAGCGAACGTTCGTTACAGTTTCACTTCATGACCAGAGTCCACACCACCACCCATCGAGCGGCCCGGCGCGCCTATACCTCGCAGTCAACGCCGCTGCACAGGTGGACCTTCTTCGCGGTAATCTCCCTGGGCCTTTTGATGATCGGTCTGGATAATTCCATCCTCTACACCGCCCTGCCGGTGCTGACCCACGAGCTCCACACCACGGATACGCAGCAGCTGTGGATCATCAACGCCTATCCCCTCATGCTCGCCGGGCTCCTGCTGGGCACTGGCACGCTCGGGGACCGCGTGGGCCACCGCCGCATGTTTACTATCGGGCTCATCCTCTTCGGCTTCGCCTCCCTCGCCGCAGCCCTAGCTCCCACCGCCTGGGCGCTGGTGGCAGCACGCGCCTTCCTCGGCCTGGGCGCAGCCACGATGATGCCGGCCACGCTGGCACTCATCCGCCTCACATTCGAAGACGAGATTGAGCGCAATACCGCCATCGGCATCTGGGGCTCGGTGGCCGTCGTCGGCGCGGCCGCAGGGCCCACCGTGGGCGGGTTCTTGCTCGAGCACTTCTGGTGGGGCTCGGTATTCCTCATCAACGTGCCCATTGTCATCGGCGCCCTGGCGCTTACGCTCGCCCTGGCCCCGCCCAATATTCCCAACCCCGCCAAGCACTGGGACCTGGCCTCCTCGCTCTACGCGCTAGTGACGCTGGCTAGCCTCATCACCGCCATCAAGTCCGCGGCCAGCACCCATCGCTCGGCGCTGCTCATCGGCGTAACCGCCGCGGTTTTCGTGCTGGGTGCGAGCCTATTTGTGCGCCGCCAAGCGCGCCTTTCGGATCCCCTCTTAACCTTTGACATCTTCCGCTCCCCCATCTTCAGCGGCGGCGTCATCGCCGCGGGCGGCGCCATGTTCGGCATGGCCGGGTTAGAGATGATGACCACCCAGAAGCTGCAGTTGGTGGATTCCATGTCGCCCTTGCACGCGGGCCTGTCTATCTCCGTGGTCGCGCTCGCCGCCCTGCCAATGTCCGCGCTCGGTGGCTCCATTCTCCACCGCGTGGGCTTCCTCCCCCTTATCAGCGGCGGCTTCGCCTGCATGGCGCTGGGCATCGGCGGCGCCGTCTGGGCCGCGCAGCAGGATCACTTTGCCCTCTTCCTCGCCGGCCTGGCTGGCGCCGGGATGGGTGCCGGCTTGACGATGTCGGTTTCCTCCACCGCCATCATCGGCGCAGCGCCCATCCACCGCACCGGAATGGCAGCCGGCGTGGAGGAAGTCTCCTATGAGTTCGGAACCCTGCTCTCCATCGCGATTACCGGTTCCCTTCTCCCCGTGTTCTTCCATTCCGGCTTGCCTGCGGAGCTCAAGGAGCTGGGTATAGAGGCGTTGCGCTCGCCCCACACGCACGACATCGCGGCGCTTGCCTATAACGACGCCTATACGACTATCCTTAAAGGTCTAGCCGTACTCATGGTCGTGCTGGTCGCCATCACCGCCTGGTGCTTCCGGCACAACCCCAAGTCAGGAGGCAATGGTGCCGCGCATTAGCAAGAAGACCACCGCGCTAGAGGCCGCCCTAGAGATAATGGAGAAGGACGGCGTCTCCGCGGTGACCTATGACTCCCTGGCGCAGGCCACGGGCATGTCCAAGTCGGGCCTTATCTATCACTTCCCCACCCGCCACGATCTTCTGGTGGACTGCCACCGCTATTGTGCCGCCCGGTGGGAAGAAGAGCTCGTGGACATCGCCGGCGCACCCGCCAGCGCTCTTGATCTGCGCCAGCGCCAACGCGCACTGGTTATTTCCATGGGCAAGAATGATCCCGTCATTGAACTGCTCATGAGCATCCACTCCCAGCAGCACCCGGACTATTCCGCGCCCTGGGACGAGGTTGATAGCCGCTGGATGCCGGACCCCGGTGCCGAGAGCGACGGCGACGAGGACTTCGCGCGCATCGCCATCACGGTGCTGAGCACCGGCTTATGGGTCCACGATCACATCACCAGCCGCAATCTCTCCGCTCATAACCGTGAGCTACTCACCCGTCGCATCTTGGATTACATCGATTCCGGGGGCGCGAGCCCGCTCATTTAAGGCTCTATTAGCACGGACCCCCGGCAACACATTCACGGGCAACGATCTCCACGATCCGATCCACTTCGGCGGGAGGGAGCGGTTCCGGCAGAGTGAAGCGAACGGCACTTCTCGCGGTATCGGCATCGAAACCGCAGGCCAGCAGCACCGGCGAGGGCTCTGTGGATCCGGCCGCGCAGGCCGAACCGGAGGACACGGCAAAGCCAGCCACGTCCAAAGCAACAAGAATGGCCTCACCACTGATGCCGGGAAAGACAAAGGAGGCGTGCCCGGGCAAACGCTCACTGCGGTGTCCGGTCAGCTGCGCGCGCGGAACCTGTTCCACAATCCCGGCGATGAGCCTTTCCCGCGAGTGCACTAAGGCCTGAGCTCGGGTGCCGATTCCTTCCTTCTGCAGCGCCGCGACGGCGGCCCCGAAGCCAGCGATGCCGGCAACATTGAGCGTGCCGGATCGCAGCCCCTGCTCCTGACCCCCTCCATGCATCTGTGGCGACACCGCTACTCCGCGGCGCACAATCAGCGCCCCCACGCCCTGCGGGCCGCCAAACTTATGGGAGGCCAAGGCCATCGCCGCAATCCCAGCCCCCGGCCCCGGCCAGGCACCGGCGGCCAGGCTCACGGGAAGGGCCGGGGCAGCTTGTACGGCGTCAACCAAAAGCGGCACCCCGGCAACCTGCGGCAGCTTTTGGACGGTGCCCACCTCGGAGTTGGCCAGGGCCATGGCCACCAGCGCCGTATCCGGGGCCAGCGGCTGCGAACACACTCGCCCCGCCGCATCGACGTCCCAGTAGTCCACCTTAAAGCCGTGCATCTTTTCTAGGTAGCGGCAGGTTTCCAGGATGGAGGGATGCTCAATTCGGGTGGTGACCAACCGGCGCCCGCGCGGGTTCGCCAGCGCAATCCCCGCCACCGCCAGGTTATTAGCCTCGGTTCCCCCGGAGGTGAAAATCACCTCGGAGGTATCCACCCCACAGGCCTGCGCCACCTGCGTGCGAGCGTTTTCCACCACCGCGTGGGCACGCTGCCCATAGGAGTGAACGCTGGCGGGGTTGCCGGGGAAGGCATCATAGACCTCCAGCATCGTCGCGCGCGCCTCCGGCCGCAGAGGAGCGCTGGCCGCCGCATCGAGATAACGCGAAATCATCGCGCATCCAACCCGAGATCCAGTGCCCGCACGGAATGGGTGAGCGCCCCGACGGAGATAATATCCACGCCGGTGGCCGCGATCTCCCCGACGGTGGAAAGGCTGACCCCACCGCTAGCTTCGACCACGCAGCGCCCAGCGATGAGTTCGACGGCCGCGCGCAAATCCTCCAGGGTGAAGTTATCGAGAAGGATGCCGGTGGGCCCACCCGCCACGACGTCTGGAACCTGTTCCAAACTATCGACCTCGACTATAAAGGCGGTGGTGTGCCCCGCACGCGCGCGCACGCGCCGCAGCGCCGCAGTGGTATCACCTTCAAGGGCGGCCAGGTGATTGTCTTTGATCATGATCGCATCTGAGAGCCCAAAGCGATGGTTGCTACCACCCCCGCAGGCCACCGCATGCTTGTCGAAGGCGCGCAGCCCCGGCGCCGTCTTCCGAGTATCGGCGATGCGAGCGGCAGAACCTATGGCTGCCACCGCCTGCACATAATGCGCGGTTTCGGTGGCAATACCACTCATGCGCTGGCTGAAGTTCAAAGCAGTGCGCTCGGCGGTGAGTATTCCCCGAGCCGGGCCCGCCACCCTTGCTAGGACTGCGCCGGCGGAAAAGGCCTTCCCATCTGCCGCCAGCTCCGTGACGCTAATGCGCGGATCCACTTGGGTGAAGGCCTCACGCAGCACCTGCCCGCCGGCGAAGACGCCCCCCTCGCGAGCGCGCATCTCGGTGCGCAGCTGCGCACGCGAATCCACCACTAGCTCTGCGCTGATATCGCCCCAGGGCGCGTCTTCCTCCAAGGCGCGGGCGACGGTGGTGCGGATGAGGGCTGGGGTGAGCATGTGTTGATCTCCTTGATGGAAAAAGCGGTCCGGCGCGCGAGCGCGGGATCGTTAAGCGGGTAGTCGAGGCGCTGATGAGCCCCGCGTGATTCCGTGCGGGCCTCCGCGCCCGCGGCGATGAGCATGGCAATGATGCCCGCATCGCTGCCAGCGGCCAGCGGAGAAGTGACAGCAGATAACGCGGCAGATGGAGCAACAGTAGTGACAACAGAAGCAGCAACGTTGTGGGCCATGGCGATTCCGGAAGCCTCACGCGTTATGCCCAGGTGCGTGCCCACCGCCGCACGCACGGACTCCAGGGCTGCGCCGCCCACTCCATTTACATCCCCAGAAACAGCGGTACCAGGGGAACCAGAGTGAGAAGAAGCGCTTTCAGAATCCGCCTCGGGGATAGTGAGCGCTTCGAGGATTTCTAGCTTTTGGAACCCTTGGCCGCGGTGAACCCAGGGCCGGCCCAAGGCCGCTGCGGCTCGGGCGCCAAAGACCAAGCCCTCCAGCAGCGAGTTGGAGGCTAGGCGGTTGGCGCCATGTACTCCGGTGGATGCTGCCTCGCCCACGGCAAAAAGCCCCGGGATGCTGGTGCGCCCGTCTAGGTCTGTCGCGATGCCACCCATCGAGTAATGCGCGGCCGGGGCCACCGCGATGGGCTCGCGCTGCCAGTCCAGGCCGCGCTCCTTGGTAGCGGCAGTAATCTGCGGGAAGCGGGTAGCCAGGGACTCTATCCCCGTGGCGTCAAGGAATACGTGCGTTCGCCCGCCCTCGCGGAGGACTTGGTCGATGGCGCGCGAGACAACGTCACGCGGGGCCAGCTCGGCGCGCTCATCAAAGCGAGGCATGAAGCGTCTGCCCCCGGCATCACGCAGCACCGCACCTGCCCCACGCACCGCCTCGGAGATCAGGAAACCGCGCTCCCCGGTCTGGGCAGGATCAAGACCCGCCCGCGCCGGATCAAGACCCGCAGGCGCCGGATCAAGAACAGTGGGGTGAAATTGCACGAACTCCATATCGGCTATCAGCGCCCCGGCGCGCGCAGCCAGCGCTATGCCACTGCCCCGGGTGGCCGGGTGGTTGGAGCTGCGCGGATATAGGGCCCCATAGCCTCCGGTAGCGATGATGACCGCATCCGCGGCAAGGATCGTGCCATCATCAAGCTGCACCCCGGCGATGACACCATCGCGCAGGATGAGGCGGCGGGCCTCGTGCCCCTCACGCAGCTCCAGGCGTCCGGCGGCAATCATCCTCGTGGCGCGCTCAACCAGGTGGGCATGAAGCACTGCCCCGCTGCGATCCCCGCCGCAGTGCACGATACGGTGGCAGCCGTGGGCGGCCTCGAGGCCGAGTGTGAGCGCGCCCGCAGCATCGCGGTCGACGGCGAGCCCCTGCTTCACCAACCGGGTAACTACGCCCACCCCATCGAAGGTCAGCTGCGTGGCGGCCTCCACGTCAACGAGGCTGTGACCAGCGGCCAGCGTATCGTGCAAATGCGCCGCGGGACTATCCGTGGCGGCCAGCGCGCAGGCGATACCGCCTTGGGCTAGCGGCGAACTGCCGCGTGTTGCCTCACCCGAAAAGACCGGGGTGATAAGTGTAAGCCCATCAGCACTAGCCCCATCAAGTGCGGCAAGCGCGCAGCTTAATCCGGCCACGCCGGAGCCGATGATAACTGCATTCATGGCCGGGCCTCCAGCATCCGCTCGAGAGCAACTCTGGCAGCGGCGGCCACGGATTCCTTCACGGTCACCCGGTTCGGAGTCCGGCCCTCCAGCAGGGACTCCAGCGTCCATGCCAGATAAGCGGGGTGGATGCGATACATCGTGGAACAGGGGCAGACCACCGGGTCAAGGCAGAAGATGGTGCGATCCGGGTACTGGGCCTGCAGCCGGTTGACCAGGTTGATCTCAGTGCCGATGGCGATGGTGTCCCCTGGCGTGGAGGCCGCCACCTGCTTGCGAATGTAATCGGTGGAACCGGCGCCATCGGCGGCGCGCACCACCGGAGCCGGGCACTCTGGATGGACTATCACCCGCACTCCCGGAAACTCCCGGCGGGCGCGCTCGATCTGGGCCACGCTAAAGCGTCGATGCACAGAGCAAAAACCGTTCCACAGGATCACCCGGGAATCTTGCAGCTGCTCAGGGGTATTTCCTCCCAGCTTCTTCCCGGGGCGCCACAGCGGCATCTGCTCCTCACCGATCCCCATATCGTGCGCTGTGTTACGCCCGAGGTGCTGATCGGGAAAGAATGCCACGCGGCGACCCCGGGCAAAGGCCCATTCCAGCACCGTCGCCGCATTAGAAGAGGTACACACTATCCCTCCATTGCGACCACAGAAGGCCTTGATATCGGCCGCGGAATTCATATAGGTCACCGGAATAGGCGGCTCCTCAAGGATCTCACTCAGCTCAGTAAAGCACTGCTCCACCTGGGCAAGGGTGGCCATATCGGCCATGGAACAGCCCGCGGCCAAGTTGGGCAGGATGACCGCTTGCTCAGGGCGGGAGAGTATATCTGCCGTCTCCGCCATGAAGTGCACTCCGCAGAATACGAAGGCCTCGGCCTGCGGATAACGTCGGGCTGCCTGAGCCAACATGAAGGAGTCTCCCACATCATCGGCATGAATAATGACCTCGTCGCGCTGATAGAAGTGTCCAAGGATTCGCACGCGATTCCCCAAGGCCTTCTTCGCGGCCATGATCCGCGCCCGCAGCTCCTCCTCGCTCGCCTCCGTATAGGCTGCGGGCAGTGGCTGTTGCCGCGGGATGGCTAAGGGCACCGGATCCTGGGCCGAGGCCCCCGGCCCGTAACCCGCGCCCGGATCACTATCGACGGACCACGGCTGGCGCTCCAACTTGCTATCGCAGCTGCCCTCCTCGGCGGCGGTGATTGCTATCAATTCGGCGACACTGTACATGGTGGATACTCCGTATCTTCTAAACCTTCAAAGCCCTTAAATCTCTGCGTTCTCTTTGGCGCTGATTACTATGTAGCGGCGATAACCGTGCAGCGGTCTTAGCTACTATTCCCGCAACCGATACAAGGTGGCCGGGCGGTGCTTCGCCCCCGTCTCGGTTTGCCCCGTGTCCACTAAGTAGCCCTGCGCCAGGGTCTGTCTGCGGAAGTTGGCCGGATCGACTCGGTGGCCAAGGATCGCCTCATGGACACCGCGCAGCTGGGCCAGGGTAAAGACTGGGCCTAGGAAGCGATGTGCCACAGTGGCGTAGCCGGTCTTCATGCGCAGGCGCCAGAGGGCATAGTCCACAATGTCGGCGTGATCAAAGGCCAGCTCTGGCAGGTTATCGGCGGAAAACCACTCGACATTATCCACCGGCCCGACCGCCGGTTGGGCCAGTTCGTGCCGCCCGTACTGGGCCCAGTAGGCGATGGTAACTAGGCGCTGCGCATTCCCGGAACGCTCCACCCCACCGAAGGAGTAGAGCTGCTCCAGGTAGGCGGGTCCGCGTCCCACCGTGGAAAGCAGGGTCCGCTCGGCGGCGCCACTTAAGGTCTCGTCGAAGCGCAGTGGCCCACCCGGCAGGGCCCATACCCCGGAAAAGGGCGGGCGCAGGCGGCGTACCAGTGGCAGCCACAACGTGGTCCCAGACTCACCAGATTCACCGGTCTCACCCTGCCCAACTGACAGCTCCGCCACCCGGGCCTCGGCGGGCGGACGTAGCGCAAAAGCCACCGCCGAAACCGCTACCAGTGGAGGCAGGGTGCGGCGCTCGGTGGCGCTGAAGGCGGAATAATCCACGGCTTTCATTCCTTTACTACCGGCGCTTCCCGTATGCCACGAGAGGCACTCGGCCTTTATCCTGCACTTTTAGTTAGTGTCAGATTGACTTTAACTAAGCGTACAGCATCCCCGCTCAGCAGAAAAGACACTCACACACCGCGATTCCGTGGAGGCGCGCAGAAAGCGCCGATAGCGCACCAGCCGCCTGCGGGCGCGAAAACCGCCACCCCGAGCACGAATGAGTTTCGTCACCATAAACCCTGTGTGAAACCCACCCCACGCCCTGGCTCAACTAGCCCCAACACCACAGTCCCGCCGCCCAGAAAACTCAATGAAGTGCACGGAGTAGCGCGGCCAAGCACTCCTCATCTTCGTCCACGCGGGAGAGCCCCAATGTCCGCCTGCAGCCCGCACTACCCTAAACCGGGGCCAAAGGAAAGGACTCCTAATTAGAGCAAGGCTCTACTATGGAAGCGTAAAAAGTCCATAGACCACTCAATGATCATCAAAGAAAGAGGAATACAGTGTCAAAGGTAGCTCTAGTCACAGGTGCAGCACAGGGAATCGGCCGCGGAATCGCCACCAAGCTGGCCAATGACGGTTTCGACATCGCCATCGCCGACCTTGGCTTCCAGGAGGAGACCGCCGCCGAGACCATCAAGGCCGTTGAAGCAGCTGGCCAGAAGGCAATCTTCATCGCCCTCGATGTCTCCAAGAAGGAGAACTTCGACGCCGCTGTAGACGAGGCCGCAGACAAGCTCGGCAGCTTCGACGTACTGGTCAATAACGCAGGCATCGCGCAGATTAAGCCCCTGCTTGACGTGACCGAGGAAGACCTCAACAAGATCTTCGCCATCAACGTCAACTCCGTCGTATTCGGCATCCAAGCCGCCGTGCGCAAGTTTGACGAGCTCGAGGTTAAGGGCAAGATTGTCAACGCCGCCTCCATCGCGGCCATTAAGGGCTTCCCCATCCTGGGCGCCTACTCCACCAGCAAGTTCGCCGTCCGCGGCCTCACCCAGGTTGCCGCCCAGGAGCTCGCGCCCAAGGGCCACACCGTCAACGCTTATGCTCCCGGCATTGTGGGCACCGGCATGTGGGATCTTATCGATGAAGAGCTCAGCAAGATCAACGGCAAGCCTAAGGGCGAGAACTTCGATGAGCAGGTCGGCGGCATCGCTTTGGGCCGCACCTCTGAGCCCGAGGATGTAGCCGGCGTGGTCTCATTCCTCGCCTCCGAGAACTCCAACTACGTCACCGGCCAGGTCATCTTGGTTGATGGCGGCATGCTCTACAACTAAGCCTTCGAGCCCAGGGATCCCAGTGAGCCTGTGAACCCAAAGCCACAAGGTTGAGAGCCTTAGGCAACGTGAAGAAGTTCTGAGAATATCTCCCGCGGCCGGGGCACGGGCGGAGGTGAGTCTGAACCCTGCGGGGTCGAGACTCACCTCCGCTTTTTCGATCTGCCACACTGGAAAAGTATGTCTCCCGCTTTGCCCGCCACGAGTTTCGAATCCTACTGGTACAGATTATAAAATCGGTATTTGCAGCCACGTTGGCGTGGTGGTTGTCTACCACCTACTTGCACACTGACTTCCCCTTCCTGGCTCCGTGGACCGCGTTGCTGTCCATTCATCCCACCACCTACCGCACGCTGACCCGCGCAGCGCAAACCCTCATCGCCACAATCTTAGGGATAGCAGTGACCTATTCCGTGGCGGCAGTCTTTGATACTGCGGTGTGGACCTACGCCTTGGCGCTCCTGATCGGACTGCTCCTCGCACGTCTGCGCTGGATCCGGGAGGAAGGAATTACCGTAGCCACGATGGCAATCTTCCTGCTCAGCGACGGCTTTAGTGATGACAGCTCACAATTGGCCGACCGAGTGCTGGAGATTGTCGTCGGTGTGGCCGTGGGGTGCGCGGTCAACCTTCTTATCTTCCCACCTTTCCGCGATCAGCAGGCCACCTGGCTGACCGGCGCCACCCTGCAACACTTCGGGGAGATCCTGCGTGGCATCGGCGAGAGCCAGCCGGCGCGCTGGAGCGCCGAAGATATCCAAGACTGGCTGCGCACGACGACTGAGCTCAGCAATAAGCTCACCCATGCCTGGTCCCAGGTGAACTTCGCCCGGGAGTCGCGGCGCATCAACCCGCGGCGCCTAACCATAGGCGAGGTATCTGAGGAGGAATGGGAGGAAGCACTACGCCGCACTTTCACTGGGCTCTCGCACCTTCAGATACTCATTAGCGCCCTTGCCGAATTCTCCCCTCAAGACACGCCACGCAACAGAACCGACACCAGCACCGAGAGCGAGCATCTCTTCCTCGCAAGCTGGCTGGAGATCGCCCGGCGGGCCGGCCAAGCTTTGGAGGCTCCCGATTCCCGCGCCTTTGGCAGCGCGGATCTGCGCCGACAGTTGGCGAATCTGCGCCACGAATCCTCCTCACGTGAGGATTTTTCTTCTGCGCCTTGGCCTTTGTATGGAGCCCTACTTAACAGCCTTGAGCAGGTGCTTAGCCTTATCGATATCCGCTACCCCCAGTAGTGGTACCTCACCCTTATTGCCCAAAATAAAATGGGCGTACTATAAGAATTTAGCAACATTAGTATTTCGAAATTCGAGGAGAGTATTTCATGGCTTATCGCACTACCAACCCCTACACCGGCGAGGTTGTCAAGGAGTTTGAAACGGCCACGACCGAGCAGATCGAGGCCGCCATCGCCGGCGCCCACGAGGCCTTCCTTTCGTGGCGCGAGACTCCGCTCACCGAGCGCGCGGCCCTGCTCCAGCGCGCCGCTGATGAGCTGCGCGCGAACTCCCACGAGTACGCCTCCATCCTCACTCTCGAGATGGGCAAGCTCATCGGCGAGGCCGAGGCTGAGGTCGAGCTCTCCGCTAAGATCCTGGAGTACTACGCCAAGTTCGGCGCCTCCCACCTGGCACCGCGCTACCTTCCCGCTGAGGGCTTCGGCGATACCGATGTCGCCTTGGTCAATGATCCCCTCGGCGTTCTCTACGCCGTTGAACCCTGGAACTTCCCCTTCTACCAGGTCGTGCGCATCTCCGCCCCGCAGCTGATGGCGGGCAACACCATCGTGCTCAAGCATGCCTCCAACGTCCCGCAGTCCGCCCTGGCCATGGCGGAAATGTACAAGCGCGCCGGCGCACCTGAGGGCCTACTCAACAACGTCTTCGCCTCCCACGACGCCTCCGAGACCATCCTGGCTGACCCGCGCGTACGCGGCGTTGCCCTCACCGGCTCTGAGGGCGCCGGCGCTGCCATCTCCTCCACCGCCGCCAAGAACCTCAAGAAGTCCACCCTGGAGCTCGGCGGTGCTGATGCCTTCGTCGTGCTTGACGACGCCGATGTGGCAAAGGCCGCCAAGTGGGCCGCCTTCGGCCGTCACTGGAACGCCGGCCAGGTTTGCGTTTCCTCCAAGCGCCTCATTGTTGATGACTCCGTCTACGACGAGTTCCTCGAGGCCTACCGCGGCCACGTAGCAGCATTCAAGGCTGGCGATCCTTTCGACGCCTCCACCACCCTTGCCCCGCTGTCCTCGCAGCAGGCCGCCGATGATCTCGCCGCCCAGGTTGAGAAGGCACGCGCCGACGGCGCCACCGTTGAGGAAATCGGCGCCCCCGTCCCTGAGCAGGGTGCATTCTTCCGCCCCACGCTCATCAGTGACATCGCCGCCGGTTCTGAAACCGCTCACACCGAGTTCTTCGGCCCCGTCACACAGATCTACCGTGCCCACGGCGTTGAGGACGCAATCATCATTGCTAACGACACCCCTTACGGCCTCGGCGGCTCTGTATTCTCCAAGGACATCGCCCGCGCCCAAGCAGTGGCCCGCCGCATCGACACCGGCATGGTGTTTATCAACCAGCCCACCGGTGTCAAGGCCGACGTCCCCTTCGGCGGCGTCAAGAACTCCGGCTTTGGCCACGAGCTCATCGACCTCGGCATCCTCGAGTTTGTCAACCAGAAGGTCGTCGTTGTCTCCGACATCGACGGTTCTTTCTAGGATCTAGCTCTTTCTCTATCTCCCTCCCTAACCCCCGTCGCACCGAGAGACCGGCTCGACGGGGGTTTACCCCTATCAATCGCCACTATTCCACCGGCACGTGAATGGTGTACCTGATTCCGTGTTCGGTGAGATAATCAAACATCTCAGGGGAGCCACCAAGCTGCCCCGAGTGCACGCTCGGGTAAAAATGCCAGTGGGATCCCTCGATGCCCCCTGCCGCTATCAGCGCCGCATCGGTATCGATGCGGGCCTTCACCGCATCATTCAGGCCAACATAGCCCACATTTGCTTCGTATAACACGCCGTCAGCAAGAACATCCGCAGCGCGCCGGCTGTTTGCGCACTCCTCGCCACAGGCAGCAGAGGAAACTCGGACCCCGGCCTCAATTTTTGCTCTAGCCTTGTCTAAGTCCTCTCCCGACAACTGCCCCCACGTTGTCCCGGATATGGCACCGAAGAACTTCTTTACTGACCTCCACCAGGACTTCTCGCGGCTTTCTATCACGTCCCCAATAAGCCGCTTTTTAGCGCTTTCACGGTCGGCGAGAAACGCGGAAGCCTCTCCGCTGTGGTGCGCCTCTTGCTCCATCGCAACTCCCAGAGCATCAAGGTCAATGCGGCCACTACTTTGTAGATGAAGCATTCCTTCTCCGGAAGCACCCTCTTTAAGGTAGTCATCCCAGCTCTTCCACACTTTGCCCGAGACAGCAATTCTAGAGTCTTCCGGTATCATCCCAGACGTCGAAACGAATCTGCCAGCAACTGCGCGGAGCTCTGGATGCTGCTTAATAAATGCCTCTAGTTTCTCCAGATACTCCTTGAGATTAAAGCCTGCTTTAATTATTTTCTTAGCAATTCCCACAGGGGTCAGCGGGAAAAATACACTCAGTAAATTCCTTCCGCTCCTCCGCAGAACTAGATCTATGATGCCTTCAATAATCTCACGAGCTTTGAAAATTAGTGACCCATTGCTTAACACAAGGGAGGAAAGTTGGCCCATCGTTGAAGTAACTTCTTCGCCACCATCTTTGCCATCCGCTCCCGACCAAAAACTTTTTACATACTCCCCAGCATCAAGACTGTGCTCGAAAAACAGTGGATCGAGGCCCTCGGATTCTCGGTTCTCCTCCTCGAACTTGTCATCCCTGCCATCCGCATCTGTATCAACGAGGAAAGGGCTAGTTCCAATGACGGTGACCTCGCGTCCATCCTCAAGACCATCACCATCGGTATCAACCTCATAAGGTTTGGCGCCTGAATTGAACTCATCCAAGTCAGTTAAACCGTCACCGTCCGAATCCACCACGGTGGGATCGGAAAAGCCATAGTATGCGGGCTTCGCATTTGGCTGGGCATCCGAATCCTCTAAGGAACTTGCGGCCTCTTCGCCGTCGAAAAGCAAGTCCCCATCAGTGTCTGACAAGAGTGGGTCGGTATAAAAGAGCTTGCCCGCTCGGACCGACTTCCAGCCATTGACTTCTACACGATCATCGAGCCCATCATCATCTGAATCCCGCTCCTGCGGATTCGATACAACAGCGTAGATCCCTCCGGACACGGTTCTCCCGATTTCGATAGAATCATCGAGTCCGTCCTCGTCAGTATCGACTTTCAGCGGACTACTGTTGTAGCGCCGGCCTTGCTCATCCGACCACCCACGAAGCTCCAGGAAGTCGTTGAGGCCATCTCCGTCTGAGTCAGCTTTAAGCGGGTCAGCCACGCCGGAATAGACCACGCTCGTTCCTTGATCAGGCAAGCGCTCGCCTGCCTCTTCGCCATCACTAAGACCGTCACCATCAGTATCGCTGTTACTAGCATCTGTGATGAAGCGCTCCCCGCGCGCTCCAATCCATCCGGCGACCTCCGTTTCATCAGCGATGCCGTCTCCATCACTATCAACAACGCCGGGGTCACTGGCAGACTCCAGCGACCGGGGAACAACCACCAAAGCTCCGACCAAAACAAGCGTGAGAAGAACTACCACGCCTGCAGCCCAGTAACGCTTATGCATTAGTGCGCCACTGCCAGACTCTGCCGCTGGTAACCGGGCCTCATGTTTGCTCATCCAGAACCCTCAGCAGCTTTCTCGATCAGTAGTATTCAGGGAATTCAGAGAAAGATAACCATTTTCACAGCTAAATGCAATATTATTCCTTTGTCTTTACCCCAGGGGAGAAGAATTCTTAGACCGTGAACTGTCTAGTTGTCGAGCAGCATTCGATGAAGGCAACTGAATAACGAAAAGCACAGGCCTCGCATCACGCGCTGCCTGTGTTTCGGTTTCCTCAGCCTAAGAATCCCCGCCCGAGTTGTCTTATTACTGATTCAAAGGCTTACCCAACGCATCGAGGGCGGCCTCCTGGATCGCCTCGGACAACGTCGGGTGCGCGAATACTACGTGCCCGATATCCTCGGCGGTGCCTTCGAGCTCACGGAGCACGCCGAAGCTGGGCAGGAGTTCGGTGACTCCGGGGCCTACCAGGTGTGCGCCGAGGAGCTCGCCGGTGGTGTCGTCGAAGACGGCCTTAACCATTCCCTCGGCTGCCTCCATGCCGATGGCGCGGCCGTTGGCGGCGAAGGACATACGCCCAACAGAAATGCTGTGACCAGACTTCTTGGCCAGCTCGCGGGCGGCAGCCTCGGTATAACCAAGGCTGGCTACCTCCGGGCGGGTATAGGTGGCGCCGGGGATCCAGTTGCGGTCCACTGCTTCAGCACCAGCCACGCCGGCCAGGTGCTCAACGGTGGCCACTGCTTCGTGCGCCGCCTTATGCGCCAGGCAGGGTGGTCCAGACACATCGCCGATGGCATAGATGCCGGCGACGTTGGTCTTTCCCCACTCGTCGACGGCGATGAAGCCACCACGCTCAGTGCGTGCCACGCCGAGTGCCTCCAAGCCGAGGTCTTCGACGTTGGGTACCACGCCCGCGGCCAGAAGCAGCCGGTCGGCGCGGAGTTCGGTGCGGGTACCGTCGCCTTCGACAAGCGTGGCGGAAACACCCGTGCCATCGCTGACAACATCCTCCAAGTGGGAGCCGGTATGAACGGCGATCCCGCGCTTGGTGAAAGCCTTGCGGACAACCCCAGAGATATCCGGATCCTCAACGGGCAGGTTGTGCTCAGCCAACTCCACCAGGGTGACCTCGGCTCCGAAGTCGCGGTACATGCTCGCGAACTCGGAGCCGATGGCGCCTGAGCCCACGATGAGCAGGTGCCCGGGAACCTCGTCGGGGATAAGAGCCTGGGTACTAGTCCAGATGCGATCCCCATCGGGAACGATTCCGGGCAGGGCCCGAGGGCGCGCGCCGGTGGCCACGATGATGTGGTCGGCATCGATTGTCTCGCCATCCACGGTAACCTTGCCCTTAGCCGTGAGGGTAGCGGTGCCCACGAGGTGATCCACGTGATTCTTCTTGAGCAACCCCGCGACGCCCTGCGAGAGGCGGCCAGCTACTGAGCGGCTGAAGCCGACGAGTTTTCCAATGTCGAGGCTGACCTCGCCGGTGCTAAAGCCCAGCGAAGACGAGCTCGCGATGGTGTGCGCGGTCTCCGCGCCGTGGAGCAGCGCCTTGGTGGGGATACAACCCCAGTTCAGGCACACGCCACCGAGCTCGGCCTTTTCCACCACTGCGGTTTTCAAGCCCAGCTGCCCGGCGCGAATGCCGGCGGTGTAGCCACCGGGACCTGCACCGATGATGAGAACGTCATAGTGCCTATTCATGACTACTCCTTATCAGACCAGTAGCAATTCGGGCGACTCAAGGAAACGCTTGAGTGCCGCCATGAAGCGCGCGGCGAGCGCGCCATCCACCACGCGG
Organism: Corynebacterium flavescens; assembly: GCF_008693105.1. Taxonomy (GTDB): domain Bacteria; phylum Actinomycetota; class Actinomycetes; order Mycobacteriales; family Mycobacteriaceae; genus Corynebacterium; species Corynebacterium flavescens. The sequence goes on from NZ_VXKK01000042.1 coordinate 76,417, forward strand.
TGGTCGCTGGACAGGGTCAGCGCAAGGATGCTGTTCTCCACGATCTCTCCCCCAGCGCCTAGGCCAAGGCGCTTCTGTGCGGCGCCGACGGCCAGGATGGCTGCCTGCGGCGGGTTGATGATCGCGTCGAAGGAGCTCACCCCGAACATGCCCAGGTTGGAGATGGTAAACGTACCGCCCTGGAACTCATCGGGGACCAAGGTATTGGCCTTGGCCTTGGTGGCCAGTTCCTTGACCTCCGCGGAGATTTCGCGCAGCGACTTCTTGTCGGCCCCACGCACAATCGGCGTGATGAGGCCGGCGGGGGAATCGACCGCGACGGAGATGTCCGCGTGGCTGAACTCCAGAATGGTCTGGTTTGCCTCGTCGAATTGGACGTTGACACCCGGGACCTCGATAAGCGCGGCGGAGACGGCCTTGATGAGCATGTCATTGATGGACAAGTGCACGCCCGGAACCTTCTCGTTGAGAGAAGAACGCATTTCCAGCACGGCATCCAGGTTGACCTCGGAGGTCACCCTGAAGTGCGGCGAGTTGAGCTTGGAGGCCTGCAGGCGCTGGCCTATGACCTTGCGGACAGAGGACAGCGGCACGGACTCGAAATCCGGCTCCTCCAGCGCGGACACGCTAGTGCCCAGCGCCTGCGCTTCCGCCTCGAGCTTGAAGCGGCGAGCGGTGTCCTCGACGTCCTCCTTGGTCACGCGGCCATGGCGGCCGGTGGGGCGGGCGTCGAGCAGGTTGACACCCAGCTCGGCGGCGACGCGACGCGCGACCGGGGTGGCCAGCACGGTGCTATCGTCCCCAGTGGACTTGAGATGCACCTCGCCGCGCCTGGTGACGGGCTCGGGTACGGTTCCGCCTGCTGCGCGCACCGCGGAGTCAATATCTTCCACGGTCACGCGTCCCAGACGCCCGGTGCCGTCGATGCCGGAGAGGTCGATGTTCTCCTTGAGCGCTAGGCGCAGGGCGTGCGAGGTGGCACCCTCGAAGTCCTCGGGGGTGGATCCGCTCAGCGCGGCCGGGATGGAGTAGGACTGCGGCTTGGCGCTACGGCTTGCTGCGGTGGCTACTGCGGCTACGGGGGCAGGTTGGCTCGGCTGCGGGCTCGGCGCCGCTTCTTTCTTGGCCGGTGCAGGCGCCGCGGCGGCGGGCTGGGGTTCTTGGCCCCCGCCGCTCTTCGCGGCATCCTCTGCTTGGCGCTTGGCGACGAAGGCGTCAATGTCTTCCTCGCTCACATCAGGATCGGCGCTGACGCCGATGATGTCGCCCACGGGAAGCTCCTGGCCCACGTCGGCGACGATGCGCCGCAAAGTGCCGTCGAAAGGCGCCTCTAGATCGTTGGCGATCTTCGTCGATTCGACCGTGACGAGAGGATCTCCCTGCTTGAAAGAATCCCCGATGCCGATGAGCCATTCGCCGACGACGCCGGTTTCCATGGTCATCCCCCAGTTGGGGATGTCGAGTGATTGAATCTGGCTGTTCGTGGCCATTTTATGCCTCCAAGAGTTTGCGCACGGAGGCCTCGATGCGTTCTGCCGAAGGCACCCAAAGCTTTTCCAGCGCGGGGGAGAAAGGTACGGGGGTAAGCGGAGGCGTGATCAGCTCAACCGGAGCCTTGAGGCTGTTGAAGGCCTTGATGGAGACCAGCGCGGCCACGTCCTGGCCGAAACCACAGCGTGCCGAAGACTCATCGACCACGACGACGCGGCCGGTGGATTGCGCCGACTCCACGATGGAATCCTCATCCAGCGGGGAGGTGGTGCGCGGGTCGACGACCTCGACCGAGATGCCCTCGGCGGCCAGCTTGTCAGCCACCTCGTTGGCGGTATTGACCAGCTTGGAGAGCGCCACGATGGTGACGTCGGTGCCCTCGCGGGTGTAGTTGGCCACTCCCAGCGGAATGGTATACGGCTCGTCGGGGACCTCACCCTTGACGTCATACAGCGCCTTGTGCTCACAGAACATAACCGGATCATCGTCACGGATGGACTGCAGGAGCAGGCCCTTGGCATCATAAGGATTCGAGGGCACGACCACCTTCACGCCCGCGGTGGAGGTGAAGATGTTATAAGGCGAATTCGAGTGCTGGCCGGCCGCGCCGACGCCGGCACCGATGATGCCACGCACGGTCAGCGGGGTGCGGGCACCGCCGCCGAACATGTAGCGGAACTTCGCCGCCTGGTTATAAACCTCGTCGTAGCACACGCCGAAGAAGTCCATGAACATCAATTCGGCGACCGGGCGCAGGCCAGTAACAGCCGCGCCGGCAGCCAGGCCGAGGATGGCGGACTCGCTGATGGGGGTATCGACAACGCGGTCGTCACCGAACTCTCCCCACAGGCCCTTGGTGACGTTAAAGACGCCACCGAAAGCCTCGACATCAGGATCGGGGTTGGTGCCGCCCTTGCCGCCACGCAGATCCTCACCGACGAGGAATACGTTCTCATCCTCGCGGAGTGCATCGGCCATGGCCTCACGGATGGCTTCCCGGTAACTTTTCTTGCTCATTGCTCAAGCCCTTTCTTTTAGTAGCTCGCGTAGACGTCGGTGGTTAGTTCTTCAGGCTTGGGCCAGGGTGAGTTCTTGGCAAACTCGACGGCGTCTTCCACCTGTTGTTTCACTTCCGCCTCGATGGCGTCGAGCTCCTTGGCAGAGACCTTGCGCCCCACTTTCTGGCGGAAAATAAGCAGCGGATCGTTTTCTTCGCGCACTGCCTTGAGCTGCTCCGGGGTGCGGTAGAGTCCCGGGTCACCCTCGAAGTGGCCGAACCAGCGGTAGGCCTTGGCCTCGATGGCTGTGGGGCCCTCGCCGCGACGGCCGCGCTCGACGGCCTCTTGGGCGGCCTCGTAGACCGCGAAGAAGTCAGTGCCATCAACCTTGATGGCGGGCATGCCGAATGCTGCGGCACGGCCAGCGATGTCGCCGCTGCCGACTGCAAAGTCCGCACCGGTGGCCTCACCGAAGCCGTTGTTTTCAAAGACGAAGAGCGCCGGAAGCTTGAGCACCACGGCCATGTTCATCGCCTCGAAGATGGTTCCCTGGTTGGAACCGCCGTCACCGCTGAAGGCCACGCCGATGTTTCCCTGACCCTTGTACTTACCGGTGAAGGCCGCGCCGACTGCCAGCGGGCCAGCACCGCCGACGATGCCGTTGGCGCCTAGCATTCCCACGGAGAGGTCTGCAATGTGCATCGAGCCGCCCTTGCCGTGGTTGAGGCCGGTGGCGCGTCCGAAGATCTCCGCCATCATGCCCTTGAGATCGCAGCCCTTGGCAATGGAGTGGCCGTGGCCGCGGTGGGTGGAGCCGATGTAGTCGGTATCGCGCAGATTCTCGCAGACACCAACCGCCACGGCTTCCTGTCCTGCATAGAGGTGGATGAAGCCGGGAATGTCACCAGCTTGGTTCTCAATGTGTACCCGATCCTCGAACTCGCGGATCTCCACCATCTTGCGGTACGCGTGCAATAGCTGCTCTTTGGTGAGCGCTTGCGCTGCTGTCTTGCCAGCCATGTTTTTCCCTCCTAGGTACCTAAATCATGGGGGTCGACATAACTCAACACACATGATTGCGGCTTTGTGTTTGGTTTTGGTCCACCCCTGATTCTAGCTTCGCAATCGTTTGCAGCAACGGCGAAGAACACAAAAAAGCACGTACAGTGTCATAATTCACTGCACGTGCCCACACCCCCACAATGCGCAACCGCGGGAGCAGTACAAATCCGTTTGCGCTCCCCCGAGCACTCCGCGCCGGCTTACCCCCTTATTGGGAGACCTGCTCTTCGAGCCACTCCTTGAGCACCACCGCGTGGTTTATCTGGCGGTCCTTGGCCGCGAATAACAGCGTGAGATCCTCATGCGCCTGCTTGATAAGCTCCTTGAGCTCCGCACTGTCATTGGCATCAAGCTCCGCCTTATAGCGGCGGCTAAACTCCGGGAAACGCTCCTCCTCATGCCCGAACCACTTGCGCAGCTCCGGGCTGGGGGCCACGTCCTTGTACCATCCATCGAAGGTCAGTTTCTGCTTGGCGACGCCCCGCGGCCACAAGCGGTCCACCAGCACCGCTTCGCCCGCCACAGTATCTTCACCCTGGATGAGATCGTGCACCTTCACCGTCTTAATCATGGGTCCCAGGGTACTCAGAAATGACAAGAAGGAAGCCCCCCTCAATCAAGGGACAGCCTTATGAAAGGCGGACCGTAATTAAGTTATTCACCGAATCCGCGGGGTGATTTCCACTGTCGCTTTCCCCCCACAACCTTCTCAGTTCAGCGTTGGTCGCTCACAGGAAGCTCGCTCTCCTTGCGCTGGGAATGGCTCTTTCCCCGTCTCCAAAACCATTCAGGATAGGTCGGATGGCTTTGCTACCGCACTGCCAAGTTCTGGTTAGGCGGCCTGGCTGTGGATAACCGCCCCGGGCTTGGTGGGTTGTCCACAGTTTCCTTGTTTGGTGCGGGTTGGGGATTGTCGCACCGCTTGGCGGTGGCTTAGCGTGACGCTCATGGGCTTGCAGGAGTATTTCGCACAACTTAGCCGAGGTGTTGACCTCGTAGCCGAGTGCTCAGGGCTATCTGCCCCAGACCTTGAGAAGATGGGGGCTAGCACACAGGATGCCGCCGAGCTTATAAGCCTGCACACCATCTACTTCGGCTCCACTCCCTATACGGGCAAGCAGCGCTTAGCCCTTGATGCTGCTCGGCGCAATGGGCATTGTTTAAGCACCCTGCGCTTGATTGAGTCTTTTACCCGCCGCGTCAAAGAACAACGAGCCGCATGGAACCTACGCGTAGAGCTATGCGCCACGCCCAGCGAGCAGGTTGATGCGGTAGCCAGGCGCCGGCTGCGTGAGATGCGTGTTCCCCGCAAGTATTGCGAGCGCGCACTGTTGCGCCAGCACCCTAATGGGCTGGCTACCTTGACAGTGACCGGCAATGGTTTGGATATGGCAGATGCTTTCCGGACCATCGACCAGCAGCATCCGGGTGAGAGTTTTATCGCCCGCATGCTCGGCAAGGCAGACGGGGCCCCGGCTGCGCGTACTCGGGTGACGACTATGGCAGTCCTCCAGTTGGAGGACTACGGGAAGCTTGTACGCCGCGAGGGTGGTGACGTGATGATACGCACCACTAGTGGGGTTGTTATCACCGGTGCACAGCTTGTGGAACGCGCCTGCGCCAACGAAGGGCTTATCACGATCATCAGCCGCACACACGGGCCGGTAGACTTGTACCGCTTTGAGCGCTTCGCATCATCAAAACAGCGCACAATGCTCGCAGCAGAGCACCCCACGTGTGCGTGGCCGGGCTGTACCATCCCGGCAGAAAGAGGGCAGTTTCACCATCTCACGCCGTGGAAGCACGGCGGGGAGACTAACGTTGCCAACCTAGTGACCTTATGCAACTACCACAACGGCATCAACGACGATGATCCGAATGCGCCACCACGCCGCGGGCGCCTTACCCGCCAAGGCGGAAAGATAATCTGGCAGCCCCCGCATACTAGCCGTTAGGTCAACAAGCCAGGCGGCGACTTCCCGCACCCCAAAAACACACCCAGCCGGCCAAGCCGGCTCTTTCCGTCCTTAATACACACCTGCGGAATGACCGCCACAGAGAGCGCAAGCAGCCCGCCAGTTGGGGCCTTCGTCTACGCCTATCACTGCGCGCTACTACCGTAAGCGTGCGGATGACGCTGGTTAGGGGATATTTCTTGAGCTGGAGACGAGACTTGAACTCGCAACCTACGCATTACAAGTGCGTTGCGCTACCAATTGCGCCACTCCAGCAGTGCAGCACCAGGCTGCAAGTAGGAATGCTACCTGAGGCCTGGTCTGTTTAAAAAAGTAGGCCCCACCGGTGCACTTTTTCCGGCTGGGGGATAGAGTTCAGGCATATCGCCATTGACCAGTTTCCACGTACGTTAAAAGGGTTCTTGCGTGTCACTTTTTTCCTCGATGCGGGATCGCTTCCGGGCTTCCTCCGGCAACTTCGCCACCATCGACGCCGCCAAAGCCGCCCCGCCGCCCTCCCCGCTGGCACCCGTCGACCTCACCGATGCCGCACAGGTCACCGGCGTCATGGAGATCGCGGCCCGAATCGGTGAGATCCTCATCTGCGCCGGCACAGCCAACTCGGATGCGCGGGCGCAGATTCACCTTGTGGCCTCTTCTTATGGTCTGCATTATTGCCACGTCGATATCGTGATGAATACGATTACCATCCACACCGCTATCGGCACGGGTGAGTCGCGCCGCAACCTCCACGTCTTCCGCGTCGCCCCTTCTCTTACAGTGGACTTCTCGCGCCTATCCGCAGTGGACCGGCTCATCCGTTCCATTCACCAGGGCACCACTCCCCCAGCCCAGGCGGAAAAGCGCCTCGATGAAATCAACGCTATGGGCCCGCCCTATCCGCGGTGGCAGGTGCTTCTAGGCTGGGGCGTAATGGGCGGGACCTTCGCTGTCATGCTCGGCGGCGATGCCCTCGTGGGAGTTATCTCTTTCCTCGTCTCCGTACTCATCATGGGCATCAACATGTGGCTGGCCAACTACCGGCTGCCGCCCTTCTATCAAAACGTGACCGGCGGGTTCATCGCCGTTGTGCCAGCGGCGATCTTGTACAACGTGGCCGCAGGCTATGGCATCAACTTCTCGCCTTCCCAGATCATCAGCTCCGGGATCATCGTGCTCGTGGCAGGTCTGACGTTGGTGCAATGCCTCGTCGACGGTATTACCCGCGCCCCGGTTACCTCCGCTGCGCGCTTCTTCGAGGCCATCATGTCCACCGGCGCGATCATCGGTGGAGTCGGCGTGGGTATCCAGTTCTCTAGTTGGTTGGGCTTTAGCCTGCCACCGCTTGCCACCATCGCACCGCCGGTCTACCACCATGTGCCCCTGCTCATCGCCTGCGGCAGCATCGGTTCAGCCGCATTCGCGCTGGCCTGCGGCGCTTCCAGAATCGAGGTGCTCGTCTCCGGGGCGACCGCAGCAGCCGGCATGGTTTTCTACTACTTCGTGGTCATCCCCTTCGGCGTGACCTCTGTTATTGCCTGCGGCATTGCCGCGGTGGCCGTGGGCCTAGCTGGCGGCTTGCTCTCCCGGCGCTACATGATGCCGCCGCTCATCACCATGATCGTGGGTTATACACCCATGCTTCCCGGGCTCAGCCTGTACCGCGGCATGTATGCCACTCTCAATGAGCAGATGATCACCGGCTTTAGTAACCTCGCCAAGGCTCTGGCCATTACCGGCGCACTCGCCGCCGGGGTGGTTCTAGGCGAGCGCGTGGCGCGCAGGCTGCGCCGGCCCAAGTACTTCCGGCCTTATAGCGCCTTCAAGAGGCTCGGCCGCTACTCCTTCCGCCGTGCCGCGCGCCTGACGCAGCGGGCACCGCGGATTCCGCGCGTCCCGCTCTCGCCCTTTGCCCCGCGCGTGAACCGCCCAGTCTTGCCTCCCAAGCTGGGGCCGAAGAAGCCTTCGAAGTCTGCTGAATCCTCGGCGGCCACGGCCACGCCACCGCCTTCCGCGCCCAAAGAGCCAAAGTAGTAGCCCTTAGCGTAGAATGGCCTGTCTGAAAGCTATCTTCAACTTCATTTCTATTTGTGCAGGAGGACTTCGTGCCACCAAAGGTCACCGACACTCAGCCTAATGCTGACCAAACGCATGCTGTCGAGGAAGAGACCGCACTCGCTGCCCGTCGCATTGTTGCAACCTACGCCCGCGATTTCCTTGATGGCGTGACGCTGATGTCGATGCTGGGGGTTTCCCCAGAGGGCTTGGTACACAAAAAGGTCTTGGCAGAGCAGGCCGATGCCGCACCCGCTAAAAAGGCCACCAAGTCCGCTGCCAAGAAGGCAACGAAGAAGGCCACCAAGAAAACGGCTAAGAAGGCCAGCAAGTCTACGGCCAAGAAGGCCACGAAGAAGACCGCCAAGAAGGCGACTAAATCCACGGCTAAAAAGACCACGAAGAAGGCATAAACCATGAGCGGCCGCGACAACGACTTTGTAGTAGTGGCCAACCGTCTGCCGGTTGACCTCAACACCGCGCCAGACGGAACCCGCACGTGGAGTGCCTCCCCCGGCGGACTTGTCGCGGCACTTTCCCCGGTTTTGCGCACTCAGCAAGGCTGTTGGGTGGGCTGGCCGGGCGTACCCGATGCCGCGCCGGATCCCTTTTATACCGATGATGGCATCCTATTGCACCCAGTCCGTCTCAATCAGGCGGATTATGAGGGCTTCTACGAGGGCTTTTCCAATGCCACCCTGTGGCCGCTCTACCACGATCTCATCGTCCCGCCCGTTTACAATCTGGACTGGTGGTACGCCTATCGCGAGGTCAACCTCCGCTTTGCAGATGAGGTAGCAGAAGTCGCAGCCGAGGGCGCCACCGTCTGGGTGCAGGACTATCAGCTGCAGCTTCTTCCTGGCATCTTGCGCCAGAAACGCCCCGATCTCACCATCGGTTTCTTCTTGCATATTCCTTTCCCCTCGGCCGATCTTTATAGCCAGCTGCCGTGGCGTGACGAGCTGGTCCGCGGGCTGCTCGGGGCAGATGTCATTGGTTTCCATCTCGAGTCCAATGCCCGCAACTTCCTCGACTTAGCCCGGCGCCTCGAGCTTCCCGTGAGCGGAGAGGTCTCGACCCGCAAGATCACCGCGCATATCGAGACCCCAGACGGGCGCTCGGTGGGAGTAGGGGCCTTCCCCATCTCCATCGAAGTCGATGAGTTCACTGATTTTGATGATGCGGCCCTAGCTGGCGTCGACAAGCTGCGCGCCGATCTGGGCACTCCCAAGCACGTCATCCTCGGCGTGGACCGCCTGGACTATACCAAGGGCATCCTGCAGCGCCTGCTAGCTTTCGAGGAGCTGCTGGAGACTGGGGCGCTTGACCCAGCCGAGGTCACGTTGGTGCAGATTGCCACGCCCTCGCGCGAGCGCATCGAGCATTATAAGAAGACGCGATCGCAAGTAGAAGAGGCCGTGGGGCGCATCAATGGGAGCTTCTCGCAGCTGGGCAAGCCAGTGGTGCATTACCAGCATCGTTCTATAGATAAGAAAGTCCTGCGGTTGCTCTACCGCTTGGCTGACATCATGCTCGTCACTCCTTTCAAAGATGGCATGAACCTCGTGGCCAAGGAGTACGCGGCCTGCCACGATGATGCCAAGGGCGCGCTTGTCCTCTCCGAGTTCGCAGGTGCGGCCGATGAGCTGCCGGAAGCCAATCTGTGCAATCCTTTCGACATCGAATCAGTCAAGAGGTCATTGCTCACCGCCATCAAGGGCTTGGAGGATCAGCCGGAGGTCATGGCCGAGCGCATGCGGATCATGCACGAGCAGGTGATGACGCATGACGTCAAGCTGTGGTCGCGGGCTTTCCTCGACTCGCTGAAGGAGGCTAAGCGCAAGTGAGGAAGCTTCTTCTCAGCGTGGCGGCGGGTGCAATGCTCGGCTGCGCTGCGTGCGGCTCCAACGCGCCGGAGGCCCCGCAAGCCCCCGGGGATGACCGCATTGTGGGCAAGGACTGGCAGGTCGTGTCCATCTACACTGCCCCGGATGCCGCCTCCACCGTGCCGGAGTCACTCGTGGATGTCCCGCAGATAAGCTTCGGGGAGTCTTCCCTGGTGGGCAGCAGTGGTTGCGCGCAGTTCCGCGGGCACGTGTCCTATCACGGCGGCGAGGAGCGCACCAATATCCGCGAGGCCGACACGCTGCGCCTCGATGAGATTGTCTACGACACCCCTAAGGAGGACTGCGAGGGTGCGGCCGGCTGGACCGATGGACACATGCGCAACCTCATGGCCACCGGCCACGAATTTTCCATCCGCATGAATCCGAATAATCAGCTCGTGCTCACCCTGCGCACCGACGCCATCGATTCCCCTGCTCTGCGCATGGTCTCGCTGTAGCGCTGCCGCACCGCGTAAGCTCAGGGCATATGGATAGAGACTTGGATATGGGCCTAGTTGAAGGCCTAGATAAAGCCGCTGTAGAACACATCGCGGCGCTGGCGGATACCCCGCACTTGGCGGTGGTCACGGACTTCGACGGCACCCTCGCTCCCTTTGCCGCCTCCATCTACGAGGCTGAGGCCGATCCCCGCGCCCTCGAGGCGCTCACTGCGCTTTCCACTACGGCAGATACCACCGCGGCCGTGCTCTCCGGCCGCCACCTCGAAGGCCTACGCAGGGTCTGCCCCGTGCAGGAGCCGGTAGTATTCGGCGGCTCGCACGGCGCGGAATCCTCCTGGCAGTCCACCGCCCTTAGCCCGCAGATGCAGGCGCACCTCGATGCCAAGGAGGCGGAGATCCGGAAGCTGATGGAGCGCTTCCCCGGCGCGGAGATTGAGATTAAGCCCTTCCAGCGCGTCTTGCACTTGCGCAAACTAGAACTGAAGGACCCGGACGCGGCCAAGGCGGCCTACCAGGCCGGCCTGCAGTTGGACCCAGCTGGATTTCCGCGCACCGCAGGCAAGTCCGTCATCGAGTTTTCCGCCACCACGGCGAGCAAGGGTTCCTGGATTGAACTCCTGCGCGAGCGCGTGGATGCTACCGCGGTGGTCTTCTTGGGCGATGATGTCACGGACGAGTCCGGGTTCCGCGTCCTCGTGCAGCCGCCAGATCTCGGGGTGAAGATCGGCGAGGGCGAGACTGCCGCCCGCCTGCGTTTGGCCGATACCGCCGCAGCTACACAGTTCCTCGTGGCCTTGGCTCATGCCCGCGCTACTGCGCGCGCGGAGCGCTAACACTCGCGCCAGGTGAAAAGCGCGTGGGCAAAAGCCGGCGTGTGCTCGAGAGCACGGCGCCGTGGTTGGTGCTGTGCTGGGGAGTGTCGTCCAAGGCGTCGTCGATAAGCTGGGCAAGCAGGTGCCCTGCCGCCGCGCCCTTGGCCTTGTTGGGTTGAATAACGGTGCTCAGACCGATATTGAGAGCGGGGGCGATGCCGTCGAAGCCGGTGACGGAGAGATCCTCCGGGACGCGCAGGCCGCGCTCGGCGGCCTCGGCGATAACGCCCAAGGCCATAGAATCCGTGGTGCACAAGACGGCGGTGATGTCCGGGTGGGCATCAATAAGCAGGCTCGCAGCCGCACGCGCGTTGGCCGGCTCGTTGATGTGCCTGGCCATGACGGGGACAGATTCCGGGTCAATCCCGGCGCGTGAGAAAACCTCCAGGGCACCAAGTACGCGGGCGCGCTGGACGTGCATGTCTGCATGCGCCAGCTGAGAATAGGGAACGAAGCCATCGGTGCGTGCGTGCTGGAGGCGAATGGTGAGAATGGCGATGCGGCGATGCCCCGCGTCGACGAGGGCCTGGGCGGCGGGGGCTATCGCCGCATAATCATCGATGCCGACGAAGGGCAGCCCGGCGTCGGTAGGCTGATCGCAGATGACGACCGGGAGGCCGCGCCGGGTGACCGCCTCCAGGTAGGCGTCCCCGGCCGCCACGGAATAGACCACGAATCCATCCACGGCGGCGCCGCCGATAAGGCGCATGGGCTCGTTGCTATCGCCGGCGGTATCGGGGCCGGCGGGGATGAGCGTGAGGGTGGTGCGCGCGCCGGCGGAGGCCTCCGCCATTCCGGCGAGGAAGTCCACGGAGGCCATGTCCTCGAAGGCATAGGAGAGGTGCTCGGTGAGCAGGACGCCCACGGAACCCGCGCGCCGCGTGCGCAGGTTGCGCGCGGTGGGATCCGGGCCGGAGTAGCCGTGTGCCGACGCCGCGGCCAGGATGCGGCGGCGGGTGGCGGGGGCGAGCTGGTCCGGGTGGTTATAGGCGTTGGAGACGGTGGTGCGTGATACCCCGAGTTCCGCAGCCAGGGAGGCGAGGGTTTTGCGGTTCTGGCTGCGTTTTACCATGCAGGCCAGCCTACCTGGTGTGCAGGCAGTGGTGCTCACATCTTGCGCGCACGTTTTCAATAGGTTTCCACTTGACAATTGTTTTCAATAATCGCACACTATCAAACATGAATATCACACGACCTCGTTATCTACGCCCCGCCGCCGCGCTCCTGACCGGCGGCGCGCTCTTGTTCGCCACCGCTTGCTCGGCAGGGTCCTCCTCGACCCCTTCCGACTCCGCTGCTTCCGCGGACAAGGACAAGACCATCAACATCGTTGCCTCCACCTCCATCTGGGCAGATGTAGCCAAGGCCGTGGCCGATACCGCGAATGGCGTTACCGTCAACGTCGATCCCATTGTCAAGGGCAATAGCGTCGACCCGCACCACTTTGAGCCCACCGCCGCAGACATCGCGCGCGCCAACGACGCCGACGTATTGATCGTCAACGGTGGCGGCTACGATTCCTGGATCTACCAGGCCGTCTCCGACCAGGATCACATCATCTCCGCGCTGCCTTTGACCGATCACGGCAAGCTCGATGATGAGCCTGACGTGGTTACGCCGCAGGAGGCGAAGGACATCACCAAGCAAGACCCCTCCAAGATCACCAACATCGAGGGCAACGAGCACATTTGGTATGACTCCGCCGCCATCGAAAAGGTAGCCACCGAGGTCGAGGATCTTATCAATGACAAGGACCCCGAAGCCGGCGCCACCCGCCAGCCGCTGGTGGATAAGATGGAAGCCCTGCGTGGGCGCGTGGAAGAACTGCCTAAGCTCAACTACGCGCAGACCGAGCCCATTGCGGACTACATCATGAAGTACACCCCCGCCACCGATGTCACCCCGGAGGGATTCCGCAAGGCCACCATCTCCGAGGGCGAGCCAACCGCGGCGGATCTCGCGCGCTTCCTCGAGGTCATCAACGAGGGCAAGGTAGACCTGCTCATTTACAACCCGCAGACCGAGACCGACATCTCCCAGCGCATCCACGATGCCGCGGAGGAGAAGAACATCCCGATCGTAGAGATCGCCGAAACCCCCTCGGAGGAGACCTCCTTCCTGGACTACTACTCTGGGGTCATTGATTCGCTACAGAAAGTTAAGGCCTAGTGCTTTTAAGTTTTAAGGATGCGGCGGTTGAACCGCTGTGGTCGCACTTGGATCTCGCCGTCAACAGCGGCGAGTTCATCGCCGTTTTGGGCCCCAATGGCGTGGGAAAATCCACGCTGCTCGGCACCATCCTGGGCACCCGCAAGCTCACCGCGGGCTCCGTGGACGTCAACTGCCGGGTGGGTTATATCCCGCAGCAGCGCATGTTCCCGGCCGAGTTGCCCCTGCGCGCGCGGGATCTGGTCTCCCTCTCGCTGGCGCATGGCACGCTGCGCAACCGGCGCCCTTCTCGCGGGAAGGTGGATGAGCTTCTGGCGGAGGTCGGCGCCACGGGTATCGCCGATCGCCGTGTTGGTCAGCTCTCCGGCGGGCAGCAGCAGCTCATCCGCCAGGCCCAGGCGCTGGCCAATTCCCCCCAGCTGCTGTTGGCGGACGAGCCTTTGCTCTCCCTCGACCCGGCGCGGCAGGAAGACACCGTGCAGAAGCTGGATAAGTGGCGTCGGGAGCGCGGCACCTCCATCATCTTTGTCACCCACAGCATCAACCCGGTGCTCGACTTCATCAGCAACGTGTTGTACATAGCGCCCTTTGGGCACCTCTACGGCACCGTGGATGAGGTCATGCGCTCGGAGGTCCTCTCCGGGCTCTACGGCTCCAAGGTCAACGTCATCAAGGTCGATGGGAGGCTCATCGTTGTCTAGCTTCATTCAGGACACCCAGTATTTGCTCGGGGTTGACTTCGTTCAATCATCGCTTATCGCCTGCGCCCTCCTCGGCGTGCTTTCCGGGGTGATGACCTCCCTCATCGTGCTGCGGCAGATGTCCTTTTCCGTCCACGCCACCTCCGAGCTCGCGCTCATGGGTGCGGCCGCCGCGCTGCTCTTCGGCGCCAACATCGGCTTCGGCGCCATCGCCGGTGCCATCGTAGCCGCCATCATCTTGGCCGTGCTCGGCTTCAAGGGCCAGCAAGACAGCGCCATCGGCGTGGTCATGAGCTTCGGGCTGGGGCTTTCGGTGCTCTTCCTCCACCTCTACCCCGGCAATGCCACCACGGCCATGACGCTGCTGACCGGACAGATTGTCGGCGTCTCCGCCGCCTCGGTATGGCTTTTGGGGCTCACCACGCTCATCATCGTCGCCGTGGTCTTCTTATTCTGGCGCCCCATGCTCTTTGCCTCCGCCGATCCCATCATGGCCCAGGCAGCAGGTGTTCCCACCCGCGCCATCGCGGTGGGCTTTGCCATCCTCGTCGGCCTCGCCGCGGCCCAATCGGTGCAGATTGTCGGTTCGCTGCTGGTCATGGCGCTGCTCATCACCCCGGGCGCCGCGGCGGTGCAGATTACCTCCTCGCCGCTGCGCGCGGTGCTGTGGGCCACCTTCTTCGCCGAAATCTCCGCCGTGGGAGGCTTCCTGCTCTCGCTCGCGCCTGGCCTGCCGGTCTCCGTCTTCGTCACCACGATTTCCTTCATCATCTACCTGGTGTGCCGGCTCGTGGGTTGGCTGCGGGGGTGTCGTGCCGTGCGCGATGATATCGCCGCAGCACGCGGGACCAAGGCCCAGCTCGAGCTCGCCGCCGCGGGCGAGGAGCACCACACCAGCACCCATAACGAGCGCTGCGCGCACCCCGATTAGAACGCAGGACTAAACTTGACCCCCATGGATTACACGCTGCATCGCCGCCGCATAGAGTTTCAGGGGCATACCCGCACCTTCCTCGTGGTCGAGCCCTCCCACTTGGGCCCGCACCCCGATCTCTTGCTCTTCTTCCACGGATCCCTGCAATCGGGCAACGTCATGCGGCGTTTCACCAACGGCACCTTCGATGAGTTGGCGCAACGCACCGGCACAGTGCTGGTCTACCCCGATGGCGTGGACCGCCACTTCAACGATTGCCGGGCGCAGTTGCCCGTTGCCGCGCGCGAGCTCGGCATCGATGATGTGGCCTTTACCCGCGAGCTTATCCGCCTCATGCGCGCGGAGTTCTCCACCTCCCGCACGTTGGCGTGCGGTTATTCCAACGGTGGGCAGATGGTCCTGCGCCTGCTTTTCGACGCCCCCGGGCTCATCAACCGCGCCTGCATCTTCGCCTCCACCTTGGGCGAAGGGGCTAACCACGCCCCCAGCAACCCGGAGTCGGCCTATATCCCCACCCCGGTGCTGTTCATGCACGGCACCTCCGATCCCCTCGCTCCCTATGAGGGCGGCGTGGCAGGCATCGATGCGGCGCGTACCCGCGGACCGGTGACCTCGGCAGAGTGGACGGCACGCCACTTCGCCGCCTTGAACGGCGCGGACTCCCGCCCGCAGATAACCGCCCCTTATCCCGGCGTGAAACTACGCCGCTGGGAGGCAGATAACCCGGTGGAGCTGCTCACCATGGAAGGGGTGGGCCACGTCATCCCCTCCGGCAACGAGATAGATCCGCGCCTTGGCGCCACTACCGACGCTTTTCGCGCGGCTAACGTGGTCGAGCGCTTCTTCGGTTTGAGGCGTTAGTCCTCGCGCTGCGCTAGGCGGCGCTGACGAGAGAACTCATAGAGCACCGCACCGGCTGCCACGGAGGCGTTAAGGGACTCCACCCACGGCGTCATGGGGATGGACATGATGGCATCGCAGTTCTCGCGCACGAGGCGAGAGATTCCCTTGCCCTCGGAGCCGATGACGATGACCACGGGATCCTTGCCGCCATCATAGCTATCGAGAGTGTGCTCGCCACCGGCATCCAAGCCGACAACCTGGTAGCCATTCTTCTGGAACTCCTGCACCGTACGCGTCAGGTTGGTCGCGCGTGCTACCGGCAGGCGTGCGGCAGTACCCGCGGAGGTACGCCAAGCCACGGCGGTGACAGAAGCCGAGCGGCGCTCCGGGATGATGACGCCATTGCCGCCGAAAGCAGCCACGGAGCGGATGACCGCGCCGAGGTTGCGCGGGTCGGTGATGTTGTCCAAGATGACGAAAAGGCCCGGCCGCGTGGAATCCTTGGCCTCGGCGATGAGATCGTGGACCTCTGCATACTTATAGGGCGGAATCTGCAGGCCGATGCCCTGGTGCATGCCGTTTCCGGTCATATTATCCATCTCGTGGCGCTGTACCTCGAGGATGGGCAAGTTGCGGGAGTTGGCAATGGCCACCGCCTCGGAGAGACGAGCATCATTGCGGGTTCCGGCCACGATGTAGAGGGAGGTGGCAGGCACCTTGGCGTGCAGGCACTCGATGACCGGGTTGCGGCCCACCACCATCTCGGCGGTTTCCTTCTGGTGGCGCCCCGAATTACGGCGCTCCCGCGCGATCTTGGCCTTGTGCTTGGAGTGATAGACGCGGTCCTCGGCCTTGGGCGTGGGGCCCTTGCCCTCTAGGGCCTTGCGCTGCTGGCCTCCGGTGCCCTTGAGGGCGCCCTTCTTGTTGGTCTTGCGTGCTCCCGCGCCGCCGCGGCCATGGATTCTTGGCATGGTGAAAGTCCTTTCCTTAGGCCAGCGACCAAGTGGGGCCGTCTGGAGTGTCTGTGATGGTGATGCCCGCAGCCGTCAGGCGGTCACGGACTGCGTCAGCGCTGGCATAGTCCCGGCGCGCGCGAGCCTCGGCACGGCGCTCCAGTTCAGCGTGAACGAGGGCGTCCAAGGCCGCATCTGCATTACTAGCTAGTGCACCATCATTCCATTGTGGCGCCAAAGGATCAAAGCCCAGGATTCCCGCCATGGCGCGGACCGACTTCGCCACCGCGCGGGCGCTATCAGCCTCACCCGCCGCGAGGAGCTTGTTGCCCTCGCGCACACGGTTGTGGATCTCCGCCAAGGCGCGCGGCACCGCGATGTCATCGTTGAGGGCGGCGGCGAACTCCGGCGTCCATTCCCCTGCCTCTAGATCATCGAAGCGCTGCAGGAAATCCTCGATGCGGCGATAACCAGCCGCAGCCTCCGTCAGGGCAGCCTCTGAGTACTCCAGCACCGAGCGATAGTGCGCGGAACCCAGGTAGTAGCGCAGCTCCACCGGGCGCACGAGGTCTAGCATGTGCGGGATGGAGAGCACATTTCCTAAGGACTTGGACATCTTCTCGCCCGCCATGGTCACCCAGTGATTGTGCATCCAGTAATTGGCAAACTTATCGCCCGCCGCGTGCGACTGTGCAATCTCGTTCTCGTGGTGCGGGAACTGCAGGTCCAGGCCGCCGCCGTGAATATCGAAATTCGATCCGAGGTAATAGGTGGACATAGCCGAGCACTCCAGGTGCCAGCCGGGGCGGCCCCGACCCCACGGGGTAGGCCAAGAAGGCTCGCCCGGCTTGGCCGCCTTCCACAGCGCGAAGTCCTGCGGACCCCTCTTGCCCTCGATGTCGCTCTCGCCCTGCTCCATCTCCTCGACGCGGTTGCCGGAAAGCGAGCCATAGTCAGAGCCTTCCGCGGTGACCCACGCTTGCACGTCGAAGTAGACCGAGCCCCTAGCCGGATAGGCAAAGCCGCGGTCCATGAGCCGCTGCATGTACTCGACCATCTGGGTGACAAAGGCGGTTGCCCGCGGCTCCACAGAGGGCGGGAGCACGCCCAAGGTTTCATAGGCCTTGGCGAACTCGCGCTCATAGGTTGATACCCACTCCCACCAGGGGCGTCCATTCTCGGCGGCCTTGGTGAGGATCTTGTCATCAATATCCGTCACGTTGCGCACAAAGGCCACGTCATAGCCTTGGGCAAGGAACCAGCGGCGCACGATGTCGAAGGCCACTCCGGAACGCAGGTGCCCAATATGGGGCTGGGCCTGCGGGGTGGCACCGCACAAGTAGATAGACACATGCCCGGGGATGACGGGCACGAACTCGCGCTGGGTGCGCGTAGCGGTATCGAAGAGGCGGAGTTTGCTGGCAGGCTTTGTTTCAGTCACGGATGCAGTCACGCCTGCCATCCTAGTAGACGCCGCCTTATCCCCTCACGCATTCGGGGTGCTAGAGCTCCGGCGACTGTTTCCAGACCACCGCGGTGGCCACCGCAGCGCGGCCCTCCTTGCGCCCGGTAAAACCTAGGTGATCCGTGGTGGTTGCGGAGATTGACACGGGTGCGCCGACGACTTCGGATAGCACTGCTTCAGCCTCCGCGCGGCGCGGTCCCATCTTGGGAGTTTGGCCCACCAGCTGGGCGGCCGCGTTACCAATAGTAAAGCCGTGGGATTCCAAGAGCTCCCGGCACTCTTTGAGCAACCGTGCGCCAGAGACGTTGTCATACTCCTTGCGTCCGACGCCGACGAAGGAACCAAGATCACCCAAGTGCGCCGCGGAGAGAAGCGCATCAACCAAGGCGTGGGCCACGACGTCTCCGTCCGAGTGCCCCTCACAGCCATCGTCCGCGCTAAAAAGCAGGCCCGCTATCCAGCAGGGCTTGCCGCTTTCTATCTGATGGGCGTCGGTGGCGATGCCCACGCGGGGAATGATCGGTGCCGGGTTGGCGCTGGAGCTAGTCACTGGGTACCTCAAATACGGTCGGTTCGGCCTCGTCGACCACCGTGCGGGCCAAGGTCATATCGATGGGGGTGGTGATCTTAAATGCCATGGGATCGCCGTGGACGGTGACCACGGGGACCCCAAACCATTCCATCAGGCTGGCGTCATCGGTGGCGAGGAAATCCTGCTGCCCAGAAAAATAGGCCTCATTGGCACGACGCAGCTGTGCAAGATCAAAACCCTGCGGGGTCTGCACCGCACGCAGGCGGGAGCGATCCGGCGTTTCCTGCACAACGTGGTCCTCGACGGTCTTGATGGTGTCGGCCACAGGCACGACCGGTATTACCGACGGGTTGCCCTCCAAGACCTTCGTGGCCACCCTGGCAATGAGCCCGGGAGGGGTTAGAGCGCGTGCCGCGTCGTGGATGAGCACCACCGCATCCTCATCTTCCACGGCCTGCAGGCCCGCCCACACGGAATCCGCGCGCTTCCCGCCCCCGTGGACAAATCTCACGGGACAATCGACGCCGGAAAGAACCTGCCTGGCGTGGGATTCCATGGACGGGCTGACGACGATGAGGATGGAATCGACGATCTGCGAGTTCACCATCGCCTGGACGGAGCGCTCCAACAGCGTCTTGCCGCGCAGCTCCACGTAGGCCTTAGGGATATCGGCGCCCAGCCGAGTGCCCTGGCCGGCCGCGGCGATAAGCGCGATGACCGGCCGGCGGGCACCTACCCCAGCGCCGCCGCCCTGGCCCTTATTCTTTGTCGTCGAAGGACAGGTCCGCGAGGTCAATGTCGTTCTCACTATCGAGGCTGGTGGTTACGGACTTATCCTCCACCAATCCGGCGGCACGGTGGCGCTCGATGGTGGCCTGGATTTCCTCCTCCATGGTGTCCGCCTTCTTCTCATCGACGGGCTTGGCCAAGGCCAGCTCTCCGACCAGAATCTGGCGTGCCTTGGCCAGCATGCGCTTCTCGCCCGCAGACAGCCCGCGATCTTGATCGCGGCGCCAGAGATCGCGCACTACCTCGGCGACCTTATTGATGTCTCCCGAGGCCAGGCGCTCCTGGTTGGCCTTGTAGCGACGCGACCAGTTGCCAGCCTCTTCCACGTCTTCCTCACGCAAGACGGCGAAGACCTTCTCTAGGCCCTCTTTGCCAACGACGTCACGCACGCCAACCAACTCGGCGTTCTTGGAAGGGACGCGGACTACGAGGTCGGATTGATTGATCTGGAGAACCAGGTACTCGAGGGTCTCTCCGCCCATTTCTCGCTGCTCGATATCCTTGATCATCGCCGCGCCGTGATGCGGGTAAACAACGACCTCTCCGACCTTAAACTCCATTGCCACTCCTTTTAGCTGCGGATCCATCCCCCGTCACGCTTGGTATAAATCAAGGGACGCGGGTCCGCGATAGTCCTTGCGCTTCTCGACGGCAGCGCCGCCCAGACGACGCCACGCATACAGACCGCCAATTCTAGCACGCGCCGAAGTCCAGCCCTTTTCCTATACCCACTAAGGGAAAGCAACACGGACTGGATACCCCCGTATTACCCCGTGGCCTAACCGCGAGCTTTTAGCGAAACTGTGTACTTCGCACCCAAAGGGACTAGGCTAAATCGTTGATAAGCTCTGTGATCGCAATCGATGGAGGACACTGAAAGTGCAGTCCCTGAAGTCCGCCGCCCGCCGCGGTGCCATTATTTCCGTTACCGCCCTGTCCGCGTTGGCGCTGGCTTCCTGCTCTGCAGGTCACGTCACCCAAACGTCCGATAAGGTCGCCGCCGTTGACGGCACCTCCGCGGCCACCGAGGACGGTAAGGTCGCCGTCCGCGATGTCACCATCCTCGTCGAGCCTGACACCGGTGCGGCCGCGCTGAAGTTCAACGCCATCCACCAGGGTTATAAGACTGACGTCATCTCCCTCGACTCCGTCTCCGTGGACGGTCAGGATGTCGCGCTGGGCAGCCTCAAGCCGCTCACCCGCGATCAGTCCATCGTGGCCGATTCCGCAGCCAACCTCGCGGCCTTTGATCAGCACAACACCGACACCGTCCAGTACGTTGCCACCACGTTGAAGAATGATGACTACGGCTACGCCGGCTACCGCCCGGTAGTCTTCCGTTTCTCCAATGGCACCCTTGAGGTCAACGCCGCTATTGCCGCATCCCCCCTCAAGGCCGGCGAGTACAACCGTGACGTGGAGTCCACCCACGGTTACACCACCGAGGAAGCACACTCGGGCCACTAGAGCTCACTCAGGCGCGCGAGGTGCGGCGCTCCTTGCATCAAATACGACCGTGGTCCTCCCCACTTCCGGTTCTTTCCGGACTTGGGGAGGAGCACGGTCGTATTCTTGCTTCTGAAGTTCCCGGGGTTTTAGTTCAGCACCAACTTGCGCGGCAGGCCCGGCGGGTTAATCTCCACGGATTCGACTGACTCGTCCTCAAGGCCCCAGCGGTCGAGAACCTCCTGGTAAGCGCCGTCCTTAATTGCATTGCCAAGGGCGATAGCAACTGGTTCAATGAGACCATTATCCTTCTTGGTAGTCGCACCGATGTTGGCAGTCAGTGGCCAGCCACCAGGAATCAAACCGACAAGCTTGGTATCGCCGGTATTGCGGGCCGCGAAGGCTCCCGTGGCATTCGGACCAAAGGTGGCATCAACGCGGCCAGCCTGCAGAGCGAGCTGGGCTGCGGCTTGATCATCGTAATACACGAGCTGCGCCGGCTTCTCCCCCTCAGCTTCTAGTTCTTCATTCCAGAGCAATATCACCTCCTCCTGATTGGTTCCGGATCCCACAACTATCTTCAATCCGCTGATGTCCTCCGCGGATTCGATCTTTTCAATTTCATTGTCTTTCTGGACGTAGAAACCGAGCAGGTCTACGCGATAGGTTGCGATGTCGAAGATATCTAGGCGCTCCTCCGTCACTGTCACGTTGGCCGTAACTAGGTCATACTTGCCAGAAGACACTCCAAGGGGCCAATCTGCCCAGCTCACGGGCACAGGGTTGAACTCTAGCCCAAGGCCGTCAGCCACAAGCTGTCCGAAATCAACCTCGGAGCCGATGAGCGTGGTGTTATCGTCCTCAGCGTAGATATTAAGCGGCGCGGTGCCGACCGCGATGGCTACCGTGAGCTTTCCCGGCTCGACCGGCTTAAAGCCGCTCTTCTCCAACGCTTGAACCGCCTCATCGACCTTGACTTGTCGCGGTCTATCTTTGGCGTTTTGTGAGCTAAGGTCGAAACCGCCCTCTGCGGTCGAGTCTGCCACCGGACTCACGGCGGAGCTATCAGTAGTTGAGGAATCATCGCCTCGAAACGCGACAGCGATAGCGACAGCCAATGCCACCAAGAGGACGACGCCGCCTGCTACCACGCCGGTTTGTTTCTTACTTAAAGCCATGTTGATTCTTCCTTTTCTGTGGGGAGTTTTGGTCGAGATTTTTCACAAGCGCTTCTAGAGGATGCTTTCAATGAACGCCCGTGTGCGCTCGTGGCGCGTGTGGTCTAATACCTGCTCAGGGGTACCGGACTCCACCAGGGCGCCGTCGGAGAGGAATACCACGCGGTCGGAGACCTCGCGCGCAAAGGAGATCTCGTGGGTGACAATGATGAGGGTCTTACCCGTTTGAGCAAGTTGCCTGATGACGGAGAGCACCTCCCCGACCAGCTCGGGTCGAGCGCGCTGGTGGGCTCGTCGAAGAGGATGACATCAGGGTCAAGCGCCAGCGCGCGGGCAATGGCCACGCGTTGCTGTTGTCCGCCGGAGAGTTGCCTAGGGTAGGCCTCCCCCTTGTCAGCGAGCCCCACGCTGGCGAGCAGGTCGCCCTTGCGGCGGTAGCCAATGTATTCGCCGTCGACCGTAATATCCCCCGAGTCGATCGACTCCAGGTGGTTGATGGTGCGCAGCAGCGTCGACTTGCCCGAGCCGGAGGGCCCAATGAGGGACACCACCTCGACAGGGTTTACGGTCAAAGAGATGTCCTTTAAGACCTCGTGCTCCCCATAGAACTTGTGGACGTGGCTTATCTCTACCAGGCCCTCCTTCTTTGCTTCTTTCTTGGACACGGATTGTGGAGTAAATGCTGTGGTCATTAGTTCTTTACCTTTGCGGTGGTGGGGGCTTCGCCAAGCGCGGCCCAGCTAGTGGCAACCCAGTGACGCAGGCGCTGGAAGGGCGTGGGTGGAAGCTGGCGCTGCGTGCCCTTGGCATAATGCCTTTCCACGTAGTACTGGATGATGGACAGCGCGGTCGTGATGAGGGCATACCAGGCCACGGAGACCATGAGCAGCGGAATCGGCTCCAAGGTGCGGTTGTAGATGACCTGCACGGTATAGAACAGCTCCGGCAGGGCCACGATGAATACCACCGAGGTGCCCTTGACCTGGCCGATGATCTCGTTGAAGGCATTGGGCACGATGGACCGGGCCGCCTGGGGCACGATGATGCGCAGGAAGCGCCTGGACCGGGGAATGCCCAGCGCCGCGGCGAAGAAGGCCAAGATGAGCGAGGTGGTCTGCACCTCGTAGATCCAAAAGTTCGTGGTGAACGGGGTCCCTAGGCCCAAGGTGGGATAGAGGTAGCCCAGGTTGTACCACACGAGGATCTGCACCAGCAGCGGCACGGAGCGGAAGAACCACACGTAGCCAAAAGCGGCGGAGTTGAGGATGGCGGAGGAGGACAGCCGCATGAGCGCGAGCAGCGCCCCCAGCAGGAATCCGCCAATGATGGACACCACCGTGGGCACCAGCGTCAACCGCAGGCCGCGCAGGATGGCGTCGTTGAAGAAGTACTGTGCGAAGACGTCCCACTGATAGTTTTTGACGGTGACTAAGGACCACAGGAACTGCGCGAGCAGGAATATGACGACGGCCGAGGCCACGTAGAGGCCCCAGTTCCGGCGCGGGATGACCCTCCCCTCAGCCGTCGCTGTAGGCGCAGGCTCGGGTTGCGCGCGCTTGGCGAAGCCGCCGCTACCCCGAAGGACCGAGTATCTAGTGTGCTTGTCATGTGTTGTCTCTCTTCTTATAAGTGTGCTTTCCAGCACCGTACGGGGCTTGAAGCGAGGCTTTACGTAGACATCTTGGTCTAGTCTAGATAGACCGTTCATTTCATTCTGGGTGAATCTAAGGCTTGCCGTTTAGCGCCACCACACGCCGTGTCCGGGCCATGGCTTAGTCTTAGGGAATGGCTAAGAAAGTTCGCCCGGTTCATACGTGCTCAGAGTGCGGCTACGTCTCTCCTAAGTGGCTGGGACGCTGCCCCGAGTGCGGGGAATGGGGCACCCTGCAAGAATCCACTCCCGCAGCTTCCGGTGGCGCCGCCGCCGCAGCCGTGACGGGGCAGCTCACCCCAGGGCTGACCCCCACCAGCCCGGCCGTGCCCATAACAAAAGTCGGCGCGCAGGCCACGCGCACCCTTCCCACCGGCATCGGCGAGCTCGACCGCGTGCTCGGCAAAGGCCTCGTGCCAGGCTCCGTTGTCCTCATGGCCGGCGAG
Source organism: Corynebacterium flavescens (assembly GCF_008693105.1). Lineage (GTDB taxonomy): Bacteria > Actinomycetota > Actinomycetes > Mycobacteriales > Mycobacteriaceae > Corynebacterium > Corynebacterium flavescens. The sequence continues at coordinate 100,304 of NZ_VXKK01000042.1, forward strand.
CCCGGCGTGGGCAAGTCCACCCTTTTACTCGAGGTGGCCTCGCGCGGGGCCGCCCAAGACCATACCGCGCTCTATGTCACCGCGGAGGAATCCGCGGGCCAGGTCCGCGCCCGCGCCGAGCGCACCGGCGCCCTCCACGACAGCCTCTACCTCGCCGCGGAATCCAACCTCGACACCGTATTCGGCCACGTCAGCGCCCTCAAGCCCGGACTTATCATCGTGGACTCCGTGCAGACTATGCATGCCGCCGGCGTCGAGGGAGTAGCAGGCGGGGTGGCCCAGTCGCGCGCCGTGACCGCCGCGCTGACCACCCTGGCCAAGTCCACCGGCATCCCCATCCTCTTAGTCGGCCACGTGACCAAGGACGGCAACGTCGCCGGTCCCCGCGTCCTCGAGCACCTCGTGGACGTTGTCTTAAACTTCGAGGGCGATAAGCAGTCGAGCCTGCGCATGCTGCGCGGCATCAAGAATCGCTTCGGCGCCACCGATGAGGTGGGCTGTTTCGAGCAAACCGCCACCGGCATCCGGGAGGTCTCCGATCCCTCAGGCCTCTTCCTCTCCCACCGCGGCAGCACGCCGGATGGTTCCGCCGTCACCGTGGCCATGGATGGAGTGCGCCCCATCCTCGCCGAGGTCCAGGCACTGACCGTCGATCCGGTGGCAAAGAACCCACGCCGCGTGGTCACCGGCCTCGACTCCAACCGCGTGCCCATGGTCCTGGCAGTGTTGCAGGCACGCGCGGGCGAGCGCACCAATGACAAGGACGCCTACGTCGCCACCGTGGGAGGCATGCGCATCCTCGAGACCGCCACCGATCTCGCGGTGGCTCTAGCCACCTGGTCCTCGCTGCACGAGAAACCACTGCCGCCGAAGATGGTGGTCATCGGCGAGGTGGGACTAGCCGGCGAGCTGCGCCCGGTTCCTGGCCTAGATAGGCGCCTGGCCGAGGCCGCACGCCTGGGTTATACCCGCGCCATCGTGCCCAATACAAAGGTCACCGCCACGGGGATCAAGGTGCGCAAGGCTTCCACCTTGCGCGAGGCCATCTCCCTGCTTGCCTCTTAGGCCAGGTTGAAGGGCGTCGGCGCCGAGGGGTTATCTCCCAAGACGGCGTGCACGTAGTAGCCGCCGGTGGGCGCCTCTTGGCGGTCCGTGCATTGTCCCGGCTTGGAGGTACGCCGCGACCACTCCGCCTTGAAGTTGCGGTCTGAATTGGATTTGAATACCTGCTCGCCGGTCTCCACCGCCGGGTAGCAATCCGTATCCGCCCACATCCGCGCGTTGGTGGACAGGCCATAGACCTCGAAGCGCAGCTGATTCTCATCAAGGTTGATAACGCAGTCCGCCGCCGTGGGGTTGTGCACGCGCATATAAAACACCGGCAGCGCACCCGGGGCAAAGGTGTCCTCTGCCGCCATAGCAGTAATCTGCAGGTCCGCAAGCTCGCAGGTCCGCTTCGCATCCGCGGCAAGCGGGGTGCTGGGCTCGGAGGCCTTCTCGCTCTCAGAGCTTTTGGCAGATTCCTCGGCCTCAGAGCTTTCTGAGCTTTCTGTGCTTTGCGAAGTCTCCGAGGTCGCGGCGGCCTCGGACGTCTCCTGCGGCGCGGTGGTCGAGGTCACCGCGACGGAATCGGCGTTGTTGTCCTTCCCCGATCCGCCAAAGAGCGAGGTGACCGCCCAAATGAAGAGCGCCACAACCACGAGGATTACTACCAAAGCCGCGACGCGGCGGCGGGTATAGACCTCTTGGGGCAGCTTCTTCGGTTGCGCGGGATTTGGTTTAGTCACGCCCCCAATTTTAGGGTGTGAGCGGGTCAGATAACATCACCGCGCGCCGCGTGTCTGGCTATTGGACCCCGTGGGTGGCCACGGTCTCTACGCTGGAATCCTCCAGCAGGTAGCGCGCGCCGACCACGCCGAGGGTGCCGGAATCAAGCAGACGGCGTGCCGCGGGCACATCAGAGATGATCTGCGAGACGGTCTGCACGGTGTTCTCGCGCTCGAAATCGGCGGTGGTATCCCGGCCATCGCGCTGGGCAACGAGGGCGCACGTTGCGACCTTCTCAATAATGGGGCGCTGCAGGCCAGTGGGAAGATCGCTCTTGCCGGACAGGAAAGAGGCCGCCGCAGCAACTGCGCCGCAGGATTGATGCCCCATGACTACCAAGAGGTTGGCGTGCAGATTCTCCAGCGCATAGTCCAAAGAAGCCAGAACGGCGTTATCCAAGACATGACCGGCGGTACGGATGACGAAGGCATCACCGAAGCCAATGTTGAACACGTGCTCAATCGGGGCGCGCGAATCCGAGCAGGATAAGACGATGACTCGCGGATCTTGTCCGGCAGTGAGCTGGTAGCGCTCGTCCGCCATCTGGCTCACGGCGATGACGTTTCCCGTCACCAGACGCCTATTGCCCTCCTGCAGGGCTTCCCATACCTTTTGTGGTTCGTGTGGAACTTTACTAAGTGGCATGCCCATTACTATAGACCGACCAACTGCCTCTAGACTGATTGGCTTGATGGATACGCAAGCTCTATTGGTCTGGTTTCAGGCCGCCGAACGCCCGCTGCCCTGGCGCAAAGAGGGCACGAGCGCCTGGGGAGTGCTGCTCAGCGAGGTCATGAGCCAGCAAACCCCCGTCGCCCGCGTGGCTCCCGTCTGGGAGGAGTGGATGAGCCGCTGGCCCACCCCGGCCAGCTTCGCGCGCGCCTCTCGCGCCGAGGTTCTGCGCGCCTGGGGCAAGCTGGGCTACCCGCGTCGCGCCCTGCGGCTGTGGGAGTGCGCGCAGGTGCTGGGGGATGAGCCTGTTCCAGACGACGTCGACAAGCTTTTGGCCCTGCCGGGCATCGGGGACTACACCGCGCGCGCCGTGGCCTGTTTCCACTATGGCCATAACGTGCCCGTGGTCGATACCAACGTCCGCCGCGTCTATGCGCGCGCTGTCAGCGGCACTTTCCTGGCGCCGGGGGCGTCGAAGAAGGAGCTGGGGGAGGTGGCCACGCTCCTGCCAGAATTGCAGGGACCCCGGTTCTCCGCCGCTCTCATGGAGCTCGGCGCCCTGGTGTGCACCGCCAAGAACCCCGACTGCGCGCACTGCCCGCTGCGGCCAACCTGCGCCTGGTTCCAGGATGGCTGTCCGCCGCCGAACGAGCAGGAACTCGCCCGTGCGAAGAAAAAAGTCCAGAAGTTCCAAGGCACTGACAGGCAGGTGCGCGGGCTCATCCTCGACGTGCTGCGAGCGGCCGCCCACCCGGTTCCTCAGGCCGACATCGACGTGGTCTGGCCCGACGCCGCGCAACGCTCCCGCGCCCTGGCATCCTTGCTTGACGACGGCCTCGCCGAACAAGACCCCTCAGGACTCTTTCGCCTGCCCCTCTAGAGGCGGAGAATGGCGATGGTTGAAGTCAATGAGATGCCCCAGCGCCCAATCGCGGTCCGTGATGAGCCGCGCCACGATGAGGCCAGAGCCTATGGCCAGCACCACCATGCAGGCGGTGGCCAGATTGCTCAAGGCCTGGTCCATGTTTCCGGCGTTGAGGTGATAAACCGTGCGAAACATCGCCGTGCCCGGAATCATGATGACGGAGGCCGGAACCGTGGTGGTAATACGCGGCAGATGCGCCCGGCGCGCGGCCACCGCGCCCAGCATCCCCACGATCAGCCCGCCGATGAAGGCCGCCATGTACGCCGTGCCGCCGAACTCCGCGAGAAAGATGCGGGTCATATTCGCCACGGTGCCCACGCATGAGGCCACCAGCACCATCCGCCGCGAAGAATTAAAGAGGAAAGCAAAGCCGGCGATGCCACAAAAGCTCGCCGTGGCTGCGGCGGCAAACCACAAAGGCTGCGGATCGGGCGTACCAGGCCTGGGCGTGAGCTCCGTGAACCAGGTGACCATGGTGACGGTAAACGTCGCCGCAATGATGACCGTGACCGCATAAGTCAGGCGCGCCATACCCGCCTCGAAGTCGAAGCGGGCTAAATCAATGAGCGCCGAGAACAGCGGGAACCCCGGAATGAGGAAGAGAACCGCCGCCACGTAGCCGGAGGAATAATCCGCCGAATCCGCCACGCCCAGCGCGTCTAAGGCCTCAGTGCTGAAGAAGTAGAACAGGCTGGCCACCGTGCCCGCGGCGACGATGCACCCCAGCTGGTGCACGTGCTGGCGGTGCAGTCCCCACCGGGCAAACTGGCCCAAGAAGGCCGAGATCGCCACCAGACCCACCGCATAGGCCGGGAAGTAATTCAAAACAGCGAAGGAGGCACAGGCAACAGCTGCCGCGCAGGCCAAAATCCACCCATTCCAGCGCTTGACCACGTTGGACTCGATCTCGTCGAGCATGGCCGTGAGCTCTTCTGCCGTGATGCCATAGTGCAGCCGGTGGTGAGTGAGATCCTCGAGTGCCTCAATGCGCGAGGCATCCACCGCCGGCGAATGCTGCTGCGCCACCACGGTGCGAAAGGAACGCCCCTGGTGGAAGGTGCACGTAATCTGGGTGACCCCAACATTGGCATCAAGCCTGTCAAAACCCAACGCGCGCGCAGCGCGTTTCATGCCGCGCAGCACGCGGTAGCCAGAGGTCCCCGCCCCCATCAGGAGCATGCCAAGGCGCAAAACAACGTCCGCCTCAATACCCATGCGGACGTAGTTGCTACCGGGTTGAAAGGACATGAATTAACGCCAACGACCCCGGAAGTTCAGCCCGCCGGGCAAGTTAATCCACATGCCGCCACGGGAATTGAAGGTCACCGGGCCCACTTTCGTAGAAAGCGAGGCGCCCGATCCAGAGACGTTGATCCAGCTATTCTTGCCGGTCTTTTTGCGTGAACGATATTGAAGGCCCATGCCTTAAACTCTAGCGCAACTGCGCCCCGCGGCCACTTCATCTTGGCTAGCCTAGGCCGATGCTTTTCTCACTGCACCAGTCTCCCCGGCCTGGTCTTTTCGCCGCCGCCTCTACGCAGCCTTTAGCTCCCGCGCCGGAATCAACCACGCCGTCCCTTTCATCGGTTCCGTGCCACGCGGGCTGGGCTACCTCATTGAGCGCTTCAACGATGTGCCCGCCCCTACCAACTGCGAATAGGAACACACAATAGAGATCGCAGAAAGCCGCGAACCTGTACAAGGTTCGCGGCTTTCTGCTGCTAACTCAGGCGCTAGCGCGGCTGACCAGCACCAGCCGGTGGCGGGTTCTGCCCGTCATCCGTGGAGCCGGACGATGCCGGAGCCTGCGGCAGCGTATCCGGAGACAAATTGTCGCCCTCCGGTCCGCCGTGGATGTCATCATCGATCTCGGTGGCGACTTCCTCGTCGTGCTCGCGCACCTCGGTGTCCTCGAGCTCCTTCTCGTTGCTGAAGGCACCCTCCGGCAGCGGCTTCGGGTGCGGAGTGAAGGTGAAGCTGGCCTTGGAGTTGTCCTTAGACTCTCCATCCCAGTCCGCAACATCGACGGCGATGATCTCCCCGGCGCCAATCTCTCCGAAGAGGATCTTCTCCGAGAGCTGATCCTCGATCTCGCGCTGGATGGTACGGCGCAGCGGACGAGCACCGAGAACGGGGTCGAAGCCACGAGCGGCCAACAGGTCCTTGGCCTTCTGCGTGAGCTCGATGCCCATGTCGCGCTCCTCCAGCTGCTTTTCCACACGCCCGATGAGCAGCTCCACCATCTGAACGATCTGCTCGCGGGTGAGCTGGTGGAAGACCACGACCTCATCGATACGGTTGAGGAACTCAGGCCTGAAGTGCTTCTTGAGCTCGTCATTGATCTTGTTCTTCATGCGGTCATACTGCGCATCCGCGTCCGTCTCCGAGGAGCCGGTGAATCCCAGGCCGACGGCCTTGGAGATGTCCTGGGTGCCCAGGTTGGAGGTGAAGATCAGCACGGTGTTCTTGAAGTCAACGACGCGACCCTGGCCATCGGTGAGACGGCCATCCTCGAGCACCTGCAGCAAGGTGTTGTAGATCTCCTTGTGCGCCTTCTCGATCTCGTCGAAGAGGACCACAGAGAATGGCTTGCGGCGGACCTTTTCAGTCAGCTGGCCGCCTTCCTCATAGCCCACGTATCCCGGAGGTGCACCGAAGAGACGGGAGGCGGTGAATCGATCATGGAACTCACCCATGTCGATCTGGATAAGATCATCATCCGAACCGAAGAGGAAGCTGGCCAGCGCCTTCGAAAGCTCCGTCTTACCCACGCCGGAAGGACCGGCGAAGATGAAGGAACCGGAGGGACGACGCGGATCCTTCAGGCCTGCACGGGTACGACGAATCGCCCGCGAGACGGCGCGAACCGCCTCATCCTGGCCGATGATCCGCTTGTGCAGCTCATCTTCCATGTGCAGCAGACGGGAGGATTCCTTCTCCGTGAGCTTGAGAACCGGAATGCCGGTCCAATGAGCCAGAACCTCGGCGATCTGATCCTCGCCCACCTCGGCGATTTCCTCGAGGTCGCCCGAGCGCCACTGCTTTTCCTTTGCTTGGCGCTCCTCCCCCAGCTTGCGCTCCTTATCGCGCAGGCCGGCGGCCTTCTCGAAGTCTTGAGCGTCAATGGCGGCTTCTTTTTCCTTGCGGACCTCCGCGATGCGGTCATCGACCTCGCGCAGGCCCTCCGGCGCAGTCATGCGCTTGATGCGCATGCGGGCACCGGCCTCATCGAGAAGGTCCACTGCCTTATCCGGCAGGAAGCGATCATTGATGTATCGATCCGAAAGCGAGGCCGCGGCCTTGAGCGCATCATCGGTATAGGAAACGCGGTGGTGCGCCTCGTACTTATCGCGCAGGCCGCGCAGAATGAGGATGGTGTCCTCGAGCGAAGGCTCGTTGACCTGCACCGGCTGGAAACGGCGCTCCAGTGCCGCGTCCTTCTCGATGTGCTTGCGGTACTCATCCAGCGTGGTGGCGCCGATGGTCTGCAGCTCACCGCGGGCGAGCTTGGGCTTGAGCAGGGAGGCCGCGTCAATAGCGCCCTCGGCTGCACCGGCACCGACCAGGGTGTGGATCTCATCGATGAACAAGATGATGTCACCACGCTGGTTAATCTCCTTGAGGACCTTCTTCAGGCGCTCCTCGAAGTCACCGCGGTAGCGCGAACCGGCCACCAAGGAACCCAGGTCCAAGGAATAGACCTGCTTATCCTTCAGGGTCTCCGGCACGTTGCCGTTGACAATATCGAGGGCGAGGCCCTCCACGACGGCAGTCTTACCAACGCCGGGCTCGCCAATGAGCACCGGGTTATTCTTGGTGCGCCTAGACAGCACCTGCATGATGCGCTCAATCTCGGACTCGCGCCCCACAACGGGATCGAGCTTTCCATCCTTCGCAGCCTGGGTAAGGTTGCGCCCGAACTGGTCAAGCACCAAGGAGTTAGAGCGCTCGCCGGTAGAGGTGGCCTGCGGGCCACGCATGCCGGGCTGGCCGGTTCCAGCGCCGACGGGGCCGGAGCCCTGTGCAGCGCCTTCCCCGCCTTCGCCCGATCCACCCTCATAGCCCGAGAGCAGCTGAATAACCTGCTGGCGCACGCGCGGCAGATCCGCACCCAGCTTAATAAGAACCTGCGCGGCCACGCCCTCACCCTCACGGATGAGGCCAAGCAGGAGGAACTCTGTGCCAATGTACTTGTGGCCCATCTGGAGGCCTTCGCGCAGGGAAAGCTCGAGGACCTTCTTGGCGCGCGGAGTAAAGGGGATGTGCCCGGTATGGGGCTGCGTGCCCTGGCCGATGATCTCCTCGACCTCGCGGCGTACATCCTCCAGCGAAATGCCCATAGATTCCAGGGCCTTGGCGGCTACGCCTTCGCCCTCGTGGATGAGTCCGAGCAGAATATGCTCGGTACCGATGTAATTGTGGTTGAGCATGCGCGCCTCTTCTTGCGCCAAAACGATGACGCGGCGGGCACGGTCTGTAAACCTCTCGAACATAGCTATCTACCTTTGCGATTTCGCTCTTAATGTGTCATCTACTCTAACGCGCCTTGAGCCCACTCAATCCCAGGTTTTCCGCCAAGCACCCGCAAAACGCTTCTTTGTGCAGCTCAAAGGGGTGTACGCCGGTAGCGAACACCCCTATTTATCAGTGAGATTCCTGCGTGGGCACCCGCCGCAGCAGCGGGGCCAAGATGACCACGGCTACCGCCAGCACGCAGCCGAAGAGGAATGCCCACTGCGTGCCTTGGGCCGTGGCGGCGGCCTGGTCAAGGCCAGACTGTATTCCGGCGTTGGTTCCGCGGGTCAAGAAGACCACCAAGAAGGCGGTTCCCACCGCACCCGCCAACTGCTGGAGGGTATTCATGATGGCCGAGCCGTGGGAGTAAAGATCCTTCGGCAGCGAGGAGAGCGCGGTCGTCATCAGCGGGGTCATCATCAGGCCCATTCCGAGAGCAAAGAGGACGTGCATGCCCACCACCATCCAGACCTGCGAGTCTTCATTGAGCGTGGACATCAGAAAGATGCCTCCCGCGAGCATGAGGGCGCCGGGGATGAGGAGGGGGCGGGGGCCGTGGGCGTCGAAAAGCCGGCCCACCGCGGGGGAAATCACGCCCTGCAGGAGACCGCCGGGCATGACCACCAGCCCCGTTATAAGTGCACTGACCCCCAGCGAGGTCTGCATGAAGATCGGAAGCACGGTCACCGAGCCAAGCATCAGCCCAAAGGAAACAAGCATGATGGCCACGGCGATTGTGTAGCTGCGCACGCGGAAAGGCCGCAGATCCAACAGCGCGCGGCCTTGCTTGGCCAGCGCAATCTGGCGGCGGGTAAAGATGACGAGCGCCACCGCGCCACACGCCGCGGCGATGATCTCCACCGCCCCGCGTCCCTCGAGGATCTTCTCAATCGATGACAGGCCATAGACCAATCCGCCAAAGGCGACAGCGGAAAGGATCACGGAGGCCACATCCAGCGGGGTATCAAAATTCTTGCCCACATTGACCAGCTTGGCGTAGCCCAGACCCGCCGCCAGCGCGACCAACGGAACCATTGCCCAGAAGATGACGTGCCAGGTGGCAACGTTAATGATGGCGCCGCCCACCGTTGGCCCCAGCGCGGGAGCCACGGAAATGACGACGGAGATAACCCCCATCATGGTCCCGCGCCGCTGCGGCGGCACGAGGTTCATCGTCACAGTCATCAGCGTGGGGATCATCAGGGCCGTGCCCACGGCCTGAATCACGCGCCCCGCCAACAAGACGATAAAGGCCGGAGCTATCGCCGCAACCACGGTGCCGACGAGAAAGAAGCCCGTGGCGCACAGGAAAATCTGGCGCGTGCTGAAACGATCAAGCAGGTAGCCGGTGGTCGGGATGACCACGCCCATGGTCAACATGAAACCGGTGGTCAGCCACTGGGCGGAGGTGGCCGGGATGTCGAAATCAACCATGATCGAGGGCAGCGCCACCGACAAGGAAGTCTCATTCAAAATCATGATCATCGCCGCGAAGACGAGGATTGCGAGGTTGATAATCACCTCGCGAGTAAGTTGAGAACCGGTCTCCGGCCCCTGCTTTTCAGAAGACAAAACGCGCTGACAAACCTTTCCTTTTTGCACAGGCGCACTGGGCTTTTTCAACCCCCCCAAGCGCCCGAAAACGACAAGAGTGCACGCTACCATGGCCGCGCGACAAGCGCCTCACCGCCGCCGCACAGACCTAGCGTCCAAAATTGGAGGGGCGAATAAAGGGTAGGATTGCGGCGTTTGATTCTCTAGCACACCCCGCGCTCGAAGGAGCACAAAAGATGCACTTCCTCAACGATTCCCGCCCGCCCTATGAACTTACTTATTCCGATGTATTCATGGTGCCCAGCCACTCCGACGTCGAGTCGCGCATGGCCGTGGATTTGCGCAGCGGCGATGGCACGGGAACCACCATCCCGCTCATCGTGGCCAACATGACTGCCGTGGCGGGTCGGCGCATGGCTGAGACCATCGCCCGGCGCGGCGGCATGGCCATCTTGCCCCAGGACGTCCCCGTCAGCGCCGCAACCGAGACCATCCACTCGGTCAAGTCCGCGCATTTGGTCTATGACACTCCCATTACCGTCAAACCACACCACACCGTGGGCTATACCGATAACCTCCTGCACAAGCGCGCGCACGGCGCCGCCGTGGTGGTTGAGGACAACATGCCCATTGGTCTGGTCACAGCCAAGGATCTGCGCGGTCAAGATAACTTCACCAACGTCGGGCAGCTGATGTCGGTGGACCTGCTCACCCTCCCCGTGGGCATCGACCCGCAGGAAGCCTATAGCTTGCTGCGCCGCGCCTCCCGCAAGCTGGCGCCCGTGGTCAACGAGGACGGAACCCTGGCCGGCATCCTCACCCGCAAGGGTGCGCTGCGGGCGACGATGTACCAGCCGGCCGTCGACAAGCAGGACAGGCTCCGGATCGGCGCCGCCGTGGGCATCAATGGTGACGTGGAATCGCGCGCGCAGGCACTTGTCGACGCCGGGGCAGACGTCCTCGTCATCGACACCGCGCACGGCCATCAACAGCGCATGCTCGGCGTGCTGCACCGCATCAAGGCACTGGGGCTGGGCGTGCCACTCGCCGCCGGCAACATCGTCACCGCGGCCGGCGTCACCGAGCTTGTCCAGGCAGGGGCCGACATCATCAAGGTGGGCGTGGGTCCGGGCGCAATGTGCACCACCCGCATGCAGACCGGCGTGGGCCGGCCGCAGTTCTCCGCGGTGCTCGAATGCGCCGCAGCCGCCCGCGAGCTCGGCGCGCATGTCTGGGCCGATGGCGGCGTGCGCGACCCGCGCGACGTGGCGCTCGCACTGGCGGCCGGAGCCTCCAATGTCATGATCGGTTCCTGGTTTGCCGGGACCTTCGAATCCCCCGGTGACCTGCACCGCGACGCCGACGGCGCCTTCTACAAGGAATCCTTCGGCATGGCCTCGCGCCGCGCCGTGCGCAACCGCAACTCTGATACCGAGGCCTTCGAGAGGGCGCGGCGCGAGATCTTCGAAGAGGGGATTTCTACCTCGCGCATCTACCTCGACCCGGAGCACGGCGGGGTGGAGCACCTCATCGACCGTATTACCTCCGGGGTGCGCTCTTCCTTTACTTACGCGGGCGCGGATTCCATCCCGCAGTTCCACGAGCGCGCGGTGGTCGGCGTGCAATCCGCCGCCGGCTTTGCCGAGGGGCTGCCGCGCGCGACGAACCGCTAACGCTTGAGGCTATTATCGCTCGGGCTTGACCAGCGGGAATAGCACCGTCTCGCGGATTCCCAGGCCCGTGAGCGCCATGAGCAGGCGGTCGATGCCCATGCCGGTGCCCGCTGTGGGCGGCATGCCCTGTTCCATGGCGGCGAGGAAGTCCTCGTCCAAGACCATGGCTTCCTCGTCGCCGCCGGCGGCCAGGCGAGCCTGATCCTCGAAGCGCTCGCGCTGAATGACGGGATCCACGAGCTCCGAGTAGCCGGTGGCCAGCTCGAATCCGCGCACGTAGAGGTCCCACTTCTCCGTCACGCCGGGCTGGGAACGGTGCTGGCGCGTCAGGGGCGAGGTCTCCAGCGGGAAGTTCTTGACAAAGATCGGCCCCTCGAGCTGATCCTCACACAGGACCTCCCAGATCTCCTCCACCAGCTTGCCGTGGCCCCAGCCGCCATCCTTCGGCACCGCGAGGCCGATGAACTGCGCGATGGCTTTGAGCTCCTCAACGCTGGAGTCAATGGTGACCTCGGGCTGGCCGGGGAACTTGCGCGCCAGGGCCTCGTTGAGGGAGGGATACATCTCAATCTCCGGCCATTCCTCGCCGCCGAGATCGTATTCACTGCCGTCCGCCAAGGTCACCTTGTGGGTGCCAAAGACCTCCATGGCCACGGCCTGGATGGATTCGCGCGTGGTACGCGCGCAATCGTTGTAATCCCCCCACGCCGCATAGGTCTCCAGCATGGCAAACTCCGGCGAGTGCGAGCGGTCGATGCCCTCGTTGCGGAAGTTACGGTTGATCTCAAAGACGCGATCGATGCCGCCGACGACGGCGCGCTTGAGGTAGAGCTCCGGCGCAATGCGCAGGTAGAGGTCGATATCGAGCGCATTGGAGTGCGTGACAAAGGGCCGCGCCGCAGCGCCGCCGTGCAGCGTCTGCAGCATCGGAGTTTCAATCTCGACGAAGCCCTGATCCTCCAGATAGTGGCGCAGCGCACGGATGACGTAGACGCGGGTCAGCGCGTTGCGGCGGGCCTCCTCTCGCAGGATGAGATCGTTATAGCGCTGGCGCACACGCGTATCCTCCGCCATGTCCGCGAAGGCCACGGGCAGCGGGCGCAGGGCCTTGGCGGCCATGGCCCACTTTTTTGCCATGACGGAGAGCTCCCCGCGGCGCGAGGAAATGACGCGACCGCGCACGGAGACGAAGTCCCCCAAGTCCACGTCAGCCTTCCAGGCGGCCAGGGCCTCCTCGCCGACCTCAGCCAGGGAAAGCATTGCCTGCACCTTGGTGCCGTCCCCGTCTTGCAGGGTGGCAAAACACAGCTTGCCTGTGTTGCGCATGAATATCAGGCGCCCGGCAATGGCGACCTCGTCCGAGGTCTCCTCCCCGACCGCCAGGTAGCGCACGCCTTCCTCCGTGCCCGGCTGCTCGTCTGGGCCGAGGACTCGGTACTTGCGGCGCAAATCCGCCAGGGAAATAGTGCGATCTACGTGCACCGGATAGGCCTCGATGCCGCTGGCAAGCAGGCGTTCGCGCTTCTCGTGGCGGATCCGTACCTGCTCGGGAATGTCTTGGGTCTTCTTCTGCTCGCTCACGCTTGTCTAGGGTAGTCGATCCCCTCGACACGGAGCGATTTGACCCTGCCCGCGCTTGGCGAAGCCATTCTTTCACCGTCTATTCATCTCCACGCCACGTGGGTGCAACGGCGGGGAAATGTGGCGAATCTTAAATAGTTGCGTCCCGATCACGCCGAATTCTCTCCCCTGCGGCGTGATCTCGTCTTTTCAACTACACATGGAGCACATTGTCTATGGCACTTCAAGGCCGCAACCTGTTGAGTAAAATGTTCACCTCTTCTCGATCCAGCCTTACCTGTACCTACAAATGCGGAAACGCTTGCTTCGGCGAGTGCGAAAACACCTCTGACAACGCCTACTTCGGCGACCAATTCTCTCGCCGCACCGCACTGCGCGCCGGAGGCCTCACCGTTTTCGCCGTGGGCGGCGCCAGCGCACTAGCCGCCTGTTCCTCCTCCGAGGATGCCTCCTCCCAGGCTGCGGGATCCTCCGCACCGGGAACCACCGAGCCCACGATCGAGCTGACCTCTGCGGAGGGCATGAAGTTCGAGCCCGTCGCCCCCAATACCAAGGACGAGGTCGTCCTCCCCGCCGGCTACGCGCAGTCCGTGCTCATCGCCTGGGGAGACCCCATCATCGAAGGCGCCCCCGAGTTCGACGACAAGAACCAGACCGCCGCTGCCGCCGAGAAGCAATTCGGCTTCAACAATGACTTCGCCGGACTCATCGATCACCCGGATGATGACAACCGCATGGTCTACATGTGCTCCCACGAGTACACCACCGAGCCGATGATGTTCCCCAACTACGATCCCGACAACCCCACCGAGGAGCAGGCCAAGATTGGCTGGGCCGGCCACGGCCACTCCATCGTCGAGGTCTCCAAGGTAGGCAAGACGGGCGAGCTGAAGCGCGAGTTCGGCCCCCTCAACCGCCGCATCACCGCCACCACCCCCTTCGTCCTCGTCGGGCCGGCCAAGGGCAGCGACCTGGTCAAGACCAGCGCTGACCCGCAGGGCGAGCGCGTGCTGGGCACCTTGAACAACTGCTCCGGCGGCATCACCCCGTGGAACACCATGCTCTCCGGCGAGGAGAACTTTGACCAGTACTTCGCCGCCGGGGACAACGTCGACGAGCGTGCCAAGAAGTCCCTTGCGCGCTTCGGCATCAAGGAACCCGAGACCGAGCGCAAGTGGGAGCGCTTTGACAAGCGCTTCGACGTGGCCCAGGAGCCCAACGAGCCCAACCGCTTCGGCTGGATCGTTGAAATCGACCCGCTCGACCCCACCTCCACGCCCATCAAGCACACCGCGCTGGGACGCTTCAAGCACGAGGCCGGCAACATCCACATCACCTCTGATGGCACCGTGGTCTGCTACTCCGGAGATGACTCACGCTTCGAGTACATCTACAAGTTCGTCTCCACCAAGAAGTTCGAGGAAGGCAACCTCAAGCACAACCAGACCATCTTGGACAACGGCACCCTCTACGTAGCCGTGGCCGAGGGCAACTCGCCCCAGGATGAGATTGACGGCTCCGGTGTCCTGCCGGAGGACGGAGCCTTCGACGGCACCGGCACGTGGGTCAAGCTGCTCACCTCCGATACGGAGAACAACAAGTTCGAGTCTCACGTCGATGGCTTCAGCGCCGAGGAGGTCGCCGTCTTCACCCGCGAGGCCGCCGACAAGGTGGGCGCAACCAAGATGGACCGCCCCGAGGACATGCAGGTCCACCCGAAGACCGCCAAGGTCTACGTCGCCTTGACCAACAACTCCTACCGCGGAGCCACCGGCGAGAACGCCAAGAAGAACAAGGAAGACGCCCGCGAGTGGGCACCCATCAAGGAAAACAAGAACGGCCTCGTCATGGAGATCGAGGACGATCACGCCGGCGAGAAGTTCACCTGGAACCTCTTCCTCGTCTGCGGCGACCCCAACGAGGCCAACACCTACTTCGGCGGCTTCGACAAGACCAAGGTCTCGCCGATTTCCTGCCCCGATAACCTGGCCTTTGATAACCACGGCAACATGTGGATCTCCACCGACGGCAACGCCCTCGACTCCAACGACGGCCTCTATGCCGTCACCACCGAGGGAGACACCCGCGGCGAGCTCAAATGCTTCCTAACGGTCCCCGCCAGCGCCGAGACCTGCGGGCCCATCGTCACCGATGAGCGCGTCATGGTCAACGTCCAGCACCCCGGCGAGGCTGACGACGCCACCTTCGAAGCCCCCACTTCGCACTGGCCCGACGGCGGCAACTCCACCCCACGTCCGGCCGTCGTGGTCGCGTGGAAGAAAGATGGCAACATCGGCGTCGAGTAGTTGACACCGCCACGTAGTTATCCACAGGCTGCGCTTTAAGCCCTCGCGCGCTGTGGCCCCCGCGCCTTAGGCTTAGGCCCATGTTGCAGACCTACGCCGCACAGCTGGCCTCGCCGATGGACCTCCTCGGCGAGGCCTTCGGCCTGTCTGAAACCGAACTCCGCGCCCTCGGGCTGCCGGCCAGCGAGGCACGCGAGCTTTTCCATCTGGCCCAGGTCTACTTCGGGCCCACCGCGTTTAGCGCACGTCAGCGTGCCGCCCGCGCTACGGCGCACTCGCTGCCCACGCTCAAACTCATCGAGCGTTACGCCGCCCGTGCCGGCTCTCAGCGCGAGGCCTGGGCGCTGCGCGAGCGCCTGTGCACCGCCGCAGGAGATACCCCACAAATCCAAACTCTGGCACGCTCTTTAGTCCCCGCGCGGCGGCCCCCGCAGCGCGGGGTGCGCCTTACCAGGCGGCGCGACGGCGACTGGACACTGAGCATCACCGGCGAATCTTCGCTCTTGGCGGATGTATATGCGGCGGTGGGCTCGGGTGTGGAGGGCGTCGACAAGCTTATTCGCCATGGTGCAGGGCGGGCGCGGGTGACCACCAACGTCATTGTCACGCTCGACGCGCTTGACCGCATCTTAGACGGCGACGGCGAAGAAGTGACCCTCCGCATGACCAACGGCGCCACGCTGACCGGGGCGCAGCTGCTGCAACGGACGCTGAGCGAGCACGGCTACGCCACGCTGGTGCACCCCGTATCCGGGCCGGTCAATCTCTACCGCACGCAGCGCCTCGCCAGCGCCAAGCAGCGAATCATGGCCAGCGCGCAGAACCCCACCTGCGCCTGGCCCGGGTGCAACCATCCCGCAGACACGGCGCAGATACATCACCTGCGCGCCTGGCATCACGGGGGCAACACCAACGCCGACAATCTCGCGGTGTGCTGCAGTTATCACAACTCCATCAACGACGATGACCCCAACGCACCGCCGCGGCGCGGCCGGCTCGTGCGCCAAGAAGGCCGCGTGACCTGGATTCCGCCCTGGGGCTAACGAGCCTCCAAGACCTCCTGCGCAAAGTCGAAGAGAGGGGTGGCTACCCCTGCGCGCTTGCCCATGCGGCGGATGGCTCCCACCTGCGCGTCGAGCTCGCTGGGAAGCCCGGCCGTGATGTCGCGCTGCATGGACGAGGTGGCCTCGGCATATTGCTGATCCACAAAACCCAGCGTGTCCTCGACCACCGTCTCTGCCAGGTTGACGCCGAGCGCCCGGGCGACGGACTCGACCTCGCGCATGAAGGCTTTAAGTTGCCCGCGGATCGCGGTGCGCAGATAACCAATCGGCTCGTCTACCAACGCGCCGAGCGCGCCCGTCGTGGTAACAAACATGGCCTTGGCCCAAATATCGGCCAGTGCATCGTCCTCCAAGGCGCTGTGCGCGCCGCCCGCCCGCAGCGCCTCGACGAGCTGCTCGCCCGTCCGAAGGGTCCCCTCAGCGTGCTCAGCCTGCGGCAACAGCCCAAAGGCCAGACTCAGCGGGCCCGGATTGCGCTTCACTCGCGCCGGCCCCAGGCGGGTGGCGTAGACGCGCGCGACCCCAGCCAAGACGTTGTCTGCCCCGAATACATCCGCGGCAAGGTAGGGAATCTCCACCGAGTTGTGCGTCGTCACCACGGGCACGCCCTGCAGTTGCGCGCGATCTTCCTCGCTGCCGAAAGTATCATTGTCCGGCAGCGCCTTCGAAGCAATAATCGCAACGTCCAGCCCGCCGAGAGCCTCGCGTGCCTCGGCAAAACTGGCGGTTGCGGTCACGTTGAGGACGGTGGCGCCGGCGGAGTCGATAAGCGTGAGCCCCGTGGTGCGCAACGTCTCTAGGCTCTCGCCGCGTGCCACGAATGCCACGTCATGCCCCGCTTGCTGAAGAATTCCGCCAAAGTACCCGCCGATCGCGCCGGCTCCTAAGATTCCGATTTTCATTCTCCACACCTTACCTGCGCGCCAGGCGGCCGCGAGGGCGTTATCCGTTGTCGATGTTGCGGAACCCAATGCCGATGGGAACGCCAACATTGTCGATGAGGCGCACCCCACCGATGGTCGCGGCGACCAGCAGCCGCGCATCACCAACCTCGGGGGCCGGGCCAAGGTCGCGTCCACGCAAGGCGAGGTACTCCGGTGTCACCCCGGCGGCGTCGAGCACCTGGCGCGCGACGGAAAGCACGGCCTGCGCCCCGTCTTCCGCGGCGTATGCCCCCGCGGTCAGGGCAGCCGACAAAGCGCCGGCGCGCTCACGCTCGGTCGCAGGTACCTCCGCGTTGCGCAGACTCACCGCCACCCCGTCCGGCATGCGCACCACGGGCACACCACGCACACGCACGCCCAGGTGCAGGTCGTTGATGGCCTGCCCCAACGCCACGAGCAACTCGTAGTCCTTCTCGCCCACGAAGACCTCGCTCGGACCGAGCGCACCGATGAGCGCCAGAATGCGCGCGAGCTCCGGGGCGAGGTCCGCCACCGACTCGAGGCCATGGTCGAGCGGGACCACCTGGGTGCGCTGCCCCTTCGGCCACAGGTCGCGGTAAAACCACAGGTAGTCCACCCCCTCCAGCGCAGCGGCATCGACGCCCTCCTCCACCGCGGCAACAACCACGGCGCCACGGCGGCGGGCGGCGGCTCGCACCAGCGCAATGTGCCCGGCATGCACACCTCGCCCCAGCGGCACGAGCGCCACCGGCCGCCCGGTCTTGCGGTAGGCGCTGCCGACCATGCGGATGCGCTCAAAGTCTGTGACAATTTCCGTCATTTGTTCTCCTCCTGCAGGGCCCACAACTCTAGTTCTTCGCGCAATTCGACCTCGCCTAGGCGGCGGGCGCTCTCCAAGTAGCTGCGCCGCAGGCCCGGCTCCTCGATGGCGTAGAAGGCCGCGACGATCTCTTCGCTGTCGACATTGCCAAGCAGTTCCGGCGGCTCGTCCTCAAAAAGATCCGCGTGTCGGGCCAGGCGCCGCAGCATGCGGGCGTAGTAGACCCGCGCCGCCAACCCCGGCCGCTCGGTATCGCGGTACTCGACGGTCGTAGCACCCATTTCGCCCACGATGAGGCTCGCGATGGTCTCACCGAGCTCATCGAGCGCGCTTATCGCCCAGCGCTTCTGCGCGAAGGGGGCAGCCGCAACAGCGACAACGCCGTGCGCCTCGAGCGGGTCGAGGACCTGCACGCCGCGCGAAAGGCACGTATGAATGACGATGAGTCCGTCGAAGACGAAGCTCTCCAGCATCTCGACGGTGGCCTCAAGGCGCGCGTCTCCAACGCCGACAACAAGGGCTTGGAACTCGCGGAGGTCGCCGGGATCCTCCAGCTTGACGACGTCGTGCCCCGCCCCCATCATCCCCTCCACCAGCTCGCGCCCCGCGGAGGAGTCTCCGAGGTGGGCCACTCGCATGCGCGGGGCCTGCATGTCTACTTGCCTTTCTTTTTCATCTCGGCCATGAGCTCCGCGACTGTCACGGAGCCGTCGCGGCGCTGGTCACTGCGGCGACGCCCGCGCGGCTCTGCGGACTCTGCGGTTTTCTGGGTCTCGGTGTTCCAGTGCCGAGCCTCGTGGACGTGAGTATCCTTCGCGGCAAATTGCGTGGTCTCGTCTGCTTCGGCGGCCCAGCGCACGGCCTGGAAGGAATTGGTGTCGAAGCTCGGGCGCTCTGCAGACTTCGCCGCGGACTTCGCTGCAGACCTATCTGCAGTCTTATCCGAGGTCTTTGCTGCAGCGGGCTTCGCACCATCTTCGGGAGCGGGCTCGGCGACAGGCTCTGGCTCTACGGCTTCTGGTTCCGCGACCGGTTCCGTTTGGGCGAAACGCCCGGCTAGCGGCTCAGCGACCGGCTCAGCGACCGGCTCAGCTACAGTCTCCGCAACCGGCTTAGCAACCGGCTTAGCAACCGGCTTAGCAATAGGCTCCGCGGTGGGCTCTGCAACCGGCTCGACAAAAGGCTCGACAAAAGGCTCAGCGGCGGGTTCCGGCGCCGGCGAGGCGGCAGCGCGCGCAGACTGGCGGGGCGCGGATTGATGCTCGCGGATCTTCTCGCTGATGATGTCACTGAGCGGGTTAGCCTCGGCAGAAGCAGAGTGTGCCGCGTTGCCGAGGAGCCCGGAGATGGCCGCCTCGGAGGGCGCGCCGTAGGATTCTTGGGAGTATTCGCGCTCGCTGGCCGCCTTGGCTTGGGCTTCGAGCTCGAGGATGCGCCGCGCCTCGGCGTGGAGGGCAGCTGGCTCATAGGTCAGGTCG
This sequence comes from Corynebacterium flavescens, assembly GCF_008693105.1. Taxonomy (GTDB): domain Bacteria; phylum Actinomycetota; class Actinomycetes; order Mycobacteriales; family Mycobacteriaceae; genus Corynebacterium; species Corynebacterium flavescens. Next base: position 119,624 of record NZ_VXKK01000042.1, read on the forward strand.
CGGCCGGTGAGATCCTCGATCTGAGCGCGGATAGAGGCGAGCTCGCTGCGGATTTCTTCCAGAATGTCGAGGTCGGCTTGGCCGCGGTCGTCTCGGGCGGCGAGCGCGGAGGAGTCGGCGTGGGCGGCGGCGGCATCGAGCTCCGCGCGGTGCGCGCGCTCTTGCAATTCGAGCTTGGTCACAGATTCCTGCGCCTGACGGCGATAGCGCACCACGAGGAAGAAGCCGAGCACCGCTGCCCACAAGGCGGCGACGAGTGCGAGTTTCAGCGCGGCAGAGGAACCGGACACCAGCATGACGATGCTGGCCAGGCCGGCCAACACCACTAGGACAATCAGGCCGATTGAGCCGGCGTCCGGCTTGGATGAGTTGCTATCTTGTGGGCTCCGCGCAGTCATGCCCCCTAATTTACCGCGCCCAACTCAGTATTCAACGTTTATTAGGCACGGCGTTGCGCGCTTAGGCACCGCCGAGGGCGGAGGCGCCGTCGGCAGGCGGGCTCACCTCGCATTGGCGCTCCAGTACGATTCCGGCCACCGCCATCGCGGCCCCGCCGAGGGCGGAGGTGATCACGCCGACGAGGTCGGCTTGCGCGGCGAGCAGCTCCCCTGCGCGAGGTACGACGTAGATGGCCACGCCGAGGTATGCCGCGCCGACGATGGTTCCCGTCCACGCGGAAGCCTTGCCCACCAGCAGGAATTGCGCGACGGTGAGGGGGTTGAGCTGGGAGCTGTCGAGCCCGATGCCGTGGGCGTCTTCCTTGCGGGCCTGGGAGACTTTGCGCGCGAGCACGCCGCAGACCACCGCCATCACCCACAAGGTGATGGATACGGTGGCAGGTATCGCCAGCATGGAGCCGTAGAAGCGGGTGGTGAGCATTGCCGACGCCACCGTCACGAATACGGCGACCCCTACGAGCGCGCTAATCGACGTCCTATTCATCGCAGATCCTCCATTCTCCCCAGCTCGCGCACCGCGGCGACCTCGGCCGGATCCAGTTCCGCGATGAGCGCGGATACGGGGCGCTCTCCCAACTTGGCCTGCGGGTCAGCGGACAGCCAGGGCACGAGCACGAAGGCGCGTTTCTCAGCAAAGGGATGCGGCAAGGTCAGCTCCGGATTGTTGGACTCTACGCCTTCTACCTGCACGATATCGACGTCGAGTGTGCGCGGGCCCCAGTGGCGCAGCCGCACGCGCTGCGCGGCGGCCTCCAGTGCCTGGCCGCGGCGCAACAGCTGCAGCGGGGTCTCGGGCACCTCGACCACGAGCACCGCGTTGAGGAACTCTTCCTGATCTTCTACTCCCCAGGGCGGGGTGGCATATACAGGCGAGGAGGCAACTATCTGGTCCGCGAACTCCGCGAAGACGCTGTCCAAGAGCGCCACGCGGTCCTCCAGGTTGGATCCGATAGACAGTACCGCGCGCATCAGTTGCCCCGCTGCGTTTTCCGGGAACGTCTTGCCACTACGGCCACATCGCCGAAGGTGCGGGGAATGGGAGCCTGCGGCTTGTGCACAGTTACCTCGATGGCGTAGAGGAGCGGGAAGGTCTCCATCGCGGTCTGGGCCACCTCGGTGGCCACGGTCTCGATGAGGTCGCGGGAGGGGCCTTCGACGATGTGTGCGGCGACGTCGGCAAGCTCGGCGTAGTTGATGGTGCGCGCTAGGTCATCCCCGGGGGCGAAGTCGAGCCAGCAGGTGATGTCGACGATGAAGGGCTGGCCGGCGCGCTTCTCCTCGGCGAAGACGCCGTGGTAGCCAAAGCACTCCAGGCCTTTAAGTTCGATGCGATCTGCCATGTGATTTCCTTTCGGGGCGCTACCTGGCGCCGTTGGTATAGATGCCCGTAGCGTTGCGCCCGCCGCGGTAGGCCGCCCCGGCGTTCCAGGCGGCGGCGACGTCGACGGCATCGCGCGAGACTGCCACCTCGTGGACCCGCACGCCCCACGCCCCCAGCTGGGAGGCGATGGCGGTGACCGCGCTGGTCGCCGCGTCTGCCAACAAGGGCCCCGACTCAAGGCCGCGATCATCACGGATGGCGGCGAGGAAGCGCTTGCGCGAGGCCCCGACGAGGATGGGAAACTCGCCCGCGATGAACTCCGGCAGCGCCCGCAGCAGCGCCCAATTGTCCTGCGGTGTCTTGGCAAAGCCCAGACCCGGGTCGAGAACAATGTTCTCGCGGTGAACCCCCGCCTGCACCGCGGAGGCGCTGAGCTGGGCGAGCGCCGCGTGGACATCCGCAACCACATCGCCGGGGTGATGGCTGCCGGCCGCCGAGCCAAACTTGACGGTGCGCCAGTGCATGAGGCACACCGGGATATCCGCGGCCGCCATCGTGGCATACATCTGCGGATCTGCGAGGCCTCCGGAGACGTCATTGATCATGTCCACGCCGACCTTAGCCGCCTCCGCGGCCACCTCGGCGCGCATAGTGTCCACTGAGGTGCGGATTCCCTCTGAATGCAGCGCCGCGATGACTGGCACCACGCGGCGCAGCTCTTCTTCGGCGGACACGCGCACGGCGCCGGGGCGAGTGGACTCGCCGCCGACGTCGACCATGTCTGCGCCCTGCGCCACAAGCTCGCGGGCGTGCGCAAGAGCTGCTTCTACGTCGATAAAGCGTCCGCCATCGGAGAAGGAATCCTCAGTGACGTTGAGGATTCCCATCACCAGGGTCCGGCCCTGCACCGTGAGATCGGCGATACTCATGAGACTATTCTCCTTGCCCGACTCCGGGAGGCGGGGTTCAGCGTCTAACTGCGGATAAGGCTTAAGACCTCGGCACGCGAGGCGGCATTGGTCTTAAACCCGCCGCGCACTGCCGACGTCGTGGTCGTAGCCCCCGGCTTGCGGATACCGCGCATGGCCATGCACAAGTGCTCGCATTCGATGACGACGATGACGGACTGCGCGCCGAGCACCGACACCAAAGCGTCAGCGACCTGACGGGTCAACCTTTCTTGGACCTGCGGGCGCTTGGCGTAGACATCCGCCAGGCGCGCGAGCTTGGATAGCCCGGTCACCCGACCGTCCTTGCCGGGAATATAGCCAATGTGTGCCACACCGAAGAAGGGAACGAGGTGGTGCTCGCAGGTGGAGTAAATGGGAATATCGCGCACGAGGACGAGCTCTTGGTGCTCCTCAGAAAAGGTCTTGTGCAAAACCTCAGTGGGATCCTCGTGGAGCCCAGCAAAGACCTCGCGGTAGGAACGAGCCACCCGCGCGGGGGTTTCCCGCAGGCCCTCGCGGTCGGGGTCCTCCCCTACCGCCAAGAGCAGCTCACGCACTGCTGCCTCTGCTCTATCTTGATCGAAGGCCGCTATGGCCGGAATCTCGCTACTTGTCATCTTTTCCTTCTTCCGCGTGGGGGCCGGAGGCATAAGGGTTCGAGCTCGACTCTTCCACGCCGGGCACAGCCCAGTTATTGCTCGGCTTGGAGTGCCGCCCCCCGGCCAGCTGCGCGGATGGTTCCTGCTCAGGCGCGGTATTCCCTGCGCCCTCGGCGTTCGCGGTACCCTCTGTGCTCTCAGCGTTCTCTGAGCCTTCTGGGCCCGCTTGCCCGCTGAGCTCTCTGTGCTTTCCACAGACTCGTCCACGACGTCGCCCGCATGCTGCCCAAAGTTGAATCCAATCTGGCCCTTGGCTTCCTCGCCTGCTTGGCGGCGTTCCCGGGCGGCACGGGAGGCGTCGAGAAGCGTCATGCGCTTCGGGATTTCCTCGCCGCGCGCCTGGGCCAACTCGACCGGGGTCTTGACCGGCTCGCGCCCCGCCTGGCGGGGGAAGCGATCATCCTCGTTGGGGAAGACATCGAAAGCCGGGCGCGGCTCGATGCCGGTGAAGATGCGCTCGAGGTCCGGCCGGCGCACCGTTTCCTTCTCTAGGAGCAGGTCCGCGAGCTTATCAAGGTAGTCGCGGTGCTGCGCCAGGATGTCATAGGCCTGCTGGTGGGCGCGATCGAGCAGGTAACGCAGCTGATCGTCGATGCGCGCGGCCACCGCGTCGGAGTACTCGATGGAGCCGCCGCCCATGCCGTAGCCAAAGGGATCGCCCTGCTCCTTGCCATACTTGACGGTGCCCAGATCCGGGGAGAAACCGTACTCGGTGAGCATGGAGCGCGCGATCTTGGTGGCGTTCTCAATATCGGAGGAGGCGCCGGTGGTGGGCGCGCCGAAGACTAGCTCCTCGGCCGCGCGCCCGCCCATGGCAAAGACCAGCCGCGCGAAGAGCTCGTCGCGGGTGTACATGCCCTTGTCATCTTCTTGCGCGGTCATGGCGTGACCGCCGGTGCGCCCGCGGGCCAAGATGGTGACCTTGTACACGCGTTCGATGTCCTTGAGCGCCCATGCGGCAAGCGTGTGCCCGCCCTCGTGATAGGCGGTGACCTTCTTCTCGTGTTCGGAGATGATCTTGCCCTGACGGCGCGGCCCGCCGACGACGCGGTCGGTGGCTTCCTCGAGGGCGTCATAAGTAATGACGTTGCCGCCGATGCGCGCGGTGAGCAGCGCGGCCTCGTTAAGCACGTTAGCCAGGTCAGCGCCGGACATGCCGGCGGTGCGCTTGGCCAGCTGGGCCACGTCAACTTCCTTGGCCAGCGGCTTGTCCTTAGCGTGGACGCGCAGGATCTGCTCGCGGCCGGCCAGGTCCGGGTTGGTCACGGGGATCTGGCGGTCGAAGCGGCCCGGGCGCAGCAGCGCCGGGTCGAGGATGTCGGGGCGGTTGGTCGCCGCGATGAGGATGACGCCCTCGCGGTCGCCGAAGCCGTCCATCTCCACGAGCAGCTGGTTGAGGGTCTGCTCGCGCTCATCGTGCCCGCCGCCGGTGCCGGAGCCGCGCTGGCGGCCCACGGCGTCGATCTCGTCGACGAAGATGATGCAGGGACTATTCTCCTTGGCCTGCTTGAATAGGTCGCGCACGCGGGAGGCGCCCACGCCGACGAACATCTCCACGAAGTCCGAGCCGGAGATGGAATAGAAGGGAACGCCCGCCTCCCCGGCCACGGCGCGCGCCAGCAGCGTCTTGCCTGTGCCGGGAGGGCCGTAGAGCAGAACGCCGCGCGGGATCTTGGCGCCTAGGGCGTAGTAGCGGTCCGGGTTGTCCAGGAAGTCCTTGATTTCACGCAGCTCGTCGACGGCCTCATCCGCACCCGCCACATCGGCGAAGGTGTTGGTGGGCATGTCCTTGGTCAGTTCCTTGGCCTTGGAACCGCCGATGCCGAACATCCCGCCGCCGTTTTGCTGCATACGAGACATGAACCAGAACAGGAAGGCGAACAAGATGAGCATGGGCAGCAAGAAGCTAATCATGGAGCCAAAGAAGGACTCTTGGGTCACCTTGGTCTGGTACTTGTCCGCACCAGAATCCTTGACGGCGTTGAAGATCTGCTCGCCGGCACGTGCCGGGTACTTGGCAATTACCTCTTCGACGCCTTCGCGCTCTTCCACCTTGACCGGGTTCTTGAGCTTGAGGCGGACCTGCTGCTCGCGATCGTCGATCTGCGCCTCCGCCACGTTCTTATCCTGCAGCTGCTGGACGGCTACCGAGGTATCGACCGGCATATAGCTGCGGGAATCGTTGGTGAAGAAGGTGAAGGAGTAGATCGCTATGAGGACCAGCGCGGCAATCGCGCCGTAGCGAAGAATGTTCTTGTTTCTCGTAATTTTCATCAATGCGCGACTTTATTGGTTGTTATAAACATCGGGGTGAAGTGTACCCACGTAGGGCAGGTCGCGGTAGTGCTCCGCGTAGTCGAGGCCGTAGCCAATGACGAACTCATTGGGGATATCAAAACCCACCTGCAGCAAGTCAATGTCGGCCTTGATGACCTCCGGCTTGCGCAGCAGGGTAACAACCTCCAGGGAGCGCGGGTTGCGGCCTTTAAGGTTGCGGATGAGCCAGGACAAGGTAAGCCCGGAATCTATGATGTCCTCGACGATGAGGACATCTCGGTCCTCAATGTCGCGGTCCAAATCTTTGAGGATGCGCACTACCCCGGAAGATGAGGTGGCATTGCCATAGGAGGATACGGCCATGAACTCCAGCTGGGAGGGAATGCTAAGCGCACGGGCGAAGTCGGTGAGGAAGAATACTGCGCCCTTGAGCACGCACACGAGGATGAGTTCTTCCTCGGCATCGGCATAGCGCTGCGAGACTGACTGCGCCAGCTCTTTGATGCGGTTGTGGAGATCCTCTTCGTTGATGAGGACGGCTTCGACATCGTTGCCATAGCGATTGGCGGGGACGTTGAAGTCTTTGTTGCTGTGCACTTGCTTGCGCTCCTTTTAGCGTCCGGACAATAGGGCTAGTTTGCCACCAACCCGGGTGACTTCCAACCTTTGCCCCGACTTTGGCTCAAATCCGGGTTCGGCCGCCACGGCGACGGCACCCTGGCCGTGCCACTGGGTGCATAGCTTGGCGATGTCGCGTAGCCCCTGCCGGGTCACCTTCACGTGCTGAGCTACGAGCCAGCTAGCCAAGGCGCGCCGGCGCACCGGCTCGGCCAGGCGCGCGAGTTCGGCGCAGTCCGGGCGCGGGCCAAGCGGGGCGCTGGTCAAGGCGGCGTCGTCAGCCGCGACATCTGCGGCTGCCTGGGCCAAGGCGGGAACGACGTCTCCTCCCACGATATCGTTCAGCTGCGGGAGGATGTCGTGACGCAGCCGGGCGCGGCGAAAGCCCTGGTCAAAGTTCTGGGGATCGCTCCAGGGCTCGAGTCCCAGCTCGGCGCAGGCACCGAGGGTATCGGCGCGGCGCACGTTTAGCAGGGGCCTTAAGATGTGCGCGCCCTCGATCTCGGCGCGCGGGGACATGCCGGAGGCCTTGCCGCGCAGCACGCCCAGCAGGAGGGTTTCTGCTTGATCGTCTGCGGTGTGAGCCACGGCGATAAGGGGCGCGTGCTGCGCCAGGGCGCGGTAGCGGGCCACCCGCGCTGCCGCCTCGAGCGACTCCCCTTCTGCCACCTGCACGGTGAGGACGCGGGCATAAGCCCCCAGTTTTTCGGCCTGGGCGGCGGCGCGGCGCGCCTGGGCAGCCGAGCCTTCCTGCAGCCCGTGGTCCACGCAGAGCGCGGTGACTTCGTGGCCCTCCGCCACCAGCGCGGCGGTGAGTGCCAGGGAATCGGCCCCGCCGGAGAGCCCCACCGCTACCTGGTGGGGAGTGTCTGCGGCGCGCACGCCCTGCCGGCAGGCCAAGAAGTGCGGCGAGTGGCGCGGCCAGAAGGCTTCCATCACGAGCCTTCCTTTAGAAATCGTGCAAGGCTGCGGCGAGCCGGTCCTGGGCCTGGCGGGCGGCAAGCAGGTCCCCGTCATTGACCATGAAGGCGAAGGCGTAGACGCGCCCGGATTCTCCCTGCGCGGTGCCGGCCAGCGCCGAGGTGCCGGTCAGCGTACCCGTCTTGGCGCGGACGTAGCCGCGCGCCCCGGAGCCGGAATAGCGGTCATAGAGCGAGCCTTCGCCCCCGGCGATGGGGAGATAATCCAGGATGGGTCGCAAGGAGTCCTGGGTGACGGCATGCTGGGCAATCTGAGCCAAAAGGGCCGGGGGGATGCGGTTGTCTACGGAGAGACCGGAGGCGTCATTCAGCTCGACGCCGGCGGTATCAAACCCCTGTTCTTGCAGGCTGGCTAAGGTCGCCGCGGCGGTGCCGCTAAAGCTGGTCTCCTCGCCGCGCGAGCGGGCCATTTCGCGCCCGATGGCCTCGGCAGCGACGTTATCGGAGTGCTTGATCATGTGCTGCGCGCGCACGGATAGGGGCTGCGAGTTCACCTCCGAGAGGACCGCCGCGCCGGCTGGCGCCACCGCCACCCCAACTTTGTCGGTTCCCAGGCGCGTGGCGAGCTGACGCGCGACATCCAGTGCGGGCTCGTGACTGCGGGGTACATCGCCCTCGGTCTGTCCCAGGCGTGCGCCGTAGTACATCGCCGGCTCCATGGGGGCCACGTATCCCTCATCCACGTTGACGGGGTCCCAGCCTTTGCCCTCAGCGGGGCCCTTCCACACGGAGGTATCGATGGAGACGGACTCAGCATGGCCGATGGGCTCCGCCAGCGCGTCCAACTGCTCCGCGTCGAGCCACACGTCCCCTGAAGCCTTGATGATGACGTTGCCTTCCTCGGCGCCCTTGAGCACCTGGGTGCGCAGCCGCTCCGATTCATCGAGCTCCGCAGTCGCCGCGGCGATGGTGAGCAGCTTGGTGGAGGAGGCAGGAACGAGCGGGGTGCTAGCGTTCTTGTCCCAGATGACCTCGCCGGTGGTGGTATCGATGACTTGGCCACCAAAGGTGGCTAGGGCCTCGTCCGTGGAGAGCTCGTCCAGGCGAGCCTTGAGCGCGGCCAAGTCCACCTCGCCGGGGACGGCCTTCTGCAGCGCGGTTTCCGGCGCGGTCTCAGTAAACGGCGTGCCGTGATCCAAGTCCTCGTAGGTGTGCTGAACGCTTATTCCCAGGCCCACCGTGGCGGCGACGGCCGCGGTCACCAGCACCGCCGCGGACGTCCACCAAATCTGCTTCGCTTTCATCGCCTTTAACCCTAGCGCTCTTGGGCGACACGGTAGACTATTGGGAGCAATTGATAACCCACTTCCTTATGGAGGAATGCGCAGTGAGCGTTGAAGTAACCATCGAAATCCCCAAGGGCTCCCGTAACAAGTACGAGGTCGACCACGAGACCGGCAAGGTCTTCTTGGACCGCTACCTTTTCACCCCCATGGCCTACCCGGCTGACTATGGCTTCATCGACAACACCTTGGGTGAGGACGGGGATCCGCTGGATGCTCTCGTCATCCTGCCGGAGCCGGTCTTCCCGGGCGTCGTCGTCAAGGCGCGCATCCTGGGCGTGTTCAAGATGACGGATGAGGCCGGCGGCGATGACAAGCTGCTGTGCGTGGTTGATGATCCGCGCTGGGAGCGCTACCAGGACATCGATGATGTTGAGTCCTACCTCAAGGATGAGATCGAGCACTTCTTCGTCCACTACAAGGACCTGGAGCCCAACAAGGAAGTCACCGGTTCCGGCTGGGGCAACAAGGCCCAGGCTGAGAAGATTCTCGCCGAGGCCATCGAGCGCAACAAGTAGTAGGCACCACCGTATAAAGCGCGCCGGCCAGGTAGCATTGCGGGCATGGAAAGTATCAGCCCCAAGAATGTGCCTGCCGGCGCGCAGCTTATTGATGTCCGCGAAAATGACGAGTGGGCTGCGGGCCATGCCCGCGGCGCCACCCATATCCCTCTAGGGGAGCTCACGGACCGCCTTAAAGAGATCGATCCGGGTAAGGACATCTACCTCATCTGCCACTCCGGCGGGCGCAGCGCCCAGGCCGGGCAGTATCTAGAAGCCGCCTTGGGCTGGGATGTCATCAACGTTGAGGGCGGGACCCAGGCCTGGCGTGCCGATGGCCTGGCCATCGACGTAGATTAATTGGATTGCACCCATCATTTGAGATTATGATGGTGGGATGTCATCCACACCTGGTAGTGCGGTACCCACCGCCCTTCTCCAATCCCCCTCCTTCCAGCTCGAGCGCCTGCGCCGCCGCACGCGCGACGAGGTCGAGGCAGCGCTAGCCTCCCGCAAGACCTCCCTGCGCGAGTTCTGGGTCTTAACCTGTCTGGTCGAGGCGGACGCCGCCTCCCAATCCGCGCTCTCGGAAACCCTGGCCATCGACGCCTCGGATATGGTCCGCCTTATTGACGCCATCGAGGGCCACGGCTGGGCCAAGCGCGAGCGCGATCCCAAGGACCGCCGCCGCCAGATTGTCGCCTGCACCAAGAAGGGTGCCAAGGCCCACGGCGAGTTGGCCATCATCGTCTCCGAGGCCGAGGACGCAGCGCTCGACGAGTCCACGTCCAAGCAGCTCAAACACTTGCGCAAGCTCGCCAAGGCCATTATTGCCGCTGACGAGGATGAGGCATAGGCGCAATGGAATCGACTGAACCAGCGGAAAAAACGTCCGCCGGGCGCCACGCGCTGCCCGATGACCCCTTAGACCGCCGCGCACCCGGCGCGGGCTTGGTATTCGTTCCACAGCACTACCTGCGAGAGGATATGGCCCCACGCGAGCGCACGCTGTGGGACATCATCCGCGCCACGGCGCAGATGCACCCCGAGGCCGCCGCGCTGGACGACGGCGAGGTCCTCACCTACGCCGAACTCATCACCGACGTCGAGGCCTGGGCCGCTGAGCTGCGCGCCGGTGGCGTTCGCCGCGGCGATCGCGTGGGAATCCGCATGACCTCCGGGCGCCGCGAGCTCTACCTGGCTATCCTGGCCACCCTGGCCGCGGGTGCCGCCTACGTGCCTGTAGACGCCGATGATCCAGACGAGCGCGCCGAGATGGTATTCAGCGAGGCAGGGATCGACGGCCTCTTTAGTGATGAGGGCTTTAGGATGCTGCGCCCGCCGGCGGCAAAGAACAGGATGCTGCGCCCGCCGGCGGCAAAGAACGCGGCAACTCCAGCAGAAGCAGAAGATGGCTACCCCACCCCGGATGACACCGCGTGGATCATCTTCACCTCCGGATCGACGGGCAAGCCCAAGGGCGTGGCCGTTAGCCACCGCTCCGCCGCGGCCTTCGTCGACGCCGAGGCGGCCCTCTTCCTCGTTGACCATCCCCACGGCCCGCTCGGGCCTGAGGACCGCGTGCTCGCGGGGCTTTCCGTGGCTTTCGACGCCTCCTGCGAGGAAATGTGGCTGGCCTGGGGAAACGGCGCCTGCCTCGTGCCCGCTCCACGCTCACTAGTGCGCTCCGGCATGGACCTAGGCCCCTGGCTCATCCGCCGCGACATCACGGTGGTCTCCACCGTGCCTACCCTGGCTGGGCTATGGCCGGCGGAGGCGCTGGATAATATCCGCCTGCTCATCGTTGGTGGCGAGGCCTGCTCTCAAGAACTAGTCGAGCGCCTTGCCACCGCTGAGCGCGAGATGTGGAATACCTACGGCCCCACCGAGGCCACCGTCGTGGCCTGCGCCGCGCGCCTGCACCCGGGGCATCCTGTCTCCATCGGGCTGCCCTTAAACGGCTGGAATCTTGCCGTCATAGGCGGCGAGGGCTTCCCCGTTGCGGTGGGTGAAGTCGGCGAGCTCGTCATCGGCGGCGTCGGACTAGCGCGCTACCTCGACCCAGACAAGGATGCCGAAAAGTACGCGCCCTTGCCCTCCCTGGCCTGGGAACGCGCCTATCGCACCGGCGACCATGTGCGCTTAGAGGAAGACGGCCTCTACTTCGTAGGCCGTGTGGATGATCAGGTAAAGATTGGGGGGCGTCGTATAGAGCTCGGCGAGGTCGAGGCGCATGTCGCGGCCTTGGATAACGTCTACAACTCCGCCGTCGCGGTGCAAAAGACCCCGGGCGGGGAATCCGTGCTGGTGGGCTACGTTTCTTTGACGGATCCCACTGCCGACTTCGACCACGAGGTTGCCCACGCGCGCCTCGCGGAGACCATGCCTACCGCCCTCGTTCCGCGCATCTGCGTCATGGATGAGCTGCCCATCCGCACCTCGGGCAAGGTGGACAAGAAGGCGCTGCCCTGGCCTCTGCCCGGCGTCGGAGTCGACGCCACGGGGCTCAGCCCCACCGAGGCCTGGCTGGCGGGGCTCTGGGTCGACGTGCTCGGTGTCTCCGTGAGCGATGAGCACGCCGATTTCTTCTCCCTCGGCGGCACCTCGCTGGCTGCGGCCACGCTGGTGGGCCGCATTCGTGAGCGCTACCCCACCGTCGCGGTGCGCGATCTCTACGATCACCCGCGGCTCGGCGCCTTGGCGGAATCCATCGCCGGCGCGCAGCCGCGCCCTGTGACCACGCAACGCGAGGTTAAGAAGGTATCTGGCATCACGAGGCTGGCACAGACCGCTATCCAACTGCCCGTCATGACTCTGGCGGCAAGCACCTGGCTGGCCTGGCTGCTCTTGGGCTCGAACCTGGCTGCATTCGCCGGGCTGGACTGGGCGTTTTTCACCCCTTGGTGGCAGGTCATAGCGCTGCTCGTGGTCTTTGCCACCCCGCTCGGCCGTATCCCCTTAGGCGGTTGGGGCGCGCGGCTTCTCACCCTAGGAATCACTCCGGGCGACTATCCGCGCGGCGGGTCGGTGCATCTGCGCATCTGGGCCGCTGAGCGCTGGGCCGACGCCTCCGGTTCGCGTTCCATCGCGGGTGCCACGTGGGTCAATAACTACGCGCGCACACTGGGCGTGAAGGTGGGACGCGGCGTCGACTTACACTCACTGCCGCCGGTAACCGGGCTGCTCACCTTGGGCGATCACGCCGCCATCGAACCGGAGGTCGACCTGTGCGGCTACTGGCTCGACGGCGATATTCTCCATGTCGGCGCCATCACCGTGGCCGAGGGCGCCCGCGTGGGCGCTCGCTCCTCTCTGCTGCCTGGCACCGTCATCGGCGAGTACGCCCACGTGGAGGCCGGCTCTACCGTCACCGGTTCCAAGCGCATCAAGGATGGCCAGCGCTGGTCCGGCTCCCCCGCGAAGAAGGTGGGCCGTTCCAAGCACCGCTTCCCGGATCAGCCGCCCGCACGCCGTCCCTGGTGGGTGGCCATCTATGGTGCGACTTCCATCTTCCTCGCGTTGCAGCCCGTCATCGCGCTCGTCCTCGCGGCCTGCGCCACCATCGGCCTCGTCCACGTGACTGCGGGCAACCCCTACATCGGAGTCGTGCTCTTCGCGCCAGCCGGGGCGCTGGTGGCCTTCGCCTTCTATATGTTCCAAGTCTGGTTCGGCGTGCGCCTGCTCTCGGTGGGGCTGAAACCCCGCGTCGCTCCAGTGCGCTCGGCTCAGGGCTGGCGTTTGTGGGCCATCGAAAGGCTCATGGATGAGGCCCGCACTCAACTCTTCCCGCTTTATGCCTCCCAACTCACCCCGCTGTGGCTGCGCTCGCTGGGAGCGAAGATTGGCAAGGACGTGGAGATTTCCACCGCCGTGATGATCCCGGCGCTCACCGACATCAAGGATGGCGCCTTCCTGGCCGACGACACCATGGTCGGCGGCTACGAGCTCGGCGGCGGTTGGACCCTGACCGGCACAACCAAGGTGGGCAAGCGCTCATTCATTGGCAACTCCGGCATCGCCGGCCCTGGCCGCAAGCTCTCCAAGAACTCGCTGGTCGCCGTGCTCTCCTCGACGCCGAAGAAGACCAAGCCCGGCGCCAACTGGTGGGGTTCCCCGCCTGAGCGCATGCGCCGCGTCACCGCGCATATCGACGGTGTGGAGGGCGAGGCTTTAACCTACCGCCCCACATTCCGGGTCAAAGCCGCGCGCGGCATCGTGGAAACCATGCGCTTGCTCGCGCCCATGACCTCCGCGATGTTACTGGCCCTGACCTTGGGCGCGCTCTTCTTCGCCGTCACCCACTGGGGCTTGGCCGCCGCCTGGGCACTCTCCGGGCTTATCCTCATGGCCGTCGGCGCGCTCGCCATGGCCATTGCCGTGGCAGTGAAGTGGATCTGTGTGGGCAAGCAGGTCCCAGGGGATCACCCGCTGTGGTCTGGGTTCGTGTGGATCAACGAGCTTCAAGACGCGTTTGTCGAAGCCGTCGCCGCCCCCTGGTTCCTGCAGCACACCGCCGGCTCCGGGGAGATCAACCTCGGCCTGCGCGCGCTGGGCGTGTCCATCGGCGGCGGTGCCTGGATCGATTCTTATTGGTTCCCGGAGACCGACCTGTGCCGCGTCGGCGCTGGCGCAACCGTGGGCCCTGGCACAGTGGTGCAGACCCACCTTTTCCAGGACCGGGTCATGAGCCTCGATACCGTCACCATCGGTGCCGGCGCGACACTGGCCGCGCACTCCGTGGCACTGCCGGCCTCCACCATTGGCAACGCCGCCACCATCGGCCCCGGCTCCCTCGTCATGCGCGGCGACCGCGTGCCCGCCAACTCGCTGTGGCAGGGCAATCCCATCGAGCCTTGGGAGGCCAAGGGCTAGACAGGACCGCGGGGGAAGAATCACGTACACCACACAGAGGCGGAGATGCCAGGCGGACCCTCAACAACGGTGCTAGCCTGTTTTGTGAGCAAAAGTATGGGGCACGAGCGCTTACTCTTTCGGCGTTCCTGAGCCTCATTCTTTCTAGGCTCACCTACTTATTGTCTATCCTCTCAAGGAGTCGAAATACTATGACCAGCTTGGCATTTTCTTCCTTCGGCCTGTACAACATCCTGACCCGTCTCGGTCAGATGGCTGAGATCCCTGCCCTCGAGCAGTTCATTCAGTCCCTGCCAATCTAGGCCCTCATTTCTTTATCTCTACCCTTTCAAGGAGCATCCTTATGTCCATCATTACTTACGTTCTTTCTCTAGCCGCCAGCGCTGTCAGCCTGGGCCTGTCCTCTTTCGGCGTGTACTCCCTGCTGCTGGAGACCGGCAACATGGCTCCGATTCCCGCCATCGAGGCGCTTTTCTAAAGCACCCTTTACAGCACTTCGCCCGCGCGGCGAGGTGCTGTTTTTATGCCTCATACAAAGAAACCCCGCACCTTCCAGCGCTGGAAGATGCGGGGTTTGCGCTATAAAGGCGGCTTAATCACCAATTTGATCGCGCCCGCGCTTGACGATGTTCGCGTCAGGCTCACCCACCAAGGCATGGTCCTTGTTGGTGTATTCAAACTTCGAGAGCACGTAGCGCATGGCGTTGATGCGCGCGCGCTTCTTGTCATTGGACTTGATGGTGATCCAAGGAGACTCATCCGTATCGGTGTAGCGGAACTGCTCTTCCTTGGCGCGGGTATAGTCATTCCACTTATCCAGGGAGGCCAGGTCCATGGGGGAGAGCTTCCACTGACGCACGGGATCGATCTGGCGAATAGCAAAGCGGGTGCGCTGTTCCTTGCGCGTGACGGAGAACCACAGCTTGGTCAAGGAGATACCCGAGCCCAAGAGCATGTTCTCCAGCATGGGAACCTCACGCAGGAACTCCGCGTGCTGGGACTCGGTGCAAAAGCCCATGACGCGCTCAACGCCGGAGCGGTTGTACCAAGAACGGTCAAAGAAGACGATCTCTCCGCCGGCTGGGAAGTGCTGAATATAACGCTGGAAGTACCAGGAGGTGGACTCACGCGGGGAGGGCTTCTCTAGCGCCACAGTGCGCGCGCCGCGGGGGTTAAGGTGCTCGTTGAAGCGCTTGATGGTGCCGCCTTTGCCGGCGGCGTCACGGCCCTCAAACAAGATGATGTGGCGCTGGCCAGTCTCCTTGGTCCAGTTCTGCCACTTCAGCAACTCAATCTGGAGTGCGCGCTTAATAACCTCGTATTCATCGCGCGACATGCGCTCTTCGTAGGGGTAATTCTCACGCCACGTCTCGATGGGCGAGCCATCCGGCATGATAAGTGAGGGGTCATCTTCATCAGAACCATCGACGACGTAGCCGTCAGTTTGCGCCAGGTCGATCTCGGGGAGTTCGTCGTCTTTACTATGAGCCATAAGGGACAGTTTAGCGGTCAAATCACGCTATGGCCTGCTGAACCTACCAATACTCTACGTTTACCCCTCCCCTATCCCCCGCACCCACACATACAAAAAGAGCCCCACCAGAAGGCGAGGCTCTAGAAATTATCGCCGCAGCGATAAGGAGTGCTTAGGCGATCAGGCCGAGCAGGTCAGAAAGACCCTTAGCGAGGGTGATCAGCGGTCCGAAAGTCTCAGACAGAATCTCGAAAGCAGTGCTGATGATGGTGAATGCGCCGGAAGACAAAGATGAAAGGTCGGTCATTTGAAACTCCTTGAAGTGTAAAAGTGATTAGGTGAAGGTTTTACTTAAGCGTCAGCTTCAGAAGACAAAGACGAGAAATCCTGAAGTGTTCCCTCTCCTACGTAGGAGGTGACCTCGAAGAGGTTCTTGAAGCCGTCGAACGCGTTCAGCCCCTCAAATACCTTGCCCCAGCCTTCCCAGGTGGTGACGAAGTTGTCGAGGTGATCGATGATGGTGGAGAGATCCATGTGAACTCCTAAGTAGATCCGAGCTTGCGCCCGTATGGTTTACGGTTTTACCGACACCCACAGCGGGCGTCACAAGAAGTTATTCTTGCACACCCTCAACAAAAATCAAGACGAAATTACGATTAGATTTCTTTACTGTATCGACGCTGATTTGAAACCAGAGATAGTGAGCCAACACACAGGAACTGCCCAGCTTTTCCTTTAGCTGGGAAAACTAACCTTCCAAGGTTACATTCTCCTGAAATTAGTTCTAACTCGGTAACGTGTTGGCAACGAACTGCGATTGCGTCTTATTTGAGATCTTTTTCCTTAGACAAGTTTTTCTTAGCTTTTCAACTCCCCGACTTAGCCCATTTTGGGGGTAAGTTATGACCATTGGGCAGTTGAGGAACTCGGCCGACCGGCCTTGTTATAGATAAGACTGGGTCAAGTTGACTGTTTCCGCCACTTTTTCGTCGCAAAAGTGTTAGCGGTGTGACGCAAGTGATTTGGTGGAGGCTGGATGCGTCCCTAAAGACGGCGGCCTTAAAACGAGAAGAGCCGCCTTCCTACGCTTTGCAGGAAGGCGGCTCTTGGGGAATGGGGCTTTAAGTGCCCTAGACACCCTGGGTGGGGACTAGAAGCCCATTCCGCCCATTCCGCCCATAGCGTCAGCGTCAGGCATGCCTGCGCCAGCACCAGCGCCGGCCGGCTGCGGCTTGTCAGCAACAACGGCCTCGGTGGTCAGGAAGAGCGCAGCGATGGAAGCGGCGTTCTGCAGTGCCGAGCGGGTGACCTTAACCGGATCATTGATGCCGGCCTCCATGAGGTCGACGTACTCGCCGGTGGCGGCGTTGAGGCCCTGGCCATTAGGCAGGGAAGACACCTTGTCAGCCACGACGCCGGGCTCTAGGCCAGCGTTGTGAGCAATCTGCTTGAGCGGCGCAGAAAGGGCCTCACGGACGATCTTGACGCCGGTAGCCTCATCGCCGGTGAGATCAGAAAGGCTGTCGAGTGCAGCAGCTGCGTGGAGCAGAGCCACGCCGCCGCCGGCGACGATGCCCTCCTCGACTGCGGCCTTGGCGTTGCGCACGGCATCCTCGATGCGGTGCTTGCGCTCTTTGAGCTCAACCTCGGTTGCGGCACCGACCTTGAGGACAGCGACGCCGCCGGAGAGCTTAGCCAGACGCTCCTGGAGCTTCTCACGATCGTAATCGGAGTCAGAGTTCTCGATCTCAGCGCGGATCTGCTTGATACGGCCGTCAATCTTTTCCTGATCGCCGGCACCCTGAACGATGGTGGTGTCATCCTTGGTGACAACGACCTTGCGTGCCTGGCCGAGGTACTCGAGCTCAGCGGTCTCAAGGGAAAGGCCAACCTCCTCAGCGATGACCTGGCCGCCGGTCAGGATAGCCATATCCTGCAGCATGGCCTTGCGGCGATCGCCGAAGCCTGGAGCCTTAACGGCAACAGACTTGAAGGTACCGCGGATCTTGTTGACCACGAGGGTGGACAGGGCCTCGCCCTCGACATCCTCGGCGATGATGAGCAGCGGCTTGCCGGACTGCATGACCTTCTCCAGCAGCGGGACGAGGTCCTTGATGTTGGAGATCTTGGAGGACACGAGGAGGATGTACGGATCTTCGAGGACGGCTTCCTGGCGCTCCATGTCAGTGGCGAAGTAGCCGGAGATGTAGCCCTTGTCGAAGCGCATACCCTCGGTGACCTCGAGGTCAACGCCGAAGGTGTTGGACTCCTCGACAGTGATGACGGAGTCCTTGTTTACCTGGCCGTTGCCCACGGTGTACATAGCCTCAGCGATCTTGGCGCCGATTGCAGGGTCAGCCGCGGAAATACCGGCGGTGGTGGCGATCTCTTCCTGGGTCTCAATCTCCTTAGCGGAGGCGAGCAGGGAGCCAACCACTGCCTTGGTGGCGGCCTCGATGCCGCGCTTGATGCCCATGGGGTTAGAGCCAGCAGCGACGTTGCGCAGTCCCTCGCGGACGAGTGCCTGAGCCAGAACGGTAGCGGTGGTGGTGCCGTCACCTGCTACGTCATCGGTTTTCTTGGCAACTTCCTTGACCAGCTCTGCGCCGATCTTCTCATATGGGTCTTCGAGCTCAATCTCGCGAGCGATGGAGACACCGTCATTGGTAATGGTCGGGGCGCCCCAGGACTTCTCCAAAACGACGTTGCGACCCTTGGGGCCGAGGGTGACCTTAACTGCATCAGCCAGGGTGTTCAGGCCACGCTCAAGGCCACGCCGCGCCTCTTCATCAAAGGCGATGATCTTTGCCATGGTATTTGTGCTCCTTAAAGTTTATGAGGACGACACTCGCGTCAATCTTTACGGCCGCCCGCGACGGCATGGCTGGTGAGTGCTATTCCAGCCTCAACCGTAGAGATACAGATTATCTAGCACTTGCCCTTAGGGAGTGCCAACGACCATTCTGGCACTCGTTTAACGCGAGTGCAAGGTGGGACATGGAACTGACCGCATGCCCTCAGCGAACACTCATTGGGTCATAAAAAATCGCCTTCCCACCACGCAAAATCTGCGTGAAGGAAGGCGAAGGTTTCGAGTTCTAATTCTCCGCGCTGGCGCGGCGCCTGGTCCAGAAGTAGACCAAGGAGATGCCGGCGACGAAGAGGATGATGCCGACGATGTCACTGAGCTTGCCGCCGGGGAAGATCTCCAGAGGGGAGGCTCCACCGGCAGCAGCGATGATGCCGGCGTTGACCACACCGAACAGGGACTCGCCCACGATAAGGCCGGTGGCCAGCAAGGTTCCCATGCGCTTTTTAAACTCGGGGCGTTCCTGCCTGGCAGCCCAGCGATCGTAGAACTTACCCAAGATGGCGCCGATGGGGATGATGACGGTCAGCGAGACGGGCAGGTACATACCCATACCCACGGCCAGCGGGGACAGCGAGTACTTATCGGTGGTCTTGCGCAAAACCTCATCAATAATAATAAGGACTACGCCGATGCCGACGCCGGTGAGAATAAGGTTCCAGTCCAGCGAGTTATCGAAGATGCCCGATGCCACCGAGGACATCAGCGCCGCCTGCGGGGCAGCCAAGGCATCCGGGCCGGCCCCTTCCATGCCTTGGAAGCCGAAGCCGGTGAGCATGACCTGCAGGATGGGAGGAATGACAACGGAGCCAAAGAGCACGCCGATGATGAGAGCAACCTGCTGCTTCCACGGGGTCGCGCCGACGAGCTGGCCGGTCTTGAGATCCTGCAAGTTGTCATTGGAAATGGTGGCAATACCGAAGACGATGGCCGCGGTAAAGAGCGTATAAGCCACGAGCGAGAGCGGCTCCGCGTCAGTTCCGCGGGTCACCGCGGCGATGAGCAGCGAGGCCACCAGCACGGCGATGATACCCACCGAGGAAATCGGGGAGTTCGAGGCGCCGATGAGTCCGGCCATGTAGCCACAGACCGAGGCAATGATGAGTCCGACCAAAAGGGTGAAGGCCACGGAGACCACAAGAAGGACACCCATGTGCTGGTGAATATCCGTGCCGGAGACGAAGTTCCACAGCAGCCCTGCGATAGGAATCATCAGCACAATGATGGCACCGATGACATAGGGGAAGGGAATATCGCGCTCAGTGACGTCGACAACTTGGCCGGCCCTGCGCTGGCGCGAGGAAGCAAAGGAGGCGCTGATGCCACGCGCAATAGGACCGGCGATCTTGATGAGGGTCCAGATGGCGGCGATGGCCATGGTGCCCACGCCGATGAAGCGGATCTCGGAAGAGAACACGGAATCAACGACGTCGCCCAGCGCGGTGATGTCGCTGATGCCATCGACCAAACCCGAGGTGTGCATGGGCAAGAGAATGAAGAAGGAGATGACCACGCCGACGAGCATGGCAATACCAACGGGCAGGCCCACGAGGTGACCGACGCCGATGAGCGCCATGGACAGACTCGTGCCCATGGTGGTGGCGCCAGCGCCGACCTTGAAGTAGGTTGCCACGGAGCTCGCGGCCGCCTTCGTCGCGGCCAGCAGTGCCATAACGGCGGAAACGATGCCGCCCATCAGGATGACCTTGAGACCCTGGGCGTTTTCAGCGTGGTTGGCGCCATCGCCGTCATCATCACCGACGCGCAGGACCTCGGCGGCGGCGACGCCCTCCGGATAAGGAAGATCGGAACCGGTCACAAGCGCGCGACGCAGCGGAATCGAATACATGACGCCGAGGACGCCACCGATGGCACAGACCGCGGCGGTCTCCCAGAACTCGAAGCCCGACCAATAGCCCACCATGATAAGGCCCGGCAGGACGAAGATGATGGCCGAAAGGGTACCGGCGGAGGAAGCGATGGTCTGGACGATGTTGTTTTCTTTGATGTTGTGCCCGGCGAACTTGCGGAGCACAGCCATGGAAATCACCGCCGCCGGAATCGACGTGGCGAAGGTGAGCCCGACCTTGAGGCCCAGGTAGACATTAGCGGCCGTAAAGACCAAGGTTATAAGGCCACCGATGATGACGCCGCGCAGCGTGAGCTCGCGCAACGGGGTGGTCTGAGAACCAGTGGCGGAGGCAGTATCGTGCGCCATGCCAGGTCCTTTCTTTAGATAGACAGGTTGCCGCGGCCTCAAAAAGAGACGACGACAGTTGTAGAACAGAAAAAGTCTATTCCTCTCTTACTGAGATCTCACATTGTGGGCATAAGCAGGAGGCTCGGCACCGCTGTCGGCGTGCGGGGTAGGTTAGTGACCATGACTACAATTCCTGAACTAATTTCCGCAGACCGCCCGCGTATCTTCGAACAGCTCAGCGCGCTGGTCTCCTTCCCATCCGTCCACGCCGCCCCTGGGACCGAGGAGGCCAATGCAGCCGCCGCTGCCTGGGTAGCGCAGGCCTTTGAGGAGGCCGGAATCAAGATGGAAGCGATCACCACCGTCGATGGCTCAGTAGCGCTTGTGGGCGAGCGCGCCGGAGACCCCGCGGCCAAGACCGTTCTTCTCTACTCCCACTATGACGTGGTGCCCGCAGGGGATCGCGCGGCGTGGGTGAGCGATCCTTTCACCTTGACCGAGCGCGCCGCGGACGATGGCAGCACCCGCTGGTATGGGCGCGGCGCGGCTGATTGCAAGGGCAATGTCGCCATGCACCTGGCTGCACTGCGCGCCCTTGAGACCACCGGCGGCACCAAGCTCAACCTCAAGGTTCTCATCGAGGGCTCCGAGGAGCGCGGCGGCGAAGGGCTTTCCGCCCTCATCGAGGAAAAGCCCGAGCTTTTTACTGCCGACGCCATCCTCATCGCCGATGCCGGCAACGCCAAGCTGGGCCACCCCACCTTGACCACCTCCCTGCGCGGGGGCGGGCAGATCCTCGTTACCGTAGACACGCTGGCAGCAGGCGTACACTCCGGCCAGTTCGGCGGCGCTGCCCCGGATGCGGTTAAAGCTCTCATGCGCGCACTGGATTCCCTGCATGATGAGGCCGGACGTCTGCAGATTGACGGCATTGACACCAGCGCCATCTGGGAAGGCGAGGCCTATCCGGTCGAGGATTTCCGCGCCGACGCCCAGATCCTCGACGGCGTAGACGTCATGGGCACCGAGCAGGATGCGGTGGCAGATTTCCTGTGGGCCCGCCCGGCGGTATCTATCACCGGTTTTAGCTCCACGCCCGTTGCCGAGGCCGTCAACGCTGTGGCGCCGACCGCCAGCGCCAACCTCAACCTGCGCGTTCCCGCCACCATGGATCCGGATGCGGTCGCCGAGGCGCTGGTCAAGCACATCGAGGCGCACGTGCCTTGGGGCGCACACGTCACGTGCGAGATCCTTGAGGTCAACCGCGGCTTCGAAACCGATCCCACCAAGCCGGCACTGGCCACCCTCGGCGAGTGCCTGGCGGAGGCTTATGGCCGCGAGGTGACCCAGATCGGCATGGGTGGGTCCATCCCCCTGACGGTGGAGCTGCAGGAGAAGCACCCCGCCGCGGAGATCGCCCTCTTCGGTGTCGAAGAGCCCAAGGCCACCATCCACTCCGCCAACGAGTCGGTTGACCCGACGGAGATTGAAAAGATCGCCATCGCGGAGGCACTGTTCCTCCAGCGCTACGCGTAGAGAGTAGGTGGCGCCGAACCGGTGCAAACGAGCCTATATATAACAGTATATTTAGAGTTATCTTTGATCAGTGTGAAATCAGTGCTAACATCGGCACCATTGGTAGCACCGTGATCGACTCTCCTCGCTGGTCTCGCGTGCGCTCGGGAAGTCTTTCTTAAGGCAACCGCGCGCAGCGGGAATCTCTCTTCGCACCCTCTCCGCCTGCCACGGTGGCAGTCGCTCACGGGGTCACGCCTACAGGGATCTGTAAACCGCAGTTCTTGCACCCCGCACTTCGAAACCTCGAAAAGGAGCGCAGAATACCGCCGTGCTGACATTGATGGGCGCCCTTCTGGTTGCCACCGCCATCGCGCCTTTCCTCATTTCCGCATTGGGCAGGCCGGCTTTTGGTTTGCTCGCCTTAGTCCCGGGCGTCGGATTCTTCTGGACGCTCCAGAAGCTGGTTGACGGCGCCTTCGCCGACGGAAACACGCTGCGTTTCGACATCGCGTGGATGCCCGCAGCCCACCTCGATCTCAGCCTGCGCATGGACGGGCTCTCCGCCCTCTTCTCCCTCATCATCTTGGGAGTGGGCGCGTTGGTCATGCTCTACTGCTGGGGCTACTTTGATCAAACCCCGCGCCGCCTATCCCTCTTCGCCGGCGAGATGATGGCCTTCGCCACCGCCATGTACGGCCTGGTCATCTCCGATTCCTTCCTGCTGATGTACGTCTTCTGGGAAGTCACCTCCCTGCTGTCCTACCTCTTGGTCAGCTACTACGGCGAACGCGCCTCCTCCCGCCGCTCCTCCCAGCAAGCACTCATGGTCACAGCTCTCGGCGGGCTCGTCATGCTCATGGGCATCATCCTGCTCGGGCGCCAGACCGGCATGTGGAGCTTCTCCGAGATCGCCGCCATGCCGGATGTGGTGCAGACTCCGTATATCACGGTCGCCATCGTGCTCATCCTGGCCGGAGCTCTGTCCAAGTCCGCCATCGCGCCCTCACACTTCTGGCTGCCAGGGGCCATGGCCGCACCCACCCCGGTCTCGGCATACTTGCACTCGGCAGCCATGGTGAAGGCAGGCATCTACCTCGTTGCGCGCCTGGCGCCTGAGTTTCACGTGGTGACCACCTGGCACCTCGTGGTCATCCCGCTCGGCGTCTTCACCATGCTGCTCGGCGGCTGGATGGCGCTCAAGCAGAAGGACTTGAAGCTCGTTCTGGCCTATGGCACCGTCTCCCAGCTGGGCTTTATTACCTCGATCATGGCTATTGGCTCGCGCGAGGCCATGCAGGCGGGCCTAGCCCTGACCTTCGCACACTCCCTGTTCAAGGCGGCGCTGTTCATGATCGTCGGCGCCATTGACCACAGCGCCGGCACCCGCGACATCGACAAGCTCTCCGGACTCGGGCGGCGCCAACCGCTGCTCTATGGCCTAGCCATCATCTCCGGGCTGTCCATGGCGGGCATTCCCCCGCTCTTTGGCTTCGTCTCCAAGGAGGCCGTGCTCGAGGCCATCATGCATGAGGAACTCCTCGTCGGCATGCCGCGCAACCTGCTGCTCGTCGGCGTGGTCCTGGGATCCATCCTGACCATGGCCTATACCCTGCGCTTCCTGTGGGGTGCCTTCGCCACCAAGGACCGGGAGGCAGGGGCCTCTGAGGCCGTGCGCAAGATGCACCCGGTGGGCCTTTTGCTCTGGCTTCCCCCGGGAATCTTGAGCGCCCTAACCATATTCTTTGGTCTGCTGCCCACGCCCTTGTCTTCCGCCATCAACCAGCACCTCAACTCCGTGTTTGGGAGCGCGGAAAAGACCTACCTCTCCCTGTGGCATGGCTGGACCATCCCGCTGGCGTTGTCGGCCTTCATCGTCGCGATGGGAATCATCCTGCACTGGCAGCGCCAGGTGCTGGTGAAGTGGCAATTTACCTACCCGGCCCTCGGCTCGGCGGACAAGGCCTATGACACCGTCATTAACTCTCTGCGCAACCTCTCGCTGCACACCACCGCCTCGACGCAGCGCGGCTCCCTGCAGCTCAACCTCACGGTCATCTTCGCCACGTTGATGATCTTGCCTGTCATCATGCTCATCAACGGTGATCTCACCAATGTGCGCATGATCGTGGCCGAGAACCCCTGGCAGATGGTGGCCGCGCTCATCATGATGCTCTCCGCCATCGCCGCTACCTCCATGGATAACCGCCTCTCCGCCGTCATCATTGTCGGCGTCACCGGCTACGCGCTCGCCTTCGTCTTTGCCCTTCACGGCGCCCCGGACCTGGCGTTGACGCAGCTGCTGGTGGAGACCATCATCATGGTCTTGTTCATGTTGGTCCTGCGGCGCATGCCCGCACAGACGGATTGGAAGCAAAACCCCGAGACCTCGCGCCTGCGCGCCTGGCTGGCCGTGGGCGTGGGGCTCTCGGTCACCCTGGTTGGCATGTACGCCATCAACGCGCGCACCGCTCGCCCCATCTCCGAGTTCATGCCGGAGCTAGCCAAGGAGATCGGCCACGGCGCCAACGCCGTCAACGTCCTCCTCGTTGACATCCGCGCCTGGGATACCTTCGGCGAGATTTCCGTGCTGGTCATCGCCGCCATCGGCGTGGCCTCCCTCATCTACCGCACGCAATCCTTCAGCCGCTCCTCGCGCCGGCCCACCCTGCGGGTGACTGGTCGGCGTTGGCTGGCGGCCGGGGTCGAATCCGAGCAGGCGCTTAACCGCTCGCTGATGATTGACGTAACCACCCGCGTGCTCTTCCCCTCGATGATGGCGCTCTCGCTGTACTTCTTCTTCGCCGGCCACAACGCCCCCGGCGGCGGTTTCGCCGGCGGCCTCGTCGCCGCCCTCGCGCTTATCCTGCGCTACCTCGCGGGAGGGCGCGCTGAGCTTGATGAGGCGCTGCCTATCGACGGCGGACGCACCATGGGCACCGGCCTCATCCTCGCCGCCCTAGCCGCCATCGTGCCGATGTTCTTCGGCCGCCCGCCTCTCACCACGGGCTACAACAAGATAGCGGTTCCGCTTATCGGGGATGTCTCGCTGCCTTCCGCGCTCATCTTCGACGCTGGGGTTTACCTCGTGGTGGTGGGGCTCACGCTCTACATTCTCAACTCCTTGGGTGCGCGCCTCGACATCGAAGAGGAAGGCCGTAAGCAGCGTGCTCGCGACCGCGCCCGCTCCCTGGCCCGCCGTCAGCGTCAGCGCGAAGCCGCCGCCAAGGTTCAGAAGGCCAAGAAGGCCAAGGCTGCCGCTGGTGCAGCCACAGCCTCAACCGCGACTGAAGGAAAGGAGAAGTAGATGGAAGCCAATCTCTTTTTGCTCCTCGCCTCCGGGGTGTTGGTGGGCTGCGGGGTCTACCTCTTGCTCGACCGTGCAATGACCAAGATGGTGTTGGGTCTCCTTCTCATCGGCAACGGCGCCAACCTCCTGCTCTTGCAGGCAGGCGGGCAGGCCGGTTCCCCACCTATCGACGGCCGCGAATCCCATCCCTACGGCGAGCAGATTGCTGATCCGCTCGCGCAGGCGATGATTCTAACCGCCATCGTCATCTCGATGGCCATGACCGCATTCATCCTGACCCTGGCCTACCGGCAGTACCGCTACCGCACGGCTGATGTCTTGGAAGACGACACAGAGGACACCGCTATCGCCGCCATCGCCGCCCGCCCGGGCAAGGCTTCCGCCGCGCCGGACCACGACGCCTCCAATGACCCGGCCACCGGCCGCGCCACCAAAGAGGGCGATCAATTCGGCCCCGAGTTCTTCGAGGAGCCAGTAAAGGGGGCCAGCGATGACTGAGTCTGTCACCCCGCTTGTCGAAGCCCTCTTGCCCTACATCGGCTACATCATCGCACTGCCGGTTCTCATCCCGGCCTTCGCCGCCGCGTTAGCGCTCCTTTTTGCCAAGGCGCCCAACGTGCAGCGCCAGATTGCTTTCTTCTCCCTGCTGAGCCTCGCTGTGGTCAACGCCGCGCTCATCGTGGTGGCGGATACCGCCGGCATTCAGACCCTGCAGGTCGGCGGTTGGGACGCCCCGGTCGGCATCACGCTCGTCGCTGACCGGCTCTCCTCCGTGATGCTCTTTACCTCGGCCGTGGTGCTCTTTAGCGTGATGTGGTACGCCATTTCCCAGGGCATCCGCGACGGATCCAAGGACGAGCCGGTGGCGGTGTTCTTGCCCACCTACATGCTGTTGACCATGGGCGTGAACGTCTCCTTCCTTGCGGGAGACCTCTTCAACCTCTACGTCGGCTTTGAGATCTTCCTGGTCGCCTCTTATGTCCTGCTCACTCTCGGCGCCTCCCCGGCCCGCGTGCGCGCCGGCGCCGGCTACGTCATGGTCTCCATGGCCTCCTCGCTCATCTTCGTCATCGCCCTGGCCCTGGTCTATGCCTCGGTGGGCACGGTGAACATGGCGCAGATTGGCCTGCGCATGGAGGAGATTCCCGCCGGCACCCGTGCCGCGGTCTTCGCCGTCTTGCTCATCGCCTTCGGCATCAAGGCGGCCGTCTTCCCGCTCGATGCCTGGTTGCCGGACTCCTACCCCACCGCGCCTTCCCTGGTCACGGCCGTCTTCGCGGGTTTGCTGACCAAGGTCGGCGTCTATGCCATCATCCGTGCGCGGACCTCGATATTTACCGCCGGGGAGCTCGATTCCCTGCTCATGTGGGTGGGCCTGGCCACCATGCTGGTGGGTATTCTGGGCGCCATCGCGCAATCAGACATCAAACGTCTGCTTTCCTTTACCCTGGTCAGCCACATCGGTTATATGATCTTCGGAGTGGCCCTGGGCACCGCCCAGGGTCTTTCCGGCGCCATCTTCTACGCCGTGCACCACATCTTGGTGCAGACCGCCCTCTTCTTGGTCGTGGGCCTCATCGAGCGCCAAGCCGGGACCTCCTCCCTGCGCCGGTTGGGCTCCCTCATCTACACCGCGCCGCTGATTGCCATCTTGTACTTCATCCCGGCCGTCAACCTGGGCGGCATCCCACCCTTCTCCGGCTTCTTGGGCAAGATCCTGCTCATCCAGGCCGGCGCCAATGCGGGCACGTGGCAGGCGTGGGTGCTTATCTCCGGCGCTATTGCCACCTCGCTGCTCACCCTTTATGTCATGATGCTGGTCTGGGCCAAGGGCTTCCTGCGCGATCGCGCGGATGCCCCAGAGGGCAACAAGGCCATGGCGCAGGTTTCTCCGCTGGCAGATGTCACCGACGAGATCGAGTTCGAGTCCCGCAAGGACTTCGGCCGCCTGCCCTTCGGCATGGTGGCCTCGACGGCGCTTCTCGTGGCCGCATCCACCTCGATTACCTTCCTCGCCGGCCCTATCTCTGGGGTCACCAGCCGCGCCGCGGAATCTGCCCAGGATCGCAGCATCTATCAATACGCTGTGCTCGGGGACACGGCTGATAATCCCACTCGCCACCTCGATCGCAAGGATCACTACGACGATGACGCGGATTCCATAGGCAACCGCAAGCACCTGCTGCCGGATCCAGAGCCCGGAATCTCTGCTACTTCTACAGCACGGGCCACGTCTTCCGCACCTTCGCCTAGCAGTGAGGCCAGCGAGCCACAATCTCAGGAGGCCGACCGTGAGCAGTAACCGTTATGGAATCCACTTCCAGGGCTTCCGGCACCGCTTCCGCCCGTGGTTCATTGTCTGGCTCACCGTCATGTGGTGTCTGCTGATGGGGGATGTCAGCTGGGCAAATGTCTTCGGCGGGCTGGCCGTGGGCTGCCTCATCGTATTCCTCTTGCCGCTGCCGGCCATGCCGGTGGCGGGGATCTCCATCTCCTGGGGCGAGTTCATCCGCTTCTGTTTTCGGTGGGTGGCTGATCTCTTCTACGCCTCCGTGAAGGTGGCGTGGCTGGCCATTCGCCCGCAGGCCCCACCGAAGACGGCGATCCTGGAGCTGCCCATGCGGCTGGAGAACGAGTTCATCCTTTCCCTGGCCGTGACGTTGTATAACCTGCAACCAGGCGGAACCGTCACGGATATTGACATTGCCAACCGCATGCTCACCATCCATGTTCTCGACGCGGACTCCGATAGCCACCTTGAGCGCGAAATCGCCGCCGTCGCCCGCCTCGAAGCCTCGCTCATCTCCATCTTCGAAAGGAGCCACCCCTAATGGATGATTCCCTCTACAATGCCATCCTCACCGTGGCCGCGCTGATGCTCGTCATCGCGTTTCTCATCCTGACGTGGCGCATAGTCTCTGGGCCCAACTCCCTCGATAGGCTCGTGGGTATGGACGGCTTCGTCGCCATCTTCCAGTGCTCGCTGGCAACCTATATCTGCTGGTCTTTGAACACCACCGTAGCCAATGCCATGCTGGTCATCGCGCTCCTGGGCTTCATCTCCACCGTCTCGGTCACGCGCTTTCGCAAGAGGGATAGCCAATGAACATCGAACTCATCACCGACATTCTCTCCCTAGTATTCATCCTCGCCGGTTCTGCCTTCGCGCTCTCTGCTGCCATAGGAGTGGCGCGATTCCGCGACACCATGTCGCGGGTGCACTCGGTATCTAAGCCACAGACCACTGGACTCATCCTCACCATCATCGGCGCGCTTATTCGCGTTGTGGGATCAGGGACTTTTAGCATTGCCGAAAAAGGTGACTTAGGAATACTTATGTTGCTGGTAATCTTTGCCATGATTACCAGTCCGGTCACCGCCCAGCGGATCTCGCGCATCGCGCGCCGCGAAGGACTGTACGGCACGGATGGCTCCATGTCGCGCAATGACCGCCCAGCTGGCAAGTCTTTGCGCAAAAAGTAAAAGTCCTGAGAACCTGAGAGGCAAAAGTGAAAAAGCTCTACGGCACTCCTACCCTTGTGATACTTCTGAGCGCCTTGGTCGCTGTAGTGTTTTATCGCTTCACAATCTACAGCGGTAACTACAACGCCATGGCGTGGATAGTCCCCTTCGACCTGAGCATCTACCGCCTTGCTGGCCAGGACGTTGCACACGGCGGCCTGCTTTATGACGGGCCGTATATAGACAATTTCCCGTTTACTTACCCGCCTTTTGCCGCCGTGATCTTCGAGCAGATGGCCAGCTGGTCCGATAACCTCATCATCAGCGTCTGGCAGGGCGGAATCTTTGTCTGCCTGCTCATCATCATCCTCATGATCTTCCGGGAGCGTGGGCTGCGCCTGTCGCCGCTGGCAATCCTCGTGGCGATCCTGCTGACCGCAGCCACTCCTGCCAACGAGCCCATCCACGGAACCTTGTTCTACGGCCAGATCAACGTCCTGCTCATGCTTCTCGTGGCCCTCGATATTTTGCCGCACAAGTGGCGTCTGCCGGGCATCGGCATCGGTCTAGCTGCGGGCCTCAAACTCACCCCGGCATACATGGGCTTGGTCTTGCTCTTCCAGCGGCGCTGGTGGGCAGCCGGAATCTCCGTCCTTACCTTCATCGTCACCGTCGTCCTCGGCTTCCTCTTCATCCCGGATGCCAAGGTCTTTTGGACCGATGCCATGTTCAACTCCTCGCGCGTGGGCGACCACGACAATACTGGTGCGAAGTCTCTGCGCTCGCTTATGTACCGCGTCTGGGGCATCGACGGCGGCTGGAAGTGGCTCCTCGCCGTGCTCGTGGTCTTCATCTTGACCTGCCTGGCGCTGCGCACCGCATATAAGCTCCGCAACAACTCCGCGGCACTGACCGTTGCCGGTCTCAGCTCCTGCTTGGTCTCACCCTTTGCCTGGTATCACCACTTTGTGTGGACGATTCCCCTGGGCATCGTCGTCTTCATCGCCGTCAACCAGGCCGTGGGTGACCGCCTGCACTCGGTGTGGGGCGCGCAGTTAGCAGGGCTCCTGTCATTCGCGGCCCTCATCCTCATCCAGCTACCTTTCGTATCAGCGCCTGTCTGGGAGCAGCTCTCCTCCCGCGGCCTCGACTCGACCACGTTCTTGCATCCGTGGCTCTCCACGATCTTCACGGCAACCTGTCTGGTGGCCATCGCCGTGTACGCGGCCTGGGGTTTTATTCCCCGCAAGGCCGCCGCGAAGAGCTCGGTTCCCGCTGCTAGCTAGAACCGCTCAGGGGGAGCTTCTTCCCGAACATTCATGAGAATGACCGCCGGGTAGCTGCGTCCCCCGACCTCAACGTCAGCGATGTGGAGCTGCACATCGAAAGCCGCGCCCAGGGTTTCCGGCGTGAGAACCCTGTCTCGGAGCCCAAACACCGGCGGCTGCTGGCCGCGCAGAATCATGGAATAGTCTGCCACTCGCAGTGCATGGGCCGGGTAGTGGGTATTCATCACCACCAAGAATCCTTGCTCATAAGCGAGCTGCTCCAATCAGCTCGTCGTCCTGAACGTATTGGAGCAGCTCGCTTATGACCAAGGAATCAGGCCCAGCATGCACCTGAGGAAAGTGGTTTTCCCAACGCCGTTGGGGCCGAGAACCGCCACGATGTGGCCTCCCTCGAGCGTCACATTGATGCCCCGAAGGATAGGCGCCTGGCCGGGATAGGAGAAGGTTGCGTTGCGGATTTCTATCATGCCCACCCACCGCCTGTACGCCGCAGCAGGTAGATGAAGAATGGTGCGCCGATAATAGCCGTGAGCACAGAAATTGGGATTTCGGACTCCATCGAGGAACGTGCCAGAGTATCAATCACTACGAGGAAGATGGCTCCCAAGACGGTTCCCACTGGGACAACGAAGCGATTATTGTTACCGCAGATCATCCGAGCGCAGTGCGGAATGAGCAAACCTACCCACCCAACCTGGCCGCACATCGATACGACAGCCGCCGTGATGAGGGTGGCAGCCACAATGATGATGCCGCGAGCACGCGGGACATTCATTCCTGCTGCACGAGCTTCATCGTCCCCCAGGGCCAGGATGTTAAGGCGCCATCTCATTAAAAAGATCACCGCTGAACCCACCACGATGAATGGCGCACCTAGCGCCAGCGTGCGCATACTCGCCCCAGAAAGACTCCCCATCAACCAATAGGTGATTTGGGGAAGCTTGTTGTTTGGATCAGCCGTGTACTTCAGGATTGACATGATTGCGCTTGCTAAGGCGCCGACCATGACGCCGGAGAGTATCAACATGACCACACTCGTTCCTCCGCGCTTGTTCCGCGCAATGAGCGTGGTGACCACGACCGTTACTATCCCGGCGACGAAAGAAAGAAGCTGTACACCCACCAGGGAGAAATTCAGAATGAGCGCTGAGACCGCGCCTACCGATGTCCCGGCCGTCACGCCCAGCGTATCGGGGGTGGCCAAAGGGTTCCCAAAGATGCCCTGAAAGGCCGTGCCGGCGCTTGCCAGTCCTGCTCCTGCGAGTGCTGCGAGCAGGAATCTGGGCAAGCGGAGGTTAAACACGACGGAGTCGACCGGTTCGCCGAAGCTCAAGCCATAGAGGCGATACCACGCGGCGTTATAGATGTCGCCGATGGTGAGCGTGTACCTGCCTAGCATGAGGCTGAGAACCATGACGAGCCCGAGGCCGACAATCAAGGCGATGATTGCTGACCACCGTAGTCTCCCCTCCTTAAGAACGAGCCGGGTCATTATGACGTGGAGCCCCGCAGGATGTCCTGAGCTTGATCGTCCGAAAGATCGAAGTTGTAGATCTTCTTGTAATACTCCTTGACCTGCTTGACCAGATCCACGTCTGAGAACTCATCGGGATAGAGGGTCTTGCCGAGCCAGTTCGCAACCAAAGGAGCATCAGGATTTGGGATAAACCAGCTCCACATGCCCAGCTCATTGGAGTAGACCTGCTTGTCCTTGACCGCGCGCAGGCCGCTGAGATCGAGGCCTTCGGCTGAGTTATTAAGCACCTGGTCCACCGTCAGATTTGCCTGCCCGGCCCCGCCAATGAGTACCGCGTCAGGATCCCAAGCCAGTATCTGCTCAGCATTGACGGGAGCCAGCCCCTGACTAGTGCCTTCGGCCGCGTTCTTAGCATTGGCTGTCTGCAACCAGTAGTAGCCAAAGAAGGGGGTATCCCCCGCCACTCGGGCGGTGCCATTGCTGTAGTTGAAGATGATAAGCGCACGCTTGCGTTCCGCCTCACTGACCTGGGAGCTTCGCTGCTTGGCGTCGTCGATAAGCTGGCGGCCATAGGCAATCTTTTCATCCATCTTGCCGGGCTCCTGGAATACCTGCTCCAGCAACCGCAGCCAGTCGGCGTAGACTCACGACCGTATCTTTGAGCGCGCCGACCACAGACTGCGACATACCAATTAGTTTCGGTGCCTTACCGTCGTTGTATGCCAAGTAGGTGGAAGCGATGGGGATTTCATCAACCGCGATGCGCTCGATATTCGCCGGTATCTCCACGGAATTGCCCGCGTGATCGGTGATCGTGACCGTCTTATCCGAGGTGGCGCCAGGCGCTGCAGACGAAGCCTGAGGGCTTCCATCAGTGGAGCTATTG
Source organism: Corynebacterium flavescens (assembly GCF_008693105.1). GTDB lineage: Bacteria > Actinomycetota > Actinomycetes > Mycobacteriales > Mycobacteriaceae > Corynebacterium > Corynebacterium flavescens. The sequence continues at coordinate 152,024 of NZ_VXKK01000042.1, forward strand.
GGGGCAGAGCAACCGCCCAAGACCAATCCGACTGTGGTGATGGCGGCGAGGCTGGCCGCTAGAATTGCCTTCTTCATGTGAGTTCTTTTCATTCCGGTTCTACTTGAGGAAGGTGACAATGACATGGGAGGGTTCTACTGAATGGACGGAATGGGGTACGCCAGCGCCGAGGTGGAGCACTGAGCCGCTACTCAGGCGATGCACAACTCCACCGGCGTGGAACTCCACCGCTCCCTGCGCTATCTGGACAACAATAGGAACTGGCGCGGAATGCTCGGGGAGCTCTATGCCCGCATCAAAGGCAACGTGAGTTACGCCCAGCTTGTCGGAGTCATAGATGCGCTTGGGAGAGTAGCCCCCTGCTGGTGCGGGGTTGTTCTTCTCCAGATCACCAACGCCGGTGGAAAGAGGCAAACCGGTTTCCAATGTAAAGATGCCTTCATCGAGGGAGGACATGCGTGCCTTTCTTGATAGATGAGTATTTTTGCCACTTCAGCCCTGGCGGACTCCTGTGGCTCACACCCGCACAGTTGAAAGACCATTTAAGTTAGCCTATCCTTTGCATTTATCCAAGGTGCAGGAATCATTATGGCGCACGCCCGTCCGTCCAATGGTTGCCCAAGCAACAAAGCGGAAGGAGAACCTTTGACTGCCTTAGCGCACAAGAATCCCCCCATCACCGGATCAATGAAGTTTGAAGGACTTCACTCCGACGTCTTCGTCGGCTTCAGTTCGCCCGAACTGCTGAGAATCAGTCGCTGCCTGGGAATACGGGAAAATAGGGTGCAACGCGGCGACGTGCTGAGCAGGGAGGGCGAATCGCTGTCCCACATCGGAATCGTCTTGGAGGGCACCCTGTTTTCCAAGAGCAAGAGCATCGAGGGCTCGACCCATCTGACGGAAATCATCAATCCTGGACAAGTATTCGGGGAGGACTTGTTGTGGGATCGCAAGCAGCGTACTCATCGCACGGTGCCGGCTTCTACTTCCGCCACTGTTTTATTACTGGGCATGAAGCGCATTTACGATCCAGACGGGCCGCTCTGCGATCTCCGTTTGCGCATGGTGGAAAATCTCTTCAAAGTGGTCAATGAAAAGAACCGAAGGCTTGAGCTGAACCTGCGCATGATGCTGCGCAAATCTTTGCGCGAAAGGCTCACCTTGTTCTTGAAAGATCAGTCTGCCCAGCAGCAGTCGCCGATGTTCACCATCCCCCTGAGGAGGAACGAGCTAGCCGAGCACCTCAATGTCGATCGAACGGCGCTCTCTCGAGAGCTATCTAAGATGAAAAGCGATCACTTGATTGACTATCACCGCAACAGCTTCCGCCTCCTAGAGCCTTAAGAATCTTTATCCCCCATCTGCGGGGATGACTCTAGCGGCAGGAGGGTGTCCATTTCACGCGAGGTACGCGCGACCACTTCGCGCCAGCTCCCAGTCTCGTTGTAGCACGCACGCTGGCGCTCGTAGCCTGCTCCGCCTGCGATGATCTCGCGGACGAGCTGCAGCTCATCGGCGCAGCCCAGCTCGCGGGAGAGGGGCTCGAGCTCGACGAGGAGATCCTCGAGTTCTTCCGTGATCCAGCGCTCGTCGGTCTCCCGGGAGGTAATGACGAGCGCTTCCATGCCATAGCGCGCGGCGCGCCACTTGTTCTCGGCAACGTGCCAAGGCTGGAGGATGGGCAGGGTTTCGCCGCGATCGATCATGCGGTCGTAGTAGACCACGAGGCAGTGGGTCAGGGCCACGATGGCGGAGAGCTCGCGGAGGTTGGAGGCGGCATCGGAAATGCGGACCTCAATCGTGCCCCACTTGGAGGCGGGACGGATATCGAAGTGCATGGAACCGGTGTGGTTGATAACGCCAGATATGGCCTGGTCCCGGATATAGGACTGCCACTGCGCCCAGTTCTCAAATTGATAGGGAAGCCCGGCCGTGGGCAGCTGCTGGTAGAGCATGGTGCGGTTGGAGGCATAGCCTGTATCGAGGCCCTCCCAGCCAGGCGAGCAGGCGGAGATGGCCAGCAAGTGCGGGTACTTCGTCATCAGCGCGTTGATGATGGGCCAGACGCGGTCCTCGTGGCTGATGCCGACGTGAACGTGGGTGCCCCACAGCAACATCTGCTTGCCCCAATACTGGGTGCGGTTGATGATCTCCGAGTAGCTGGCCTTATCGGAGACGGGGTTCTTCCGAAAGTCCGTGAAGGGATGCCCGCCGGAGGACCACAGGCGCACGCCCATTTCCTCGGCGGCGGCACGCACGGGCGCAAGGGAGGAAGAGAGATCCGCTATTGCCTCCGGGACGGTATGACAAATGCCTGTGACGAGCTCGACCGTGTTCTGCAGGAACTCTTTCTCCAGGTGCGATTCCGGGGAGGCGGCATTGACCTTTTCAATGAGCTCAGCGCCGCGCGGCACGAGGTCCCAGGTCTGCGGATCGACGAGAGCGATTTCCCACTCCACGCCAAGGGTGTGCTCGGGCGAGCGCGCGAACTTTTCTTCCGGAATCTTCACCCAGCCAGTCTAACGCTCGTGTGCGTTCGCCATCTGACTTTTATTTATTCTCCTGCGCCTAGGCCTGCGGGATGGCTAGCGCAACGATGATGCCGTTGTCAGCGGTGGCCTCGGAGGGGAACTTTCCTTCGATGGGGGCGACATCGGCCTGATAGACCGCCGCCACCTCACGGGCGAGGGACTCTGCGGCGCCGTCGCCGCTGGGGAAGAAGACCGTGGTCTTGGGCACCGTGCGGAGATCACCCGGCAGGTTGCCCACGTAGCCGATGTTAAAACCGTCGCCCTTGAGGCGATCGGCCTCGACGTTGGCCTTGCCCGCCTCGCCACTGTTGTTGAGTACGGCGACCTTGATGTCCTTGGGGTCACGCTCGGCGTTTCCGTTGCCCGGCGCGGCAGCCGGCGCCTGCTCCTCTGCTACGGGAGCTTCCTCGGCGGGGCGGGAATCGCCGGCGGCGTCTTTGGACTCCTCGCTCGGGCCTGCCTGCCCAGAGGGTGTGGCCGCAGCGCTTCCCTCTACGGGGGCGCTCATGGTGGCATCCGGGCTGGCGGAGGAGGATTCTTTATCGAAACTGCCGTAGCTTAGGGAGTACAAGCCCCACAGACCAAGCATGACGGCGACGGCGATGAGCACCATGGCCACGCCACGCAGGGGCATTCCCGCGGCGGCCTTCTCGGGGGCGGCGTGGGCGCCCGTTTCTGCAGACTTTTCCGGATTCACATTAGTCACATTGGTAACTTTAGCGCTCAGGTTCCCCATTGTTGCGCGCGGCGCGCCGCGTGTCCTCGCGTTTATCACGCACACGACGCAGGCGAGCAATGAGAGTTGGATAGGCCTGCGCGGCAGCAGGGACATCGACAAGCACGTTAAGGCGCTGATGATAACGCACGGGAGAAATCTTGAGGCGCGCCCTAATGGCTTCTTCCTTGCGTCCCTGGCCGCGCGGGGCATGTGACTCGAACTCCAAAATGGCCGCGTCTAGGTCTGACAGGGTGCTCATGCCTAAACTGTATGCCATGACTATTCGCCCCATCGTTATCCACGGCGACCCGGTACTCCACCACCCCACGGAGCCAGTGACCGAGCCGATTGATTCCCCCGAGCTCCAGACGCTCATCGCCGACATGTACGAGACCATGGACGTGGCCAATGGCGTGGGCCTAGCGGCCAACCAAGTAGGCGTGAGCAAGCGCCTCTTTGTCTACCACTGCCCCGACACCGACGGGCCCAATGGCACCGAGAAGCCGGATGGTGGCATGCGCAAGGGATGCGTCATCAACCCTGTGCTGGAGACCTCCGAAATCCCCGAGACCATGCCTTCCGACGACGGCTCCGAGGACGAGGGCTGCCTCTCCGTCCCCGGCGAGGGATTCCCCACCGGCCGCGCCGACTGGGCACGAGTGACCGGCAAGAACGAGCACGGCGAGGACATCACCGTGGAGGGCTACGGCTTCTTCGCGCGCATGCTCCAGCACGAGACGGGGCACCTCGACGGATACGTCTACACCGATACCCTTATCGGGCGCTACAAGCGCCAGGCTAAGAAGGCCATCAAACGCAACGGCTGGACCGAGCCGGGGTTAACGTGGATGCCCGGCGAAGAAGCCGATCCTTTCGGCCACGACGAGTACCCTTTCGAAGCCGAACACTAGGGACGGCGAGAAGCACATGAGCCATATTTTCCGCTCGGACGAGGTCAGCGTTGGTGACCGCGTCGTAGCGCGGCGCCAGATTGACGGCAGCTATAGCGACGTCCTCGGGCACGTCGTGGAGCTCAATCCCCTGCGCATTCGCCCCCAGGAGGTGGGAGGTTTTCCCTCCTCCCTGCCCGCGGTGGAGATCCCGCAATCGCAGCTGAAGATCATCAAGAAGCTCTCGCCGCGCACGATTCGCAACTCCGACATCCGCGCCATCGAGGTCGCCACCGCGGCCGCCTTCCCCGGTAAGGAACACACCTGGACCGCCGACGGGCAGTGGCTCATGCGCGCCGGCGACGGCGTCACTGGGCGCTCCAACTCCGCCGCGCCGCTGGGCCCCTCCGCGGGCTTCAATGCCATCCCCATCGATGAGATCGATGAGTTTTATGCGCGCCACGGACTACCCACGCGCCTGCTCTTGCCGGAGCGCCTGGGTAAGCCTGCCGAACGCCTGCTCGGCCCCGACTGGGAGCTCGAGCCGGAGATCCTCGTCATGACTCGCGAGCTGGACTCACTGGAGTCGGTTCCAGGAGCTGAACCCGATCCTGCCTTCGAGATTTCGGAGCAACCCGACAAGGACTGGCTCGACCTCTACCACTTCCGCGGCCAGGCTCTGCATCCTGCCGCGCTGGAGTATCTGCGTCACCGCATCGAGGGAACCCTCGGCTTCGGGCGCATCCGCATCGACGGGGAGACCGTGGCGATAACGCGCGGCACCCTGACGCGCTCCGGCGACGGCACCTGCTGGCTGGGGTACTCTGCCGTAGAAGTGGCCGCTGACTGGCGCCGCCGCGGGCTTGGCACGCGCTTGGGCGCGCAGATGCTGCGCTGGGGCAAGGACAACGGCGCGAAGCGCGCTTATCTCCAGGTACAGTCCCGCAACACGCCCGGAATTGCCCTCTATACCAAGCTGGGATTTGGCGAGCACCACCGTCACCTCTACGCCACGCGGCGATGACTCAATTGAACGCGGTAACCTGTAGCCTATGCGCATAGCCACCTGGAATATCAACTCCGTCCGCACCCGCGTCACACGTGCGGTGGATGTGTTGCACAGCCACGACCTCGACGTGCTGTGCCTACAGGAGACCAAAGTCGCCGACGATAAATTTCCCACCCAAGACTTCGTTGACGCCGGCTATCACGTGGCCTGCCACGGCCTCAACCAGTGGAATGGCGTGGCCATCATCTCCAGGGATCCGCTCAGCGATATTCAGACCTCCTTCCCCGAGCAGCCCGGCTTTGCCAAAGACCCGGACAAGCCCCAGAAGCTGGAGGCCCGCGCCCTCGGTGCCCGCATTCGCGGGGTGGAGATCTGGTCGCTCTACGTGCCCAATGGGCGCGAGATCACCGACCGCCACTACGACTATAAGCTGCAGTTTCTCTATTCCCTCTCGCGCTACGCCCATGCCCGTGCGCAATCCAAGCTGCTGCTGGTGGGGGATTTCAACATCGCCCCGCGCGATGAGGACGTATGGGACATGGAGGCCTTCCGCGGCAAGACGCACGTGACCGAGCCAGAACGCGCGGCCTTTCAGATGCTCGAGGAAGCCGGCCTCGAGGAGGTAACCCGCCGCTACACCGAGAAACAGCGCTATACCTACTTTGATTACAAGGGCATGCGCTTCCAAAAGAACGAGGGAATGCGCATCGACTTCCAGCTCGCCTCGGCGCCGCTGGCCCGCACGGTGCGCGGTGCCCAGGTAGACCTAGTTGAGCGCGCGGGCGATAAAACCTCCGATCACGCCCCACTCATCGCCGATTTCGATCTCCCCGACTTCGACTCGGTCCGTTAAAGCCAGGGCGAGGACTAAAAATTATGACTCTCAGCGTCGATCTCACCATCTGGCAACTGATCTTCTTGATCATCGATTACACGATAAAGATCATCGCCATCGGCGTGGTCCCAGAGGGCAGGCGCCCCTCGAGCTCCAGCGCCTGGCTGCTGGCCATTTTGCTGCTTCCCATCGTGGGTCTGCCGCTCTTCCTCCTCATGGGCTCGCCGTCTATCAACCGCCGGCGCCACCGCATTCAGCAAGAGGCCAATGAGCTCATCGAGGATGTCACGGCCAATACCCCGGATCACCCCTCCGGCAGGCTTTCCCCCGAGATAGAATCCGTCATTCGGCTCAACCGCACCCTGACGGGATACCCGGCACTTATCGGGCACAACCAGGGTCTTTATGCGGACTATGAATCCGCTATCGAGGCCATGGCGCAGGCCATCGACAAGGCAGAGCACTACGTGCTCATCGAGGTCTACATCCAGTCCTGGGATGAGACCACCGACAACTTCTATCAATCCCTCGCGCGCGCCACCGCCCGCGGAGTCAAGGTGAAACTGCTGCTCGATCAGATAGGCAGCATTAAGTATGACGGCTACTCCACCTTGGGCAAGCGCCTGAGCGCGATAGGCGTCGAATGGCACCTCACGCTGCCCATTCAGCTCCACAAGGCCCGTTTCCGCCGCCCCGACCTGCGCAATCACCGCAAGCTGCTCATCGTGGACGGGCACACGGGCTTCATCGGCTCAATGAACCTCATCAAACGCGAGTACCGCACCACCGACCGCTACTGGATCGACTACATGGTCAAGCTAACCGGGCCGGTGGTTACCTCGATGACGGGAATCTTTGCCGTGGATTGGTACATCGAATCCAACGAGACCTTAGAGCTCGAGGCGCTGGACTATGACGACGGCGAGGCCGCGGACGTCAACTACCTTCAGCTCATCCCCTCAGGTCCCGGCTATACCACCGAGCCCAACCTGCGCATGTTCAATTCCCTGGTGCACCACGCCAAGCGGCGCCTCGTGATGGTCTCGCCTTACTTCGTCCCCGATGAATCCCTCCTCGAGGCCGTGACCACCGCGTGCTATCGCGGCGTACGCGTAGAGCTCTACGTCTCCCGCAAGGCCGATCAATTCATGGTCAACCACGCCCAATCCTCCTACTACCAGGCGCTCCTGGAGGCAGGAATGCACATTTACCAATTCCCTGAGCCCTTTGTCCTGCATTCCAAGTTCGTCCTCACCGACCCGGATGATGAGGAGGGCGATCCACTGTGCATGTTTGGCTCGTCCAACATGGACATGCGCTCCTTCGGCCTGAATTACGAGTCCACCATGCTGGTGGCCAAGGGCGACCTCATCGCGCAGTTCAATGAGCTGGCCGGCAACTACCGCGCCGTGTGCCACGAACTCACCCTCGCGGAATGGAACGAGCGCGGATACTTCCGCCGCTACGTCGACAACGCCATGCGCCTGACCTCCGCGCTGCAGTAACTAGACCTTCATCACGCCTGCGGCAGCCTGCGGGTGGCAAAGGTGACGCCGACTAGGGCAATGGCGGTGCAGATGACCATGCCTACGCCCATGGTCATGAGCGCGTCACTGCCCAGTCCCATCAGCGGGCTGACCGCCCCGGCCAGGCAGGACTGCATGAACCCCATGATGGCGGTCACGGAGCCCGCCCGCTTACGCATGAGCCCGGTGGCCAAAGCGGTGGAATTGCCCATGATGAATCCGGTGGGAGCCACGGCGCAAAAGAGGATTCCTAGGATGAGCCACACGGGAGCGCCCGCGACAATCGACGCCGCCAGCGCCACCGTAGACACAAAAGCCGCAGCCACCCCAACACGCAACAGCGTGGCGGAAGAGTAGGTATCGAGGGCCTTGGCGTTGAGCAGGGTGGCGGCGAACAGGCCCAAGGAGTTGCAGGCAAAGACGAGCGAATAGCCCGCCGCGGAGAAGCCGAATTCTTCCTGCATGACGAAGGAAGATGCGGCGATGTAGCAAAACATCGAGCAGAAGCCGTAGGCCATGGTCACCACGAAGCCCCAGAAGCGCAGACTCTTGGCCACAGCCAGGTAGTTCCGCGCCACGGTGGACACGAGGTGATCGTGGGGACGCCCGCCCGCAGTCTCCGGAACCACGATGATAGCCAGGACAAACTGCAGCGCGTGGAGGGCGGCGAGCACCCAGAAGATTCCGCGCCAGCCCAAAGGCTGCGCCAGTACCCCACCGATAACTGGGGCGACTGCTGGGGCGATGCCCTGGAGAGCCATGAGCAAAGAGTAGGCCTTGGCCGCGGCCTTGCCGGCCAAGAGATCCGGTACCACCGCGCGCGCGAGAACCACGCAGGCTCCCCCGCCGAGCCCCTGCAGGGCCCGCGCGAATACAAGTACCTCAATGGAGGGCGCAAGGGCGGCGAGGACGGAGGCCGCCAGTGCGCAGCCGGCGCCTGCGATTAAGAGGCCTTTGCGCCCTATCGCATCACTTAGGGGGCCAATTACCAGCTGGCCCAGCCCCATCCCGATGAAGAAGCCGGTGAGGGTGAGCTGCACAAGGGCGCGGCTAGTGTCTAGATCCTCGACGATAGCGGGCAACACCGGCAGGTACATGTCGGTGGCAAAGGGCGCGGTGGCCGAAAGCAGGGCCAGGGTGCCAAGAAGCGGCAGCGGGATCATGCATCGCGCTTAATCAACAAGAATGCCCCCAGGATCCATAGCGCCAAGGACCAGCAGAAGAAGACCACGCCGGAGCCCGTGGCCGAATCCCACCAAGCATATTGGGAGGGCTCCATGTCTGCTAACCAATTGTTAAAAGCGGTAAAAGGCATGAAGTCAATGATCCGCTCGCCCACCTTCGGGATGAGCTGCACAAAGGAATCGATGCCCAGGTAAAGGATCAGGCTGATGGATACAGCGCCCGCCGTCTGGCGCAGCAGCAAGCCCACGCCCTGGCTAAACAGAACGAGAATCGCGGTAGCCAATGGGTAGAGCCACAGCAGGCGGCGACCCGCATCATCACTGAAAGGCTTGAAGCCATCCGCGAGATCCTCTGGCGCGAAGACGCTGGTGAGCAGGTAGGCACCAACTATGGCGACGAATACCAAGAAGGCTGCGAAGATCGCGTACAAGAAGTACTTGACCACAGCGACCATCCAGCGCCGCGGGTTGGCCATGTAGACAGTTGTCTGCACACCATAGCGATACTCGGTGGTTATCACCATGGTGGCCTGGATTATCAACACGGGAAGCCCCAGCATGAGCAGGACTGTGGTGGCGCTCTGCGGGCTGAGCAGGTTGAGCTCAGCCGCGCCCTCGACCTGTCCGCTCAGGGAGGCGTTAAGGATAGCCCAGCCCCAAGCAAAGAACAGGAATACGGCGGTGGTCCACCAGAAGGAACGCGTGGTGTGGAGCTTGGTCCACTCGGCCTTGACTGTATTAAGCAGCATTTACTTCTGCGCCTCCTGGTTAGTGGGCTCCTGGGTACTCTGCTCCGCGATGACCAGCGGAGTATTGCCGTGGTACTGCACGGAGTCTCCGGTCAACTGCATGAAGGCATCCTCGAGGGAGGCACGCTTGAGGCTGAGCTCATTGAGCGGTACTCCGGTGGAATAGGCCAGCTGGCCCACCGAGTCGGTGGTGCGATTCTTGATGACGAGGGTCGGCCGGCCTTCCTCGTCGGCGGCTTCCTGGAAGTCCACCGCCTCCTCGCGCAGGGCACCGGCAAATTCCTTGAGGTACTCCGAGCGCACAATGACTGAGGATTGGGAATGTTCTTTGACAAAGTCATAGGTGGATTGATTTGCCACTAGCTTGCCGCGGCCAATGACAACGAGGTGGTCAGCGGTCAGCGACATCTCTGAAAGCAGGTGCGAGGAGATCAACACCGTGCGACCCTCAGCGGCGAGGGCGCGTACGAGGGAGCGCACCCAGCGGATTCCCTCGGGGTCAAGGCCGTTGACGGGCTCATCAAGAATGAGAATCTCCGGATCCCCCAACAAAGCGCCGGCTAGGCCGAGGCGCTGGCCCATGCCGAGGGAGAATCCGCCGGCCTTCTTCCCGGCGACGTCACTCAGGCCCACGAGGTCAAGGACCTCATCAACGCGAGAGGTGCTGATGCCATTGGATTGAGCCATCCACTTTAGGTGGTTGGCGGCACTGCGGTTGGGGTGCACCGCCTTGGCGTCAAGGAGGGCTCCGACCACGCGTAGCGGGTGCTTGAGCTCGCTATAATGCTGCCCGTTGACCAACGATTGCCCCATCGTTGGCTCATCGAGGCCCAAAATCATGCGCATCGTGGTCGACTTGCCTGCACCATTGGGACCCAAGAAACCGGTGACTATACCTGGTTCCACCTTGAAGGTTAGATCATCGACAGCGCGGACAGACTTGTACTGCTTTGTCAGTCCCTCTACTTCAATCATAAAGACTAGAGTGCCATAAAAGTTGCGCCGCTATTGCTTAAGGTGTGCAAAACGCTGCCGCAGGTAGGGAAAGGCTTTCCGAAATGCCCCCAGCAGTGGCAGTTTTTCCACCTCGTCGAGCGCCACCCAACGCAGCTCCTCCGATTCCGCATTGGCAACGGTGGCAAGCCGCTCGCCGTGGAGCGTCTGCGCCAGCACCGTTGTATAAGTCCACTGCCCGGGCAACTGCGCCGCAGCAGGATAAGGGCCCGCCGTGACCTCTTCCCCCAGCACCGTTACGTCGCGCGCCTCGATAGCGCATTCCTCATGGGTCTCGCGCAATGCTGCCGCTACAGCAGGTTCCTCAAAATCACGGGCACCGCCAGGAATACCCCACGTGTGCCCGGCATTCGTCCACTTGGCCCGAAACTGCAGGAGCACCTCATCGCCCGCAACGAGGAAAAGCCCGGCCGCACCAAACTTCCCCCAGACCTTGATTCCGTCAGGCCCTGCCGCCCAACCATCACCGCTGCCCTGTGCTTTCATGGATGCCGCCTCACTGCCTGCGGCGGACGAATAACGGGAGGAAAGGCGCGACGCGTGAGCGGATTCAGGTGACTGGGATGTCATAGCGCCCATACTAACCTTTTGCGACGAGGCTCTCGACTCCGAGTCCTTAAGAAATAGGTGTGGCAATGGTGGCATCGTCCTCAGGTCGGGCGCTATTCTAAAGGAATGAAAGAGTCAGGAATGAAGGTGGCTGACGTGCATGATCTGCGCGTTCACCCGGCCGATCACTGGCTCGATGATCTCACGGAGCCAGCCACTCCGGCTTTCAATAACGTCACCCAGCTGGCAATGAATTCCTTCGCCGGCCCCGCCCGCCTGCTGCGGCGGCTCTATGGCTTCGCCTCGACTACTCCGGGCAAGCTTTTTACCGTCACGGTGATCCTCACCCTAGCTCTGGGCGCGGCAGGGATATCGATGTCTAATTCCTCCGCGGCACGCCACAGCGCGCTCGATGAGCTGCTGAGCACCACGGAACCCATGGCGAACTCTGCTCACCACCTCTATACCTCTCTGTCCCTGGCAGATACGGTGGCCACCACGGGGTTCGTCCAGGCAGGCGTGGAGTCCGCTGATAATCGCCAGCGCTACAACGAGGCCATCGATGCTGCCTCCGTCGCGGCCACCCAGGCCGTGCTCGGCACCAGCCCAGAGGATCAGCGGATCCGAGATCTCGTCACCTTTATCCAACGCGAGCTGCCGGTTTATACCGCCATGGTGGAGAAGGCACAATCTAATCACCGCGCCGGAAACTCGGTGGCTAGCTCCTATATGTCGAATGCCTCGAGCCTCATGCGCGAGCAGATCCTGCCCGCCGCGGCCGAGCTCTTTCAGCGCGCCTCCTACAAGGTCAACGAGCAGCAGCAAAGGCTGACCACCCCGCAATGGGTGCCGCTCTCCGGCCTCCTCGCAGCACTGTTTTTCCTCTTCATCGCGCAGTGGTGGCTGTGGCGGCTGACCAGGCGCAGATTCAATCGCGGCTTCCTGGCCGCCACCATCATGCTAATCATCGCCTTGTCCTGGGCAGGCGGCTCCAACCTCGCCACATGGGCGGCGGGCCACCAAGGCTTTGCCACCGCCTCACGGCCCTGGGATTCCCTCACCGCCTCGCGCATCGAGGCGCAGCAGACACGCACCTCGGAGACCCTGGCTCTGGTGCTGCGCTCCTCGCAGCAAGACATGCGCGTGCAGTTCCAAAGCACGGTGCATTCCATCAACTCCGCGCTCGGGGACTATGAAAACGCCCTGCGTGATGAGGATGTTCCCGCCTCTAACCCCGGGCTCATTCCACAGGCCCGCGCGGCAACGGAACGCTGGACCGACGCCCACGACCGCCTCATGGAGGCCCTCAGCGAGGGCGATTATGATCATGCACTCACCCTGGCCACGGATGCCACCCCGGGAAATAAGGAGGTCACCACCGCGCGAGCCTTCGCCGATACGGATACCGCCTTGGCCCAGCTCATCGCCGAGGCCCGCGTGTCCATGCGCTCCTACCTTGAGCAGGGCCTCAACGCCGTAACCACGGTGGCAACGGCCGTCTTGCTTCTCACCATCGCGGCTATCATCGCCGTCTGGCTGGGCATTCGTCCACGGCTGCAGGAGTACCTGTGATGAAGAAAAAGCTCTGCGCACTCCTCACGAGTGTCATCGCCCTTGCAACGTCCGGCTGTTCTTTCCTCCCCTCACGGAACACCCCGCCGGCCCCCCAAGAGCGGGTGGCCAACCTCCAGGTCAGACCGGGGCCTCCGCTGCCGGAGGGCTCGGTCCTGCGCTCGGCTGGCTCTCTTACTCCGCCTCGGACCAGCACGCAGGAGCTCGTTGGGTCTTATCGCCCTGATGACCGCAGCCCTGCGGAACGTGTACCGGACATCGTCAAGCGTGGGCGCGTCATCGTGGGAGTGGACCGTTCCAATAACCTGCTCAGCTACCGCGATACCGCCTCGGGTGAGGTGCGCGGCTTCGAGGTAGATATTGCCCACGAGATCGCGCGCGATATATTCGGTGACCCCAACCGGGTGGATTTCCGTTTCGTCGAATCCTCCGAGCGCACCCAAGCGCTCAATGAGGGGACGGTGGACCTCATCGTGCGCACCATGACCATTACCCCCGAGCGCGAGCGAGAGGTTTCTTTTTCCACCCCCTACCTCACCACGAATACCCGCACGCTGGTGCTGAGCAGCTCAGGGATTAACTCCATGGAAGATACCGCCGGTCGCACGCTATGCGCGGTGCAAGGCTCGACGGCCCTGGGCGCCATCGCCGAGCACGCGCCACGGGCGAACGTCCTAGAGACCGTCTCCTGGGGTGATTGCCTCATGGCGCTGCAGCTCAACCAGACCGACGGCATCGTTGTCGATGATACCGTCCTGTCTGGAATGCTGGCCCAAGACGCCTATACCTCCATCGTGGGCGAAAGCCTCAAGACGGAGAACTACGGCATTGCCATGCGGCGCAACAGTGAGAAGTATGACGCACGCCCGCTGGTGCGCCAGGTCAATTCCACCTTGGAGCGCATCCAAAGAGACGGCACCTGGAACCGGATTTATAACCAGTGGCTGGGCGCATACCTGCCCCAGCCCACGCTTCCCGCGCCGCGTTATATTGATGAAACCCCACAAGAACACGGTGACGAAGCTGCGAAGAAATCTGCCACTGACGCCCCGGAGGAGAACTAGATGACCAAAAACACCCAGTTTGGCTCCTTCAGCGAGGACGAGCTCGACCATCTCGAGCCGGAGGTCGATGATTCCCACACCCAGGCCGTCAAATATGATCCCTTCGCAGATGAGGATGAGGGTCCGGACACCGATGCCGTAGCCTATGATCCCTTCGCCAACGAGGAAGAAGGCCCGGACACCGACGCCGTGGCCTACGATCCGCTCGCGGATGAGCCCGGGGACTACGACGGCGACCCCGAAAACATCGCCGCCCTCATCGCGGACCTAGGTAACCTGCGTGACAGGCGGCGCCAGGAGGATCCCTCCAAGCGCTCGCGGCGCAAGGCGCTCGACACTTTCCGCGAACGCCGCACCGCGCAGCGCACCGACCGTGAGGTGGCCGATGGCATGGCCACGCTGCCCTTCGTTACCCCGCGCCCGGCCACGGAAGTGCTCATCGATCCGACGCAGAAGAAGGCGCCGGCACCGCAGCTTCAGCCAGGTGACATGGTGGCCGGTCAATACGAGATCCTCGGGGTCATCGCCCACGGCGGCATGGGCTGGATCTACCTGGCCAACGATCACTTTGTCTCCGGGCGAATGGTGGTGCTCAAGGGGCTGCAGTCCCAGAAGTCCGAGGATGAGAAGGACGCGGCCATCGCCGAGCGTGAGTTCTTGGCCGATATTACCCACCCCGGGATCGTGAAGATTTTCAACTTCATCGATGATCAGCGCGTACCCGGCGGCTTCATCGTCATGGAGTACGTGGGCGGGCCTTCCCTGCGCGAGCGCCGCAAGCAGCAGCCCGGCGAGCTCTTCCCCGTCGATACCGCCATTGCCTATATCCTCGAAATCCTCCCGGCGCTTGATTATCTCCACTCCCGCGGCGTGGTTTACAACGATCTCAAGCCCGATAACATCATCGTCACCGAGGACCAGGTCAAGCTCATTGACCTGGGGGCGGTCTCCGGAATCGGCGCCTTTGGCTACATCTACGGCACCAACGGTTTCCAGGCCCCCGAGGTGGCCACGCAGGGCCCCTCCATCGCCAGCGATGTCTACACTGTCGGGCGCACCTTGGCCGCCTTGACCCTGCACCTGCCCACCGAGGATGGCGCGTTCAAGCCGGGGATTCCTTCCCCCAGCGTGGAGCCGGAGCTGCGCCGCTACCTCTCCTTCTACCGCCTCCTGCTGCGCGCCACTGACCCCGACCCGGCGCGCCGCTTTTCCAGCCTCGATGAGATGCGCAATCAGCTCTTCGGGGTGTTGCGTGAGGTCATCGCCATCCGGGATGGCATCCAGCATCCCGCCCAGCACTCTTTCTTCTCCCCGCAGCGCACCACCTTCGGCACCAAGCACCTGGTGTTCCGCACCGATCAGCTTATCGACGGCATCGACCGCACCGTGCGCATCACCGCCCCCGAGGTGGTATCCGCGCTGCCCACACCCCTGCTCGATCGTGCGGATGTCGGCGCGGCACTCCTGCAAGGCGCCTCCTATACCGAGCCCCAGGAGGCCCTGGAAACGCTGCGTCAGGCCATGCAGACCCCCGAGTACGAGTCCTCGGCGGAGATTCCGCTCGGCGTCGTTCGCTCCATGATCGACCTCGGCTACACCGGGCAGGCGCGTGAGTGGCTTCTCTCCATCGAGGAGCAGCTCGGCCAGGACTGGCGCTATCAGTGGTACGCCGGGGTGGTGGAGCTATTGCACGATGATTTCCGCGATGCCCAGGTGCACTTTGCCAACGTCCTTGACCAGCTCCCAGGCGAGTCTGCTCCCAAGCTCGCGCTGGCCGCCATCAACGAGCTCATCTTGCAGCAGATGGGCTTTAATGAGACCTCACTCATCGAGCCCAGTCTCGCGCGCGCCTGTTCCAATCTGCGCACTACCCTCGCTGATCTCCCCGATCGCGTATTCATTGAGCACCCCGACATCTGGGATCACGTCACGGATAGCCCGGCACACCTGCGCTTTAATTCGATGAGGCTCTATGGCGTGGTGTGGGCGACCAATCCCACGACGGTCTCCTCCGCTTTCGGCCTCGCGCGTCAGCTCCGCGCCGAGCACGAGGTGGAGCTCGCCGTGGCAACGCTCGACAAGGTTCCCAACGCCTCGCGGCACCACCGCATGGCGCGGCTGACCACCATCGTGCAGTTTATTACGCAGGATCTGACCGAGTCGCGGATTCGGCGCGCGGCTAGGCGTCTGGAGGAGATCCCCCACAACGAGCCGCGCTTCTTGCAGGTCAAGGTGGCTGTCATCTCCGCGGGCTTGAGCTTCTTGCGCGAAAACAAGCTGAAAGAGGCCGCTTCCCCCAACGACCTCTTCGAGTTCCCTTTCACCCAGCGCGGCTTGCGCTATGGGCTTGCCGACGCCCTCCGGGCATTAGCCCGCCAAGCACCGTTCTCCCGCCACCGCTATGCCCTGGTTGACTTGGCCAACCAGGTACGCCCGATAACGTTGTTCTAACTGCTCCGGCTGCGGTTGCCGCTCAGTAGAGCCCAGCCTCTCGCGCGGATTCGGCAACGGCTGCGGACTTGCGGGCGATGGCCAGTTCCTCGTTGGTGGGGACGACGAATACCTTGACCGGGGAATCCGGGGTGGAAATCATGCGCGCTTCCTTCGAGCGCACCAGGTTGGCTTCCTTGTCGAACTTGATGCCGTACATCTCCAGGTTGAACAGCGCGTCCTGGCGGACCTCGGTGTCATTCTCACCCACGCCGGCGGTGAACGTGATGGCATCGACGCGGCCGAGGATGATCATGTACGCACCGATGAAGCGGCGCAGCTGGTGAATGTAGATGTTATAAGCCAGCCAGGCATCCTGGTCCTCGGCGCGAATCATCTCCCGCAGGACACGGAAGTCATTGACGCCGGAGATGCCCTTGACGCCGGACTGCTTGTTGAGCAGCGTGTCGATCTCATCGACCTTCATCCCTGCCTGGCGCACTAGGTGGAAGATGATGCCCGGATCGATGTCACCGGAACGGGTACCCATGGCCAGGCCGGCCAGCGGGGTAAGGCCCATCGAGGTATCTAGCGGCCGGCCGTGGCGGATGGCGGCCGCGGAGGCACCATTACCCAGGTGCAGGGTGATCTGGTTGACCTCATCCGGGTCCTTGTCTAGCAGCTGCGCGACTTTCTGCGAGATGAACTCGTGGGAGGTGCCGTGGAAGCCATAGCGCCGGATATCGTACTTGGAGGCCACCTC
Organism: Corynebacterium flavescens; assembly: GCF_008693105.1. Lineage (GTDB taxonomy): Bacteria > Actinomycetota > Actinomycetes > Mycobacteriales > Mycobacteriaceae > Corynebacterium > Corynebacterium flavescens. The sequence goes on from NZ_VXKK01000042.1 coordinate 168,858, forward strand.
ATTGTTGATGGCATAGAGTGCGGACGCCGGCGGAAGGGCGTGGAAGAAGCTGGTATCGAAGACGGCGATATGCGGAATATCCGGCAGGATGGCGCGGGCCACGCGGATGCCGTCCAGGTTGGCTGGGTTGTGCAAAGGCGCCAGCGGGATAAGGTCCTCGATCATGGCCTCGATTTCATCCACGATGAGCTGGGGCTCGGAGAATACGATGCCGCCGTGAACAACGCGGTGGCCCACGGCGATGAGATCCACATCCGTCGGCCCGACCTTGTTGGCCGCCATGATCTCGAAGGCGCGCTCAAGCCCGTAGGTGTGGTCTGGGATCTCGAGCTCCTCGCGGATCTCCTCCCCGCCACGCAGCGTGACGTTGATGGCGCCAGAGTGCTCGCCAATCTGCTCGACCAAACCGCTCACGAGAGGGGCATCGTTAGTGTGTCCGTGTGGATCGACAACCTGGAACTTGATGGAGGAAGAACCAGAGTTGAGAACTAGTACGTAGCTCATTTACTTTCCTCCTGCCTGAATGGCGGTAATAGCGACGGTGTTGATGATGTCCGGAACGGTGGCTCCACGAGAAAGATCGTTGACCGGCTTGTTCAGGCCCTGCAAGATGGGGCCGACTGCCAGCGCGCCACCGGTGCGCTGTGCGGTTTTATATCCAATGTTTCCGGCCTCGAGGTCGGGGAAGATGAAGACGTTAGCGCGTCCAGCCACGCTGGACTCCGGAGCCTTCTTTGCTGCGACGCCCGGGTCACAGGCGGCGTCGAACTGCAACGGACCATCGACCTTCATCTGCGGGTCTACCTTGTGGGCAGCCGCGACGGCCTCGACCGCGCGGTCGACGTCAGGGCCGGTGCCGGAGGTGCCGGTGGAATAAGACAGGATAGCCACGCGCGGGTCAATGCCGAATTGCGCGGCGGTATGCGCCGAGCTGGCGGCGATTTCTCCCAGCTGCTGAGCTGTGGGGTTAGGGTTGACGGCGCAATCGCCGAAGGCCCACAGGCGCCCGCGCATGACCATGAGGAAGATGGAGGATACCACGGAGGCACCCGGCGCGGTCTTGATGATCTGGAAGGAGGGTTTGATGGTGTGCGCGGTGGTGTGCGCGGCACCGGAGACCATGCCATCTGCCAGGCCCTTGTGCACCATCATGGTGGCGAAGTAAGAGATGTCCTGCATGGTTTCGCGGGCCTGCTCGAGGGTGACGCCCTTCTTCTTGCGCAGCTCGGCGAAGTCCGCGGCGAACTCCTCCGCCAGCGGGGAGGTGAGGTGATCGATGAGCTCTACTCCGGCGAGGGAGATGCCAAGCTTCTCGGCGCGCTCCTTAATTTCTTCCGGCTCACCCAGGATGGTCAGCTTGGCAACTCCGCCTTTGACCAGTTCCCCTGCCGCCTCCAGGATGCGGTCATCCTCACCTTCCGGCAGGACGATATGGGCACCGGCTGCGGTGGCCTGCTCCAAAAGCTGCTTCTGGAATACGGTGGGGCTCATAACCGGTTCCACGGCGGGCAGCGCGCTCAATGCAGCGGGCACCTCGCTCACGTCCGTGAATACTCCGGCCACGGTGGTTCCCAGCGAGGCTGCGTGCTCGGCATCGAGCTGGGCTGCGCGCGGCGAGTCGCCGGCAATGAGCACGAAAGGAACACCCAAGGAGGCGGCCACGTCAGCGTCGAAGTGAACGTCACCCACTCCCTGGATAACTACGGGCTGTGCGGGTACCTCGGTCAGCACCTCCGCGATGGAGGGGCTAAGCTCATCAAGACGAATAAAAGTAGCCCCCAATTGGGGGGCTAATCCGGAGATGTCGAGGCCTTGAAAGCCTCGACCATTAACGCTGATGAGCGCGGAACTTTGGGAAGACATGCGGAAACCTTTCTCTCGCCGCCATGTGACGGCGGTAATTCATGTGCTCGGGATCACCTTTGAGAGCGCATGGTGACGATCCCACTCTACTTGAAGCACCTGCCCGCTGCGGGTTGAAAATGGAACTCGTTTCTCACTTCTTCCATTAAGAGCATCTTTATGCAACGCAGGTCACACAGTTGATTTCATTCCGGTGCTCACGCGTAGAATATTCGAGGAAGTAACGTAGAAAGGATCCCCTTAGTAATGAATAGTCCCGTGCGCGTCGCCGTGGTCGGCTCCGGCCCGGCCGGCATTTACGCCTCCGATCTCCTGGTGAAATCAGACCTCGATGTCACCGTGGACCTCTTCGAGAAGATGCCAGCGCCTTTCGGCCTCATTCGCTACGGAGTGGCCCCCGATCACCCCCGCATCAAGGGAATCGTCGCCTCCCTACACAACGTCATGGAGAAGGAAGAGATTCGCTTCCTAGGAAATATTGAGATCGGCCGCGATCTCACCGTCGACGAGATGCATGATTATTATGACGCCATCATCTTCGCCACCGGCGCCACCGCCGATCAGCCCCTGGGCATTCCGGGCGAGGATCTCAAGGGTAACCACGGCGCCGGCGAGTTCGTCGGCTTCTACGACGGCAACCCCGACTTCGAGCGTGACTGGGATCTTTCCGCCGAATCGGTCGCCGTCGTTGGCGTAGGCAACGTCTCCCTCGACGTCTCTCGCATCCTGGCCAAGACGGCGGACGAGCTCCTCGTCACCGAAATCCCGGACAATGTCTACGCTGCGCTGCAGAAGAACCGCGCCAAGGAGATCCACGTCTTTGGGCGCCGCGGCCCGGCACAGGCCAAGTACACCCCCAAGGAGCTCAAGGAGCTCGATGAGTCCCCCACCATCGAGGTTATCGTCGCCCCCGAGGACATCGAGTACGATGCCGCCTCGGAAGACGCTCGCCGCTCCGCCAAGTCCGTGGATCTGGTGTGCCAGACCCTCGAGTCCTATGCCATGCGTGAGCCTGGCTCGGCCCCGCACAAGCTCTACATTCACTTCTTTGAGTCGCCGGTAGAGATTCTGGGGGAGGACGGCCAGGTCGCCGCCATCAAGACCGAGCGCACCGAGCTCAATGGGGACGGCACCGTCACCGGCACCGGCAAGTTCACCGTCTGGCCGGTGCAGGCCGTCTACCGTGCCGTGGGTTATCACCCGCAGGACGTCACAGGCGTCCCCTTCGACGAGAAGCGCGCCACCATGCCCAATGACGGCGGGCACGTGCTCAGCGGCGTTAATGGCTCCAAGCTACCCGGCCTCTACACCACCGGATGGATCAAGCGCGGCCCGGTCGGGCTCATTGGCAACACCAAGTCTGATGCCAAGGACACCACGAACATGCTCATCGCGGACTATAAGTCCGGCGAGCTCGCCCCCGCCTCCAAGCGCGATCCCCAAGACATTCTCGATCTCCTGGAGTCGCGTTCTATCCCCGTGACCACATGGGAGGGATGGCACCGCCTCGACGCCGCGGAGCAAGCCGCGGGCCGCGCCCATGATCGTCAGCGCATCAAGATCGTCGAGTGGGATGAAATGGTGCGCCACGCTGGGCCGCAGAACTAGCCCCACAACGCGAGAGCAATTCTGGTGAGCCGAGTCACCGCTCTTGCCAAACGTGACCACCTGGGCGTAACTTAAGGCTTAAGGATTGTTACTTCGGGCAAGACCTGGAACGCTTCATGCGCCCTGGGTCTTTTTCTCGTTTTCGGACAGTTCATACCCGGCGCGTGGCGCGTGCTCGCGCGTTGACTTCCTCGTACAGAAAGGAATAAAGCCCATGTCACCCACAACCACGACATCCTCGGCTGCGGCCATCGTGGCCGGAGTCGGCGGTGCAGACAACATCTCCTCCCTCACTCACTGCGCGACCCGCTTGCGCTTCGAGCTTAACGACGCCTCCCTTGCCAACAAGGAAACCCTCGAGGCCATCCCCAAGGTGCTCGGCGCCGTGCCCCAAGGCGGGCGCAACTACCAGGTGGTCATTGGCGGCGACGTCGCCACCGTGTACGAGGAAATCAACCACCTCCCCGAGATGCACTCCCTATCCAATGACGAGGTCAAGGCCGCCCAGCGCGCCAAGGCCAAAGGCAAGCTGCCCTGGATGGACGCATTCTTCGAGTATCTTTCGGACTCCTTCCGCCCCATCTTGGGCGTGCTGCTGGGTGCCTCCCTCATCATTGCTTTTGCCTCGGTGCTCGATTCCTTCGGCATCATTGACTTCCGTTCGCCCGACAAGCCCGCCTCGTGGTTCTTCGTCGACGCGATGTGGCGCTCGGTATTCTACTTCCTTCCCCTGATGGTGGCCTATAACGCCGGAAAGAAGCTGCGCATCGACCCTTGGGTGCCCGGCGCCATCATGGCTGCGCTGCTCACCCCAGAGTTCCTCAACCTAAATTCCAATCCGGCTGTCGATTGCGTAGTCAACCAGACCTTGGGCACTGAGCAATGCTCCATCCCCATCTTCGGCATGACCATGCAGCTGCCTTCCTACGGCGGCAACGTCTTCGTCCCCCTCATCATGGCCTTCGTGGCGGCGCTGTTCTACCGCGGCTTCCAAAAGATCATCCCGGCCTCCGTCCACATGGTCTTCGTCCCCTTCCTGACCATGGTCGTTGTCATTCCTCTGACGGCCTTCCTCATCGGCCCCTTCGGCGTGTGGGCCGGTAACGGCATCGGCGCCGGCCTGGCGTGGATGAACGATAACGCCCCCTTCGTCTTCGCCTTGGCCATCCCAATGCTCTACCCCTTCCTGGTTCCGCTGGGTCTGCACTGGCCTCTCAACGCCCTGATGCTGGTCAACATTCAGACCCTGGGCTATGACTTCATTCAAGGCCCCATGGGCGCCTGGAACTTTGCCTGCTTCGGCGCCACCGCCGGCGTGCTGGCCCTGTCCATTCGCGACAAGGACACGGTCATGCGCCAAACCTCGGCCTCCGCTCTGATGGCTGGTCTGCTCGGCGGCGTTTCCGAGCCCTCGCTCTACGGTATTCACCTGCGCTTCAAGCGCATCTACCCGCGCATGCTGGTGGGATGTTTCGCAGGTGGTCTAACCATCGCCCTGCTGACCATTGGTACCAATGGCATTACCGCCAACGCCTTCGTCTTTACTTCTCTGCTGACCATCGGCGTCTTTAGCCCAGCGCTCAAGTATGTCATCGCCATTGCCGTCGCCTTCTTCGTTGCTTTCTTCCTCATCGTCTTCACCGACTACCGCACCCCTGAGGAGCGCGCCGAGGCCAAGGCCCTGCGCGAGCAAGAAGCTGCCGAGGATGGCGCAACTTCTGCCGGCACAGATTCTGCACAGGCGGGCGGCACTGACGGTGCCGTGACCACCAAGACCAGGACTTCACAGCTTGCTGCACCTGTGAGCGGCGAGGTCATCGCCCTCGAGGACGTCAATGATCCGGTCTTTGCCGCTGGGACCCTGGGCCAGGGCGTCGGGATTGTTCCCACCGGCGCGGAGATCTTCTCTCCGGTAAGCGGAACGGTTATCTCCGCCACCAAGACCGGTCATGCCTATGGCATCAAGACTGAGGACGGCGTGGAGGTGCTCGTCCACATCGGCATCAACACCGTCAAGATGCATGGCGAGGGCTTTGAACGCGCCGTCGCCAAGGGCGATCACGTGGAAACCGGAGACCTGCTCGCCACAGTGGACTTCGACAAAGTACGCGAGGCGGGCTATGACCCGACAGTCATGGTGACCGTGACCAATAGCAAGACCCTGAATAAGGTAACTGCCGCAGATTTCAAACGCGCCACTGCGGGAGAGACTATCGTTAACATCACTGCCTAGCGTCCGCCGTCCAACCTAGAAACCCGAAAGCTCCATGCACATACTCCGCGTCTTCAACAACAACGTCATCCTCGCCCGCCGCGGGGATGAGGAGGTAGTTGTCACCGGTCGTGGAATCGGATTTCAGGCTAAGGCGGGCGATAGGGTTGACCCGGCACGAGTAGCACAGCTCTTCGTGCCGGCGGTGGGGCGCGATCCTGACCATTCCGCCGCCATACTCGCCGCTATTCCCGGCGAGTACATCCAAACGGTCCTCGGCGCCATGAAACGCGCCGAGCTACCAGATGCCCTGCAGAAGAAGCTCACGCTGGTGGTGGCGTTGGCGGATCACGTCCACGGCGCTGTAAAGCGCTCCACTACCGTGACTTATCCGCTCGAGGCAGAAGTCCGCTATCTCTATTCTGAGGACCTCGCCCTAGCCAAGCGCCTGCTGCGGGAAATCAACTCGGCGCTGCGCACCCCACTGCCAGAATCGGAGGCAGTGGCCCTCACCCTGCACCTAGTCAATGCGGGCTTTAGCGTGGGGGATCTCTCCGGCACTTACCGCATGACCGGCCTTATCCAGCAGCTGCTGGAGATCATCTCTGAGTACTTCGGCATCGAGTTCCATGACGGTTCGACCTCCGTGGCTCGCTTCATCACGCATCTGCGTTATCTCTTCGTGCGCATGTCCCAGCATGCGCAGCTCGACTCGGGGGATTCTCCCATCAGCCGGGCCATCGCCCAGCAGCATCCCCGCGCCGCGGACTGCGCGCAGCTGCTCGCCGGCGTCATTGAGTTGCGTTTCGAGGACTCTCTTACCTGCGATGAAGTCTCCTATCTCACCCTGCACATCGCGCGCCTGACCGAGGCCGACAAATAGCGCCAGGCTCGCTGAGGACGCAACAAGGCAGTAGTATCGGCAGCCATGACGCATACGATTACAGCCGCCAACATCGCCCAGATGAATCCTCTCGATGTCCATGCCCTTTATGAGTTGCGCGTGGAGGTTTTCATCAACGAACACCAAGCGCCCTACAAAGAGATCGATAGCACCGACGCCGATTCCCGGACCATTCACCTCCTGGCTTGGGATGACGCCACACGCACACTGGACGGAACCGCGCGGATCTTTCCCTCCACCTTCGAGGGCGCAGATGTCATCCAATTCGGCCGCTTTGCCATAGCCAAGAAGGCCCGCGGCACCGGACTCGGCGCGCAGATCATGGAAGCGGCTCTGCGTCTCGCGGAGGCCACGGCACCTGGCCAGTCGGTCTTTCTCAATGCCCGTACCCCGCTGGTGGATTATTACAGTGGCTACGGCTTTGACAAGTGCGGCGAGCCCTTCGAGGAATCCAGGATTCCGCACCAGCCCATGATCCTGCGCCGCAACCGCAGCGGCGCAGGATACTAATCGGAGGTCTAGGCCGACAAGCGCTTATAGACCCTGCTCATCTGCTGGGGCGCTGGCTTTAGCCATGTGAGCACTGGGAGTGGGCACGACGCTGATCTTTCCTGCGGCCAATGCTGCGCGGTCTCGCGCGGTCTCAACATCTTCAGCCGTGGAGACAACGAGCCCCATGCGGCGGCCTTTATAGGCACCGGGCTTTCCAAAAAGTCGCACGTCAGTCTCCTCATAAGTCATGGCTTGGCTCAGTCCGCTATATGCCACATCGCGGGTTTCTTCCTCGGCGTGGAGCACCACGCTCGCCCCCGGCGACACCAAAGTCACGTCAATGGGAAAGCCCAAAATGGCCCGAGCATGCAGCTCAAACTCGGAGAAACGCTGGGTATAGGAGGTCAGCATCGCGGTATCAGAAGGCCGCGGGGAGACAGAGGAGAAGTAAACATCGTCCCCGGCCACGAAGAGCTCGACTCCGTATACTCCGCGCCCACCCAGCTCATTAGAGATACGTGCGGCGACGGATCGGGCATTTTCCAAGGCGATCTCACTCATGGCCATGGGCTGCCAAGCCTCGACCAAGTCCCCGTTTTCGTGGCGGTGACCAATGGGCTCACTAAACCAGGTGGCCAGCTTCCCCGTGGCTGGGTCGATAGAACGCACGGCGAGCAGGGTCACCTCGTAGTCAAAGTCAACGAAGCGCTCAGCAACCACGCGGCCCTCGTCGGAGGAGACTCGGCGCACGAGGTTCCACGCCTCTTCAACGTGCTGGCTATCGCGGGCCAACATGTGGCCCTTCCCGGAGGTAGCCACGTCCGGCTTGATGATGCAGGGAAAGCCCAATTCAGCAGTGGCGTCCTGCAACTCCTCGAACGAGGAAGCAAAGCGATACGCGGAAACCGGCAGGCCTATCTCTGCCGCCACTTCGCGCACGCTCTCGCGGTCCTGGGTCAACTCGCAGGCCCGCGCGGTGGGCACAACTGTGACCTCGCCGGACTCCTCCAGCTTGGCCAAAGCACCCACGGCTACCATCTCGACCTCAGGGATAACGAAATCCGGCTGGATCCGCTCCGTGAGTTCTAAGACCTTGGCCTCGTCGTGGATGTCTGCGATGTAGCTAAAGTGCGCGATCTGCTGAGCGGGCGCACCCGCGTAGCGATCGACGGCGTGCACCTCAAGACCGAGGTTCTGGAAGGCAATGGCCAAGGCCTTACCCAACTCCCCGGACCCCAGCAACAACACCTTCGTGGCGTTGGGGGTCAAGGGAGTTCCAATAAACTCGGCGCTATCTTCTGCGAAATCCATAAGTAGTTCCTACCCCTTAACAAGCCACCGTCGCTGCAGCGGCGCGCGGTAGTAGACCAAACTGCTAGGCGTGATCTTCCATCACGTCATGACGGATGATGGTCTGGTCACGTCCCGGGCCAACACCGATGTAGGAAATCCGCGCTCCGGAAAGCTCCTCTAGGCGCAGGACGTAATCCTGTGCTTTCTGCGGCAGATCCTCGAAGCTCTGGCAGTTGGTGATGTCCTCATCCCAAGCTGGAATGGTCTCGAAGATTGGCTCGGCGTGGTGGAACTCCGACTGCGTCATTGGCATCTCATCATAGCGTTTGCCATCGATGTCATAGGCAACGCAGATGGGGATTTCTCCGATTCCGGTGAGCACATCGAGCTTGGTCAAGAAGTAGTCGGTGAAGCCGTTAACGCGGGTGGCATAACGCGCCACGACCGAGTCATACCAGCCACAGCGACGCTTGCGCCCCGTGTTCACGCCCACCTCGCCACCGGTGGTCTGCAGGTACTCGCCCCACTTATCAAAAAGCTCGGTGGGGAAAGGACCCGCACCTACGCGGGTGGTATAAGCCTTGATGATTCCCAGGGCCGTCTTGATCTGGGTGGGGCCGATGCCCGAACCCACGGAAGCGCCACCTGCGGTGGGGTTCGAGGAGGTTACGAAAGGGTAGGTGCCGTGGTCCACGTCGAGCATGGTGGCCTGCCCGCCCTCCATGAGGACGTGCTTTCCCTCGTGCAGCGCAGTGTTCAGCTCGAGCTCCGCATCGATGACCATGGGGGCAAGGCGCTCGGCGTAGCCGAGGAAGTACTGCACGATCTGCTCAGGATCGATGGCCTTGCGGTTATACATCTTGACCAGCATCTGGTTCTTGATGTCGAGGGCGGATTCCACCTTCTGGCGCAGGATGGATTCATCGAAGATGTCCTGCACGCGGATGCCAATGCGCGCGACCTTATCGGAATAGGCCGGGCCGATGCCGCGACCGGTGGTGCCGATTGCCCGCTTGCCCAAGAAACGCTCCTGCACGCGGTCGAGGGTCTGGTGATAAGGTGCTACGAGGTGCGCATTGGCCGAGATACGCAGCCGCGAGGCATTAGCACCACGGGCCTCGAGGCCATCGATCTCATCGAAGAGTGCTTCTAAGTTAATGACCACGCCGTTTCCCAGCACCGGGGTGGCATTCTCCGAAAGGATGCCGGCCGGAAGGAGCTTCAGCTCGTATTTCTCACCGCCAACGACGACGGTGTGGCCGGCATTGTTGCCGCCATTAGGTTTCACAACATAATCGACCTTGCCACCGAGGATATCGGTAGCCTTGCCCTTGCCTTCGTCGCCCCACTGGGCGCCGACGATGACGATCGCAGCCATTGAACAGTCACTTCCTAGAAATTGCAGCCAAATACCCACTCACCTTACCCGTTATGCAGGCGGTGGAGGCCAAAACGTGCCTTGAGTTACTCAGGTTCTCTTTCGCAACGCCTTGAACAAGCCCTAAACGGCAAACTCAAGAATGGGCCGGCTCCTTTGTCTTGAGCGCATCTCGCAACTCCCCCTCCCCGTTCCACCTCAACACGGCGCTGTAGAGTACAAAAGGCTAGTGATTACAGCTAGTAACGGTGGAGATAAGGACAAGTCGTGGCTCTTTTGATTCTGTTGTGCGGTTCTCCTGCCCCCGGTGCGCTGCCGGATGATGCGCAGGTAGAGAAGGTGGGTGCCATCCCTACGCGCGGCGAGTTGCGGGTGCTTGATGCACTGGCGGAGTCGATCTTGCCGGTGGATTCCACGCCATCGCTAGATGAGATTGCGGCCCAGCCGGATGTGGAGCACTTGGGCACGCCGGCGTTTGCCCCCCAGGAGGTTCCAGAGCCGCTCCGGGTGGTCGTTGTAGGCAGTGACGGCGCGCTTTCGGCGGTGCTCACGCGCATGATGCGCGCAGATTATATGTGGGTTGAGGTGTCATTCGTTCCCGTCGGCCCGAGCCCGGCGAGGCAGAACTGGGGCATTCCTGAGGATCCGCAGGCGGCGCTGGAGTTGGCCTTGAGAGGGCAGGTTCGCCCGGTGCCCCTCATCCGCAACGATGCTGGCCTGGCGGTGGCTGGCTCCGCCGTCATTGCCCAGTGGGAGCGCGCGGAGATCACTGGGGAGATCATCGTGGATAATGAGGTGCTTTTGCGCCAAGGCCCGGGAAAGGGTGCGTGGGGCGCGCGCTTGGTTCCCATGCTCGATGCCCCGGGCATCGTGGCGGCTAGGGCTCTGGGGCCGCTCGATCCCGCCCCGCGTGGCATCGGTAGGTTCCTCGCGCAGGTCCTGCGTCGGCCTATTCCTGGCCGCCTGGATCCGCAGAGCGTGCTCACGGGGAGGGCCGTGCAGGCCGGTGGTCCGCAGCTACGCGTGCTTGTCGACGGCGTCAGTGCCAAGCGTCCCCTAAAACGCGTCACCTTCTACCGCCACCTGCGGGATCTGCAGGTCGTCCGGCCTTAGTGTGGGCTTTTTCTATCGACAAGCCCACAGTTTAAGCGCGCTGGGTTTTGGGGTGCTGGAAGTCGCCGTTGGGCGGTGTTGTCCTAACGGCTAGTGTGCGGGGGCTGCCAGACTATTGTCCCGCCGTCGCGGGTAAGGCGCCCGCGCCGTGGCGGCGCATTCGGATCATCCTCATTAACACCATTGTGGTAGTTGCACAAGGTCACCAGGTTGGCAACGTTAGTCTCCCCGCCGTGCTTCCACGGGGTGAGATGGTGAAACTGTCCTCTTTCTGCTGGGGTGTTACAGCCTGGCCACGCACACGTGGGGTGCTCTGCTGCGAGCATTGTGCGTTGTTTGACCGAGGCGAAGCGTTGAAAACGGTACAAGTCCACCGGCCCCAGCGTACGGCTTATCACCGTAATAAGACCCTCGTTGGCACAGGCACGTTCAACAAGCTGCGCGCCGGTGATAACAGTCCCACTGGTGGTGCGCACCATCACGTCATCGCGCTCGCGGCGTACAAGCTTCCCGTAGTCCTCCAACTGGAGGACTGCCATAGTCGTCACACGAGTACGCCCAGCCGGGGCCTCGTCTGCCTTGCCGAGCATGCGGGCGATAAAACTTGCCCCTGGCCGCTTGTGGTCAATGGTCCGGAAAGCATCTGCCATATCCAGCCCATTGCCGGTCACTGTCAGCGTGGCTAGCCCGTTGGGGTGCTGGCGCAGCATGACACGCTCGGTGTACTGGCGGGGAACACGTAATTCACGCAGCCGGCGCCTGGCTACCGCGGTAACATGCTCGCCTGGGGTGGAGCATAATTCTAGCCGCAGGTTCCACGCATCCAGTTTCCCTGTGATGCGACGGGTAAAGGATTCGATGTGTTGCAGGGTGCTCAGGGCGTGCCCATTGCGCCGAGCAGCATCAAGGGCTAAGCGCTGCTTGCCCGTATAAGGCGTGGGTCCGAAGTAGATGGCGTGCAGGCCTATAAGCTCGGCGGCATCCTGCGCACTGGCCCCCATCTTTTCAAGGTCTGGGGCAGATAGCCCCGAGCACTCGGCTACGAGGTCAACACCCCGGCCGAGTTGTGCGAAGTACTCCTGCAAGCCCATGACCGCCACGCTAAGACACCGCCCACCGGTGCGACAATCCCCAACCCGCGCCCAGTAAGAAAACTGTGGATAACCCACCAAGCCCGGGGCGGTTATCCACAGCTGGGCCGCCTAGCCAGAATTAGGCAGTGCGCTAGCACGGCCACCCGGCCTATCCTGAAGGATCAGGCAAGTTAGGTCTCTATCCTTCGCCCGACTCGCGCTCGGAGCGCTCCTCGCGTTCTTCTTGTTGGCTCCACACCTCGGAGGGGAAGGCCGGGTGCGCAGAAGTTGGCACGAGGCTGGCCACGGCGGACTCGCGCGACATGCCGCAGACCATGAGCAGGTCCACCACGATGGAGCGCGTCTGCGCCAAAATCGCGTAGGCGGAGAGGCTTTGTTCCTCGACTACTCCCATGGAGGCACGCGCGCCGACTTTGCGCAGCTTGGACACTATCTCGGGGATCTCGTGCGCCACGTCGGCCCTGTTCTTGTGGTTATAGAGCTCGGAGAGCTCTTGGAGGATGTCCGAGAGGGAATCGATGAGCTCGAGCTGAGCCTTCGATACTTCGTCGTGGTCCTCGCTTAAGACCATCGCGCGGCGCGAGAGCACTCTTACCCCGCGCACCGCATTATCCACGGGTTCGAGGATGCGCTCTAGGGAGCGGATATTGCGCCTGGAGGCCCACATGATGGGCGAGACCTCGGCGGCCTCGCGTCCGGACTTCGCCGCATCGAGCATGCTGTTGATGTTGCTCTGGGTCCCGCGCACGGCATCCCGGGCGTCCTCGATGAGTTCGGGGTCGTCGTTCCTGAGGCCATAGGAGACGTCGGAAAGCACGCTGGAGGCCATGCCTAAGACTTTGCAGATCTCCCTGCGCGCCTGGCTCAGGGGGGAATTGGGGATAAGGGCGATGGTGACAATTCCAATGGCCGAGCCGATCATGGCATCGACCGCGCGGTCCAAGCCACCCATGCCCTCAGTGGGCGGGAAGATGGTGGCGATGAGGATGGAGCCAAAGACAATCTGATTGGCAACCAGCGGGGATTTGGTGATGAAAGAGCCGACGATGAGCCCCGCGAGCACAATGAGCGTGATTTGGAAGGGGCCTTGGCCCACGAACTCGAAGAGGATGTCCCCCACCGCGACGCCGATGATGCCACCGATAGACATCTCCAGGGCCTTCTTCATGCGGTCGCCGCCGGAGAGCCCCAGGATGATGACCGCGGAGATGGGCGCAAAGAAGGGCTGGGAGTGGCCAAAGAGCACGTGGGCCACCCAGTAAGCAAGGCCGGCACCCACGGTGGCCTGGATGATATAAACCGAGCGCGAACGCAGCCGGTTAACCCGGGCCATGACTGATTGATCTACTACTCGCAGGCGCTCGCGCGTGGATATTCTCTGCGGTTTATCAGTCATGCTCATGTTTTTCTGGTGCCCTCAATGGAAACTGGCTGGCTTAAGGGCTTCCTTTGAATCGCGGAAGCCTCCCGTATCTGCTTTTAGAAACAATGATAGCCGCACCGCCACGTCTCCATGACATGACAGCACGGCTATGAAGCTGCGCGGGAGGGCGAGTTCTACTTGGAGACGGTCTTGCCCACGGAGTGCAGGTCGGTGCAGGCCTCGACCACGCGGTCAGCCATGGACTGCTCGGCCTTCTTCATGTAGGAGCGAGGATCGTAGGCCTTCTTGTTGCCCACCTCGCCGTCAATCTTCAGCACGCCGTCATAGTTAACAAACATGTGGCGGGCGATGGGGTTGGTAAATGCGTACTGGGTGTCGGTGTCAACGTTCATCTTGACCACGCCGTACTGCAGAGCCTGCTCGATCTTTTCCTTCTCGGAGCCGGAGCCACCGTGGAAGACAAAGTCGAAGGGCTCGGAGCCGGGCTCGAGGCCCAACTTCTTGGCGGCAACCTTCTGGCCTTCATCGAGGACCTCGGGGCGCAGCTGCACGTTGCCTGGCTTGTACACGCCGTGGACGTTGCCGAAGGTGGCGGCCAGCAGGTAGCGGCCCTTCTCGCCGGTGCCCAGGGCATCGATGGTCTTCTCAAAGTCCTCAGCAGAGGTATAGAGGTTAGCGCCGTGCTTGGCCTCAACGCCGTCCTCTTCGCCGCCGACGACGCCGATTTCGACCTCGAGGATGATGTTGGCGTTATGTGCCTTTTCCAAAAGCTCCTGGGCAATGACGAGGTTCTCGTCGATCGGGATGGCCGAGCCGTCCCACATGTGGGACTGAAACAGCGGGAGCTCGCCGCGGTCAACGCGCTCCTGGGAGATGGCGATCAGCGGGCGCACGTACTCATCCAGAACTTCCTTCTGGCAGTGGTCGGTGTGCAGGGCCACGTTGATGCCGTAGTGCTTAGCTGCCTCGTAGGCGAAGGCCGCGAGCGCCTGGGCGCCATAAACCTTGTTCTTGACCGAGAGACCGGAGCCGAACTCAGCGCCACCGGTGGAGAACTGGATAATTCCATCGGACTCGGCCTCGGCGAAACCGCGCAGCGCGGCGTTGATGGTTTCGGAGGAAGTACAGTTAATGGCTGGGAATGCGAAGCCGCCCTTCTTGGCGGTATCGAGCATGTGGTTATAGACCTCAGGGGTTGCAATTGGCATGAGATTTAAGTCCTTTGCGAGTAGCGCGGAAAAGCTTCCAAGTCCCCAGTATGCCCGTGTTATGCCAAACATGCCGGGCAATTTTTGTGAACTTGATTATTCACAAACTCGCCGGAAACCATATGCGCCGGTAGCGCGGGTGGCGCTGAAAAAGGGCGTGTCTAATCCCACAAATGCAGACAGAAACAAACACACTCGGACAAGGCTGCTGCAGTACCGCGGGTGCACCCTATTTGACCACGCGGGCACAGGCCTCCAGCAACATCCAGCCCGAAAGCTGCACTGAGAGGTCCCGCTCGGCAACGCGGATGATGCCGACCTTCTCCCCGATGGTGGTGGGCCCGAAGCCATAGTTATGCGGCAGGCGGGCATCCGTGGTCCAATCCGAGCCGAAGATGGGCAGGCCATCCACCTCAAGGCGGTGGGCCCATACCGACTCCGCCGATGCCACCACCATCCGCGCGGCGAGCTTGCGCGTGGCACGGTTCGCCGGCGAATCCGCGGGAAGGCGCACCGCGACATCCGCCAAGTAGCGCACGAGGATGCCCTTGAACAAGCCACCATCCCCGTCCCCGGTGGGCCAGTTGATGACCCCGGCAGGAGTAGCCATGCCCGAGGCGATGGCCTGTACCAAACCCCGGATATTGGTGATGTAGCGCATGGTATCCGTAGCCATCTCCGCGGCTTGGACGGTATCAATGCGTTCGAGATCTCCCAGACCTGCAGATTCCCGCAGGGCCAGCGCTATCTCCAGGCAGGCACCGAGCACCACGCCCTGGCAATAGGGATGAATGTTCTTGACCAACTCGGGGCCGTTCATACGCATGCGCACGCCGTCCATGATGAAGCCCTCATCATCGAGGAGGTGATCATAGATCCAGTCCACGATGTGCCTTGCCTGGGAAATCTTGCCCTCCCGCGCCAGCATGATGGCACCGGGACCGTTGGAGGGCACGTTGAAGAAGGTCTCGCCCTCGCGCCAGGGCAGCACGCCCAGCTGCGCGTCCCGGCCCTCGGAGATATTGCGCTCAAGCGAGGCCAGCCGCTTCGGCGGGGCGATCTTTTTCAGCCCCCTGATGCGGCCCAGCGCCAGAGCCAGCCAGGCCTTATCGTCGTAATAGCGATTATTGCTCAGCTTGCCCAAGTTGCGTATGCGGATACCGCGAACCGTGTCATTGATGCGCTGTCGCCGCAGCTTGGTGTTGTTGCGCAGCGCCGCATCAATCTGGCAATCCAGGTAATGCGCCTGCCACCAGTAGTGCCAGTGCACGAAGATCTTCTCCTTGCCCGTGGGCGGCCAGCTCACCACTGCCAAGTTGGTACGCGGCAGGGACCACAGCGCGCGTGCGTGGCGATCATTGATCGCCGTCTCTGCAAGGTCAGCGCGGTGTGCCCATTTTTCTTCCACTGTGCTTCCCCCACTTTGCAAGGTCATTATCACTCTTCCCGGCGAATCTTTTCTATATCCTATAGGGATAGTAATCAGGCCCGCAGGCGGATTCACCACGCACGAGAAAGATCCGCATGCTGGCGGATCCACGCATGCATGGCAATGCCCGCGGCCACCCCGGCATTGATGGAACGCGTCGAACCAAATTGCGCAATTGAACAGGTCATTCGCGCCGCATCCTGCGCCTGCTGCGTCACGCCTGGGCCCTCCTGGCCAAAAAGCAAGAGGCAGCGCTTAGGCAGCTGCGCCGTCTCCAGGGGAACACTTCCAGGGGTATTGTCAATCGCCACCACCGTCAGCCCTTCCTCCTGCGCCCACTCGATGAGCTCGGCCACGGTGTCGTGGTGGCGCAGGTGCTGATAGCGGTCCGTAACCATCGCGCCGCGCCGATTCCACCTCCGCCTGCCCACGATGTGGACGGTATCGACGGCGAAGGCATTCGCAGTGCGCACCACGGTTCCAATGTTGGAATCGTTCTCGAAGTTCTCGATGGCGATGTGCAGCGGGTGCCTGCGCTTGTCGATGTCCTGGGTGACAGCCTCGCGCTTCCAGTAACGGTAGGCATCCACCACGTTGCGATGATCGCCGTGCTCGAGCAGTTCCGGATCCAAGCGCTCGTCATCCGGCCACGGCCCCTCCCAAGGGCCGACGCCGTGCCTGCCCTCATTCCACTCCGTAGGGCCCTTGCCAGGATCCGGTTCGCCGGCAGGTTGCCTAGGCGAGTCCAAGATCATCCAGCCCCAACAAGTAGCGGTATTCCATGCCCTCGGCCGCGATGACATCAGCCGCGCCGGTAGCACGATCCACCACGGTGGCCACTCCCACGACCTCAGCGCCTGCTTCACGCAACGCAGCCACCGCGGTCAGCGGGGAATTGCCGGTGGTGGTTGTATCTTCGACCACCAGCACCTTCTGGCCCACCACGTTAGGGCCCTCAATACGGCGCTGCATGCCGTGCTTCTTGGCCTCTTTGCGCACCACAAAGGCATCGATAGGGCGCCCGTCAGCATGCATGACGGAGGTTGCCACCGGGTCAGCGCCCAAGGTCAGTCCGCCAACGCTGACATAATCCCAATCGGCGGTGAGCTTGCGCAAAAGGCGCCCGATAAGGCGCGAAGCCTCATGCTGCAAGGTGGCGCGACGCAGGTCCACGTAGTAGTCCGCCTCCTTGCCGGAGGACAAGGTGACCTTGCCATAAACCACGGCGAGTTCCTTGACCAGCTCCGCGAGCCGGGCCTTGTCTTGCAGATCCTGCGGGTCTTGCTTGCCCTGTTCCAGACTCATGGTGATGCGCTCCTTGAAAGTGATGGTCCTAAACCGTTGCCTTATAGCATTCTATTCTTCCGTCCGGCCATCCCCGAAAATGGAGGAACCCTTAGGCAGCTTGCGCGGCAGTCGCGCCCGGGATCCATCGGGCCGGGGATGCTCGCGCCCATCCGCAATGGCATCAACCTCGTCCGCGCCTAAGGCAGTGTGCTTGGCGATGTCCCCCCGAGCATCACTGCGCACCCTACTAGGCAGCTCCAGCGGCTCTTCCGGGCGCAGGATGGGCGGCTGGGATACTGCCTCACCTCGCGGGGCTACCAGCCGTGGGCCCGTGGGCTCTGGGGCGGGCGGCGGCGGGATAAGGCGGGTGGGATCCATGTCATCGACGTGCAGGATGTGGCCTGCGGTAGAACGCGGGGGGAGGACGCGGGCGACATCGCCAAGCAGGGCCAAAGGCGCCAACATCTGCTCCCACTGCGGGCTGCGCGCCGCCTTCGCGGTCTGCGCAAGCACCCACTCGGATTCCATCCACACCGCGGTGACCTCGGCGGGGAGCATCTCTAGGGCCACGGGCACGCGCTGATCAATCATGCGCTGCGCCACCGCGACCTCAGTGGAAAAGACCTCAAAGCCCGCCAACTCGCGCACCGGAAGCAAGTCCGCAGAGGGCTCATTTCCTGAGTTCCCAGAATCCTCTGCAATCTCCACACGCCGAAAGTCCACCACCGTATCGGAGGCAGCCCCCGTGCGTGCTGCCATGACACCCACCCCTCCGAGATCCGTCAGCACAATTTCGTGGCCAAAAGCATGGCCCACGACAATATCGCGCGGTGTAGCTCCACTAGCGGCAGCACCCCGCGTCCATTCCTCCGCGAGGTAGCTATCTTCCTTGAAGAACTCGAAGCCCTTGTGCTCTGCCCACTTTTTCTTCTCACGGCGCACTGCACCGGGCAGGCTGGGCAGGTGCGGATGCGGGCGCGAGCGCTCGGGCTCGGATTCAGGTTCTGTCGAAGGCTCGGGAGGAACCTCATCCTGGGACTTAGGTTGCTCAATTAATTCAGGATGTGGCTCCGGCTCTGCCTCTAGCGCTGGCTCTGATTCCGGTACAGCTTCATGCTTAACCGCGAACTCAGCCTCGGACTCGGCCACAGGTGCCGAGCTCGGAGCAGGGAGTGCTTCCTCAGCGCCTGCCTTGCGGCGCTTGGTGTCTACATAGAGCAGACCTACGCCGGCCACACCGACAATGAGCGCGAGGATAAGAATTAGAGAAGCCATCATTCCCCAACATTAGTAAGCAGGACGCCCGTATGCACTGCCTACACGGCGTTTTGGGGACAATTACTCCCCCACGCGGAAGCGATCCCCACGCTCAACGGGGTTTGCGGGGTCAGCTGACCACTGCGACCAGCCGCCCACGAAGTGGCGCAGGCCGTGGAAACCGGCATCCTCCAAGACGGCCAAAGCCAGCGCGGAGTGGTTGCCGGAACCGGAGTAGATGATGGCGTCCTTGACGTTTTCCGGGGTAAGGCCTGCATCCGCCAAGACCTGCAGATTCTCCTCGCGGGATTTCAAGGTGCGAATCCCGTCGTGGTGGAAGAACCGCTCGGGGACGTTGACCGCGCCGGGAATGTGACCGGCCTTCAGGTCGAGGTTCTCACGCCGCCCGGAGAAGCGATTCCGGGTCCGGGTATCGATGAGGAGCCCGCCATTCTCGCTGTACTCGCGGGCCTCCTCCAGGGTGGCAGTGGGCATGGAACCGGGGCGGACCTCGGCGTCCGTATTGACCACGAGGTTGCCCGGGCCAGTGAGGGTTTCAAACCCAAGATGTGCCCAGTACTTGAGCCCGCCGTTGAGGATGCGAACATCCTCGACACCGGCCCAGCGCAAGGTCCACCAGGCGCGGCCGGCGAATACGCCTCGACCCTCGTCATAGACCACTACCGGGCGGTTGCTGCGCAGCCCCCACTTTTCGAACCAGTTTTGAAGCTTGTCCGGATCGGGCAAAGGGTTGCGGCCTACCTTGGAACCAGGCAGGCCGACGAAGGCTTGGGCGGCGTCACTGTATTGCGCCGTGGGGATGTGCATTGAGGAAAACTGGTTGTAGCTTTCGCCCTCTACTGGCTGCCAAAGGGAAGCCAAAAGCGTCAGGCGGTCGCCGTGGTGGATGGACTGTTGCAACTCCTGCGGGGAGACCAAAATGCTCATGCCTACATAGTAGAGACGAATGCTCAATCGTGCGCGGCCAGAAGCCTGCGCGCGATGTCGGCTGCGGGCTCCTCTTTCGCATGCACAAAGCCGGTCCCGGCCCACAGATTGAGGTTCTCCGCATCGCCGCGCTCATTCGCCTCCTTGCGCAAACCTGCCGTCAAAAAGTGCAGCTGCGGGTAGAAACCCGGGGCCGAATCTGACAGAGCTGCGCTGAAACTATTCTCAATCGCGCGTGCCGGGCGTCCACTAAAGGCCCTGGTGATAACAGTCTCACGCCCGCCAAACTCCTCCAGCGCACGCCGGTGCGTCTTTTTGGTCCCTGCCTCCTGTGCATTCAGGAACAGCGTCCCAACCTGGACGCCGGTGGCCCCGGCGCGCAACAGGTTGCGCACATCGGCTGCGCCGCTCACGCCACCGCCCGCGATAATCGGCTTGCAGGAGATTCCTCGGGCGTATTCGACAAGCTCAAGCACAGACTCATTCGAGTCATCATCGACCCCGAACACCGTCGCGCGGTGTCCGCCCGCGTTCGGCCCTTGAATGCCGATGACATCCGCACCCGAGTCCACGATGGCATCAATACCAGGCCTACTCGTGGCGTAGAAGATAACGAGCTTGCCCGCGGCGTGCACACGCTCAACAACCGCGGGTGCGGGATGAGCAAAAGTAAAAGACACGAAACTCGCCGCGGACGCACATACAATCTCGAGCTTCTCCTCAAAGGCATCATCGGACCAGATGGGTTCCGCTGGCACTAGCTCCGGGCTCACCCCGCTGACCTCCAACACCCGGGCACGATAGTCAGAATATGCCTCCACATCGCACCTTGAGCCCTGCGGATCTGGAACAAAGAGATTCACTCCAAAAGGCAACTCGGAAGACTTCTCCAGGTAGCCCTGCAAATCTGCGATATCCGCCCGCAAAGATTCAGGGCTGAGATACCCCGCCGCCAGGAAAGGAAGACCACCGGCCCCGGCAACAGCAGCAGCAAGCCGCGGCGTGGAGGGACCCCCCGCCATCGGTGCAAGCACCAGGGGGCGCAGAAGCTTCTCGATCTCCTGTGCATTATTCATAGGTCTAGTCTCACGCACGTGGCCCTCCAGGTACCTCGTCACTTTTCATAAGCCAATTCTTCAATTCTTCTTCTGCATGTTCACAACCCCCTGGGTAGTTCCCGTCTAGTTCCCCAGCTACGGAATGGAATACCTTCTTGGCAAGAGCGCCAGCATGCTCAGGAGTAAGTGTCCCTTTTAGTTCGTCCAATGGGACAGAAAGGGTGACGTCGGGGCTCGGGCGAAAAGAATAAGACCGCATGTCAGGGGAATACACTCGGGGACTTGTTCCCAAAATATGAGATTCAAGTACAACGTTGCCGAAGAACCGGACTTTGAACTGGAAAGCCGCACTCTAGTCACGGAGGGTTCCACTGTGACCATTCCACTGTTTGCCTCATGGGATTCTAGTCACTACGCAATGGTAGAGCTTAGAGCGCTCGCAGATAGCTTTTCTCACTGGATGAAGAGAACAGTCTATTTAAAACAGTAAACGAGGCGCAGACCTTAAAAGACCTGCGCCTCGCGCGCTGTCCCAGAAACCTAGGCGCTAAGCTCCAAAGACTCGGAGTCAGCAGCTACATCCACGTGGACGGTATCGCCGTCTACGATGTCGCCGGCCAGCAGCTTGCGGGCGAGTGCATCGCCGATGGCCTTCTGGATGAGCCGGCGCAACGGACGGGCACCATAGGCGGGATCGTATCCGCGCTCTGCCAGCCATGCCTTGGCTGCCTTGGTGACGTCCAAGGTGAGGCGGCGTCCGGTCAGGCGCTTGCCCAGCTCGCCGAGCTGGATGTCGACGATGCCTTCCAAGAGCTGCTCGGAGAGCGGCTCGAAGATGACCACGTCATCGAGACGGTTGATGAACTCGGGCTTGAAGTTGCGCTTGACGGCGTCCATGATCTCATCGTGGGTACCACCGGCACCCAGGTTCGAGGTCAAGATGATCACCGTGTTGCGGAAGTCCACCGTGCGGCCCTGGCCGTCGGTCAGGCGGCCCTCATCAAGGACCTGCAGCAAGACGTCGAAGACGTCGGGGTGAGACTTTTCCACCTCGTCGAAAAGCACCAGCGTGTACGGGCGACGCCGTACTGCCTCGGTGAGCTGCCCGCCGGCATCGTAACCAACGTATCCCGGAGGAGCACCGACGAGGCGGGCCACGGAGTGCTTCTCCCCATACTCGGACATATCGATGCGCACCATGGCGGATTCATCATCGAAGAGGAAGTCCGCCAAGGCCTTGGCCAGCTCAGTCTTGCCCACGCCGGTAGGACCTAGGAAGAGGAAGGAACCAGTCGGGCGATTGGGAGCAGAAACCCCGGCCCGGGCGCGACGCACGGCATCGGAGACCGCCTTGACGGCTTCCTTTTGCCCCACGACGCGCTTGCCCAGCTCGTCTTCCATGTGCAGCAGTTTCTGGGTCTCACCCTGCAGCATCTTGCCAGCCGGAATGCCGGTCCACGCCGAGACCACCTCAGCGATGGTATCGGGGGTGACCTCCTCCGTCAGCATGGAATTATCCTTGGCATTGGCTGCTTCCTCTGCCTCAGACAATTCCTTCTCCAGCTCGGGGATACGTCCATAGCGCAGCTCAGAGGTCTTTTCATAGTCCCCGTCGCGCTCGGCGATCTCCGCCTGGCGCCGCAGATCCTCCAATTCCTCTTTGGCCTGCTGCACCTTGTCGATGGCCTGCTTCTCGTTAGCCCAGCGTGCCTTGAGCTCGCCGAGCTTCTCACGCTCATCCGCCAGCTCCTGCTGGAGCTTGGAGAGGCGTTCCTGGGAGGCGGCGTCCGATTCTTTCTTCAGCGCCAGCTCCTCGATCTCCATCCGGCGCACGGTGCGCTCGAGCTCGTCGATCTCCTGCGGCGAGGAGTCAATCTCCATGCGCAGGCGCGAGCCAGCCTCATCGACCAAGTCGATAGCCTTGTCCGGCAGGAAGCGGTTGGTGATGTAGCGATTCGACAGCTCCGCTGCCGCCACCAGTGCCGAATCCATGATGCGTACACCGTGGTGCACCTCATAACGCTCCTTGAGCCCACGCAGAATGGCCACCGTGTCCTCCACGGAAGGCTCGGCTGCGTAGACCTGCTGGAAACGCCGCTCCAAGGCGGCATCCTTTTCGATGTACTTGCGGTACTCGTCCAAGGTGGTAGCACCGACGAGGCGCAGCTCGCCGCGGGCCAGCATGGGCTTAATCATGTTTCCGGCATCCATCGAACCCTCGCCCGTGGCACCGGCGCCGACGATAGTGTGCAGCTCATCGATGAAGGTAATGATCTGGCCATCGGAGGCCTTGATCTCATCGAGAACAGCCTTGAGGCGCTCCTCGAACTCACCACGGTACTTTGCACCCGCGACCATTGAACCCAGGTCCAGGCTAATGAGCGTCTTGCCCTTCAGTGACTCCGGGACGTCGCCCGCCACGATGCGGCGGGCCAGCCCCTCGACGATGGCGGTTTTACCAACGCCAGGCTCACCGATGAGCACCGGGTTATTCTTGGTACGACGGCTAAGAACCTGCACCACGCGGCGGATTTCCTGATCACGGCCTATGACCGGATCGATCTTGCCTTCGCGGGCGCGGGCGGTGAGGTCGGTGGAGTACTTCTCCAAGGCCTGGAACTGATCCTCGGGGTTTTCGCTGGTGACCTTCGCGGCACCACGCACCGAGGGGAAGGCGCCCTTGAGGGCATCATACGTAGCCCCGCGGCTGGTTAATAGCTCTGCGGCATCCGTCTTGGAACCGGCAATAGCTGCCAAGAGCACCTCGGTGGAGACATACTCGTCCCCCAGTTCCCCGGCCAGCTCTTGGGCGCGGGTGAGCACGTTGAGACCATCCCGGTTGAAGTTGGGATTGGCCATGTTGGAACCCTCGGCCTTGGGGTAGGCCTCGACTAATTTACGAGCCTCGGCCAAGACGGTATCGGGATCGACTCCGGTGGCTTTGAGCACCGGTGCGGCGATGCCGTCTTTCTGGCTCAAGATAGCGACCAGCAAGTGGGCCGGCCGAATATCGGGATTGCCATTAGCTGAAGCGGTCTGCAGGGCGTCCTGCAGAGCTTCTTGGGTTTTGGTTGTGGGATTAAATGCGTTCATGTTTATAACTCCTTTTGTGTCTCCCTGGGAGTGGGTTGGATTGCCTCCTTCCCACTCTACGGGCTTCACTGGTTATAACGCACTAAAACTTGAGCGTATTCCGCTCAGGTAGTAAAAAATCACAACTTTCTTTAGCGCAGGACTATCAGGTTTTGGACACCCCACTGCTGAGGACTTAGTTGAGGACTTAGTCGTTGCGGGCCTTACGTGCCAGATGGGTTCCCACGGCCTGAATACCCTGCACAACCACGATCAAGATGACGACAGTGGCCACAATCGCGACGGTGTCGAATTGCTGATAGCCATAGGAGACGGCTAGATCGCCTACTCCCCCTCCGCCGATAGTTCCGGCCATCGCGGTTGCAGAGATCAGCGTGACTGTCGAGGTGGTCAGCGCGAGAATAATGGATCCCCTAGCCTCCGGTAGCAAGAAGTAGCGGATTGTCTGTATTAACGTCGCCCCCATCGACTCGGCAGCCTCGAGGATTCCATCATCCACCTCAAGCACCGCCTGCTCGATGAGCCGGGCCATAAACGGGGCGATAAAGATGGTCAGGGGCACCAAAGCCGCTGTCGTGCCGATCGAGGTCCCCACCACTAGCCGGGTAAAAGGCACGATGGCAACCATCAGGATGATAAAGGGCAGGGAACGCACGGTGTTGACGAAGAAATTGACCACGTGAAAAAGCACGGGGCTAGGGCGCAGGCCGCTGGGCCGCGCCAAGACCAAGATCACCCCCAACGGGATCCCGCCGAGGGTTCCTAAAAAGAGCGAAATGCCCACCATGTACAGCGTCTGCCAGCCCGCCGTTGCGTACTGGTCGAGCCCGACCTTGGTATCAAGAATCTGCGTGATATCCATTAGTTCAACACCTCCACATCAATGCCCGGCCGGGCATGCAGTAGCCCGAGGGCCTTGGTTTCGGCTCCCTTGCCCCCGCCAGGGTTGAGCCCGAGAACCATTGTTCCCACAGTCTCTCGGCGTAAGACCGCATCGGCGGCGTGCAGCAAGAAAACATCGACCCCGCACCGGGTGAGGTCGCTGATGAGTCCCCGCGCGGAACCTCCGCGGTGAACCACTCGAACGACCGTCGAATACCGCCCCTCGGAGACCTCGTGTGCCACCGCGAGTGGCAAGCGCTGCGGGACAACGGTTTCTACAAAGCGTCGGCTCAGAGCGGCGCGGGGATGGCTGAACACCTCTGCCACCTCACCTTGTTCTATGATGCGGCCGCCTTCCATCACCGCCACTTCATCGGCTATACGGGAGACCACACTAATCTCGTGGGTAATGATGATCACCGTAATTCCCAGCTCCTCGTTAACCTTTGTAATCAGATCGAGGATCTGGTTCGTTGTCAGAGGATCCAACGCGCTCGTCGGCTCATCGCACAGCAGCACCTTCGGATCGGTCACCAATGCACGTGCGATGCCGACTCGTTGGCGCTGCCCCCCGGATAGCTGCTTGGGCAGGTAATCCGCACGATCCGCCAAACCAACGAGGCCCAGCACCTCCTGTACGCGCTTGGCGATGTCCCCCTTCTTGTACTTGGCCAGTATCAGTGGCATGGCCACATTCTGAGCCACGGTCTGGGTTGCCAGCAGATTGAAATGCTGAAAAACCATAGAGACATCTCGGCGCAAAGAGCGCAGGCGCGCACTCTTCAGCGT
This sequence comes from Corynebacterium flavescens, assembly GCF_008693105.1. Lineage (GTDB taxonomy): Bacteria > Actinomycetota > Actinomycetes > Mycobacteriales > Mycobacteriaceae > Corynebacterium > Corynebacterium flavescens. The sequence goes on from NZ_VXKK01000042.1 coordinate 194,150, forward strand.
GGAAACCTCTTGCCCCAAGACCACTACTTCCCCGGAGCTCGGCGACTCGAGGCCGTTGATGGTGCGTAGGAGAGTTGACTTGCCGGCCCCGCTGGTGCCCACGATGCCGAAGATCGCGCCGAGGGAGATCTCCAAGTTGATGGAGTCTAAAGCCAGCACTTCGCCCGACGTACTGGCGAAACGCTTGCTGAGATCATGGATTGTTATGGCTGACATTGTCTAAGTCCGACTACCCGCTTTAGGAGGCGCTCAGGGAATCGGGGACGAACCAATAGCTATCGTCATTGTTCTCTTTCAGGTAATTCAGGAAATCTTCAGAACGATAGGCATCGTGCACGGCCTTGGCCCATTCAGAATCAACTTTGTCCTGAGTAGTAACCGCTTGCAGGATCAGGTCCTCACCGAGGTCTTCCTCCGCTACCGCCAGTGCGGGATCTACCCCAGACGAATAAGAGATGGAGCCGGGAATGACACCCCAGTCTAGGTCCCCCAGCGCGCGGGGAATGGTCGCGGAATCCATTGCCTCAATCCGCAGATTATGCGGGTTATCCTTGATATCGGCGACGGTCAACAGCTTTTGGTCGGCATCTTCCTTGACAGTGATCCATCCCAGTTTGATGAGGATGCGGAAGGCTCGCGTCTGATTCGAGCCATCCTGCGGAATGCCCACGGTCTGTCCTTCCGCGACATCATCGATAGACTTATGCTTTTCCGAATAGACCTTGGTCTTGACCGTGGGAATATCGGTAATACTGGCCAAATCCGAACCTGTCTCCTCATTGAAGACGTTCATATAGGCGGTGTGCTGATCCACGTTGAGGTCGACGCTGCCCTCTGAGAGAGCCACGTCGGCCTGGCGCAAATCGGAGAAGTCCTGGTAATCGATCGTGTACCCGGCTGCAGTGAGGACCGGATCCACCCCTTCCTTGAAGAGCTCCGTATAGGGACCCGGTGAGGCGCCGACGCGAATCTTCGTCGCATCGGAATCCTCCGAGCTATTTCCGGCGCAAGCAGCCAAAGAAAAGACGGTTGCAGCCGCCGCAACGGAGAAGAAAACCTTGGAAGAAATGGTCATAACCATCACCACCACCTTTGGAAAAGAGAGCTGAATGTGTACAGCCCTCTACCCTAGACCCATCATTCCGTTCAAAGTAGACCGCTTGGTACCAAAGCTTCGCTCGCCCTACGCTTTTCCCCGCTAAAGTGGGTATTCGCACCACCACAGGCGGCATGAATCTATTTCCTTTGCTTCTGCCCCACATGCCCGATCCCCGGGGAGAATATGGTCCCCCGCGGTGGCATCCACCCACTGAACTTAAACATCGCGTAGATGGCTACGGCCAAACCTAACGAAAGGAAGCCGAAGCCGGTGGTAAATCCGTAGATAACGGCCAGCGGCGCGAGGATCGTCCAACCAATCTCGAAGGGGCCAAAGCCGATATAGGCCATGCCGTACTCCGAGAGCGTGCGAGACTCCAGTTTGGGATCAACGATCTTCAAGATGGCGATGCCGGTCGCCACGCTTGCCGTGGCCCAGCCCCAGCCAAAGATGGCGCGCTCAATCCAGCGCTCACCGAAGAACTCCGCCGGAAACCAAAGTAGGAAGAACACACAGAAGATGGTGCCGAGGACAAAAAGCAGCACCAGCGCCTGCCAATAAGAGGCGATGGCAGCGGGCACGATGGCAGCCACACCGAATGCGATGAGGTAGTCCGTGGCCGCGCCGGCGACCGAGCCGATGGAATCGCGGTCGAGATAGTCCCGCGCCCCCATTGCGTTCATGAGCGCCCGGATGAGGAGTCCAACCATCAAGGACATGGCAAAAAGCGGGACTTGGACCTGTGGCCAGAGAGCAGAGATACCCTCGTTGATGAGGTAAGCGAGCATGACTGTGAGGACAATGAAGCCTATGTGCAGCGCCAGCGGCTCAATGGCAGAGGGGTTGGTCGTGGCCTTGCCCAGCGAGGGGCGATCCTCAACCTTGGCGATGTAGCCACTGCGCATCTCCTTAGAGAGCTGGCGCGGCACGTGAGAGACCTTCCCCTTGCGGATGGCCCAGTTGCCGGCGATGACGCCGCCCACGATGGCCGCGAGTGTACCTACGGTGGCCGAGGTAAAGCCCAGGGAGGCCGCCGATTCGGCACCGGCAGCCTCCAAGGCTCCGCCGACTGCGGCCGCGGTGCCGAAACCGCCGGTAAAACCGACGGGTAGCATCATGCCGAACCAATTCGGGGTACCGAAAAGCGGCATAAACATGAAGATGCCAAGGAGGACGAACAGGCCCCATTGGCCCAAGAACATGACGACGGAGTAGCCCCACATATTGCGGGCACCCTTGCCCACGCTGCCGCCGATCTCCATGGAATATGCCATAGAGGCAAAGACCACGGCGATAAGGATGGTGGTGTAATCACCCAAGCTATCGGAGAAGTGGATGATTCCTAGCCCGTTGGGCCCCAGGAGTAGGCCGAGCAGACCGGCCGTGATCGGGGCCGGGAGGAGGAGATCCTGAAAGATGAACTTAATGCGCTGGCGCAACACGTTGCCAATAACCATCAGCAACGAGATCCACTCCACGTCGAGCATGAGGCTAAAGGCGGAGAAATTCTCCATCGTTGTCCTTTCAATCCTGGGGTTTCAAATATGGCTTATAAGATTTTGACTTCTCTAACTTTCCACACCGCCCCCGCCACGCATAGCAACGCCCCCTGCCTTGGCCCTGAACACTTCAAGCAGAAAGTGATATGCTTTTTGTTGTTGCATCACCATTATTGCGAAGGGTAATCATGAGAGCATTCGGATTCTTAAGCTTCGGTCACTACGCCTTCGGGGGGCAGCGCGCGCCCAACGCCCAGGACATCGCCAAGCTCCACCTCGACCTCGCGCAAGCGGCGGACGAGATTGGTGTCAACAATGCCTCCCTACGCGTACATCACTTTGTGCCACAGTCCTCCGCGCCAATGCCCCTGCTCGGCGCCATCGCCGGCAGCACCTCCCATATCGAGGTGGGTACAGGCGTCATTGACATGCGCTATGAAAACCCGCTCTACCTGGCAGAGGAGGCGGCCTCACTCTATGACATCTCCGGCGGGCGCGTCGCGCTCGGTGTTTCCCGGGGCGCCCCGGAAGTCGCGCTGCGCGGCTGGGAAGCCTTCGGATACAAGGCCAAGGCCCCCAATGGGGCCGATTTAGCCCGTGCAAACTTCGAAAAGTTCATGGGTGCCATCGCGGGCCACGGTCAGGCCACCGCTGCCCCCTTGGAAGATCAGTACCCCAACATGTATCAGCCGGGTTCCGCTCTGCCGACATTTCCCCATTCTCCTGGCTTGTCAAGGAAGGTCTTCTGGGGTTCAGGTACCCACAGCAGCGCAGCACAAGCTGCACAGGATGGAGTAAATCTGATGTCTTCTACGCTGGTATCTGAGACTTCCTCGGACACCCTCGGCGAGGTACAGCTCCAACAGATAAACCACTACCGGCAGGCATGGCGTGAGGCGGGGCACGATTGGACGCCACGTATCTCTGTCTCGCGCTCTATCTTCCCCATCATCGACGGCACCGATCAGCGTCTCTTCGGCATGCAAGGTAGTGACAGTGATCAAGTTGGCTATTTGCCCGACGTAGGGGCCAGCATCTTCGGGCGCACCTATGCTGCAGAACCAGACAAACTCATCGAGCAATTGCGGGCCGACCCTGCGGTCATGGCCGCTGACACCCTCCTTATTACCGTCCCCACTACTATGGGACTCGACGTCAACACCCGCATCCTAGAGAACTTCGCAACTCACGTCGCACCGGCTTTAGGCTGGCAGCCCAACACCGAAGGTCCTGTTACCGGCTACGATGTCTAGGCATGAGGGAACTGGGCGAACACCTAAGAAATCACACTGAGGACTACCGCGCGGCAGTACAGCAGCGCCTCTTCGAAAGGGTCTGGCAGTCCCGCCAGGTCTTCGCCCTCTCCTCCGCCCAGACTCACCTCGACCTGGCACCTGCCATAGCCTGGGTACTAGAAAAGTCTGACGGGCAAGGCACCGTGCCCCCGGATGTCCTCGAGCGCCTGAGCCTTTTGGGCCGCCAACACCGCCGTTTCGGCTTCCCGCCGGAGATATACTCCGAGTTCCAGGACTGCCTCATCGACGGCCTAGAGGTCTTGGCGCTGACTTCCTATCAGCACGACATCGCCCAGCGCGTCATCACCACCATCTGCCAGACCATGGCCGAGTCCGCCGCCAGCGCCGATTCTAAGGGCATTCCCGCAGCACACGCTGCACGGGTCGTCGCCGTTGCCAGGCCCAACCGCCACACCGCAGTCATCCGGCTCGAATCGAGCGAGGCGCTGCACTATAAGCCAGGCCAAAGCTATTCCGTCAATTCCGCCTATCTACCCGGGGTGTGGCGCCTGCTCACCCCGGCTATCCCGGCAGATCCCACCGGCCAATTGATCTTCCACCTCAGCGTGTGCGGTGATGCCTCACGCAGCCTCGCTGGTTCCCAGCCGGGGGACTTTTGGACCTTGGGCAATCCTCAAGGCGACTTCCTCCCCCATCATCCGCAGCGCGTGGTATTCCTCTGCTTCGGCACCGGTTGGGCGGCGGTCCGTGCTTTCCTGCTCTCCCTCGTCGAGGCTGGAAACAAGGTGCCGTGCACGGTCTTCGCCGTGGCCGATAGCCCCGGGGAGCACTATGACACCGAGTTCCAGGCCAATCTCCGCGCCCTGGCACCGTGGATCAACCTGCGCCTCCTCGTGCGCGAGAAAGATGATCCCTGGCTACTGGGAGCCCAGCCTGCAGCCGAGGCCACGCACTTCGAACTAGCCGCTGACCCCGTCGACGTCCTGCTCGCGCAGCGCCCGCACAATCCACACACCATCGTCGTGGTGGGCCCAGGCGCCGAGGTGGACGGGGCCAAAGAGCGCCTGGTGGCAGGCGGGGTGTCCGAGTCCGACATCGAGACGCACGGTTGGAGCGACGGCCGCGAGTGGGATCCTCAATTCCGCGAGGAGTGGGAAGCCTGGCGCGCGTGGACGCGCACGTGGACGCAGCCTTAAGCGTCGCGGTTCTTCCCCATGCATTTTCCCTGTGCCCAATAGGCATGCATGTGCATGTCTTTCTTCCCCAGCCCGCGTTCCTTTTGCAGATAGCGACGCGCGGGCAGCAGGATTGCGGCCTCGCAAATAAGGTGCGGGAACCAGCCCTGCCACTCAAACCCCTTAACGTGCTCGAGCTGGCGTGCCATTCCACGAGCCACACCTTGAGGGGATAGTCCTCCCCGAGCTGCTCAATAAGCGCATTGACATAGGGAATCCCTGCCGCATCGGTGATGAATACGAATCCGCGTGGCGCGGGTTCGGGCACCATAAAAGGAGCGGAACCATAATAGGAGGCCTCAAATACCGCCCCTACCTGTGCGGAGGCGGCCCAGTGGGAGGCGGGACCGGCGGGCTCGTGCAAGAGGAAAAGCAAGGTGAACTCGCCGGCTTGCTTGTCGACGTCCACCACCGTGTACCCGCGCATCGCCTCCTTGCCGCCACGCTGCGGATCCGGGAACCAGCAGCGCAGGTACTCGCCCTCCTGCGGGTCGACCTGTGCACATAGTTCCGGTGCGCTAACGCGCACGGCCTTCATGGTGGCGGAATGCATCCACGTGCGTACTACCTCGCAGCGATAGTCGTGCGCGTGCAGCAGCTTCATCACCGCACCGGTTATTCCACGGCCCATGGTCCTACCCGTTCTTTCACCTAGGTTTGTTCTCCCAGTCAAAGCCCCAAAGAGCCACTAGTTTGGGTAGGTTTTCCTAATTCTTAAGCACGGGGATGGCCTTGCGGATCTCCCGGACGGTATCACCGTCTACCTCCGCGTAAATGATCTCCTCCTCATATCCCGCCTCGACCAAGCGTTTTCCATCAGGTGCCACGATCACGGAATGCCCGATGCCGGTTGGGCCGGACTCTTTGCCCGCCTCCGCGCTGCCCCCAGGCCTTGCCTGGCCGGCCGCCACGATATAACTGGTGGAATCAAGCGCGCGTGCCGCAGTCAAAAGGCGCCACTGTTCCAACTTCCCCGCGCCATCCGCCCAGCTCGTGGGCACAACTACAATGTCGGCTCCGCTGCGCGCGAGCGCCTTAAACTGCTCGGGGAAGCGGATATCGTAGCAGGTAGACACCCCCACGGTGAGGTCTCCCACCGAGAAGGTAACCAGCTGCGTTCCCGGCACCACGGTGTCTGACTCGCGGTAGTTGAAGGCATCATAGGTATGAATCTTGTCGTATCCTCTGCGGACATCCGGCCCCACTATCAGCGCCGTATTGAACACGCGGTTTATCTTCTTGCCCTCACGCTCCACGGTATCGGCCGGGCGGAACATTCCCACCACGACCGTGACGCCCAACTCTTTTGCTAGGGCCTGAAGCGTTGTGGCGAAGTCCCCGTCAAGCTCTTGAGCCTGCCCGTCGAGGCGGCCGGAACCGAAGTTCTGGGAGGTGGCCTCCGGCAACACGATGAGCTGCGCTCCCTGCGCCGCGGCTTCCCGGATTCTCTCACTCGCCAGCGCGAGGTTGGTGGCGGTATCTGCGGTCGAGGTCAATTGGACTGCTGCTATCTTCATATTTCCCCAAAATAGTGAAGCTTCAACAAGTTATCCACAGTTTCGGGCAATTGCCCCTTTTCCGGCGCCTCATTATCGCGCAGGCTAAGGCAATGCACAATGATAATTTTTATGCCAACCCACACGCCCTGCAAGAACTAGCGGACCTTGCCCAGCAGACCCCGCCCGCGCTGGCCGCCTCCTTAAGCCAACTCCCGCATACCGCTCGTGCCCTGGCGCGTGCTCAAGAGCACTGGCGAGAAAGACTCGCCCACACGGCTTCGCGCAATGCCGAGCAAGCAGAACGCATGCACTCGCTTCTTGGCACGTGTTTTGCTGCCGATGCCGCACTTTCCCAGGCCCTAGGAGGATCCGCATGAGGCCCTCGCAATCCTTAGCCCACGCCGCCGCCGATCACAGTTCCGTTGCCACCCGGCTCGACCTGTTCCTCAAGACTTTAGGCCCGCAGTGGGAGAACCTCGAGATCGACGGCCCCGCCATCTCAGCCGCACGCCAGGTTGCCGCTGCGGCAGTCCAGTGGTCGCAGGGCTCGCCCGCGCAGATAGCCGCCGTGTCTGCGCTTCTTCAGGTTTATGCCAACCTTAGCGCCAGACGCGAGCAGGCCGAGGACGGCATTATCGCTTGGCTCGCCCGGCTCGATGAATCCAGCCCCCAGGCGGTAGTGGCCTCGCTGCTTTTGCAGAAGATTCGCCACCTCGGCGATGGCCTCGATTGGATGTGTGCCAGGGAGATAGACGCCCTGTGCACGCCCGAGTCTCCGCCGCCAACTTCCCGCCTCGCGGACTTCTCCAAGCTAGAGCTAGACGCGCTCCATGAAATACATCTCTCCACCGCCCCAGCCTCGGTGCGCCTGCTCGCAGAAAACAACCCCGACCTGACCATCCTCGAGGCCGATCCCGGCCGTCTCGTTGCGCTGGTCACGCCCACGGAACTATCCACCACCCCGGCCTACGTGGCTACGGTGGTGGAAGGCGTGGGCTCTGCCGAGGAGAGTAGCTGGCAGCGCAGCATCGACAGGGCCCGCTCTGTGGCGCAGGCAACGGGCGCGCCCACCGTAGCATGGATTGGCTACCGCGCCCCCGCAGACTTCACCGGCGCAGTGCATGCGGATCCGGCACGGCAGGCAGGCAAAGAGCTAGCCCGCTTTCAACGCAGCCTCCACGAGCGCTTCCCCCACAGCCACCGGATGCTCATCGGCTACTCCTACGGTTCCGTGGTCGCGGGCCATGCCGCACAGGATGCCGCCATAGCTGATGACCTGGTACTCGTCGCCAGCCCCGGCGCCGGAGTAGCAAGCGCCAGCAGCCTGCGGGCCAGAGTCTGGGCCACCACCAATGCCGCCGATCCCATAGGCATAGTGACCGGGCCCCTGGGTGGCGTGCATGGACCCGACCCGAGCTACCCATTCTTCGGCGCTCGGCCTCTCCCTGGCGCGGGTAGGCTACCCGGAGATCACTCCTCCTATTGGGAAAGCCCTGCATTTCTGCGGGGCTTGGGCGAGGTTACGCGTATGAAAAACTAATCTGGCGCAGGGCCTAGAACAGTCCGGCGCGCTTCTCGGAGTAGGAGACCAGCATGTTCTTGGTCTCCTGGTAGTGAGCCAGCATCATGAGATGGTTCTCACGGCCGATGCCGGACTCCTTGTATCCGCCGAAGGCGCTGTGTGCGGGGTAGTCGTGATAGTGGTTGATCCACACGCGTCCGGCCTGAATCTCGCGTCCGGCGCGGTAGCAGATGTTCTGCTGGCGCGACCAGACACCAGCGCCGAGGCCGAAGTTGGTGTCATTAGCAATCTCAATAGCCTCCTCGAAGTCCCGGAACGTGGCCACTGAGAGCACCGGGCCGAAAATCTCCTCGCGGAAGATGCGCATATCATTCGTGCCCTTAAACACCGTGGGCTCGATGTAGTAGCCATTCTCCAGGCCCTCGATCTTGTTGATGTGTCCGCCGGTAAGGACCTCTGCGCCCTCACTTGGACCAATCTCCAGGTACTGCGAGATCTTATCCATCTGTTCCTGGGAGGCCTGGGCACCCATCATGGTCTCCGTATCTAGCGGGTGACCAATCTTGATCTTCTTGACCCGCTCAAGCGCGAGTTCCAGGAAGCGGTCGGCGATGTCCTCATGCACCAGTGCGCGGGAAGGACAGGTACACACCTCGCCCTGGTTGAGCGCGAACATCACAAAGCCCTCGACGCACTTTTCCAGGTAGGCATCATCCTGATCCATGATGTCGGCGAAGAAGATGGAGGGGGATTTGCCCCCGAGCTCCAGGGTCACCGGGATGACCTTGTCCGCGGCGAGCTTGTTGATGATCTTGCCCACCGGGGTAGAGCCGGTGAAGGCGATCTTCGCAATGCGATCCGAGCCGGAGAGCGCGGCACCTGCCTCCTCACCAATGCCGTTGACAATGTTGAGGATGCCCGGCGGCAGGAGGTCACCGATGATGTCTGCGAGCAAGAGGATCGAGGCAGGAGTCTGCTCCGCGGGCTTGAGCACGATGGTGTTGCCGGCTGCCAGCGCGGGAGCGATCTTCCATGCGGCCATGAGCAGCGGGAAGTTCCACGGAATGATCTGCCCGACTACGCCGAGCGGCTCGTAGAAGTGATAGGCCACCGTGTCCTGGTTGATTTGGGAAAGGCGGCCTTCTTGGGCGCGAATGGCTCCCGCGAAGTAGCGGAAGTGGTCCACTGCGAGCGGAATATCGGCTGCGAGGGTCTCACGCACCGCCTTGCCATTCTCCCAGGTCTCGGCGACTGCGATTTGCTCCAGGTGCTCTTCGATGCGATCCGCAATCCGGTTGAGCAACAGCGCACGCTCGGCCGGGGTGGTCTTGCCCCAGGTCTCGAAAGCCTTTTCTGCCGCATCGATAGCCAGATTGATATCGGCCTCCTTGCTACGGGCCACCTGGCAGAATACTTCACCCGTGACCGGGGTGATGTCATCCATGTACTCCCCGTCCACGGGAGCCATCCACTTGCCGCCGATGTAGTTATCGTAGCGGTCGCGGTAGTTGACGATGGCGCCTTCGGTACCAGGGTTAGCGTAGTGAGTCATCGATGAAGTCCTTTCAACGCTTGCATGAGTTTTATATCTTGACATGACGGATTGCACAGGTCTATACCTCGAGTGACCTTAATCACCGGCATTGCGGACAATGATATATACAACACTTAGCAATGCGCACTACTCGGGGGTAAAAACTTGGCAAAAGTTCACACCCGGAACATAAAAAAGCCGCCTACCTGGAATTTCCAAGTAGGCGGCTTTCAATTACTGCCTGCTAACTTTCCCCGGTTCGCGGGCTTAGCTGGACTTAGATCGGCGCTCACGCCGCGGTGACCACATGACAACTGAGGTGGAACGCGGAACGTGCACCAGTTCCCCACCGCGAGAGTGGCGGCTCATGTGCTGAACCTGCTCCAGGAGCGCATCCCGCTCGGCGGCGAGGCGATCCCGCTCCTCGGTCAGGGCGATAATCGCCTTGATCCCGGCGAGATTAACGCCATCTTCGTGGGAGAGCGAACGGATCTTGCGGAGCATAGCGATGTCTCGGTCGGAATATCGCCGCCCCCCGCCACGCGTACGCGCGGTGGTGACAAGCCCCATTCGGTCGTAGGTCCGCAGCGTCTGCGCATGCATTCCGGAGAGCTCCGCCGCCACGGAAATAACGTAGCTGGACTGCAGCTTTTCTTCATCCTGTTTTCTCATAGCTAGCTTCACCTCCTCCCCGAACTAGGCCTTCCCGGCCCAACCCGCACGCGGATCGAACCCGGAGTCTTTCTCGGCTTGGGCGTAGCTCCGCAGAGCACTCGTCGCCGCAGCATCCAACTTGCTCGGCACGGTCACCTGCACGCGGACCAAAAGGTCCCCGGACTTGCCACCGCGCTTGGCGATGCCGCGTCCTCGCACCCGCAGCGTCCTTCCCTCCGGAGTGCCGGCGGGAACCTTGACGCGCACGGTGGAGTCCAAGGTGGGCACCGAGATGGTGCCACCCAAGGCCAACTCTGCGAAGGAAACCGGGACGGTGATGTGCAGATCGTCGCCCTCGCGGGTGAAAATCTTGTCTGGCTTGACCCGCACCGTCACGAAGAGATCTCCGGACGGGGTGCCATTGGGGCCGGCCTCACCTTGACCGGCGAGCCGGACCTTTTGGCCGTCGATGACTCCGGCCGGGATGCGCACGGTGATATGCCGCGTGCGATGCACCGTTCCGGTGCCGTGGCAATCATCGCAGGGATCAGTAATCTTCTGACCTGTGCCGCCGCAATCCGGGCACGGCGAGGAAAAGGCGAAGCTTCCTCGGTTCTCGGAGATAAAGCCGCTGCCTTTACACCGCGGACACTGGCTAACCTTGCCCGACTTAGAGCCGGAGCCATGACAGGTGGTGCATGGTGCCTCACCGCTTAGTTGCAGCGGGATGGTGGTGCCTTTGGCAGCCTCGCGGAACTCGAGGCTTATTTCCGTTTCGACGTCGGCCCCCCGCGACGGCCGAGCTGAGTGGCCAGCACTACCGCCGCGGTTGAAAACGCTGCCGAAGATATCCCCCAGGCCACCGCCTTGAGACGCTCCTCGAGAGGATCGGGATCCGAACATGTCGGAGAGGTCCGAGAGGTCGAAGTCCGCCGTATTCGGTCCCGAAGACGTTGTCCGAAACCCGCCGGGGAATCCGGCTCCTCCTCCCCGACCGAAACCGCCGCCGTTGCGGATCATGGCCTTGAACTGGTCATATTCCTTGCGCTCAGCGTCGTCGGAAAGCACGTCATAGGCTTCTGCCACGCGCTTGAAACGCTCCGCCGCCTCCGGGTTATCGGGATTGGCATCTGGGTGATTCTCACGCGCTAGTTTGCGGTAGCTGCGCTTGATTTCATCCTTGCTTGCGGACGAAGAGACTCCCAGATCCGCGTAATAGTCTTTGTCTGCCCATTCGGGTTTAGCGCTCACTGGGCATCTCCTCCTTTCGTACTTAAGTTTTTTCTGAAACTGTTTCTAAAATTATTGTCTACTAAAAATGGTGCCGATAAAAATGACGCCGAAGGCTCACATCAACGTGCCCTCGACGCCACCTTTTGCTTAGTGCTATTTATTCGGCTGTATCGGACTGTGCCGGATCCGCGATGATGACCATCGCGTTGCGTACGAGTTTGTCTCCTACGCGATAACCGCGGCGCAATACGGTGCCGACGACCTGCTCACCGCCGGTGGACAGATCCTGTACAGCCTCGTGGATCTCAGGGTTGAAAGGATCTCCCTCCTCGCCGAAAGGCTGCAAGTTCTGCGACTGCAGAATCTTGGTCACCTTATCCGCAACGGACTTGAAAGGTCCTTCTTCCAAGTCCCCGTGTTGGCGGGCGAGCTCAATATCATCGAGGACCGGTAGGAACTCTCCCACGACCTTTGCTTTCGCGTTCTCGACAATGGCCTGACGCTCGCGCTCGGTGCGGCGGCGGTAGTTGGTGTACTCGGCGTTGAGGCGCTGTAGATCCTCAGTACGCTCTGCCAACTCCGCTTCCACATCGGGGGTCTCCGGAAGGGCTTCTTCCGTCAAACCTGCGTCCAAGGTTGGATCGACCTCAGCCTCACTGGAGGCATCAGCCTGCGCATCCTGCGCAGCCTTGGCCTCCTCCGCGGCTGCCTCAGCGCGGTCCGCCGAGGTGGCCTCCGGGTCAGTGTTGACCGGGTCGCCTGGGTTGTGCGGCATTCCGCTGGGCTGAGTCATTACTTGTTGCCATCCTCATCTGCAGAGTCATCATCGACTACCTCGGCGTCTACGACGTTGGGGTCTTCGTTGGTGGTGCCATTCGAGCCAGCATCCGCAGCACCGGCTTCAGCGGCCTGTGCCTCGTAGATTTCCTTGCCCATCTCCTGAGACTCGGTGGACAGCTTCTCTACTGCGGACTTGATTGCCTCGATGTCATCGCCCTTGAGCGCCTCATCCAAGGCGTCAGCGGCCTCGGTGACCTTGGTCTTGACATCCTCGGAGACCTTGTCGGAGTTCTCCTCCAAGAACTTACGCGTCTGATAAGAAGTGGATTCTGCGGTGTTGCGCGTCTCCTGCTCCTCACGGCGCTTCTTGTCCTCTTCAGCGTGCTGCTCCGCGTCCTTAATCATGCGGTCGATCTCTTCCTGGGACAGGCCGGAACCTTCCTGGATCTTGATGGTGTTTTCCTTGCCCGTGCCCTTATCCTTAGCGGATACGGAGACGATGCCGTTAGCGTCGATGTCGAAGGTAACCTCGATCTGCGGAACACCACGCGGTGCCGGTGCGATTCCGCCCAGCTCGAAAGAGCCGAGCAGCTTGTTGGCAGAAGCCATCTCGCGCTCGCCCTGGAAGACCTGAATCTGCACAGAAGGCTGGTTGTCTTCAGCAGTGGTGAAGGTCTCGGACTTCTTGGTCGGAATGGTGGTGTTGCGCTCGATTAGCTTGGTCATCATGCCACCCTTGGTCTCAATGCCCAGGGACAGCGGGGTGACGTCAAGCAACAGAACGTCCTTGACCTCTCCGCGCAGAACGCCAGCCTGCAGTGCAGCACCGACGGCCACAACCTCGTCCGGGTTAACGGACTTGTTCGGCTCGCGACCGGTCATTTCCTTTACAAGGTCAGAGACGGCCGGCATACGGGTGGAACCACCCACGAGAACGACGTGGTCGACCTCGGAAAGCGAAAGCCCAGCATCCTTGATGACCTGGTTGAAAGGAGCCTTGGTGCGGTCGAGCAGATCCTGAGTGATCTTCTGGAACTCAGTGCGCGACAGGGTCTCATCCAAAAACAGCGGGTTCTTGTCGCTGTCAACGGTGATATAAGGCAGGTTAATATTCGCGGACTGCGAAGAAGAAAGCTCAATCTTCGCCTTCTCGGCGGCCTCACGCAGACGCTGCAGAGCCATGCGGTCCTTGGTCAGGTCAATGCTGTGTGCTGCCTTGAACTTGCCTACCAGCCAATCGACGACGCGCTGATCCCAGTCATCGCCACCGAGCTGGTTGTCACCAGCAGTAGCGCGAACCTCGACGACGCCGTCACCGATCTCCAGCAAGGAAACGTCGAAGGTACCGCCACCCAAGTCGAAGACCAAGATGGTCTGCTCCTGCTCGCCCTTTTCCAGGCCATAAGCCAAGGCCGCAGCGGTGGGCTCATTAACAATACGCAGGACGTTAAGGCCGGCAATCTCGCCAGCTTCCTTGGTGGCCTGACGCTGCGCATCCTCGAAGTAAGCAGGGACGGTAATAACAGCGTCGGTGACGTCCTCACCGAGGTAGGACTCAGCGTCTCGCTTTAACTTCATAAGCGTACGAGCCGAGATCTCCTGCGGGGTGTACTTCTTGCCATCAATGTCTACGGTCCAGTCGGTGCCGATGTGGCGCTTGACGGAGCGGATAGTGCGGTCGACGTTGGTCACCGCCTGGTTCTTGGCGGACTGACCAACCAAGATCTCGCCATTCTTAGCAAATGCCACGACGGAAGGGGTAGTGCGTGCGCCCTCCGAGTTGGCGATAACGGTGGGCTCGCCACCTTCTAGTACGGCCACAACCGAGTTGGTGGTGCCAAGGTCGATGCCTACTGCGCGTCCCATAATATTTTCTCCTTTGAGTTACATAGTGCTTTTAGTTGTATGACAGCGACGTGATGGTCGCTGACGCGATTTACTTGACTGTTGGTGACTCAACTTCAAGCTGCTTGCTCGGCCCACTCTAACAGAACTCTCAACTGAACCTCCACAAACCTGAGCGTGAATCACTCAATCTGTACAACCAGACGGCACCCAAAGTTGTTCCCGCTACGCTCAATTTTCTCATAAGTTTTTTCAAACGCACTGCTTAACGGGGGTAAATAATTCTCCTGAACTCACCCCACTCTTCCCTGAATCTCCGCAGAGGCTTAGACTGTCGGAACTCCATGTGTGGCCAAGATCTACAAACACTCCCATCCATGAAAGGCGTCGCTCGATGAATTTGCAGTTGTGCCTTCAGCGCCGCGCGGGCGACCGTCCGCCCGTCTCCCCTTCTTAAACCCCCTCACCGCACTGCCCCATTACGTTGCCACACGGCATTAGCACCTCCCACGGCACTTGGCCGAGTTGGCTTTAAGAAGGACGGACGATTCCCATGAACAACGCATATTCTCCGCTGCTCGATTCTGTTGACGTCGAGGCGGTTCTCGCTTCCGCCATCGATTGCGCACGTACCTGGCTGAAAATTACCGCCGAAGAGAAAGACAAGGCGACCGAGCAGCTCGCAGATCTGCTCCGCGACTCCGAGGGAGTCACCTTCACCATGGAATTCGTCGACCGAGTGATGCGTCCTGAAGATAACGCTGTCGCCGCCCGCGCCCTGAAATCCATCACTGAACACCACGATCCGGCGTTCCTTGGCCGTTTCAACGGGCTCCTCATTGGGCTTGGTGGCTACTTCGGGCCAATCCTCCCGAACCTCGTCATGCCTTTGGCGCGAATGCGTATGCGCCAAATGGTGGGCCACCTCGTCCTCGACGCGGAGTCAGACGCTCTCAACAAGACTCTTGATCGCGCCGCCGAGTCCGGCGAGGAGCTAAACCTCAACCTGTTGGGCGAGGCCGTCCTCGGCGAAGATGAGGCTTATTCCCGGGCACAACGCACGCTCAACCTCATCCGTAATCCTCGCGTGACCTATGTGTCGGTCAAGGCCTCATCCATCGTCGCCCAGCTCAACCCCTGGGATATCGAAGGTTCCCTCGCGCGCCTCAAGGACAGGTTGCGCCCTCTATACGCGGAGGCCGCACAGCGCACACCGCCTGTCTTTATTAACCTCGACATGGAGGAGTACCACGACCTCGAGCTGACCCTTCGCCTGTATAAAGAGCTGCTCAGCGAGCCGGAATTCCTCAGCCTAGAAACGGGCATTGTTCTGCAGGCATATCTTCCCGATTCTTTCGCGGCCCTTGAGGAGCTGGCCGAGTTTGCTCAGGAAAGAGTCAAAGCAGGTGGAGCGAAGATCAAGGTACGCATTGTTAAAGGTGCCAACCTGTCGATGGAGCACGTGGAAAGCGAAATCCACGGCTGGACGCTGGCGCCGTACTCAGACAAGTCAGAGGTCGACGCCAACTATTATCGCCTGCTTGACTTCATCCTGCGCGAAGAATACGCCGACTGCATCCGGATCGGCGTGGCTACCCACAACCTCTACACTGCGGCGCTGGCCTATGAGCTGGGGCGGCGGCGTGGGGTCCTGGCAATGATGGACTCGGAAATGCTCCAAGGCATGTCGCCCGCTCAGCAAGCGGCCGTAAGCCAGGCCTTCGGCGGGCGCCAAATCCTATACACGCCAGTGGTGCACATGGAAGACTTCGACGTCGCAGTCTCTTACCTGGTGCGTCGCCTTGAGGAAAACTCCGCTCCCCAGAACTTCCTGCATTCCTTGTTTGCCCCGGATGTTCCTGGCTCTGATGAGCACACCCCACTGGAGCGGCAGGAGGCAGCATTCCGCGCTGCCGTCGCCGTGCGCTGGGATACCTTCGCCGGTGCTCGTCGCCAGCAAAACCGCCTCGCGGAGTCCGGGCGTCAAGCCACTGGGTACGGGCGCTTTTGCAATGAGCCGGACACTGATCCAGCACTGGCGAATAATCGGCGCTGGGCTTACGAGAATCTCGCCGAAGAGCCTGCTCGGCCCTCCATCTCCGAAGTGAGCGACCCAGCCGAAGTCGACAGTGCTCTCGACCGGGCCCGTGAGTTGCAAGAGTCGTGGGCGCAACACACAGACCGCGCAGCAGTCCTCGAGTCCATCGCTGATGAGCTCGCTCTTCGCCGCGGCCAGTTTGTTTCCGTGGCGGCCTATGAGGCCAATAAGACAGTCACCCAGACCGATCCGGAGGTGTCTGAAGCAATTGATTTCTGTACCTATTACGCCCAATCCGCCCGCCAGCTGGCCGAGTATTCTGCCAGCTTTCAGCCCCATCGCGTCACCGTTATCACCCCGCCCTGGAACTTCCCCGTGGCCATTCCCACGGGCGGCATCGCGGCGGCGCTGGCGGCCGGCTCCGCCGTCATAATCAAGCCAGCGCCGCAGGTGGTGCATTGCGCCTCCGTCGTGGTCGACGCCTTTCGGTCCGGTTTGGACGCCAACGGCCAGGACCCCGACCTAGTGCAGCTGCTCTTTACGGACGAGGGTGAGGCCGGCAAAGCTCTCATCTCCTCGGACAAAGTAGACGCGGTCATCCTCACCGGCGCCTCCGAGACCGGCGCGCTCTTTCGCTCTTGGCGTCCCGAGATGAAGCTCTTCGCGGAGACCTCCGGCAAGAACGCTCTCGTCATCACTCCCGCAGCCGATCCGGACTTGGCCATCGCCGATCTTTATAACTCAGCCTTCGGACACTCCGGACAGAAGTGCTCCGCGGCTTCCTTAGTGATACTCGTCGGAGCCGCCGGGCGCTCGGAGCGGCTGCGTACCCAGTTGATCGACGCCGTCCGAACCCTCAAAGTCGGCCCCGGCTACGACGTCACAACCACCATGAATGGTCTGTGCGAGCCCCCGAGCGAGAAGCTGCTGCGCGGACTCACCGAGCTTGAGGCGGGCGAGTCATGGCTCCTCAAGCCGAAGAAACTCAATGCTGAGGGCACTTTGTGGTCCCCCGGTATCCGGGACAATGTCGCGCCGGGCTCGTGGTATCACCTCAACGAGTGCTTCGGACCGGTCCTCGGAATCATGTACGCCGACACGCTCGAGCAGGCCATCGAATGGCAAAACTCGACTGGGTTTGGCCTCACCGGAGGCATCCACTCTCTCGATGAGCGGGAGTTGAGCTACTGGATGGATAAGGTCGAAGTGGGAAATGCCTACGTCAATCGCGGAATCACCGGTGCCATCGTCCAACGCCAATCCTTCGGCGGTTGGAAGAAGTCCGTCATCGGTCCGGGCGCCAAGGCTGGTGGGCCAAACTATGTTGCGCAATTGGGCACGTGGGAGGACAGCTCACTGCGCCCCCTCGACGTCGCGATTCGGCCCCACGTCGCCGCGCTTTTGCGCGATCCGCAGCTGAATAAACAGCTCAGCGAGGAAGATATCACGTGGCTCTGGCGCGCCGCGGAGCTCGATGAAAAAGCCTGGCAAGAAGAGTTTGGTCGCACCCATGATCGCACCGGTCTGGTGTCGGAGGCCAATATCTTCCGCTACCGACCCCTCGTACAGCCCTTGCAGGTCCGCATCGGTGGCGATGTCGCGCTGCGCGAGGTTCTCCGGCTCAAGCTGGCGCAGGAAATAACCGGTGCCGCAGCCGAGTTCAGCGCCGTTCCCGCCGTGGCGCGGGAACTTGCGGGGCTCGGCGTTCACGCGGTCTCAGATGAGGACTTCGCCGCAGAAATCTCGGGCGCTGAGTCTTGCCGTGTACGCGCGCTGGGTGCCGTGGATCCGCAGCTCTATGAGGCTGCGGTTTCCTCCAATTCCGTCATCGAAGACCAGCCAGTGCTTGCCGACGGCCGACGGGAGCTCCTTCCCTTCCTCCTCGAGCAAGCACTATCGATCACCACACACCGCTTTGGCGTCATCCGCCCACACCCGGCTGTGGCATGATGGTGGCCTATGACTAGCGAGGACAATCCCAAACTAAAGATCGGCGACAGCGACAATCAAGGCAAGGACCACGGTGATAAGAGCAGTGCCGAGGACTCGGCGGTCGAGATCCCGCACTCCGAGGATGACGACAAGTCCCGCATCCTCGGGCGCGATGCAGTCGCGCTCGCAAAGACCTCGCTGGTCTTCATCGTCATCATCGCAGGCTTGGCTTTAGCCGGATACCTCCTGCGCTTTATCTGGGTCGGGCTGCTCCCGGTCATCCTGGCGATCTTGGTGAGCACCGTGCTCTTCCCCGTCGCCGCATGGTTGCGTTCCAAGCGCTTTCCCCGCGCGCTGGCAGCGGTGACTATTCTCTTCGGAGCCTTCACTATCATCGTCGGCATCTTCACGGCCATGGCGCCGGTGGTGACCAAGCAGGGCGGCGATCTCATTCAGCAGGCCGAAGACGGCATAGGCCAGCTCACCGACTTGATGGATAACTTGCCCTTCGGTATTCAAAAAGAGCAGGTCGAATCCGTGGCCGATGACGCGCTGAACTTCATCCAGGATCAGGCCTCGAATATCGCCACCGGAGTACTCACCGGCGTATCCACGGCGAGCTCCATCGTGGTAGCGGTGGTCATCATGCTTTTTGTCACGTTCTTCATCATCAAGGACGGCGACCGTTTCCTGCCCTGGCTGCGCAAGTACACTGGCTACTCCGCCGGCTGGCACCTCACCGAGCTGCTCACCCGCGTGTGGAATACTCTCTCCGGGTTTATTCAAGCCCAGGCCGCCGTTGCTTTTGTTGACGCCGTCTTCATCGGTCTCGGCCTCTGGGCGCTGCAGGTTCCGCTCGCCTTTGTCCTAGCGGTAGTGACATTCTTTGCCAGCTTTATCCCGATCATCGGCGCTGTGACGGCTGGTGCTCTCGCCGTAGTTATCGCCTTGGTCTCGCATGGTTTGACTACTGCGCTGCTCGCCCTGGGTCTTATCATCTTGGTCCAGCAAATCGAGGGCAACGTATTGCAGCCCATGCTCCAGTCCAAGGCCATGGGACTGCACGCGGCCGTCGTGCTGCTTTCGGTCACCGTGGGTTCGACCCTGGCCGGCATCGTCGGCGCGTTCCTAGCTGTTCCCGCCGCGGCTTCCTTCGCGGTGCTCTTCAAGTACCACCAGCAGATGGCCTCGCTGCGCGCGGGCGAGATCAATCTGGACGATATCGACATTTCTACCGGCGCCGATTCCACCGATCCAGAAAAGCAGAAGGCGCGCGCCAACGTGCGTGGGCTATTTAGTTCTCTTTCTCCGCACTCGAGCTAAGCACCCCTAGGTCCGTGGCGGCGGAAGCTATCTGGCGCGCCGCCCGCTCGAGGACGTTGGCCCATGTCCCTATGGCCTCCTCATTCGCCGAGTCCGAGACCTGCTTGAGCAAGGTGACGGGGACCCCAAAGCGCTGGCAGACTGCGGCGATGGCGTAGCCTTCCATGTCGCACAACGAGGCCCTGCCTGACAACGCCGCACGTGTGACCGAGTCGGAGATGAAAGCGTCTCCGGTGGCGAGCCCGCAAGTGGGCAAGCGCCCAGATGTCTCCAATTCAATGACATCGGGCAAGAGATAACGGTGGATATCGCTGAGTATCTCCAAGTGGAAGTCATGCTTGAGCACCTGCGAGATCTCGAAAACGCCAGTCATACCATCCGCCAAAGCTCCAGCAGTGCCGACATTGACTACCCGATCGGGCAGCCCATCCCCAAGGCGTGCGGCGGTCAAGACCTCCGTCAAGGCGATGGCGGCAGGCAGAGTGCCGATACCTGTAATAATCACTGGTTCATCGGCGGGAATCTGCGCGGCCTCAGCATCGACGGCAGCGACAAAAAGGGTACGTCCAGATAGATTTTCCATGCCTGCAATCTTAGTACCTGGCTCCTAGCGCAGGCGCCGTCCTACGAACCCAGCAGCCAAAGTATTTCCGGTGTTGGGATCGATGAGTAGGAAGTTGCCGACGGCGCCACGAGCGCTATAGTCTTCGATCTCCAGCTCTTGGGCAGTCTGGATTTTCACGTGGGCGATATCATTAAGCCCTGCCTGGCCGGGGTCGATTTCATCTACCAGCCCGTCGAGATCGAGGATGCGCTCGATTGTCTCCACCCGCGCCTTGATCAGCGATGTGCCATAACGCAGCTGCAGCATCTGACCGGGTACCAAAGCCTTGTCCGTCAAGACCACGACGGTGGAGGCGAACTCGCGCACAGTACCGGGCCGGTCCGATCCGGCGAGAAGATCTCCGCGCGCGAGGTCGATGTCATCAGCCAAGCGCAGCACGACGGAATCCCCCGCCACGGCCCGGGGCTGCTCGCCATCAGTGGTGTCGATATGCGTGACCGTGGTGGTGCGGCCCTGCGGGGCTGTGATCTCTTCCCCAACGTTGAGCACGCCGGCCTTAACTCGCCCGGCATAACCGCGATAGTCAGTGGCGTGCTCGCGGATAACGTACTGGATGGGGAAACGGAAATCTAGGGCTTCGTCGCGACCGCCCACCACCGGGATAGACTCGAGCACCTCGAGGATGGTCGGGCCGGAGTACCACGGCATAGACGCGGACTTTTCTACCACGTTGTCCCCGCGCAGGGCGGAAATCGGCACCACTACGCTTTCGGTGATGCCGAGGCGCTCGGCTACCGAGTGAAATTCCTCCGCGATCGAAGAGAATACCTGCTCGTCGAAGTCGACGAGGTCGATCTTATTGACCGCCAAGATGACGTGACGGACTCCCAAAAGTGCCGCTACGTTGAGGTGGCGGCGGGTTTGCTCGACCACGCCGTGCCGCGCGTCAACCAACAGCACGACCACCTGCGAGGTCGAAATGCCAGTCACAGTGTTGCGGGTGTACTGCACGTGGCCAGGGGTATCGGCCAAGATGAAGGTGCGCTTGTCGGTGGCAAAGTAACGGTAGGCCACGTCGATGGTAATGCCCTGCTCGCGCTCGGCACGCAGGCCGTCTACCAGCAGGCTAAGATCCATGCCGTCGAAGCCGCGGTCAGCGGAGGAGCGCTCCATCGACTCGACCTGATCCGCGAGCACGGACTTGGTATCATAAAGCAGGCGCCCGACAAAGGTGGACTTTCCATCGTCCACTGAGCCTGCTGTGCACAAGCGGAGGGACTCGCGTTCTTTCAAGGCCGCGACGGTGTTGGTGCTCATCAGAAGTAGCCTTCCTTCTTGCGGTCTTCCATTGCAGATTCGGAGAGTTTGTCATCGGCGCGGGTGGCACCGCGCTCAGAGAGAGTAGAGATGGAGATTTCTGCCAGGATTTCATCCGGCGTCGAAGCCGTAGACTCCACTGCTCCGGTGCAGGACATATCCCCTACCGTGCGATAGCGCACCGTCTTGCGGATGAGCTCCTCGCCTTCCTTCGGCCCGCCCCACTCTCCAGGGCAGAGCCACATGCCCTGTCGTTGAAAGAGCTCACGCTCGTGAGAGAAGTAGATGCTGGGAAGCTCGAGCTCGCGGGCCCCGATGTACTCCCAGATATCGGACTCAGTCCAATTCGAGATCGGGAATACGCGCACGTTTTCCCCGGCCATCTTGCCCCCGTTATAAAGGTCCCACAGTTCCGGGCGCTGGCGACGCGGATCCCAGCCGCCAAAGGAATCGCGGATGGAAAAGATGCGTTCCTTCGCCCGGGCGCGCTCTTCGTCGCGACGGGCACCGCCGAGCACGGCGTCGTATTGCCGCTGGGCGATGGTTTCGACCAGCGGGACGGACTGCAAGGGGTTGCGAGTTCCGTCGGGACGCTCTTGCAGCGCCCCACTATCTATCCAGTCCTGCACCTTGGCCACGTGCAGGCGCGCCCCGGTTTCCGCAACGAGCCGATCTCGAAACTCGATTACCTCCGGAAAGTTGTGCCCGGTATCGACGTGCAGAAGCTCGAAGGGCACCGCAGCCGGTGCAAACGCGCGGCGGGCGAGCTCAAAGACCACGACCGAGTCCTTGCCTCCAGAAAAGAGCAGACCGACCTTATCGAACTGGCCCGCTACCTCGCGCAGAATATGAATGGATTCGTTCTCCAAGTCCCTAAGGTGAGGAGAAAGTACCTGGTGTGTGTCTTGTTTAATCCGTGTAGCCTGTGTCATTCGTGTAACCCGCATTCTGTCTTGCCATCTGCAAATACCCGCCCAGCGCGTGCATCCTCGCCCTCGGAGACCGGGAAAGTCAGCGGGGCACAGCCGATCGATCGATAGCCCTGCAGCGTGAGTGGGTGGATGATGAGATCCCTGTCTGCGATATAGGCATCGGTATCCTCTAAGCTCCAGGTCACCAGCGGGGAGATCTTCAAACGCCCATGCTGATCCAGGCTCAAGGCTGGGGCTTGGACGCGGTGCTCGGAATCGGCGCGCCGCAATCCCGTAACCCAGCCGGCATAGGGATCCATGGCCATATTCAGCGGCTCCACTTTCCGCATACGGTTATAGGCAGCAGTGTCGGTGGCGTAGAGCCGCGGGCCGTACACCGCATCCTGCTCCGCAGGTCTAAGCAATGGATGCACCCGAATAAGCGGGAGATCCGGGTAGCGCTCCTCCACTCGATCTGCTACTTCAAGAGTCTCCGGGAAGTGGAAGCCAGTATCGATAAAAAGTAGATCTGCGTCGAGGCCAGCGCGATGCGCCAACTCTGCCAGCACAGTGTTTTCCATAGACATGGTCACCGCCAGACGCCCCGGGGCGTGTTCTGCGGCCCACTGGAGAATATTCTCGGCGGATTCTGCGTACAGCTTCTCCGCCCAGTCCTCGACGAGGCGCTGGTTTTGCTTAGCGATGCCCGGTTCCAGGGCCGCGGTATCCCGCGTGCCTTCTGGGCTGATGCTTGGGTCGCGGTAACCGCCGCCCAATAGATTGATAGATCGGCTCATATCGATTCACCTTAAGCAAGAGGAGCATCTTCCGCAGCTGCGAGCCACGCCGCAAACGGCTTCCACCACGCTGAGCTTGGGTCAAACGATAAATCCCTTAAGAATATTAATTGACCGGTCTGCACCACTCGGACTAGTTTATTAGACTAAACGGTCTATACATCTCGAAACAAGGAGGATTCATGCAGCGCGTAGCCATCGTCGGCGAAGGACCAGCAGCGCTTTCTACCGCGGAGAGACTCATCTGCGCGGGCATGTGCGTGGACCTCATCTCGAGGTACCCCGCTCCCTTTGGTTTCCTACGACGCTTCTCAGGCCTCTGCTCAGCGGGAACAGTCCCACGGCTGCGACTCATCGGCAACGTCCGCGTGGGAGACGCACCGGACGACGATATATCCCCGAGCGAAATCCACCGCCTCGCCGCCCGACAGGATCGTGCGCTCGTACTCCTAGAACTTGCTGCCCGGGGAGTGGCCTTTACTACCTGGGAAGGCTTATGCCATCCAGTTTCCGAGTTGACTGATTGGACCGCACTCACCGCCCGGGCCAAGTTGGCACCTGTTTGCTTCTAAGCCTGGGAATTCCGCGTACCATTTCCTAGTGAAAGACACTTTTCAAGGAGGACACGGAAAATGGACAAGGTGGGTCCCAGCACATCGGTACAGGCAGTAGCGGCACCGCTTACTCGCTCGGCTTGTTTCTTGGTCGTTACTGTAAGGCCGGATGGCATCGACACCGTCCGCGAGGTGCTATCCGGATTGGAAGATCTGGTCAAGACCGTGAGTTTCCGAGATGCGCAAAGCGCATTATCATGCATCGTCGGAATTGGCAGTGACGTCTGGCCAGCTCTCACTTTATTGCCTCGGCCGAAGGAGCTCCACCCTTTCAAGGAATTCCACGGTGAGGCTCATAGCGCAATCTCCACGCCAGGTGATCTCCTCTTCCATATCCGCGCGGAACGCCCCGATATCTGCTTCGAGTTTGAGAAGCTCCTGCTTGAGGCCTTGGATGGGAGCGTGGACACCGTAGACGAGGTGACTGGCTTTCGCTACTTCGATGCCCGTGACCTATTGGGTTTCGTCGACGGCACCGCCAATCCCGTCGGCCCCGCGCTGCCCGCAGCTGCCCTCGTCGGCGAGGAAGATCCCCAATTCAGTGGCGGCAGCTACGTCGTTGTCCAAAAGTATCTGCACCCGATGGAAAAGTGGGATGCCCTGAGCACTGAAGATCAGGAGGCCATCATCGGGCGCCGCAAAGCAGACAACGTCGAACTAGCAGACGCCACCGAGGGGCAAAAATCCCACAAGACCCTCAATACAATTACCCAAGATGGGCAAGAGCTGGAAATAGTCCGCGATAATATGCCTTTTGGTACCCCTGGCAAGGGAGAGTTCGGCACCTACTTTATCGGTTATTCACGGCGTCTGTGGGTCATCGAAAAGATGCTCGAGCGCATGTTCATCGGAGATCCACCCGGCTTCCACGATCGCATCCTCGATTTCTCTGAGCCCGAAACCGGAATCACGTTCTTCGCGCCCAGCCTGGAGCTTTTGAGCAGTCTGGGCGGGGCCGACGAATCCCTCGGCATCCGAAACAACCAGAAAGGCAAATAAAATGAGCCATCTACTTCGCAATCATGCCCCAATTACCTCCGAAATCTGGCAGGAGGTCGACGAGGAGGCCACCTCGCGTTCGGCGGCTGCGCTCGGAGTGCGCAAGCTCCTCGATTTCGCTGGCCCCTTCGGCTGGGAATACTCCGCTACTTCGCTCGGCCGAGTCGGAGGGGGCATCCCTTCCCAGGTGGCTGAAGTTACGGCACGCACACGCCAGGTACTGCCGCTCGCCGAGCTACGGGCTGATTTCGCACTTTCTCGCGAGGAATTAGAAACCGGAACCCGTGGTGCGCAGGACGTCAACTATGACACCCTCGACCAGGCGGCGCTGGATCTCGCCCGCGTTGAAAACTCCGCCATCGTCGATGGCTGGGAGGAAGCCGGCATCACCGGAATCCTCCAGTCCAGCCCCCATGATCCTATTGTGCTCGGTGATGACCCCCGCGATTTCGCGCTGCGCGCTGCGGCCGCCGTCGCCAAGCTGCGCGAAGCGGGCATCGACGGCCCTTATGGCATCGCCCTCGGCGAGGATGCGTGGATTAACGTCCAAGGTGGCAGCGATCGCGGTGGCGCACCGCTGCTCACCCACCTCAAGCGCATCATCGACGGACCCATCGTCTGGGCTCCGGGGATTTCCTCCGCTGTGGTGCTGAGCACCCGCGGTGGCGATTTCCTCTTCGAGAGCGGCCAGGATCTTTCCGTCGGCTATGCTCACCATGACGCCGAAAACGTTCGGCTCTACCTGCAGGAAAGCTTTAGCTTCCGCACGGTGACACCGGAGGCGGCCATCGCCATTATCTAGCCACGCGTAGCATGCGCATCTTTTGCAGAGCGTGTAGGGTTACACGGTCACTCAAGAGCAAGGTGTGCACTAATGGAACTCATAAAGATCCTATTTAGCCGTTCGCGACCCTACTTCTGGTTCGTCATTGCGGTGCTAGTCCTCCAGACAGCGTCAACGATCGCTACCCTTTACCTGCCTTCCCTCAACGCCGATATCATCGATGAAGGCGTGTCGAAGGGCGACGTCGACTACATCTGGCATGTCGGCGTCATAATGCTGGCCGTCGCTTTCGTCCAAGTCTTAACGGCGGTTGCCGCAGTATGGTTTGGTTCCCGGACGGCGATGGGATTGGGTCGCGATTTACGCGCACAAATTTTCCGCCGCGTCTCGCGTTTCTCGGCGGAAGACATGCATCACTTCGGTGCAGCGACGCTGATCACACGCGGTACCAACGACGTGCAGCAGATCCAGATGGTGTACATGATGATGCTCAACTTCATGGTGACTGCACCGATCATGTCCGTCGGCGGGATCATCATGGCCATGCGCGAGGATGCCGGCATGTCCTGGCTAGTATGGGTTTCCGTGACCGTGCTACTGGCGGCCATCGCTTTCATCATCTCGCGCCTCATGCCGCTCTTCCGCGTCATGCAGGACAAGCTGGATAAAATCAACGGCGTCCTCCGCGAGCAGATCACCGGCATTCGAGTGGTGCGAGCCTTTGTGCGCGAGCGCCACGAAACCGAGCGCTTCACCGCGGCAAACAAGGACATCACGAACCTTTCGCTGCGCATCGGCCAGCTCTTCGTGCTGCTTTTTCCTCTCATTACCGTCATCCTCAATGTCGCTACTGGCGCCGTGTTGTGGTTTGGTGGCAAGCGCGTCGATGCCGGACAGGTCGACGTCGGTTCCCTCACCGCATTCCTGCAGTATCTCCTGCAGATTCTCGCCGCGGTGATGATCGGCACGTTCATGGCTATGATGCTCCCCCGCGCCATCATCTGCGCCCGGCGCATCACCTCCGTCCTCCAGCATGAGCCCTCCATTCAAGAGCCGTCCGCACCCGTTACCCCGCCCAGTAACCGCGGCGAGGTGGAATTCCACGACGTCACCTTTACTTATACCGGCGCCGACGAGCCGGTTTTACACTCGCTCTCCTTCCAGGCCAGCCCGGGTAAGACCACCGCAATCATCGGTTCCACAGGCTCGGGCAAGACCACCTTGCTGTCGCTGATTCCCCGGCTCTATGTGCCCACTGAGGGCCAAGTGCTTCTCGACGGCGCCGATATCTCCCAGATGGACCGCGCCGACATCGCCCAGCGCGTATCCCTCGTGCCACAGAAGCCTTATCTCTTCAGCGGAACGGTGGCTTCCAATCTGCGGCTCGGGGCACCAGATGCCACCGACGATCAGTTGTGGGAAGCACTGCACACCGCCCAAGCCGACTTCGTCGACACGCTCGATATGCCCATCGCGCAGGGCGGGACCAACGTCTCCGGTGGACAACGCCAGCGCCTGTCCATCGCGCGAATGCTAATAGCACGACCGAAGGTCTATCTTTTCGACGATTCCTTCAGCGCCCTCGATCTCATCACCGATGCCAAGGTGCGCGCCGCCATGCGCAAATATACCGCCGAGGCCACCACGATCATCGTGGCCCAGCGCGTCGCCTCTATCACCGATGCCGACCAGATTCTCGTTCTCGAGGCCGGAAGCATCGTCGCCCGCGGTACCCACAGCGAGCTCCTAGCCGGCTCCCAGACCTACCGAGAAATCGTCGAATCCCAGAAGACCGTGGAGGCCAACTAATGGCGAATTCCAAGAAACCAGCACACGGCGCCCTTTCGGAGGAAGAGACTCTGCAGCTCCAGGAGCAGACGGCCGGTGATGAGTGGTCCGGTTCTGCCCCACGGCGCGCCAAAGCCTTCTGGCCCTCTGCCAAGAGGCTCGTTGGTCTCCTTTCGCCGTTTAAAACGCTGTTGATACTGGTCGCCGCCATGAATATCATCTGCGTTTTCCTCGCCGTTTATGCTCCGAAAGTGATGGGGCGGGCGATGGATGTCATCTTTTCCGGCGTCATCTCCGCCCAACTTCCCTCCGGCGCCAGCAAGGACGAGGTCATAGAGGGTTTGCGCGCCCAAGGCCAGGATCGCTTCGCAGACATGGCCTCCGCCATGGATCTCATGCCCGGCCAAGGCATTGATTTCGGGCACCTGGGCAGGCTTATCACCATCGTCATCGGCATGTATATCGTTTCCTCTGCTTTCCAGCTCTGGCAGGGACGCATCCTCAACCGTCTGGTGATGGACAGCGTCTATCAACTGCGCGCCGACGTCGAAGCAAAGATCCACTCGGTGCCTCTCAACTACTTCGATAGCAACCAGCGTGGCGACGTCCTTTCCCGCACGACTAACGACATCGACAACGTACAGCAGGCTCTCCAACAGGCCCTCTCGCAGATCTTCTATAACATCTTGTTGGTCGCGGGCATTACCGTGATGATGTTTTCGGTTTCCTGGCAATTGGCACTCATCGCGCTGTTATCACTGCCGCTGACCGGCCTCGTCATCGGCGTTATCGGCTCTCGCTCCCAGAAGCAGTTCACCACCCAATGGCGCTCAACCGGTCAGCTCAACGGCCATGTCGAAGAGTCTTTCTCCGGCCATGAACTGGCTCTGGTTTTTGGCCGCACCGACGCCATGTCCGAAGAATTCGATAGCCGCAACGAGGAGCTATTCCGTTCCGCGGCCATGGCCCAGTTCCTCTCCGGCATGATGATGCCGATCATGCAGTTCATCTCCTACCTTTCCTACGTTGCCATCGCCGTCTTCGGTGGGTTACGGGTGGCCAGTGGCAATATGACGCTTGGCGACGCCACCGCATTCATCCAATACTCCCGCGAATTCAATCAACCCCTGGGTCAGCTCGGCGGAATGATGCAGCAGATTCAGTCCGGGGTCGCCTCTGCCGAGCGGGTCTTCGAGTTCCTCGACTCGCCGGATGAGACTGCCGAGAAGGATTCCCAGCACTTAACTGGCCGCGCCCGCGGGCTGGTGGAGTTTTGTGGCGTCGACTTCTCATATGAGAAGGACTCGCCCCTTATTCAGGATCTCGACCTCCGCGTCGAGCCGGGCGAGACGGCCGCTATTGTCGGCCCCACTGGTGCGGGTAAGACCACCCTGGTCAACCTCATCATGCGTTTCTACGACATCGACGGCGGGCACATCTACCTCGACGGTATAGACACCGCCCAAATGCCGCGCCACGAGCTGCGCTCCCAAGTTGGCATGGTGCTTCAAGACGCCGTGGTCTTCGACGGCACCATCATGGACAACATCCGCTACGGCCGCCTCGATGCCAGCGATGAGGAGGTCATTGCCGCAGCCAAGGCCACCTACGTCGACCGCTTTGTCCATTCGCTGCCGGAGGGCTACAACACCGTCATCGATCAAGATGGCGGTGCGGTATCTGCCGGCGAGCGCCAGCTCATCACCATCGCGCGCGCCTTCCTGGCCCAACCCGCGCTGCTCATCTTGGATGAGGCAACCTCCTCTGTCGATACGCGCACCGAGATGCTAGTTCAGCAGGCAATGAGCGCGCTACGCGCCGATCGCACTTCCTTCGTCATTGCTCACCGCCTTTCGACGATCCGCAATGCCGATGTCATCCTCGTCATGGAGAACGGCGCCATAGTCGAGCAAGGTACGCACGAGGAATTGCTGGCTAAGCGCGGCGCCTATTGGCGGCTTAGCCAGTCACAGTTCTCCGAAGAGGATTAACTAAAACTCAACTCCATAGGTCCTCGCATCCGTTCTTTTCTTCCTGCTGCGGCATCGATTCTCTGAATGACGCTTTGTTTCCAGTTGGCGGAATCAGTAACGATGGGCCCTTGGGGAAGAGTTGACTCCCACGTTCCGTCTGCGAAAAGCCAGTAGATGTCCCCGGTGAGCGGATCCAAAAGATAAAAGGCCCGCTTGTCCGTCTTTATGTTGTGGTGATGCTGGCATAAGCTGGCGAGATTATCGCTACTGGTGGGGCCTCCCTCGTGATAGTTCACTCGGTGATCGAGCTGGCAGCGATGGGCAGGTACCCGGCAGCCTGGCCAACGACAGGTGCCATCGCGTCCCTCCACGAAGGCGCGCAACCCGGCGCTGGGCCGGTACGCAGATTCTTCCGCCGGCCCGACCTCGCGCATATCCTCGGAATCAACTTCCAGGAAGCCATAGCCTTCGAGGTGGGCCAAGGAGCTCCCCACCGGCTGAAAGGTATTGATAACAAGCTTGGTCTTCACCGGATCGAGGACCAAAGCTGCCAGTGCCGCCGCCAAGGAGATTCCCTCAGCCTCTGCGCGCTTGCGCACCAACCGGTCCACGGATTCTAGGGTGAGCGCATCCAACGTGAGCTCTAGATGGGCGCGGTCGCCCCTGCGCTGCAGTCGATAGGATTCCGGCTTTTCTTTTCCTTCCGGCTCTGAATAGAACTGCGCGAGAACTTCCACGATGGTGGCCCGAATCCTCCCCGCATCCGGCAAATGCTGGTTTCTACGGCTGGGCGTAAACAACTCCACAAGTGCCTCATCAACGTGCATATATACCTCATCCTTGACGCCCAACAGCGCCTGTCCGATGGCGATGATGCGGTCATAATCCAGGAACCAATCCTGTTCCTGCAGGCGGGTCAAACGCGGGAGATAAGACATGGTGTCTAGTCCGAGGAATACCCTTTCCGCTTTGTACGCGCTGAGCCCAAAGCCGCGTCCGATGCGAGAAAAACTCAGTTCAGCATCATCTTCCGGGCCGGGCAGCACCTTGTGCCAGGTGCGCCAATAAAGGCGGTTGGAATCCATGAACACCTGAGCAAACTCACAGTGCCTATTGCAAGGCGCGAAACACGCTTCTAGCATCACTGCTCTCCCCCGAGACGCGAACAAACATTCGATTTATACCACCCATAATAATCACCACATCACTCTTCCACAAGGGTTTAGCACAGATTTTCTACACCGCAGTCGCAGTAGCGCAAAATCCAGGACTCACGGTTGCGCGGGTTTAGCCTTTAAGCTGTAGACTACTGCGCGCATCAAAGCTATAAGGAGTCTCCATGTCAACCGTCTTCGGTTGGATCGCCATCATCGTCTCGGTTCCCGTGTGGGGCTATTTCCTATTCCGCGCATACAGGTTCTTCCAGGTCATCAAGTCAGGCGGACCAGACAACTCTGCCCGCACTAACCGTCCTGGCAAGCGCCTACAACGGGTCCTCATCGAGGTCTTCGGGCATACGCACTTCAAGGGCAGGCCCCTAGTCAACGCCGCTCACTGGCTGGTCATGGTTGGTTTCCTCTTCGGAATCTTGGTGTGGTTCGAGGCCTACATCCAGACCTTTTCCCCCAGTTCCGGGTGGCCATTCCTCCAGCACTGGCCGGTCTATCACCTGCTCGAAGAGGTGCTTTCCATAGCCACCGTCGTAGGAATCTGTTTCCTCATCGGGGTACGCATCAAGCTTGGCGATAGCGACCGCGGCTCCCGCTTCTTCAACTCCCAAACGCTTTCCGCCCGCATCGTCGAGGCTGTCGTATTCTTCGAAGGCTTAGGCATGCTGCTGGTCAAAGCCTCCAAGATCGCCACCTATGGCGGGGGCTCGCCACTGACGGACTTCGTCTCTATTCACTTGGCCAAGGTCCTGCCCGCCTCCCCCGATCTCGTCAGCTTCTTCGCCCTGTTCAAACTGCTGACGGGCATGGTCTTTATCGCACTCATCTCCCGCTACTTCCAGTGGGGCGTCATGTGGCACCGCTTCCTCGCCTTCTTCAATATCTTCTTCCAGCGCAACGCCAACGGGGCCAAAGCCCTCAAGTCCATTCCCACCCCAGATCTAGAAAAGGACATCACCCCCGCCAGTTGGAAGATGCTTCTCGACGTCTCCACCTGCACCGAGTGCGGCCGCTGCCAAGACCTATGCCCCGCCTGGAACACCGATAAACCGCTCAGCCCCAAGAAGCTCGTCATGGACCTGCGCCAAGGAGCCATCGACAACTACAACCCGCATGCCGGGGTCGATGTACTATCCATGGCCGGAGTCATCGAGGACGATGTCTTGTGGGCCTGCACCAATTGCGGAGCCTGCGTCGATCAGTGCCCAGTCGATATCGAACACATCGATCACATCTCCGACCTACGGCGTTTCAAGGTGCTCTCCGAGGCCGATTTCCCCTCCGAGCTTGGCGGACTGTTCAAGAATATCGAGAACAAGGGCAACCCCTGGGGCCGCAATAACTCCGAGCGCCGCACCTGGATCGACGAGGCCCGCGCCGCAGGCATCGAGGTCCCCATCATCGGCGAGGACGCCACCGACTTCGCCGACCTCGAGTACCTGTTCTGGGTCGGTTGCGCCGGCGCCTACGACGAGCAGGGGCGCACAACTACCCGCGCCGTCGTCGAGCTGCTTCATACCGCCGGCGTCAAATTTGGAGTGCTCTCCACCGGCGAATCCTGCACCGGGGATCCTGCCCGCCGCGCCGGCAACGAGTTCCTCTTCCAGATGATGGCCCAACACAACGTCGAGACCCTCAACTCCGCCTTCGAGGGCGTACCCGCTGGCCAGCGCAAGATTATCACCACCTGCCCGCACTGTTTCAATACCCTGCGCAACGAATACCCCGACTTCGACGGCCACTTCGACGTCTTCCACCACACCCAACTGCTCAACCGCCTCGTGCGCGAGGGCCTCCTCAAGCCCATTCCCCGCACCCCCGCTAATCGACGCCCCATCACCTACCACGACCCTTGCTTCCTCGGGCGCCACAATAAGGTCTTCGACCCGCCCCGCGAGCTTCTCGAGGCCACCGGCGTCGAGGTGCGTGAGATGTCCAAGAACCGTGACGAGGCCTTCTGCTGTGGCGCAGGTGGTGCCCGCATGTTCCAAGAAGAGAAGATCGGCCGCCGCATCAACGAGTTCCGTACCGAGCAGGCCCTTGATACCGGCGCCGAGGAAATCGCCACCGGCTGCCCCTTCTGCAACGTCATGTTCACCGGCGGGGTCAAGGCCCTCGCACCGGAGACTCCCACCAAGGTCAACGACGTCGCCGTCATGCTGCGCGAGTCCGTCTCCCTCGAGGATGGCAGCCTGCCCGCTCCGCGGCCCAAGGCCTTCCTCGGCACGCCGACTCGTCTGAGCAAGCCTGTGCCGAAGCCTGTTGCGCCTTCTACTGCATCACCAGCACCTCCCACCGCACCACCAGCTCCTCCTACTCCACCCTCCGCACCACCAGCTCCTCCTACTCCCGCTCCTCCCACCGCACCACCAGCTCCTCCTACTCCCGCTCCACCCTCCGCACCACCAGCTCCTCCTACTCCCGCTCCTCCCACCGCACCACCAGCTCCTCCTACTCCCGCTCCTCCCACCGCACCACCAGCTCCTCCAACTACTCCCGCTCCTCCGGCCAGCTGATCTCGCTGAACAGAGCCTGCAGGTAGATTTCGGGATTTGCTAGTATTCGGGTTGTGACGAATATGTATGGAGCCGACCCGCGCGATAATTCTGTGCGGCTTTCTGACACCGAGCGCAATGAGGCGATGAACAATCTCGCGCGCGCAGTCGGTGAAGGAAGGCTAAGCATAGAAGAGTTTGAGGAGCGCTCCGACGATGTCATGCGCGCCAATACTCGCGGGGCGCTGCTCCCCATCTTCGCGGACATTCCCGCCGCCGCATCAAACGAGGTCAAGATCTACTCGCGCGAGGACGTGCAACGCGCTTATGAAAACTCGCGCAAGCCACGCGTTGCCACCGGCGTGGTGGGAACTTTGGGCTTGAGTTTTGGCGGGTTTGCACTGGTGGGATCTGGTCTCGTCGCCAGCGCACCGGGGCTCTTAGTCGGTGGGGCGGCACTGTTTTTCCTTGTTCCTATTCTGTGGGTCTTGCTCTACGTGGCGAAGTTAGGGCCACGTTCTTGGCATCAGCCTTCGCCCAGGCAGCTGGAGCGCCAAAAGCAGCGTGAGCTGCAGGCGGCCACCGCGCATGAGCGTGCACAACAAAAGATGATTGAGTCCCAGCAGTGGGCGCAGCGCCGTCAACAAGCCAGCGAACTGACTAACGAGGCGTTGAAACTAGCCAGGCAAAAACTGGATAAGTGGAATAAAAAATAGCGCTTTCGGCGGGGAGAGGTTTCACCACCTAAAGAAAGGTGGCAATATATTCGCCATGACCTCACCGAAATACCACAGTTTTGACAAGTCCGAGAAGCTCAAGAACGTCTCCTACGACATTCGGGGTGGAGTTTCGGCAGAGGCGGAGCGCATGGAGCTCGATGGGCACTCCATCTTGAAGCTCAACACCGGTAACCCTGCCGTCTTCGGCTTTGAGGCGCCAGACGTCATCATGCGGGATATGATTGCTTCGCTGCCGACGTCGCAAGGCTATTCCACGTCGAAGGGAATCATTTCGGCACGGCGGGCCATCGTCACGCGCTACGAGTTGGAAGATTTCCCCGCCTTCGATGTCGATGATATTTACCTCGGCAACGGCGTATCCGAGCTCATTTCCATGACCACCCAGGCCCTGCTCAACGAGGGCGATGAGATCCTCATTCCGATGCCGGATTATCCGTTGTGGACTGCGGC
Organism: Corynebacterium flavescens; assembly: GCF_008693105.1. Classification (GTDB taxonomy): domain Bacteria; phylum Actinomycetota; class Actinomycetes; order Mycobacteriales; family Mycobacteriaceae; genus Corynebacterium; species Corynebacterium flavescens. The sequence continues at coordinate 228,201 of NZ_VXKK01000042.1, forward strand.
TACCACCCTGGCCGGCGGGACTGCGGTGCACTACCTCTGCGATGAGGAGAACGAGTGGAACCCCTCTATCGAGGACATTAAGGCCAAGGTCTCAGAAAAGACCAAGGCCATCGTGGTTATCAACCCGAATAACCCCACCGGTGCGGTCTACTCCTGTGAGGTGCTGCAGCAGATCGTCGACGTCGCTCGCGAGCACAACCTGCTCATCCTTGCGGACGAGATCTATGACCGCATCCTCTACGATGGAGCGAAGCACATCTCAATCGCTTCCCTAGCACCGGACCTCCTCACTTTTACCTTCAATGGGCTGTCCAAGGCCTATCGTGTGGCCGGTTACCGGGCAGGATGGATGGTCATCACTGGGCCGCGCGAGCGTGCCCGTGGCCTCATCGACGGACTCGATCTATTGGCCGGTACTCGTCTATGTCCCAACGTTCCGGCTCAGCACGCCATCCAAGTTGCCCTCGGCGGGCACCAATCCATCTACGAGCTCACGGGCGCGGAGGGCCGGCTGCTCAAACAGCGCAATGTTGCCTATGAAAAGCTCAATTCCATCCCCGGCGTCTCGGTGACCAAGGCTATGGGCGCTATGTACTGCTTCCCGCGCTTAGACCCAGAAGTCTACGAGATCCACGACGATGCCCAGCTCATGATGGACATTTTGAAGTCGCAAAAGATCCTGCTCGTACAGGGCACCGGTTTCAACTGGCCTGCTCCTGATCACTTCCGTGTAGTCACCCTGCCCTGGGCATCCCAGCTGAGCAACGCCATTGAGCGGCTCGGCAACTTCCTGGCGAGCTACAGGCAGTAGAAACACAATGGGAAAGCACTCGACGGTCCTAGACGCGCCGGTCACCACTCGTAATCCTTGGCGCATTGCTCTGGCCTGCGGTTTGGGCTTGACACTTCTTCTGACCATAATTGGGGCCTTCTTTCTCCGCCCCACCACTCCCATTTCGGATCACACCAGCCCAGAGTTCTCGCAGACTTATGGGATGAACCATCCGCAGGTAGAGGGCACGGTTACCCTCGTCGATAATGCCATTTGCCAGTCCGACGTCACCGGGAAGGTCTTCGACGAGCCTCCCCTTATCCCCGCAGAGGCCGGCGGAGAGTGCTCACGTTCCCTGGTCGATATCACTTCTGGGTCCAATGAGGGCCGCATGACGCAGCTGGTGTACTTCGGCGTCGCGGGCGAGCCGGAACTGCACGTGGGAGACAAGATTTTGCTCGCGGAGAGCACCGCTCCCGACGGCGCCATGAACTACTCCTTCGCGGATTATCAGCGCACCGGCAACCTTGTGTTGTGGACCATCATCACGGCCATCGTCATCATTGCTCTTGCCGCTTGGCACGGCCTGCGCGCCATCATCGGCCTGGCCATCAGCTTGGGCGTGGTCTTCTTCTATCTTCTGCCCGCGCTCGTTGAGGGACATAATCCGCTGCTGCTGGCTTTGGTCACTTGTTCCGCGATCATTATGTGCGTGGTCCCGCTGGTTCACGGCGTGAATTGGAAGTCCGCGTCGGCTCTCGGTGGGCTGCTTATTGCGTTGCTTATTGGCGGTTTCCTTGCGCATGCGGGGATCGACTCGACGAGCCTACAGGGCCTGAGTTCAGATGACAATCTCAAGCTCTTGCTTTACTTGCCCGGGGTCTCCATCGTGGGGGTTCTCCTGTGCGGCTTCGTCATCGGAGCTTTGGGCGGCCTCAACGACATCGCCATAGCCCAGGCCTCCACCATCACGGAGTTAAGCGAGCTCGATCCGCAGGCCTCACCTGGGCAGCTATTCATTTCCGCTATGAAAGTCGGGCGCGACCACATCGCGTCGATGGTCTACACCATCGTCTTGACCTATACCGGTGCCTCGCTGCCTCTCTTGCTGCTCATCACCGCAGCGCAAAGGCCGGCAGCCCAAATTCTCTCCAGCGACTTGGTCTCCACGGAGCTTCTGCGCTCCATTGTCGGCGCGCTGGCACTGACCCTGGCAGTGCCCATCACCACGCTTATCGCCGCACTAACGGTGCCAAAGCGGGAGGTACTAGAGGCTGCGGCCTAGGGCCTTAACCTGCCAGCCTCCGGCTTGCCAGGCATCTATGTCGAGCACGTTGCGCCCGTCGATGAGGTAGGGGCGCGAGACTAGTGCTGCGGTGGCGGCGGGGTCAAGGTCCCGGAACTCTTGCCACTCGGTGGCCAGGATGACAAGCTCGGCTTCCGTGAGTGCCGCTCGGGCTGACTCCGCGTAGTCGAGCGTGGGGAATATCTTCTTGGCATTGTCCATGCCCTGCGGGTCATAAACACTTACTGCCGCGCCAGCCAGCGAGAGCGAGCCTGCTACCGACAGTGCGGGCGAGTCCCGCACATCATCGGAGTTGGGTTTGAAGGCGCAGCCTAGGACGGTCACGCGGCGCCCCAGCAGGGAACCACCGAAAGCTGCCTTGGCCATATCAACGCAACGATCTCGGCGCCGCATGTTGATGGCATCCACCTCCCGCAGGAAGGTCAGAGCTTGGTCGGCGCCGAGTTCTCCCGCCCGAGCCATGAAGGCACGAATGTCTTTGGGAAGACAGCCGCCACCGAAGCCCAGCCCGGCCCCCAAGAACTTAGAGCCAATGCGATCATCGATACCAATGGCCTTGGCCAAGGGAACCACGTCCGCCCCGGCGATTTCACAGATCTCGGATACGGCGTTGATGAAGGAGATTTTGGTGGCCAAGAAGGCATTTGCCGCGACCTTGACCAGCTCTGCGGTCTGCAGGTCGCAGACGAGCAAGGGCGTACCTTGGGACAAGGGCTGGGCATATATCTCGCGGGCGATAGCTTCTACATCTGTCGTGCCGGCATGCCCCACGACGATGCGGTCCGGACTGATGGTGTCTTTGACCGCAAAACCCTCGCGTAGGAACTCCGGATTCCACACAATCTCCACACTGGCACCGGGCGCGACAAGCTCATTGGCCATGTCTTGGAGGTGTGCTGCTGTGCCCACTGGCACGGTGGACTTGCCAAAAATCGTGTTCTTTCCGCGCAGCTGGGGCACCAATTCGGTGATGACGTCCTCAACGTGGCTGAGATCCGCCGCGTAGGAGCCACGCTTCTGCGGGGTGCCGACCGCCAGGAAATGTACGCTGGCAAAGGCAGCTGCCTCGGCATAGTCGGTGCTGAAACTCAGGCGCTGAGCCGCGATATTACGCTCCAGGACGGCCGGAAGTCCCGGTTCAAAGAAGGGAACCTCCCCACGGGCTAGGGACGCGATCTTGTGCTTGTCGACGTCCACCCCCATGACCGTGTGCCCCAACTCAGCCATGCAGGCCGCGTGTGTAGCTCCGAGATAACCCGTCCCAATAACCGTCATGTGCATGAAGACTCATCCTAGGCGGCGTTGTTGAACGCGGGATTAAAGCTAGCGAAAGTTCAGGTAAGACTTCGAGGGCGTTGGCCCGCGCTGGCCCTGATACTTCGAGCCCAGGGCACCGCTGCCATAGGGATTCTCCGCGGGTGAGGACATTTGGAAGATGGCCAGCTGTCCCACCTTCATCCCCGGCCACAGGGTGATTGGCAGGTTAGCGGTATTGGAAAGCTCGAGGGTGATGTGACCGGAAAAGCCCGGATCAATAAACCCAGCGGTCGAGTGAGTGAGCAGGCCCAAGCGGCCGAGGGAGGACTTGCCCTCGAGGCGGCCGGCTAGGTTCGCGGGAAAGGAGGCCTTTTCCAAGGTGGCACCCAACACGAACTCTCCTGGGTGTAGGACGAAGGCATCCCCTTCCTCGACCTCGACCAGGCTGGTGAGTTCAGGCATCTCCAGCTTGGGGTCGATGTGCGTGTAGCGCGAGTTATTGAAAACTCGGAAGAACTTGTCTAGGCGCACGTCGATAGAAGAAGGCTGGATCAAGTCAGCATCGAAGGGATCGATGCCGAGGTCTCCGGAGGCAATGGCTGCACGAATATCACGATCTGAAAGAAGCACGCCTAGATTCTACGCGGTGCCACAAACGCGAGCCGTTTAACATCGCCAAGTTGTCGGGTGCTAGAGTTATCCCAGCGCTGTAAAAGGCGCAGTGCCGACGTAGTTTAATGGTAGAACTGCAGCTTCCCAAGCTGCTGGCGCGGGTTCGATTCCCGTCGTCGGCTCCAAATTTTTTCTAGACCACGCCGTGCTCGTAGGCGAATACCACGACCTGGGCGCGGTCGCGCAGGGAGAGCTTCTGCAGGATCTTGCGCACATGGGACTTGACGGTTTCCTCGGAGATGAAGAGCTCTGCGGCGATTTCTGCGTTGGAGCGCCCGGTGGCTATTTGTTCCATGACCTCGCGCTCGCGGGGCGTTAGCGCGCTCAAGGCGCGGGCGGCGGCACGCTCCGTGCGGGAATGTGTGCGCGAGTTTCGTGATACGGCGTCCTTGATGAGGCGCTTGGTCACCGTGGGAGCCAAGAGCGCCTCGCCGGAGACCGAGAGGCGGACTGCGCGAGCCAATTCCTCGGCAGGGGCATCTTTGAGCAGGAAGCCCGAGCAGCCGATTCGCAGGGCCTCGTAGACATAATCATCGAGGTCGAAGGTAGTCAGCATGATGATTCGCGGGGCCTTGTCCAAGCCATAGTGCAGGATGCGGCGTGCCGCCTCCAGGCCGTCCATGATGGGCATACGGACGTCCATGAATACGACGTCGGGAAGCAGGCGGGTGACGAGCTGGACTGCCTGCGCGCCATCGGCGGCATCGCCCACGACGGTGATGCCCTCCTGGGCGTTGAGCAGGGCTGCGAATCCCTGCCTGACCATGGCCTGATCATCGACGACGACCACGGTGATGGGTGAAGTGCGCGATTCCATAATTCCCAACCTACCTGGCGTTAAGGGGGATCTCGGCGGCGACGCTGAAGCCGCCATCAGCGGCCGGCAGGGCGCTGAATGCTCCGCCCACGGTGCGCACGCGGGCTGACATTCCCTCAATGCCGGAGCCGCCGCCATGCTCAGGAGGGCGAAGGGAACCTGCTGCGGCCGGGCCGTTATCGACCTTGAGCTGCGCCCAATTCTTCCCTTCATGCTGCGTGCCGTGCAGTGCGACGAGGACCTTTGCCCCGGGGGCGTGGCGCGAGGCATTGGAGAGGCACTCCTGAAGTACGCGCTGCAAGACCACCCCGGCGGTCTCGTTGATGTGGGCTACATCGGCGTCGATAACCCAGCTGATGTCCATCCCGGCGCGGCGGGCGGCGGCTAGCGTCGGTTCGATCTGATCCGCGCCCACCGGGGTCATTGCGCCCTCCTCCGCGTCGCTGCGCAGCACGCCGAGCAGCTCACGGACCTGGTTGAGCGCCTCGCGGGCGGTGGAGGAAAGGGAATCGAACTCCGCGTGGATGGCCGGGGTCACTCCCTGCAGGCGGTAGGGCGCGGACTGCGCCTGGACCACGATCATCGACATCTGGTGGGCAACCACGTCGTGGAGATCGCGGCTGAGCCGGTTGCGTTCCTCGGCCATGACGCGCAACTGGGATTCCTCGCTCGCCCGGCTGGACTCGAGGCGCAAACTCGCGCGCGAGGCCAGCAGCCAGCGCAGCAGGAGGAAGAATATGGACCAGACAATCACGCCGACTACCCAGCCGGCGCGGACTTCTGCAGGGTTGAAGGCCATCAGCGCCGTCGAGCCGAGCACCGCAGCCACGGCGACCTTATCCGAGGCCTTGACTATCGCGACGCCAAGGGTAAAGGCCAGCGCCAAGTGAAAGGCAACCGGCCATCCCAGGGCAAAGTCGGGGTTGTCGCGGAAAGGCACACATACTAGGCAGCTTAGGGCAACGAATGCCCAGGAGCGCCCGGGCCAGCGCAGCGCGGTGAGAACCGGCCAGGTCCCCGTCGCCGCCAGCAGCGGAATTATCGCCAGGTGAATGTTGTGGGAGACAAGGGTGTGGGTCTGAAAGGAGGTAGGCCAGGCCACCGCGTAGAGGGCGACGGCAGTGCTCAGGAGCAGGATCGTAGTGGCGTTGAAGCGGAATCCATCTCTGAGCTTGATAAAAAGACTATCTGTGGGGGCCATGGGTCTCACTCTAGTAAGCAAGCGCCGTAGATAAATCCCTCCTGAGAGGGATTCTCACGGAGGGTTGTCGCTCTTAGGTTCCTGGTCCATGTTCGGATTTCAGAAGCTTAGTTCTCTTTTCATCGCTGCAGGCCTAGTCCTAGGGTTGCAGGCTCCTGCGGCTAACGCAGTTGCACCAACCGGCGAGGCGGTCACCGTCGCTGCAGCCTTGGCAGCCGGTAGCACCAGCATCGAGTTCTCCCCGCAGCTGGTGGCGCAGCTGGGTTACCGGCCCACCAGCGGGGCGGGTCTGCCCGAGAACCCCACGGGATCGTGCTCCTCCCCAGTGGCACTGCCCGCCTCCTTCGAGCCCGCCTGCCGCGTGCACGATTTGGGCTACGACCTGCTGCGGGTGGCCCACCGCAACGGCGAGTACATCCCCCAGGAGATTCGGCGTGACCTCGACAGCCAGCTAGAACGGCAGATGGGTAGGACGTGTCAGAGCGAGGGGTGCCGCTTCATGGCCTCGGCAGCGCACGTGGCGGTGGGGCTTAATAGCGCACGCCAAGGCTACGGTGCCCCAGTCGAGGAAAAGTGGCTGGCATGGCTGCCGTGGTGAGGAGAGTCCTCTGCGCCTTGATACTTCTAGCCGTGATTCTTCCCGTTTATGCCTGGTACGGCTTCGAAACCTCCCCGCGTGACGTACTCACAGAGCCCAGCTCCGAGGGAGCGCTTCGAATCTTTGGGGACTACCCGCGAGTAGATCCCGATGTAGCTGCCAGGGAGACCGTCGACGCGCTGGTCAAGGCAGGCGGTTTGGATATGAAAGTGCTCTTCGTCGCCCTTCCCACAGGTTCGGGCTGGGTGGACCCGGCGCAGGTCGAGGCCATAGAGGACTGGGCAGGCAACGATGTCGCGTCGGTGTCGGTGCGCTATGCCCGTGTTCCCTCCGCTGTCGCCTTTACGCTGCGTCCGGGTTTGGCCACGGAATCGGCGCAGGCGCTTTTCAGGGAGCTTTCCTCCCGTCTAGCGGCGCGGGATCCTGAGCATCTGCCTGCAGTGGTGGTCTATGGTCAAAGCCTCGGGGCCAAAGCTGGGGTAGCGGCACTCGCAACCTCCACTCTGCCGGTATCCGCGCAACTGTGGCAGGGCAGACCCGGAGCACTCCGCCACCGCGAAACTGGACCCTGCGTGGTCGATATCAGCAATCGCGATGATCCTGTAGCTCAGTTGAGTTGGGATCTCGTCCGGCATCCCGTCCGAGCTATCCGCGTGTTGAATGCGCTGCCGGGTTCCTCCTCAGCAGCGCCGGGCACCGCGCATTCTTATCGTCCTGTACTTCCCCCGTCGCAGTGCCTAGGCGGTGTTAAGGCCTAGCCGCAACGGACGATGGGCTGCGGATCGTAGACGGTGGTGTTGGTCTCGCGGGAGATTTCACGCCCGGAGAGATCCCGGATGATGCGGGTATCAGAGGTGGTGAATCCGGGGGCGCCGCTAGAGGGCGAACAATCCTTCGTCACGGACATGACCTTGGGCTCGGTATTTGCCCAGCGCCCGTTGTTGATGGACTCAACCTCGACGGTCTTTACTCCCTTGAAACGCACGGTGATGTTTCCGCCCCCGAAGCTGGTTTCAATGCGCACCGGGTAGTTCGAGGTGTTCTTGAACTGCAGGTCGATGGCGCCCTCGTAGACCGTGGCCTCACGGCCGGCCGGGTAGCGAGAGATGTAATAGGAGTGCGGGGTGTGCGTCACGTCCTGCATGCCCGCGAAGTAGGAGGCGTTGTACAAGGTAGTGGCGAATTGGGAGATGCCGCCACCGACGGCGTTGCCCGCGTGTCCGTCGATGATGATGCCGGATTCCACGTAGCCTTGCGCGGTTCCGCGCGGGCCGGTGAAGCCATTGAGGGAGAAGGTCTCGCCGGGGTTGACCACAGCGCCGTTGACCTTCTCGGCCACGAGGCGGATGTTCTCGCCGGAGGGGCCGGAGAAACCGCCGGTGCTGAACTCGCCGATGGTCTGATCGAAGGTGGATTTTTCCGCATCCTCCGTGGTGAACTCCGCCGGGTCGGGGCGGTAGTCGGCGTCCCAGGTGCGGTCGTCGCCGCGCACGCGCTTATCAAGCTCGTGCAGGGTCTTGTCCCAGTCAATGACCTCGCCGTCCTTGGAAGGCGTGACGCTCTTCGAATCGCCGGCAAAGGAGACCTTGGCGTTGACGCCTGGCACGTCGGCGCCGTTCATGCGCTCGGTGAAAAGCTCGCGGGCGCGCTCGCGATCGACCACGAGACCCAGCTTGCCGTCCTTGGCCTCGATGGAGACGAATTGGGAGATCTCCGGCTTATTCAGCACTCCAGTGACGTCGTTTTTGCCGTGGATGGTCAGCGGGTTATCCAGTGCCTTGGCGGCCTCGCCGGTGCGCATCGCTTCAATAGCGACGTCGTTAATAGCGGGTTCTACCTCCACCGGGTCCACCGTAACGCCGGCTGGGTCGAGCCAGTCTGCGGCGACCTTTTCTTGCAAGTTCTGCTCATCCACCGTTTGCCCGAGGATGGGGGCGGTGACCTTGAGCTCGCCGTTGTTGAGCTCCAGGTTGCCGTCGGTCGGCGCGGTGCTCAAGCCCTCGCGCACGTGCTGCAGGGAGGAGTTCAGCGCGGCCTGGTCCACGTCGACGGTGACGGGGATTTCCTGCGGCGCTTCAAAGAAGCTATACAGGCGCGTGAAGGGGTTATAGGAGGCATCATCGATGGCATCCACGGCGGCCTGGAAGTTGAGCACCAGGCCTGAGTCCGCCGGCAGTAGCTCGGTCGAGAGATCGCCAGAGCGCACGGTCACGGGCTTGTTTTCCACCCCACCGAGCTCGGTGGCGAGCTTGTCGACGGCCGCCGTGCGTTCCATGTTCGAGATATCAACGCCGCCCACCGAGGTGGCACGGGGAACCTTGCCCTGATTGGTGGCAACGTCCCAGATATAAACAACGGCCGCGATCAGCACAAGTCCGGCCAGCACGCCGGCAGCTACCAGCCAGGCCTTATTGCTACGTTTAGCTAGATGCTTTTCCACGCACTAAGACTAACGCCCTCACCGGCTCTTTTACTAGTTGGGCGTGGCGGCGGCGACGCGATCGACGGCGGAGGCGAAGGTTTCGGGGTCAATAGTGCCGGAGGTGACGGCGGAATCCACGGCGTCGATAATCGCGTCAATATCCTCATCCGTGGACCACAGCGGCATGTCGGCGCCCGCGGCGATCGCTGCCACCACGGATTCCTCGATGCTCAGTGAGTTGGTGATTGACGCCATTCCACCCAGGTCATCGGTGTAAATCACACCATTAAAGTGCAAGAAATCGCGTGCGAGTTCATAGGCGGCCGGGTTGATGGAGGCCGCAGTATGACCATCCCCTAAGCCGGGAACCTCCAGGTGCCCCATCATCAGGGCAGCTTCTGGGGCGGCGGGAACCGCCTCGGCGAAGGGGATGAACTCGTGCCCATAGAGCTGGTCGAGTGGCGGGGTTATCGCCTCGGCCACGTGGGTATCGCCCGAGGCCCGGCCGTGGCCCGGGAAGTGTTTGAATACCGCCTTGACACCCGCCGATTGCAATCCCCGTGCGAAGGCCGCGCCATACTCGCCCGCGGCGGCGGGATCAGTAGAAAAGGAACGGTCCCCCACGACCTCGAGGCCGTTGCCATCGACGTCGAGCACGGGCGCAAAGTCCACGTTGATGCCGTGCGCATGAAGGCTAGTGCCAATCTCAGCGCCGATGGCCTCGACCTGTTCCGGGGTGTTGTGCGCGGCCATCTCCTGCGGCGAGGGGTAGTCACCCAGGATCTCCGAGAAGCGCTGCACTCGCCCGCCCTCAAAGTCGATGGAAACCTCGAAATCGTGGCCCACCTCAGCGCGCAGGGCCGCCAGGTTCTGGCCCCCTTCACCCAGCAGCGCGGGATCCGCCCAGCTGGGGATGAAGATTCCACCCACCCCGGCGCGCAGCTTGTGCAAGGCATCCGCGTAGTCACGGGCCGGGGGCATCAACAAGGAGGCCGCCTGCGCGCGCTGATCTTGGACGGGGGCCACTTGCGTTTCCGCAGGTGCAGAGGTCGTCATAGTGGCCGGCCTCTGCGGTTCCTGGCTATCCGTCGCGCACGCGCTGAGGGCGCCTGCGGCGAGAAGGGAGACTACAAGGCTCGAAAGAATCGGAAGGCTACGGCTGGAAATCATGGCTACCAGTGTGCCTCACATCCCCCATTCGCCCCGAAACCCGGTCTATCATGGACGCCATGAGTAACGGCGAGACCATGCTGATAGCCTATGACGGCTCCGAACGCGCGGACCGCGCCATGGAGTATGCCGCGCGGCTGCTGCGCCCCGACACGGTGGAGATACTCACCGCCTGGGAGCCAGCTGCGCGCCAAGCCGCCCGCGCGGTGGGTCGCACCGGAATGCACCCCACCATCGCGGTCCCAGAAAACGTCGAGGATGACGCCGCCTATCAAGAGGCGGTGGGCATCTGCCGCCAGGGCATCGCCGTGGCTGAGGGGTTGGGCCTGGCCGGGCGCGCGCACCTCGTGGAATCAGTCACCACCATTGCCTCCGCTATTGTTGACGCCGCGCACGAGCTCGACGTCGACGTCATCGTCACCGGTACCCGCGCCTTGAGCGGCTTCCGCGCCTGGTGGACCAGTTCCACCGCAGAGCAGATCGTGCGTAACTCCGGGCTGCCCGTATTCATCGTCCCTCAAGATAGTGACGAAGACACAGCCACAGACTCTGACGCAGAAGAACCCGAGTATTTCTAATTAGCTGCTAGTATCTGGGTCTATGGCACTCGAAACCGATTCATTGAACAAGCGCACCCTCGGCCCCGCCGTGGGCAGCGCTGTGGTCGGCATCGCGCTCGGCGTCGTCACCATCATCGGAATCGCCCAGTTCTCGGGCTCAGATGCCGTGCCGCAGGGCAACGCCGTTCCCGCAGATCAGGCGGTCATGGGCGGACCCGAGTACGGCTCGCGCGAGTAGTCCCCCTCCCTCCCAGTTGATGCCCCGAAACTCCCGCGGGTGGCGCAGACTCTCCATCGCTTTCCTCGCCCTAGTTGTTGTGCTGCAACCCTGGGGCAAGGTCGCCGCGGACACCAAGCTCGATCTGGTGGCCAACCCGGCTGGCTTCCTCGCCGGCGCCTTCACCATCTACAGCGATAATTTCCCGCTGGGACAGCTCCAGAATCAGGCCTACGGTTATCTCTTTCCGCAGGGTCCTTTCTTCTTGTTGCTGGATCCGCTCCCGGACTGGATTGCCCAGCGTCTGTGGTGGTTTGTGGTGCTCGTCGTTGGATTCTGCGGCTTTCAGCGCCTCACGCAGGCACTAGGAATGCGGGGATTGTGGCCCACGGTAGCTGCGCTACTTTTTGCGCTTTCTCCCCGCGCGCTGACCACGTTGACGGCGATATCTTCTGAGACCTGGCCGGTGATGCTCGCCCCGTGGGTCATCCTGCCTTTCCTACGCGAGAGACTGGATTGGCGCAGCGCCGCCGCAGCAGTCATCCCCGTGGCGTGCATGGGCGCGGTCAACGCCACCGCCACCATCGCTGCCTGTCTGCCCGCGGCCCTCATCCTGATCTATCGCCGCGCCTGGCGGCCCGGGGTTATTTGGCTGGCCGGTTGCGCCGCGGTCAGCGCATGGTGGCTTGTGCCGCTGTTCATCCTGGGGCGCTACTCGCCGCCCTTCACGGAGTTCATCGAGTCCTCCTATGTCACCACCCGGTGGCTCAACCTGCCGGAGATTCTGCGCGGAACAACCAGCTGGGCGCCCTTCGTCGATACCGAGCGGGTTGCCGGTAACGCACTAGCCACGCAGCCGGTGTTTATCCTGGTCACCATGGCCGTGGCCGCCATCGGCATCTACGGGCTGGCCAAGCTCCCGCGGGTATGGGCGCTCATGGCGCTCGTCGGCATCGCGATCCTTGGCACTCACGCGACGTGGTATCTCGACGCGCTGGACGGGCCGCTGGCGGCGCTGCGCAACCTGCATAAATTCGATCCGCTGGTGCGCATTCCCCTGCTCCTGGGTTTTGCCCGGGCCCTGGCGGGAATAGATCTGCCACGAACTCTGCACCCGAGCCGGCGTCAGGCCGTGGGAGTGGCGGTCATCCTCCTCGTTGTCAGCGCACTCGCCCCTGCGCTAAGCGGGCGCCTCTTGCCGCGCGGAGCTTATGAGAAGGTGCCGGAGTATTGGCATCAGGCGGCGGATTTTATCAACGCGAATGCCCAGGGAACGCGCACGCTTATCTATCCGCCGGCCTCCTTTGCCCGCCAGGACTGGGGCTGGACCCGCGACGAGCCGGCGCAACCTCTCCTCGAGGTTCCCTGGGCCGTGCGGGATGCCATCCCTTTGGTCCCGCCGGAGGCCATTCGCGGGCTCGATGGCGTCATGGATACCCTCGAGCAGGATCCCTCCTCTGCTTCCCGGGTGCTGGCCCGGCTGGGCATCGGCGCCATTATCCTGCGCCACGATCTGGAGAACTCCGGGAGTAGTCATGAACCTAACGCGGCAGACTTCGGCGGGCAGGTCCACACCTTCGGCGAGGTCGACGTGGTCACTTTGAATAATGACTCCATGGCGCTGAGTGAATCCGCGCCGCTCCGTGTCGCAGGCGGCGGCGAGTCTTTGGCCTTCCTCGATGCTGTAGCGGGGCCTGCTGTGCGCGAGTTGGTCGACAGCGACGCCCAGATTGTCACGGATACCCCCACCTTGAGCGACCGCAATTATGGCACCCTCGACGGCGGGCTCTCTGCCCCGCTGGCCACGGATGATCCCTCCACGGTGCACAACCGGCTGCGGGACTATCCCTCGAGCGGCCCATTGAGCGTCGTTGAGTCCACCGGGGCGCAGGTTGTGGCCTCGTCCTCGGCGGCGGATGCCAATGCCTTCGGTGGCGCGCAGCCGCGCCAGTCCGTCACCGCGGCAGTCGACGGGGAGAACTCCACCTCGTGGTGGCCGGCCCCCGGCGATACCGGGTGGATTGAGCTGCGCGGGCACTTTTCCTCGCCGCGCCTGAACATCATGGCCACCTCGCAGACCACCGTGACGGTGCGTTCGGGTTCGGCCGCCGTCGAGGTCGAGCTCGAGCCCTATCATTCCGAGCAGGTGCGGGTGCCCGGGGGAGACACCGAGGCCATTCGCGTCGAGCTGAGCGAGCGCGTTGGTATTGCCAACCTGGAGGTGGAAGGCACTCCCATCGAGCGCGTGCTCACCGTGCCGGATACCTCACCCAACGTGCAACAGTTCTTCTTCCAGCAGATCTTCCAGGACTCGCGAGTGCTCATCCGCGATTTCACCGCCCCACGCCCCATGGAAGTTAAGGTGGACTCGCCCAAGCCCGTGCTTGTCGACGGCGTCTTACACCACCCCGGCGATACCCTCGAGCTTTCCCCTGGCCAGCACCGCGTGCGCAGCACCGGCGCCTGGGTTTCCCTCCAGTCAACCTCTTGGTCACCGCCGCAGGATTATCGGCTTTCTGGCCCCGAGATCGCGGCCGCCGATAGCCCGCGCCTGCTGGTTACCGGGCGCGCCTTCAACGAGGGCTTGCAAGGTTTCCTCGGGGACACCCCGCTGGTGGCCCGCGAAGTCGATGCCGCGACTCAGGCCTTTGAGATTCCGGCGGGGCAGGCGGGAACCTTCCGCATGTCTTTCGTGGCGCAGCCGTGGTATTTCGCGGCCCTCGTATTCGGCGGGGCGCTGGGGCTTCTAACGCTAGGTCTATGTCTGCTTTCCCTGCGCCGGCGCAGCGGCTGGTGGCAGCCGACACAGGGCTCTAGAGGCCTAGTCGCCCTCGTGGTTCTCGCACTACTGGGCTGGCAAGCCCTTGTCGCCGGGCTGTGTGCCTGGGCCATCGTGCGTTGGACCACCATCCCCGCCCCCGCCCTGGCCGGAGGGCTCGTGGCTATCGCAGGCGCGATGCTGGCCCGCGCGCCCTGGCCCAGCGGCTCTTATGCGGGGGACTCGGATCTCTTGTTGTGGCTGTGCGCGGCGGCGCTGGCGTGCCTGGAATATCCAACGCCGGCCAGGCGCCTCAATAAGGACATAGCTCACGGCAGCAACCACTACGCTGCCCGCCACCGTAAGCACGAGCACGAGGACAAAATCGGCGACCTGGCCGCTAAAGAGCGGGATACCCGCGAGCGGGAAGACGAGCGATAGCACTGCAACGTGCCATAAAAACAGCGAATAAGACCAACGCCCTAGGCCTAAGACAAAGGGATGGGCATAAAGCGAGGTTTCCCGTGGAACCAACGCCACGGGCACCACGACGCACATTCCAAAGACCGCGCCGACGACGATGCGCTGCGCAAACTCTTGGGGCTCTGGGTGGACAAGGCCACGCGGGCCGAACCACTCCCGGCTGGCCAGCGATACGCATCCGGCGGCGAGCAACCACCACAGCCAGCGCCAGCTAAATACCTTGCGTGCCCAGCGCGGGAGGTGCCCCTCGCATTCGGCGGCGACCATCCCCACGACGAACCACAAGGTATAGGCAGGCGGCCAGATCTGCGAGTTGACCTGGTCGGAATCATAATCGGCCACAAAGGGCAGGAAGGCCCAGCCCAGGCTCAGAATCCCGGCGGTGACTAAGACCGCTATGCGCTGGCCACGGGTGCGCCCAGCCAGCGCCCACGCCAGCAGGGGAAGCACGAGGTAGAAGGAAAACTCCACGCACAGCGACCACAGGTGCGTAAGCCCAGGGGCGAGCCCATCCTTGACATAAATCTGCGTCGCCGTGAGGTTGCTGAGGACTTGGCCGGGGGAGGCGGTGTGGGCTTCGGGAAGCAGGGCCAAGACCACGCACACGCACGCGAGATAGGCCGGGGCGAGGCGCGCCACGCGGGAGAAGAAGTACTCGCCGGGGGCGTGCAGGCCACGACGGCGCCACAGCAAAAAGGCGCTGAGCGCGAAGAATACCGCAACGAAGTAATCGAAGCGCTCCGTTATCCCCCACCCGATTCCGGTCTGGAAGGACACGTGAGTCACAATGATTCCCACAGCCGCGACCGCGCGTAACCCATCAAGTTCAGGGAGATGCTGCGGTACGCTCAGCTGAGTAGCCCTGTGCGTCACGCCTACTCCTTCTGCTCGCCTTGGCCGTGCCCGGAAACTGATTGGACATAATACTGCAATGAAGCGATTGCCTAGTTCTCGCTCGCCCCTGACCTGGGTGGTCGTCGCCGCGATCCTTTCGCTGCTCTTGGGCTCCATTGTGCCGCCACTGTATATCAACCACTCGCGGCCCCTGCCGGTAGACCAAGACTTCTCCGTCGAATCCGCCCCCGCCACTGGGCCCGTGCTCGATGTCGATGCCTATTCTCAGCGCGCGGTGCCAGAGACCAACCGCGCTGAGGAAGGCTGCGGCGCCGACAGTTCCAAGCTGCACTGCTATATCACCGAATCAGACATCACCGTGACCCGGCAGATGCGCAGTCAGAGCACCGATTTTCCCGGCGCGGAGAAGAAGTCCGTGGCCGCGACCAGCTCTGATGTGAGTTTTCAGGTGAGCGGAAGGACTCTCCTCGAGACCAGCGAGGAGGCCTTCCTCAACCGCGAATCCGCCTACCCCATGCCGGGTGAGAATAACTCCCAGCACGTGGACGGCGCGCTTTTTGCCTCCGGATTTGAGCAAGACGCCTTCGAGCGCGATGGATTGAACTACTTCTTCCCCTCCGCCACGGAGCAGCGTTCCTATGCCTACTTCGACAGCCTGACCCAGCGCGCCGACCCCATTGACTACCGCACCAAAGAGACGCTCGAGTCCATCCCCACCTACGTCTATCACCAGGATATTGCGCCGACCTCACTTCCTGAGGCGTTGAACGGGGCTGGCCCTGCCACCCTGCGCGGGCCCGCGCGAGACTTCTACTCCCCGGATTCCCTCGCCCGCTACAGCCTTGGCGCCGCGGATTCTGTGGTGCTCGAGCCCTATTACACGGTCTCGCGCGAGGTCTGGGTTGAGCCGACCACCGGCACTGTCCTCAACGCAGATGAGAAGCTCTCCATCTTTTATGCCACCGATGCGAAACAGGCCAAGGATATGGCCGCGGCACAAGACACCGCGCAGCGCTCGCTGCTCAGCGTGGACATGACTTTCTCCGATGACTCCCGCGCGCAGAGGCATTCCACGGTGGCGCCGCTCATCACCACAATCAAGGTTCTCAGCCTTCTCGGTTGGGCGGGCAAGGCGCTCGGCATGGTGCTGCTGGGCGTAGCCGCCTTCATCTTCGTGCGCCGCCACCGTGCGCGCGGATAAGGCGCTCCTCCTGGCGTGGGGGTTGATCCTCGTCGCCGCTGTGGGCTGGCCTTTTCTCCTGCCGGGCGAATACCTGTGGCGGGACATGGCCCTGCTCCACGATCCCGCGCTCACCCCTGGCGCGCTCGGCTCCGGCGCGCTGCCCGCCCGCAACGTTCCGCAGGACGCACTCTTGGCGCTGGCCGGCGGCCCGTGGATCGCGCGGGTGCTCATCCTGGGGGCCGCGGGATGCGCCGCCGCGACGGCCGCTTTATGGGCCGCCTCACCGTGGACTGCGGCGGGAGCGATGGCCTGCGCTGTTGCCAATCCCTTCGTCATCGAGCGCTTGCTGCAGGGCCAGTGGTCCCTGGCCATAGCCGCCTGGCTGCTGCCCGTTATCGCCTACTGCGGGCTGCGCGGGCACGAACGCAGCGCCTGGCTGGCCATGTGCGTGGCCTCGATTACTCCCACCGGCGCGGTATTCGCCGTGCTCACCGCACTCTTCTGTGCCCGCACCAGAGTAGGGCTCGCGGGCCTAGTTCTGTGGCTGCCTTGGGCCATTCCCGGGATTATGCAGGCTCAGACGGGGAGTGTAACGGGATCTGCGCGGACAGCCGTCGAGGCTTTCTCTCCCCACGCCGAGCATCTCGTCGGCACGGCTGGCGCACTCATCGGGCTCGGCGGAATCTGGAATAGCCAGGCCGTGCCCGATTCCCGCACCGCCGGCTTCGCGCTGGCAGGTTTGGGCGTCGCGGCGCTGGCAGTGCTGGGTGCCTTCCGTCTGGTGCGGCGCGAGGCCCAGCGTCTCGGCGCGCTGGCTCTCATGGGCATGGGCGCTGCGCTGGCACTGTGGCTTTGTCCTGGAGTGGCCGTCTGGCTGGTGGAAAATGTTCCTGGCGCCGGCCTAGTGCGAGACTCTCAGAAACTGGTCATGCTGGCCATTCCGCTCTACGTGGCCGGGTTGGGCGCGCTGCCACGCGGCTTCGCCCCGCTGGCTTTGGCGTGTACGCTGCTGCAAAACGTTGATGCGCCGCGTGCACTTGGCGTGCTCGCCCCTACCGATACCGGGGTGGACCGCGCACTGGTCGCAGAGATCGATGACCGCACCGCCCTTTTTGTGGACCGGCCCTACCTCGTTGAGGTGACGGCTGCTGATGGCACACGCGGGGTAGCCATTGACCCCTATTCCAAGGTGACTGCGCAGCTGAGTTCTGGGCAGCTGAGCGTCGACGGCGACGTCGTAGACCAGGCAGCACCCGCCTACCTCGCCGCGCTGGCTGCCTGGGATGAGCGTGACATGGCGCAATTGGAGAAGCTAGGCGTCGGCGTGGTGGTCTTAGATGGACGGATCGTGGCAAGCACTCCCGCCCCGCCGCCTGCGCTGCCGTGGGCACCTATGGCTGGGTGGCTTATTTCCCCGCTCTTGGCACTAGTTCTCCGAGGAGCTCCTCGAAGCGCCTGCCCGTTAACTCCCAAGAAAAGGTAGCCGCGAAGGCGCGGGCTGCCTCGCCCAAGCGCTTGCGGCGCCGAGTATCCCGCAGCAGGCGCGCGGTGGCCTCCACGAACTCGCTTTCCCGCGCGACTAATACTCCCGTCTCTCCATCGATGACGCTATCGCGCAAGCCGAACTTATAGCCGATGGTGGGGACGCCGTGCTGGGCAGCCTCCATGACGGCCAAGCCCCAGCCTTCCTTGCGCGAGGGCATGAGGTGGGCATCGGCCCGCGCGAGCAGCGCGTGCTTATAGTCCTCCGTCACCTGACCGCGGAAGCGCACCCTCTCGCTGACACCATGTTGTTCGGCGTACTCACGCAGGTGCGATTCCCACCAGCCGGATCCGATGACATCAAGCACCGCGCCAGGAGTATGGGCCACGGTATCCATGGCGTGCTCAATCTGCTTGTGCGGCACCAGCCGCGACAGCGTCACTAGGTGTAGCTGCGCCTCGCGCTCGAGCACGGGGACATGCTCCGGGATTGGGTCGAGGCCGTTTTCGATGATGTGGGCGCCGCTCACCCCAAGCTTCTCCAGATCTGCAGCGCTGGCTTGGGAGACCGTGACATAAGGGCTGCCACGATAAACGCGCGGAGCCACCCGCGATTCCAGGAACCACCCCAGCCGCGCCAGCACGGGCCCAGCCACCGGCCACTGATCCTGATGGCAGTGATGGGTGAGCAAGACCGTGGGCACCCCGGAGACGAGGCGCGCGAAGAAGGGGATGCCGTTTTGCGTGTCGACGACAACATCGACTCCCTTGGCATCCCCGATGCCGCAGCGGCCTGCCAGCATGAACAGCCACGCGCGCGGATAGACGCTGAACTTCGCGCCGGCGCGTGAGTACAGCACTCCCCCGCGCTTCTCGCGGCGGGCAGCATTCATGTGCTTGGCGCTGCGAAAGACCACCTCGTGGCCTTGGGCGGCGAGGTACTCGCCAACGCGCTCGAGGTAGCGCTCCGAGCCACCGCCCTGCGGGTGGGTGGAATCGCGCCAGCACAGTAAGAGAATTTTCATGTCGAAGCACTAGCCTAGTGCCTTATGAGACAAACCCGTATCTTCGCTACTTTTCGCCGTTCTTGGCGGCTGCTGCGGTCATTTCGCTTCGAGCAGACTCGCCCGGACATCTTCTACGGCGGCTTGGCTGAGGATACTGCGGATCTGGTCACCGCGCTGGGCCGGGACTACGGGGTAGGTCTAGACGGTGCGCGCGTACTCGATGTGGGGGGCGGGCCAGGCTACTTCGCAGCGGCCTTCGCGCGGCGTGGGGCGCGCTACTTTGGGCTCGAGCCTGATGCGGGAGAGATGTCGGCGGCCGGGATAAAGCTGGCGAATTCAGTGCGCGGGGATGGCACCCGCCTGCCCTTCGCCGATGACGCCTTCGACGTTGTCTACTCTTCCAACGTGGCCGAGCACATCGCCGAGCCTTGGCGCATGGCCGATGAAATGGTGCGGGTTACGCGCCCAGGCGGGCTGGTCATAGTCAGCTACACGGTGTGGCTCGGCCCCTTCGGCGGGCACGAGACCGGGCTGTGGCAGCACTACGTCGGCGGCGAGTTCGCCCGGGATCGCTATACCCGCATTCACGGGCGGCAGCCGAAAAATGTCTTCGGTTCCTCGCTCTTCGCGGTTTCTGCCAAGGAGGGGCTGCGCTGGGCGCGCGCCCACAATGCCTGGGTTTTTCCGCGCTACCACCCACGCTGGGCGTGGTGGATAACGCGGGTGCCCGGCCTACGCGAGTTCTTGACCTCAAATCTCGTTATCGTAGTCCGGGCCTAGCCGGCGTTTAGGATGCGCTCTCGATGCGCTTTTTGAGCGCCTCGAACTGCTCCCATACCTCTGCAGGCACGCGTGGTCCGAGGAAGCGCAGGTACTCGTTGTTGTCTTCCACGTCCCCCGCCCAATCGGCCGGGTTGACTGCGAGTGCCTCGCGCAGGTCCTCGATATCGACGTCGAGGCCCTCGACGTCGATATCCTCGGCGCGAGCGGTGCTGCCCACAACGGTCTTCTCAGCCTCGACGTTGCCTTCGATGCGATCGACGATCCACTTGAGCACACGCGAGTTCTCACCGAAGCCCGGCCACAGGAAGCGACCGTCCTCACCACGGCGGAACCAGTTGACCAGGAAGATGGACGGCATCTTATCGCCACCGCGGGCGCCCATGTCGATCCAGTTCTGCAGGTAATCTCCCACGTTGTAGCCGATGAAGGGGAGCATGGCCATCGGGTCATGGCGCAGCGAGCCCACCTTAGCCTCGGCGGCAGCAGCGGTCTGGCCGGAGGCCAGCAGCGAGCCGATCATGGTGCCGTGGTTCCAGTCGAAGGCCTCGGTGACCAGCGGAACGGTATCGGGGCGACGGCCGCCGAAGAGGATGGCGTCGATCTTGACGCCGTGCCAGTCATCATATTCCGGCGCGGCGGTCGGGCACTGCGAGATCGGCACGCAGTAGCGGGAGTTCGGGTGTGCTGCCTTGGTGGAGGGGTTCGGAGTCCAGTCGGCACCGGTCCAGTCGATGAGGTGCGCAGGTGCCTCGCCGTCCATGCCTTCCCACCAGACATCGCCATCATCCGTCAGTGCCACGTTGGTGAACACGGTGTTGCCCGGCTCCATGGTCTTCATGGCGATGGGGTTGGAATCATAGCTGGTGCCAGGAGCGACGCCGAAGAAGCCATTCTCCGGGTTAACCGCGTAGAGACCGTCTTCGCGCAGATGGAGCCAAGCGATGTCGTCCCCGACAACCTGGGCCTTCCAGCCCGGAATGGTCGGCGTGATCATCGCGAGGTTGGTCTTGCCGCAGGCGGAGGGGAAAGCCGCAGCTACGTGGTATGCCTTGCCCTCCGGGCTAATCAGCTTGAGGATGAGCATGTGCTCAGCCATCCAGCCCTCTTCCCGTGCCATGACGGAGGCAATACGCAGCGCGTAGCACTTCTTGGCCAGGATGGCGTTTCCGCCGTAACCAGAACCGTAGGACCAGATCTCCTTAGTATCGGGGAACTGGGTGATGTACTTGGTGTCATTGCACGGCCAGGCCACGTCTTCTTGACCGGGCTCGAGCGGAGCACCCACGGAGTGTAGCGCGGGAACGAAAGCACCGTTGTCCCCGATCTTCTCCAGAGCCTCGGCGCCCATGCGGGTCATAATCCGCATGGAGAGCACGACGTAGGCCGAGTCCGTCAGCTGAACGCCCAGCTTGGGGTCCGGATCGCTGATGGGCCCCATACAGAAGGGAACAACATACATGGTGCGCCCACGCATGGAGCCACGGAAGGCCTCGGTCATCTCGGCCTTCATGGCAGCAGGCGGCGCCCAGTTATTGGTGGGGCCGGCGTCTTCCTCCAGCTCCGAGCAGATGAAGGTGCGCGATTCCACGCGAGCCACATCGGAGGGGTTGGAACGTGCCAAGTAGGAGTTGGGGCGCTTTTCCTCATTCAGCTTGATGAGGGTGCCCTTTTCTACGAGCTCCGCGGCGAGGCGGTCTGCCTCTTCCTGGGACCCGTCGACAAAGACCACCTTATCCGGCTGAAACAGCTCCACGTTCTCTTCAATCCACGCGATGAGCTTTTCATTGTTGGTCGGCAACGAGCCGACGAGGCCCTGAATGGTGGCGGTCATTAAATAGTCTCCTGGTTTTAGACAAGCTTTAAACAACGGTGCTGAAGAAATTACTTTCCATCACTAGCGTAACGTGCCGTTGATGTATTTATCCGTATTTCTCGACACACCGGTTATATCCACCCCGTTAACCGCCCCTTAACCGGCCACATACTGCTGTGAGATAGAACATAGCGCACATTTTGCCCCCCATTTCGGGGGCTAATTAGGTGCGGAATAGGGCTTCCGTAGCGTGATATTGGCACCCCCATCGCGGCCACTGGTTATACCCAGATGCTAGACCAAGACGGCTATTCGGCGCGTCACTTTGTCGATATCGCAGGTTAAGTGAACAATAGACGCCAATGGATACTAATAATTACGAAGCCAGCACCCCCAACCGCGGCGCCGGCGAGATGCCACCCGGGCGCCCCCCGCAGACCGATTTCAATGCGGAGTTCTCCAACGATCTGGACTACCCGCGCCTGGGCAGCGTCACCTTCCGTCGCGGCACCCTCACCGAAAACCAGAATGCGCTCTTCGAGGAGAACTGGCCGCGCCTAGGCCGCCTGCTGGGAGACGAACTCGTAGACATCGATGAGT
Organism: Corynebacterium flavescens; assembly: GCF_008693105.1. GTDB lineage: Bacteria > Actinomycetota > Actinomycetes > Mycobacteriales > Mycobacteriaceae > Corynebacterium > Corynebacterium flavescens. The sequence goes on from NZ_VXKK01000042.1 coordinate 250,157, forward strand.
GGTTCGGCCGCCCCGGCGCGCCCACCATCGTCGAGATTGGCTCCGGCACCGGCACCTCCACCGCAGCCATGGCGCCTCTAGAGGCAGAGAAGAACATCGTCGCCGTCGAGCTCTATAAGCCGGGACTGGCCAAGCTGCTCGGCCAGGTCGTGCGCGAGGACATCTCCAATATCCGGATGATTCGTGGCGATGGCATCGAGGTTATGGTGCGCATGTTCGCACCCGCATCCCTGGACGGCATCCGCGTCTTCTTCCCCGACCCTTGGCCCAAGGTTCGTCACCACAAGCGCCGGATTATCCAGTCGGGTACGCTCAATCTTTTCGCCTCACGCCTCAAACCCGGCGGGGTTGTGCACGTTGCCACCGATCACGCCGGCTATGCCGAGTGGATAGATGAGCTGGTCAACGTCGAGCCCAGCCTGGAGTACAAGGGCCACTTGTGGCCTGGGTGCCCGCAGCTGGTGGACCGCCAGGTCATCACCAAGTTCGAGGGCAAGGGGCTAGAAAAGGAGCACGTGATCACCGAGTATCTATGGGAGAAGAAGTAAATGAGCGGTACTTATCTCTTGGTGTGGGATGCACCAAATATGGACATGGGCCTCGGAGCGATCCTGGGTGGGCGCCCCACCGCGGCTTTTCGCCCGCGCTTTGATGCCATCGGGCGCTGGTTCGTAGAGATCGCCTTGCTCCACGACGCCACTCCGCAGGCCGCCGTGTTCACCAACGTCGCCCCCGGTGGCGCGGACTCGATCCGCCCCTGGGTCGAGGCCATCCGCAACGTCGGCTTCGCCGTCTTTGCCAAGCCCAAGCTGCACGAGGACGACGATGTCGACCCCGACATGATCCGCTACATCGAAGACAATCGGGACAGTCTCGATGGCGTCGTCGTGGCCTCTGCCGACGGACAGAACTTCCAGCCACTGTTGGAGGAGCTCGCCGCCGAAGGCAAGGCCGTCTGCGTTCTTGGCTTCCACGAGCACGCCTCCTGGGCGCTCAATGATCCGGCGCTCGAGTTCGTCGACTTGGAAGACGTCGAGGGTGTCTTCCGCGAGCCGCTCCCGCGCATCAACCTCGATAACCTGCCGGAAGGTGGCGCCTGGCTGCAGCCTTTCCGCCCGCTTGCGGAGCTGCTCAACCACCGCTAGGAGGCCACATGTTTTTCAACTGGGGACGCTTTTCTTATAGACACCGCAAGCTCATCCCGCTGGTGGTCATCGGCATCATCGCGCTGCTCTTCCTCGGCTTCGGCTCCCGGCTAGGGGAACGCATGAGCCAGGAGGGCTGGGAGGACCCGGGTGCGGCTTCGACAAGCGCGGCCACCATCGAGCACGAGGTCTTTGGCCGCGACAACAGCGGCGATGTCATCGTGCTCTTTAGCGATCCGGACGAGCACTTCGCCGCCGCGCAGGCCTACCTGGCCGGCCTCAAGGAGCAATACCCGGATCAGATTGCCTCCGTCACGAGCTACTTCGATTCCCGCAACCCGAACCTCATCAACGCCGATCGCACCACCGCCTTCGCCGCCATCGGCCTCAAGGGCGATGCCGAGCAGACGCTCAAGGACTTCCGCATCATCGAGGACTCGCTGCGCGCGACGGATATCCCGGTCCAGGTGGCCGGTGCCACCGCCGTCGCCGACTCCCTCGACGAGGGCATGGCCAATGACATCTCCCGCGCGGAAAAAGCAGCCCTGCCCCTGGTAGGCCTTCTCCTCCTCGTCGTATTCGGCTCCGTCGTCGCGGCCTTCATGCCTTTAGTAGTCGGCGGACTATCGATCCTCGGCTCCCTCGGTATCCTCTCCATCCTGGCCGGATTCCTGCAGGTCAACGTCTTTGCACAGGCCGTCGTCACGCTGCTTGGCCTAGGCCTAGCCATCGACTACGGCCTCTTTATGGTCTCGCGCTTCCGCGAGGAGCTCGACAAGGGCAGATCCCCTCAAGACGCCGTCGCCATCACCACCGCGACGGCCGGGCAGACCGTCGTCTTCTCAGCCGCCATGGTGGCCGTCGCCCTCTCCGGCCTCTTCATCTTCCCGCAGGCCTTCCTCAAGTCGGTGGCCTATGGCTCCATTTCCGCGGTCGGCTTGGCCGCCCTGCTCTCAGTAACGGTGCTGCCCGCGCTCTTTGGAATGCTGGGCACAAACATCGACAAGTGGTCGGTACGCAAGACCTCGCGGCGCGCGCGGCGCATCCAGGACACCTGGTGGTACCGCCTGCCACAGTGGGCCATGCGCCGTGCCAAGCTCATGACCATGGCCATCTGCGGCGGGCTATTGTTGCTGACCCTGCCCATCCTCGGGGTCACATTCGGCGGCATCAACGAGACTTATCTGCCGCCCACCAATGAGACGCGCACCGCCCAGGCCGAGTTCAACGAGCAATTCCCCTCCTTCCGCACCGAGCCGGTCAAGCTCGTCGTGGAAAACGCCACGAATCAGCAGCTGGTGGACGTCTATATGCAGGTCCGTGACTTGGACGGGCTCACGGAACCGATGGCGCCGACCACCGCCACCAAGGACGGCACCACCGTGTTATCCGCCGGCATCGCCGAGCGCGAGGATTACACCAGGATCGTCCATGAGCTCGAGCAGGTCGAGGCCCCCGAGGGCGTTAACCTCTACGTCGGCGGCACCCCGGCCATGGAGGTGGAATCCCTCGATGCGCTCTTCCACAAGCTGCCGTGGATGGCGCTGTACGTAGTCCTGGCCACCTTCTTACTCATGGCCGTGGTCTTCGGCTCCTTCATCCTGCCCATCAAGGCCATCTTGATGACGCTGCTCACCGTCGGCGCAACCCTGGGCATCCTCACGCTCATGTTCGTCGACGGCCTCGGCGGCGGGCTGCTCAGCTTCTCCCCCGGCCCGCTCATGAGCCCGATCCTGGTGCTCATCATCGCCATCATCTACGGCCTCTCCACGGACTACGAGGTCTTCTTGGTCTCCCGCATGGTCGAGGCCCGCAAGCGCGGGGCCAGCACGGATGAGGCCATCGCCTCCGGCACCGCGCATACCGGCGGCATCATCACCGCCGCGGCGCTCATCATGATCGTGGTAGCCGGCGCCTTCGGCTTCTCCGAGATCGTCATGATGAAGTACATCGCCTTCGGCATGATTTTTGCCCTGCTTATCGACGCCACCATCGTGCGTATGCTCCTCGTCCCCGCCGTCATGCACCTCCTGCGCGAGGACAACTGGTGGGCACCGCGCTTCGTGCACCGCCTGAGCGAAAGGCTCGGTCACGGCGAGAGCAACCAAGAATCCGACGCCGACGATGCTTCTGCCGTGCGCGGCTCCCGCAACGCCGAGACGGACGAGGAGCTGATCCCCTTCAACGAGCTCCTTTCCCGCTTGGAAAAGGACCGCTAGATGAAGTGGCTGCAGCTCATTGCCTCCCTCGTCGTCCTCGCGGTCCTAGGCTGGGCCTTTCGGGATGAGTTGGACTTTCTCAAGGATGGCCTGAGCACCCTGCGCCACGCCGATCCCTGGGGAATCCTCGTCGTCGTCCTCACCACGGCGGGCGCCATCACCGCGATGAGTGAGGTCATGCGCCTGCTCATCCGCTCTGGCGGCGTCAACGTCCCCCTGCGTGAGACGTCTGCGGTGACCTTGGCTTCCAATTCCTGGTCCACCACCCTGCCGGCCGGCCCGGCCTTCTCCGCCGTGTTGACCTTCAACGTGCAGCGCGGATGGGGCTGTTCCGTCATGCTCTGCGGCTGGTTCTTCGTGCTCTCCTCCGCCATCTCTACGATGTGGCTGGTCATGATTGGCCTGGCCGGTGTGCTCTTCCTCAACGCGGATATGGCTCTCTGGTCCCTGGTAAGCACCCTGCTGCTCATGCTGGGTCTGTCCGCCGCCCTGTTTTGGCTGACCAATAATCCGCGCCGCGTCGAGGCCTGGCTCAATCACCAGCGTCTGCTCAAGGGCACAAAGCGCGAGGCAGTGATTAAACAGGTCCGCAACCTCGAAGAGGTGCACGTTAACCGCTACGAGTTCTCCCGCGTACTGGTTTTCTCGCTGCTCCATCGCTTGCTCGACATGGTTTCGCTCTGGGCCTGCGTATGGGCCATCACCGGCGATATCCCGGCCCTGCGCGCGGGTGAGGATCAGACCACCACCGCCGGCATCGCCATTGCCTACCTCACTGCCAAGCTTGCCGGCTCGGCACAGGTCACCCCCGCCGGGCTGGGCACAGTGGAGGCCGCCATCATCGCCACCCTCGTCGCCATGGGCATGACCGCAGTCGACGCCACCGGCGCGGCGATCATCTACCGCCTCATTTCCTTCGCCGCGGTCACCGCCGTGGGGTGGGTTGTCTACTTCCTGCACTACGCTCGCAAGGGAATGACCTATGCTGCTCTTAGTCGAAAGGAAACCTGATAGATCATGCGCATTGCCCCAGTAATCGATATTCTCGCCCTCGTCATCTTCGCCATCGCCGCCCGCCTCGCGCACGGCGGGTTGAGCCTGACAAGCTTCATCGACGCCTTTTGGCCCTGGACCGTGGGAGCGCTTCTCGGCTGGGTCATCATCTTGTTGCTGCCACCACGCGGCAAGTGGGCCGAGGGAATAATAGTCTGGGTCAGCGCCATCATCGGCGGCATGGCCCTGTGGGTGCTCGTCAACGGGCGCCTGCCACACTGGAGCTTCCTCATCGTGGCCACCACCATGTCAGCGCTCTTCCTCTTTGGCTGGCGTGCCTTCGACCGCAAGAAGCCCGCGGCAGCTGCCCTATAGCACCCCTCCCAACCCCTACTGAAGCTCAGGGTTCTGTTTATTAAGACCCCGAATTAAGCGGTGGCCTGGTTGGTTTTGAGAATTTGTCCTACCCTGCCGTACGTAATTCCAAGAAGATAGGCAATATCTCGGTAGTTATACCCGCTATCGGCAAGCTGCCGAGCTTGCTGGGACATGCGTGCAAGCTCTCGGGCTTCGCCTTTCCGTATGACTGCAAGCTGGTCCCGGGTTGCCTGGGCTTGCTGCTCGGCTTCGCCAACGATCTCTAGGTGGATTATTGCCGTTTCGGGCGAACCGCTAAGCTCCGGGAAAAGGGTAAGCGCATCGCGGACTTCATCCTGGATTTGATCAAGTCGGCGAGCCTGAATGATGACACCGGGGTCTTCTTCGAGTTGTGCGACCCACCACTTCTCTCCGCGCTCAACGCGTGCGGTAAATGAATTCATGCGCTATTTCTCCATTCCGATTTGCTTGTAAATTTTGCGGGCCATGAGATCATCGATTTCATTGTGTCTCCCCACTGTGGTGTACCTATCACCGACCCAGATTCGAGTGTGATTGCGACCTTCTTTAAGGGTGAGGGTCTGTCCGGTCCGTTTAGCGTAGGATGCGATATTTTTGAGTATGTCTTTTCTTTTGACCACAATGCTAGTATATCGCGCTATACACCTTCAAGTATATAGCGCTATACGTACGCGAGATCTGTAGTTCAAGGCACTTATACAACACCGTGCGCCCCAAAACAGCGGGCAGGTCCAAGTTTGGCAAGTCTCCCCCGTGTTTCTCAATAGTGTGCCAAGCGCTTTTCAGGAATTTTTCGTAGGCCGACGCCAATTCTGTCAACGGGCGTTTCCCAGTCTCGATGTCACTGATCCTCGCCGGGGCGCACCCTAAATGTTCCGCTACGACCACCTGGGTGAGCTGCTTCGCGATCCGTAGTGCTTTCAGCTCATCCCGGCGAAGATCCCTGGGTTGTGGCGTACTGCGCTTTGTACAGATCACGCGGTAGACCTCTCTGATGATGGCTCGCTTGAGGCAGCGAATAATCTCCTTTTCCGTCATGGTTCGTCCCGGGTTTAATGGAGGGTAGGAAATTGGAAAAGGAAACCCTCATATGCCTGTCAAGTACACTGACTTACTCAAGCAGCGCGTTGTAGAGCTTGTCATCCACGCCCAAGCCGATCCCGCTACCGCCCACAAAAGCAATTGTCCGGTTCATCGACACATATCGTGAAGATTTCGGGGTCGAGCCACTCATCCGCACGCCGGCCACCACCAGCGCGAAGATTGCCCTGAGCACGTACTACGCTTTCACATCACGGTCACCGACAGCCAGATCGATTCGCCGACCGGCAGCTTAGCGAAGCACTCCACCGCCTCTACGCGGAGAACTATTCCTGTTACGGCGCCCGGAAGATGTGGGCAGAGATCAACCGTGAAAATACTCTCGGTCATCTCGCCCGCTGCACCGTCGAACGGCTCATGTCCGCCGAGGGACTTTAAAGGGATCACCCGGAGGAAAAAGCGCCCATCGACCTGCAGCGCAGACGCTAAGGACTGGCCCGGGATGTGTTGGATATGGCGTTGTCTGCACGACTTCGCGCTGGTGAGGACATCTTCGGGCTTGATCCACCGTTCGGAACGTGGAGTGCAGTATCGCTCGGTCGTCTACGGAGAGGCCCTAGTAGAGTCGAAGGTTGTAAGCTTCAGTCGGTTCCCGGGGTGACTCCTTAAGACAACGCGATGGCAGATGCGTTGAATTCGCTGTTCAAGGCCGAGCTGATCGACCGGCGGACCTGGTCATCATTGGCTGATGCTCTCATGGCATCGTCGAAATGGATCGGGTGGTACAACAATCGTCGTTTGCACTCCTCATTGGGCTACCGCCCACCGCGGGAAGTCCACCAAGAATGGAACATGCTTCAGGCTCACGCGGCCTGATCAACAACGAAAATGACCCGCTACAAAACCCCGGGGCTTGACAGTGTGGTGACTTATAAGTTCAGCACCCAGGGAGGCTTTTCGGTTGTAAGACATACGCAATGAGGTCAAGTCCTTTTGAGTGGTGTATCCGCCAGCGGTTGACTCAGCGATGAACTGACCGCTGACGGAACAGGATTCCTTACGCCACCAGAGCCTCCTGACCGTCACCGACAACGACGCCGACGCCGTC
>NZ_VXKK01000043.1 GCF_008693105.1 Corynebacterium flavescens
GCCATCGTTGGTGTCCTTTCGAGGATGTGTAGGAGCTGAGTCGAAAGGTACCGCGGTGGTCTCCTTGCTGGTCGGCAAGGGGGGGTTCACCAGGCGGTAGCTGTACACCACACTATTGGACGCAACCCGCAATGACGTAGAGACAACGGCGGTAATGGGATGCCTGTGCCGTGCATTTAATGTGGCCCTAACCGTGCAATTTAATCTGTCCCCTGACAGCAACTCTTTTTCATCTCTTTCCTCCTGTTTTTATCAACTTCCGCCGCAATCCGGAATCCTGAAGCTGCTGATAATAGGGATGGTACCCGGGTAATGTTAACTTCCCCCTTGGGGTTTCCTCTTTGAACTATGCCCACGAGTGTTCTTCTCGAGCCGAAACCGGAGCGCCTGAATCTCCAGGTCTGATATCAAGTTTCCCCGAAACCACGGTTGTTTCTAGACTGTCGGAGCGTCGATGTCCCGGGGACAGGCCTCGCTGCTTGCGCGCACTGCAATTGATAACAGCCTTTGGCACGAAGCGATCCGAGATTACGTCGTCCTGTATTGAAAGCGTCCATTCCAGAGCAAACAAACAGCAACTCGGTTGTTGCTGCTAGCTCTTTACTCCACATGCGGGAGAATGAACTCTGCAGAACTCGCTTTAGGGAGTGGGCCCAGAAAAGAAGAACCCAAAGGCAAAGAAGATCACGATCAGCGGTGCTGCCAGTGAAAGCACAGCAGCGAGATAGAGATCGTAAGCCTTGGTCTTAGTCGCGAGGTAGCAGTTTCCTACGCAAATGGAGAGAAAGAGTGCGCCAAATATAACGACTGAAGGCGTCCACCATTGCTTGGAAATGATCCAGAAGATGTAGCCCAAGACCAAGGCCACTATGACGCTGGACCAGCCTATACACCGAGCCTGCTTCGGGCTCGACGTGCTTGTCTTGCTTTGAGTGGGCATCACACACACCTTCTTCGCTCTCATAGCAGAACCTTGATATGAGAGTCACACTAGTAGAGGACCCTTGATTCCGCATGAGAATCGGCCTATTTACAAAGAAGAACCCCTCCTGATACCAGCCACGTTTCACTAGTTCAGTGAAGCGGCTGGGCGGGAGGGGTTCAGCGTGCCAGTTGCTAGCTTCCTAGCGCTGGGGCGCGGGTGCTACACGCCGAGCAGTTTGCCAATCTGGTTGACAATCATGACTACGTAGCTGATGAGGTCGCCGCTGACATCGATGATGCTGGAAAGCATGTCTTTCTCCTTAAAGTTACAACGTGCCGCAGCGGGATCCTCCGCGCGGCTTCATTGTTACTATCGCGCGGAGCTCGCGGGCGTTACATGGTTTTGCCTTAAGGAGAGCTTCCTACATCGGGGAGATGGTGTGCTTCTTGGGAAGATCGTGGCTGACCTTGCCGGCAAGCTGCCGCAGTGCCTGCCGCAGGGCAAGGCGTGATTGATTGGGCTGGATCATGGCATCGAGGTAACCACGCTCGGCGGCGACATAGGGCGCGGTCATGGTCTCATCGTAGAAGTCCATGAACATCTTCTTAGTCATCGCGCGCTGCTCGGGGGTCTCTGCAGCATCCAGCTGCTTGCCGGCAATCATAACGACCGCAGCAGCCGAGCCCATGACCGCGATCTGGGCGGTGGGCCACGCTAGGTTGATATCACCTGTGAGGTTCTTCGAGCCCATGACGGCGTAGGCGCCGCCGTAGGCTTTGCGCACGATGAGGGAGACCTTCGGCACGGTGGCTTCGACCACGGCGAAGGCGAACTTGGCCCCGCGGTGGATGAGTCCGACCTTCTCCTGTTCCACGCCGGGCAGGTAACCCGGGGTGTCCACGACGAATACCAGCGGAATGTTATAGGCATCGCAGATACGGATGAAGCGCGCACCTTTGTCTGCGGCATCGGCGTCGATGCATCCGGCCAAGTGCAGGGGATTATTGGCCACAAACCCCACCGTCTTACCGTCGATGCGGCCGAAGGCGGTGATCATATTCGGGGCGAAGTTCTCCTGGATCTCAATGAGGTCCTCGTCATCACCCAGCTGGGCCAAGAGGTCCAGCATGTCATAGCCGGCGTTGGTGTCATCCGGCATGAAGGAGTCAAGATCATCGTCCCCCAAGTCGGCGTCGTCTGGCGCGGCGAACTCTGGGGCCGGATCGAAACAGGTTAGGGGAAGGTGGTCGAGCAAATCGCGCACGAGGTCGAAGGCCTCTTCCTCCGAGCCGACGACAGCGGAGACGTTGCCGTTGAGTTCCTGCTGACGCGCACCGCCGAGCTCAGCGGAGGTAACCTCCTCGCCGGTGACCTCCTTGATGACGTTGGGGCCGGTGACATATAGCTCCGCCTCCCCGTCCACGGCGATGACGAAGTCGGTGGTGACAGGCGCATATACCGCTCCACCGGCGGATTTTCCCATCATGATGGAGATCTGCGGGCTGCGGCCAGAAAGCGGCATCTGCCGCCGGGCAATCTCGGAATACATCGCCAGCGACGTCACCGCGTCTTGGATGCGGGCGCCGCCGGAGTCTTGGATGCCGATGACGGGGCAGCCGATCTTGATGGCCATATCCATGACCTCGGTGACTTTCTTGCCAAAGGTCACGCCCACGGAACCGCCGTAGACGGATTTATCGTGGGCATAGATGCACACGGGGCGCCCGCCCACGCGGCCATACCCGGTGACCACGCCATCGGAATAGATGGCTTCCGGGTCGCCCGGAGTCTTGGCCAGGGAGCCGGTCTCCACGAAAGATCCCGCATCAAGGAGCTGGTTGATGCGCTCGCGCGGGGTGGAGCGACCGGCCTCATCGCGTCGCTTCCGAGATCGCTCGCTACCCGGATCCTGCGCCTTTGCCAGGCGCTGCCGCAGGTCAGCTAGCTTATCGGCCGTTGTTGCCACGAATCTTCTCCTCGATCCATCCCTTCATGTGCTTGCCCACGATACCGATGACCGGCTCATCGGGGACCGCCAGGTGATCTCCCGGCAGTTGCACGATCTCTAGATCCTTAACGATAACGCCCCAGCCACCATCCGGGTCAATCTCGCCGTAGCGCGGCTCGAGCTCAATGGCCCCCTCGTGCATACGCTCCGAGCGGAAGAGCAGGACGGGGACATCCACATCGGCCCAGCGGCGCATGTCCAGCGAGCCCAGGATCTGGTTGTCGATGAAGGATGCCCGCTGGTGCTCGAGCACTCCGGCAGACAGGCCGTGCTCGGCCGCGTCCGTCGTGGAAAGGAACTCACCCAGCATCTGCATGAGGGCATCCTCCCCCACCGTCTCCAGCATCTCGTAGGGCACGGGGAACTCTAGGCCATAAGTCTTCTTGGCAAAGGCGGCGTAACGCCCCCAGCGCGCCTTGGTTTCCTCCAGGGTATTGGGCGCGGGGTGGGAGGGCTGCGTGGTGTCGAGCAGAGCAATGAATGCTACGTCGACGTCGGTGGAGCGCAGCTGATGGGCTACCTCATAGGCCAAGGCACCGCCGAAGGACCAGCCGCCGAGGACAACGCGGCGGCCACGGGCGTACTTTTCGATGTCCCCTATATAGGCCGCAGCGCGCTCATCAAGCGTTCCTTCGAGGCGCTCGACTCCGTAGACGGCGACGTCCTCGGGCAGGCGGCGGGTAAGCGGCTGATAGACCACAGTGGTGCCACCGGCAGGGTGGAACATGAATACTGCCGGGCCATCGGCCTCACGCAGCACGCGAATATTGCCCTCGACCTCAGTCTCTAGGCCCTCGCGCACGAGGTCAGCCAGGGGCTCGAGGGTCTCGGCCTTCGCCACCTGCTGGGCGCTGACCTCGATGCCGGCGCGCTCGCTCAGGCGCTGAGAAACCTTTTCCGCCTGCTCCGCGGTGATCTCAGGCAGCGTGCTGGTCACTCCGGCCGCAGCCGCGCCCGTAAAGGTTGCCCAGGTGCCAAAGACCATGCGCTCGGAGGCATCGCGCGGGGCAACGCCCACGCCCTGGGCCTCGCTGTTTGGCTTTGCGACGTCGGCCTCAGCAGCTTCGGTCTCTGTAGCTTCGGTTTCGGCAGGCTGCGCTTGGACTGCCTCCTCGACCATCGAGATGACGTCGGCAAGCGAGGCATCGCGCAGCGCCTGGACCTGGATCGGCGGAATCTGGAAATCATTCTCCACGCGGTTCTTGATGCGCATGCCCATGAGCGAATCTAGGCCGAGATCAATAAGGGGCAGCTCGCGCGGCAAATCCGAAACGTCATAACCCATGGACTCGGACACGATGAGCGCGAGGCGGTCCTCCACGCTTTCGGTGGCGGGGTCCCAACGCACGGTGTCCTCGGCATCCTCAGTGTTGCCTGTGTTGCTGGTGTTGGCAGCACTCGGGGAAGACTGCAGCTGGGCGACGCCCGGGGTTGAGGTGGCTGCGCCGAGGTCGAGGGCGGAGGCAAAACCTTCAGCAATGCGCTGGCTGTGATCGTTCTCGAAGGCGAAGATCTCGACGGACAGGCCGCCAATGGAGCGCTTGAGTACGGTGGTGATGTCACCCTGAGCAGGCAGGTCGGCGTGCTCTTCGACGGCGACAATCTGCGAGCCGGGAGAGACCGCCTCGACGGCGGCGTCGAGCAGCGCGACGGCGGAAGGAACCTGATCGGCGTTGGTGGAGAAGGCCACCTCGCCGGTGGGCAGACTCACCCGGTTGCCGGGCAGACCAGAGGTCCCCGAGGCCGGGCGAGCGTTGGTCCAGTAGCGTTGGCGCTTGAAACGGGTATGCGGGGCAGCCACGCGCTTTCCTGTGCCGAATACGGCCTCGTAGTTGACCGGCGCGCCAGCCACATAGAGCTTGGCCGAAAGATCGAGGATAGACTCACTCGGATCGACCTTGCGTTTGAGCACGTAGAGCAGCTGCGCATCGGACTTGCCCACGGCAAAGGCGGTGGACATCAGGCCCATGAGCGCGACCGGATTGGGGGAAATCTCCACCAGCTGGGTGTGGCCGTTGGCAAAGGCCTGCTCGGTGGCGTCCTGCAGGTAGACCGCCTGGCGGGTCATGCGGATCCAGTAGTCCTCATTGTGGACCACGGAGCCTGGGCGGTAGACCTCGCCGCGATCGACGGAGCTATAGAGGGTGGTGTGCAGCGGCTGCGGGTTTATGCCGGCGATATCGGAATAAAGCTCGCCCAAGATCGGATCGACGGCCGAGGTGTGTCCGGCGCCCTTGACGTTGAGGGCGCGGGCGAACTTGCCCTCTTCCTCGAGCTTGGCCACGAGGTCGAGGACCTCCTGGCGTGGTCCACCCACGGTGGTCATGCCGGGGCCGGTGTACACGGCTGGTTCGATGGAGCCGTCCAGCGCGGCGATCTCCTCGGCTGAGAGCTCGACCACGGCCATAGCCCCTTGGGTTTCCTCCGTCAAGGTGGCCTCGCCCTCGCCCATGAGGCGGGCGCGGTGGCAGGCAATCATCATGGCATCCTCGGCGGTTATGCCGCCGGCAGCATAAGCAGCGGCGATTTCACCCATGGACATGCCCATGACACCAGCCGGGCGTACGCCGAAGGAGGCCAGCAGATCCGTCACCGCGATCTGAATCGCGGTGATCGCCACCTGTGCCGTTTCGGTGTTATAGGTCTGCGCGTCATCGGCGACGATGTCGAGCACAGACCAGCCGGACTCGAAGTCCACGATCTTGTCGAGCTCAGCCAGGCGTGCGGCGAAAGCGGGAGAGACCTCCAGCACGTCCTTGACCATCTTGCGGTGCTGGGAGCCAAAGCCGGAGTAGACAAAGACCGGACCGGGAATGGAGGGCGAATCGGCAGCGGCGATGCCCTGCGAGACCTTGCCATCTGCGACCTGGCGCAGGCGCTTGACCGCTTCCTGCGCGTTATGCGCGGTGATGACGGCCCGGGAGCGCCCGTGGTTGCGGCGTGCCAGCGTGCGCGCCAGCGCCAGCAGGTCCGGCTTTTCTTCCTCGATGAAGTCTGCCACCTGGGCGGCGGCCGTAGCGCGGCGAGAGGGAAGCAGGCCAGAGACGGGCAGGGCCACTGCCGCGCCCTCGCCCACGGCGACCTGTGGCTCACGGCGCTGTGAGGTGCCGGTATATTCGCTGAGGACGACGTGGGCGTTGGTTCCGCCGAAGCCGAAGCCAGAGACGCCGGCAAGCTTATGACCGGAGTACTCGGGCCACTCACGCGGATCCTCGACTACCTCGAGGTGTTCGCCGTCGAAGTCGATGTAGTGATTCGGGGCGGAGAAGTTGATGGAGGGCGGAATAATGCCGTGCTGCATCGACTCGATGACCTTGATGATGCCGACGACGCCAGCTGCGGCCTCCGAGTGACCAATGTTTGACTTCGCCGAGCCCAGCAGGGTTGGCGTGGATGCGTTGCGCCCGTTGCCCAAGACGCGGCCCAGCGCGGTGGCCTCGATGGGATCACCAAGGATGGTGCCGGTGCCGTGGGCCTCGACATAGTCCACGGTCTGCGGGGCGACGCCGGCGTCGGCGTAGGCACGACGCAAAACATCAACCTGCGCATCCGGGTTCGGGGCGGTCAGGCCATTGGAGTGCCCATCAGAATTGACCGCAGAGCCCTTGATGACGGCCAAGATGTTGTCGCCGTCCGCCTCAGCGTCCTCGAGGCGCTTGAGTATTACAACGCCGGCGGCGTCGGAACGCACGATGCCATCCGCATCATCGGAGAAGGCATGGATGGCGCTGGTGGGGGAAATAACCCCAGTCTCACTGAAACCGATAGTGGCATAGGGTGCGGCAAGAATATTCACGCCTGCAGCGACCGCGATGTCGGCGGAGCCGCTGCGCAGATCGCTCACGGCGTTGTGAACGGAGACAAGGGAAGAAGAACAAGCGGTGTCCACGTTGACCGAGGGCCCACGCAGATCCAAAGCATAGGAAATACGGTTGGCAATGATCGCCGAGGAAGTGCCCGTCATGGCATAAGGGTGCATCTCCGCAGGATCGGCGGTGATGAGCATGCCATAGTCATTGTTGGTAGAGCCTGTATAGACGCCGGTGGCCGTGCCGCGAATCTCATTGGCGGGCAGGCCTGCATCCTCGAGAGCCTCCCACACCAGCTCCAGCAGGATGCGCTGCTGCGGATCCATGTTCGCTGCCTCCAGCGGGGACAGCCCGAAGAACTCCGGATCAAAACTAGCAATGTCTTCGATATAACCGCCATCGGTGTTGTTGATGGCGATCTTCTTGCTCATCACCGGATCGGCGGAATACTCCGACCAGCGCCCCACGGGAAGAGAGCCGGTTCCCGGGCGGCCTGCAACGAGCATGTCCCAAAACTGCGCCACATTATCGGCACCGGGGAAACGCCCGGCCCGGCCGATAATCGCGATGTCCTGCCCGGCAGGTGCACTGCCGCGCTGGCGCGGCTGTGCCGTGGACTGTGCGGGCTGCGTGGTCACAGCGCCGTTGACCAGGCGATCTGCCAGCTGAGCAATGGTGGGGTATTCATAAGCCACGGTGGGGTCAAGCTTGAGCCCCAAGAGGTTCTCCAGCTCCCCGGAGAGAACAACCGCGTCGCGCGAGGAAAGACCGAAATTCTCCAGCGGCTTGGTATCGGTGATTTCCTCTACGGACAGGCCAGTGGTGTGTGCTACCCAGCTGCGAAGCCAGTCACGCAATTGCTCAACGGTCATAAACTAAAAGTCTTTCCTCAAGTTGCTCCAGTTAGGTGTTGCGGTGTGCAACGTCCCAAGGCATTTCGCTGTCTCCGCGCATCTTGCTAACGCGACGCCGAGTTTCCACGAGAGAACCCAGCGACGCTAGCTGCGGGCGGCACGAAGCCACGTACATTCTATGCTTATCGCTCTATTGTCTCACTGCGTTAACTAGTGTCTCAGATTAGACATACTAGAGCGCCGTTTCCGCTGCTGGCAAAATCACGGCGCTCATTGAGCTGGAAACGCAGTTTTCCCCTCCATCCTGCTGGAACTGGGGTTTTCTTAACAAGAGGAGGGGAAAGTAGGGAATAGGAAGCCTCGGGCTTTAAGTCCGCGGAATGAGGATTTAAGCCTCGTAGTGCTTCTTAGCCACGCGGCGTGCGATCTTGCCGGAGGAAGTGCGGTTGATCTCGTGGCCGGCCTTCCACACGATCTCAGCCGGGGTGACGCCGTGGCTCTTGGTCACGGCGCTGCGGATTGCCTCGGTGGCTGCGGCATCATCCGCGGCATCGCTGCCATCGGCACGCTCGACCAGGATGACGAGCTCCTCGGTGTTATCTCCCTCAACGGAGAAAGCAGCGACGGAATCCGGGCGGACGTGCTCGCTGGCGGCCTGCACGGTGCCCTCGATGTCCTGCGGGTAGTGGTTGCGGCCAGCAATGATGATGAGGTCCTTGAGGCGGCCGGTGATGTAGAGCTGATCATCAACGATGGTGCCGAGGTCTCCGGTGGCCATCCACTTATTGTCATCCGGGGCACCGGGGATACGGGTACCGCTTTCCAGGCGCTCGCCGAGCTGGTTGCGGAAGGTGGCGGCGGTCTCCTCGTCGCGTCCCAGGTAGCCGGTGGCCATGTTGTCGCCGTATACCCAGACTTCACCGATGAGGCCGTCTGCGATTTCGGCGCGGGTCTCCGGATCAACAATGGTGAGGTACTGTGCCGGAACCGTCTGCCCATTGGAGGCAAAGGCTACGGTGTCCTCGGACCTATCCACGATGGTGGCCTTGCCTGCTTCAAGGTCGCTGCGATCGAAGTGCGAGATCAAAGGACGCTCGCCGCGCTGCGGGGTCGAGACGATGAGGGAAGCCTCTGCCAGGCCGTAGGAGGGGCGCAGGGCCTCGCGGCGCAGGCCGTAGCCCTCGCCGAAGGTCTGCCAAAAAGCGTCGAGGGCGGACTCGGTCACCGGCTCGGAGCCGATAATGATGCCAAGCACGTTGCTGAAATCGAACTCCTCGCCCTCCTCCGGAGCGCCGTAGCGTGCGGCGAGCTCGAGAGCGAAGTTCGGAACCACAGCGTAGGTGCCGGCGAGGTGCTCATCCATGGGCTGGCGGGAGAGCTGGCGTACCCAACGCTTGGGCTGCTGGACAAAGTCACGCGGGGTCATCATCTCGAAGTTCAGGCCCAAGATGGTGACGAAGGCAGCGAGGATGATGCCCATATCGTGGTGCAGGGGCAGCCACGAGGTCACGCGCGGCGGAACCTGAATCTGGGCGCCGACGAAGATCTGCAGCACGTTGGTGAGGATGGAGCGGTTGCTCAGGACGACGCCGGCGGGTGTGCGCGTGGAACCGGAGGTGTACTGCAGGAAGGCCGGCTGATCCAGCGGTGCCTGCGTGGCGGCTGCGGCCATGGCGCGGCCTGCCTCGGTCTCCATGGGGTTCTGCCAGGATTGCGCGAGGGAATCCGGCAAGGAGTCGATGGAGATGATGCGTGGGCGCTCACGGGCCGGGATCTCAGCGAAGTACTCACGCACCGCTGCGGCGGAGGGGTTGTTGGTCAACACGATGGTGGGATTTGCATCCCCGAAGACCGCCTTGAGGTGATCCGCGTGACCCGGTTCGTTGGGATCATAGAGCGGAATCGGCAGCATGCCGGCGTAGAGAGCGCCGAGGAAGCCGAAGAGATACTCCGGGGAGTTTCCGGCCAAAATGGCCACGCGGTCCCCGATGGTCCCGACCTGCTGCAGGCGTGCTGCAACGACCTTGATGCGGGTGTTGACTTCCGAGCGAGTGAGATCGCGCGGCTTGCCGTCACGGTCCTCGTCGAAGAGCCACTGGCGCATGACCGGGCGATCTGGGATGCCTGCCTGCAGCTCGCCCTGGTAGACGTGCTCGCTCAAGCCAGCCAAGGTCAGGTGCGGCGGCAGGGTGATTTGGCCCTTTTCGTCGAAGAACTGGCCGATCAAGGCTTTGAGGTCCATCGAATCTCCTTGTGGGTTCGGTTTTTACTTTTGACATTGAAAATATCAGAGAAAGCGTGAGAAGTGTTACACACGCTCCGCACTAGATCTGATCGATCTTCTGCCGCGCCCAGTCCACCAGCCACTGATTCGCGGTGGTATCAGCGATGACGCCGGTATTCGAGGCATACATGGCGTGCACGCCGTTGGCCTCGATGAGCCCACGAGCGCGGTCTAGGCCGTTGAGGGCATCGCGCGGGGCATCGCAGATGGAGTCATTGGGCGCGCAGATTTGATAGGTGCGATCAGCCAAGGAACCGAAGCCGAACTCGCGCGGGCCGCGCATGGTTGCCCCTGGCACGATTCCTTGCACTAGGCCGGAGACTGGCTGCAGTGCGATCTCCGCACCCACGCCGCCGAGGTCAAAACCGGGATTGATGCCCACACCATTCTCGCGGCGACCATCAGCAACGATCGCCACGCCGGCGACGTTATCTGCCGGGATTGCACCGGTGCCGCCGCCGATCTTATCGGCGACATCGCCGACGATAACCGCGCCCTGGGAAAAGCCGGTCAGGAGGAACTGCGTGGCCGGGCAGCTGGCATGGGTATCGCGCAGCTCTGTTTCTAAGCGGGCGGTGCCTTCATTGCGGGAATCGTCATAGCTCATCTCCTGCTGGGCGTTGATGTTTTTAAACTGCGCCGTATAGGGCAGGGTCCACACTTTGACGTCCTCGGGCGCATAGGCCTCTTTCAAAGGGTTGCTCACAGAGAGCATGAAGGAATGCGGGTTCGCCGTGGGATTGAGCGGATCATCATCCGCTGCGGATTCCCACGTACCCGGCGCAGAGATGACCTCCACGCGCGGGCACCAATCCGGTTGGGCCGGAGGCGCCGCGGTATCAGATTCCCCGGGTTGTCCCCCACCGGTGCCGCCATCGATCCCATCCTGAGATTCCAGGAACTGGGTAACGCCGACGCCGATGACGGCAAGGACGGCGAGGACGGCTACAACAGTGAGTGTTTTACGCATGAATTATTTTCTACCTCGCAAAGATGCCAGAAGCATTCAAAAAGTACTAGCAAAATGCTGTGCGTGCCTGATCCGTGATGAGCGCAGAGAGCTCCTCATAGGACATCGACGTGCGCTCTTGCTCGATGAGCTGGCCTGCCACCGCGGGGATGGTCACGTTATCCTCGGGCTGGCACGCGGAGTAGCCGGCGCCGATAATCTGGTCTTCGACCCCTTCGGTGTTAAGCCCGGCATCCCCCAACGCGTGCAGGTAGGACTTCTCCGCATCGTCGACAGGCACTGCGGAGGTAGGGATCTCCGAAACCTCACGCGCGCCTTGGTCCTCGGCTGCGGGCTCCGAGGCCGCTGCGCTGGGTTTCGCGCTTGTCGAAGTCGCTGTAGAGGACGCCGCAGCACTGCTGCGCTCCAAGGGCGGCACGGAGGTAGCCTCCCCTGAACCTTCACTTTCCACGGTGGCGGAACCGCAGGCGCTTAAGAGACAGGCTGCGCTAAGGGCGGCTGCGGCGAGAATATAACGAGACATCGCCTAGCTCTTCTCTACCTTGACTTGGCCCATGATCTCGCTGATGGTTCCGTGCTGGAACTTCTGCGTGAGTCCACCGGCCGCGATCTCCTTGTAGTCCTCGGTGGGCCAGCCCATCTCACCGCGCTCCCAATTAAGCTTGCCCCATTCATCCTTGATGGCGCCGTTCAGGATGTAATGCGCGCCCGAAGGACCGGAGAAGTAGATGCTGCCGTGCTCGAACTCCTGGAACCAGCCGCCCTCGATGGCGTGCTCATTGCCCTTGGGGTAGCCCAGCTTGGACTCCGGGCCGCCCATCTCTTGGTACTTGGCGCCGATGGCACCGAATACCAGCGAGTGGGAATCGTCCGGGTTGCGCGTGAGCATGCCTCCCTCGAACTCCTGGATGAAGCCATCTCCCACCGCCTTTGCTTGGCCAACGGGGTACTTCAGAATCCCGTTCTCCCAGCCGGTCTCTCCCCATGCGTCGACCATGTCGTGCGGAATGGCCCACGCGCCCTTGTCCGGGGTCCAGTAGATGGAGCCGTTCTCAAAGTGCACGTAGCGCCCGCGTCCATCAGGAGTCTTCTCCTCGCCAGTCTTGGGGAATCCCAGCCAGCCTTCGGGGCCGCCCTCGTTGGCGTAGCGTGCGCCAATGCGTCCAAAGATGGCATGCGCACCGGTCTGGGGCGACCAATAGGCGGTGCCGCCCTGGAAGTCCTGTGCCTTGCCGCCCTTGGCAACGTCGTACTCGTTATTGATGCAGTTGCCGATAACACCGGACTCGGTAGCTTGGGCGATGGCACCAATCGGGGCGCAATCCGCGCCGCGGTCTTCCTTGGGGATCTGCAGCGCATCCGCGATAGAGGACCACGCCGCGTTCATCTCAAACTGCCAGTACTCCCAGCTGTGCACGCCGGTGGGACGGAAGCGGGTAATCGGCTCCACGCCTGCGCGCTTGGCATAGTTGACGAAGGTCTGCGTCGACATGCGCGAGATGACTTCGAGACCAACACCAGCCATGTTCGCTGGCCCCTTGGCCACGGACTGGCCTACGCCAAAGTCATCCTTGCCCGAACCGGAAGACACGTAGACCGTCATGTCCTTGAGGGCTTCCGTTCCCAGCTTGGGATCGTGGTCGATCCAGCCCTGAGAATAGGGAGCGCCCCACATGTTGGAGGAGGTATATCCACCGGCATCCGTCTGCGCCGCCTGGATAGCCTCGGGCATGCCGCGGGAGGTCGTGTCCAAGTAACCAGAAAAGGAACCGACGAAGTCGAAGAGCTGCGGGTTGCGCTCAGCCAGGTTCACTGCGGCGGTGCCGCCCATGGAGATGCCCACGATGGCACGCTTCTTGTTAGAGCGGTACTCGTTATCGAGCACTGGGATCAGCTCGCGGGTAAGGAAGGTCTCCCACATGTAGTGGTCACCCTGGTCTGGCTTCTCCCAGTCGGAGTAGAAGGAGGACTCGCCGCCGACGGGCATAATGACGTTGACGTTGCGGTCCGCGTACTGGCTCAAGATATTGGTCTCGATGATCCAGCCGGATTCATCATCACGCGCACGCAGGCCGTCGAGCGCCCATACCTCCGGGAAGGTCTTGTCTGGGCTGGAGTACCAGTCACGCGCCAGCTGAATCTGCACCACGCGCTCTTTGTCCGGCATCGCCGCGGATTGGATGTACACCTTGAGCAGGCGGTTGGTGAGGTACTCCACGCGGTTGACCTTGACGCCTGCAGGAAGGTCAGGCACGTCGGGGTACTCGGTGCTAATCGGGGTGCGCACGGGAGGATCCTTGGGCGCAATGGAATCAGACAGGTTGGAGCCGTTGCCGCCGAGGTTGGCTACGGCGTCGGTCGATGAGGACTGGGCAGCGGCGCTGGGCAGGAGAGAAAGGCCCACAACGATGGCAGTCGGTACGGCGGCAATGGCGAGTCCCTTGCGGGTCTTAGCCAACCGCAGGGAAGGCCGAGTGCTCACTGGCGAGTTCTTAGGCATAGGTGCTGATCCTTGTAGTGATGTCGAGGTAGCACCGAGCAAACGCGCCTTCCGAGGGTTCCCCTCCCCCGGATGGCCTGCAGGGTGCAACATGCTATCTATTGTGCCGTCAAGTTTAAGTTGAACTTGACAGTTTGAGAAGAGGGACACGCCCATTCCACAAAAGTAGTAAAAACGACAATTGCCAGGAAGAAGCGAACTTCTTCCTGGCAATATGTGCCGACTTCAGAACTATTAAGACAAGTTCCGTCTGATTCAGGAATTCTAAAGCGAGGTGAGCTGCGAGCGTTTACCAGGCGTTCATGGTGTCAAGGACGCGGCCCTTGGTCTTCTCCAGCTGGTAACCAAATTGCAGCCAGTTGTGCAGACCCTGTGCGGGGTAATCCGTGGTGAGCCTGCTCAGACCATCAGCGCGGGCCTTAAGCTCCCAAGCGCGGGTGGTGACCATCGAGGCAGCCTCGAGCGCAGCACCGGAAGCCTGGTGCTCCGGCAAGTAGTTGGCCTGGTCAGCCGGGCCGGCGATACCAGAAGCAGCGGAGACGTAAACATCCGTATTTCGCAGGCCACCAGTCTGGTACAGCGGGTCATTTTCAAAGCGGCGGGGATCGATGATCGAGCCGTACATTGCGTTGATGTTGTACCCACCGGCATCCAGCAGAGCGAGGCGAATTGCCGTCTGCGCTCCAGGGACAGTGGTGGTCAAGAAACCGGAGAAGGACAGAGCCTGACGGAACTGCTCCGGATGCTTGCCGGCGAGGGTCAGCGCGGCGGTGCCACCCATGGACAGGCCGGCGATGGAGTTGTTGTTGCGAGCCACGCCGAAGTTGGACTCAAGGTAGCCAGGCAGCTCCGAGGTCAGGAAGGTCTCCCACTGGTAGTTGACCGGATCGTGCAAGTCATACTTTGCCGAACTATTCCAGTCGGCGTAGAAGGAGCCGGCGCCACCCACGGGCATCACCAAGGTGATATTGCTGTCTACATAGGTTTGCGCCGCGTTGACATCGTTGACCCAGGCGTTGGTGTCCTCGGTGGCACGCAAGCCATCGAGGAGGTAGAGCCCGGCGTTGCCGCCATTCGTGGCAGGCTGGATCTGCACCGGGATGTTTCGTCCCATGGCCTGCGACCATACGTCACAGCGCTGGACCCAGAAGCCCACGCCGTCCCAAATACAGGTATCGGTAGCATCGGCGCGCAGACCATCGCGGTTAGCAGCGTGAGCTGGCTGGGCTCCGGCCACAACGGCCAAGCCCAGGGCAACGGCGACGGCAGTGACGAAAGCCAGCATCCGGCCCTTCAGGCTGGAAGTAAGTGCGGTCATGTCTCTCCTTTGATTCGCTTCCCAAATAGCGTCTTAAAATAGTGTCTTTTTCTGTATCGCTCGGCGGCACTCGAACGTTAACATTACAGAACAGTAACAATGTTTCTGGGAAAACGCCTAATGTAGGCTGGCCCGCACATCTGCGGCGAGGAGACTTAACGCAGGTAGTCCTCTGGATTGGCGGAAAAAGTAAGGGTGCGCCCCTCCCCCAGAGAAAACCTAATGTTCTCCCAGAAGCGCTGCGCAGTCAGCGGATCGCGGTAGGTGGCAAAGAGGCGCTGGAAGTCATCGCTCTGCAGGGCCTCGCGTGCGCGGCGGGATCCTTCCTTGTCGAACCATGGCGGGAGTTGCTCGATATCGGCCCCGGAATCGGCCACCTGCCAGATGCTCGCCAGGTTTTTATCGTGCCCAATGCGGCCGTCCTCGATGCGCGGCTGGCGGGCAGCAAGCGGTGTAGCCAGGCCAATCGGGTCAAGCACGCGCACCTCGAGGGGAGCATTCGCCGAAGACATGCCCATATTGATGAGATAGAGCGTGGCCGGATCGGTGCGTTGCGGATCGCGGGCCAGGCCATGCCACTCAAAGGTCTGTGGGTTGTCATTAACCAGGAAGGGCAGGGCCAGGGCGTCACCGTTGCGCAGATCCTCAATGCCTTTATCGAAGCCGCCAAGCAACTTCATGTTGTCGAAGTCCTCGACAGTGCGTGGCGGGTGTCCCGGCTCCCGTTTGGTGGCATAGGTCCAAAAGTCCCGCTCATCCACCACGGAGATCCCCTGCTCATACTTTGCCCAGTCTTGCGGGTGCGCACGCAGCACAATGACGAGTGCCCATAGGGCGCACAGTGCTGCCACCAGGGTTGTTGCAGCGGTACGCAGCGGCAGGACGAATACCGGAAGAAGCACCGCGAAGAGCGGGAGGAGCAACATGCGGCCATGCATGAAGTCGCCGCCAACGCGCAGTACATAGAGGGTATGGAGCGCGGCTGCGCCCACCAAGAGGTAGGTCACGGTGACCTGCGAGCGCCATCCACGCGGGTGCAGGTTCTTGCCGTAGAGCTGCCAGGCGGCTATCGCCAGCAGCACCAAGGGCATCCACAGCATGTAGGGCATAAAGAAATCTGCCAGGTAGGAAAAGCCGTGGCCCCACGCGGAGCCGGAGGCAGACTTTGCTACCGCGGTATGCGGGGTGAGCAGGCCGTAGTAGCCCATGCGGAAGAACTGGTAGCAGCCGGGAACAAGCACCGCGACCGCGAGGATTCCCAGGCGCGCACGCCAGGAGCGATGGGCGATGAGGAGCAACAAGCCGGTCAGCCCGCCGTAGAGGGCGAACTCCGGACGCACCAGCCAGGACATTCCGGCCCACCAGGCCAATACATAGGGAGTGCTATCAAAACCAGGCTGCGCATGGCGGCCGGCGTGGGCACGGGGAGTGCCCGCCCAGCGAACCAGTAGCGCCCAGAGCACCGCCAGATAGAAGATGGACAGCCCCCACTCGAGCCCGGAGGTAAAGAAATCGCGGGCAGGAGGAAGGGCTAGGTACACCAAGGCCCCGGCCGGGGCGATGAGGGCGCCCGAGCGCAGGCGCGTGGCCGTTGCCCAGGCGCCAATGACCATCGCCGCCACGGAGAGAAAAAGCCCGAGGTAGATGGCCACCGTGACTAAGTCGAGGCGGGTTAGCCAGCCGGCCCCCCACACTAGGTACTGCCAGAGCGTGGAGGTATTGGCCTCGACGCGCTCGCCCGCGTTGAATACGGGCCCGTTTCCAGCCTGCAGGTTGCGCACCGTGCGCAGGACGATGAGGCCGTCATCGGCGATCCAGCGGCGCGCGAATCCCCCCCAGAAAGAAAAAACACCGATAACACCCAGGGTGATCCACACAGTGAATCTGGCGTAGGGATTGTTATCAGTGTTATGCACGAGGCAAAAGTTTATCAGCTTCAGCGCTCAAATAAGGAAACCACGATGGGGATTCCCCCAGGTATTGTGCAGGCTCAAGGCAGAGTTGAGCCCAACCTATGCTCCCATAACGGGGAGGATATATACCGCGACGGCGATACACGCCAGCCACAACAGTGCCAGGATCTGCAAGGCACGGTCCTGCAGGGCAATCTCATCGGGCGCACCGCCATTGCCGCGGTCGACGTCGGCCGCATAGCGCAGGATAGCGATGGTAAAGGGCACCATGGAGATCTGATACCACACGCTGGCGGGACCATCGGCATCGTTGGAGAGCTGGAAGCCCCACAGCGAATAGGACATGACCACGGCCGTAGCCGCCAGGGTCCACACAAAGCGCAGGTAGGTGGGCGTATAGCCCTCGAGGGACTTGCGGATCTTTGCCCCGGTTCGCTCCGCTAGGAGGATCTCCGAGTAGCGCTTGCCGGAGGCCATAAACAGCGAACCAAACGCCGCTACCAGGAGGAACCACTGGGAAAGATCGATGCCGGCAGCCACGCCACCGGCCATCGTGCGCAGCATGAACCCGGAGGACACCAGGGCGATATCGATCACCGGCATGTGCTTCCACCCGAAGCAATATCCCAGCTGCAGGGCGATGTAGACGGCCATGACGATGGCCAGCTCCGGGCCGGCTGTGGCCAGGAAGGACAGCCCGATGGAGCCCACAATCAACAATGCGGCCATGGCATAGGCCATTCCCACCGGCAAGACGCCCGCCGCGATGGGGCGGAAGCGCTTGGTGGGGTGCGCACGGTCTGCCTCAACATCGCGGGCATCGTTGATGAGGTAGATGGCGGAGGCGCCCATGCAGAAGACGATGAATGCCAAGCCGACGTCGACAAGCACGCGCGAGTGGAAGAGCGCATCCGAGCCCGCGGCGGCCGGGGCCGCGAGCACGAGGACGTTTTTGACCCACTGCTTCGGGCGCAGGGCCTTAATCATGCCATCGACGAGGTTCTTCGGAGGCTTGCGCATGCGCCCGGTATCTACCCCGGAGGTATGCGGCTCCGAGTGGAAAATGCGTTGCTCGCCGCCATTAGGGCGCTCATCACTCATGCGTTCTTCCTTTCGAAGCGGGTGACTGCCTCCGCCGTGGCGGCGCCGATGAGGGCACCGGCCACGGTATCGGAGGGATAATGCACTCCGAGCACCATACGCGATGCCATCATCACAGGCACACCGAGCAGCGGTGCCGGGGTGCCCAGCACGCGTGCGGCGCCAACGAGGAAAGCCGTGGTGGAGGTGGCATGTGAGGAGGGAAAAGACAGCCGGGAGGGCGTTGCCACCCCGACACGAACATAAGGGTAGGCCGGGCGGCGGCGGCGCACGATGCGCTTGACGACGACGCTTGTGGCGTGCGCCCCAAAGGCCGCCACCCCTACCCCTATCCACTCACGACGGCGCTTTTTATCCAGCACCGCGGCAGCGGCGGACAGGCCCATCCAGCCCAGGGCGTGCTCGCCG
Organism: Corynebacterium flavescens; assembly: GCF_008693105.1. Lineage (GTDB taxonomy): Bacteria > Actinomycetota > Actinomycetes > Mycobacteriales > Mycobacteriaceae > Corynebacterium > Corynebacterium flavescens. The sequence goes on from NZ_VXKK01000043.1 coordinate 18,091, forward strand.
AAGTGGCTGAGCGCCCGCGCGCCCGGCACCACGCCGGGCACCTCATAGACGGCATCCTGCAGCGATTCCAAGATATGGGACTCGGCCACGCTGACACTGCCGGGTTTCTTATTGGGCATCGAAGACCTCTTTCCATGCCTTAAGGGAGGTGAGCTTGGGCAGCGCGGTGCGATACTGCGCGCGCAGGGAATCAAACTCTCCCTCGATCTCCGTGAGCAACTCCCGGGTCTGCTGCACCAGGTTCTTGGCCAGCTCGCGGTCGCGCTTGCGGAAGGCCACGCCGGTACCGCCAGCGGTAGATACCGTCGCGGAATCTAGGCGCGAGAGGGTAAACCAGCGTGCCTCCTCGGGCGTGAGGTTGAGCTGCGGGGCCAACGCATTCTCCGGGTCTTCTTTGGACAGCAGGTGCTTGAATCCCTTGATGGCCCAGGGAATCTTCTTGATCTTGGCCAGGCGCCCGCCAATGTTGCTGGTAGGGACACCCGGCGCGCCGGTGGGCGCGGGGAGCTGGTCGGCGGATTCGAGGATGACCGCGTCCGAATAGTTCTTGCGGATAGCGGCGATGCGCGGCAGCGAGGTCTCCAAGATATCGAAAAGGTGGCTCGGGCCGGCCAAGAAGTCCTGCATGGCCTCGAGCTGTATGGCCATGGTGGAGTACTCCATGCACATCGTGTGCTTGAGGGTGGACTTGAAGATGGACTTGGTGATGCCCTTGGGGTCCCCATCGTGGTACAAGGCCGCGACGATGAGGCGGTTGCGCAGGTGGAAGTAGGCCTGCCAATCGATGGCGTCATCCTTATCGGCCCAGGCCATGTGCCAGATGGCCGCGCCCGGCCAGGTCACCGTGGGGAAACCGTACTGCGCTGCGCGCAGCGAGTACTCGGTGTCATCCCACTTGATAAACAGCGGCAAGGGCTGACCAATGGTTTCCGCCACCACCCGCGGGAAAAGGCACATCCACCAGCCGTTATATTCCACATCCACCCGGCGGTGCAGGGCCCGGGAATCATACTTCTTCGGATCCAGCCGCGATTCCTCGTCCCCGATGGTGCTGAGCGGATACTGGGCGAAATCATGGTCGTAGACCGCGTGGGTTGCTGCGGACCACATGAAGTCCTTGCGGTCCACACGCTCGCCAGTGGTGCGCAGCTGCGAGCGCTCCTGCAGGTTAAGCATCTGCCCGCCCACGATGATGGGCTTGGCGGCGAAACGCGCCACCTGCACGGCACGCAGGATCGAGTCCGGCTCGATGGCGATGTCATCATCCATATACAAGATGAAAGGCGCATCCGTATTCTCCAGCGCCTCATACATGATGCGCGAATAGCCTCCGGAGCCGCCCAGGTTGCCCTGACGGAACTCGCGGAAACGCTCCCCGAAGTGCTCGACTGCCTCGGCGTAGCCCGGCTCATCCGCCGGGTGCTGCGTGCCCTGATCCGGCATGAGGACAACCTCGATGATCTCATCGACTACTGGGTCCTCGCCCAATGCCTGCAGGGCTGCAACGGCGTCGCTGGGGCGGTTGAAGGTGGGGATACCCACCGCGACCTTCTTGGCGGAGGGTGCAATCGCCGTGCCATCGGGCAGGATCTGCTCCCCCGGCGCGTGCGGGGCGCACCACGCCGCGTCAGCTATGACCGTCTCGGTCTCCGCCGTGACATCGAACCACAGCCAGCCGCCGTCTTCGAAGTTCTTCAGCGGGATCTCAAACTCGTGGTGGCCCGTGGTAACTAGGTGGTTGGCCACGGAAATGCGCTGCCCATCCTCCTTGGAGCGATACAGGGAGACATTGGCCTCACCTTCCACATCAAGCACGAGCACCACCGAGCGCAGCTGCGACCAGCGGCGCCAATAAGAGGCCGGGAAGGCGTTGAAGTAGGTCTCGAAGGAAACCTCTTCGCCGGCTGGGATGGTGACGGAGGTGCGATCACTCCAGCGCAGACGCTCGCGGTTGTGCTCCGCCTCAATGAGGTAGAGCATGCGCACGTCAAAAGGCTCGCCGCGTTTGGGGAGCAGAATTCGTGCCAAAGGTTCCTTTACCTGGGAATTACTCACAGTTCTCCTTGGATTTTGCATACTTCTGCGTCTCAGATTAGTTCTTCGCGTCCACGGTAACCGGTTGCCACAGCGAGGCCCGGCCCCGCGATCCAGATAATGGGACGCCAGACGTTAAAACTCTACCCTCCCTCCAATAGCCGTGGTAGCGGACGCTGCTGCGGGACTGCCCTAAGCCAAGATTCCTCATCCCCATGCTTGGCGCCTATCCGAGCAGCGCATCACTGACAACCGGCACTCCGCCCCCCTTAGCCCGTTGCTCCCCGCTGGCCCAGATCCTCTATATCGATAAGGTGCTGTTGCAAACAGGAATTCCAGATAACTAACTATTTGTTAGTGTGCAGCGCAACGCTGGTACCGGATCTGCCGTTTTCGTCGAAAACGCGAGTTTGCAACAGCACCGCTTCTGGCCGCGGTGTGTGCGAGTGGTGGTCGATCAGGCTGCGGTCATATCAATCACGATTTTGCCGGTGGCGTGGCCGTCTTCAACCACGGCTAGTGCCTCCCCGGCCCGATCGAGGGGATACCGGCTGGTGACCTGCGGGTCAACCAGGCCGTATTTGATCACATCGGTGATCTTCGCCATCGCCTCCGGGTTTCGCTCCAGGCCCACTCCACCGAGTTCTGCGGCGGTAGCCGGATCAACGGCAGAGATGAGATGGGAGGGGTCGGTGACCAGTCCGGAGACCTCGCGCAGTGCCTGCCCGCCGACCAGGTCGACGATGAGGTCGACTCCGTCCGGGGCTAGGTGGCGGACCCGGCCGGCCACAGCATCCCCCGACGGGATGAAGGTGGCACCGGTGGCTTCGACGACCTGGCGTTTAGCTTCACTGGCCACTCCGAGCACGGTGAACTTATGGACCCGACCGATCTGGGCGGCCATCAAGCCGACACCCCCTCCGGCCCCGACGATCAGCAGAACCTGGCCGGGATCGAGCTCGATCTGGTGGGTGACATCATAAGCGGTCGCTGCGGCCACCGGGATGGTGGCGGCATCAGTGAAGGAAATCTCCTCTGGCTTGACCACCGCGTCGACCGCGGCGACCAGGGTGTCTTCAGCGAAGCCGCCGTAACCCGGGACGACTGGGCCCAGGATCTCCTGGCCGACGGTGAACTCCTCGACTCCGGCTCCGACGGCGGTGATCACGCCGGCGACTTCCTGGCCCATCGGGGCTGGCAGCGCCAGATCGGTGCCCAGTGCGCCGGAGCGGATCTTCCAGTCGACGGGGTTGACCCCGGCGGCACGAACGTTCACCGCGAGTTCTCCCGGTCCTGGTTGTGGGGCTGGACGGTCAATCAGCTTCTGAGTGTCAGGCCTATCGAAGATGTGGAACGCATATACCTTGGACATGGTTGTTCTCTTCTTTCTGTGAGTGGTTCTCGTAGGTGTCAGAGCCGTGATGGTGATCAGCTCTCCGGCGGGGTGTCTCGCCCCTCGGCTTCAGCTGCCTCCGCCTTAGTGCGGATGGCGTGGGCGCTATCGACGGCGTGCTCGGGTGGGGCGTAGATCGTATAAAGCACCAGCGGTTCATCCCCGGTGTTGCGGAAGTTATGTCGGACTCCGGCCGGCACGGCGCACTGGTCACCGGGTCCGATGAGATGGGTTTCGCCGTCGAGATCGGCCTTACCGGTGCCGGCGACAAACGTCAGGATTTGATCGGTGGTGTCGTGGACTTCCTCGCCGATCTCTTCTCCGGGTGGAATGGTCATCACGACGGTCTGGGCATGGTGACCGGTCCACAGCACCCGGCGGAAGTCCGGGTTGTCTGTGGCGATATCGGCGATGGTGAAGTGCTTAATGTTGTCACCGATGTGGAAATTTTTCGATGAAACCATGGTGTCCTCTTTCTTTCCTGCGGCACTGCCGCTGGTGGGGTGGCGGTGATGGTTGGTTATGTGGTGGCGGTCTGGTGGGTATCGGCGGCGGCCTTCTTGGCCGCGGCCTGCGGTTCCTTGAGGGTGGGGCGCAGCAGCAGCATGGCGATCGCGATGACCAGCAGGACGGAGGCCTCGTGGACGAGCATGCCAATCGACATGGTCACTCCACCGAGCAGGACACCGGCCAGCAGGATCGTGACGGTGGCCAGGGCGATGCCGATGTTGACCCGCATGGTGCGTACCGTGCGCTGGGCCAGACCCAGGGCGTAGGGCAGCCGCGGCAGCTTGTCGGCCATCAGGGCGATATCGGCGGTCTCGATGGCGGCAGGCGAACCGGCCGCACCCATCGCCACACCGATGTCCGCGGTGGCCAGTGCCGGGGTGTCATTGACACCGTCGCCAACCATGGCCACGACCCGGCCCTGCGCCTGCAGCTCCTTGACGATCTCGAGCTTGTCCTCGGGCATGAGTTCTGCCCTCACCTCGTCGACACCGAGCTCGGCGGCGACGTTGCGGGCCACTCGCTGCGCGTCACCGGTGGCCATGACCACGCGGATTCCCTTATCGTGCAGGGACCTGATCGCGGCCGGGGCGTCGTCACGGATGGTGTCGGCCACGGCGACGATGCCGATGGCTCGTCCGTTGACGCCGACGTACATGGCGGTCCTGCCCTGGTCATTGAGCTCGAGAATGCGGGTGTTATCCGGGGCGTGGTCGAGCAGGTCGGCTGAGCCCACGGCCACGGTGGCACCGTCCACGTCAGCGCGGATGCCGCGGCCGGCGACCGGTTCAGCCTTTTCCACCATCGCCACGGTCAAGCCCTTGTTCTCTGCACCTTGGATGATAGCCTCGGCCAGGGGGTGCTCCGAGGCGGTTTCGGCACGGGCGGCCAGGGTGAGCACCTCATCGTCCGAGTAGGCAGGGTCGA
>NZ_VXKK01000044.1 GCF_008693105.1 Corynebacterium flavescens
TTGCGTTTCTTGGTGTAGCCGAACAATTTCAACGACCGCATCACCCGAGCAACCCGCTTATGATTAGCCGGCTCATGACCTGCTTGGTCTTTCAGCTCAGCAGTGATGCGTTTAACCCCGTAGCAACCTTGTTCTGTGGTGAATACAGCCTTAACTCGGGCACCGAGGATAACATCACTGAGCAGGCGTCTCTTCCGCGAAATATTTGGCCGCCTTACGCAGGATATCTCGTTCTTCACGAAGAAGTGCGTTCTCCCTTTTGAGCTGGCGGTTTTGTTCGACAACGGATACTGCTGTGGCCGCATTGTTGTTACGTGTGGACGCAGTGGACCCGTACTTGGTGATCCCGTTTTTCAGTGTGACTCGATTGATCCCAAGATCGGTGGCAATCTTCTGAATCGAAGCACCGTCGGAATTCTCGTACAATGCGACCACGTCACGGCGGAACTCCTTAGAGTAGGTCTTGCTTGGCATGATGTGGAGATTACCTTTCGTTCCCAAAAAGTTGGGATATCAGGTGTCTACCAAACGGGGGTCAGGTCCGTAACAGAAGTTGGGCTATCGGATAGCGGTTTGGGGTCTATCCGAAAGCGGTGTTGTTAGTTCTCCTGTTCTTTTTGGTTTACCAGACCTTTCGACAGGAATTGACGCTTCCTGGCGAGGAGAAAAGGCAGGTTGTCCTTAGCCGAAGATGGCGTGCAGGCATAGGCCGCCGCAAGAGGCGTTACGGTCAATTTCTTTATACTGGGAGGGCATGAGATTACTTCCCATCGCCTCCACCGTTCTCTTCGTCGGGTTAGCTGCCCCGCTTGCAGTGGCTGATGTCCCGGCCTCGCAGGTGCGCATCGACGATCAGGCAGACCTGCTCAGTGATGCCGAGGAGGCAGAGCTAGCTGAGGCCACTGCCCAGGTCACGCTCCCGGCAACGGTCACAGACGTGGATTTTCTCACCTTTGCCAGCAATGATGAGAACTTGAATGACACGGTGCGTTTCTACGCGGGCAGCCACGGGATGCAGGATTCTGAGGGCGAGAAGTACGCCGATGGTCATCTCATCGTGGCAATCGGAATGGATCCGCGCGGCATGGGGGTCTACGCCGGGGAGGATGTGGCCGATGACCTCAACTTGCGCTCCGATGAGCGGATCGCCGGAGTGGTAGACGCCATGCGCCCGCTTCTCCAGGATGAGAAGTGGAAGGACGGGATGCTGCGCGGCGTGCAGGCTGCAGCGGATACCGATCTTGTATCGGAATCCTCCGGTGGCAGTAGCAATGCCGGCTTGGTCGGGGGAATCCTCGCCGGTGGTGCGGGGATTCTCGGCGTGGGCGGTGTCGCAGTGGCGGTGGTAGTAGGCCGCAAGAGCAAAACCAAGCAGGCCCGCGAGGACTATGAGTTCATCCTCGCCCACCACGGCGATATGGCGCAGCGCCTCGATGAGATTGATGTGCGCGCGCACTCACTTAGCTCCCCGCTGGCCAATGATTCCCTGCGCAAGGAGTGGAAAGAGATCCAGGAGAACTTCCTCGCTGCCCACGAGGAGGTCACCCGGCTGGGCTCCTTGAGCACGAGTTCCTCCGATAAGGAGTTCCGCGAGCACGCAGGAGAGCTAAGCACGGCGCGCGCCGCGGTGGAGGCGGCGATTAATGCCGAGACCAACCTAGAGCAGCTGGCGCGGATGGAGCATGGGGATCCGGAGGTACGCAGGCGGGAGCTGACCACGCTGCACTCCGATGTGTTGGAGGCCGTCACTCAGTCCGAGGGCGAGCTCAATGAGCAGTTGACTGCCCTTGATGAGCGCGTGCTTGAGCTGCGCGAAAAGCTAGACGCACCAGAGTTTATGGATTCCTTCGCCGCCATCTTGGCGGACTACCGAGTACTCATTGATGAGCTCACGGATAGGCTTTACGCTAAATCGCAGGCAGAGCGCAGCGAGGACCACCGGGTAGGTGGCCTGGGATCGGCCGCCTGGCATCCAGGCGTGGGCACCTATTATGTACCCTTCTACACCACGAATGCCTGGTACCAGGCCGATGTGGAGAGCGCACAAGCCGCCAGCTCCAGCAGCGTCAACACTGGCTATTCCAGCGGTGGCTTCTCTGGGGCCGGCGGCTCGGGCAAGTTCTAGGCGCAGGAGGCTTAAGCCTCTACCGCAGCGCCTTCGCGGACCGGGTCGATGCCCAGGCGGTTGAGCATGTAGAGCACACGGGCCTCTAGGTCATCGGCCAACTCGCGGGTGGCCTCGAGGTCATCGGCGTTTTCGATGTCCCAGATCTTGACGTCCTTGCCCGCCTCATCGCGCTCGAGATGGCGGCCGAGGTAGACAATATAATCCGGCATGGCCACGGTGCGAACCTCATCGAGGTAGCGCTTGCCTGGCTCCAGCATCCCGCGCTCGTGCAGGACGTGGGCCATGTGGCCCTCTTCGCTGATTTCCGGGTGGGTGGCGGCGGCGTCGACTACGAGTGCCTCGCCGGCGTGCTTCTTGGTCAGGGCCACTGCCGCTTGGGCGAGGGCTACCTGGGAGCCGGCGACGAAGCGCACGTGGATGCGGTGGTCGCCGAAGTGCTCCTTGAGTTCGCGCTCCACCATGACAGGAACGAATTCCTCGAGGTTCGCGCTCTGGGAATGCTTAGCGATGACCTCGTCCGTCTTGCGGTTGATTTCCGCGGCGGAGTACTCGTGCCCATAGGCGCGGTGCAGATCCTCACGGATGACGTCAAAGCGGCGTTTGTTGATGTTAATCATCTCTAGCTCACCTTCTCACTTTCTCTTGTTAACCTTTAGTTAACCGTAGCACATTGCTGAGAAATGCAAATGGTGGGCACGCACCCAATATTTAATTTGCTACAAAACTGCAGGTGTAGGCACTTTCCAGAAACACAAAAGGCGGACAGGGGTTGTTCCCCTGGCCGCCTTCCGGCTTACATTCGGACGCAATTAACTTGGCGTTAACCTTGCTGCATCAATCTTGCAGCTTCCGCACTGCCTAGTGCCCGCGCTCCTGCTCGAGCGGCTTGCCCTCGTTCCACCACGGGGCAAGCTTGTTATCGAACATGGTCAACGCCGAGGCGATGGCCATGTGCATGTCTAGATATTGGTAGGTGCCCAGGCGCCCGCCGAAGAGGACATGATTGTCCTTGGCCTCGGCGGCGGCGCGGCCTCGATAAGCAGCGAGCTTGCTGCGGTCCTCCGGGGTGTTGATGGGGTAATAGGGCTCGTCACCCTCCGCCGCAAAGCGCGAATACTCCTTCATGATGACCGTCTTATCGGAGGGGTACTGGCTGGCACGCTCGGGGTGAAAGTGGCGGAACTCGTGGATGCGGGTGTAGTCCACGTCCGCATCGTTGTAGTTCATCACCGGGGTGCCCTGGAAGTCACCGGTGTCGAGGACCTCGAGGTCGAAGTCCAGCGTGCGCCAGCCCAGCTCGCCCTCGGCGAAGTCGAAGTAGCGGTCCAGCGGACCGGTATAGACCACGGGAGCCTCCAGCGACTGGGCGCGCAGGTCCTCGCGAACCTCGAACCAATCCGTGTTCAGGCGCACCTCAATACCTGGGTGATCAGCCATGTTCTTGAGCCACTGGGCGTAGCCCTCGCGCGGCAGGCCCTCGTAGGTGTCGTTGAAGTAGCGGTTGTTGAAGGTATAGCGCACCGGCAGGCGGGTGATATTGCCCGCCGGCAGCTCCTTGGGATCGGTCTGCCACTGCTTGGCGGTGTAGTCGCGGATGAAGGCCTCATAGAGAGGCCGTCCGATGAGGGAGATGGCCTTTTCCTCCAGGTTCTGCGCCTCATCTGCCGAGAACTCGCCCGCCTGCTCCTTGATGAGCTCGCGTGCCTCATCCGGGGAGTAGTAGCGGCCAAAGAACTGGTTAATAAGGCCCAGCCCCATGGGGAACTGGTACGCGGTGCCATCGTGCATGGCGAAGACACGGTGCTGGTAGTCCGTGAACTCGGTGAACTTGTTGCAGTATTCCCACACGCGCTGATTGGAGGTATGGAAGAGGTGCGCGCCATACTTGTGCACCTCGATGCCGGTCGTGGGCTCGGGCTCCGAGTAAGCGTTGCCGCCTAGGTGGTTACGGCGCTCCACGATGAGCACCTTCTTGCCCAGCTGAGAGGCAGCACGCTCGGCTACCGTCAGCCCGAAGAAACCCGATCCAACAACAATGAGGTCATAAGAAGTCATGCGTTCCACCATATTGCAGCCGCGGGTGCTACGAGGTTAAGGCACGGGCTAAAACCAGTTTTCCAACACTCGCCCGACGCCGCTTTCGCGGTTGCTCAGCGCGATCTCATCCGCGGCTTCCTTAACCGCGGGGGCGGCATTAGCCATGGCATAGCCCCGGCCGACCCAGCGCAGCATCTCAATATCATTGGGCATATCCCCAAAGGCGATTGTTTCCGCGCGGTCGATGCCGTGGTGCTGCGCCAGCCACTGCACGCCGTGTGCCTTGGTCACCCCTGCCGAGGCAACCTCTAAGATGCCATCATCCATGGAGTAGGTAATGTGCGCGACGTCTGGATCGATGAGCGGGCCGACGGCCTCGAACATCTCCGCCGAGCTTAAGTGCGGGTTGCGCAGCAGCAGCTTGGAGGCGGGACGGGCCACCACATCCTCGAGGGTAAGAACGCCGAAGCCATCAAAGACCGCGTTATCGGAATAGCTCGGGTCCACCACGAAGAGCTCGTTGACCGGGTCTTGGGGGGTATTGCCTACGCGTTCAGCACCCACAGAGACCCCGCCGGAGGAGCTCAATGCACCTTGAGCCAGCGTCACAACATCGTGGAGAACTTCTGGCTTCAACTCATAAGACTGCACCACGCGGTCTTGGAAGGAATCGAAGATGACCGCGCCATTGGAGGTCACGCAGATAGGCCGCACGGGAAGCTGATCTAACACGGGCCGAATCCAGCGATAGGGCCTACCCGTGGACAGGGCGAAGATGGCGCCACTGGCTACTGCGCGCGCGATGGTCTCGCGGTTGCGCTTGGTTACCCGGTGGTTGGCGTCCAATAAAGTGCCATCAATATCGCTGGCGATAAGCCGCGGCGCAGCCAGTGAAGTAGTCATAACTCACCAGTCTAGAGCCGCGGCCGCAATTGGGCGCGACGAAGGCTAGACCTCGATCTCCGTGTCGGCGTCATCCTCCCACTCCAGGGAGCGCTTCACGGCGCGGCGCCAATCCCGGTAGAGCGAATCTACCTCTTCCTTTTCCATCTTGGGCTTCCATACGTGCAGGTCGCCGCGCTGTTGGCCGAGGACCGAGAGATCATCCCAGAAACCGGCATCGAGGCCGGCGGCAAAGGCTGCGCCAGTGGCGGTGGTTTCCACGTCCTTGGGCCGGTGTACTTCCACGCCGAGGATATCGGCCTGGAACTGCATGAGCAGCTCGTTGTGGGTCATTCCGCCGTCCACACGCAGTTCCGAGATCTCCACACCAGAGTCCGCAACCATCGCATCCGCGACGTCGCGAGTCTGGTAGGCCGTGGCCTCCAGCACCGCGCGCGCGATGTGGTTGCGGTTGGCAAAGCGAGTCAGGCCCACGATGACGCCACGGGCATCGGGGCGCCAATAGGGGGCGAAGAGGCCGGAGAAGGCAGGGACAATATAGACACCGCCGTTGTCCTTGGCCGCGCGCGCCATGTTCTCAATCGAGGCGGAGTTCGGGATGATTTGCAGGTTATCGCGCAGCCACTGCACCAGCGAGCCGCCCATAGATACCGAGCCTTCCAGCGCGTAGATGGGCTTTTCGCCCTCCCGCTGGAAGCACACGGTGGTCAGCAGGCCGTTCTCGGAGAACTTCGGAGTGGTGCCGGTATTGAGCAAGAGGAAGAGGCCAGTGCCATAGGTATTCTTCGCAGAACCCGGACGGAAACATCCCTGACCGAACATCGCTGCCTGCTGGTCACCCAGAATTGCCCGAATGGGAACCCCGGACAAGGAGCCACGCTCACGGACCCTGCGGAAGTCACCCAGCGAGGGGCGAATCTCCGGCAGCATGGACATGGGGATGTCCATGGCCTTGCACAATTCCTCGTCCCACTCGAGCTTTTCGATGTCCATGAGAAGCGTACGCGAGGCATTGGTGACGTCGGTGGCGTGCAGGGCCGGTTCACCGTCATCACCCTCGACGCCGCCGGTGAGGTTCCACAGCAACCAGGTATCGATGGTGCCGAAGAGCAGATCGCCCTTCTCCGCCCGCTCGCGCGCACCCTCCACGTTGTCGAGGATCCACTTGACCTTGGGGCCGGCCGGGTAAGAGTTGATGATGAGACCGGTGCGCCGGCGCCAGGCATCCGGGCCATCGGCCGCGGAGAGTTCCTTGCAGATATCGGAGGTACGAGTGTCCTGCCAGACAATGGCGTTGTAGACCGGCTCGCCGGTGTTCTTATCCCAGACCACGGTGGTCTCACGCTGGTTGGTAATGCCCACGGCGGCGATGGAGTGGATGGCAATATCGGCCTCTGCCAAGGCTGCACCCACCGAGTAACGGGTGTTATTCCAAATCTCCTGCGGGTCATGCTCGACCCAGCCCTTCTCGGGGAAGATCTGCTCGTGCTCGTATTGGCCTACCGAAACTTGGTTGCCGTCATGGTCGAAGATGATGCAGCGCGTCGAGGTGGTGCCCTGATCGATTGCTACGACATACTTCTTCTCGGTCTTCTTCTCGGCGTCGTTGCCAGCTTCTTTAGGTGTCATTTCACTTCTCCTTTTTCTTCTTGCTTCTGATTGTTTCTACTTAGAGGACCACCGACAGTGTTCCCACTGCAACGGCCGCGGCAAGAGGAGCCACGATTGGCACCCAAGCATAGGACCAATTCGCGCTGCCCTTGTCCCGAATGGGAAGGACGAAGGCGTACATCAGGCGCGGGCCCAAGTCACGTACCGGGTTGATGGCATATCCCGTGGGGGTTCCCAGGGACAGGCCGATGGCCACGACGACGAAGGCGACACCGAAGTAGGTCAGCGGGCCGAGCTCACCGCCGGCAGGTCCGAAGGCGATGAACATCAAGAGCACGCTCGTGCCGATGAACTCGGTGAGAGCATTCCAGCCGTTCTTAGGGTGAGCAGGGGCGGTGAAGAAGATGCCGCCGGTCTGCGCGTTGGCGCCGGTGACGTTGCCTTGCTCGTCGAGATTATTGGCGTCGAAAAGCTGCTTGAAGGCGGCCCAGACCAAGATTGCGCCGACCATCGCGCCCAGCAACTGCCCGGCGACGTAGTAGCGAACCAGTCCCCACTCGAGCGAGCCATTCACAGCGAACAGTAGCGTCACCGCCGGGTTGAGGTGCCCGCCACTGGGATCCGCCACGCTGGCGCCAATGAATACGGCCATGCCCCAACCGAGGGCGATGACGATCCAATCCGATCCGCGAGCGCCAGAGGTGCGCAAGGTGACCAGCGCACACGCGCCGTTACCTAGGAGGAGCAGCAGGGCTGTTCCGAGGAACTCCCAGGTAAATGCGTCTAAACCTGTCATGGAATACATTCCTTCCACGGTCGTGGCCGTATCTGTGTGAGCGGCCCTGACTTATGCCAGGGCCGAGGGCGGGGAAGTGCCTTAAGGTTTAGGCGTTAACAACAATGTCGTTGGCCTCGCGGTCCGTCAGTGCCTTTTCTGCGGCGAGTTCCGCCTCAGTGCGGCTGCGGAAGAGCTCGACCTCAGCCTGTTTTTCCTCCTCGCTCCAGCCCACCAGCGGCGCGATGAAGTCCGCCACCGGGGAGGCGCAATCGAGACCGCGGTGGCCGTATTCGATGGAGATGCGCAGGCGGCGGGCCAGGACATCCTCTAGGTGCAGCGCGCCCTCGTGCGTGACGGCGTAGCGGGCCTCGGCCCACAGGTAGCCCGGGGCCGCAGGAATGGGCTCTAGCAGAGACTTCTCCTCGGAAGCGGGCGCCAAGACCTCGTCGATGAGGGATCCATAGCGTCCCAGCAGGTGGGTGATGATGTGCTCGCTGACCCCATAACGCTGAGCCAAGAGCGGGACCTGGTTGGCCAGCGCGTGATAGCCCGCAGCACCCAGGATCGGCGTCTTCTCCGTCACGGATTCGGCGACGGTGCCCGGCAGCTCCTCGGCGGCCAGGTCGACGGCGTCCTTACCGATCACGCGGTAGGTGGTGTACTTGCCGCCGGCAACGGAGACCAGTCCCGGCGCGATGACGGCGACGGCGTGGTTGCGCGAGAGGTTCGAGGTGGAATCGGACTTGCCCGAAAGCAGCGGGCGCAGGCCCGAGTAGACGCCCACGATGTCCTCGTGGGTCAGCGGCGTGCGTACGCGCTGGTTGACTTCCTCGAGGATGTAATCAATATCGGCGGCGGTGGGCGCGGGATCAGGCAGGGAGAGGCCGCGCTCCCAATCGGTGTCAGTGGTGCCGATGATCCAGTACTCGCCCCAGGGAATAACGAAGAGGACGGATTTTTCCGTGACGAAGCACAGCGCGGCATCCGCGTCGAGGCGCTCCTTGGGCACGACGATGTGCACGCCCTTGGAAGCATGGACGGTGAACCTGCCCTCTGCTCCGGCCAGCTGCTGGATCTTGTCGTTCCATACGCCGGTGGCGTTGATGAATACCTTGCCGCGCACGGTGGCCTCGCGCCCAGTAGCGTTGTCACGCACGCGAGCGGCGACGATGCGTCCGCGCGCGTCCTTGTCGAATCCGATGACCTCCGTGCCGGTGCGCACGGTGGCCCCGTACTCGGCGGCGGTGCGCAGGACGGTCATGGTGTGGCGGGCGTCGTCGACAAGCGTGTCGTAGTAGCGCACACCACCAACGACGGCATCCTCCTTGAGCCCCGGCGCGACCTTGAGCACGCCGCGTCGCGTGAGGTGCTTTTGCTTGGGCACGCTTTTTGCTCCACCCATGAGGTCATAGAGGGTGAAACCGCCGAACATCATCACGCGCTCCCACACGTGGTGGGTGAGGGGGAAGATGAACTTCAACGGCTTGACTAGGTGCGGGGCCAGGGTCGACATGTTGAGCTCACGCTCGTGGAGGGACTCAGCCACGAGGCGGAAGTCCAGCATGGCCAAGTAGCGCAGTCCACCGTGGAACATCTTGGAGGAGCGCGAGGAGGTACCCGCGGCGAAGTCACGGGCCTCGATGACGGTGGTCTTCAGCCCGCGCGTGGCGGCGTCGACCGCGGATCCCGCACCCACGGAACCGCCGCCGATGATGACCACGTCATGATCTTCTTCCTCGTAGCTATTCCAGACGGATTCGTAGTATTCGGGATTGAAATGTTGCCTGCTGACCTGTGCCATGTTCGGATTCTTCCCTTTCTGGGCTCATTTGTGGGCCCTTTTTTGGGCCCACTTCTCGGCCCGTGGCCATACCCAGGGTATAGGCCACAGCAACAACTTCAAAGTGGCGCTACTCACACGTAACTTTCGGTAGCGTAACCTGCATGGAGACAATCGACGCCCCCACCAACACCCATTTTTCACCCCCATCAGGGTGAGCAAGACCATACGTTGGCGCAAGCAAATGACTCACAAACACGCAGCTCTCCCCACCGCACGTCAACCAGATAGATCTACCCAAGCCAGCAAAGTGCCCGTAACATACCTACGAAAACCACAAAAGTAGAAAGAGCCAGCGCACAGTGTTTAAAGCCCTCAGTTTCCGGAGTGTCCGGAGTGTCCGGAATCTCGCATGACCACCGAAACCGCACCATTTGTTGCCGCCCAGAAAGCAGTTCAGAAACGCACTCTCGCCGTACTAGCGACAATGCAGGTGATCGGGACCATCGGCGTCGGCGTCGCGCCCTCGATTGGCATCCTCGTCGCCGATGAACTCACCAATAACGAGGCCTGGGCCGGGCTCGCCCGCACCTCCAGCACCCTAGGCGCTGCTCTCATGGGCGTGCCTTTTGGCCTCCTTGCGGCGCGGCGCGGCCGCCGTTTCGCTCTCAGCACCGGATGGTGGACCGCGGCCTGCGGCAGTGCGCTCCTCGTTCTCGCCGTTTCGCAGCACTTGGTGGCCTTGCTCTTCTTCGGGTTATTCCTCATGGGGGCAGGGTTGGCGGTCAGCCTGCAGGCGCGCTTCGCGGCCACAGACCTCGCCGATGTTCGCCATCACGGGCGCGCACTCTCCCTCATCGTCTGGGTCGGCACCATAGGCTCCGTTTTAGGCCCCAACCTCGCTGTCCCCGGGCGCTACATCACCAACGCGACGGGACTGAGCCTCTATGCCAGTGCTTTTGCGATAGCGGCGCTATGCATGGCTATGGCCGGTGTCATTTCCTTCACTTTCTTGCGCCCGGATCCATTGCTCGAGTCACTGAAGCACTCCGCCGCCGCTCGCCCCTTGGCCACTCCACTTTCCCAAAAAGAAGCCTTTGGCCAGGTATTTACTGAGCTACGCATCAACCCCGGTGCCCGCTATGCGGTTCTCGCCATCGTCTCCGCACACATCGTCATGGTGGCAATCATGACGATGACGCCGGTGCACATTACCCACCACGGCGGCTCAGTAGAGATCGTCGGCATCACCATCAGCCTCCACGTTCTCGGAATGTATGCTCTCGCCCCGCTCGTCGGCCAACTCACTGACCGGTGTGGTCACCGCATCACCATTGTCATCGGCGTTCTCATCTTCTTTGCCTCACTCCTCGCCGGAGTGTTCAAAGCAGAAGACTTTGGATGGATCGTATTCTCCCTGATCCTGCTGGGGCTGGGCTGGTCCTTCGTCAACGTCGCCGGCTCGGCCTTGTTCAGCTCCGTGGTATCCGCACAGTCTCGCACTGCGGCACAAGGCGGCGTCGATGCCCTATCCAACTTCTGTGGCGCCTTCGCCGCCTTGATATCGGGGCCACTGCTCGCGCTGACGTCTTTCCCCGTTCTGTCCATTTTCGGAATGCTCGCGCTAGTTCCGCTCTTGCTCCTCGTCCTGACGCGCTCCCCACAGATTCCATCGCGTCCGTGATTCACCGGTGCCACTGCCCTACGAGGTTTGAGACATACGCGTGGAGACTGCCTTTCCTTAACAGAATGTCGGGATATCAGGTGTCTACCAAACGGGGATCAGATCTTACAGAATTTATCTAAATGCTAACAGAGGCAGAAAACGGAGAACCTCCTCCAGCCCCTTCGAACTGCCTCAGCGTGCAATGGTGCAGACGGTACCCCTTCCAATGGGCTTGCCCACAAGTATGACCGCTACTACACCTACCCACCCCTGCTATCACAAGCACCCGCTACTAAAACCCTGGCTGCGACAGCAAACTGGATGCTAGTGCAGAATGATGTGCATCGGAGAGTTGTTGATTATGGAAGTCTTGGCTTCTAGAACAGTACTTGTAGAGGAGATCTCAACGGGGGAGCTCTTGCATCTCAGTTTTCTATCATCAAAAAAGCGGTAGCTAAATCCGACCGTGGGCACTCCTCCATTTCTTACCAGAGCTTTGTTTCTTCCCCACTTGCAATTGCTTATAAACCCATCGCACTCAACACGTGGGAACGTGAAAATGTAGTGGAACCACCGTGTTCCCCATACCGGTTCAAAAACCGTGTGGATTTCACGATACTCTGCAGTTTTTTCTATGTTGTCTTCGTCTTCCAATTCTTTAAACCCTTTATCAACAGGAATGTTCAAGGCAGAGATCACAGCAGCAACTATCGCCACCTTGCCAATCGTACGTCCACGGCATCAGCACCGGGGAAGATTGTGGGTGCCGATAATGCTTACTCGCAGACTCGGAAAAGGTTCGTGTACACCGCTTTTGTTACCCACGTGTTCTCTCACTGCGTTGTCGGGTGCGAGCTGCCAGAGAATCGATACGTACTGAAGCTTAGCCACTGCAATCTCTCAACCAAGCGCTTGTGTGCTCGAAAGGGATAACGGGTCTGATTCACCACCGCGACCACAGTTGACAGACCATCTGCTCTGGGGCCGGTCTGCTCGTTCCAAGTCGCAGCATTCCCATCGCATTGCAGGAAGGCAGCCTATCCAGAAAGACACTTCGGGAATTGCGAGGGGCAACGCACCGACAGACATCAAGGCCCGACCCCCAGTTCTACAACTCGACACTTTTTACAGCGGACCTGTGTAGCTAGACTCGAAGATCACGATGTTGAAAGGACAGACTGTGCTCTATATGATTCCCGGATTGCTAGCTGGGGCCGCCTTCTACTTCATCGTCTCGGCGAGCAACTGGTTCGCTTGGAAAGTATCTTCAAAGAAGTACCGGCTAAAGGCATATGGCCTACTGTTCATCCATTGTCTTGCCGCTATCGCATTCAGTATCTTCCTTGCGTTCCCAGGGGGTGGTGGGAACTGGGCAACCCACCTGCAGATCAGTGGATTCTTGCTGGCTGGATGCGTCCTAAGTTTCATTAACCGCTAGAGGCCCTCCAGATTCCACTGCTGTGTGGATTAAACCCTTGCAGTGGCTCGCCGCCGCGCCCTAACATAGCTCTGTTTGAGTGCACGGCTTTCTCTAGAGGCGAGCCTGCTTAGAAACGTCCCGCAAAACACCACAGAACAGGAAGAGAATTAAAGCAATGAGCTTGTCAGTAATTGAGGCTATTGAATCGCGCCGCTCCACCCGCAAGTACACCGACGAGATCCCCAACGCCGAGCTCATCGATAGGGTGGTTAAGCTTGCCCTCGAGGCACCCAGTGCTTTTAATGCTCAGCAAAGGGAGATCGTCGTGGTCACGGATCCGGATGTCAAGCAGGCGCTTTTCGATGCCTCCCATCAGCGCCAGTTCCTCGACGCCCCGGTTGTCTTCGTTGCGGTGGCACGGGCGGAGAATGATCCCAGCGATCTAGATGAGATCCTCGGGAGCGAGCGTGCCGCCCGCGTCGAGGGATTCCTCCATGGGCGCGACTTACAGGCCGCGCGCGAGGCTTCTTTGAAGGACGCCAGCCTCGCCGCCGCGTTCTTATTACTGGCAGCACAGTCCGAGGGGCTGGGCACCAGCCCGACGACCGGCTGGGATGAGGAGAAGGTCAAGCAGGCCCTCGGCATCGGCGGGCGCGCCGACCGAGCCATCGCCCTCATCATCGCCGCCGGCTTTCCAGCCGAGCATCCGCAGCACCCGGGCCGGTTGGATAATCGCCGCATCGACAACAGCTACTAGATCTACCTAATCCGGCCCCGCGTTTCACTGTCCTCCTCTACGGAACCTCCTCGCCGCAATCGGAAGGAAGATCAAGGTCAGCAAAAGTGGCCATGCGATCGCCCCAGCTAGGGCGTATTCACCCGCCAAGCTCTGCGTCTGCCACGTTGCAGACCCCAGTAGATCCCGCACGGCACTGGCAGTTGCCGATACCGGGTTGAGCTCGGCTAGCGCTCCCAACCACGCGGGCATTGTAGCGGGGTTGACAAAGACGCTGGAAAAGAACGCGATGGGCCACACCAAAATCTGTATATAGGCGACAGATTCGACCGACTTCGCGCCGTAGCCGATGTAGAGCCCAATCCACAGCATCGCGAACCTGAATAACATCAGGATTATAAAAGCGAGGAGAACTCTTCCGAGAGTGGTATCGGGGCGCCAGCCAATCAGCAACGCAAAGGCCACCATGATGGCAAGCGTGATGAGAGAACTAATCATGTCAGCGATGCAGCGACCGAGCACAATGGAGGCCGCATTAATGGGGAAGGAACGGAGCCGATCGTTGACGCCGCGTGCCGCATCAGCTGCAGCTGTCAGCGTGGTCCCATCCAACCCAAAGAGCATGGTCACGGCAAGCATTCCGGGGATCAAGAACTCCGTGTAGCTTACTTGCGCGGGAAGGGTCAGCGCCCCGCCAAATAGTCCTAGGAACAGGACGGTGACGAACACCGGGAATAGCCAGTTAGTCACCATCACACTGATCTGGGACTTCCACGACCGCATCACACGGACCGTGATGATCCAGGCCGCATCCCAAACACTGGGAGGCTGGACTGACTCCTGCGTGAGTATCTTTAGCGTCATGGCTAGTTGCTCTCCTTGTCCTTAGTGAGAATCGAGGGATCAGGCGTGCCACCCGTGAGCTTAAGAAATACTTCTTCCAATGAAGGCTTGCGCAGTGTGACTTCCTTCGGCGAGAGCCCTTGCTCGGTCATGGCGTGCAGGCTCGCCCCGAGTACGTCCGGGTCGGGAGCAGGAAGGGAAACCTCGAGCCTCCTCTCATTGATCTCAGCCTTGAAATCAATGGTCTTGAGCTCTACGAGTGCGGCCCTCGCATCCGCTTCTGTGTCGAAGCATAACCGAATCACCGCAGGCCCGACGATGTCTTTGAGCTCTTCAGACGTACCTTGAGCGACAACCTCGCCACGCGAGAGAAACACAACCTGATCCGCGAGCTGGTCTGCTTCCTCCAAGTACTGGGTTGTCAGCAAGATGGTTGTGCCCTCGCTAAGAAGCAAGCGCAGGGATTGCCACAGGTCACGTCGAGCCGCTGGGTCAAGGCCCGTTGTCGGCTCATCGACGAAGAGAACATCTGGACGGAAGATCATGCTAGCCGCGAGATCGAGCTTGCGCCGCATTCCACCCGAGAATCCCCGCACCGTCCGATCAGCTGCCTCGACAAGGCCAAACTGTCGAAGCAACTCTCCAGAGCGCGTGGCTGCGCCTCCTCGACTGAGTCCCCGGAGCCGACCGAATAGCATCAGGTTTTGCTCGGCTGTGAGCTGCTCGTCCACGGCCGCCGTCTGCCCGACCAAGGCGATATGGCTCCGCACCTGCTTAGCCTCAGTCTTCAAGTCGTAGCCCGCGACGCTCGCTCGGCCACGATCAAATCGCAACAGCGTTGCCAGCCCGCGGACCGCGGTGGTCTTGCCGGCACCATTCGGCCCCAGCAGGGCCACTACTTGGCCTTTTTCGACTTCCAAACTGAGATCTCGTAGCCCTACTTCTCCCTTTTTGGTGCGGTAGGACTTCCCTATTCCTTCGGCCTCGATTGCTAGTTTCATTCCGCACCTCCCGTATTTTACAGCGTACGGTACACCGTATCACATAATGTTATACGGCGTACAGTACTGTAGAATCCGACTAGCATCAAGGCTTCAAGGAAGGGAAAGAAATGGTCGAGCGCACGGGAAACGGTGACCCGTTGCAAAGCCTTGCGCTGCTGTGGCGCACCAATGTCAAGAAGGGGCGCTCAGGGTTGACACTCGATGCGATCATCGACGCTGGGATCGCCATTGCCAACGAGTCCGGAATTGACGGACTCTCGATGCGCAAGATTGCGGAGAAGCTCGGTGTCAGTGCAATGTCGCTCTATGCCCATGTTCCCAGCAAGACGGAGCTGATCGATCTCATGGTCGATCACGTCAACGGAAAGGTCTACCCAGATGCGGAAAGCCTTCCGCCGGAGTCCGGCTGGCGAGCTGGCCTAGAAGTGGTCGCAGAGCGAAACTGGAAGCTTCTGTCCGATCACCGCTGGCTGAACGACGTTGACACTGTTCGCCCGCCCCTAGGGCCGGGCACCACCGGAAAATACGACATCGAACTAAAGCCGTTGGTTGGAAGTGGGCTTGAGGATGTAGAGATTGACCAAATCCTTACACTCGTCCTTGAGCACGTCAAAGCAGCTGCGCGCCTCTCATCCGCGGTTGCAGCAACCAACGAAACAACTGGAAACAACGACCAAGAATGGTGGAGCGTCGCTGGGCCTGTCCTCACGGCCCTGATTGATCCTGCGAAGTACCCTCATGCCTCGAGGATTGGCATGGCCGCCGGCCAGGAATATGACTCGGCTGTCGATCCGGACCGCACCTATGCATTGGGGCTGCGGACGATACTCGATGGGGTGGAGTGTCTAATCCTTCAGAAGAACGAGAAGAACCCGGAATCCTGAGCAAAGATTCCTTATTCAAACTAGTTGCTCTCCTCCGCGCGCAGCTCACGTTGCCGCACGATGATATCGAGTACCTCGGCCGCGCCGTCCTTGTCGGCGGTGTAGGTGACAGAGCGGGCGTCACGCAGCACCTCGACCGGGGCGGATTCCAGCGCCACGCTGTTGAGCCAGCTCAGCCCCTCGTCGCCGTGCTGGCTGAGGAATGCCAGGACCTCCTGGGAGCCTTCGGCAGCAGGGTCAATGCCTAGCGCGTCAAGAACGGTATGCGCTGCGTTAGCGCGGGTGGCGGCGTGGGAGGTGATAATAGAGCCCTCGCCATATTGGGTGATGCTCAGTTCCTCGGCGAGTTCATCGCCGAGTGCCTCGCGGATCTGCTCCGGCAAGAGTTCTACGCTGCCGCTGAGTACCCCGGCGGCATCCGCGCTGGCTAGGTGCTGCCAATCGATGCCGGCTTCATCCCCCAAGGCTTGCTCCACCGCGAGCACGGTTTCCTCTGCTAGCGGATGGGAGTCCACGATGTCCTCGCCGTGGCGAATCAGGGCGCCGTTATTCTCAATGAACCAGAGATCTTGGGGCAGCTCGTCGCAGCGGTGGCTGCGCGCGCCCTCGGAGACGAGGACGAGGTGCTCGAGATCGTCGACAAGCGCGGCGAAGAGTTTACGCAAGCGTGCACTGATGGCGCCATCCTCGTAGACAAAAGCCTCCTCGTCAGCGATGACCACCTTGGGCACCTGCGAGTAATCGGCCTTGACTCGGTTGGGCAGGCGCGACATGATGACGCGGGATTGGGCGGCCGCGCCGACGAGCACCTGTTCCACGCGGGATCCGAGGTAGATCTCCTTGCTGCTAGCAGCAAGTTTCTCCTGGGCATCTGCAACATCACTCTTGAGCTGCTCGAGGACCTCAGCGATGCGCTCCTTGCCCTCACCCAGGCCGCGGCTGGCCTCCTCGAGGACGGCGTTGAGATTATCGTGCACCCAGGCCGTGATGTCGTTGGGGGTGGCGTTTTCAGTGTCCTGCTTCTTGGCAGGACTGTTCATGTGTATCTTGGACTTGGTGACATCCGCCAAGCTCAGCGAGATGTCCCGGACGCGATCTTTGAGGCCGGTGAGATCATCACTCAGGCGGCGCACGCGGTAGCGCTCGGACTCGATGGCCTTATCCTGGGACTCTGTCTGTGCCAGGCTGGGCGCTCCCCCGCCCTTGCGCGCGGGCACCCAATACTCGCCGGCAGGCATGGGACCGAACTCATCCTCGTACTCCTGCCACATCTTCTCCAGCTCGGCCTGCATGCGGCGGCGGATCTCTGTGGTATCAGCCTCGAAGTCACCTGTGGGATAGAAAGGCTCGAGTGCGTGGATGAGGATCGGGGTGTTGGTGCGCCCCAGGTGCCGCTTGTGACCCTTGGTCCACAAGCGCTGTGAACCGAAGATGACCTGCGGGATCACCGGAACACCAGCCTCGAAGGCGATGCGTACGGCACCGTTGCGCATGGCGCGAATCTCAAAACTGCGCGAAATCGTGCCCTCAGCGAAGACGCCGACGATCTCGCCGGCTTTGGCTGCGTCCACAGCAGCCTGCAGGGAACGTGAGCCATCGATGCGGTCGACGGAGATGTGCCCCATCAGCCGCATGAGAAAACCGACCCCCGGCTTGGCAAAAATCTCCGATTTAGCCAGGTAGCGCACGAGGCGGTGACGCAGGCGAGGCAAGAACCCGCCGAGGACGAAGTCCATGTAACCGGTGTGATTAAGCACGAGGACCGCGCCGCCGGTGGCAGGGATATTCTCCTCACCGCTCACCCGCATCTGCAGGCCTTGCGCCACGGTCACGCCCTTGGCAGCGCGGACGATCTGCCGATAGCAAAAGTCTTTCGCGCGCCTATTCTTCTTTCGCGCTTTGTTTGCAGATGCCTTCGCAGATGCATCCGATGGATTCGACACGGTGGGCTCCAATGCAAGGCCAGGAAACGATGATCTACTGTGTTCTATTTCGGTTCTTTAGTTCTTCTTTGGCTCAAGCACGTCTTTGCCCATGAAAGGCCGCAGAGCCTTCGGGACGATGACGGAGCCATCAGCCTGCTGGTGGTTTTCCAAGATGGCCACGAGCCAGCGCGTGGTAGCCAGCGTGCCGTTGAGCGTGGCGGCGGTCTGTGGCTTGCCGTTTTCATCGCGGTAACGGGTGGAAAGGCGGCGAGCCTGGAAGGTGGTGCAATTCGAGGTCGAGGTGAGCTCGCGGTAGGTCCCTTGGGTGGGCACCCAGGCCTCGTTATCGAACTTGCGGGCTGCTGAAGATCCGAGATCTCCGCCGGCGATGTCGATGGTGCGATAAGGCAGCTCCATGGCCGCGAGCATGTCCTTTTCCATCTGCAGCAACGCCTGGTGCTGAGCCTGAGCCTCCTCCGGCTTGCAATAGACAAACATCTCCACCTTGTCGAACTGGTGGACGCGCAAGATGCCGCGGGTGTCCTTGCCGTGGGAGCCAGCCTCACGGCGGAAGCACGATGACCAGCCGGCGTACTTGATGGGGCCGGAGGAAAGATCGATAATCTCATCCTTGTGGTAGCCAGCCAGGGCAACCTCGGAGGTACCTACCAGGTACAGATCATCCTTTTCGAGGTAGTAGATCTCATCCGAGTGCTGGCCCAAGAAGCCGGTACCCGCCATGATCTCCGGGTGCACCAGCACCGGCGGAACCATCAACTGGAAGCCTGCCTCGCGCGCCTTTTGGGCTGCCAGCAGCATCATGCCCAACTGCAAGAAGGCACCGTCACCGGTGAGGTAGTAGAAGCGTGCGCCGCCAACCTTGGCGCCACGCTTGACATCAATGAGGCCCAGGGACTCCCCGAGTGCCACGTGATCCTGGGGTTCGAAATCGAAGGTAGGTATCTCACCCACTTCTTCGACGACAATGAAGTCATCCTCGCCGCCGGCCGGGGCACCCTCGACGACGTTGGAGATCTTGTACTGCAGCTCTTCCACCTTGGCCTCGGCAGAGCTTTGAGTCTCCTCTGCCTCCTTGACGCGGGCCTTGAGCTCGTTGGAGCCCTCGAGCAGGCGCGGGCGGTCTTCCGGGGCGGCCTGCCCAATCTTCTTGCCAAAGGCTTTTTGCTCGGAGCGTAGCTCATCCGCGGTCTTAATTGCGCTGCGGCGGGCCTCATCGGCCTCGATCAGCGAATCAACTAGAGAGGGGTCCTCGCCACGGGTTACTTGGGAGGCTCGGACAACATCGGGATTTTCGCGCAGGTACTTGAGATCAATCACGTGCTAGATCCTACCGCACCGCCCCAGCCTTGCAGTGGTAATAACCAGCGATTTATTATGTAGACATGTCCTCCCCACACGCACTGCCCGCCCGCACCATCAGCGACGGCCCCATTCCCAAGCACGCGCAGTTGCGTGACATCCTCTCTGAGCTGTGCCAAACCACCCTCAAGCCGGGCGATATCCTGCCGGGCGAGCGCATCTTGGAGGAAACCTACGGTGTTTCCCGCATCACCGTGCGCCGCGCCATCGGGGATCTGGTCGCAGCCGGGCGGCTGCGCCGAGTCCGCGGCAAGGGAACCTTCGTGGCCCCCAACCCGCTCGTCTCCCGCCTGCACTTGGCCTCTTTCTCCGATGAGATGGGCGCGCAAGACGTCAAGGCCTCCTCGAAGATTTTGTTGGGCGGGCGTAGCACCGCACCGGAGGAGGTCTCCGCGTTCTTCGGCACCGATCCCTCCCTCCCGCACACGCACCTGCGCCGCCTGCGCCTGGGTGATGGCGAGCCCTATTCCATCGATGATGGCTGGTATAACTCCGCCTACGTGCCCAACCTGCTCGAAAATGACATCTATAGATCCGTCTACGCCATCTTGGATTCGAACTTCCGCGCCCCCATTACGGAGGCCGACCAGACGGTGACTGCGATCGCCGCGGATCCCGCCGTCGCCAAGCTGCTCGACGTGGAACCCGGCACGCCCCTGCTCCACATCATCCGGCACTCCCGTTCGGGCGATCGCCCCGTGGAATGGTGCTCTTCCGTCTACCGAACGGACCGCTACCGGCTTAACACCCGGGTCAGCAGGGCCCGCGACATTTAGCAGCAACGGCCGGTGACCAGTAGGATTGGAGTTCTTATGAGTAAATCTTCCTCTTGGCGCTCGGCTGCGGCGGTGAATTGGCTCCTGATCGCGGCCCTCATCACCGCCGCTTTCCTGGGCTCCTATGAATACTTCGCGCCGAGTAAAGAGAACGCGGCGGAATCCGGCGAATCCGCAGGTGGAAGCAATAGCACCGCGACTACCGCGGCCGCTGTCGCCGCCTTCTCCTCGGCCGAGCCGGGAACCTGCCTGACATGGGATATTTCCGCAGATTCCCCCGTCAGCAACTTCCAGGAAGTTACTTGCGACAAAGAGCACCGCTTCGAGGTCTCCGCGCGCGAGGATCTCAGCACCTACCCCACGAGTGAATTCGGCCCCTCGGCCACGCGCCCGGAGCTCAACCGCCAGGATCAGTTGCGCGATGAACTGTGCCAGTCCTCCACGCTGACCTACCTCAAGAGCAAGTGGGATCCCTCCGGAAAGTTTGACATCGCCTCCATTCTGCCGCCGCAAGGCGCGTGGGACGAAGGGGACCGCACGCTGCTCTGTGGCCTGCAGACCACCGATGATAAGGGAGTCCCGCAGCTGAGCACCGGAAATGTCGCCGCCGTGGATCAGTCCATCCTCGCCTCGCCCGGGCAATGCCGTGTCATCGGTGAGGACCAGGTCGTGCGCACTGTGGACTGCTCTCAGCCCCACCAGCTCGAGACCGTCTCCACGGTCAACCTGGCGGAGAAGTACCCCGAAGGCTATCCCGGTTCCGAGGAGCTGGATAAGTACCTCGGGCAGACCTGCACCGCAGCGGCCACCGAATACTTGGGCAACGAGGAAAACCTCTACCAATCCACGCTGCAGCCTTTCTGGGGATCACTATCTGAGGGCTCCTGGAACGGCGGTTCTCGCTCGGTGAACTGTTCCCTCGTCCACTCCAATGAGAATGGTTTTTCCACCATCACCGGCTCTGCCAAGGGCGGCCGCGATGCCCTTAATATCGACGGAAAGGCTCCTGAGGAGCGCCCCGCCCGCGACCCCATCCGCGAACCCGCCCGCTAGAAAAGCCGGTGGGTGCCTGGGACTGAAAGGCAGCTTTAAGACTATGGTGCATGTTTCCGAGGAGCGCTTCGACGAGATGCTCAATGACGCCCTCGATAAAATCCCCGAGGAATTTGTCCGGCGCATGCGCAACCTTGTCATTTTGGTCGAGGACTATAACCCGGAGCAGCCCAACCTCCTCGGGCTCTACGAAGGCGTGGCGCTGACCCACCGTACCTTCGACCACACCGGCCACCTGCCGGATGCCATCACCATCTACCGCGGCGCCCTCCAGGACTGGTGCTCCACCGAGGAAGAATTAGCTCGGCAAGTAGAAGTAACCGTTTTTCATGAATTCGGGCACTACTTTGGCTTCGAGGAAGAAGAACTCCACGCACTCGGCTGGGGCTAGTTCGCACGCCCCGGGTCCATCTCGGTATCGGCCCACCTGGTCAACGTCCACTGACCGAAGTCCCGCCCGCGCGGCTCCATGATGGTGAAACGGCAATTGGGCATATAACCACTGAAGGCAAAGTCTGCATCGATGCCGGTGGCGTGGCAGGTTGCCACCCTAATCGCCGCCCCGTGGCTGACAATGATGGCATCCTCCTCCGCGTCCAAGGTGTGAGCCACGCTCTCCAGGGTGGGGCGATAACGCGCGAGCAGATCGAGGTAGTTCTCCCCGCCCGGCATACGGGCCCCGGCGTCCCCATCGAGCCAACCCCGCAGGGTGACCATGTACTCGCGGTGGGAGTCCTCACTATTGCTCATCTCCAGATCGCCGGCAAATACCTCATGGATACCGCTCAACAGGGAGACTGCGATGTCGTGGGCGGGCAAGCCGCGAGTCTGTTCCCAGGAACGCGCGGCCAGCTGCGCGGTCTGCTGCGCGCGCAGAGCCACCGAGGAGTAGATCTTGAAAGGCCGATCCCCCGTGAGGGCGGTTAGTTCCTTGCCCACGCCCTGGGCTTGGGCGCGTCCGCGCTCAGTCAGCTCGGCCCCGGGTGGGCGAGTATCAAGCATGCGCTGGATATTGGAAAAGGTCTGGCCGTGGCGCAGGAGGATGATTCTTCCGCTCATGACTGCCTAGACTATCGCCCGCTTCGCGCGCTCGCTATCCAAGCATCGGCGGCGGCCAGCCGGTTGAGATCCCGTGGGGCCTCCCCCAGCTGCGTGGCCGAGGGCCAAGACCCCACAAAGATCAATTCTTGAGCCCGCAACCACAGCGCGCGCAGGGCCTCAGCCACCGGCTGATCCTCGATATGGCCAATCAAATCGGTGTGGAAACGGTAGATTCCTAGACCCTGCCGCGTGGGCCGCGATTCGATACGGGATAGATCCACTCCGCGATGCGCAAACTCCTCGAGCGCGCCGACCAAGGAGCCCGGCTCGTTGGGAAGGGTGAAAATAACTGAGGTGCGGTCTTGTCCCGTGCGCTCGGTGGGTTTGCCCGCCGGGCCGACAAGGACAAAGCGCGTGGTCGCGCCTTTCACGTCTGCTACCTCGCTGGACAAGGTGTCCAGCCCAAACAACTCCGCCGCACGGGCCGGGGCAGCGGCGGCATCAACCTCACCGCGAGCCACGGCCTCGGCGGCAGCAGCATTCGAGCTTGCCGGCACGTACTCGACCGCGGGGAGATGATCCTGCAGCCACCCGCGCACCTGCTGATAGGCCACTGGGTGGGTGGAGAAGGAAGCGACATCGCAAAGCTGCATGCCGGGCCGCGTCATGATGGAGAAGGACACCGGCAGATCCACCTCCCAGTAGATCTGGACCGGCCTGCCCTCCACGAGGGCGTCATAGGTGGCCGTCACCGCACCATCCACCGAGTTTTCTATGGCCACGCAGGCATAATCAGCCCGACCCTCGCGCACTGCGCGCAGCGCCGCCGAGGGCGAATCAACCGCTACAGGCTCCACGGCGCTAAATCGTGGGGCAAAGGCCTGCAAGGCCGCCTCCGTGAAAGTACCCGCCGGACCCAGGAATGCGATGGTGGTGCTCATGGCCATTAGCTTATCCCCTAGACTTATGCGGCATGGAATTCAGCTTGGAGCAGTTGCGGGCGGATCTGCGCGGTCTTTCGCCGCAACACCACGGATTCACTCACCTCGACCTCGACGGGCGCCCCCGCAGTACCGGGCGCCTAAGCGGGTGGATACTCTCCGCCAAAGACCTCAATGACGTCGAGGGTATGCCCACCACTCTCGGGTCGGTGCACCGGCAATACGTGGCCGATGAGACGGATCCCTTCCTCGCTCAGCTCGAAGAGGAGGGCGCGTTGCTCGTGGGCAAATCCGCCGCCCCAGAGCTGGGCCTCACCGTCGACACGGAACCCATCGGCCTGCCCCACCCCGTCAACCCGCTGCACCCTGGCGCGACACCGGGTGGATCCTCCGGCGGCGCAGCCGTGCAGGTAGCCCGCGGCCTTCTGCGCGCTGCTCACGCCACTGATGGCGGCGGTTCCATCCGCGTCCCTGCCGCGGCGTGCGGGGTGGTGGGTTTCAAACCCGCCGGCATTGATTTGGCCGCCACCGGCTTCATCACCCACAGCGTGGCCGATGCCGCTTTGCTGCACAACATTGTCCCTGCGGTGCCACGCGCGCGCATCGGCATCCTCATCGAGCCCCTCTTCGCGCAGACGGGCGTTGACCCCGTCATGCTGCGCGCAGTCGAGGAAGCCGTATCCACTTTGGAGGGCGCCGGCTTTGAGACTGTTGCGATTTCTCCCTATCCCCAGGCCGCCCACACTTTCCAGACTTTCCAGGATCTCTTTACCTACCGCCTGCGTTCCCTCCCCGATGCTGAGGATTACGTGGCCTGGCTGCGGGACAAGGGCCGGCGCGTCAGTGCGGCCGAGTACACACAGGCTCGCGCGCACAGCCGCGCTCTCCCAGAGCTTCTGGCCCAGCACTGGCAGGTTGATGCCATACTCAGCCCGATGCTGGCCTTCGATCCACCGCCCCTGGGTTCCTTCCGGGGGAACGCTCATCAGGAGAACTTCGACGCGCAGACCCGCTGGTCCCCGTGGGGTTCCCTCTTCAATGTGGCGCACCTGCCGGCCATCTCGGTGCCTTGGGCGCTGCCCGGGCGCGCCCCGGTTGGCCTCCAATTGGGCGCAATTACGCTTGACGACGCCGCCTTGCTCGGCCTCGCCGGAGTCCTACACCGATGAGGCTCGATCGCGGCCGCCAGGAGATTCTCCTCGTCCTCGCCTTGACCTTCGGGCTCTCCGGGGTGCGCTCCATCCTCAACCTCATCAGTTCCCTGGCCGCGCCGGAGAACCTCAATGCACAGCAGGTCACGCTCAACGCCACCGCCTCCCGGCTGCCGTTTATCGATCTAGGCTTGCAGCTCTGCAGCGCCGCCGCCCTTTTTGCCTATGGTGCGCTGGCCCTTTATCTCTTGGCCGGCGATAAGATTTCCCTGCCGCGCTGGCGGCCGCGTGACGGCGTGCTCGGTGTGGGCCTGGCTGCCGTCATCGGCATCCCTGGACTCGCCTTCTACCTGGCCGCTCTCCACTTCGGTTTGAGCAAAGAGGTCGTGCCCACCGACTTCGACAACGCCTGGGTGGAGGTTCCAGTCCTCCTCATTAAGTCCTTTGCCAATGCCTTCGCGGAGGAGGTAGTCGTAGTCTTCTGGCTTATCACTCGCCTGCGCCAGCGAAAATGGACCCTACCTGCCGCACTCGCCGCCTCCTCCATCCTGCGCGGTTCCTACCACCTCTACCAGGGCATATCCGCCGGCGTGGGCAACATCGTGATGGGCGTTATCTATGCCTACTTCTTCCACAAGACCGGCCGGGTATGGCCGCTTATCATCGGCCATTTTCTTATTGACGCCGTGGCCTTCCTAGGCTATTCCTTCCTCGGGCCGCTTCTTAGCCCTTACTTCGGGCTCTGATTTTTGCGCCTCCAGCACTTTCTCGATCCCGGGGCTTTGCGCCGATCATTGTAAGGTGTAGCGCATGACTGATTCTGGACGGGACCCAAGAAGGGAAGCGCGCCGCGCCGGCGACGCACGCTCCGAGGAGTTCGTGCTCGGTGCGGATGGCCGGCCGTTGACAGATCGCTACGGTCGTCCGGTGCGGCGTCGCAAAGCCGCCAACCCCCAGCGCCGTCCACCACGCGCCGAGCCGCACCACGAGTCCTTTCCTGCGGTTCACCCCCAGGAAACGCGCTTTGACTTAGGCTCCACGCATTCAGCGCACGAGCAGCGCCGACCCCTGCGCGGGCAGCAACCACAGCAGTACCGCCCGCAGCAGTATCGCACCGATCGACCCGATCCGTATCGCACCGATCGACCCCGCCAGTACCGCACCGATCGACCCGATCAGTACTCCCCAGAGCAGCGCCGTTCGGCGGGCCCGCAGGTCCCACGCAACTACTCTGCACCCCCGCGCTCTGCGGTACCGCACCGCCGCCGCAAGAAGAAGGCGCCAGTGCGTGTAATCGGTGGCTGCATGGGCTGGGGGCTGGCCATCATATTGGTCCTGGCTCTCGTCTTTACACTGTGGACGGATGCGCGCTTGACCCGCGTGAACGCGCTGCCTGAACAAAGAGTGGCCAATACCGCGGGCACGAACTGGCTGCTCGTGGGCTCAGACTCGCGTCAAGGGCTGACCGAGCAAGAGCAGGAGCAACTCGGGACGGGCGGCGACATCGGCGTCGGACGCACCGACACCATCATGCTCTTGCATATCCCCCGCTCAGGCAAGGCGCAGCTGGTCTCGATCCCACGCGATAGCTATGTCGAGGTGCCGGGGTTCGGCATGGACAAGATCAACGCCGCTTTTACCTACGGCGGTCCGCAGCTTTTGACCCAGACGGTGGAGCAATCCACCGGACTGCGCGTGGACCACTACGCCGAGATCGGCATGGGTGGGTTGGCCAATGTGGTGGATGCCGTGGGTGGCGTCGAGCTCTGTGTGGCAGAGCCTATCGATGATCCCCTGGCCGGAATCAACCTCGGGCCAGGCTGCCAGAAGATGCAGGGCCCGGAAGCCCTAGGCTATGTGCGCACCCGTGCCACCGCCCTCGGTGACCTCGACCGCGTGCAGCGCCAGCGGGACTTCTTCGCGGCTTTGCTGCACAAGATCACCTCCCCGGGGACTCTGATTAACCCCTTCCGGATGGTATCCCTGGTTAATCAGACTGCGTCCTCGTTCATCGTGGGAAGCAAGGACCACGTCTGGCACCTAGCGCGCGTGGCGCTGGCCATGGGCTCTGGAGTTGAGACCCAGACCGTGCCCATCGGCGGGTTCCAGGACACTGAGGTGGGCAACGTCGTCTTATGGGATGATGCCGCCACAGCCCAGCTCTGGGATTCGATGCGCTAGTTATTCGGTTGAGTTTGAGCCCGGCTCTTCCGGGTTTTAGAGGGCGTGGTGGGACTGGCATATAAGAAGCGAGTCCCTTGCCGGTCTTTCCCGGGATCATCGCCCTAGTCCTGCCCGCTTGCCCGCTGGGGGTTTGTTTTTGGGGTGCGGGAAGTCGCCGTTGGGCGGTGTTGTCCTAACGGCTAGTGTGTGGTGGCTGCCAGACTACTGTCCCGCCCTGTCGGGTAAGGCGCCCGCGCCGTGGTGGCGCATTCGGATCGTCGTCATTGATGCCGTTGTGATAACTACACAAGGTCACCAGGTTGGCAACGTTCGTCTCCCCACCATGACTCCACGGTGTGAGATGGTGGAACTGGCCTCTTTCTGCTGGGGTGTTACAGCCCGGCCACGCACACGTAGGGTGCTCTGCTGCCAGCATCGTGCGCTGCTTAACCGATGCGAATCGCTCAAAGCGGTACAAGTCCACCGGCCCCTGCGCCCGGCTTATCACCGTAATAAGACCCTCGTTGGCGCAGGCGCGTTCCACAAGCTGCGTACCGGTGATAACAGCCCCACTGGTGGTGCGTACTACAACATCATCGCGCTCGCGGCGCAGGATTGTGCCGTAGTCCTCCAACTGGAGGACTGCCATGGTCGTCACACGAGTACGTGCAGCCGGGGCCCCGTCTGCTTTGCCGAGCATGCGGGCGATAAAGCTCTCGCCTGGCCGCTTATGGTCGATGGTTCGGAAGGCATCCGCCATATCCAACCCATTGCCGGTCACTGTCAAGGTAGCCAGCCCGTTGGGGTGTTGGCGTAGCATCGCACGCTCGCAATACTTGCGGGGAACACGCATCTCACGCAGCCGGCGCCTAGCTACCGCGGTAACATGCTCGCCTGGGGTGGAGCATAATTCCACCCGCAGGTTCCACGCATCCAGTTTCCCTGTGATGCGACGGGTAAAGGATTCGATGTGTTGCAGGGTGCTCAGGGCGTGCCCATTGCGCCGAGCAGCATCAAGGGCTAAGCGCTGCTTGCCCGTATAAGGCGTGGGGCCGAAGTAGATGGCGTGCAGGCCTATAAGCTCGGCGGCATCCTGCGCGCTAGCCCCCATCTTCTCAAGGTCCGGCGCAGATAGCCCCGAGCATTCAGCAACGAGGTCAACACCTCGGCTAAGTTGTGCGAAATACTCCTGCAAGCCCATGACCGCCACGCTAAGCCACCGCCAAGCGGTGCGACAATCCCCAACCCGCACCAAACAAGGAAACTGTGGATAACCCGCCCGCGCCGGACGCAGTTATCCACAGACGGGCCGCCCAGCCAGAACTCGGCAGTGCAATAGCAAGGTCATTCGGCTTATCCTGAATGATCGGGCTCGGTGCTGACCAACAAAATCACTGCACTCTACAACCGGAAGAGCCCTCACACCTTGTCTCTAGCGCAGAGTGACCTGGCGGGACTTGATGTTCTCAAGCTGCTTGCGCTCCTCGGAATCAAGCTGGGCGTCGTTGTGGATTTCCTTTTCTAGGGCCTCATCCACGCGGGAAAGCTCTGCTTCGTAGGAGTCGAAGGCAACCTGCGGATCGAGGTCGAATACTGGGGCGATGAGACCGTGGGTGCGGAATACTCCGGCAAACTTGGTGCCTTCCCCGAGGTTCAGCTCACCGCGGGCTGCGACGCGAGCAAGCGCGTTAAGCAGGGCGGTTTCTTCCTCGGCGGGGCGCACCCAGCGGATATAGGCCTTGCCGCCGCCGGCGTTGGCCCAGAAAGCGGCTCCGGTGATGGACTCGCCCACGAGGTGAGCCTCGATGACGGAATCGTTGGCGGCCTGCATGGACTGCGCCACCTGTGCATTGGTGGTCGCGCCTTCCGGAATCCACCAAGAGAAGTCCTGGTAGACCTCGATGTCGAGGGTGGCATCCTTATCAAGTAGCTCGCTCAAGGCAGGCTCGGTGCCATCGGCCACGGTGGATTCCAAGGTGGCGCCGGGCTTGTTGTTCTTTACCCAGTTGAGGGCAAAGGCAAGGTCGCGCCCTGGGTTGTGGCTGTGGGATTGCACCTGGAGTGCCACGTAGGCATTCCCACCGAACTCATCCTCGCGGATAAGAGCGGCGGAGGCACCGGGCAGCACGGTGGCAACGTAGACGTCACGGTCGAAGCCGCGGACCTTGAGCGGTGCCGTGGCGGAGGGGGCGAACTCTTGCAGAGCGATGAGGCTGGCTTCTGCGGCGAGTCCGCCAAAGGGGCGCGGATCCTTCTCCAGCGCCGCGCGCTCGGCGGCACGCGCCGCCAGCTTTGCCTGGCGGCGGGACATGCCCTCGGGCAGGTTTTCTTGCTTCTTTTTCTTCTTGGCCATAGGCACCAAGATACCTGGGTGCTAGAGCTCTATGGCGTGCAGGGCCACTTCCGGTTGGTTGGTGGCGAGCATGTCGACGCCGTTGGACCACGCCCACTTCATGTCCTCGGGACGATCCACCGTCCACAGGTAGGTGGGAAGCCCGTGGGCGCCGATGGCGCTGGGCTGCATCTTCGCGCGCAGCAAAGACATGCCCAAGCCGGTAGGGCGCGAAAGCAAAATATCGGGCCGGTTGAAGTGACGCTCCCAATCCCGCCGCAGATAGATGCGATCGATGTCGGGAGCAATGCTGCGTATGCGCCGCATTGCTTTGTGGGAGAAGGAAATCATGTGAATACGTGGATCATCCAACAGTCCCGCGAGGCGCAGACGGTTCACCATCTCCTGCTCAAGCTTCTCTCCGTTGGGTGAGGGATGCTTGGTTTCAATGTAAATATGGTGCGGCTTGCCCTCCATCATCTCCAGCAGCTCATCGAGCAGGAACATGTGTTGGCCTTCGCCGATATCGACTTGGCGCAGGTCTTCCCAGTCCATCTCGGCGATGTGACCGGGGTTGCCGGCAACACGCTCCAAGGTGGCGTCGTGGTTGACCACGACCTTGCCGTCACGGCTTAAACGGATGTCGCATTCGATGCCATGGATAGGCAGTTCCATGGCTTTGGCAAAAGCTAGAGGGGATAGCTCCGGATATTTTCCGGAGTATCCCCTGTGGGCAACGATTTTCACTATCCGAAGAACTCTTCCTTGATTTCGTTCAGAGTCTTAGCCGAGGCATCGAAGCGCTCTTGCTCGTGCGCGTTGAGCTGCAGCTCAATCGGGCGCGCGATGCCGCCGCGGTCGATGATGGCCGGGGTGCCAATGTAGAGATCATTGACGCCGTACTCGCCCTGGAGGTAGGCCGATACCGGCAGCGCCACGCCCTGGTTCTGGATGATGGCGCGGGTGATGCGGGCCAGACCCATGCCGATGCCATAGGAGGTGGAGCCCTTGGCGTCGATGATCTTGTAGGCCGCGTCGCGGGTCTCTTCGAAGATGGTCTCGATGCGCTCGGCGTAACCGGGCTGCTCTTCCAACTTCTTCGCCAGCGGGACGCCGGCGATGTTCGCGGTGGAGACCACGGGGAGCTCGCTGTCGCCGTGCTCACCAACGATGTAGGCGTGAACGGAGGTCGGTGCGACATCCTCGAGCTCGCCGAGCATGTAGCGGTAGCGGGCCGAGTCGAGCACGGTGCCCGAGCCAACTACACGGTGGTGGTCGAGGCCGGAGGCCTTCCACACTGCGTAGGTCAGGATATCGACAGGGTTCGATGCGACAAGGAAGATGCCATCGAATCCGGCCTTCATGACGTCTCCGACGATGGAGTTCATAATCTTGACGTTCTTGCCCACGAGCTGCAGACGGGACTCGCCGGGCTTTTGCGCAGCGCCGGCGCAGATGACCACCATTGATGCATCCGCGCAGTCGGCGTAGGTGCCGGCGGTTACGCGGGTGCGGGTCGGTGCCCAGACGACACCGTGGTTGAGGTCTTGGACGTTGCCTTCCAGCTTCTTTTCATCGATATCGATGATTGCCAGGTGGTCAACAGTGCCTTGGTTGATTAGGGCGAAAGCGTATGCGACTCCCACATCGCCAGCGCCGATGAGTACGACTTTGTTTCCAACGAATTTTGCCATGCCCCCATTGTGCGTCAGGTCGCTCAAGAATGCGCGCTATGCGCACGATCTCACACAACCAAATGTCCGATCTCACATTCTGGCGATTATTCGGACACTATTGCTTGCACTACGGGCGTGCGCCTGCCCTGCACGCGGAGCGAGTTACTGGTTGAATGGCACTCATGCACTCCCTGGCCCGCAAGGTGCTGATTAAAGCACTGTCATCCGCACTTTTTGGACTCGAAGTGCTCAGTGATCTCACCCCTGGCCTGCGCATGACCGGACGCCGACGCCTCCCGCGCAACATGTCCGCCGGAATCTTGGGCGCTGAGGTTGCCACCTGGGCGGCCATCTCGCCCTCGTTGCTTCCCCGTCCGTGGTGGGTCACCGCCGCCAACGTCTCCATTGGCCAAGGAATAGGACACCTCGGAGCTACTGCGGCGGCGTTTTCGCTCAAGCGCTTCCTCCGCGCTGTCGGCAAGCGCCCGCAAGACCACGTCTCCGCGCGCTATCGCCGCGGCGCGCACCTCATCCTTGGCGCCGGAACCGTTATTTTTGCCGGCCTCTCCCTGCGCAACCAACGCCGCCAGGCCGCCTTGGTGGGACGCGACCTCGTGCGCGGACCGGCAACCGCTGCGGTGGGTTTGGCAGTGGGCACGGCCGGATATGGCGGACTCTTGCTGCTGGGCGAGCTCACCCAAGTGACCATCTCCTCTATCTCCCGCCGGCTCGGATCCTGGATTCCTGCAGGGATAGCCTGGCCGCTCGTGGCAGGTGGCCTGGCGCTGAGCTCGGTGGCCTTTTCTGATCGTGTGGTTCTGCGGCGCTGGCTACGCTCCGTGGCGCTCGACGCACAGCGCATCAACCGGCGCATCTTCCCCGGCACGATGATGCCCTGGGAACCAGAGCGCTCAGGCAGCCCCTGGTCGCATGAACGCTGGACTGCGCTGGGCCAACAGGGCCGGCGCTTCGTCTCCAACGGTCCGCGCGCCCACACCATCAAAGAGGTCATGGGATTCGACCACGCCCACGAACCCATCCGCATTTATGCAGGCCTCGTGCCGGGGCGTTCGGTGTACCAATCCGCGCAGCGCGTCATCTCCGAAATGGAGCGCACCGGCGCCTTCCGTCGCGACATCATCGTTATCCTCATGCCCGCCGGCTCCGGCTGGGTCAATAACTGGGGCGTATCCGGCTATGAGTTCCTCACTCGCGGCAACTGCGTGACCGTGTCCATGCAG
The DNA here is from genome assembly GCF_008693105.1 of Corynebacterium flavescens. Lineage (GTDB taxonomy): Bacteria > Actinomycetota > Actinomycetes > Mycobacteriales > Mycobacteriaceae > Corynebacterium > Corynebacterium flavescens. The sequence goes on from NZ_VXKK01000044.1 coordinate 31,470, forward strand.
TACTCTTATGCACCCTCGGTCTTCTCCTATGTCATTGATAAGAATGCCCCGAAGTTGGCCGCGCGCACGCTTATCGCCGCCATCCGGGAGGCCATGGAATCCCTGCCCGCAACGGATCGGCCCCGCCTCTACTTGGGTGGGGAATCCCTCGGCGCCTATGCCATTTTGGATAATTACCGCGATCTCGACGAACTCCTCGCCGATTGCAATGGTGCGGTATTTACTGGTCCGCCCAGCATGACGCGCTTTAACCAACGCTTAAACCGCGACCGCGATCCCGGTTCACTCGAGCGCCTCCCTGTGATCGACGGGGGCCGGCATGTGCGCTTCGTGTCCACGCCCGATCACACGCTTTACGACGCCTTTGGGACCAAGTACGCACACACCTGGCGCCGCCCGCGCATAATCATGGCCCAGCACGCTTCCGATGCCATTGTGTGGTGGAATCCCAAACTCATATTCTCGCCCCCCCATTGGATGCGCGAACCCCAGCCGCCGACACTTCACGCCGATACGCTGCGGCGTTTGGTCTGGGCTCCGCTTATCACCTTCTGGCAGATTGGCTTAGACCAGATCAACTCCCTCAACGTGCCCGGCGGGCACGGCCACAACTACTTCGAGGAAACATTCTGGTACTGGGACGCTGTCCTTGGCTCCCAATCGCAGGTGCGCCTCACCCAACAGCTGGCTGCCAGAATGACCCACTACCTGCGTCGCACGCAGTTTTAACCGCACTTAACCCCAGTACTGTGGTGCGGGCAGTAACCGTGCGGATTCTTGAAAAGATACTGCTGGTGCTCGTCCTCGGCCAGGTAATACTGCCCGGAATCGGTCTGTGAGAGCAGCTTGACCTCGGTGGTGGAATCGCCGTACCCGGACGCCCGCAGCTTCTGAGCATAGGAGTCCACCAGACTTTGTACTTCGGCGCGCTCGGCCTCGTCGTTGACGTAGAAAGCAGAGCGATATTGCGTGCCTACGTCATTGCCTTGGCGGAATCCCTGGGAGGGATCGTGGGCCTCAAGTGCTCGGACGACTAGATCGCGCAGCGAAACCTTGGCCGGATCGTAGACAACCTGCACCACCTCGGCGTGGTTAGTCATGCCCCCGCACACCTCATAATAAGTAGGGTTCGGCGTCGTTCCTCCGGCATAGCCCACCGAGGTCGACTCAACCCCCGGCATCTCCCAGAACAATTTCTCCGCACCCCAAAAACAACCTATGCCGAGAATGAGGGACTTTTGCCCCGGCTTCCACGGCCCAGTCACAGGGGTGCCCAATACTGCGTGCAGCTGTGGATCCAAGATTGGCTCGTCGCGTCCGGGCAGCGCTTTCTCGCGCGGAACTATCTTTGGCTCTGGCCTAAACATCCATGACATTAAAAGAAACCACCTTGAGTGCGATATTGGCGTTGCGTTGTTACGGCATTAGTGCGCCCTTATTGAGTCCCAACGCACAGAGATGACATTTGTTCCGTACGACTCTTTCCCTGCCCCCTTCTATTCAGGTAAACCCCCAGTGCTTTGCGCTACACGAATGCGATGTGTGCGAAAACTCTCAACCGTGCCTATCATTGGGCAACGTACCCAACGAAAGGACTAATAATGGCTGTATATGAACTTCCAGATCTTGACTACGCATTCGATGCACTCGAGCCACACATCTCCGCTGAGATCATGGAGCTGCACCACGACAAGCACCACGCAACCTACGTTGCTGGCGCTAACGCCGCCCTTGAAGCCCTCGAGGCTGAGCGCAACGGCGATGCCAACCCCGACCGCATCCGCGCTCTGTCCAAGAACCTTGCCTTCAACTTGGGTGGACATACCAACCACTCCATCTTCTGGAAGAATCTCTCCCCCAACGGTGGCGGCGAGCCCACCGGTGAACTGGCTGAGGCCATCGACCGGGACTTCGGTTCTTTTGAGAAGTTTAAGGCTCACTTCTCCGCTGTAGCGCTGGGTCTGCAGGGCTCCGGCTGGGCCGTACTCGGTTACGATCACATCGCTGGCCGCCTGCTCATTGAGCAGCTGACGGACCAGCAGGGCAACATCTCTGCGAACTTCACCCCGTTGCTCATGCTGGATATGTGGGAGCACGCCTTCTACCTCCAGTACAAGAACGTCAAGGCTGACTACGTCAAGGCCGTCTGGAACGTCTTCAACTGGGCTGATGTGGCAGAGCGCTTCGCCGCCGCCAGCAAGTAATTGCAGTAATTTCAGCTGAAGTAGCTTTATCACTATCGGTGTGGGGCGGGAACCGGATCTACCGGATTCCCGCCCCACACTTTTGTTATATGTGCAGCTTTCCGGATAGCGAGTGCCAAGACATTGCAGCTCAGCCATTTCTATTGTCTTATAGAAACTATTGAGGTGTAATACCTAGGTCATTTTCCGCTCTCCTAGAAAGCTCTATAGTGCCTAGAATCAGTAAGTCCTCTTGGAAGTTCTCCCGTGTATCACGCTCACAAACAGTGGTCGCGGGTATTTTGATAGTCGCCACCACTACACTTGGCGCACCCGCTGCATCGGCTTTAGGCCTTTCCAGTGGCAGTTCATCTTTAATCGGTTCAAGCTCTGTTCTGGGCGATGCCCAACACGCGGTCAACGAGGCGCAAATTGCCCAGATCCTAGAGAAGTACAATATTCCAGGTGCCCAAGTTGTACACCAAAAAGGCAGTGTGACCGATAGCTACGCTGTAGGAGTCGCCCGAAAAGACCTAGGAACTCCAGTGTCTGAAAACACTATGTTTCAAGCCGCATCCTTGACAAAGGTTGTCAGCACCTACGCTTTCCTCAAGCTCGTCGATGAGGGAAAACTCGACTTAGACACCCCCCTGTGGGATTACTATCAATCTCCTCGCATCGCGGGTAGTGCCGAAGCAAAGACCATCACTGCACGCATGGTTCTCAACCACACCACCGGGCTTCCCAACTGGGCCACCTCGCCCGGTGCCGAAGACTCAGCGCTCGTTCCGCAATGGACGCCAGGATCTAAGTTTGGTTACTCCGGAGATGCATTCTTCCTGCTGCAACAAGTAGTAGAGCACATGGAGAATAAAAACTTCGCAGACATACTCGACACCGAGGTATTCCGCCCCTTCAACATGGAACACTCTTCCTTAGTATTCCGTGAAGCAGATATCCCACTCATGACTGTGGGCCATAATGAGAATGGCGAACCAGGCAAGCTGAGCGAGTTCCGGCAAGGAAACGACGCTTATACCCTGCTTACCAGTGCAGATGACTACACTAAGTTCATCCAGCGGGCGATCATTTCTGGTGAGGGACTCTCGCCAGAAGTCCACCAAAAATGGCTTCAGGATTCTTCCGACGCTAATCAGACTCCCCCCAGCCCAGCGGATCCGTTCATCTCGTGGGGATTGGGAATAGGACTCGAGACCAGCGATCTAGGCCCAGCAGTCTGGCATTGGGGAGATAACGGTTCTCGGCGGGCCTTCTTCATAGCTTTCCCCGAGAGAAAGGAATCTGTTGCCATGTTCTGGAACAGCAGCAACGGGCAGAAGTCCGCAGAAGACCTACTGCAGCTCTTCCTTGGTAAGGGAGATTTCCATTCGACCGAATGGGTAAATGGAAATCCAGAGTAGTTTCTAGGAGACGAAGCCGCCGATGATGGCATCTCGCAGCTGGCGCACCGGCGGGGCATCGTCGGCTTTGCGCCAGATGAGGCCGAGCTCGCGATAGGCCGGGGGATCGAGCGGGATAAGGTTATCTACCTGTAGGTATGGGTCATCCAGTGGCAGCAAGGCGCAGCCTAATCCGGCAGAGACCAGTCCCGCCACGGTGGTCAGTTCCATCGACTCGAATACCAGCTTGGGGTTAAAGCCGGCGGAGGTGGCGAGGCCGTCGAGAAGCATTCGGGTACCATAGCCAGGCAACATGCCGATGAAGGCTTCCTCGGCAAAGTTCGCCAGCCGGGCCTTGGCTTGGCCTGCCGCCCAGTGTCCGTCGGGCACCGCGAGGCCCAGGCGCTGCAGTTTTATCTGGTGCCAGCCCAGGGCGGAGTCGGCATCGACGGGCCGCGGGCCAACGAGGGCAATATCGGACTCCCCCGCCACCACGCGCTCCTGTAGCTCCCGGGCTGCGCCCTGGTGGAGGCGGATGTCCACGCGCGGGTGAAGCTCGCGGTAGCTCTTGAGCAGATCGGGCACCATCCAGGTTCCCAGCGAGTGCATGAAATCGAGACGTACGGTTCCCCGCTCCGGATCCATGAGGCGGGAGACCGCGTCACGGGCGCGCTGCTGGGCGGCGAGCATAGCCTTCGCCGGCTCGAGGAAAGCCTGGCCGCGGGAGTTGGGAACGAGGCGGCGCCCGCTTCGCTCAAAGAGGGTGGCGCCGAGGTCCTTTTCAATGCGCTGCACCCGGCGGGTGAGCGCGGATTGCGATATCCCCAGCTCATCGGCCGCGGCCCCCACGAGGCCGACCTGCGCCACGGCGACCACGCCGCGGACATCCTCCAGGTTCATGGACACTCCTCAGTTAGATATTTCACTGCATTCATGCATATCGTGCATGAAGATTGTCGCTTTATTGCATTTTACACATGAGTGCGTGGGGGCAATGATGGTTCTATGACCAGAACCCGGCGCGCCACCATCGCGATGCTCTTTGTGGGACTAGCGATATTCTCCTGCCTCTATACCACGCAGGCCATGCTGCCCACGCTGGTAAAACAGCTGCACATGAGCTCCACGCAGGCGGCACTGACGGTTTCCGCGGCCACGGGGGCGCTGGCGCTGTGCGTGGTCCCGGCGTCGATCGCCTCCGAACGCTACGGGCGCGGGCGAGTGCTCATCATCTCCGCCATCGCCGCGACGGGCGTGGGCCTTATCGTGCCGCTGGCCCAGACGCCGCTGCAGCTCATTGTGCTGCGCGGGCTGCAGGGCGCGCTTCTGGCAGGGGCTCCGGCCACAGCGATGGCCTGGCTTTCTGAGGAGCTGGATTCCAAGGTCCTGCCGCGAGTCATGGGCATTTATATCGCCGGCACCTCCATCGGCGGCCTGAGCGGGCGCCTCATCCCCACAGGCGTCCTGGAATTCTCCACCTGGCGCTGGGCGCTCTTTGCCTCCGCGTGCGTATCGGCGCTCTTCGCCGTGGCCTGCATTCTCTTGCTCCCAGCCCAGCGCAATTTCCACCCCAAGGAGATTCACGTGCGCTCAGAATTGCGCGCGATCTTTGTCCACTGGCATGACCGGCGCCTCGCACCCCTTTTCATCGTGGCTTTCCTTTCCATGGGTGCCTTTGTCTCGCTCTACAACTTCCTCGGTTTCCGGCTCACCGAGCACTTCGGCCTCGCCCCCGCGCTGGCCGGATCGGTATTCTTGTTCTACCTCACCGGCACCTGGGCCTCAGCGCGCGCGGGAAGGCTGGTGAGCCGCCACGGGCATGGAACAACCCTTCTGGCAGCGTGTGTTCTGCTCGCTGTGGGCATCGCCTGCTGCATGGGGGGCATCGTCCTCACGCTTATCGGCATCGTCGCGCTGACCGTAGGCTTCTTCGCCGCCCATTCCACGGCATCGGGGTGGGTGAGCCACCTGGCCACCCACGATCGCGCGGAGGCCTCGAGCATGTACGTCTTCTGCTATTACCTGGGCTCGTCCATCTTGGGCGCTGTGGCGGGCGTGCTTTTCGACGCCTTCTCCTGGACCGGCTTCATCCTCTCCTACACCGCGGTGGCTCTGGCGCTGTGCGTGCTCGCCCTGACGATGCGCAAAGAGGCCTAGCCGCGCTCAGTCCTAGCCGCGCAGGGACCTAATCCCCGGCGCGCCGCGATCCATCCACTCGCGCACCACGCGGGTGGCCTGCACGTCACCGGAGTTGTACTCCAGCAGCTTGGCACGGCTTTCTGAATCCCCGGCGAGCGCGGCGCGACGGGCATTGACGGATTCCTCGCCGTCGAAGTCCTCCTGTGCCCAGTGGAAGCCCGCCACGGGCGCGACCTGCTTGAGGCCGAGCCCCATGGTGCCGGCGAAGTTGCGCTTAACGTGCAGGAAGAGGTCCACCCACTCCTTAGAGCCGATGAACTCCTCGACCTGGGCGAGGCTGGGTGAGTCAAAGCGCTGCGCGGACATGCGCATCCAGTGGTTCTCACCGTGGGCGGAATAGCAGTAGGCGGCAAAAGTCTTGCCCTGCGCGTGGGCGCCCGCGCGGATGCCCATGAGCCAATCCCAGAAGCGGGAGAAGTTCTCCGCCTCTGCCTTGCCACCCAGCGGCTCCCAGGTGACGAAGGGATGGTACTCGCCCTCGTACCACGCACCCCATAGGTATGCGCCCTGGTCGAGGTAGGCTTCCATGTCCACGTCGACTTCTACATCAGCGCGTGGCACAGATACCTTTCCGCGCCGCAGCAGCGGGATGCCCTCTCGCCACGCGGCCGCGAGGGCAGAGGTATCTCCCAAGCCGGCATCGATAAGCGCCTGCACCGTGTTGATGCCGCGCTCGCGCAGATCCGCGGCACGATCCCCGGGCAAGAAGAGCGAGATATCGTCGGCGGCACGCAGCTGCGGCTCGCAATACTGCCAGAAGCGACACGACGTGCACTCCTTGAGACGGACCGGCGCGCTGGGAAGCGGCTGCTCCAGCGGGGTATCGACGTCGAAGCGCGAGGTCTCGGTGAAAAAGGCCTGCGTGCGATCCTGCCCGATGATGCCCGCGTGGCCCGAGTATTGGCCTACGTGCTCCAGTCCACGCGCGGTCAGGGCTAGGCGGTAGCCGTCGACGGCGTGGTGGCGGATCTTGAATGGCGCCTCCATGGGCGCGCTCAGCCCCAGCCGGTGGGTGGGGACGACGAGGGTGCTATGGCGCTCGTTGCGCCGGGCCACGCGGTGGTTGGACACGATAACCGGGGTATAACCACCCTCCTCCTTGAGCAGGAGCTCGGCCTTGACCATCCACTCGCGCGTAGAGAAGACCGCGTTGGTGATGTGCGTGTAGCCAGCCGCGATGGCTTCTAAGGTGGCCAGCGAGCGCTCCCAATCATCCCCAACCAAGTCGATGCGGCGAAACCGGCCTGGCGCCTTGGCCGGGAGTGCGGCGAGGACTAGCTCCACGGCCGCGTCGTGGCGCTGCTTGCGTGCGAGCGAGGCGTGGGTGCGCGGGGTATCCGGATGCGCGCGGCGCTGCACGAGCCGGTAGCGACACCCCACCAGGTCCGAGGCTATGAGCACATCCTTCACACCGGGTGAGCATAGTAGAAGGGCAGGGTAATGTTGAATCGAGAATCAACGAACGTGAGGGAATATAGATGAGCATCATCAAGAAACTGCAAGAAGCCCGCGCCCATGCCCGCGCTGAGGCCAAGGCCGCCAAGCTGCGCACCAAGCTCGAGATGAAGGAGGCCTCCAAGTCCCGCATGCGGCAGCAAAAGCTGCTGGCCAGGCAGGAGAAGAACCTGCTCAAGACGGAGCAGAAGGGCCTGAAGACTAGGCGCAAGCACGAGTATAAGATGGCCAAGAATGAGCTCGATCGCCTGCGTCAGGGCCGGCTCAACTCCAGCAATATCAAGCGCTACGCCGGCGCCCTGCGCACAGCAGCGCCCTTGCTCCTGCCTCTCATCTACCGCGCAATAGTGTTCCTGCGCGAGGCCATGGAGCAGCGCCGCGCCCGCCAAGCTGGGGTCAGCGCGGATCAGCTCGCCGCCTTCGCGGGCCACGGCGCTTCTTTGCAGGCCCGCCTAGCCGGAATCCGCAATTCGCTCGAGGGCACGGGTATCCCCGCCGGCTTAAAGCGGGACGCACGCGAGCGCCTCGATGATCTCGAGGCCGCAGTGTCCAACGCCGAGTTCATGACGGATCAGCAGCGCCGCCGCGCGCACAAGGCCATTGAATCCGATATCGACGGCCTCACGGCTGAAATCCAGCAGCGTATCTCGCGCTAGAGCACGCCCTGCTCGCGGGCGGCGGCCACGGCCGAGGTGCGCGAGCGCACGCCCAGCTTGTCATAAATGTGCACGAGGTGGGACTTCACCGTGGCCTCCGAGAGCATGAGCTCTTGGCCAATCTCGCGGTTCGAGGCGCCGCCGGCCACCAGCTTGAGCACTTCTAGCTCGCGCGGGGTCAGAGAGGTACGCGGGGTGCGCACCCTAGTCATGAGCCTGTCCGCCACGATGGGGGAGAGCGCCGAATCACCGTCTGCCGCCGAGCGCACCGCGGCCACCAGCTCGGTGGGCGGGGCATCCTTGAGAAGGTAGCCCACCGCCCCGGCCTCGATGGCGCCGAGAATATCGGCGTCGGTATCGTAATTGGTCACCACGAGCACCTTCGGCGGATGCTCCATGCTGGATCGGATCTGGGCCGTAGCCTCAGCACCCCCCATGACGCGGGTTCCTTCGATGCCCGCCCCGAATCGCAGGTCCATGAGTACCACGTCGATTCCGCCGGCCTGAACTACGGAGACGGCAGCTTCAGCGGTCGCTGCTTCGCCGACGACCTCGATGTCTTCCGCCGCCTCTAGGACCGAGCGCAGCCCCAAGCGCACGATCTCGTGGTCATCAGCAAGCAGGACCTTAATCACGGCATTCCTCCTAAAGTCAGTACATCTATCATCCAAAAGTTTAATCTACATTGTTCGCTAAGGGCATACTAACGGAGACCGCCGTGCCGCTACCCGGCGCGGATTCGATGATGACCTTGCCGCCTAGCTCCTCCGCGCGCCTGCTCATCGCCGCCAGCCCGATGTGCCCCAGCCCGGCCGGGCGCGACTCCACCGCCGCCACGTCGAAGCCTTCCCCGTTATCGACCACGTCCATGCGCACCTCGTCCACGCCATAGGTCAGGGTAATTCGCGCGCGCGTTGCCCCCGCATGCTTGACGACGTTGCCCACCGCACCCTGGGCAATCCGCAGCAGCGCCGCCTCCACCTTCATGGGCAGCGCCACCGCCTCGCCCTCCGAGTCGACCTCCACCTGAAAGCTCGAGGTGGAGGCGAAGTTGCGGGCCATGCGCTCTAGGGCGCCCTCGAGGGAGGCGTCGGCAAGCGCGGCAGGCTGCAAAGCGGCGATCATGGCGCGCGCCTCGTGCAGGTTATCCGCCGCCGTGGTGCGCGCAAGCTCGATGCGCTCGCGTGCCTTATCAATGCCGGCAGAGTCCGCAGCCGCTCCAGCAGCGCTGCCCTCAGCGCCCTTCCCCTCGGCGCTATCAAGATCGCGGTCTGCGGCGTAGAGCAACATCTGTATCGAGGACAGCCCCTGGGCCACCGTGTCATGAATCTCGTGGGCGATGCGCTGGCGCTCAGCAATCATCCCCGCGTCGCGCTCCGTGGCCGCCAGCTGCGAGCGGGTCTCCATCAACTCCGCATTCATGCGCGCCAGCGCCCGGAAGGCAAAGAAGATGGCCACCGTGACCAGCGCCGACACCGCCGGTCCCATGACACCGCCAAAAGTAACGCCCTTGGGTATCTGGACCGCGACCGAGATGAGCGTGGCCACCACGACGAAGACGGAGCCCACGCCAATGTCTAGAACGTAGAGGTAGAGAAAGAATAGGGCAAAGACCAAGTAGATGGCCGCAGGAGTGACCATCGTATCCGCCACCCAGATGATGCTTAAGATGATGAGCCACAGATACGCTGCCGGCCGCGGCCACGTCTCAACGTAGATGGATCCGCTGATATAGACCACGGCGAAGGCCGCGAGCAACACGAGGTTGAGGACTGCCTGCGCCACCGGCAGGCCCACCGAGGTGAGAATGGCCACCACGAGCAAAGTCGCGGTGAGGATATGAATCCCGTTGCGAAATGCCTCAGTATCGACACTGTGCTGGACTACTCTTGGCTTCATGCGCAAAAGCCTACTTCCCCTCCTCTTGCCCTGTCTCCTCGCCACCACCGTGGCACTCGGCGCATGTTCCCCGCAGCCCTCAGAGAAGAAGGAACCCGCACCCGCGGCGGAGGGCGCCGGAGATCCCGCAGCCTCCGCAGCAACGGACACCGGTGCCGATAGCGCCGATGCAGACAACGCCACCGCAGCCGCGGAGCAAGGGCTACCTGCCACCGAGGGCGCACAAGTCAACGAGTGGACGAGCTGCCCCTACCTGGACTCGCAGTGGGTGGCAGACACCAATGGGCAGCGCCTGACCACGCAGGGAATTGATACCCGCTTCGACCCACCTGCCTGCGTATTCTGGTCCTACCCCGACGCCCCACAGATCACGGTCATCGTGCGGCACATGCCCAGCGTGGAGGAGGCCCGCGCAGTGGTGGACTGGGCGGCGCCCATTGACTCCACCGAGCCCGCCGACTTCGAGGGCTGGACCGGTGGGCGCGGCGTTTTTAGTGATAGCTCGGTCTACGCCGTGCAGAAGGATGACTACGCCGTTGCCGTGTGGACTAACCAGCAACAAACGCTCAAGGCAGAGCTCATCGCCAAGGAGGCAATCAGCAACCTCAAGCTCTAAGCTCTCGGCCCTAGCCTCTAGGCGCTAGCTCTGCGCTGTGCGCTCTAGACTGAGCCTCTCAGACTGCGACGTCGCTATAGGGCATGAGCGTGGATACCCAAGGGAATACCACGTCCATGAGCAGGAAGAACACGCCAACCGCGATGGCCAGCGCCAACAGTGCCTTAACTGGTACGGGACCCGGCAAGAGATTCCACAGCGCGCGATACATTAGTTCTCCTCCAATACGGGCGGGGTTTGCCCCGGCACCTTCGGCTCGTGTGACACTCCCATGGCGTGCACGATCATGCGCTCCGCGTTTGAGAAACGCGGGTGGCAGGTGGTCAGGGTCAACAGCCCCTCGCTCGCGGGCACGTCGGACTCGGGTATCGGCTTGGTTACTCCGACATCACCCGGCACGGTGATATGCCTTCCGACGACGGATTGATACTCCGGCTTAGCCATCTGCTCAGGGCTAAAGCAGTCCGCCGGGGCACCGGCAACGGGAAGCACACGGTAGGTGATCCACTCGTTCTGCGTCTCCACGACAATCGCGTCACAGGTGGACAGGTTATCTAGATCATTAAAAGGTGCGCCCTTGCCCACGCGGTGCCCGGCGACCGCGAAGTTACCTATCTCCCCCGGCATCTGCGAATCGACGTAGCGCCCTGGCCCGCGCAAAAGATCATCCTCGTCCGTGCCTTCCACGATGGCAAAGTTGAAGTCCGAGCCGAAGGCCGGGATATACATGCGCGCAAAGGCCTCACCCATTTCTGGATGCAGCTTGGCACGCGGATTGTGCCATTCCTGCTCGAGGTTCTCCTTAGCGTGCTCTTGGAGTTTATTTGATTCTATGTTGGTCCAATAGGACTCATAAAAAGTAAAAAGCAGGAGAATAACTCCCACCGTAAGCAGCAATTCCCCCACAACGTGACTGAAACTCACCCGGGATTTTTTCATGGAATTTAGCTTAATAGATGTAAGGTAGTAAGGCCCCATCAGCCTGCAAAAGGAAGCTCATGCTCACTATTTTCATGTACCCGGTATCCGGCATCATGAAGCTCTGGCACCTGCTCATTGCGAACCTCGTCGATGATTCGGTGGGATGGCTGATCTCCATTGTCTTGCTCGTGCTCACAGTCCGGGGGCTCATCGCGCCCCTGAACTGGATTTCGGTGCGCTCGGCCCGCCTGGCTGTGCTCATGCGCCCGCGCAACCGCGACATCGACCAGCGCATCGAGAAGGCCACCACCGCTGAGGAGATGGCGGCGCTGATGCGCGAGCGCGAGGAACTAGCTAAGGAATTTGGCTATCGCCCGGCTGCAGGCTGCGTCCCGCCGCTCATCATGATTCCGGTGTTCATTGGCTTGTACCAGGTCCTTCTGCGGATGGCCCGAGTTAATATGCACGTTGATTCCATTGGGCTGCTCAACCCGCAGGACATTGCCTCTTTCCGCGCATCAACGTTTCTTGGTGTCCCCATTACGGACTTCGCCCGTGACCACTTCTCCTTGATCACCCCGCTGCTTATCGCGGCCATCGCATTCACCGTGATCAATACCGGCATCTCTATCTTCCGCGGTTTTCTCACCACCCAATTTGATCAGAAGGCGAATCGACGGATCTTCTGGTTCATGCTCGCCGTCTTGTTCTTCGTGCCCTGGCTGCTGTGGCACGTGGCCCAGACCGGCCCGATTCCGGTGGCGATCATCTTCTACTGGGGCTGTGCCTACTTGTTCTCGCTCGTGCAGACCATCGTCTTCGAGCTCATCATGCTCAAGCGTTACCCTTTGCCCGATCTGGTGCACGAGCTGCGCCGTGAGAGCATCACTCGCTGGCGCAACAAGGAAAGCACGCCGAAGTTGAGCCGCGAGCAAAAGAAGGAAAAGGCCCTCTTACAGGTCGAGGCGCGCAAGATACTGCGAGAGGCAAAGACCGCGGCTAAGCAGGAGACTAAGACAGAGGTTCAGACAGAGCCTAAATTGAATAATCCGCCGGAGGAGCCGAAAGCATCTGATTAGCTAGGTCGCGGGCAGTGCGCAGCGGGGCGACGTCCCTTTCAACTCGGGCGCCGGCCATCCCTCCGTCGAGGAAGATGAGCATCTGGCTGGCCTGGGAGGATGAAGGATAGCCGTTTTTCGCCGTTAAGAGCGCAGTCATGGTGGAGTGGACCCAGTTGCGGTGCGCCAGACAGGCGTCGACGATTCCACGCTCCGAATCCGTTTCGGGGCGCGGGTACTCACCGGCTGCGTTGAGGAAGTGGGAGCCGCGGAACTCCATCTGTGGCTGTTCTTCGATGGCCTTGTCAAAGAAGGCGAGAAGCTTCTGCTCGGGGTCCATCATCCGCGCGGTGCGCTCTTCCCAGTCCTTGCGGTACTTCTCATCCAGGTTCTCGACATAGGCGATGACGAGGGAATCCTTAGAACCAAACAGGGAGTAGAGCGAAGCTTTCGCAACATCAGCCTCGCGGAGGATACGGTCAATTCCAATGACACGAATACCCTCGGTGCTAAAAAGATTAGTCGCCGACTCAAGGAGGCGGCTGCGGGGGCTGGGCCGGTTACGGCGCGACTTCTTCTCAGGCACGGACATCACACTCCTAAAACGACAAAACCGATTCATCTCCACAATATAGACAAACCGGTATGTACGCTAATTTACTGCTTAGCCTTACCCTTTACTAGGCCGACTAGCCAGAGCAGGATACAGGCGCCGATGGTGGCCGTGATGATCATCAGGATCCAGCTGTTTCCAGTCGAACCATTAAGAAAGCCGAGCAGTCCGCCGCCGATAATGCCGCCGATAACACCCACTATCAAGTTAGTAACGAGGCCTTGATCGCGCTTCATAATCTTACCTGCGAGCCAGCCAGCAATGAGGCCAACAACAATTGAGCCAACGAATCCGAGTCCTAGTCCCATAATGCTTACTCCTTCACTTAGGTTTTCTTTCTACCCTCTCCATGGTGTCACCATCATGGAGAAATGGCTAGGGCGCCCAGCCTTTGTTACTGGACGCCCACCGAAACGTTAGCGAATGGTTACTTCGAATCGGGACGAACAACCATCATGGGGCAGGGAGCCGCCTGCAACAGCGCGCGGGAGGTGGAGCCCAAGAGCATTCCCTTGAAGCCGCCCCGGCCGTGGGAACCCACGACCAAGAGCTGGGCGCCTTCAGCAGCGTCAGCCAAGGCGCGTACCGGGCGATCGCGGGCGATGATCTTCTTCACCTTGACCTCAGGGTACTTCTCCTGGAACTCGCTCAAGCGGCTGGTGAGCAACTCACCCTGCTCGCGCTCGATCTCCGCCCACTCGGCCTGTGCGGCGGCGAGGCCAGCCAACGATGCCTGTACCTGCATATCCATCCAGGTGTGCACGGCGATGAGCTCGGCACCGCGCGCCTGCGCCTCACGGAAAGCATAATCCGTGGCCTTGTGGGAGACCTCGGAGCCATCCACGCCGACGACGACGGGGCCGTACTTGGTGGATTCGGTCACGGGGTTGTCCTCACGGACAACGACTACCGGGCAAGAAGCATGAGCCACGACGGATGCGGAAACAGAACCCATCACCATGCCGGATAGGCCGCCCATGCCGCGGGAACCCATAACAATCATGGTGACGTCCTTGGACATCTCCAGCAACATGTCAATAGGGGAACCCTCAGCCACGGTGTGACCAATCTTGATCTCAGGGGCGATCTCGTGAGCTACGGCGCGAGCCTCATCGATCTTTTCCAGAGTTTCCGCCTGCAAGTCATCAAAAAGCTCCTTGGGCGGAACCATGCCCTCCGCATAAAGGAACTGCGGCATGGTGTAGCTCGCGGCGATGCGCAGCGGGATACCGCGCTTGAGGGCGGTATTAGCCGCCCAACGAACAGCATTCTTTGAAGCGTCAGAGCCATCTACAGCAACGACGACGATGTCTTCCTTAGCCATGATATGTCCTTTCAGGTGATTATACCATTTAGTCTAGTACGTACTAGCCTACGATGTCAGGGGTAGCGGCGTCCGCATTAGAGGGGAAAAGCACACTGTAGAAGAACTCCAAATTTGAGAAAATCACAGCACCGATACCATCAGAGAAAAACGCCACCAACGGCGTGAGTAGAGAGTCAAGATCCATGGGGCGTAGCTTAATACACATGCGAAAGGACTTCAGGCCTTTGCCTATTAAGGATGGCCTCAACCCCACTCGCGTGCGTACACCCGTGGCCGGCCTTAACGCCTGGGACTTCCTCGATGGCGTCATTTCCACCCAGCGTCACCGCCACCCCAGCGACGATGCTGCGGCCCTGCACGCCCGCTTCGCCGCGGGCGAAGTGGTCTTGCGTGACACGACCGTGCTGCGCCCCGATTCCATCCTGCCGCAGGGCGCTGACGTTTACTTTTATCGCATGCCCGCCCCGGAAACCCCCGTCCCCTACGACATCCCCGTGGTCTTTGAGGACGAGGACATCCTCGTCGTCGACAAGCCGCCGTTTATGGCCACGATGCCCCGTGCGCGCCACATCATGCAGACCGCCACGGTTCAGCTCCGGCGCAGCACCGGCAACAATGAGCTCTCGCCCGCACACCGCCTAGACCGCCTAACCTCCGGGATTTTGCTTTTTACCAAAAGGCGCGAAGTTCGCGGCGCCTATCAGACGCTTTTTGCCGCGCGCCAGGTCCAGAAAACCTATGAGGCGATAGCCGCCCTTTCCCCCTTCTCCACCCCCGTGCAGTGGCACTCGCACATGACCAAAACCCCGGGCGAAATCCAGGGCCGGCTTGGCGAAGGCCCTCCCAACGCCCACACCACCCTCCTCGATGTGGCACCGCTGGGCTCAGAAGAGACGGCCGCCTATGAAAGCGTGCACGGACCCCAACCGCCGCTCGGGCGCTACCGCCTACAGCCTCACACCGGCAAAACGCATCAACTGCGCCTGCACATGTGGGAGGCGGGAGTCCCCATCTTGGGCGACCCCGTCTACCCAGTTATTTTCCCCGCCGAGGCCGAGGACATGAACGTGCCCATGCATCTGAGCTCTGTGCGCCTCGAGTTCATTGACCCGCTCTCGGGGAAAGCACGAGACTTTCACTCCCGGCGAAAGCTCATGGCCTAAGACTCCCTCGTGGGGATAAGGTGTTCGTCCATTCTCAGCAGCTGTACCCGGAGCACAACTGGTGTTCGCCGCACACCGCGGCTGTTTTAGGGGGGAGGTTTCGAGCCCGTTGATTACCGGCTTCATCTGCGTTATCCCCGTTTCATCCTGGCAGGAGAAGGTAGACCAGCGCAAGGAATCCCTTGGAACGCGCCCACCTATGAGCGTGCGGGCTACAAGGTCCGCTCCAGCTGAATCCGCGGCCCTGAATACCCAGATGCACGGATATGCGCGGTGATTTCGGGGGCGTCGGTGATGATCTGCGCAGCCCGTGCGCCCCTGGCGGCCCCATGCACATGCGCCCAAGTCAGCATCGGGGACACGAGGGCCGCATCGGTCACCGCGAGATTGGCGATGTTGAGGCGCGTGGCGCCGCCATCATCTAATCCGGGCATGATCGTTAGCCGCATGGTGCCTACGATCGCATCGTCCTCATCGCGCACAACAGCGAGATAGTTCGCGGCGTTGATGTCCATGACATGAAAAGCGGATTCATAATCGTGCAGTGGTGCCGGGTTCGGCGTGAGCAATGCGATGATGGCGGGCAAATCCTCCCGGGCGGCACGCTGCACGCGGTATTTCCGCGCCCCTAGGCTAAACTGTGAGCCCGCGGAGCGACGGGCGGTGTCCTGCATGAGTCCAACCAAGTCGTCGAGCCAGGAACCCACATTCTCCCGTGCCTCAAGGGTGTCGGGGTAGCGGCAGCGCAGGTGGGCACCGGAGTCGTCGATAATGAACCAGACCATCACACCGTCAGTGCGCATGGCTGCACTGACGTACTGCGCCTCAAGCCCGATATCGTCAATACTTACCGGCAGGCGTCGTAGATCCAACCAGGATACGGCGAACATGCCCGGGGTATCAGGCATACCATCCCAGGGTGCGAGCACATCCTCAAGCGGCCAGGCCCCCAGCCGAATCGCCTCTTTCACGGCGTCAGCGGCATCGCCGGGTTCTGAGGAGTTGACCTCGAGAATGGAGTTGGTGATGAACCACCCCACGGAGTCGTGCCACTCCCGGTCAAAGCGGCTGTGCACCGGAAACAGCGCGCGCAGCGGGGTGCTGACGCGTTCCCTCGTCACCGCGGCCATGAGCGAGATGGTCAGTGCGAGGGTGGACACACCAAGTAAGCGTGCATGGGCGGCAAAGGTGGCGATGTCATCGACGGTGAACACCTCACGAACCTCCACCCGCTCCGGGTGGTGTCCGGGCTCGCCAAGTGGAAGCGGGAACCGTGGCATGACGCCACCCCCGGCGTCAATAATGTCGCGCCAGCGCTGCCGGATCGATTCCGGCGCGGGTTCGCGGTTCCTCAGAAGCCGGGTGTGCTCGGCAAAGGGCGGCGGGGTGGCCGCAGGCAGCTCCGTGCCATTCAACTCGGCGAGCAGGTCGCGGACGAGGACTAGCATGGACCACATATCCACGTGGGAGTGATCGCTAGCGATGACCAGAGTAGGGCGTTGAGCCGTCTCCGTAATGCACAGGAGGTATGAGGGACGACCGAAGGACACACAGTGAGTATCCAGAACCTCGCGGAATAAATCACGCATGGACTGCCCCGGTCGGGTCACATGTTGAGTCCACTCACCGCCGGTGACCTCGGTGTCAAGGAGGATCACCTCTCCGTCTGGACCATGGTCGAAGACCGTGCGCAGGGTTCCGTGCCGTTCAATGACCGCGCGCCACGCCTCGGCAAGCCGGTCTCGGTCCACCGGTGCGGGCAAGCGCATACTCATGGCCATCCAGCTTCCCGGACGGTTACCGGCCGAGACATGTCTGGCCTGATCAAAGGAGACGGGAGATCTCGTCCCCGTCGGCTCCACCGTCACCTGGTAGCTGCGCAGCGGGCCGAAAGGTAGCCTTAAGTGGGTGACGTGGGTGAGCCTCATGGCGGTATCCTAACGCAGAAGCAGTGCCATCGAAGATGTTAGGAGAGATCCCATGTCGACGTTTTCCCTTCCCGGTGCCAGGCTCGCCACTTACTTCAGTGATGAGCATGGGCATCCCGTTGTTCAGCTCCATGGGCTCACCTCCAGCAGGGAGCGCGACCGCCTGCTCGACCTCGATCTCGGGCGGGGGCTCAGTGGCACGAGGCTGCTGCGTTACGACGCCCGGGGCCACGGGCAGTCCACGGGCGGGATGGACCCGGAGGACTACACGTGGCCGCAGCTGGCCACCGACCTTCTCGCTCTCCTCGATGCCTTCTTTCCCGGCGAACAGGTCCACGGTGTGGGGCCCTCAATGGGCTGCGCCACCCTCCTACACGCCGCCGTGCGTGATCCGGGCAGATTCAGCGGGCTGACTCTCATGCTCCCACCGACGGCGTGGGAAACCCGCACTGCCCAGGCCGCTGACTACGAGGCTAGGGCCCGGTTCATCGAGGAGCAGGGGATGGAAAGATTCCTCCAAGCAGATGCGATGGCCGCGCCTCCGCCCGCCACCGTCGGACGTCCTGCGACCGTGCCCGACATCTCTGCGGAACTTCTCGTCCCCGCCTACCGCGGCGCGGCTCGGAGCAACCTTCCGACACGGGAGGATCTCACCACGCTGACCATGCCCGTGACCATCCTGTGCTGGACCGACGATCCGGGGCACCCGGTGTCGACAGCGGTTGATTTGGCCACCATCTTCCCCATGGCGCGGCTGTATATAGCGACCGCACCGCAGGAGGTCGCACGGTGGCCCGAGGTCCTCGCGGAGGACGTGGTGAGGGACACTAATATGGTCGCTCCACCACACCTGTGACCTCGGTGAATGTCAGGGGACAGATTAAATTGCACGTTTAGGGCCACGTAATTTACACGGCCTAGGAATTCTTTTACCGTCTTGTTTCTAGGTCTGAAATGCAAATCCGGCAGCCACTGTTCTCAGAACAGAAACTGCCGGATTTGTCCACCATGTCGCGACTCATATGTCAACGATGACGCGACTGAGGACACTGGTGGAGCATAGGGGAATCGAACCCCTGACCTTTGCATTGCGAACGCAACGCTCTACCAACTGAGCTAATGCCCCAATGAGAAAAAGGGTACTCTCATTGCCTAAACAATGAAAATCACGGTGGCGGTGACGGAGACGTCGCCAAGCATGCCGAGAACTGAGGCATACGTGGCTGTTCCTGCTTCGAAGACTGAGCTATTGGCGGCGATAGACAAGACCTTCACACGTCTTGAGGACGACCTCGACCGAGTTCCCTTCAGCGCGACACGAGAGTTGGTGCTTGAGGGCCACGTGAAGGGCACCCGGATGAGCCCAGCGGATCTGCTGGCATACCTGATTGGCTGGAACGAACAGGTTCTTACGTGGCATAGGCGCCGGGCCGAGGGGCTTTCGGATGAGCTTCCTGCCCCGGGCATCAAATGGAACCAGCTAGGGGTGCTTGCGCAACGCTTCTACCAGGAGCATGAGGGCGACACATGGGAGGAACTACGCGGGCAATTGCGTGATCTAAAAGGACGCATTGTCTCCTTGATCGAGGGATACTCTGACACCGAGTTATACGCCCAACCTTGGTACGGCAAGTGGACGATGGGACGCATGATCTCCCTCAATACCTCCTCGCCCTATAGCAATGCTCGGGGCCGCATCCGGGCCTGGTTGCGCACCCTGTAGCGAGGTGTGCCGCTGGAACCCGCATCGGTGCGCCTAAGGGCCCAACGGGCCGGCTTTGCCCGCTGCTATTTTGAGCAGCTCCTGATGGACGGCGTGGGCAGTGCGCAGGAGCAGCCCGCCGGTGTCTTCCTTGTGCGCGCGCAAGCGTGAGGTGGGACCGGATACGTTGATGGCGCCGACGATGGTGCCGAAGGAATCGCGCACTGGGACGCCGATGGAGGTCAAGCCGATCTCTACTTCCTCGGAAGCCACGGAGTAGCCGCGTTCGCGTTCATTGCGTAGCCGCTCGAGCAGCGTGGAAAGATCACCTGGGGTGCGCGTGCCGTATTCGGATCGCCCGATGTCGCGACGGGTAAGAAAGTCGACCTCCTCATCAGCAGAATCGAAAAGGAGAGCGCGCCCGGAAGCGGTGCAATGCAAGGGCGAGCGACGCCCCACCCATCCACCGGCTTGGAGCGATTGGTGGGACTTCTCCCGCAGGATCGTCAGGGATTGTGTTGACTCTTGGACGGACAGTAGCGCCCCCTCGCCGGTATATGCCACGAGCTTGCGCAAGGCCGGCACGCACACGCGAGCCAGGACGTTATTGCCCGCTGAGCCCGCGAGGACCCGCAGGCCCCAAGCCAGGGTATAGCGTTTGCTCTGGGGATCTTGGACCACCAATCCGCCTTGTTCCATGGATTTGAGCATGCGCGAGACCTGGGTCTTTTCCCGCCCCACCGCGCGCGCCAGTTCGGATACTGAGCGCGGTTCGCCGTTGGCTTTGAAAGCAAAAAGTAGTGCGGCTACCCGCTCCGCAACAGCCATAACAGGGCTCCTTTTTGTTGCATTTTAAGCAACTATTTAGGCCGGCATTCCCTATCAGGCCTTGTGAAGGAAAATTACCGGTGCAATTTAAGCAACCGGTATTGCAATTATAAACCTAGCGGACTTATCAGTTTTTTGTAAGTTGAGTCACTTCCAGACAAGAGTGAAGTGCCCCGGGTTTTGTTCCTAGGCATTTGCCTTGATTTCCATTATTGCCTGTGGCAAGTTCTGCTTCCAAAATTCGGTTTCCACCTCGGCTGGGGTTCGGTATCCCAGGCTTTGGTGGAGCCT
>NZ_VXKK01000045.1 GCF_008693105.1 Corynebacterium flavescens
CAACAATCACACCAAAGACCGTTCATATCCGGTATTAGACCCAGTTTCCCAAGCTTATCCCGAAGTGCAGGGCAGATCACCCACGTGTTACTCACCCGTTCGCCACTCGAGTACCCCCAGCAAGCTAGGGGCCTTTCCGTTCGACTTGCATGTGTTAAGCACGCCGCCAGCGTTCGTCCTGAGCCAGGATCAAACTCTCCACAAAAAGGCCATGAAAAGCCCAAACCTAACAAAAAAGACAAACCAACAACCCCCCAACAACCACCACCAAAGCAGCAGAAGAAAAAAGGGAGCCAACTGGCCATCTAAAAAAATCAACTAAAACAAAAACCACAACCAAAAATGGACAATGATAAAAAATGCATAGCCGAAAAACATTTAACTATTTACAATGACGCCCCAAAAAAGGCCCCATCCGGCACACACCAACCAACCAAACCAACAAAAGCCCAGCTGGCACAATCACCAACCACCAAAAGAAGTGAAAAAAATACAAAATAAAAAGTACATTGGCACACTATTGAGTTCTCAAACATCATCGCTACACAACTCATACCCAAGTCCAAAGACTAGGTACTCGTTATGAGTAAAATTATTGTGTTCAGGGCCGTTTTCTTCTCGCCGCTTCAGCCAGAATCAAGTGATTCTGTGGGGCGCTGTCGGTCGCTCTGACTCACATAAAGTTACACAGCACGCCGAACAATTACAAATCCGCACGTCATACGATGTTTTGGATGCACTTGTTCTGACCCTGTTTTCGCAGCTTTCTGCAGGGTTTTAAAGGCGCTATTTCATCAGGCCCATCCAGCCAGCAATTCCTTTGCCAAAGGCATCTGCCTGGCGGATGTAGAGGGGCAGCAGCAAGGCCCAGCACCCATAGAGCACGACCAGCCCTGCGACGGCGATCCACGCTGCCAGCGTTCCGACTATCCAGGACCAGGTAACTAGACCGGCTCCTACAAGGAAGAGAATGACTACATACACGTTGCGCCAACGCATGAACTCAAGAAGAGTAACCGCGCAGGGAAGCAACAGGGCGAACGCAATCAGCGACATGCCTAGGTCATTGTTCGCTAGGGCGAATAGCGCACTCGCCAACAATGCAACGATTATCCCCACTGCGCTATTTAGGATCGTCGCTTGCGCCCACGCTGCACGCGTGCCGCCGAGTATGACGTATTCACGCAAAGAGTCGCGCATAGTTCCAAAGCCGAAGACTAAAACCCAAGGCGCAGTCACCACGAAAGCTATTAGCACCTGTTCCGCCCGCGACGCACCTGTCAGTGCGGCCCCTGCGGTAACCAGACAG
Source organism: Corynebacterium flavescens (assembly GCF_008693105.1). Classification (GTDB taxonomy): domain Bacteria; phylum Actinomycetota; class Actinomycetes; order Mycobacteriales; family Mycobacteriaceae; genus Corynebacterium; species Corynebacterium flavescens. The sequence continues at coordinate 1,310 of NZ_VXKK01000045.1, forward strand.
TATGCCACCCAGGTCCAGGCCCACATTTTAAGCTGCGGTCGATAGACAGCCTGGGCTAGCGGCCGTGGAGAAAATCGCCCGAGACTGCTGTCCCCGGCGCTTCCGACCAGCAACTCGGAGAGCGTTGTCCTTTGCGGACGGGGACTAATAACAAGGCGGATGATTAGCCCCACTGCAGCAATAGCCAAGGGCCACCACTGCGAGTGCAAGGCAGCTGAGGCGCCGAAGGCCAGAAAGCGCAGGCAAGCAATGATCTTCTGGTCGCGATTCCACACCGTGCTGCTCAGGCTGATCGCACGGTACTGCGCAAAGCCATTGCGATTTCCGGCGATGAGGCTGGCTGCAAGGAATGCGGATACTAAACCCCACAGTGTGGACTTGTCCGCGACTAGTTCCGGTAAGAGAGCTAAGAATACGAGCACACCCCCTTCGATAAGGGGAGAGTGGAGCTGCCAAAAGAGTCTCATTCTTTGTCCCCCAGTGCCAGAATCGCCTTCTCGAGGGTGACTTCCTGGGCCCGCAGTCCCAATTGGACTGCCTGATCAAAGACGCTATCGGCGAGGTTGGGACGCGCATCGACCACCGCGCGAGTTCCCAGCTGCGTGGACTCGCGGCTTAAGACGGGAACCTTTAGGCGCCCGAGTGCCCTGTCCAGCTTTTCAGCTGGCCCTGACAGCTCCACTATTGACTCCACGAAGTCATCCACTGGGCCTGTGATCGGCGTCGAATCAAGGAGACTGACCGTATCGAGCAGCCCTGCCACCTCGTTGAGATGATGCACTGAGACGATGATGGTACGGCCGTGCTCTTCGCGGAGAACCTCATAAAATACCTCGCGGCGCTGGGGATCGAGGCCGAGATAGGGTTCGTCGAGAAGCATGATCGTCGCCCCAGAGGCCACGGCGAAGATGAAGCCCACCGCAGACTTTTGGCCACGTGAAAGCCCGGAGTAGTTCCCCTGGGGTAGAGCAAACTTTGTCACCAACTCATCGGCACGGTCTTGGTTCCATTGCGGCCAGCGCGTTTTGCCGACAGCGAAGATCTTCTTGACGTTCCAGCCTTCCGGCAGGGGATTGTCAATTCCCATGAGTACCACGCGGTCTAGGACGTCCTGATTATCAAAGGGAAGATCGCCGTCCACGCGGATATCAGGGGCGGGGATCTGCCCAGCAATCTGGCGCAGCAGGGTGGTTTTACCACGCCCATTGGGGCCCACGAGGCCATGGGTGAGGCTGTGAGCGAAGGAGAAGTGGGGGGTCATAATCATGAGTAGAGTCCTCTGCTTTCCGCTACGCGTTCTAGTAGCTCGTGGAGCTGGGGTTTGGAGTAATTCAGGCGGACGGCCTCATCGACCAAGGGGGCGAGATATTCCGCCGCGAAGTCCTGCCGCCGACGCTGCCGGATAAGCTCGCGGGCCTTTGTGGCAACAAACATTCCGATGCCACGACGCTTTTCAAGGATGCCTTGGCTGGCCAGCAGTGCCAGGCCCTTGCGGGCGGTAGCCGGATTGATGCTGTGGAAGGCAGCCAATTCATTCGTGGAGGGCGCTTGCGCCCCCTCTGCTAAAGACCCATCGACGATGGCGTCTTCGATGAGGGAGGCAATCTGCCGAAAGAGCGGCTGTGCTGAGCTATCCACGCCCCTGGCCTTCCTTTGCTGAATTCTGCATTGCGCAGGTTAGTTAGTTGCGTAACCAACCGTATAACATGCCCAGGGGTTCCGCAATGGTCAAGAGAGGTTTCTCTCTGGCTCTGAGCAGCGTGTTTTCGCAAGGAGATCGAAGTTTTGTGACTAATGAGGCACACTGGAGATGTAAAAAATTACTTAGAACAATTAGGAACGGAACTTAGGAGCCATACTTGAGCGCACAATTGTCTTTGTTGACACCTCTTATTTACTAGCCAGCTTTTATAACTCATGGGAGACAGGAGCCCGAGCACAATTAGAAATTGACCTGCCCGAGGTCGTAGCCACCTTGGACAACATGATTGTCAATCAACTCGACAACAGTGTCCACCGTCAGTATTGGTATGACGGCATCCCCGATAGCGGGCCACACCGCTATCAACGTGCGCTGCGGACGTGCAACGGCGTACAGCTGCGCACCGGTCAGCTCATTGAATGGGGCGAGCGCCGCGCCCAGAAGGCAGTAGATACCCGCCTCGTCGCCGACATGGTGGTCTCCGCGATGCGGGCGCAGGTCACCGATTTCGTCCTCGTTTCCGGGGACGCGGATATGATTCCGGGGGTTGAAGAGGCCGTCGATAATGGCGTGCGCGTTCACCTCTACGGTTTCGGCTGGGATTCCATGTCCTCAGCGCTGCGCCACGCCTGCGACACCACCACGATTTTGGATCCGCGGGAGGACTTCGCCGACTGTATGGAGCTACAGGTTCTGGAAGGTCCCGTACCTCCCATCGTGCCGGAACACATTGCCTCCCAGGAACCTGTCTCTGAGACCGATTCGGAAGAAGCTTCCGAGGTAGAGGCGGCTTTCGCGGCGGAGACCGAAGCCGAGGCCCGCGTGGAGGCGCAGATCGAGGTTGAGGCAGAAATCAGCGGCGCAGTTAGCGAGCCTAGCGCTGCGCCGGTGCCGAGCCCTGCAGATCTCGCGGCAGGCCGAACTGATGCGCAGCCAGATGGGACTGGATTCCCCCTCGAGTCTGAAGCTGCGGATCCTGCCGAAGAATCAACCAGCACCGAAGAAGGCCCCGGCGAGGAAAAGTCTGCCGCGCCGAAGCCCTCCATGATGGCGCCCCGCCGCAAGCTAAGGTCAAAGTACGTGCCGCTGCCGGAGGAAGTGTGGTCCTCGGCGGGCTTTCAATCGCCCTTCGACGTGGGGCAGCAGTACGCCTCGTGGTGGTTTGAAAACGCAGCAAACGCCGAGCAACGCGATCAAGCGCACATGCTTTCTGGCGGCGGACTCCCCCCGGAGATCGATCGCCCGCTGCTGCAATTTGCCTGCGAAACACTGCACGAATACACGCTGACGGAATCCCAGCGCGTTAATCTGCGCGATGGATTCCACTCCGGAATCCGCGGCGTGCTGATTAACGTCCACCGCGAACTCTAGGGCTTACTACCCGGGGACCTACTACCCCGGGGCTTCTTAGCCCTAAGACTCTTTGGAGGCCTCCTCGGAGCCAGGCTCGATCTCTTTCTTCTTTGCCATCTCCGCACGGATGGCATCGAGGCGAGCGCTGGCCTTGAAGTCATTGCCGGCGGCGGCGATCTCATGAATACGGTCCCCGCCGGTGGCCTCGTGCAGCTCCTGGGCGCCTAGCGCGTCCGTATAGCGCTTTTCAATCTTCGCGCGCACCGCGTCCAAGGTCGGCGTGGACTCATCCGGCTTTAGCTCGTTGAGGGAGTCCATGGCCTTGGCGCTTTGCTCCTGCATGGATGCCTGATCAGCCTGCGCGAGGAGCTGATCCACCTCAGTCAGCTGCTCTTTCAGGCGCGCCTCCGACTCCTGCTGCTGACGCTTGGCTTGCTCCGCGGCGTGTTGGGCGGCAGCGTGCTGGGTCTTGAGACCCTCGAGCTCCTGCTCTACCGCTACTAGCTGGGAGGCCACTACCTCGGCAGCTTGGTTGTACTCGGTGGCCTTCTGGGGGTCCTCTGCCTTATCTGCCAGCTCGAGCGCGCGCTGGGTCTGGGCCTGATAATCCTGCTGCGACTTGAGCAGGCGGTTAATCTGCATCTCCAGCTGGGACTTGCGGCCAATGATCTCTGCGGCATGCTCAGAGATCTGCTGATGCTGCTTCTTGGCGCCTTCTACTGCCTGTTGAATTTGGACCTTGGGATCAGCGTTCTCATCGATCTTCTGATCGAAAGAACTCATCATGTACTTCCAACCCTTGCTGAATGGGTTTGCCATGAATAACACTCCTTGAAAGTAAAGAAAGACGCTTTCTAGCGAGTTTAGCGGGACTCGCTAGAAAGCGCCGTGCACTTTCGCGGAACTGGCGGGGCAGAACTTAGAGCTTGTGAGCCCTAGGACTGCTAGGACTCAGAGTTTTGCTCGGCGACCTGGCGGCGCACCTCTTCCATATCCAGGCCCTTGACCTGCCCAATGAGATCCTCGAGCGCTGCGGGCGGCAGTGCGCCGGCCTCGCGGAACACCAAGATTCCGTCGCGGAAGATCATCAGGGTAGGAATGGACTGGATCTCAAGCGCGGCCGCAATGCCCTGGTTGGCCTCGGTATCGAGCTTGGCAAAGGTGGCATCCGGGTGGTTCTCGGAGGCCTGCTCGTAGACCGGCGCGAAGCGCTTGCAGGGCCCGCACCAATCTGCCCACGCATCGACCAAGGTAATGCCCTCGGCGGTGACGGTCTTCTCAAAGGTCTGTTCAGTGATGTCAACGGTTGCCATGTTATGTGCTCCTTAATTCTCTTTCTTCGTTTTCTTCTTCTGTCTAGTCAACGGTACAGGATTCGTTTTTAATCCTTTCCCACCCTTGTCGGATACCCCTATGGGGTATAGGATCGGATCTTGCAAACGAGAATCACAAGTGAAGCAATATGGAAGAGAAAGAGAAGAAGATGTCACTCAAGAACTACACAGTCAAAGGAATGACCTGCGGGCATTGCGAGATGTCGGTCAAGGAAGAAGTCGGCGAGATCCCCGGGGTCACCGCAGTCACCGCAGACCACAACACCGGTGCCGTCACCGTGGACGGTGAGGGCTTCAGCGATCAGCAGGTCGCCGCCGCCGTCGCCGAGGCCGGTTACACGCTCGAGCAATAACTCCGAGCAACAGCCTGGAAATGGCCGGCACCGTACAACATCTAAAAGGAGCAAGCCCCATGAGCAATCTTGTCCATCTTGATCTCGGAGTCACGGGGATGACCTGCGCTTCCTGCTCATCACGCATCGAGCGCAAGCTCAACAAGGTTGATGGTGTCAAGGCCTCGGTCAACTACGCAACGGAATCAGCTTCCGTGGACTATGACCCCGCCGCCACCAACCCAGACTCCCTAGTCGAGGTCGTGCGCGGCGCCGGCTATGATGCCTTCCCCGTCGCAGATAACACAGCCACGGAGCATAACGCGGAGGTGGACGCCGAGCCCTCCGCCGCCGAAAAGGTGGACGCTGCACGCACCGCCGAGTCCCGCGACTTAGGCAGGCGCACCGTGGTCTCAGCTCTCCTATCTGTGCCCGTCATGGCCGTCTCCATGATCCCGGCCTGGCAGTTTATGAACTGGCAGTGGGCCGCAACGATTCTGGCCACCATCGTCTTCGTCTTTGGCGGTGCACCCTTCCACAAGGCCACGTGGGCAAACTTGCGCCACGGCGCTTTCACCATGGACACGCTCATCACCATGGGCACCTCGGCGGCCTACTTTTGGTCGCTCTACGCACTGTTCTTCGGGCATGCGGGCATGCCGGGCATGAAGATGCACATGAGCTTTGCCTCCAATGACGCCCACATGGATCATATTTATCTCGAGTCCGTGGGCATGATCATCACTTTCCTGCTGCTAGGGCGGTGGTTTGAACTCAAGGCCAAGGGTCAATCCTCCGCGGCTCTGCGCTCCCTGCTCGACCTAGGGGCCAAGGATGCCTCACTGCTGCGCGGGGGCTCAGAAGTCCGCGTCCCCATATCGCAGCTCCAGGTCGGGGATGTCTTTGTGGTGCGGCCGGGGGAAAAGATTGCCACGGACGGAATCGTGCTGGCCGGTGCCTCCGCCGTGGATGAATCCATGCTCACGGGCGAATCCGTGCCCGTCGAGGTCAAGGAGGGCGACAAGGTCACCGGCGCCACGCTCAATACTTCAGGCCGCCTTGAGGTCCGGGCTACCCAGGTCGGATCAGATACCACCTTGGCCCATATAGCCAAGCTCGTCACCGCGGCCCAGTCCGGCAAGGCACCGGTGCAGAAACTGGTAGACCGCATCGCGCAGGTCTTCGTGCCCATCGTCATTGCGGTTTCTGCTTTGACGCTTGTGGTTCACCTCTTCTTCGGCGGTCTCGCACCGGCTTTCGTGGCGGCGGTGGCGGTACTCATCATCGCTTGCCCCTGTGCCATGGGGCTAGCCACCCCCACCGCCATCCTGGTGGGTACCGGGCGCGGCGCCCAGCTGGGGCTGCTCATCAAGGGCCCGGAGATCCTCGAATCTACCAAGAGGGTAGACACCATCGTCATGGATAAAACGGGAACCGTCACCGAAGGGACGATGTCCGTGGCCGCCGTGCATGGCCCAGTCCTTGAGGCCGCAGCTGCGGTGGAGGCAGGATCAGAGCATCCCATCGCCAAGGCGATCGTCGCCGCCTGCCCCGAGGCCGCCCGGCCAGGCCACGCCGCACAGGACTTCACTTCCCAGGCAGGCACAGGCGTCGAGGCCACGGTCAACGGCCAGCGCGTGCGGGTGGGACGTGCTGAAGGCACGCTGGATGGTTTCCAGCAGGCCTTCTCCGCCACCGAAGCTGCAGGTGGCACCGCCGTTGCCGTCTACATCGATGACAAGCTCACCGGCATTATCGATGTCCGCGATAGGGTCAAAGACACCTCCGCGGACGCGGTTGCCCAGCTGCGCGAGTTGGGCCTCGATCCTTACCTTCTCACCGGGGATAACGCCGGCGCCGCCCAGGCCGTGGCCAGCGCGGTGGGAATTGATGCCTCACAAGTCGCGGCGGGTGTGCTGCCGCAGGATAAGGTCGACTTCATCAAGCACCTGCAGGCCTTGGGCAGGAACGTTGCGATGGTAGGAGATGGCATTAATGACGCCGCCGCGCTCGCGCAGGCCGACCTCGGCCTAGCCATGGGCGCGGGCACCGACGTAGCCATCGAAGCCTCCGACATCACGCTGATGAATAACGATCTGCGCTCGGCTGGCGACGCCATTCGCCTCTCGCGCCGCACCCTGCGCACCATCAAGGGAAATCTATTCTGGGCCTTTGCCTACAACGTTGTCCTCATCCCCGTGGCCGCCATTGGGCTGCTCAATCCGCTTTTTGCCGGGCTGGCCATGGCGCTAAGTTCGGTATTCGTGGTGAGCAACTCACTGCGGCTGCGCGGCTTCCGCCCGCGCAGTTAGCACAAGTCGCGGTTTATTGTGCCCAAACCCCTCCCCTTGTGGGGGTGCTTCGGGCTACGGTATAGGGCATGCTCTCTCGCAGTGAACGCCTCGACCGGCTGCCCGTAACCGCAAAACACAAGAAACTCCTCGTCGGCTCCGGCCTTGGCTGGGCCCTTGATGCCATGGATGTGGGACTCGTCTCCTTCATCATCGCCGCCCTCGCGGTGCATTGGGATTTGGGTGCCCAACAAACCTCATGGATTGCCTCGGCAGGTTTCGTCGGCATGGCCATCGGCGCCACCTTCGGCGGGCTGCTGGCTGATAAGTTCGGCCGCCGCCACGTCTTTGCCATCACCCTCCTTGTCTACGGCCTCGCCACGGGTGCCTCCGGTTTGGCCACAGGGCTCGTCGCACTCATCGTCTTGCGCTTTATCGTCGGCCTCGGCCTCGGTGCGGAGCTACCAGTGGCCTCCACTCTCATCTCTGAATTTGCCCCACGGCGGGTACGTGGCCGCCTCGTAGTGATTCTGGAGGCCTTCTGGGCACTGGGCTGGCTGCTAGCCGCTCTGATCGGCACCTTCGTCGTCAGCGCCGGGGAAAATGGCTGGCGCTGGGCGCTGGCGATAGGCATGGTCCCGGCCTTCTACTCCGTCTACGTGCGCTCCAAACTGCCGGAATCGGTACGTTTCCTAGAAAGCCGCGGCAAGGATGCCGAGGCCGAGGCGGTGGTGCGGTCCTTTGAGGAGGGCGTCGACAAGTATGACGATCTGCCACCGGTACCGCCAGAGGATATCTCCGCCCGCTCCATCTGGAGCAAGGCCGTGCGCGGGCGTACTGCGGCCCTGTGGGTGATCTGGTTCTGCGTGAATCTCTCCTACTATGGCGCCTTCATCTGGATCCCCTCGCTGCTGGTGGCGGATGGCTTTTCCCTGGTGAAATCCTTTACCTTCACGCTCATCATCACGCTCGCGCAGCTGCCGGGATACGCGGCGGCGGCCTGGCTCATTGAGGTCTGGGGCAGGCGTATTACGCTCGCGGTGTTCTTGATTGGTTCCGCGGTGGCCGCCGGCTGCTACGGCTTTGCCTCCTCCGACGCCACCATCATCGCCGCCGGCTGCCTGCTCTCCTTCTTCAACCTCGGCGCGTGGGGCGCCCTCTACGCCATCGGGCCGGAGCTCTACCCCACCTCCTTGCGCGGGTCCGGTACGGGCGCGGCGGCCGGCTTTGGGCGGATTGCCTCCATCATCGCGCCGCTTATCGTGCCGCTCATCTTCGCCTCTTTCGGCATAGGCTGGCTCTTCGGTCTCTTCGCGCTCTCCTTCCTCATCGCGGCACTGGCAGCCTTCGCGCTTCCAGAGCAAAAGGACAAGGCCCTTGCTAGCTAGGGGCGCACTGGTAGCGTGGATTGCGGTGATGATCGCGCTGACCACCCTGAAACCCTTCTATCGCATTGGCTACCTATGGGTGCCAGAAAAGCAGCGCGTGCGCCAGCTCGAGCTTGTTCCCCTCGATGAGTTCTCTAGCGGCAGTTGGTTCGCCCCGCTATTTGAGTACGCGGGTAACACCGCATTCTTTCTCCCCTTCGGGCTGCTCGTTTTTGGGCTCACCCAATCCGTACGCAAGACCGTCGCGGCGGGCTTTGCGCTCAGCGCCGTGCTCGAGGCCACCCAATACGCCTTAGCGTTGGGCCGCAGCGACATAGATGATCTCCTCTTCAACACCTTAGGCGCGCTGCTAGGCGCAGTTCTGGCCCGTTGGGCAGGCCCGCGCTGGCAACGTATATGGCAGTGGCTTAGCCTTGGCGCCGCGGCCGTGTTCGCCGTGTTAGTCATCCTCGGCCCCAGGCTGGGGGATCCCGACCAGGTCAAAGAACTATCCGTGGGCCATGTTGACGAACTTGGAGTAGTGCAGCTGGTGGGCCACCTGCACGGTGTCGATAGGGCCGCCGCGGTGCTTGGCTAGGATGATATCGGCCTCGCCCGCACGCTCGTTGTCACGGTCTTGAGAGTCTGGGCGGTAGAGCAGCATAACCATGTCCGCGTCCTGCTCAAGCGAGCCGGACTCACGCAGGTCAGCCAACTGCGGCTTCTTATCGGTGCGGGATTCCGGTCCACGGTTGAGCTGCGAAATCGCGATGAGTGGAACCTCTAGCTCCTTGGCCAACAACTTCAGCTGACGCGAGAACTCCGAGACCTCCTGCTGCCTGGATTCCACTTTCTTACCCGAGGACATCAGCTGCAGGTAGTCGAGCACGACGAGGTCCAGACCGTGCTGCTGTTTCAGGCGGCGGGCCTTGGAACGAATCTCCATCATCGTCAGGTTCGGCGAATCATCGATGTAGAGGGGCGCATCCTGGATGCGGTTGAGCGTGTCATCGATCTTGGCCCAGTCCTCCGTGGATACCCGGCCGCCGCGCATATCCGCGAGCTTGACCTCGGACTCCGCAGAGAGCAGGCGCATGACTATCTCCGAGGCCGACATTTCCAGCGAAAAGATCGCCGAGGCCTTGCCGTGCGCCAGCGAACAGGAACGCATGAAGTCCAGCGCCAGCGTGGACTTACCCACACCAGGACGGGCGGCCACGATGACCATCTGCCCGGCGTGCAGGCCATTGGTGAGTTTGTCTAGGTCAATAAAGCCCGTGGGCACGCCGGATTCGATGCCACCGGTCTGTTGCAAGGCAGCGAGCTGATCAATGGTGGGATCGATGAGATCACCCAGGATCTGATAGTCCTCGGCGGTCTTACGCTGGGCGACGGCGAATACCTCCTGCTGGGCGCGGTCTAATACGGATTCGATCTCCGCATCCTCGGCGCCCTCAAAACCCAGCTGTACCACGCGCGTTCCCGCATCCACGAGCCGGCGCAGGACTGCCTTCTCCGCGACAATCTCCGCGTAATAGCGGGCATTCGCTGCCGTGGGCACCGTGGCCAATAGCGTGTGGAGATAGGGCGCCCCGCCTACTCTCTCAAGATTGTTGAAGCGATCGAGGCGCGAGGCCACGATGACCGCATCGATGTCGGTTCCGGAGGCATAAAGGTCCAACATCGCCTTGTAGATGAGCGCGTGTGCAGGATAGTAGAAGTCCTCCGGCTCGAGCTCCTCGATGACCTCCATCACCGTATTCGGGCTCAGTAGCATCGCCCCCAGCACACCCTGCTCGGCCTCACGGTCTGAGGGCGGCTGGCGGAACTCGCCATAGGGTTTGGGCTCTGCCTGGTGATTGCGACGCGGGCGCGCCTGCGCGGAAGCAGACTCCGGCAGGACTGCCTCCGAGTCATCGAAACTGGCGTTCGTCATGACTATGGTCCCTTCTTCCTAGCGAAAGCGATGTATCTCCCCCACCCAAATACGTTCAGTGTAGCCACCGCACCGACAATCCTCCGCCTTTGGGTTCAACTGAGGTTTTTCATCTCACCAACATGGCACTCTCATTCGGTGTTTCCTCTTGAGCCGTTGCCCGTTTTCGTGCCAGACTCTTTCGCACCAGCGGCCAAAACACTACTAGTACGGCGGTGGCTATCAGGCTAGTCCAGGCCTGTGTGCGTCCGCTTTCTGAAGCCAGCATAACCAGGAGTATGGCAGCGACTCCGGCGATCAGGAGGATATTGAGCCACGGATGCAACCACACCTTCAACTTTAGGCCGGCGACTTGCTCAGGGCTCATCTTTTGCCGCATCCGCATCTGAGTCAGCGCGATGAATACATAGACGAATAATGCGACCAGGCCGGCCGAGTTCATAATGAAGTCGAATACTCCTGATTGGGGGGCGACGTAATTTGCAATGGTGGCAATAATGGCACCGCTAATGGAGGCGAGCAGCGCGTATACCGGCACGTTGCTCTTAGAACGACGGGCAACTATTTGCGGAGCTAAACCTTGATCACCGAGCGAGGCTAGCATCCTCGATGCGGAATAGAGCCCAGAATTCAAAACCGAGACTACCGCAGTAAAGATAACCATCTGCATGATCGCTGACGCCCCAGGCATCCCCAGCAGAGCGAATACGTAAGTGAAGGGGGCGGTTGCCACGCTAGTCGGTTCTGGGAGCTCGTTCCAAGGAACCACTGCACAGATCACCACAATAGATCCGACAAAGAATAGTAGGATACGCCAGATTACGGTGGATGTGGCGCGACGTACCCCCGTCGCCGGGTCTTCCGATTCTGCGGATGCCATAACCGCGATTTCGGTGCCGAAATAGGAAAAAATAACAATGGCTACACCGCTAAAAGCTACGCCTAGCCCGTTGGGGGCGAAGCCCCCATGCGCCCACAAATTGGATAGGGAAAACTCTGAGTCAGGCCATAGACCTAGGGCATAGAGGGTACCGCCGCCGAGGAATACCACGATGGCTGCGACTTTGATGCTTGCGAGCCAAAACTCGACTTCGCCGAAGAATCGCACCGAAAAGAGGTTGATTCCGACGAAGAACGCAATGAGAAGCATCGACCAGCCTATGGAGGGAATTATTGGCAACCATTCATGCAGTGTTTCGCCGCCGAGGATCGCCTCGTAGGCCAAGACCCCTACCCAAAAGTACCAATACAACCAGCCCACCAGGTATGCGGCCCAGTCGCCAAGGCCTTCGCGGGCATACTCCATAAATGAGCCGATCGCCGGCCGTGCAGCCGCCATTTCACCCAGCATTCGCATCGCGAGGAAAACTAAGACACCGCCTAGAGCATAGGAAACCACAGCGGCCGGACCCGCATTGCGAATCATGTTTCCCGAGCCAACAAATAGGCTGGCGCCGATGATTCCACCGAGCGTGATCATTGTGACATGCCGCGAGCGTAGTGCTTGCTTGGATGCTTGTGTCCGGATGTTTGTGTGAGAAGGTGAAGCATCTTTCTTCGTCATATTAAAAGTCCTTTGGAGGTCTAGGGAGATACTTAAGACAGCACGTAACGGATGTCGAGGTATTCTTCGATGCCTTCGATACCTCCTTCGCGGCCGAAGCCTGATTGCTTGATGCCGCCGAAGGGCGCTGTTGTTTCGGAGACAGCTGCTCGATTGATTCCCACCATTCCGGCCTCCAGGTGCTCAGCTAGGTAGCGCGCAGTAGACACGCTATTGCTAAATCCATAACTTGCCAGGCCGAATTCGGTGGAGTTGGCAACAGCAACGCCTTCTTCAATGCCGTCAAAGGTAGTAACGGTAAATACCGGACCGAAGATCTCTTCGCGGATGATTCTCGAGGTAGCCGGGACATCGACTAGCACTGTGGGCGGATAGAATGCTCCTGGGCCTTCAGGACAGTGCCCTCCGCACCTTAAGATGCTGCCATCGGCAATCGCCTCGGAGACGAGGTCGGCCACCCTATTGCGCTGGGCAACACTGACCAACGGCCCCACAGTTGTCTCCGGATCCAGACCATTGCCAAGGCGAACGGCACGGAGGCCTACTAGGAGCTTGTCGACGAATTCTTCAGCAATGCTGGAATCTACCAAAAACCGGTTCGCGGCAACACATACCTGCCCACAATTTCGCAGCTTAGCTTGTAAAGCCGAAGCGACCGCGAGGTCAATATCTGCATCTTCTGCAACCACAAATGGTGCATTTCCACCGAGTTCCATCGAGGTACGCTGCAGGTTTTCAGCAGCTTGGCGTACAAGCTGCCGCCCCACTGGGGTAGAACCAGTAAATGTAATCTTGCGCAGGCGGGGATCTGACATCAATGTCCTCGCCAGCGCCTGCGCGTCGCTGGTCGGGAGGATGGATACCAAACCGTCTGTCACCCCGTGTTCCGGAAACACTTTGGCCAGTACTTCACCTAGTAGAAGTAAGGTCAGCGGCGTATCAGGGGCTGGCTTCGCAATGACTGGACAGCCGGCAGCGAGCGCGGGCGCAATCTTGCGAGCTGACATGGCCAAGGGGAAATTCCAGGGGGTTATCGCCAAGACGGGTCCGACCGCCAAGCGGGAGACTTTAAATTGGGATTCGCCACTAGGGCTATAAGCAAAGCGTCCGGGGATACGCACCGCTTCTTCAGCAAACCAGGAAAAATACTCGCAAGCGTTCGCCACTTCTGCGTGAGCTTGCTCTAATGGCTTTCCCATTTCCAAAGTAATGGTGCGCGCGAATTCTTCACTACGCTCAGCCAGCGCCTCAGAAACAGCATGCAAGACTGCGGCCCTATCCCGTGGCGAAGTCACTCTCCAGCTTTCCTGGGCTGCCACAGCCAAGTCGAGGGCGCGCTGAGCGTCTTCGACGCTGGCATCCGCGACATTGGCGATGATTGATCCAGTAGCTGGGTCTTGTACCTCAAAAGTGCTCCGTGTGGAGGATTCCTGGGCGTTTGTCCCCATCCACAAGCCAGTTGGAAAGTCGGAGGAAAAATAGGTCCGATAATCAGGCATGGTTCTTTACCTCTTTCCTGCGGGCTCGCCCGCATAGGCTGCGGCGGGCTGCGTGTCGAACTCATCCTGCAACGCTTGGGCCAGGACTCGCAGACCATCGCGCAATATGTCCTCGCTGATAACCAGAGGTGGCAAAAGGCGAATGACATTGCCATCTAGTCCGCAGACCAGTACCAGCACACCTGCCCGCTGGCAGACGGCGGCAACCTTCTTGGTTGTCATCGCGTCAGGGAGACCGTCGGAATTAACCAGCTCCACCGCCATCATGGCCCCGCTACCCCGAAGCTCTGCCACTTGTTGATACTGGGTCAACAGTGCCAGCTCCTCGCGAATGATGCCTTCAATCTGGCGCGCCCGACCAGCCAAATCAAGCTCTTCCATTTGAGAGATCGCTGCTAGGGCAGCCGCACATGCAATAGGGTTCCCGCCATAGGTTCCACCGAGTGCACCCGCTATTGGGGCATCCATAATCTCAGCCCGCCCAGTAACCGCAGACAAAGGTAGCCCACCGGCGATGCCCTTGGCCATGGTCATCAAATCCGGAACGACGCCTTCTCGCTCGATCGCGAACCACTGGCCGGTACGGCACATTCCTGCTTGAATCTCATCAGCGATGAAGACCACAGAATTGTCTTTACACCAATTAAATAGCGTCGGAATAAAACCTTGTGCCGGCACTACAAAGCCGCCTTCTCCCTGAATCGGTTCGATGACTATGCACGCTAGGTTCTCAGCTCCTACTTCCCGTTCGATGTGAGATATGGTGCGCTCCGCAGCTGTGACTCCATCTAGCCCATCGCGCAGCGGATAGGACATCGGGGCTCGGTAGACGTCTTCACTAAACGGGCCGAAGCCAGTCTTATAAGGAACGCTCTTCGCGGTCATCGCCAAGGTGAGGTTGGTACGTCCGTGAAAGGCACGGTCGAAGACCACAACGCCGCTGCGTCCGGTGTAGTTGCGGGCAATCTTCACCGCGTTTTCCACTGCCTCTGCTCCTGTGCTTAGAAGCAGAGAGCGTTTATCGTGGTCGCCGGGCGTTATATCGGCAAGCTTCTCAGTTACCGCCACGTATGATTCATATGGCGCAGACAAGAAGCACGTGTGGGTTAGATGACCTACCGATTCGCGGACGGCCTCGACCACTGCTGCATTAGAGGCACCTACCGATGTCACAGCAATCCCTGAGGCGAAATCGATGATTGAGTTACCGTCGGCGTCCACCAGAATCCCGCCATCGCCTTCCACGATATAGGCCGGCAGCCCCGGTGTCGCCGCCCGTGCGACACTGCCGTCGCGCCGCTGGGCTAGTGAGACACTAGCCGGCCCCGGTATCGAAGTCTTCAACTGGCGTTTTTGCGGGAGACGGTATTTTAGATCGTGCATAGAGAGTTCCTTTCTTGATGTGTCATCTCGTGCTACATCAAGCAGTATGCACGCACCTATAGGGGTACCGATATGACAATACCGGTAGACTTATAGAAAATGTTTGTACATGTCTGGCAGGTGACCCATGAAGGTATCTAAAAACTTGGAAGTCTCCCTCCCTGTCTCCCAACAACGACTATCGCTCAGCTGGTTACTCTCCGATGAGCGGCTAGGGCTTCGGCTCATCGTCACAGGTCAGCCTTGGTTCTGGTCTATCCAAAGCATCGAACTTCCAGACCCTGGAGAGTACATCGATGAAGGGGCAATCATCCTACTCACCGGCTTAGGATTCGCCGACGAACCTGAGCTCTTCTCCGGCTACGCCGAGATTCTTGCCAACAAAGGCGCGGTTGGAATTGGGTTCGGTACTGGGCTGCGTTTTGATCACGTCCCCCCTGAGCTGATCCGTGCAGCCCAGAGCAAGGGCCTAACGCTATTCGAGGTCCCCTTACCCACTCCGTTCATCTCCCTTACAAAAAAGGTGCAGGACGAACGGGTACGACTGGCACGTCTCCAGCAAGAATCCTTACTCGCCGCGCAAGAGGAGCTTAACGTCGCCGGAGGGCTAGGCGTTCGCAAACTCATCCAGCAAGCAAGCTCCCAATTGCAGGCTTCGCTGTGCATCGTCGATAGCGATGGTAGGTTAATTAGCTCCCATGGAATAATGGCTCCGCAGGCCCTCAAGGTTGCCAAATGCTGCCTAGCCACCAAAAAGACAACCAGCAGTGCAGGAAACTACGAAGACTCCAATTATCTGATTCACCGCTTAGACGCCCATGGAGACCGGTTTCATCTACTTGTCATCTTGGCTGCCCGCCAATTCAATTCCTATGACCGAAGCATTGTCAAACATTGTGCGGGCTTAGCCGATATCCTCGTCCAGCGTCCGGCTTCCCTGCGCAAAGCTCGAAGCGAACTCCACACCCTAGCGTTGGCGACGCTATTAGGAGAAAACTCCAGCAGCGAGATTCTGGCGCGGGTGTTCGAATCTGCCGCAGATACCACTGGGCGCGTGCGCGCTGCGGTTGTGTGCGGCGCTAGCGAACACTTCCTGAATAGGGCCTTGACTCACTTCGATGCAGAATTGGCCGCAGCAAACCGATATCTCTTTAGCCTCGAGGTTGGTTCGGCATCGACACTGCTGTTATTCCGAGGAACACGAACCCCGGCGGAAATTCGAGAGTTCTTCGGCCCGAACGCCAAATCTTTACGCATCGCGGTTGGTGCTCCAATGCACTGGAGCACCTTGAACCTGAAGATAGTAGAAGATCTCACGGTCGCGGCTCGCACCCTTGAGTTGGGCACGCTTATCGGACCGCAATACGTCGGAACAAACTGGATCGCCCAAGCCCCAGTGCGCAAGGCCCTCGATGCACGGTCCAGACAAACCATAGACCGCCTCATCGAGCACGATACTGTCCATGACACGGAACTAGTAGCGACGCTCGAAGCTTATTTGCGCGCAGCGGGATCCTTAAGTGCTACAGCCAGTGCCACCCGAGTACACCGCCATACCATCCGCTCAAGAATTGAACTTATCGCAGAGATCTGTGAAGTCGACTTAAGAGATCCTTTCACCCGGGCAGAACTACTACTAATAATCCTCAGCAGAAGCGCTTAAGCGGCCACGAAGGGGGAGAGAAGCACTCACAGAGCTCGGGGACGACTTTATCCACAGCTTCAGGCTGGGTAAAACGAGCTTTAGGGTCCAAGCCCTCAGCCACCTCACATGGCTGGGAGTCCTGGACCCTAAAGCAGTGCTGTTGTCTATGGGTCTATATGACCGTCGCGTTATGCCTTACTTGGCAGCTGCGACCGAGAAGTTCACCTTGCCGAGAACGTCAGCGTGCAGCTTAAGCTCAACTTGGTAATTGCCGGTCTTCTTGACCAGGCCCTTCGGAAGATCTACGACGCGCTTGTCGAGCTTGGGGCCTCCGGCCTTTTCGACTGCATCGACGATATCGTGTGCCGAGACAGAACCGAAGAGCTTACCCTTCTCAGAGGTCTTGACCTCCACGGTAACGCCTTCGAGCTGTTCGAGCTGGTTGCGGACCTCACGAGCGTGGTCGAGGTCGCGGATTGCGCGAGACTCCTGAGCACGCTTGATGCCCTCGATCTGCTTTTCTGCGCCGCGGGTGGCTACGATAGCCAAACCACGAGGAAGCAGGTAGTTACGTCCGTAGCCGTCCTTGACCTCAACGACTTCGCCTGGGGCGCCGAGGTTCTCAACGGCAGCGGTGAGGATCAGCTTCATGATCCCTGCCTTTCAATTGAGTTAGTTATTCAGTGAATAATAAATGCGTGACAGATTTAGAACGGGGGTTCAGAATCAGCGCCTCCGAAGCCGCCGGCAGGCGGTGCGGAGTTCCACGGATCATTCGAAGGAGCAGACTGCTGCGGGGCGGACTGGTTTCCACCAAACCCACCTTGGTTGCCGCCACCGTAGTTATTGCCACCTTGCTGCGGCTGCTGGCCACCGCCATAGTTTCCACCACCCTCACGAGGGTTGCGGTTTACCTGGGCGGAAGCATAACGCAGGGAAGGACCGACCTCATCGACGTCAATCTCGAATACGGTGCGGTTTTCTCCCTCACGGCTCTGGAAAGAGCGCTGCTTAAGGCGACCAGTCACGATGACGCGCATGCCCTTGGTTAGGGTCTCTGCGACGTTTTCTGCCGCAGTACGCCACACATTGCAGGTCAAGAACATGGCCTCGCCGTCTTCCCACTGATTCGTCTGCTTGTTAAAGAAACGAGGGGTCGAAGCTACGCGGAAGTTGGCCACCGCTGCACCCGCCGGGGTGAAACGGAGCTCTGGGTCGGCGACAACGTTGCCGACCACCGTGATATTGGTATCTCCCTGTGCCATGTCTTTTTACTCCTTATCGGTTACGTGGTTTCTGTTGAACCCAGTATCCGCTATTTGCTGTCGGTGCGCAGAACCTTGGTACGCAGGATGGTGTCGTTCAGGTTCAAACGGCGATCGAGCTCGAGAACAGAAGCGGACTCGCACTCAAGGTTAACGACGGCGTAGATGCCCTCTTCCTTCTTATCGATCGGGTAGGCAAGACGACGCTTGCTCCACACATCGACGTTTTCGACTTTGCCGCCTTCTTTGCGAACACCTTCGAGGAACTTGTCTAGGGACGGGGTTACGGTGCGTTCATCCTGGTTAGGATCCAGAATGATCATGACTTCGTAGTGACGCACGGACCTCATCACCTCCTATGGTCTAGTAATTGTTTTCGGCCACATCACCTTTGCGGACATGGCAGGAGGGTACGTTGCGTCAAGCAACTTTTCCACAATAGCGCACGTGAGGGGCGAAAAGAAATCTAAGTGTTCGAGGTCGCGGCGAAAAAGATGGCGGCGGCGACGGGAATCACCGTGAGGAAGATCAGGGCCGCTATCCCCAACACGAGAGCCGACTTCTTATCACCGTGTTGCTGGAAGCGATAATAGGCCGCCAGCACGCAGAAGAAGCCAAGCGTGATGGAGACGATTCCGATGATGGTGGTTAGCATCGTTGAAACTTTCTTTCTAAGAGAGGATCGGCGCCACGATGAGCCGCGGCCACCTTATCTGAACTTAGCCCCAGCATCTGCCGGATGATGCAGACAGCGATGGCAATGATGAGGCCGTCGCGGCCAAGGACTGCCAAGTCCAACAGCTCGTGCGGAACCCCGTTGTTTCCGGCGCCCAGCATATGCCACATGAGTATTGGCCACACCGCGGCGTCGACAAGCATCCAGCTCAACAGGAGGCGCCACCTGGGCAGTGCCAAGACCGCCGGAATGACCAGCCACAGCGAGTATTGCGGGGACCATACCTTGTTGACCAGGAGAAAGCCGGCGACGATGAGATAGGCCAGCTCCGCTACGCGCGGCTGGCGTGGCACGAGGATGCCGAAGGCGGCAATGGCGGCACATACCGCAAGGAAAAGGACAATGCCCACTGCATTGAGAACGCTGGGAGGAAGCTCCACCCCCAGGTTCCGGCTCAGGATGGCGTAGATGGTGGTCCACTCCGCACCGCGGGTTTCGTTGAGGCGATAGAACTCGCGCCACGCTGCGGGATAAGCCAGCGCCACCGGCAGGTTGACAGCAAGCCAGGTGAAGGCACAGCTCAAGGCCATCTTTATAAACTCCACCCAGCGCCGATTGCGCCAGGCCACGACGAAGAAGGCGCCGAGCAAGAACAGTGGCCAGAGCTTGAAGGCCGTGCCTAGACCCAGGAGTGCGCCCGCCCACACGTAGCGGCCGCGCGAGGCGGCAAGCAAGCCGGCAACCGCGAGAGCAATGGAGGGAATATCCCAGTTGGTGAAGGCGTGGATGATGACCAAGGGGCTCGCGGCAACCAAGATGGTGTCCCAGGCCCTGTTCCCGGTGAGACGGTAGACCATGGCCAGGACGCCGACCCAGATGCAGGAAAGCACCGCGGCGGTCACCGCGAAGTACCAACCGGCGGCGGGAATGGCGAAAAGCTCCGCCACGGGATAGGTCGCGCGAGAAATCCAGCCCATCAGACCTTGGAAGAGCCCGGCTAAAACGGGGTACTCCATGTAGCGGGTGACATCACCCTCTTGCCAGGAAAAGGCATAAGGGAAGCCGCCTTGATCCATGCCGCGCCCGCCGTAGAGCGGGATGATATCGCTGTAGCAAAAGGAGGTGTAGTTGCGGTTTCCGTCCCAGTTGAGCAGGATGGCACCGTCCTCGCCACGGCGGCCCCCTGCGCAATTGGCTTTGCTTAGGAATCCGAGGGCGAGAAAGCTCCAGCCCACCGCGATGATGACGCGCAGGGGCGTCCACCACCGCGCCCGGCCCACGCGTGCGTGGGTGCCCATCCTTCCCCCGAGAAACTCGATGACCCCGCGGGCGATGGGTTCCGCTGCGGCCGGCACCCGGTTAGCTGGGCTAATGCTGGCGGGCGACGGCTTGGTCACGAGGTTGCGCTCCTATCGGAAGAGATCTTGCAAGTTTCCCTGGGGTATGAGGTCCTCGATCGAGGGCGCCTCCGGAGCCGGGGGCAGCGGGTTCTCCGGCAGCTCGGGGAGGGGATTCTCCGCCGGCGGGGCACTCTCTTCCGCAGGAGGCTCCGCGGGAGTGCTCTCTGCGGGGGTCTGGGCGCCGGCATTGCCACCGGTGGAGGGGCTCGAAGGCGTAGGCGTGTAGTAGTAGCCGCTGCCCGGGCTTCCCTTGCCGTAGCGAACCGGATAGGCCTGCGGGAAGGTCTCGAAGTCCGAGTTAGCCAGGGAGTTATCGAGAACGTACTTCCAGATCTGGGTGGGCGAGTTGGAGCCGTACATGATTCCGCCCGAAGAGTTGAAGATGGCGGAGGTGTTATCGGCGGTGCCGACCCATACCGCGCTGGCAAGCTGCGGGGTGGCACCAATCATCCAGGCATCCTTGTTGTTGCCGGTGTTGCCTAGCTGCGTGGTGCCGGTCTTAGCAGCAGACTGCCTTCCGCCCGCCAAGGCACCATTAGACCAAGCGGCGATAGGCTCCATGGCGGAGATGACATTGTTGGCAACGTTGGCCGAGACGCGGCGCTCACCATCATCGTTGGGGTGCTCGTAGAGCACCTCTCCGAAGTTATTCTCTACCTTCTGCACGAAGTGCGGACTGTGCCAGACACCCTGGTTAGCCAAGGTGGCCATTGCCGTTGCCATATCCAGAGGGCGGGACTGGTACTGGCCCAGCACGATTCCCTCGAAAGGAGTCTGGCCATGCTCGGTCAGGGTGTCATCGATGCCGGGCAGGGACTTGGCAATGCCGAGTGCGTGCGCCATGTCGGCGGTGTCTTGGGTCTTGTTCTCCAAATCATCCTGGAGACGCAGGAAGGAAGTGTTGTAGGACTTCTTCAAAGCCTCCGCAATGGAGCAGCTACCGCAGCCCGTATCCACGTTGGTGACAACCTGAGAACCGGGCAGTTGATAAGGCTCAGAGGAATAAGGCGTATCAAGGCTAATTCCCTGCTGCAACGCCGCGGCCAAGGTCATCACCTTGAATATCGAACCGGTCTGCAGCGGCGAGTTGGCGTAGTCCCAGCCCGTTGCGTCATGCCCGCCGAAGTAGCCGCGCACAGCGCCGGTGCGTGGATCGATGGTCACGGAGGCCGCACGGGCATCATCCTGCAGGGAATTAAGCTGCGCATCGACCGCGTCGATGGTGGACTGCTGGACGTTCATGTCGATCGTCGTAGTGATCTTCAGACCGCCGGTTGCGACCTGATCCTCGGAAATACCGACGCTGGCCAGCTCGTTGATGACCTGGTTCTTAATGTGCCCATTGGCACCAGGTGCCTCGGAATAGGCGGAGTACTCGGCAGGATCACGCGTTTCCGGGAACACCATGGCGTTGCGCTGTGCGGGATCCAGTACTCCGGTCTCCACCAGCCCGTCGAGCACGTAGTTCCAGCGCGCTTCGGAACTCTCCCTGTCTACCCAAGGATCAAGCACCGACGGGGACTGGATGACCCCGGCGAGCAAGGCACCTTCCTCCACCGTGAGGTCCTTGGCATCCTTGTTGAAGTAGGCATTCGATGCCGCCTGGATGCCGTAGGCATTGCGTCCAAAGTAGACCGTGTTGAGGTAGGCGTTGAGGATGTCTTCCTTAGACCATTCGTGAGTCATCTTGATGGAATAGATAAGCTCGCGAACCTTGCGCACGTAGGAGTACTCATCACCCACGAGGGTGTTCTTGACGTACTGCTGCGTGATGGTCGAGCCACCGCCGGCGCTGGAATCACCGGTGAGCTTGCCCAACACAGCGCGGCCGAGACCAGTGAAGGAGAAACCGGAGTTGGTCCAAAACTCACGGTCCTCTGCCGCCAGGACGGAGCTTTCCACGTAGTCCGGAATATCTTGGAGACCAACCTGGGTACGGTTGCCCTCCGGCGGGACGAGGCGCGCCAGCTGCGTGGTGCCATCACCCGCGTAGATGGTGGAAACCTGGTTGCTGACCAGGTCCTTAGGCTCGGGCACCTGGTACTGGGAATAGGCATAAGCAAAAAGGCCACCCGGTATGGCCACGAGTGCCAAAACGATCACCAGGAGGATGATCGGCCACCGTCGCTTCTTCCGTGCCTTAGACTTCGTGCTCTTGCGCCGCGATTGCGCCGCTGCTTCCTTTTCGGTCACTGTTTCGTGTCCTCATTCATTAACGGAACAAACTTAAATACCTGCAGCTTACTTCCTCCACCAGCATGGGAAAAACTAACACGCAGCATAGGCGGTGGCTGCGGTGAGCAAATGGTTCCAGTGACAGGCCGGGCAGACCTCTACCTCGTGCACCGTGAACTCGATTCCCTCCGCGACCATCCCGGCGATTTCTTCCTCGCTGCGCGCGCTGCCCGCACGCCGGCCCAGGGAGGAACCATAAACCCACAGCGTCAGCCGCAAGGGCTGCCCGCACACGGGACAGGCCCTATCCATGGTCACCCCGTGGTGACGAGCGGCTGCGCGCAACAAGAAATCGGCATCACACACATCCTCACGCTGCAATTGGCCTAGGCGCAGCTGCCGCAGGTGTTGCGCGCGTTCCCATTCGTAGGAGACAACGTGCTTATAGGCAACAGAATTCATCGTGTCGAGTCTATCGAGTCCTTCTTTATCGATCCACCTTGCTCCTTTGGCCCCAGCCCATCATTTTTTGCTTAACCTCGTGCTTTGGGGCAGGTGACGCCGCATCGAGTACGGCACCTGCCACAGAGTTTTAAGAAAGCCAATCAAGGAGTTTGAGCGTTGTCAGGAAAAGTAAAAGTAGCGATCGTAGGCGTGGGTAACTGCGCCACCTCCCTCATCCAGGGCGTGGAGTTCTACCGCGACGCCGATGCCAGCGCGCGCATCCCCGGCCTCATGCACGCCACCTTCGGCGACTACCACGTTGGCGATGTCGAGTTCGTCGCGGCTTTCGACGTCGACGCAGACAAGGTGGGCAAGGATCTGGGTGAGGCCACCCGTTCCTCCCGCAACTGCACCATCACCATCGCCGAGGTCCCCGAGCTGGGCGTGGAAGTCCAGCGCGGCCCCACAAAGGACGGACTAGGTTCCTACTATCGCGATTCGATTGAGGAATCGGATGCCGCGCCGGTCGATGTCGCCGCTGCCCTGCGCGCGGCGGGCGCCGAGGTCGTTGTCTCCTACCTCCCGGTGGGCTCGGAGGAGGCCGATAAGTTCTACGCCCAGGCCGCCATCGACGCCGGCTGCGCCTTCGTCAACGCTCTCCCCGTGTTCATCGCCTCCGATCCCGAGTGGGCGCAGAAGTTTGTCGACGCCGGGCTACCCATTGTGGGCGACGACATCAAGTCCCAGGTGGGAGCCACCATCACCCACCGCGTCCTAGCCAAGCTCTTCGAGGATCGCGGCGTCCGCCTCGACCGCACGATGCAGCTCAACGTGGGCGGCAACATGGACTTCAAGAACATGCTCGAGCGCAACCGCCTGGAGTCGAAGAAGATCTCCAAGACCCAGGCTGTGACCTCTAACCTGCATGACTCTCCGCTGGCTGGCAAGATCCAAGACCGCAACGTGCACATCGGCCCCTCCGATTATGTGCCCTGGCTCGATGACCGCAAGTGGGCCTATGTGCGCTTGGAGGGCTCCGCCTTCGGCGAGGTGCCGCTTAACCTCGAGTACAAGCTGGAGGTCTGGGACTCCCCTAACTCCGCCGGCATTATTATCGACGCCGTTCGCGCCGCCAAGATTGCACTCGACCGCGGTCTGGCAGGACCGATCCTGCCGGCTAGCGCCTACCTGATGAAGTCCCCACCGGTCCAGATGGCCGATGAGGACGCCCGCGCGGAGCTCGAGCGCTTCATCTTGGGTTCCTAAGAAGCACCTACGCACCCCCATGGAAAGATTATTTGCCTCTCAAAAGGAAAATTTTTAATAACCTAACTACCCATGGGGGCCTGTGCCAGTTAAACTGCAGTGCATGAGTGAACGAGCTGCGGATTCCCCCTCCAATTATGATGACGCCCTCGACGTCGCGCGCCATATCCAGCCTGCACTTAATAAGCTGCTGCTGATTTTCCAACGCACGGCTGAGGGCACCTCGCTGACCACCTCGCAGGTCTCTATCATGAATCAATTGCGTCTGCGCGGCCCATCCCGGGTGAGCACCATCGCCGCCGCGGAGCTCATCCGCATGCCCACCGCATCGAACGCGCTGTACCAATTGGAGCGCCAAGGATTTGTTGAGCGTCATCGCGATAAGAAGGATCGCCGCGGCGTGTTGGTCGCCCTGACAGAGCGCGGGGAATCTGAGCTCGATCTGGTCTCCCAGCAGCGTGCGGAGGCACTGGCCGCAATCCTATGCTGGCTGGAACCCGAAGAACTTGAGGGGGCCCGCGAAGTCGGCGGCCTCATCTCGAAGCTGGCGGAAGTCTACCGTCCCAGCATGACCAAGGAGTAGCTCTAGCGTGGCAGAGCCATCATTGGCATTAAACACAGCTTATAAGTCGGAATTTCTTTCTTCTTCACCCTAATGCGATAATGGGGCAAGACTTTGTTCATCTTCCTCGTTCACCCCACCACTTCTTCACCTCTTCCTAGGTGCTTGCATTAATGGCAAAGAAAAACACTGACACCGCCCCCGCATTTCTCCTCCAGAAGGATCCCGGCGCTCCCATCAGGATTCTCGTTTCGTGGAGCCCGCATTCCACCGGGAATGAGGCGATAGAATTCGCCGCGTGGTTAGGGCGCACCATGCCCATTCAGGTGCGCGTAGTCTCCACGCTCTTTCAGCCTTGGGGCTCCACCTCCTTCTCGAAGCTCGGCGGGAAGTATAAGAAGTGGTTCAAAGCGGAGGCAGCTGCCTGCGATGAAACGGTGCGCCATGAGCTCACCGCCGCAGGCATAGACCAGAAGTATTGGGACAAAAAGCCCTCCGTATTGGTGGACGGACCCTCGCGGCCGAACCTCCTCACGGAGATGGCCGCGGACTTCGGGGCAGATGCCATTTTGCTCGGCCCCAACCAAGCCGCCCCCAAGGGCCGCTTCTTCGCAGGATCTACAGCGGATACGCTGTTGCACTATTCACCTGTCCCGCTCGGGCTAGTCCCGCGTGGCATCAAGCTCTCCAAGCACGGCGTGACGCGGGTTAACTTCGCCCTCACGGATCGCAGCGAACTCGGTGGCGACAATGATCGCGCCGACAACGAGAAGAACTCCCTGCTCGCCGCAGCTCATCTCGCGGATAGCTGGAATACCCCGCTACGCATTCTGGCCTTCTCCGCCAACGGACTCTTCCAAACCCCGCTCCACGATAAGATCGACATTTCCAAGCTTGCCTCGGAGTGGCGGGAGGATTCGCTGTCCATGCTCGATCGCGCGCGCGATTGCGTCCTCGATGCCTTCCCCCAGCTAGAGGTCACCTCCGCCATCGGCACCGGCAGCGGCTGGGGCGGCGCGGTCGACGCCCTGAAGTGGAAGAAGGGCGATCTAGTCTGCCTTGCCTCGGTGCCCCAAGGAGCCTTGGCCCGCGTATTCCTCGGATCTACCGCCACCGCACTCCTCCCGCACATGCGGGTGCCGGTTCTCGTTCGTCCGTGTTATAGCTAACATCGATCCCATGACTTCGAAACGCAATCGGGAGCACCCCGAAAACGATCTGACCTCAGACGCAGACTATTCCAACCTGCGCCGGCCAGAGCCGCATAGTTTCGATGAATTAGCCGATCAGCCCGATCCCCTGCAGGTGGCTGAGGCCAACCGCAAGTCCACCCGCCAGGCCATCGTGTTCATGACTGTCTCGCTTGTTGCTTCAGCAGTTTTTGCCTTTGTCCTAGCCATCATCATGCGGCTCATCGGCGGCCCGCTGTGTGAGAGCGGGGAGGCCGTGTGGCTGTGCTCGACTACTCAGCGCAACGCGTGGGCGATTCTGACCCTAGTCATTCCGCTGGCGGCAATGGTAGGTGATGCCATCATCATGGTGATTAAGCTGCGCCGCTACTTGCGCTGGCGCGCATGGATGGGCATCTTCTGGGTCCTCGCCTTCAACTTCATGATCTGGACCATCAACAACATCCAGCTGGCGATAGGACCCGCCCTCTAAGCTAGGCCCCGAGATTCCGGCACGGTTTCAGCAGCCGCTGCAGCCGCCACCTCCGCGCAATCGACTCTCCCGCAGTGTTGGGTCTTCACGTGGGAGGCGCAGTCGGCGCAGATGAGCACCTGCCGGCGGCACGTATCCTCGTTGATGCAGTTGTGGAAGGAGTTCGTTCCCACCCCACAGTGCACGCAGTGCCCCAGCTGGATGAAACCCGGATCCTGCACACCCTGCCCAAACTCGTGGTGCATGCGCTTGTCGAAGACGTAGAGGGAACCCTCCCAGAGCCCCTCATTGCCGTACTTCTCGCCGTAGCGCACGATCCCACCGTCTATCTGATAGACCTCGCTAAAGCCGCGGTTTTTCATCAGCGCCGAGAGAATCTCGCAGCGGATGCCGCCCGTGCAATAGGAAACAACGGGCTTGTCCTTCATCCAGTCATACTTGCCGGACTCGATCTCCGCGATGAAGTCATGGGTGGTTCTTACATCGGGCACGACGGCGTTCTTAAACTTGCCAATCTCCGCCTCCATGGCGTTGCGTCCATCGAAGAACACAACCTCATCCCCGCGCTCGGCCACCAGCTCGTTGACCTGCTCGGGTTTAAGGTGCACGCCACCGCCGACGATGCCCTCTGCATCGACCTTGATCTCCTTTGGGGAGCCGAAGGCCACGATCTCCTCGCGTACCTTCACCGACAAGCGTGGGAAGTCCGCGGCACTGCCCTCAGACCACTTGAATTCCATCTTCTTGAACCCGGGGTATTCGCGGGTGGCACGCACGTAGCGCTTGCAGGCCTCCATATCCCCGCCCACGGTGCCGTTAATACCGTGGGAGGAGATGAGGATGCGGCCGTTGAGCCCTAGGGACTCGCAGAGGGTGCGCTGCCACAGCATGACCGCCTCAGGGTCCTTGAGCGGGGTGAAGCAGTAATAGAGAAGAATTTTGCCGATACTCACGGCTCGATTCTAAATCGGCTCACGGCCCCCGACCAACTAGTGCCGAACGCTTAGCGCTTCTGATAGAGCGCCTGCTTGCGGGCGAAGGCGGGATCGGAGGTGACGAGCACGCCCAGGTTACGGAAGATTCCCTCATCCACCGAGCCAAGGATGGTGGTGGTGTGGACGTCGCAGCCGGCCAATTCCCGCAGCTGCTCCAGGGCTCGGCGGGCGTTGTCATCGGTGGCGGCAGAGACCGAGAGCGCAATGAGCACCTCGTCGGTGTGCAGGCGTGGATTGCGTGAACCCAGGTGGCGGGTCTTGAGCGTCTGGATAGGCTCGATTGCCCCTGGGGAGAGCAGGTGCACGCCGTCGTCGATTCCGGCTAAGTGCTTGAGCGCGTTGAGCACCATCGCCGCGGAACAACCAAGCAGTTCGGAGGTGCGGCCGGTGATGATAGTGCCATCGCCAAGCGCAATAGCCGCCGCCGGTTCCCCTGTCTCCTCAGCCCGGGCGCGGGCCGGGGCGACGACGAGGCGATCCTCGACCTTGATCTTCGCCTTGGCCATGACCACGGCCGCGCGATCTGACTTGGTGGAATCGCTACCGGTGCGCGCCTCCTCGACCAAGGCCTGGAAGTAGCGGCGGATGATCTCCTGGTTGGCGGCGGCGCGGCATACCTCATCATCGATGATGCAGAAGCCGGCCATATTCACTCCCATGTCCGTCGGGGACTGATAGGGAGTGGAGCCAGTCAGCTTCTCCAGCAACACCTTGAGCAGCGGAAAGGCTTCGACGTCGCGATTGTAGTTGACGGTGGACTCGCCGTAGGCAGAAAGATGGAAATGATCGATGACATTGGCGTCATTGAGATCGACCGTGGCGGCCTCATAAGCAAGATTGACCGGGTGATCTAGCGGCAGGTTCCACACGGGGAAGGTCTCAAACTTGGCATAGCCTGCCCGGTTGCCACGACGAAACTCGTGGTAGACCTGCGAGAGCGCGGTAGCCAGCTTGCCTGAACCCGGACCCGGCGCGGTGACCACGACAACGTCACGGGAGGTCTCGACGAACTCGTTGCGCCCCAGCCCCTCCTCGGAGACAATGAGTTCGGTGTTCGCCGGATAACCGGGGATGACGCGGTGGCGCGCAACGTTGAGCCCCAACCTATGCAGGCGGTCTATGGTGGCCTCGGCCTGCACGTTTCCTTCCTCCAGCTGCGTCATCACCACGGTATTAACCAAGAAGCCACGCTGGCGGAATACGTCGACCAAGCGCAGGACGTCCTCCTCGTAGGAGATTCCCAGATCCGCGCGCACCTTGTGCCTGGCAATGTCCTTGGCGTTGATGCACACCAGGATCTCCACGTCTTCCTTGATGCGCTCGAGCATCGCAATCTTGTTATCCGGGCTAAAGCCGGGCAGCACCCGGGAGGCGTGCATGTCATCGAAGAGCTTGCCGCCCATTTCCAGGTAGAGCTTGCCGCCTATCTCCTTGCGCCGGGCTGCGATGTGCTCCGACTGCATCTCGATGTACTTCTCGCGGTCGAAACCTAATGTGCGCGCCACGCCTCGGTGCCTTTCTACGTAGAGTATTTCGCTCTCCCCGGACAATCGGTTCTCAACTCTACTGCACCGCGTCGCTTCAGATTCTAAGCCTGCATTGCCGGGTGCAGTTGACCGCATTGTCTGCAGAGTCTCCCCCGCGTTCTAGAGTAGGTCTATGCCCGAAGGTCACGTCATCCACCGTCTCGCCCGCACCCTCAATGCCGAATTCCGCGGCCAGGCACTGCACGTCACCAGCCCCCAAGGCCGCTTTTCTGCGGAGGCAGCCCTCGTCACAGGCTCCCAACTCACCGTGGCAGAGGCCTTTGGCAAGCATCTCTTCTTGCACTTCGACGCACCTCGCCCGGCGCATATCTTCTACATTCACTTAGGGCTCATCGGGCAGCTGCGCTTCGAGGACCCCGACGACCTGCACGGCCAGATTCGCCTGCATTTGGCCACCGAAATCCGCGCGGCGAACCTCCGCGGACCGCAGTGGTGCCGCCTTATCACCGAGGAGGTTTACCACGCGGCCCTGGCCAAGATCGGCCAGGATCCGTTGCGCGCGGACGCCGACCCGAAAGCAGTCTGGGCCAAGGTTCATCGCTCTCGGCGCGCCATCGGCTCCCTGCTCATGGATCAACACCTTTTTGCCGGTGTGGGCAATATCTACCGCGCGGAGGTGCTCTTTCGCCAGAAGATCTCGCCCTTCCGGCCCGGCAATCAGCTCACTGCAGCCGAGTTCGACGCCCTCTGGCAAGACTTGGTCGAGCTCATGGCTCAAGGCGTGGAAGCTGGACGCATCGATACCGTGCGGCCCGCCCACACCCCGGAGGCCATGGGCCGCGACCCGCGCCGCGACGATCACGGCGGCGAAGTCTACGTCTACCGCCGCGCCGGCCTCCCCTGTTATGTGTGCGGTAGCCCTATTAGCGAAAAGGTCATGGACGGGCGCAACCTGTTTTGGTGTCCGCACTGCCAGGCGGCTTAAGTCAGGCTTGTCTTCCTCGCCGAGCCGCATCTTCAACGTTCAGGCGCGTTTCGCCTTCGTTGTGGATCGGGGTTCTACCCCGGAGTTCAACCCTGGTTTTCGACCCTAACATTCGCGGTGTAGATAGCTTCTTTGAAACCCAAGTCGTGGCCTTCTATTATCTCCCGTGCAGACTCAGCGACGTTGATCATCGAGCCTTGCTTGGTTTCTATCCCTACCCCAAATGATAGGTAGAGGGCAGGTTGTTCTACTAGCATCGGCACATAAGCCCACGCACCATCAACCTGGTCTAAGTACCAGCAGCCAAGCAAGTACGTGATGAGTTCTTGGCGCTCAGTACTGTCCAGATCAAAATCCCGGATGGCCATTAGTGAATCTCTGGAAAGTCACTCCCTGAGAAATCGGCTACATCACAATCTGGATGCACCAGCGGGTTCTCTCCTGTTTGAAACCGGGCGAGCATAGCCCCGGACTCTTCATCCAGTTTCTGTAGCCGCGGCCGATAGGAACCGCGATTACCGTCTACGTTTTCGCCGCTATCTTTCAATGAACTGCGCTCCTTGTCTGAGATCTCTATCGAAGTATTGCTGCCTCAATTGTCACTCAATACTCGAGCCTATTAGAGGTATTCGTGCCTAGACTCGGTGACATGCGTAAAGCCTTCACTGTCGAATCCGTCCGCGCCGCCGAATCCGCGCTCCTGGCGCAGCAACGCTTCCCCGATGAACTCATGCGCCTGGCTGCGCGCGGGGTCGCCGCTACTGCCGCCGCCATGCTCGATGCCCACTCCGGGCGGCGCGTGCTCGTCCTTGTCGGTCCCGGCGGCAATGGCGGGGATGGCCTTTATGCGGGGGCTTTCCTCGCCGCGCAGGGCTATGCGGTGGATGCTTATCCCATCGCAGGGGTCTCACACCACAGCGCGGGCGCGGCTTTTAGCGCGGCTGGCGGCCGCTTCCTTAAGCCGGAGGACACACAGATAGCAGAGCTGCCAGACTCCACTGCCTTGCTTATCGATGCCGTGGCGGGACTGGCCTCCGCCCGCGGGCTGGCCGGTCTGGGCCTTGAGTTCTACCGCCAGGCCCACTCTCGCGGCGTGCCGGTGCTGGCCATCGACATGCCCACCGGCATTGATGCGGATACCGGCGTTGCCGCCGCCGATGCTGTCCACGCCACGGTCACTGTCAGTTTCGGCCTGGCGCGCGCCGGGCAGATAGCAGCGCCCGAGTGCGGCGAGGTGGTCTTATGCGATCTGCAGCTGCCCGGCGCGGCGCGTAGCTTCGCCGAAGAGCTCGAACAAGGCGGAGTACAGGGCGCGAACTCGGCCGGCGCGCCCGTCGGCGCGATAGCCTATGAGCCCACGCTGCCCGCCACCTATGGGTGGCCCAGCGAATCGATCCGCGATACCCACGGCGGCTGGGCCACGGCGCCACGCCCGGTGGGTTGCACCGGCCCGATCATCGATCCCACACCGCGTGCATCCAGCGATAAGTACAGCGGCGGGGTCGCCGCCATCTGTGCAGGTAGCAAGCGCTATCCGGGCGCGGGCATCCTCGCCGCCACGGGCGCGGTTCGTGCCACGCCCTCGATGGTGCGGGTGGTGGGCAACGCGGAGACCGTCCAGCACCTGCCCGAGGTGGTCCTCCACGCCGATGCCAAGGATGTCCACGCCCAATGCTGGGTGGTGGGCCCGGGCCGCGGAACGGATGAGGCGGCGCGCGCGGAGCTCGAGTATCTGCTCACCCACTACACTCAGCCCCTGCTTGTCGACGCCGATGCCATCACCCTCCTCTCCCTCCACCCCAGCCTGCGCCAGTTGCTCAAGGCACACGGGCTGGTCATTCTCAGCCCGCATGCCGGCGAATTCACCCGCATCTATGAGGCTACTTTTTTACGCGACCTCGATCCGCGGCGCGGGGTCGCCGCCAACGTCCGCGAGCTGGCCGCCGCGCTCGGGTGTTTCGTGCTGCATAAGGGCCGCAATACCGTCGTGGCGGGGCCACATACCGGGGCTTTCGCATTCAATGCGGGGCATTCCTACGCAGCAACGCCCGGTTCCGGGGACGTGCTCTCCGGAATCATCGGTGCTGTGCTGGCGCAGCTTCACCACGCGGGTGAGATGGACATTGTCCATGAGTTGCTGCACGCCGCCACCATCCACCAGCACGCTGCTGCTATCGCCGCGCAGACCCCAGAGGGCATGGGCATCTGTTCGGCCTCCCAGATTGCTGCGGCCGTGCCTCAGGCCGTCGCGCGCCTCCTGCACGCCCAGCGCTAAGCGGCTTAGGAGCTCACTCGCTAGAGCTCAGTAGGTGGATCAGTATAGAGCCTTCGAGACCCATATACACTGAACACCATGGCAAAAACCCTGTGGGCGGTAAGTGATCTCCACACCACCTTTGCGGAAAACCAGCAGGTGGTGGAGGAGTTTGCTCCGCACAATCCTGGTGACTGGCTCATCGTGGCCGGTGACGTGGCCGAGCGCATCCCCGACGTGGTGCGCACGCTGCGGCTGCTGAGTGAGCGCTTCGCCAAGGTGATCTGGGTGCCGGGAAACCACGAGCTTTTCAATCGCAAGTCTGATCGCTTCAACGGCAAGGCGCGCTACCGCATGCTGGTGGGCCAGCTACGCGTCCTCGGTGTGGTGACGCCTGAGGATCCTTTCCCACGCTTCGGGGATGCGGCGGTCTGCCCGCTTTTTACCCTTTACGATTATTCCTTCCGGCCCGCCGGGCTCAGCGCGCGGCAGGCTATCGACGCCGCCAAGATCAAGCTGGATGATGAGCTGGCTATTGCTCCCTACGTGGACATCCCGCAATGGTGTGCGGAGCGGATTGAATACTCCGAGGCACGCCTGGAGGAGACCCCGGGCCCGAAGATCCTGGTCAACCACTGGCCGCTGGTGGAGGAAGCAACACACCGCCTGCTGCACAGGGAAATCGCGCTATGGTGCGGCACGCGTGCCACCCGGGATTGGGCCAAGCGCTTTAATGCCCGGATGGCCATCCACGGCCACCTGCACATCCCCGCCGAGACGCGGGTGGATGGCATCAGCCACGTCGAGGTTTCTTTGGGCTACCCCTTCGAGACCTACCGCGAGGAGCTGCGGCGGCCGTGGCCCTTCCCAGTCATGCAGATTCCTTGAGTATGTGCTGTCAGCTCGGTGAAAATAACGTAGGCTAATCCGCGCCTGCCCTCTAGCATTATCCATGCGCGCCTACACTGGTGCAGATTCACTAAGAGGCGGAGGATTTCACATGTCAGCATGGGACCTGTATGACGAGCTCATCGACGCGATTCCGCGCGATATTACCGTGGTGCGTGCCGCTCAGGGCCCGCGGTGGACGCGCATTTATACCAACAACCCCAGCTGCGGCATCGCGCTGACCATGAGTGCTTCCTCGCGCCCAGCGCAGATGATGGATGATTATGTGGGGATTCCGGTGCGCGCCATAGCCCAGCTTTCCAAGAGTTGGAACTTCTCCGAGGCCTCCTTTGGGCTGGCAGCGTTGAATTCCTATTATTCCACCGCGTCCGTGGCCGCCGAGCATGGCTTTGTTATAGATCCAGCCGGTGCTGCAGCTGTTTCTTCAGGCGGGAGCGCAGCTGCGGGCGTGTCCTGGGACCGCGTGTTTAGTCCCTTCAGCGAACGAGTGACGGGCAAGAAGGTTGCCGTCATTGGCCACTTCCCCTTCGCGCCGAAAGCACTGCACTCAGCCGCGGAGTTCTACATGCTCGAGCGCCAGCTCAACGAGGGCGATTACCCGGATTCCGCCGCCGAGTACCTCTTGCCGGAGTGCGATTTCGTCTTCATCTCCGGCTCGGCCTTTGTCAACAAGACGGCACCGCGCCTGATAGAGCTCTCGCGGCAGGCACAGACCATTCTGCTGGGGCCTTCCACTCCCTTGGCCCCCGTCCTGCTTGAGGAGTACGGGGTGGATCAGATAGATGGGGTGGTCTCAGACAAGCCGCTGGCTACCTTTGAGGCGCTGGGTGAGGAAGATAACGTTTCCAGCTGGGCCAACGGACACATCGTGGAGCGCGGAGCAGGGGTAGCCCTTAGCCGATGATGCCGGCGAGGTTCGCACCAACTATGGCCACGAGCAGCCCGCAGCCCACCGCTGTTATGGCGCGCAGCGCTGTGAGGCGGCGGCCTTTATCTAGGTGTGCGTAGACGCCGGTGCCCACGGCGGCGCCGAGCGTGTTGAAGATGACATCATCGATATCGCTAAAGCCGATGGCGAAGATGTACTGCGCCGCCTCGATACCCAGACTAAGTAGAAATCCTAAGAAAACGGTGCCCCCCACGCCGAAGGAAAGGCGCCGCAAGCTGGGGCGCGCGGCCTTGCCCAAGGTCTTGCCTACCGCCAGCGCGGTGGCTCCAAAGGGCATAAAGAGCAGCATATTTCCGAATGTGTTCAGCCACGGCACGTACCACAGCGAGGCCCGACGGAAGCCGCCCAATGGCCAGAGGTTGAGGTCACGGGTGGCGTGCGCCGAGGCGTCGACAATGCCCGGGATGTGCAGCAGCGTCCTAGCCAAGGTCACCACCGCGATGACAGCAAGCACCACGATCGCGACGGCACCCAGGCGCCAGCCCACCGAATGTGGGCGGCGCTGGGAACGCGCGGGTCGTGCCGCGGCGAGCCTATTGCGTGGGTGAATCTGCATCGTGTCTAAGAAAACCATAGTGGGTGAATCCTACAAGTCCTACCACGCCACGGTCTGTCCGAGAGCTGAGAAAACACTGCGCCACTAAGTGCGTACGATGGTGCCCATGAGCACACTTTTGGTTACCCGTAATGCAGACAACACCATCACGCACTCTTTTGAGGAGGGGTCCTATCTCAACGAGGGGGACGTCCTCGTTGACGTCACCCATTCCTCGCTCAACTACAAAGATGCGATGGCTCTCGACGGAAACAAGGGAGTGATGCGGGTAAATCCCTTGGTGCCTGGCATCGACATCGTGGGAACCGTGGCGCGCTCCGCAGTGGAGCGCCTGCCGGTGGGCTCACTCGTGGCCTCCTTTGGTGATGGCTTGGGCGAGTTCCGCCACGGTGGCTACACGGATTCCCAGCGCGTGAACTCTTATGCCACCGTCGCTATCCCCGCGCAGTTCACCGCCGAGCAGGCCGCCGCCATTGGCACCGCCGGCTATACCGCCGCGCTCTGTGTCAACGCGCTGAGCACCCACGAGGTGCCCGAGGGCCCGATCTTGGTCACCGGTGCCACCGGCGGCGTGGGCTCAGTGGCCGTCAATATCCTGGCCAACAAGGGCTACGAGGTGCATGCTTTGACCGGTCGCGTCCAAGAGCACGGCGACTATCTGCACCGCATCGGCGCCGCGGAGGTCATCGACCGCGCCGAGTTTGCCGTGCCTGGCCGCCCGCTGCAGAAGGCCCACTACGCCGGCGCGGTAGATACTTCCGGTTCGACAGTCTTGGCCAATGTTCTAGCGCAGTTGCAGTGGGGAGGCGTGGTTGCCGCGACAGGCATGGCCGCCGGCGCGGACTTGCCCTCCTCCGTCATGCCCTTCATCTTGCGCAATGTCACCCTTGCGGGAGTGAACTCGGTCGATGCTCCCTTGGATTATCGCAACGAGGCCTGGCGCCTGCTGTCGTCCAAGCTCGACATGGAGGTCCTTGATTCTTTTACGGAGACCATCGCCTTGCCCCAGGTCATCGATGCAGGCAAGGAACTGCTCGCCGGTTCCCGCCACGGGCGCACCGTGGTCACCATCAGCTAAGGCAACCACAGGGACAAGGCCCAGCGGCTGAGGGAATAGCTTTTCCCCTCAGCTGCCGGGCCTTTCTTTCTTTACGATGCCGCGTGCTAGACGTGCAGGTCGCGGTCCTGAATGCCCTTGGGGATAAGGGCCACGCCGATCAGGGAGACACAGGTTATGCCGATGGCGTAGGCGGCAATAGCCATGGAGGTCTGGAACTGCGTGTAGAGCATCTCGGCGATCATGGGGGCGAAGGCGCCGCCGATGATGGAGCCGAAGGCGTAGCCAATGGATACACCGGACAAACGCACGCGGACGGGGAACATCTCCGCATAAAGCGCGGACTGCGGGCCATAAGTCGCACCCAACAAGAGGCCCAGGATGACTACCGCGCCGCCGAAGATGAACAGGTTAGCGGAATCAACTGCGAGCCAGACCGGCACTGCCCACACGGCAAGCGCGATGTAGCCGAGGATGAACATCTTCTTGCGTCCCACGCGGTCGGAGAGGTGGCCGAAGTACAAGGTGCCGATGAACCAACCCACCGAGGCAACGAGTGCGACGGCGAGGGCGTCGGTGCGGGTGTAGCCCACCACCTTGGTGCCATAGGAGGTGAAGTAGGCGATGACGAAGTAGCCCACCGCGTTATTGGCGGCGAAGATAAGCGCGCACTTGACCACGGTGCCAAAGTGCTCCTTGAAGAGCACGGCCAGCGGCGCCGAGGACTTCTCCTTGAGCTGCTCGAGCTCGACGAAGGCGGGGGACTCCTCAACCACACGGCGGATGAAGTAGCCCACGACGATGAGCACTACCGAGGAGAGGAAGGGAATACGCCAGCCCCAGGCCACGAATTGCTCGGTGCTCAACACAGCAGAGAGGATGAGCATGAAGATGGTGGCCAGGAACATACCCAGGGGCACGCCAACCTGCGGGAAGGCACCGAAGAGGCCGCGCTTCTTATAAGGAGCGTGCTCGACGGCGAGCATTGCCGCGCCACCCCACTCGCCGCCGGCGGAGAGTCCCTGCAGGATGCGCAGGCCCACCAGCAGGATGGGGGCGGCCATTCCGATGGCGGCGTAGTTGGGCAAAAGGCCCATGAGCATCGTGGCCATGCCCATGCCGAAAAGGGTGATGACAAGCACGGGCTTGCGCCCGATGCGGTCACCCAAGTGGCCGGCGATAATTGCGCCGAGCGGCCGGAAGAGGAAGGAAATACCCAGCGAGGCCCAGGAAATGATCTGGGCCAGCGAGGCATTAGCGTTGGCTACGGGGTCGAAGTACTGGGAAGCAAAGATGAGGCCGGCGGCCTGGGCGTAGATGAAGAAGTCGAACCACTCGATGGTGGTGCCGACCATGGAGCCCGCGAGCACGCGCTTGTGCTCTGAGGTGATGCCGGGCCCGTCTTTCTTGGGGCTTATGACTGGTGCAGACACAGGGTTTCTTCTCTCTATGGGTGCAGGGATGGGACGGTACGGTACGTTGCGTTGCCGAAAAAACGGAACCGCCATTGAAGTGCCGCGTGGCTAGTCGCCGCGCTTGTCGATGATGCGTTTGGCTTTGCCTTCGCCAGAATCGACAGATTCCACCACATCCACGCCAACCGTGATGCCGATGCGGTTCTTGATCTGGGCACGTAACCACAGAGTGGAATCCTC
The DNA here is from genome assembly GCF_008693105.1 of Corynebacterium flavescens. GTDB lineage: Bacteria > Actinomycetota > Actinomycetes > Mycobacteriales > Mycobacteriaceae > Corynebacterium > Corynebacterium flavescens. The sequence goes on from NZ_VXKK01000045.1 coordinate 38,013, forward strand.
GATCTCGGCCAGCGAGAGCTCAGGCTTGTGCTCAACAATAATCTCTAGGTGATCCATGCGTCCCCGCTTAGACAAAATACATTGATAGCGCGGGCGCAGGGAGGGGTGTTCGGTGATGATTTCCTCGAATTGCGAGGGGAAACAGTTGACGCCACGCAAGATGATCATGTCATCGTTACGCGCGGTGATGCGGTCGAGGCGACGCATGGAACGAGCGGTGCCCGGCAAAATGCGGGTGAGATCATGCGTGCGGTAACGGATGATGGGGAAAGCCTCCTTGGTCAGCGAGGAGATAACAAGCTCTCCAAACTGCCCATCGGGGACCGGCTGTAGCGTCTGCGGATCGATGATCTCCGGGTAGAAGTGGTCCTCCCACACGGTGAGTCCATCCTTGGTTTCCACGCACTCTTGGGCCACGCCTGGTCCCATGACCTCGGAGAGGCCATAGATGTCCGTGGCGGTGATACCGAAGCCCGCTTCTAGCTCGCGGCGCATCCCTTCGCTCCAGGGCTCCGCGCCGAATACGCCGGCCCTAAGCGAGCTCTCGCGCGGATCGATTCCTTCTTTGCGCATGCGATCCAGCAGGTTGAGCATGTAGGAAGGCGTTCCGAGGATCGCATCTGGCTGGAAGTCCTGCATGATCTGGATTTGCCGCTCGGTTTGCCCGCCGGAAGTAGGAATCGCGGTGGCTCCTAGTTGCTCAACGCCGTAGTGCGCTCCGAGCCCTCCGGTGAAGAGTCCATAGCCAAAGGTGATCTGGACTTTATCGCTGGGCCGAATACCGCCGGCGCACAAGGAGCGGGCGACTAGTTCGGACCAGATCTTCACGTCATTTTGGGTGTATCCCACCACGGTCGGTCGGCCGGTAGTGCCGGATGAGGCGTGGATGCGTGCAACCTGGCGTTGATCAACCGCGAACATTCCAAAGGGGTATTCCGTACGCAGGGTTTCCTTATCCGTAAAAGGATAGTTGGCAAAGTCCGCCAGTTCCCGGAAGTCATCGGGGTGGACGCCCACCTCGTCGAATGCCTTCTTGTAGTGGGGGACGTTGTAATACGCGTGACGCAGCTCGTTCTTCGCGCGCTGCGTCTGCAGGGCGATGATCTCATCGCGGGAAGCGTATTCGATGCCCATTTGCGGGCCGTGATGATCAGAAAAAATATCAAACACTGCGGTCACGGTGTTGCCTTTCGGTACGGGAGAAGTTAGGTCCACACCCTCATTCCCTCGAAAGTTGTGCTCTGGATAAATCAGCCAGGGAAAAGTTGGATAGGCCGGCACGGTATCCGGCTAGAGGAAACTGACTTACCATTCGTTCAGGTAAATCATGTGACGTACAATACAGGGAAGTTACGTGATAGCCAACACAATTCTAGAAGTTTTTTAATCCACGCCACATTTCAAAAAGAATCCGCTGCTCACACCTAGTGCGCACTCACATAGTTTGTACCCACGTAGTTTGCACTAGAGCAGTGTGGAAGGGAACTAACGCCGAGAGTCGAGCCCACCGAAAAGAAGCGCCACGACATCCTGCGCAATCTGTTCCGGACCGAGCTCACCGTCCGGCTCGTACCAGTCCGCCAGGGAGTTAACCAGGCCAAAGCACATGCGCGTGAGTACCGCGGGGCTAATATCGCTACGAATCTCGCCACTTTCTTGGGCCTTAGCGATAAGCGGGATGACTGAGCGCGTGAGCTCGCGGCGCCGGCTCAAGGCACGCAGCTCTACCTCGGAGTTTCCACGCAGGCGCAACAAGAGCGTCACGGATTCCGCATCGGCACACAAGACGGCCACCGAGCCATAGATGAGCTGACGGATCGTCCCCCCCGGGGTTAAATCTGCTGCGACGACGTCCCGGAAGGCCTGCTCTAGGTTGCTCAGCGCATAAGCCACCGACTCTTCGAGGATCTCCTCCTTGGAGGTGATGTGATGATACAAAGCAGACTTGGAAATCCCCAGGTCTTGCGCCACATGCCCCATGGAGGTGGCATCATAACCGCGGGAGTTAAAAGCGCGGACGGCGGCGCGAATCACGTCATCGCGGGAGTAGCCGGGGCGGCCACGCTGGGAGGTGGGATTCACGGTAGTCACCCCACCCATTCAAGCAGACCCGCGCAGCAATGGTTAGAATCATTTCTCACCACACCCGCATTTCCTCATGAGTAGCGCTGTGCCTCAGGCCTTGAGCGAGGCAGTCAGCCCAGTCACCTCCAGGAGCACTCATGACTTCCATCTTGCAACCCGGCGTCGCCGCAGATCCCGCCTTGTCCCACGTCAGGCGCATGTTTGAAGAGGATCGCGCCACCGCCCACATCGGCGCGGAGATCACCGCGCTCGAACTCGGCCGCTGCGAAGGCCGCTTTAGAATCCGCCCCGAGATGTGCAACGGGCACGGGACGGCACAGGGCGGATTCTTGTACACCTTCGCCGATTCGCTCTTCGCCGGCGCCTGCAACTCCCCCGGGGAGATGGCCGTCGCCGCGCACAACTCCATTCACTACATCTCCCCCGCCTGGGAGGGCGACACCGTCGAAGGCGTCGCCATCACCCGCCAGTCCTGGGGACGAAATGGGGTGGTTGATGTCTCCCTCACCGTGGAGGGCGAGTCCATCGCCGAGTTCCGCGGAACCTTCCGGGTCATCCCCTCACAGCGCGGCACACGTTAGCGCGCCGCAACCGGACATAGCAAGCAAAAGATTAGACCCACCTCACAAGAACACTTGACGTGAGTCACACTTATCCCATAAACTGACCAACCATTCAGTAAGTGAGCCAGTTCTTTAAGCTCACTACCCTCCACTCCCCAGGAAGGTTAAGGAGCCACTGCCATGACTTCTCACCACTCGGGCAAGAAGGCGACATCGCCAAGCGCCCAGCACAACCTAGAACCCCAGACACCCCAAGCCCACTTCGACGAACTCATCGCCGCCGATTCCCGTATCGAGCCCAGCGATTGGATGCCCGCGGCCTACCGCCAGACCCTGACCCGGCAAATCTCCCAACACGCGCACTCGGAGATCATCGGCATGCAGCCGGAGGCCAACTGGATTTCGCGCGCGCCCTCCCTCAAGCGCAAGGCCATCCTCATGGCCAAAGTCCAGGATGAGGCCGGGCACGGGCTCTACCTCTACTCCGCCGCGGAAACCCTCGGCACCACTCGCGATGAGCTGGTGGAACAGCTCCTCGACGGCCGCGCCAAGTACTCCTCCATCTTCAACTACCCGGCGCGCACCTGGGCCGACATCGGCGCCATTGGTTGGCTGGTGGATGGCGCCGCCATCTGCAACCAGGTGCCGCTGTGCCGCGCCTCCTATGCCCCCTACGGCCGGGCCATGGTGCGGGTGTGCAAGGAGGAATCCTTCCACCAGCGTCAAGGCTGGGAGATCCTCTATGAGCTCGCCAATGGCACCGCCGCCCAGAAACAGATGGCACAGGAGGCCATCAACCGCTTCTACGGCCCAGCCCTGCAGATGTTCGGTCCCCCCGATGATGACTCACCCAACTCCCGCCAATCCATGGAGTGGAAGATCAAGCGCTTTTCCAACGATGAGCTGCGCCAACGCTTCGTCGACATGATAGTCCCGCAGGCGGAAGCATTGGGCCTCCACTTCGAGGATCCAGAGCTGAAGTGGAACGAGGAACGCGGCCACTATGACTTCGGCGAATTGGACTGGAAAGAGTTCAAAGCCGCCATCCGCGGCGAGGGCCCCTGCAACGTTCAGCGCATGCAGCGCCGGCGCCAGGCCCACGCCGACGGCGCCTGGGTCCGCGAGGCCGCCGCTGCCTACGCGGAGAAGTACCAACAGGTGGATTCGGCCCTTTCGGCCTGAGAGTTCCCCCAGTTCTTGAACGCTTCTAATAGTTAAGGAAAACCATGCCTGAAAACCAGTGGCCCATGTGGGAGGTCTTTGTTCGCTCCTCCCGCGGCCTCTCCCACGTCCACGCCGGTTCACTGCACGCCCCGGATGCCACCATGGCGCTGCGCAACGCCCGCGATCTCTATACCCGCCGCAACGAGGGCACCTCAGTGTGGGTGGTCCCCACCTCCGCGGTCTCCACCTCGGATCCTGATTCCAAGGGCGGCTTCTTCGAGTCCCCGCAGGGCAAGAATTACCGCCACGCCACCTACTACGACAAGTCCGAGGGGGTACCGCACCTATGAGCGGATTCGCCAGCGCCGATTCGGCCACCAAGCATTCTCAAGGCAACGCGCTCACCGCCGAGGAGCTCGCCGCCACCACTGCCCAGGCAACGCCGCAAGTGGCGGAGTACGCAACCCTGCTTGGCGACGACGCACTCATCCTCTCCCAAAGACTCGGCTGGTGGATCTCGCGTGCCCCAGAGATGGAAGAGGATATCGCTTTGGGCAATATCGCCCTCGACTTGCTCGGCCACGCCCGCTTCTTCTTCACCTATTCGGGCACCGCCACTGGGCGCAGCGAGGATGACATTGCCTATTTCCGCAACGAGGAGGAGTTCCGTTCTTGCCGGCTCGTGGAGCAGGACAATGGCGACTTCGCCCAGACCATCGCGCGCCAACTGCTTTTCTCCCACTATCAGTACGGCCTCTACTCCGCGTTGCTCAACTCCACCGACGCGACGCTGACCGCCATCGCCGCCAAGGCAATCCGGGAAGTGGAGTACCACGTCGATCACGCCAATCAGTGGGTCTTGCGCCTGGGGCTAGGTACCGAGGAATCGCAGCGCCGGATGAGGGAGGGCCTTAATTACATGTGGCCCTATCTCGCAGAGCTCTTCGAGGATCTGCCGATTCATGAGCAGCTGGCGCAGTCCGGCGAGGCAGTCTTGCCCTCGACGTTGCGCGCAGACTTCGATGCATCCATCGCCCGGGTACTCGATGCGGCTGGCCTTTCCATTCCTGATGTCAAGCAGGCGCGTTCCGGACAGCGCACCGGCGCCTTTTCCGAGCAACGTGGCTTCATCCTGGCCGAGATGCAATCACTAGCGCGCCAGCATCCCGGCGCCACCTGGTGAACCTGATAGTAAGGAGGCCCTCTATGCCCACCAACCTCCCCTCTGCCCACGCGCTGCGCCCCACCGCGCAGGCAGAGGCCGCCATCTGGGACATCGCCGCTCAGGTTCCAGACCCGGAGATCCCGGTGATTTCGATTGCGGATCTCGGCATCCTGCGCGGGGCCCGGCTCGAGGGTGAGCAGGCGGTCGTGACCATCACCCCCACCTACTCGGGCTGCCCAGCTATGGAAACCATCACCGCCGATATTCTAGGCGCGCTAGAGCGCGCCGGGTACGCAAATGCCCGCGTCGAGCTAGTGCTGCACCCGGCGTGGAGCACCGACTGGATCACCGAGCGTGGCAAGCAGAACCTGCTCGACTATGGAATCGCACCTCCCACGGGACGCTCGCGCGCCGGTTCCGGCGGCCCCGTCCCGCTGCGCCTCGGGCCGCCACCGGTTGTGCCCTGCCCACACTGCGGCTCGAGCCGCACTCATACCCTCGCCCAATTTGGCTCCACCTCCTGCAAAGCCTTGTATAGCTGCCGCGACTGCCTGGAGCCCTTCGACTACTTCAAGGTGCACTAATGACTTCTCCCACCACCATCCCCGCCCGGAAGAAAGCCACCTTCCATACCCTTAGCGTCACCGAGGTAAGGAAGCTTACCGCCGATTCCGTCGAGGTCTCCCTCGCCGTCCCCGAGCACCTGCGCGAGGACTATGACTACATCCCCGGCCAATACGTCGCCCTGCGCGCCACGATTGAAGGCCAGGAGCTGCGCCGTTCCTATTCCATCTGCGATGTCCCGGGCAACGGGCAGATCCGCGTCGCCATCAAGCGTGACCGGGGCGGGCTCTTTTCCTCTTGGGCTAATGATGAGCTCAAGCCAGGCTTTGAGATAGACGTGATGAATCCCCAAGGCGCCTTCATCTCCAATACGCATATCACCGGATTGAATAACCCCCAGGCAGTGAAGGAGGGCCTGGACAGCATCGACCACCCGCACCTAGTGGCCATTGCCGCAGGCTCGGGCATCACGCCGATCATGGCCATCGCCCAGACCGTGCTCTCGCAATCGAGCGGCGCCACCTTTGAACTCATCTTTGCCAACCGGAGCGGGGCGGGAGTCATGTTCGCCGAGGAAATCGGCGACCTCAAAGACAAGTACCCCACCCGCTTTGCGGTACACCACGTGCTCTCGCGCGAGCAGCGCGTCAATCCCCTCTTCTCCGGCCGCATCGATGCGGAGAAGCTCCAAATGCTGCTAGATAATGTCGTGCGCACCGAAAACGTGGACGAGTGGTTCTTATGCGGCCCCTTCGAACTGGTGCAGTTAGTCCGGGACGAGCTTTCCCAGCGCGAAGTAGACAAGGCTGCGGTGCGCTACGAGCTTTTTACCACCGGAAAGCCCACCGGCACCCAGAGCCAGACCGGGCGCAGCGTCGAGGCAGACCCGGAGGGAGAAAACACGGAAATCTCCTTCACACTCGACGGGCTTTCGGCCTCGGTGGCCTCACCGGTTTCCGCCCACGAGTCGCTGCTCAACGCCGCTCTGCGGGTCCGCTCCGATGTTCCCTTCGCCTGCGCCGGAGGCGTATGCGGCACCTGCCGCGCCAAGGTCATCGAGGGCGAGGTGGAGATGGATGAGAACTATGCCCTCGAGGCCGATGAGCTGGCTGCTGGCTACGTCCTGACCTGCCAATCCCACCCCACCACCCCGCGCGTAGTCCTCGACTTCGACGCCTAAACCAGGACGCCTACACCAGTATCCCTAAGGAGAAACTCGCCTCGTGATCGACCTCAACTTCCTCCCTCCCGCACCGGATAGCGCCCCGAATAACCTCGGCGGAACGGTCGCGGAAATAGTCCTTAATAATCCGCGCTCCCTCAACGCGCTGAACTCCGCAGACATCGCAGAGCTCTCCGCGGTGCTGAGCCGCGCTGCCGAGGAAAAGCCCCGCGCCCTCCTGCTGCGCGGGGAGGGCAAGGGCTTTTGTGCGGGCCGCAACATCAAGGGCCTTGACCCACGCGAGGATGATGCCACCGCCTTCCTCGCCACCGAGGTCACGCCGCTTCTCAAGCAGATAGATGACTTCCCCGCACCCACCTTCGCCGCCGTCCACGGCCCCTGTCTGGGCGTGGGCCTGGGTCTCGCGCTGGCCTGCGATGTGGTTTATGTCGCCGAGGATGCCTCCTTTGGCTCGCCCTTTGGCAACCTCGGGGCCACGCTCGATTCCGGCGGGCACTCGCTTTTTGTCGAGCGGCTTGGCACCCACCGCACGATGGATCTCATCATCACCGGGGAACTCATCTCCGGGCTGGAGGCGGTGCGGGCGGGGCTGTTCTCCAAGGCCCTGCCTGCGGCCGAGCTAGTGGAGTTTAGCCGCGAGACCGCCCGGCGCGCCGCACGCGGTGCCACGCTATCTTACCTGGCCAGCCGCGCGCTCGTCCAAGACTTACGCGATCACGGCGTTGGCCTATGGAGCAGCGTAGAGGCAGAGAATATCGTGCAGGGCAAACTGTGCAGCACTGAGGATTACCTTGAGGGTTTTGCCGCCTTCAACGCCAAGCGCACCCCCCATTTCAAAGGAGCTTAGATGACTAACCACGCTTTTCTCGTTTCCGGTTTCCGCACTCCCGTCGGGCGTTATGGCGGCGCGCTATCGAGCGTGCGCCCCGACGATCTCATCGCGGCGACGATCAAGAAGACCGTCGATAGCGCGGGAATCGATCCCGCCCTCGTCGACGAGGTCATCATTGGCAACGCCAACGGTGCGGGCGAGGAAAACCGCAACGTGGCGCGCATGGCCTGGCTGCTGGCGGGCTTCCCCGACACGGTTCCGGGCTTGACGGTCAACCGCCTGTGCGCCTCCGGAATGTCCTCCATCGCCCTAGCCACCGCGCTCGTGGAATCCGGGCAGGCGGAAATCGTCGTGGCTGGGGGCGTGGAATCCATGTCACGTGCGCCGTGGGTCATGGCCAAACCGACAACGGCTTTCGCCCGGCCCGGCGAGATCTACGACACCTCCATTGGCTGGCGTTTTCCCAACCCCGCCTTCTTGGCACAGGACAAGGCCACCTATTCGATGCCGGAGACGGCCGAGGAGGTCGCCCGCGTCTTCGGCATTAGCCGCAGCGAGGCCGATGCCTTTGCCTTGCGTTCCCATCAGCGCGCAGTAGCCGCCATCGATGCCGGGAAGTTCGCCCGTGAAATCGTGCCCATCGAGGTCACAGGCCGCAAGGGAGCAGTCACGGTGGTCGATACCGATGAGGGCCCGCGCCGCGATACCTCCTCCGAGGCGCTTGCCGCGCTGCGCCCCGTCACCTCCTTGGGAGATGTCACCACCGCGGGCAATGCCTCCGCGCTGAACGACGGCGCCTCGTGTGTCATCGTGGCCTCGGAGGCGGCCGTCGCCAAGCATAGGCTTGTGGCGCGCGCCCGTGTGGTAGCCAATTCTGCCCGCGGGGTGAGCCCGGAGATCATGGGCACCGGCCCTATCCCCGCCACCCGCCAGGTCCTCGAGCGCGCCGGCTGGGAACTAGACTCCGTCGACGCCATCGAACTCAACGAGGCCTTTGCCTCCCAATCGCTGGCGTGTATCCGGGAGCTCGGGTTCGATGAGAACAGGGTCAATGCCTGGGGCGGGGCCATTGCACTGGGGCACCCGCTGGGTTCCTCGGGCTCGCGCCTCGTGCTCACGCTGCTCAGCCGCCTTGAGGACGCGGATGTTAACCGCGGCATCGCCACCATGTGTGTGGGTGTAGGCGAAGGCACCGCCATTGCTATAGAAAGGGTATGAGATGAGCCACGCAATTGACATAGTCCAGGGAGAAGAATGGGTGCTCGCCAGGCTCAACCGGCCCGAGGTGCGCAACGCCATCGATGAGAAGATGGTCTCCGAGCTCCACGAACTCTGCGCCCACTTAGAGCGCGAACCCCAGATTCTCATCATCACCGGCTGCGTGGCGCAGACCTCACGTGGCCCGCGCGGCATCTTCGCCTCCGGGGCAGACATCTCGGAGCTGCGCGAGCGCCGCCGCGAGGATGCCCTGCGCGGAATCAACTCTGGCCTCTTCCAACGCATAGCCGCGCTTCCCGCCCCAGTTATCGCCGCCATCGACGGCTTTGCCCTGGGCGGCGGCCTGGAGCTGGCCCTGGCCGCGGACTTCCGGGTAGCCACCCCGCAGGCCCGCTTTGGCCAACCCGAGGCCAACCTGGGGATCATTGCCGGCGCGGGCGCGCTGTGGCGGCTAAAAAATACTGTGGGCATGCCCCTGGCCAAGGAGATTCTGCTCGCCGGGCGTGTTCTCGACGGAAACGAAGCCCTGGCGGCACAGCTGGTCAGCGAGCTACATCCCCCAGTAGAACTGCAGGCTGGTGCCGAGGCCCTGGCACGGCGCATTGCCCAGTTAGATCCGCTGGCGGTGCGCCTGAGCAAGCAGCTCCTGGAAGTGCCCGAATCCGCGCATCCCGTGGCCGATAACATCGCCCAAGCCGTACTTTTTGAATCAGACGCCAAGTTCGACCGCATGCAGGCCTTCCTCGACGGCCGCGGCAAGAGCTAGCAGAGCGCTAGCAGAACTAAATCAGAACTAGCCCAGAATTAACCAAGGAGAAAACCCATGAATGAAGCACACGCCAGCGTTCCCCCCGCCGTCGGCGTCCTGGGTGGCGGACGCATGGGCACCGGTATCGCGCACGCTTTCCTCGCGGCCGGCGCTCACGTCACTGTGGTTGACATTAACGACGCCGCCCTCGCCGCTGCGCGCGGACGCATAGAAAAGGCTATCCAGGGCTCGCTCGACCGCGGGGCGGAAGGCACCTTCGCCACCTGGGCCTCCCGCCTCACGCTGAGCACCGATACCGCGGACTTTGCTGCGACGCCCCTGGTGGTGGAGGCGGTGCCGGAGTCCCTGGAACTCAAGAACTCCGCCTTTGCCTCCATCGCGGCGGCCGCACCCGCAGCGGTCATCGCCACCAATACCTCTTCCCTATCCGTCTCGGATCTAGCCCAGTGCGTGGACAATGACGTCATTGGCCTGCACTTTTTCAACCCCGTACCCTCCTCCCTCCTCGTTGAGGTCGTGGTGGCGCAGTCCACCCCGCCGGAGTTGGTAGACAAGGCCAAGCAGTGGGTGGCCGCGCTGGGCAAAACCGCCGTGGTGGTCCGTGACTCCCCCGGCTTTGCCTCTTCGCGCCTAGGCGTCGCCATCGCCTTGGAGGCCATCCGCATGGTCGAGGAGGGCGTGGCCTCCCCGCGCGACATCGACAACGCCATGGTGCTGGGCTATAAGTTCCCCATCGGCCCCCTGGAGCTCACCGATATCGTGGGACTCGACGTGCGCCTCGGCATCGCCGAATACCTAGAATCCCAGCTCGGAGAACGCTTCTCCCCACCGCAACTGCTCCGCGATAAAGTCGCCCGCGGCGAACTGGGCCGCAAGTCTGGGGCGGGTTTCTATGACTACTCCTAGCTAAGGCTGGGGCTCAGGCTGGGTGGTACTAGCAGTACCACGACAGGGCTTCGCAAGGCGAAGCATACTGGGTGCTGCAACCGAAAAGGAGGTAACCAGATCGTGAAAACACAAACTACGCTCACGCTCGACGACGCTCAGCGCATCATCGAAGCAGGCATCGCGGCATCCACGAGGATTGGCTCGCCGAGCAACATCGCTGTGGCGGACGCGGGCGGCAATCTCATCGCTCATGCGCGGATGGTCGGCGCACAGCTCGGGAGTATCGAGCACTCCGTCGACAAGTCGCACACCGCCGCTTTCTTCCGCTCTGCCACCGGCGATCTCGCTGAGGATTCCCAACCGGGCGGACAATTCTGGGGCATGGCTCTTAGCGGTGGTGGCCGGGTCTTGGTATTCGCCGGAGGCGTCCCCCTCATCGTCGACGGAGAGGTCGTCGGAGCCGTCGGGATAAGCGGCGGCTCCCAGGAACAGGACAGCACGATTGCGCAGTGCGCCGCCGCGGTGGCGGAGCACCGGTAGATGGACTCTTCCGGTTTTGGAGTGCGTGGTGGGAGTGGTAGGCAAAAAGCGAGTCCCTTGTCGGTATTTTCCGGGATCATCTCCACCGCACAGTCACAGTCCTGCCCGCTTGCCCGCTGGGGTTTGTTTTGGGGTGCCGGAAGTCGCCGTTAGGCGGTGTTGACCTAACGGCTAGTGCGTTTGCGGGGGCTGCCAGACTACTGTCCCGCCCTGTCGGGTAAGGCGCCCGCGCCGTGGTGGCGCATTCGGATCGTCGTCATTGATGCCGTTGTGGTAGCTACACAAGGTCACCAGGTTGACAACGTTAGTCTCCCCACCATGACTCCACGGTGTGAGATGGTGGAACTGCCCCCGCTCTGCCGGGATGTTACAGCCCGGCCATGCACACGTGGGGTGCTCTGCTGCGAGCATCGTGCGCTGTTTTGTTGAGGCGAAGCGCTCACAGCGGTACAAGTCCACCGGCCCGTGTGTACGGCTGATGATCGTGATAAGCCCTTCGTTGGCGCAGGCGCGTTCTACAAGCTGCGCGCCGGTGATAACAGTCCCACTAGTGGTGCGCACCAGCACATCATCGCGCTCGCGGCGTACAAGCTTCCCGTAGTCCTCCAACTGGAGGACTGCCATGGTCGTCACCCGAGTACGCGCAGCCGGGGCCGCGCCTGCCTTGCCGAGCATGCGGGCGATAAAACTCTTACCCGGATGCTGCTGGTCGATGGTTCGGAAGGCATCTGCCATATCTAACCCATTGCCGGTCACTGTCAAGGTGGCCAGCCCGTTGGGGTGCTGGCGCAGCAGTACACGCTCGGTGTACTGGCGGGGGATACGCATCTCGCGCAGCCGGCGCCTGGCTACCGCAGTAACCTGCTCGCTGGAGGTGGCGCATAGCTCTACGCGCAGGTTCCACGCCGCCAGGCGTCCTTGAACGCGGCGGGTAAAGGATTCGATGTGGCGCAGGGTGCTCAGGGTGTGTCCGTTGCGCCTGGCAGCGTCAACAGCTAAGCGTTGCTTGCCCGTATAAGGCGTGGAGCCGAAGTAGATGGCGTGCAGGCTTATAAGCTCGGCGGCATCCTGTGTGCTAGCCCCCATCTTCTCAAGGTCTGGGGCAGATAGCCCCGAGCACTCGGCTACGAGGTCAACACCCCGGCTAAGTTGTGCGAAATACTCCTGCAAGCCCATGCCCGTCACGCTAAGGCACCGCCACGCGGTACGACAATCCCCAACCCGCACCCAGTAAGGAAACTGTGGATAACCCACCAGGCCCGGTGCGGTTATCCACAGACGGGCCGCCTCGCCAGAACTTGGCAGTGCAATAGCAAAGCCATCCGACCTATCCTGAATGATCGGGCTCGGTGCTGACCAATAAAACCACCCCAAAACCGGAAGAGCCGGCAAATGCCGGTGGACACAAGAAACAAGAGCAGAAGCACGAACACGGGAGCAGAGACAATTACCATGAAAGAGAGCACAGACATGTCAGATACCTACTTGATCACCGGAGCCGGAAGCGGTTTTGGCAAGGAGATCGCACTGCGACTCGCCGAACAGGGCCACGACGTCATTGCGGGCGTAGAGATCATCGCCCAAGTAAATACACTGCGCGCTGAGGCTCACGAGCGCGGTGTAGAACTCAGAGTGGAAAAACTTGATGTCACCGACGAAGGCGACCGTCGCAAAGCACTGTCCTGGGACATCGACGTCCTATTAAACAACGCCGGCATCTCGGAAGGCGGTTCCACGGTGGACCTGCCCGCCGCGGTCATCCGCCACCAATTCGAGGTCAATGTCTTCGGACCAGTGTTGCTCACCCAGGGCATAGCAAAGCACATGGTTGAAAAGAAGAAGGGCCGCATCGTATTCATGTCCTCGGTCGCCGGGCTGACCGTCGATCCTTTCACTGGCGCCTACGCAGGATCCAAGCACGCGGTGGAGGCTTTCGCCGACGCCCTCGACCAGGAACTCGCCGAGTTCGGCGTGAAGGTCGCGACGATTAATCCCGGTCCTTTCCTCACTGGCTTCAACGATACGATGTTCGAGGAGTTCAAGTCCTGGGATGACAATCCCTCCACCCGGCTCTTTGACTATGACAAGCTCCACTTCCCGCATGAACAGTTCGATCCTGAGGAGGTCATCAAGGTCAGCATCGACGTTCTCACCGGTGTCGACACCGCCTACCGGCACGTGCTCCCAGCGCACACAGTCGATGACATCAAGGCGCAGATGAACGGCGAATGGTCGCGGACAGTTAATGACGGCACCCGCCCGGCTCTCGTCCAAACCGCCTATGACATCGAACCTTATACGCCGGTGGAAAGCCAGAAGTAGAGATATAAAGGAAGGTATATGACTAACTCGCTGATCATCACCACGAACTACGGCACCGAAACCGACGAACTCCTCACGCCCCTCCAGACACTGAAAGAAGCCGGGGTGACAACTACCGTTGCATCGGTCGATGGCAATGAGATTCAGACACTGCGCGGCGACAAAACCGCAGGTCCGTTGGTGGACAGTGATAGCACTCTCGGTGCGGTCACCGCGTCCGATTACGATATCGTTGTGATCCCCGGCGGCACCCTCAACGCTGATGCGTTGCGCACGGATTCAGATGCTCTGCGCATTGTGAAGGACGCGGCCGCGGCGGGCATCCCCATTGCTGCGATATGTCATGGACCGTGGTTGCTGGTAAACGCTGACCTTATCGTTGGCAAGACTCTTACCTCCTATCCGGCACTAGCCGTGGACATCACCAACGCGGGTGGCTCTTGGGTGGATGAGGAGGTCTGCGTGGACACTACGAATGGCTTTAGTCTCATCACCTCGCGAACACCTGCTGATCTTCAGGCATTCAACCACGCCGTGCTTAAAGCACTGGCCTAGGGGCGATTAACGGTATCAATCCCTGACCTGGCGAATTACCGCAAAGATGCCGTGGCAGGGTTTCTTCGAACGCGGCGCGCCCGCATCGATCCGGATGCTTGCTCCCCGGCTTTCGACCCCGTCGGGGACCGCAGAGTCGCAGGGATGCGCCGCGAGGAAGTCGCCTGGGCTGCAAGAATCAGCTTCGACTACTACGTCAAGCTTAAGCAGGGCCGGATGCTCAATCCATCCCCATCGGTGCTGAACTCCATCATAAAGGCACTACGCCTGAGCGCCTTGGACCGCCGCTACCTAAGCTTGCTCTTTGAGGAGGAGGCACCATTCGAGGCGCGGACGGATGAGCGCGATCGCCACAACGCTCGGGCTACTCTCGGCGAGGTCGCGTCCCATTTCCCGGAGGCGACCATGCGGCACATCCTCGATCGTGACCTCAATCTTGTGCTTCCCGACGCCGCCTCGAAGGCAATCTTGTTCCCGGGCAATGCTTCAGCACCCAGCGAGTTGTCACTGTGGATTACATGTTTTCTCGTCAGCACCGGCAGTATAGCCGGAAGGTCTATGTGGACTGGCGCGATAAAGCAGCAGAGGTCATCGGGTTGGTGCACATGAAGCTGGTCACGCAGGTAGCTTCTGAATCTCTGGTCTCCACTGTGCAGGAATTGCTGCACGATCCCGCGTTTAGGCAGTTGTGGACGCGGTAAGTGCCCTATAAAAACACCTCCGGCTGTTGGCGGATTCGACTGAGAGGCGAAGACAACCGCTTCGAGGTACGCGACTGTCCGTATATCACCGTTAATGCTGCGGAGGACCCGGAGCAGTCCCTGGTGACTTATCTCTGATTCGCTTCAAAAATATCTCCTGTAGCTATTTTTGAAGCATAACCCTCGTGGACGCCTAATGGCATCGACTCTGTTCTCAGATGATACCCAGAGATCTACCCCTTCCTTTCCACCACGGCATTGGTAATTCGCGCGGTGCAAAGCCGCTTGCCCGCCTCGTCGACGATGATGATCTCGTGGCTGCACAGTGTGCGCCCGAGGTGAATCGCTGTGGCGGTGGCGGTGACAACTCCTGAGCGCCCAGAGGCGTGGTGGGTGGCGTTGATGTCGACCCCTACTGCTACTTTCCCCAGGCTGGAGGCATGAACGACAGCAGCCCAACTGCCCACTGCCTCTGCTAAGCAAGCCATGGCACCGCCGTGGAGCAGTCCGAAGGATTGGGTATTGCCCGCCACGGGCATGGTGGCCACTACTCTCTCGGCCGATTCCTCGAGCACAACCACCCCGAGCTTCTTATCCAACTCCCCCAGCTGTATCTTCCACGGTTCCTGTTGCATGATTACCCTTTCAAGAAATTGTGATGTGGATTATACTAGCTTAAATTACTGACCGACCGCTCAGTTACCAAGGGTAATAGCGAGCGCCGAACGCGATAAGGATGAGTGTTCACTCCCCATCATGACTACGACGACTCAGACCACCAGCACGAAATCCACTACAGGTTCCAGCACCACTGCTGCCGCGCCCATCGTCCCCAGTTTCCTCGCCGGGCGCTGGCAGGAACCGGAGGCCCCGCAACACGCAGCTGAGGTACGTGATGCGGCAACCGGCGAGGTCTTTGCCCGGGTATCCGCAGAGGGCCTCGATATTGCCGCAGCGGTGGACTACGCCCGCGATACTGGCCGGCGGAATCTGGCGCCGCTGACCTTCCACGAGCGCGCGTTGAAGCTCAAGGAGCTTGCCCTTCACCTGCAAGAACACCGTGACGAGCTCTATGAACTCTCCTATCGCACGGGCGCTACCCGGCGCGATAACGCTGTCGATATTGATGGCGGAATCTCCACTCTCTTCACCTTCTCCTCCAAGGGGAGGCGCGAGATGCCCAACGCTGTGGTGTTATGTGATGGCGAGGCCGAGGTCCTCTCCCCCGACGGTAGCTTCTTAGGCCGCCATATCTATACCTCAATCCCTGGCGTCGCGGTGCAAATCAATGCCTTCAATTTCCCCGTCTGGGGAATGCTCGAGAAGTTCGCCCCCGCGTTTATTGCCGGCATCCCCACCCTGGTCAAGCCAGCCACGCCGACGAGTTTTCTCACCGAGGCCTGCGTGCGCCTCATGCTGGATTCCGGGATCCTGCCGGAGGGATCCCTGCAGCTCATCTCCGGCTCGGCGCGCGACCTCCTCGACCACCTGGACTACCGCGATCACGTTGCCTTCACCGGTTCTGCGGCCACTGCACATTCCCTGCGCAGCCACCCACACGTCATCGAGGGCGGAATTCGCTTCAGCGCCGAGGCAGATTCCCTCAACGCCGCGATTCTCGGCAGCGATGTCACCACGAACTCCCCCGAGTTCTCGGCATATATCAAGGCCGTTTTCAACGAGATGACCTCGAAGGCTGGCCAAAAGTGCACCGCCATTCGCCGCGCCATCGTGCCTGAGCACTTGGTGGAACAGGTCATCGAGGAGCTGTCCCAGCGCTTGGCGGATAAGGTCGTGCTCGGCGATCCCCGCGAACGCGAAACCACCATGGGACCGTTGGTTTCCGCAGAGCAGCGCCGCGATGTTGCACAGGCGGTGGACACGCTTGTCACAGGCGGCGGAACCATTGTCTATGGCGGTACCGAAGAAGCTACGGCGCTTTCCGACGCCTTCTTCACCCCCACCATCCTCCACTTCACGGATTCCTATGCGCCGGCTGTTCACGCCACTGAGGCTTTCGGTCCCGTGGTCTCCGTCTTGGGCTATCACAGCCCGGAGGAGGCAAGCTCGCTGGCGGCGCTGGGCGCGGGCTCGCTGGTAGCCTCCGTCATCACACACGATCCTGAGCTCACCTCGCACTTTGCGCGTGAGATTGCCGCCCATCACGGGCGTCTTCACTTCCTCGACCGCGACGATGCCGCCACCTCCACTGGGCATGGCTCTCCTCTGCCGCACCTCGTCCATGGTGGCCCTGGCCGCGCCGGCGGTGGCGAGGAACTCGGCGGTATCCGCGGGGTCAAGCACTATATGCAGCGCACCGCCATTCAGGGCAGCCCCGATCACCTCACCGCGGTCACCGGGCAGTGGCATCGCGGGGCACGCGTCAACAAGGCAACCCGCGCTGCGGTAACTGCGGGAAGCGCCGTGCATCCCTTCCGCAAGGATCTGGCCACGCTCAACATCGGGGATCAGTTCGCCTCCGACCTGCGCACCGTGGAGCTCGATGACATCAGCGCGTTTGCCGAGTCCACCGGCGATACCTTCTACGCCCATACAGATGAGGAGGCCGCGGCCGCCAACCCCTTCTTCCCCCGGCGCGTTGCTCACGGCTACCTGCTGGTTTCCTGGGCCGCCGGGCTCTTCGTGGAACCAGCCCCAGGCCCGGTGCTGGCTAATTACGGCCTAGAGAACCTTCGCTTCATCACCCCGGTTACCTACGGCGACTCCATCCGCGTCGAGCTCACCGCCAAGCGGATCACTCCCCGCCTGACCGATGACTACGGCGAGGTGTGCTGGGATGCGGCACTCTACAACCAAGACGATGAGCTCGTCGCCAGCTATGACGTGCTCACACTCGTAGAGAAGAGCGCCAGCCTCTACGCGAACTAGCGAGTGCGGGGCTGGGATCTGGGTTCGCCGCGGAGCTCTCCGCAGCGTTCTCTACAATAGTGTGACATGGACAAGCTCTTTCGCACCCTCGCCCTGGACTTCCCCGATCTGGAGGACCTCGTTGACGAGGTTCATGACTCCGCTCAGGTGGCGCTTGGGGATGTCCCGGCATTCGAGGCCGTCCTCAGCTACCAGGATCCCTCGGGTCCGCGCCTGAGCATTTTTAGCTTTGATACCGAATGGACGGCGCTTCCCTCCTTGCGCACCGCGCACCCCACCGAGGTATCGGCCTACCGGATAACGCCCTATATCGCCCTCGTGGAGATTTCCGGAGCAGGTCGCCGCGAGACGGACGACTCCGCACTAGAAAGCACCGACTCAGGTGACCAGAGCCTGCGCTTTTCTGCGCTGAGTGATTCGGCCTTCGCCTTACCCGCAGGCAACCCGGCTGGCGGCGAACACCGCGCTGAATCCATGGACATCGCCGCGATAGCTCTCGATGTCACGCTTGGCGAACCGGGTAACGAAGACACGGACACTGAGTTCTCCCTGCGGGCGCCGAGCACCGAGGAGTTCTACCGCAGCTACAAACCGCGCTGGGTAACCCCACACGCGCACATTGAGGGCGTGATTAATTCCGTAGAGCAGCGCCACGTCGAACTTACTGACCAGGACTTCTACTTCTGCACTGTTCAGACGCCTTTCGGCGACCTCGCCTTGGCTCTACCCGCCGATGCCGAGCCCCACGTTGGGCAGGCATGTAGCGGCGAGGTCATCATGGTAGCCAGCACGCATCACTGGCCCCCGCGCTACTAACGCGCGCATAACTAGCGCCCGCGCGGGCACCAACCCAGGTCCACGGCGAGGAGAAATAGGCCCGCCCACTGGGCGGCGTCGAGATCCTTGGGCAAGTCTGTTGGGCGCAGGCCTTCCTTTTCCAGCCAGCGCCGGATTTTCATCGCGGCTGGCTTGCTGCGCAGCAGCCTGCCGAGAATCTCACGCACTCCCCGCCCGCGACCGGGATATACCGTGTGGACGAAAGCGCCATACTCACTTGCCTGAGTGGATGGCAATAACGGAGATGCGCGTCTTTCAATGATCATCAGACCACCATCGACGCCGGGACTGGGCTTAAAGGCGCGACTAGAAACGCGGCTGTGCAGCCGAAACTCAAACCAGGGCCAGCACTGCGCTGTCATCATCGTGGCACCGCCCACTCCGGCGCGGCGGCGAGCCACCTCCCACTGCGCCAGCAGAACCGCGTGGGTCCAGCCGGGTGCGTGCACCAGCTTGCGCAGGACTGCGGTGGTGATGTGGAAGGGCAGGTTTCCCACGATGACATGCGGTGATGCGGGCAGGCGATAGCGCAGGAAGTCTTGGTTGATAGCGGCGACTTCGGGAAGCTTGCCTTGTAGGCGTCGCACTTGTTTGGGGCCGATGTCGATCGCTGTTACTTCCCTGCCGAGGCGGGATAGCGGCTCGGTGATGGCTCCCCCGCCTGGACCTATCTCAACTATCGGTCCGATGGTTTTCTTCACTAGATCTGTGATATTTGCGATGACTTTCTGGTCAACGAGAAAGTTTTGGCCGAATTCGTGTCGGCCGCCGCGATAGGTCGGCAAAATACGTGCATCTCCGGATTGTGTTCAAAGAATCCGGGCAGGCTAAAGGGGCCACCCGGCTGATTTTACGGAGCGGCGAGGGGCCTTGAAGGTTAAGACCGCGCCGCTAGAGGGCGCGGATCCTGGTTACTGCTATACCTGCGGAACACATGGGCCAGACCTTAACAGGAAATCTGGCATAGTGCCAGTGTCTGGGGCCTAGAAATCCCAGTCGGCGTCGCTAGTCTCGACGGCCTTGCCAATGATGTAGGAGGAGCCGGAGCCGGAGAAGAAGTCGTGGTTCTCGTCCGAGCCGGGCGCGAGCGCAGCGAGAATCTTGGGGTTGACCTGGCATTCCTCATGTGGGAAAAGGTTGGGGTAACCCAGGTTCATCAGCGCCTTATTGGCGTTATAGCGCACGAAGATGGCTACATCATCCATGAGGCCGAGGGGCTCGTAAAGCTCGCCAGAGTACTTCAGCTCCAGGTCGTAGAGCTCCTGGATGAGCTCGTAGGTGAACTCCTTCATCTCTTTGCGCTTGGCCTCGTCCACGTGCTCGAGTCCGCGCTGGTACTTATAGCCGGAGTAGTAGCCATGCACGGCCTTGTCGCGCAGGATGAGGCGAATCATGTCGGCGGTATTGGTCAGGCGGGCGTGCACGCTGAAGTAGAGCGGCAGGTAGAACCCGGCATAGAGCAGGAGCGAGGAGAGCAGGGTAGAAGATACCTTGCGTTTTAGTGGGTCATCGCCATAATAGTGGACCATAACTTTCTTGGCGCGGGCCTGCAGGGTCTCGTTGTTGATGGCCCAGGCATAGGCATCTTCGATCTCTTTGCTGCTGGTGAGGGTGGAAAACACCGAGGAATAGCTGCGCGCGTGCACGGCCTGCATGAAGGCGATATTGGTGTAGACCGCCTCTTCGTGCTCGGTCTGGGCGTCCTGGATCTGGCTGATTTCACCCACGGTGGCCTGCACGGTATCGAGAAGCGTAAGCCCGGTAAAGACGCGCATAGTCAGCCGGCGCTCTACCTCACCCAGGCGGTTCCAATCGTTGAGATCGTTGGACAGGGGTACTTTCTCCGGGAGCCAGAAATTCGAGGTGAGGCGGTTCCACACTTCGAGGTCTTTTTCATCGCTCACACGGTTCCAGTTGATGGGGCGCAGGGGGCGCTGAGCATCCTTACGGAAGGAGGGCGGGGTTTGGGAGGAAGCGAGAATATCGGAAAAACTCATTGCATTCTTTCGGGTTGTAGTTCAGATGGATTGACGCCGGAATCCGGCGCGTGGGCAGGGGAGAGGTAGCGATCAATGAACTCGCGCAGGCCCTTTTTGACCACCTCAACGTCATGATCGGTACCTAAAAGCTCAAAACGATAGAGCTCGGGCACTCCACACTTTTCGGAGATAATTCGCCCGGCGCAGCAGTAGGCCTCGCCGAAGTTGGTATTGCCCGAGGTGATGACCCCGCGCAGCAACTCCCGGTTGGCTGGGACGTTGAGGAAGGCACGTACTTGCACGGGTAGGGCCGAGCGCATATTGCCGCCACCGTAGGTCGGCACGATGAGCACATAGGGCTCCGTCACATGGAGCATCCCTTCCCGTTTGGGGCGCAAGGGGATGCGCAGGGCTCTAAGCCCGAGCTTGTGCACGAAGCGGTGGGTGTTTTCACTCACGGAGGAGAAATACACCACGTGGGCAGGCGCCGATTCGGCTGCGCCTTGGGGTGCGTTAATTGCATCTTCTGTCATGTTCTTGTGGGGGTTTCCTCTGGTGGGTATTTTTCCCGAATTCCTTAGCAAAATCTGTAACTACGTTGTAACGTACTTGGCTATCAGTTGCAACTAATCCTGCTAGGAGGACAACCTGTGAAATCCCCGACGTCCAGCGCCGATGCTCTGCTCGCCGCCGGAATAGATAATCCCCACGTCCGCGAGTTTGTGGACACATGGGCCGAGACTCTAAGCCCCGCCGCCATCGAGGTCATTACCCCAGACTCCGAGGAGGAGCTGGTTGCCCAGGGTCTCGCAGCAGGGGAGCTGCTTCCCGCCGGCCGCGGGCGCTACCTTGCCCGCTCCCACCCACTGGATACGGCGCGTTCCGAGGAAAGGACCGTGGTTGCCACCTCTGAGCTGGCGGAACACGGCGTCTACAACAACTGGTTCCCGGCTGACTCCACCAAGCAGCGCTTAGAGGAGCGCCTGAAAGGTGCCTGCGCAGGCAAGACCCTCTACGTGATTCCTTACCTCATGGCACCGCCCGGCTCCCCGCTTGAGCGCTTCGCGGTCGGCGTGGAACTCAGTGATTCCCGCGTGGTGGCCCTGCAGATGCTACGGATGGTGCGCGTGGGGGCGCAGTTCCTCAATGGACTTGGAGATCCCAGCTTCTTCGTGCGCGGAGTGCACGTCACGGGCGATCTTGATTCCCTGCAGCAAGGCACCGCTGAAGATGAGCGCCTTTTTGCCACCATCGCCGACGAGCGCACGATCATCCACTACGGCTCCGCCTATGGCGGCAACGCCATCCTGGCGAAGATTGCCCACGCACTGCGCCAAGCTTCCTATGACGGCTGGAAGTCCGGCAAGTTCCTGGCCGAGCAATTCTTGTTGCTGGGCATCAAGGATAAGGAGACAGGGGAGACCTTTCACGTCTGCGGCGGTTTCCCCTCTGCCTCCGGCAAGACCAACCTGGCCATGACCCGCGCCCCGCAGGCCTTGGGCGAGCGCTACGAAGTACAGTTCTACGGCGACGATATTGCCTGGCTATGGCCCGGCGAAGACGGCCGCCTGCGCGCCTTCAATCCGGAGTACGGCATCTTCGGCGTAGCCAAGGACACCAACGAGCGCACCAACCCGGAGGCCATGCACGCGATCCGGGAGGGCTCCGGGACCATCTTCACCAACGTGGCTTATAACGAGCTCACCGAGGAAGTCTGGTGGGAGGGCAAGACCCCGCAGCCGCCGGAGGATCTCGCAGGCTGGCGCGATTGGAAGGGCATTCCCATCGCCGAGCGCACTCCCGAACAGCAAGGTGAACCCTGGGCGCATCCCAATAGCCGGTTTAGCACGCGGCTTTCCAACCTGGACACGCTCGCACCGGACTACAACGATCCCGCCGGCGTGCCTGTTGACGCCATTATTTTCGGCGGCCGCACCAGCGACCGCGAGCCACTCATCAGGGTCTTGTCCACCGTGCGTGATGGCGTCTACGACGGGTTGACGCTGGGCGCGGAAGCCACCTTCGCCGCAGAGGGCCTCGATGGCCTATTGCGCTATGACCCCATGTCCATGCGGCCCTTCATGTCTTATCCGGAGGGCAACTACGCCGCACACTGGCTAGACATCCTTGGCCAGTGCTCCACACCACCGGCTTTTGCGCACGTCAACTGGTTCCAGAAGAACCCCGCCGACGGCTCCTTCCTGTGGCCGGGCTACCGCGACAACCTGCGTCCACTGCTGTGGCTGTGGGAGTACGTACGCGGTAACGCCCGCGCTGAGGCCTCCGCCATTGGGGCGCTACCCGCACCGGCGGATCTCAACCTCGAGGGGCTTGCCATCGACCCGGCAGACCTGAAGGCCCTGCTAACGGTAGATACGCCGCGCTGGCTGCTGGAAATGGAGAGGCGTGCCACCCACCTTGATCAGTTTGTTGATCTGCCAGCTCCCATCTGGCAATCGCACGGCACCCTGCGCGCCCGCCTCCAGGCGGCCGGCCAGGGCAACTCCTAGGAGCCGCTCGCTGACCCGGAATCGATCCGCACCCACACTGCGCGGGCTGCGGTATCGCCCAGCGAGAGATCGCGCTCGGGCTGTGTCGCAGGCGGGGAGATGCGCGAGTGCTTCGCCTCCGAATAAGGATCGGCCTGCTCCACGCTCACGCGCGCGCCGACTACTAGGCCGTGGGCAAAGAAGTACTGGAGTAGCTCCGGATCGGAATCACTAATGCGCTCCACGGTTCCGGATTCGCCGGCGCTGAGCTCAGAAAGCCGGCGCAGCTGCGGGTTATCTTCGCGCGGGGGATAATCGCCCTCCGCGGTGGGGACGGGATCGCCGTGTGGATCGCGGGTGGGGTGGCCGAGTAGCTCGTCGATGCGCTCGATCATGAAATCGCTGACCGAGTGCTCGAGGCGCTCTGCCTCGGCGTGGACCTGATCCCAACGGTAGTTAAGCGTCTCGGCCAAAAAGCACTCCAAGAGGCGGTGGCGGCGCACCATGGCCAAGGCAAACTTCCGGCCCTGGCTAGTCAGCGCGATGGCGCCATAGGGCGTGTGATCCACCAGGTCCATCTTTTCCAGGCGCCGCACGGCGTCGGAGGCGCTGGATAAGCGCACCCCGACCTTGCGTGCCAAAGCCTTCGCCGTGACGGGAGCATCGCTCCATTCGCCGAGGTTAAACAGGGCCTTCACATAGTCCTGATTCGAAGGCGAAAGGCTCGACACGTCTATGCCCATGGTGAAAGTGACCTGCTACTTCACCACGAGGTTGACCATGCGGCCAGGCACGAAGATCTCCTTGATGAGGTTCTTGCCCTCGAGAAGCTCCGCGATCCTGGGCTCGGCCTTGGCGGCTGCGAGGACGGCGTCCTTGGCGGCATCGACAGGCACGGAGATGCGCGCCTTAACCTTTCCATTGACCTGGACTGGAACCTCGACCTCATCATCGACCAAGTACTTCTCATCGAAAGTGGGGAAGGGCTCGTAGGTGATGGTCTGGCTATGGCCAAAGTGGCGCCACAGCTCCTCAGCAATGTGCGGCGCGATGGGGGAGACCAACTGCACCACGGGCTCGACGGCAGCGCGCGGTGCGCCGGACTTATAGGACTTGGTCAAGTAGTTGACGTACTCGATGAGTTTGGCCACCACGGTGTTAAGCCGCAGGTTCTCATAGTCATCGCGCACACCGGCGATGGTGCGGTGCAGGGCCTTGAGATCCTCCTGGCTCAGCTCGCGGTCATGGGTTATCAACTCGCCGGTGCTCTCATCGACCACGAGGCGCCACAGGCGCTGCAGGAAGCGCTGCGAGCCCACGACGTCCTTGGTGGCCCAGGGACGCGAGGTATCCAGCGGGCCCATCGACATCTCATAGACGCGCAGGGTATCGGCGCCGAAGTCGCGGCAAATCTCATCCGGGGCCACGGCATTCTTCAGCGACTTGCCCATCTTGCCGTACTCCTGGTTGACCTCCTCGCCGTTGTAGTAGAACTTGCCGTCCTTCTCCTCCACCTCGGCCGCAGGCACGTAGACGCCGCGGGAATCGGTGTAGGCAAAGGCCTGGATATAGCCCTGGTTATAGAGCCGGCGATAAGGCTCGCGGGAGGTGACATAGCCCAGGTCGAAGAGGACCTTGTGCCAGAAACGCGAGTAGAGCAGGTGCAGCACCGCGTGCTCGACGCCGCCGACGTAGAGGTCCACTCCGCCGGGATCGTTGGCGCCGTGCTCGGCCGGGCGCGGCCCGGTCCAGTAACGCTCGTTCTCGAGGTCGCAGAAGATCTCATCATTGGTGGGATCGATGTACCGCAGCTGGTACCAGGAGGAACCCGCCCACTGCGGCATGACGTTGGTATCGCGGAAGTACTTCTTCTTGCCATCACCGAGGTCGAGCTCGACCTCGACCCACTCGCGCGCCTTCGCCAGCGGCGGCTGCGGGCTCGAGTCCGCGTCCTCCGGGTCGAAGGAGACAGGCTTATAGTCCGCCACCTCGGGCAGCTCGATGGGCAGCATGGACGTCGGCAGGGGATAGGCCTGCCCCTTCTCGTCATAGACAATGGGGAAGGGCTCGCCCCAGTAGCGCTGGCGGGCAAAGAGCCAATCGCGCAGCTTGTACTGGATCTTCTCCGCGCCCTTGCCCTGTTCGGTGAGCCATTCGATGGTCTTGGCAATGGCCTCTTCCTTGTGCAGGCCGTTGAGATCCAGGCCGCCCGGGGCAGCCGAATTGACCAGGGTGCCGTCCCCGGTCCAGGCCTCGGTGGCAACGTCCCCGCCGGCGACTACCTCGGTAATGGGCAGGCCCAGCACGGTGGCAAACTCATAGTCACGGGTATCGTGCGCCGGCACCGCCATAATCGCACCCGTACCGTAGCCGGTGAGCACGTAGTCAGCGATGAAGATCGGCACCTGCTTGCCGTTGACCGGGTTGGTGGCATAGGTGCCCAGGAATACACCGGTCTTTTCCTTATTTTCCTGACGCTCCAGGTCCGACTTCGCGGCGATGGCGGCGCGGTAGGCCTCCACGGCCTCCTTCGGGTCATCGTGGCCATAGGTCCAGCGCTTGTCGACGTCGTCCTCATAAGGAATCGGTGACAAAAGGGCGTCGACAAGCTCGTGCTCAGGCGCCAGAACCATGTACTCCGCACCGAAGAGGGTATCCGGACGAGTGGTGAATACGGCGATGTCATGGCCCTCAGCGCGGAAGTTGACCTCCGCACCGCGGGAGCGGCCGATCCAGTGACGCTGCATGGACTTGACCTTTTCCGGCCAATCCAAGTCCTCCAGATCATCCAAGAGGCGATCCGCATAAGCAGTAATGCGCATCATCCACTGCGAGAGATTCTTGCGGAAGACGGGGAAGTTGCCGCGCTCGGAACGCCCGTCGTGCGTGACCTCCTCATTCGCCAGCACCGTACCCAGTCCCGGGCACCAGTTCACCATGGAATTAGAAAGGTAGACCAAGCGGAACTCGTCGACGGCGTGACGCTTTTCCTCCTCGCTAAGATCCTCGTAGTAGCGCCCATCCTTGGTGGTGCGCTTATTGGCCTCGAGCTCGGCAATCAGCTCGGCGATGGGGCGGGCCTTGCCCAGCTCCTCATCGAACCAAGAATTATAAATCTGCAGGAAGATCCACTGCGTCCACTTGTAGTACTCCGGATCCGTCGAGGCCACCGAACGCCGCGGATCATGGCCCAAACCCAGCGCGCCGAGCTGTCGGCGCATGTTCTTAATATTGGCCATCGTGGTCGTGCGCGGGTGCGTGCCCGTCTGGATGGCGTACTGCTCCGCCGGCAGACCAAAAGCGTCATAGCCCAGCGTATGCAGCACGTTCTTGCCCAGCATGCGATTAAAGCGCGCATAGGTATCGGTGGCGATATAACCCAGCGGGTGGCCCACGTGCAGGCCCGCGCCCGAGGGATAGGGGAACATGTCCTGGACGTTGAGCTTATCTGCAGGCAACGGCTTGCCATCATGCGCCGAGAGATCCCCGACGGGGTTCGGGGCATTGAAAGTGCCGTGGTCTTTCCAGTACTGCTGCCAGTTCTGTTCAATCTGGTTGGCGAGTTCCGGCGTGTAGCGGTGCGCTGTGGATTCACTCGGGTTAGTCATGGTTAAACAGTGTAGTAGGAAGGACAACACTTCCTGCGACTGCTCCCCGGGTGGGGGCTTGGAATCTGTGAAGATCTAGAAACTCGATGACCCACCTGAGCCGGAGAAGCCGGAACTGAAACTGGTGTTGGCGCTACTGCCGGAGGAGGATTGAGCGCTTGCATTGCTCGAATGCCAGGTGCTCAGCGCCCAGAAGGGTACAAAGTTGTTGTAGCCATAACCCACCCGGTAATCCGGGGAAGTGATTCCCGGGGCCACCAGGGCAGTGTTCTTTGACTCATCAAGATCATCGAACTTCTGCTGACGCAGCTGCTCCAGGGCGGTGCGGTAATCCCCGAGCAGCAAGACGTACTCTTCCAAGAAGCCGGAATCCTGAGTCCTGTTCATCATAGAATCTGCTCGCTCGCGCAGGTTCTGCAGTTCGCGGTACAGGCCGGATTCGGCGTCGTCGAGGGAAACCTGGGCCTCTACGACGTCGTCACGCAGCGCCTGCAACTCAGTGCGGCGCACGAGCTCATCGCCGTGCTCCAAAGAATAAAGCTTGTCGATGTTGTCTTCCGCATAGCTAACCTCACGCGTTGTCACTGCGGCTTGATGGATAGCATCGGCCTGCTCCAGATACTTCTCATCCGGAGACTTCGATGTGAGATTACCCAAGGCATCTACTTGGCCGTGAATATTGAAGAATCGATCACGGACTTCTTCCCACTGCTTGCGCATGGTCTCATTCGCAAACGGTGAGGCAAGCGAGTGCGCACGGATATCAATCTGATCTAGCCGCGTGGCCAGTTCACCGTACTCCTTGCCCACCAGAGACATCTCCGCACGTGCCTGGGCTACCTTCTTAGCTTTATTGCGGCGATACGCACCAACGCCCATGCCAATGCCAAAGATTGCTCCACCGCCGCCAATCCCGGCTCCGGCCATCGCGCCGATGCGATCTCCTACGGCATCGTTATATCGATCCTCCGCGAGTTGTGACACATCTGTTGCCTCATCCGCCCCAGCGAAAAGACCGGCTGGTATGTTGTTGTCCTCTACGCCCGGCTTAATAGCATCAAGTGAATCATCGAGGTGAGAACTATCGCGCAGGTCAAGCGTATCTGCCACGTCCTCACCAGCGAAGATGAAAGCCTGGCGCGGATCGAGTCCCACCCCAACGATGAGCACGCCATCTGCAAACTTGTCATCCCCAATCAACTCCGGATGGTTATCACGCAGATAATTCTCAACGGTGTCATTAACGTTGTCATCATTGTCCGCAAAGACAATGTAGTTGAGCTGCTTTACTACTGCCGGAACCTCAAGACGCTCGGTGTCACGTTCCATGCGAGCTTCATCATCTGCGCTGAGCACACCGTCAGGGTTATCAATCTGGGTGCTAAACGTAGTGGTGATCTGCGTGTCTGCCGAATTGGAAATCTCATAGTCCGCACGCTGCGGAACATCCATGGCCGCCCCAACGCCGCCGACGAGCGCGCCGCCACCAATGGCACCCAAAATCAGCGAGACACCCATCATTTTTCCGATGCCCGGACGCGCCTGCTTATTGATCTCCTTGAGCTCAGCCTCAGTCAACGCCTGTGGCTTCTCGGCCTCAGGTGCCTTCTGGGCTACGTCCTTCTTGGCGGACTTCATGGGCTTCTTTTTCGCGCTCATGTCCTCCACTGTAGTTGAGTAAGCCACAGCCGGGCGTGCACAGCTCAGCCCTGCGGCCGCGCATCGGCTTCAACTTCCGGCGTATAGACCCACATGATGAAACGATGTATGGGAAGGACGACACCTCTTGCGACGACTCCCAGCGTGGGGGGCTTGGATGTGGTCGAAGCTATAGCTAAGTTGGAACTGGGCCTCGCAGCCTTTCATTGAGGCTTGTCCTGTGTTTGGGCAAGAGGCAATCCTCGAACTTCTGCTGCGGGGCCCTTACTTATGTGTTTTCGGACGCTGCCAAGGCAAGCGATTCGTGACGCGCTGGTTTTTCTTACTTGTCTTGTGTTTGTGAAAGAGGATTAACAATTATGCATTTCATGCTGCTTTCTAGCTTCTTCTGATACTATGGGCCGCATCAGACCAGATGCTTGCATCGATTCGGTCTGTCCCTATTTCCTATCACTTGCCTCGGACACCCTTGTCCGGAAAGGAACACCCGTGCTAACTCTCTCTACTCTCCTCGAAGCTGTGGCCCCCGGTGGGGCAGCCACTCTGACCTCCGTCACCCGTCTGCGTGCCGCCGCCGGGGAGCATGCTTCTGTGTCGCCTGCAAAGTTCGTCGATGGAAACAGCTCAGTATTTGCCTTCGAGACCCGCTTCATCGACGGAAAACCTCAACAGGCTGTGATTCTGGATTCCAAGCAAAGTAGCCTCAACCGCGGCGAGGCCGCAATCAGCTTGGCCATCGCCGATGGCCATCCGTTGCTAAGTCGCATCCCGCGGATTGTGGTGAACTACGAGAATGGCCCAACGTATTCGGACTGGGATCTCCCGCACCGTTTCGCCGACGGCCACGCCCGGGCGGGAACCATCGACGGCGAACCCGCTGTAAAGAACCCTCAGTTCAAGGCCATTCGAGATTCCACACAATCTAACGCCCAGGCCATCCTTAATGGCGCGCCAGCTGCACTTTTGCTCGGTGGTTGGGATTCTACTCGTGCGCAGAATCAACTGCGACTGCGAAGCGCCTTGGTTGGGGAAATTATTGGCGTCCTCGCAGACCAGAACGCTACCGGTGAGCAGCAACAATCCCGCCGGGGAGGGGCACGAATCGACCCAGTAGCAGCCTCGGTCAAACTTGATGCAACGGCTTATGCCCGGCTCGTCGACGCTCAGGAAGATGAGCTCTCTCCCGGAAACCTAAAGAAGAACCGCGAGACCATCAAAAAGGCGAAGAAGGGAGACACCCTGAGCGCAGCTTCACTAGGACTAGGAGCTATTCCTCCCTCCCTCGATTCCCTCGGCGGTGTATCGTGCCGGGACGTCATCCGTTCATGGGTGCTGAGTTTCGCCACCCTGCGCCAGTTGCGGTTCGGTGCCTCCGCAGAAGGCAATGAAGCAGCTAGGGCCCTTCTCGCAGCCCTTGGACTTGCATTGCTGGCTCGCGCGGAACAAGAGCTTTACTTACGCGCCAATTGCGATCTGGTCGAGATCGAGGCGCCAAAGGTCACTATTGACCGCCGCTACGGAGAATTTGAAGAGCTTCCTCCGCTCACAGTGGAAGCAGCAGATGGGCTCTTTGCCGAAGCACTCGAGCATGCACAGAAACTCGGCGTCGCAGAGTGGAACGGTCAGACTCTCGACATTGTTGGGTGCCCCGACATCTTGGGCGGTGCGGTAGAGGAATCCGAAGATGAAAACTGACACTCATCTCAGCGTGATCGCGCGCTTTCCTCTGGGGGTCTACATCGGCCATCGACCTGATGGAAGCCTTGATTTCGCGCCTTCCCCTGCCCGCCT
Organism: Corynebacterium flavescens; assembly: GCF_008693105.1. Taxonomy (GTDB): domain Bacteria; phylum Actinomycetota; class Actinomycetes; order Mycobacteriales; family Mycobacteriaceae; genus Corynebacterium; species Corynebacterium flavescens. The sequence continues at coordinate 67,814 of NZ_VXKK01000045.1, forward strand.
CCATTCCGCCTTACTCAACGCCGCTGCCCAAGGAACGCGCGGCGAAGACGGCCAACCGAGCGCAGAATCACTTCACGCGCTGGAATGGTTAGAGCAAAATCCGCCAGATGCACTCTTTCAACCCGAGAGCATGATTGCCGGCACCACATCTTCGCGGTTCATGTACCGAAAAGTAGGAACACTTGCCAAATCTAAGGGAGGGAAATACCAGCCTGCTACAGAAAAACGTCGAGTTTCAGACGGGGTCTCCGTGTCCTCCGGTTTTGGATACCGTTGGGACAGCGTGCCGGCCGAAGTCGCTGAGACTATTCGTGGATTGCTGGAGGACGTGTCTTGTCTTGGCGAGACTCACAGCCTAGCGGTGCTGGAAGTAGCTGATTTCACCCCCAACCTCACTCGTGATGACGCGGCTGGAGCCTTCACTCCCGGAACCCAGGAGCGCGAAGTGGCAGCGCCGGGGCGCACCCAGAAGCTGATCTCCGAACACAACCAGCAGTTCAAGAAGAAGGCGCCACACAAGTTCTCCTTTTCGGCACGGCCTCATTCTTATATTCCGTCGCGAGAGTCAGTTAGACGTGTTCGCTACCGTTCGAACTCTCCACGCCACGAGGCGGTCACACCTTGGGCTGAGGTCTATTTCTTCGAGGTGGACAAAGAGATTCCCGCCAAGCATTACGTGGAGCTGTGCAGCACAATGCATAAGGCACTAATCTCTCGCAATGGCAACGATGTTTCTCCCGTCATTACGGGAAAGTACCTTTCTGGGACTAAACAAGAGCCAGCCAACCGCCTGGCGATTCAGTACCTACCAAGGAACATTTCGCGCATTCTGGGCTTTGATTCACCCGTGCTCGCGTTGTTTGTCCCTCGTGGCACCTCCGGAGCTGACTTACAGCAGATTCATGCTGCGGAGAAGATTGATCAACTGTGGTCGAGAAAACTCGGAAGATTAAGGATTCGCTTCACAGCAACCACCCGCTTTGCTGATCAGTTCTGGCCGAGCCCCGAACCGGGCTACAAGCGGCTTTGGAAGCCAATGATCCCTATCATTCCAGAGACTCGACCAGTGAGGCTCAAAGACGAAACCTGGGGCTTGGCTGACTCAGGGTTGCTTTCTTTGGCCTACGTATGGCGGGATGAGCTTTCATCCACCGAGAAAGGCCAACGCCGGTATATCGAATTGAGGAACCAAGTTCTTTCGCGCGGTGCATCCGTCTCTTATGCAAAAACCTCTCCAGTCAGGGCCCGTGACTTTGTGCACCGCACTCACAACTCTGTGCCCGTTCAACCGTATACCGCAATCTTCCAGCTCGGTTCTCTCGCTGACTCGCAAACCGCAGTGATGATCGGGCAGTCCCGCCACCTTGGCGGAGGCCTACTCGTACCGTTCGATGTCCCAGAAAAAGAATTGGAGTCTATCTGATGCTTAGTCTTGAAGATTTCGATGAGTTCTTTGCGGAACTAAATGGCGGGAATCAGCCCTTCACTTGGCAAGTAGATTTGCTCCGATTCGTAGTTGAAACAGGACAATGGCCGCAACAGATTGTTGCTCCAACTGGAGCTGGTAAGTCATCAGTTGTAGATGTCCATGTATTCGCCAACGCCCTTTCGGCTCTAGGACAAGCTCCGCGGATTCCTAGGCGTCTTCATTCTGTGGTCAACCGCCGTGGACTGGTAGATAGCCAATTCGAAAAGGCGATCCGCATTCAAGAAAGGCTCGACGAGCAAGCCAATGAGCCAGGACTCTTGGCTGAAGTCCACAAAACTTTGCGCACACTGCAGGAACCCACTGCCAGTACGTCTTGCCTATCGGTTTCCCTGCTTCGTGGTGGTTTAAGCAACAGAAGTCTGCCCGTCGATGATCCGGCTAGCTGCGCAATCATAGCGGCAACACCAGATATGTGGGGCTCTCGAGCGCTCTTCCACGGATATGGATCAAGCCGATTGGCTCGGCCACGCGAGACTTCACTCTTAACCTTCGACTCAGTCCTCGTCTTGGATGAATCCCATATCAACCAACAGCTGCTCGCCACAGCGCGCAGAGTCCGTCAACTGCAAGATTATGGGCGCGATCTCGGCGTTCCGCATTTACAAGTAGTCGAGACGACAGCAACTCCATCCACGAATGCCGACCACGTATCCACAATCGGGGTTCAGGCGGGAACTTTAGACGCAAGCCGCGATCAAGCACTGGCTCAGCGAATGCACGCAGACAAGTTCCTCAGGCGCGTGGCAGTTCCGAAATGGAACGGCCGGCCAGGAAACAAAAGCTTGGTTAATCAGGCAGTGGCGGAGGTGGAGACCCTGCTGCGGGCTCCTGAGCGAGCAGCAACTATCGGTTGTGTAGTCAACCATGTTGATACCGCCCTCAAAGTAGCGAGTGAACTACGGAAGAAGGACTACATCGTAGAGTTGCTGGTCGGTAGAATGCGTCCCCACGATCTAGCGGAATTGAAACGTCTCAGGCCAAAGCTACTGACCGTGGAAGGGGATCCCACGGTTGAGGTTGTCGTTGCAACTCAAACGCTCGAGGTAGGTGTAGACATCGACTTCGCATCTTTGGTGACTGAACTAGCGCCAGCTACGTCTTTGGCTCAACGCATGGGACGAGTAAACCGGTTGGGGCGATTCCAAAAGTCTGAGGTCTTAATCCTCCAACCACAATCCAGAGATTCCATCCGCGACGATCATCCGCCATACCTAGGTGCCGATCTGGTGAGCGCTTGGGAATGGCTCGATGGTCTTAGCGGCAGTGTTAACCCTGCTGCATTGGCATCTTCACCACCCCCTTCTAGTGAGCCGCGAAGGGCTCTTCTGCAAAGACTTGAGATGAGAGATCTGGATCTTCTCTCCCGCAGCAACGACATCCAGGCTATAGAGCCTTCTTTGGAGTTTTGGTTAAGGGATTCCCTGGAGTCCGAGCCAGCTGCAGGAGGAGTCATCGTACGGGAACTGCCTGCCGACGACACCTCGGCAGTTGAATTGTTGAAGACTGTGTCTCCAACCGATGACGAAGTATTCCCAGCCTCTTTGAGGATTCTCCGCCAGCTACAAGAGGATCTCACTTCGGCTAAGGGCTCAAGAACGACTGCTTCCTCGAATGGGTACCCACATCGAGCATTCGTATGGTCCGCAGGTGAGGTCTCTCAGCTAGAAGCAAGCGATAATCTGAAGCCCGGCGACGTATTGGTGATTGATCACGGCAAAGTATTCACATCGGAAAAGGTCGCGACTCAAGAACCCACAGATAGAAATGCGCCACTACCGGTACCGCGGGAGCGGATCACCGTCTATTTCAACGACCGCTTTGCCGATCCTCGCATCAAAGAGTTCTTCCGAAAAGCAGTAGACACCACCAGCGAGGAACTAACGCTACGGTGGCAAGACGCTTTCCCTGAGCAAGGCTTAGTCAGCGTCACGGCTTCAACTTCGCTCTGGCAGGATTTGCGGGCAAACCACGACGAGGCTGCCTGGATCGTTGTAGAGCAAGCAGTGGAACTGCTCGAAGATCCTGAGGCACGCCAAGAGTGGAGCCCCTCGGATCGGGTATACCTCAAAGATCACCAGGAAGACGTTGCTCAACGCTCTGAGTATCTATGCTCCCGAGTCGGGTTAGACGGCGAATTCACACAACAGGTTCATCTGGCCGCACTCCACCATGACGACGGCAAAGCGGATCCGCGATTTCAGCGGATGCTTGGCAATGTAGGCAAGGGCGATCCTTGGGCCAAGAGCGAAAACAGAAGTAATCAGTATATTCGTCGCCGCACCGCCCAAAGTGGTCTCCCGTTGCACTGGCGCCACGAGCAATACTCAGCATTGCTGCTAGCAGCGCAACAGCTAGAAAACCCTCTCGAGGTCTCCGACCTGAGCGTCTATATCGCGGGCACAAGCCACGGCTACGGACGAGATTCGTTTCCGCACACGAGTCAGCAGCTTCTGCTTGAGGGAAGCAGTAACAAGGCTCTCGCTAAACGCCTATTCGACCAGGGTTACTGGGAATCAATGTCGCAACACCTCGCACGAGAATACGGAACCTATCAATTGGCGTATCTAAGTTTCATTGAGCGAGCCGCAGATGCCCAAATTTCGAAGGAGGGACGATGAGTCTCACACTCACTCTTGCTGGATCGGTCGCATCTGGGTTGACGTATTTTTCCTGGGTTGGCGCTGCGGCACTTGCGCGCTCACTGAGCGAAGGTGACGTAGAAATGAGCTGGTCCCAAGATGCCCTTCCCCAGGCTAGATTGCATTGTGCTGACCTATCTCTCGATGACATAGCTAGTGAAGTCAAGCGCCTAGCCACAGAATGGGCCTCCGGATGGACCGCCGTCACAGTGCAGTATTCTGCCGGCGAGTTTTCACCTTTTAGTCCTCGATTCAAGGCCATAGATCCCATCAAACACCCCGCGGACTGGAACCTTCATCAGCAAGCCCGCCTTGCCCAACTGGACAAGCTCGCGGAAGAAGGAGACCATCTCGCCCTCAACTTGATTCAGGCGCTTGGCGAAGCCGCCTACTGGCGTTTCGATCGCGGTGCACCCCGCCCGGATCACGGTGCATCTAGATGGGACATGATAACTCGGACGGCGGGAAAGGACTTCGTACGCAGCCGTCTTCATGAAGTATGTGCAGATCTCAGTAACTGGTCCGTTACAGACATCCTTAAAGGGCTAACGGGAGAGCTGTTAAATGACACTATCGGCAAAAACAAAGCCACCTCTCGGACTTCTACGGGCCTCACTCCTCCGGGACCAGCCGATACAGCCTTAGCCTTCGTCGCGTTCCTGGGTTTTTCGAGATTCCCAATCTTACATCGATTGAGTCAAGTCGCGATTACTCCAGGGGCCTGCCCAGGTCATGTACTACATCCCACAGCCGCTGTGTTTCCCATTCCTGTATTGCCAATTACTCCGGAGCGCTTTGAGAACATTGTCATCTCCAAGTACTGGGCAGACCTCGTCTCTGAGTTAGGACCGGAAACCTCCATACTTAACTCTCCAGCTGACCACGAGCATTTTAAAGAACTTGGAATCCCAGCTGCCGCGCTTTACCGCATACGTCTTGCAGGATCCGCAAGCGCACCGGAGCGCTACTTCGAGGAAGGAAAGGTGGTCGTCTTGTCATGAAAGACGAAGATCTCCTCCCAATCAGCCTCGTGTTGCATACCGCTTTCTGCCCTAGACGTACGTGGCTCGAACTCAACGGCGAGTCCACCGATACGCTTCAAATGCAGTCCGGAGACTCCGCCCACAAACGCGTCGATATGCCCGAGAACTCGAGAGTTAAAAGGAAGTTTGCGGTCCCTATTTCATCGGACCAACTCGGCATCGTGGGGCGCTTAGACGAGCTTGAGATTTCAGATGATGGTGCTGTTCATGTGGTGGAGTACAAAGCTACTCCAGTCCGTAGAAGGGCCGAGGTCACCCCTGCGAACCGCCTGCAACTAACTTTGCAGAAGATGTGCTTGGAAAGTGCCGGCGTGCGTGTGGACTCACAAGCCATCTACTTCTCGGATCATCGACGCCGAATTGAAGTGGACCTCAACGAAGATGACCAAATTCGTGCGAAGGCACTCATCGAAGAAACTAGGGAGATTTCGAGTTCTGCGAAATCACCGCCACCGTTAGTTGGTGATGAACGATGTACTGCATGTTCTCATGCCTCGGTCTGCCTTCCTGACGAGCATCAGCTAACCGTCGTGCCCAGACGTATCAATGCAAGTGACCCCGACGGGCAGGTGCTTCACCTGACTGTGCAGGGATCACGAGCCTCGCTCCGCCGCGGACGAGTCGTTGTCTCCAAAGCAGGGGAGAACATAGGAGACGTACCAATCGAACGGGTTCAAGGGGTGGTCGTACATGGAAATATTGACATTTCAAGTGCGCTGAACCGAACCCTGTTATGGAACTCTGTTCCAATTGTTTGGTGCTCTGCAACTGGTCGCGTTTATGGCTATTCAAGGGCAACCGAGAGTCCAAATGGACTAGCACGCGTACAGCAACACGTGCACAGCCATCGCGGAAATCTCTCTATCGCTACCGGCATGATTCAGGCGAAAATCCTCAACCAAGCAACATTACTTCGGAGAAACGCAACAGAAAGTCCGTATCTGCTCACTTTGAAAAATGCTGCGTCTTCCGCCCTAACAGCCCCCGATTTGCCCAGTCTTTTCGGCATTGAAGGAGAAGCCGCCGCTGAATACTTCAAGACTTTTCCCCAGATGTTTCGACCTCAGAGGCTTTCTGAACTCGGATGGGAATGGCAAGGAAGACATGGGCGCGGGGCCGATGATCCACTCAATGTTCTGCTTAACTACTGCTACGGCTTATTAAAGACCGAGGCGATAAGAGCCGTTCTTTCTTGCGGTTTAGACCCCCATGCAGGGTTCCTACACAGCAGTAACCGGAACAAGCCAGCGTTGGCGCTCGATCTGATGGAGGAGTTCCGCGCCCCTGTTGCTGATTCCACGGTGGTTGCTCTAGTAAACCGACGAGAAATCAAAGACTCTGATTTCTCAACCGTCGGCGATGCATATCGCCTACGAGATAGTGGCCGTAAGAAAGTGATAGGAGCATTTGAAAGGAGAATCCAAACGAGCTTCCGTCACCCAACCTTCGGATACGACGTAACTTGGCGCCGAGCAATTGAAGTCCAGGCACGAATGATTCTGGGAGTTCTGGATGGTTCAATTCCTCGGTACGAAGGGGTGAGAATTCGATGAGCCGCGATGATGCGCGTCGAACCCTTATTTGTTACGACGTCACCAACGACAAGCGCCGGACTCGACTGGCCAAGTTATTGTCCTCGTATGGGGATCGAATACAGTACAGCGTGTTCGTCACCGATATTTCGCCCGCTCGCCTCCTCCGGCTAAAGGACGAAGCGAATGCCAAGATCGACAGTGCCGAAGATTCCATCCTCTTCTGCGATCTAGGCAGAGTCTCAGAGCTCTCAGACAAAAAGTTCAGCTACTTAGGGCAAACTAGAGAAGTCTCCGATAACGACGTGCTTATTCTCTAAAGCGGTAGGATTGCTGCTGCGAGCGCGATGATAGGACGGAAACCCCTGAACGCACTCGCAAGGCATCAACGCTGGTAGCTGTGTGAAAACTCGATAGAGAGCAAGATAAGCTATATTGAAAGCTAGCCTCGCGAGGTAGCGCTCGCAAAAGGCCGAAAATGGCCTGCTTATAGCACTAGTTTTTTGGGTGCTGTCACCGTCCTTTCGAGGACGGTCTTTCATTGAGGCTAAGAAAAAGACCACGCCTAAAGTCACTCCTGCTAAGGTCACCGTCCTTTCGAGGACGGTCTTTCATTGAGGCCCTCCGCTCGCTGCGCCTCCTGAACGTCACGCTCAGCCGTCACCGTCCTTTCGAGGACGGTCTTTCATTGAGGCCGACCCCGGCAGGAGTGGCGCCACCAACCACTACTTCGTCACCGTCCTTTCGAGGACGGTCTTTCATTGAGGCCCGGCTGGGTGAGGCTAAGGCCGACCGGAAGAATGGTCACCGTCCTTTCGAGGACGGTCTTTCATTGAGGCGACGGGGGGCGGTAATGCACCTCTATTTGCAAAAGGGTCACCGTCCTTTCGAGGACGGTCTTTCATTGAGGCTCTTCTCTCAGTACTTCTTCATCTCCTACCCCCCACGTCACCGTCCTTTCGAGGACGGTCTTTCATTGAGGCTATATCGTACTATGCGTGTCTAGTCGAGGGGGCAAACAAGTCACCGTCCTTTCGAGGACGGTCTTTCATTGAGGCGAAGGCACCGCCGCCATCGTCATTAGCGGCAAAAACGTCACCGTCCTTTCGAGGACGGTCTTTCATTGAGGCGTACACGCCGTCACCCGCAAAACACTCGTCGCCGCCGTGTCACCGTCCTTTCGAGGACGGTCTTTCATTGAGGCCTCTAGCGGAATTGGCAAAGAAAGAATGTACCTATCGTCACCGTCCTTTCGAGGACGGTCTTTCATTGAGGCACCTGCAAAGTCACCGACGCATCCGCATGCCCCATCGTCACCGTCCTTTCGAGGACGGTCTTTCATTGAGGCCTGCAACGCCCAGTCGCGGGCGAGGGTGGAATTAAGGTCACCGTCCTTTCGAGGACGGTCTTTCATTGAGGCTAACGGCTCCAGCGCCGCGCCTAATGAGACGCGCGGTCACCGTCCTTTCGAGGACGGTCTTTCATTGAGGCATCAACGCCGCCGTCCAGTTCTTCGCCTACGAGGTCACCGTCCTTTCGAGGACGGTCTTTCATTGAGGCGACAGCGAAAGGCACCGCGTGGCGCGTCATCTATAAGTCACCGTCCTTTCGAGGACGGTCTTTCATTGAGGCCCACAACGGCACGGTCGGTGAGGTGGTCGGGGTCGTAAGTCACCGTCCTTTCGAGGACGGTCTTTCATTGAGGCCAGACCCAAGCAGCCTAAGCCCACACCACAAGAAAAGGTCACCGTCCTTTCGAGGACGGTCTTTCATTGAGGCGGCCGGTAGCTCCAGCCTTGCCACCATGGCAGCGTCACCGTCCTTTCGAGGACGGTCTTTCATTGAGGCCAACAGGCGCAAGATCTGGTGGACATCATCATTGACGTCACCGTCCTTTCGAGGACGGTCTTTCATTGAGGCCCGCATCCTGGTACGCCAAGAGGGACAAGCGACCAGTCACCGTCCTTTCGAGGACGGTCTTTCATTGAGGCACCGCTAAGATGGTCAACCGTCCCGAGGGCCTAATCCAAGTCACCGTCCTTTCGAGGACGGTCTTTCATTGAGGCATTGGTGATATGGCGCACGCTAACCCGTTCTTTGCCGGTCACCGTCCTTTCGAGGACGGTCTTTCATTGAGGCCCGCCATATGTGTATCTCGATGCTGTCTCCTCGTGGGTCACCGTCCTTTCGAGGACGGTCTTTCATTGAGGCGCCTGCACACATTCCTCGACTACCTGCGCAGGGTGTCCGGTCACCGTCCTTTCGAGGACGGTCTTTCATTGAGGCTTGCGTGTGCTGCGCCCGGATGGCTCAATCTATTCTGAGGTCACCGTCCTTTCGAGGACGGTCTTTCATTGAGGCAAGCACGCACGAACCGCAGTAGACCCTAACCGCTGGTAACCGTCCTCTCGGGGACGGTCTTTCATTGAAGCCACGGCGAGCCTGCTCGTTGGGCGGCTGTATGCTCGGGTCGTCGTCCTTTCGCGGACGGCCTCTCGTCAATGTCTAGGTAAATGAAGTTCGTGAGAGGTTCTACCTCAAACTGGATGACTTAGATCAAGCAGTCCCCCAAGCAGCTATTGATCGTGAGCCTAAGTTCTATGGAATCGGCATCTGCCGAACCGGATGGGTTAAGAACTTAAGCCGGGGATTGTACGAATTCCGAGTTCGACGCACTCTTGGGGTGATTCTTGGAAGGGAGATAGCCCTTGACAGAATATGTGTTAAAGCACATAATAAAAGCTAGCAGTCCAGAGGGGAGACTCCATGCCCACCAAGAGTTTTGATTCGATAGCCAGCAAGGCCCGCCAGAACTGGTCCCAGCAAGCGCACGATGTCTACGAGGCCAGCTCCGCAGCATTTTCCGCTGAGGTGGCGCAGCGAGCAGAACTTGGCAGCCAGCTCCTTATAGCGCGCAAAGCACGCGCTCTATCGCAAGAATCCCTCGCCGAGCTGGCCGGCATTCAGCAGGCAGAAATCAGTCGAATCGAGCGCGGGATTAGCAATCCAACTATGGACACTCTCTCGAGGATAGTGCGAGCTCTCGGCATGAAACTGACCATCGCAGCGGCTACTTAGCCTCCCCATCCAGCCAGCCATTCCACTAAGGCTCCTGCGGCCGCGCATCGGCAGCAACTTCCGGCGTATAGACCTCGATCTTGTACTCGGTCACCTCGAGCGCAAGCAGGAGTTCGCGCAGCTGGCGCTGGATTCTGGCACGCTGCGCCATCATGATCTCGCGGCGCTCGGGGGAGCTCGATTCCCTTGCTCCACGAGCGCGACATAGCGCTTGAGCTCAGCCATCCCCATGCCGGAAAGCCGCATCCGGGTGAGGAATACCAGGCGGCGCAGATCGACATCACCGTAGCGGCGATAGCCGGCGGCATCCCGCGCGGGGGCGACCGGGCCCTCGTCCTCGTAGTAGCGCAGGGTATGCGCGCTGAGCCCGAACAATCCGGCGGCCTCGGAAATGCCTACAGGCAGGTTGGGGGAGGGCTCGGTAGGGGAGGCATCGATAAGCGCGTGCACAATATCGACGACTGGGGCCTGCGGGTCGGCGCCAGTCTTATCCAGCAATTCCTCGATGAGGGCACGGGTAGTCATGACACCAGTCTAAGTCGGTTCAGCGGGCGTCACCGAAGTCGCGCCCTGGCGAAACGCCCGCTGCGCCGCCTTCATACCCGGGAAATCGGCGGCCACCGAATACTCCTTCATCTTCTCAAGCGCCGCCAGATTCTCCCCGTAGGTGCGGCTAAGGTTGGCCACCGCCTCAGCACCCAGCGGCTGGCGCAAAGGTACCTCCGGCAGGTCGAGCACGCGACGGATAACCTCTGCCGCACGCTCCGGATCGCCCTCCTGGGCCCCATCGGGGGCGGCCATATCCTGCCGGATCGCACCAACCACGCCGTCATATTCCACCTTCTTGCCCGCCCAATTCAGCACGCCCGCGCTGTTGAACTCGGTGCGAAAGCGGCTCGGTTCCACAATGAGCACCCGGATTCCAAAGGGCGCGACCTCACCGAACAACGCCTCCGACCAACCCTCCAGCGCAAACTTGCCCGCCGAATAGCTACCGGCCGCCGGAAAGGACGTCCGCCCGCCCTGGCTGCTCATCTGCACAATCGCGCCGCCACCAGCCGCCCGCATGTGGGGCAGTGCCGCCCGCACCAGCGCCGCCGGGCCGTAGAGATGCTGCTCCAGCATGTCCCGCAGCTGCCCGTCGGTGACTTCCTCCGCAGTGCCCACCTGCCCAGCACCAGCATTATTGACCAGGACATCAATGCGCCCCAATGCTGCGATGGCCTGCTTGACAAAGCCCCCCGCACCCTCCGTATCCCGCACATCATGCACGATCCCGGTGAAACGATCACCATAAGCCTCCCGCATCTCCGCAAAGCCACGCGGGCGCCGCGCCGTAGCAACGACACTCTCACCACTGTCCAACGCCGCCAGTGCCAGCGTCTTCCCCAACCCGGAGGTCGCCCCCGTGATGAGCCAGGTTTTTTGATTCTTACTTGCAGTGCCAGCCGCACTGCCTGTTGCCATGTTGTTTTCTCTCATGCCACACACGCTAAAGCTTCGAGCGCGCTCGAAGGCAAGCCCAATTCACAACCTCAAGCACAAACCAAGACATGCCCGCACCCGCTATCCTATGAAAATGGCCTATGAACTCAGCGATTCCATCACCATCAACGCTTCCCCCGCAGCGGTGTTCAACCTCTTAAGTGACATCACCCGCACCGGCGAGTGGAGCGCCCAGTGCTACCGCGCGCACTGGAACGATGCCGACGATACCCACGCCTCCTACGCCCCCTCCCACGGCATTGGCTCCACCTTCACCGGCTACAACCACACCCCGGAACGCGAGTGGTCCACCACTTCCGAAGTCATCACCTACAAACCCAATACCGAGTTCTCCTGGCAAGTCCTCTCCAGCGGCACCATCTGGGGCTACCGGATGGAACCAGCACCCAATACAAACGACGCCACCCTCCTCACCGAATACACCGCCTTCACCCCAGCCGGTGAGGCCTACTTCCGCAGCAAATTCGGCCCCGACGCCACCGCCCAGGAAGCACAGCGCCAGCACGCCGCCACCGCCGGCATCACCCAGACGCTCACGCGCATCAAGGAAATCCTCGAGGGTTAAGTTCCAAACGTGCTCTAATGCGTGATCCAAGAACCAAGTGAAAATCGTGCTCTTGAACCTGTAAGGGTTCCTTACCGGTTGCAGCCAAGCGTGCTCGATACTCGCCCGATACTGTTTCAAAGCTTGATCTCGCACGACAATCTAAACCCCCAGCCCGGCCTTGAGGAGAGTTAAACATGAAGAAACAATCTTTATATGCCCTAGTGGGAGGGCTATGCCTCACTCTTTCTGCGTGCGGGAACGCCGTTCACACTAAGGTTTCTGGACAGGTTGGGTTCTCGCTGAATGAGGCTGGTGGGATTCTTATAGAAGTAGAATCCTGCGGTGCTGAATTAGACCGCGTGGACTTAGCTGGCCCGAACGTAGATGGTGCAAATCGACGATATGCCAGCTTCGTGGCTGAGGAACCTACATCTGGCTACTTTGACGTCGATATTTCGAACCCGGGGTCTAACTGGCGAGAAGATTCACAGATCCAGATTCCCGAGACACCTGATGAACTATTGATTGCGAATGCTTCGTCTTTGCATGAAGACATCCAGGCGTATCCAGTAGACGCGAAGCTATCGGAAATTCTTGCACTCAAGCCCAGAGAAATCCTTATCGGTTCTTTAGATGGCTCTTCAGAGCAAACCTCGAGAAAAATCGTAACGCAGGAAGAATTCGCTCGTTGTGATTAGTGCTTCTTCCAGGTAAATATGGGGCTGAGAAGCAAAGCTTGGCGCTGTAAGGAACAGATGCATCACACTAACGGGCTAGACTGAGCTCTAGGCATCAATGCAACAACCCCGAGCACAAGGCTCGGGGTTGTGGGATACGGTGCGCCGATCTACATCGACGCTCTAAAAGGCAAGGATAGCATCAGGCCCCATGATATCCAAGGATAAACTGGACACTATGCTCGGAACTGCTCGTTTCGAGAAGTACTTCGCCGCCGCGAGCGGAAACACGGAAAACGCAATCGCCCTGTATCGATGGAATACTCAGTTGGCGGGCGCGTTCCACTCCCAATTGTCTTACTTCGAGGTATTGACCCGCAATTCAATAAATGCCGCGCTGCAAACCTGGAATTACAAAGAGTGCGGTTATAGGGACTGGTCCTTGGAACACCAATCAGCAGATCTTCTCTACAAAATGCTGAACCAGCCTATGAGACAGGCTCGAAAACGGGCAAAGAAAGAATCGAGTAACCGCGGGAAAGAACATGCGCGAAAGAATGCCCCCTTGAATCACGATGACATCATCGCGCAACTGACTCTCGGTAACTGGTCCAACCTCTTCGGCGAAGCCCATCCCGATCATAAAGCCAACGCCAAGCTCTTGTGGAGGGACTGCCTGCACACGGCCTTTCCTCATGTTGATAGTAATGACCGTTCGCGCGAAGACATCGGAAGAAAACTCGAACGTTTGCGACGTTTGCGCAACCGTGTCTCACACCAAGAGAACCTTCTAGGGACAAACGTAAGGAGCCGTTTAAACGACATACTCTGTTCTCGGCGCTATAGACCCGTGCTACCCCGGTTGGGCAATGGTCGGCAGCCAAGTTAGGCGGATTGCACGAGAAGATCCTCGGAAAGTCTAAACGGAGGGGCTACGAATCCTCCGTTGATTAACCAACTCGGGCCCCATCTCTTCGGTGCACAACACCAAGAGCACTACAAACGTTCTCACCACCTTCGCCCCAGCCACCTGATTGGCCAGGATCTGCACAGATTGTCGCGCCACCCGGATCCACATATGAAGTGGTCGGAGTCCGGCTCCGTCGGGCTAATCCGCGATCGTCGCTTAGCTGTTCCCAGAATGCCTGTTACATCCAACGCGATCAGGCAAGCGACGTCGGCCTGATGCGCCAGGGGGCGCTATGTCCTGCCACCTCGACTTCCGACGCTACGTCCTTCCAGGATCCGAAACAGCCATACGGATGGCTGAATTCTTCCTTCACCTTCTCCGCCGCATCACCACTCAGGCAGCATCGCACGCCAAGCATGTCCTGGAGGTAAACCGACGCGCGCCTCCTGCGCGAAGTCTCGGTAGTACTCTGGCAGCAGCACTGGTGCTTTCGACTCATCGACCAACAACAGATCCCACCGATCCTCGTAGCGCTCGAACGTGGACAGATGCACGCGCGACCGCTCAACCGGCGCGTTCCGTTTGCCCGGCTCTATCCCGGGCGCGGTGAGCCAGTTCATGTGTTCGATCCATGCTGCCGCAGCCACATGCGAGCGCGGCACCACAAAGTTCCGCGGTGGAACGGTGAGGTCGTGCGGCACAGCCACCATGACGTAGTATTCGCGTTCGTGTCGGCTCGGCTCCTGCGACTTCGATCCAAGCGGCCAGCTAATTGACCGCCACTCCGACCCACGCGCTGTCTTTACTTGAATCTCAACCATCCGGCGATCATCCGAGCTTGTAAGCACGGCGAGGATATCCGTCCGTTCCAGGCCATCACGAGTCAGTGCCGGCGCCCAGCCATGTCGGGCCAGTTCAGCCGCAACATGATGTTCCCCGATGGTCTTGGTCTGCTTGGTATCCGCCACGACTTCGACGATACCAAGCGCTGCAGACAGTAGAAACAGGTTTAACCTCACACAGTTCCACGCACTCCACCACACTGAGACGACGTAAGCGCTGGAGAGAATTCCGAAATCAGTGGGCAAGGAAATTACTCAAAACAACTCGGGAAATACCTCTACCTGTATAAATGCTATGACATTAGGGATAGTTATCAAAAAGTTATTTTTGAGTTGTTTGAAACAACTATTGGACAACTTGGTCAGGGTCCATTCCTACGTAGCACTTGCGTGCGTCGGCCTCGAGACTGGGCCATGACCGATCCGGGCGTTGTGGACCAGTCTGCGCTGATGCTCAAGGTGCAATCACCCGGAAGTCTTCCTACGGGCGTTGCCAGTGACAAATTGCTATCCACCCAATCCATGCCCCGGAACCCTTGTCTAATGAATGCCATGCGGGTACTGGGCTTAGTCGAGCAGTCATCACAGGGATTTGACCGAATGTGGCTGTCGATGCTCATCTCAGGGAGAGAAGCCCCAGAAGTGGAGGAGGGAAGTGAGTCAGTTTCCGTCACATTTCTTGCGGGAACACCGGTTGCGTCCAATAGTGTGGTGTACAGCTACCGCCTGGTGAACCCCCCCTTGCCGACCAGCAAGGAGACCACCGCGGTACCTTTCGACTCAGCTCCTACACATCCTCGAAAGGACACCAACGATGGC
>NZ_VXKK01000046.1 GCF_008693105.1 Corynebacterium flavescens
ACGGCGTCGGCGTCGTTGTCGGTGACGGTCAGGAGGCTCTGGTGGCGTAAGGAATCCTGTTCCGTCAGCGGTCAGTTCATCGCTGAGTCAACCGCTGGCGGATACACCACTCAAAAGGACTTGACCAGAACACCTGATGAGGCGTTCATTCAAGCGCTCAATAGTGTATCGGCCAATCTCACACCGGGACTTACGGAGGATGTCGGGTGCGTTATCATCTTCCGTTATCTCACCCGACACTCCGCGGTGAGACTCTCATCTGCGGTTACGCTTCTCCAAACCTCAGAGGCCACTGCCCGACAAATAAAGGTGTTTCTGGTCCAACAACGGCTAGTAACCCCTGTTGATACTCGTCCGGATGAGTGGATCTTGGGTGACGTAGTGCGCTCATTGACCAAAACGATTCTTTCGATCCCCCTCGCCGTTCCGTCAGTGCATAAGTGGATCGAAGAACGCATGCTGGCAGGCGAAGCACTCACGAACAAAGAGATTTCCCATGCAACCGGTGTCGCGTCCCGGGATGTGACGGACGTACTTCGGTACTTGGCCAGCAGTGGAGTGATAATGAAAGATTCGAACGGGCCATCGCGGGGTCCGGGAGTTCGATGGGTTCATGCCTGAACTGGCAAACAGACACCCTCAACACAAGACCTCCCTATTGCTTCACAATCATCACCACGCCGACTCAAAATGCCCATCCTAAACACCAACGCCTTCCTCAGCCCGGCGGTCGCCCCCCGTGATGAGCCAGGTCCTATGATTCGTATCCGCAGCGCCAACCGCACCCGCTATCCTATGAAAATGGCCTATGAACTCAGCGATTCCATCACCATCAACGCTTCCCCCGCAGCGGTATTCACCCTATTAAGCGACATCACCCGCACCGGCGAGTGGAGCGCCCAGTGCTACCGCGCACACTGGAACGATGCCGACGATACCCACGCCTCCTACGCCCCCTCCCACTGCATTGGCTCCACATTCACCGGCTACAACCGCACCCCGGAACGCGAGTGGTCCACCACCTCCGAAGTCATCACCTACAAACCCAATACCGAGTTCTCCTGGCAAGTCCTCTCCAGCGGCACCATCTGGGGCTACCGGATGGAACCAGCACCCAATACAAACGACGCCACCCTCCTCACCGAATACACCGCCTTCACCCCAGCCGGCGAAGCCTACTTCCGCAGCAAATTCGGCCCCGACGCCACCGCCCAGGAAGCACAACGCCAGCACGCCGCCAATGCCGGCATCACCCAGACGCTCACGCGCATCAAGGAAATCCTCGAGGGTTAGCAGGAATCTCCTAACACTCCTTTAGAGTTAGCCCAAAGGGCTCTCTCGGAGGCTAATTGCTATTTGAACGTATGTTCGCCACTTAGGCTAGAATGAGCGGAAGCGGCGGGATAATTTCGTGAAAAAGGAGGGCGTTGTTGAGCGCTAGTCAGTACCAGAGGCAGCTTGAGAGCAAGCGCAAGCAGCGCGCTGAAGCAGAAACGAAAGCAGGGGCCTTCAGATCGAAGGAGTCCACCAAGCGGGCTGCAGCGGGAAAAGCCCGTCAATCAGCTGTGAAGACCAAGAGTGAGGCTACTTTTAGGTCCAAAATGAATGAGGCTGAACGTCGGGAAACTGAAGCAGTCACCGCCGGAAAAGAGGCCAACCGGTGGGAAACCAGGGCAGCTGATTACAGAAAAGCAGAACGACTACTCCAAGAAAAGCTGACGAGAGCGGAGAAGTCGGAGGCTGCAGCGGCAGATCACAGGCAGCGCCAAATGGAGCATCAAGCTGCGAAACGAGAAGCAGCTGAACGGTCCGCGGTGAATGAGCGTCTCAGCCGAGCAGAGTCATCCGTCGGTTACGTGTTGAGCAGGCTCCCAGAACCCAAGCCGGAGAAACTGCGTATTCTCATGCTAGGGGCATCGTCTGACGGAGACCTTCGTATCGGCAGAGAGATGAAACGAATTCAGGACGCGATCCGAACGGCACTGCTCCGTGATGCCATCGAGTTCGATGTGCGGCCGGCAGCAACTCCAGATGATCTTCTCGACGGAATCTCCCAGTTCCGCCCGCACATCATTCACTTCTCGGGACACAGCGATGAGGAGTTCCTTGTACTCGAAGCGGACCGAGACGAAGGGGGTCTGAGTGCCGAAATCAGCGCGAGGGCATTCGCCAGCGCAGTTCGAGCTACTGATACTCCGCCACTGCTTGTCGTACTGAATTCATGCAGCTCCGCAAGTCAAATCGACGCACTGGTTGAGCAAGTTGTGCCGTTCGCAATAGGAATGTCGGACACCATCCTAGACGGGGATGCAATCAACTACGCCGCTCGATTCTACGCGAACATCGCCAACGGGCAGTCTCTGACATCAGCTCATCAGGCTGGAAAGGCACGTCTAGAGATGGACGGAGCTGAGGGGTGCGATCTGCCGACCCTAGCGTCGGCAGAACAAGCAGATCCGGTGACCACAATACTGGTCCACCAGGCGGACTAGCACAGGTAATAGGAGCAACCCACCAAGTACCGTGGGCCGTCACCTCCTAGAGAGTTCTGGTTCAGCGAGGCTTAGGCCCGACCCCGAGAAGTAGTCCTTCAGCTCTCTGGACGATTGCAAGTTCACTCTGTTTCGTCACGATCTGTCCGCATCTCCTCCAAGGCCAAAGAATCTATCAAAGAACACTCCGAGTCGCTGTAGTACGCGTTGCTTCTTTTCCCCCAGGCCGCCATTGGGTGCAAAGCGTGACACTGGCGGCATTACCTTCGTTATAGCGGTCCCAGAAGCTGCTATGGCCCCATCGCGAAATGCTGTCTCCACAAAGACTTTCGTCTCCGCAGGCTTGAGATGCTCATCAGCAATAATGTCTTGGAGCTCCTGCTCCTTCTTGGCTGCAATGAATGCCTGCCACTCTTGGTCGATTTCGCCGTCGACGCTCAACGAATCAACGAAAGCTTCGACCAGATCTCTTTTGTTGCGCAGTGATGGACTCGAATCCACGGCCCGCGAGATCTCTGCGCGGACTTCCTTGTCCTGGCCATCACCCCGGCTCTCACGGTACTTCTCAACCAGCATTAAGATGTAATCAACGTTGATTTCAACCTGCTTGATTAACTCGATTTCGAAGACCACATCATCATTGATCGCTTCCTTATCCGCATCAGACTCTTTACGGAACTCCGCGTACAAATCCAGATAGCGGCTCCTATAATCCTGGTCCTGGCGAGGACTAAGAATCTCATTGCCAACAAACTCATCGAAAGACGTCAGAATATTCTGCAACCTCAGAATGCTGCCGAAAAGCGCGATGAATTCTTTCTCTGCCTCTTCACCGAGGATTTGTTGGTCCAGGGGATAGATATCGAGAAGCTCAGTGATCTTCTCCGCATATTCTGAGTAATAGTCGTGATATGGCTTCAAGAGAACCACACCGCGAGCGTCCTTGTTACCGAACAACGCGATGGCATCGTTAGTCTGCTGCTCTAGGTCACGAAAGCACACAATGTTGCCATAGGTTTTAACCGAGTTCAGAATCCGATTGGTACGTGAATACGCCTGAATCAAACCATGCGATTTCAAGTTCTTATCCACCCACAACGTGTTCAAAGTTGTCGCATCAAAGCCGGTGAGGAACATATTGACTACGATCACCATGTCCAGCTCACGGTTTTTCAACCGCAACGACAGATCTTTGTAGTAGTTCTGGAACTTCTCCGCCGAAGTGTCATAGCTCGTGCCGAACATCTCGTTATAGTCTTGGATTGCATCTTCGAGGAAAACCCGAGACGAATTATCAAGACCGACAGTATCGAACCCTTCCTCATCCAGATAGTCCTCCGCCTCAGCCTCATTCGCCGCGTAGGAATAAATTATCCCAATCTTGAGTCGTTGGGCTTCAGGAAGATCCTGCTGCTGAATCTGAAAATGATTGTAATAACGCTTCGCAGCATCAATGGAGGCAGTAGCAAAGATGGCGTTGAATCCACGCACGCGTCCCTTGCGCTTTACCTCTACCACCCTTGAACGGCTCTTATCCTTCGCTACCGCAGATACGTTCGCGATGACGCTGTGTTCGTAGCTGCTCTCCCTCTTCGTTTTCTGAGCAAAGTGGCTGAGGGTGTATTCGACAATCTTGCTTATTCGCTCTGGTGCCAGCAGTGCCCTTTCAGTATCGATTGCGGAAACCTGCTTGTCCACGACCTGGCCAACCTGGATCGAATTAACATAATCAATCCGGAAGGGGAGCACGTTCTTGTCGGTGATGGCATCAACAATCGTGTAAGTGTGCAGCTTCTCACCAAAAACCTGCTGCGTAGTGCGAAGAGTTGGACTGCCGCTAGACCCAGAATTCTCCGCAAAGATCGGCGTCCCTGTAAAACCAAACAGGTGGTACTTTCTAAACGCCTTAGTGATCGCTTGGTGCATATCCCCGAACTGAGAACGATGGCACTCATCGAAGATGATCACCACGTGCCCACCAAACACCGCATGTCCTTTGTTGCCGGCAATGAAAGTAGACAGCTTTTGAATAGTGGTGATAATAATCCTCTTTGAAGGATCTTCCAGCTGCTTCTTTAATACCGCTGTAGATGTGTTTGAGTTCGCCGCCCCCTTTTCAAAACGGTCGTACTCGCGCATGGTCTGGTAGTCCAGATCCTTACGATCCACTACAAAAAGAACCTTGTCGATGTCATCGACTTTGGACGCCAACTGCGCGGTCTTGAACGAGGTGAGTGTCTTTCCTGAACCAGTGGTGTGCCAAATATAGCCGCCGGCTTCAATCGAGCCGTACTTCTTGTAGTTCGATGAGGTTTCGATCCGCTGCAGAATCTGCTCCGTTGCCACGATCTGATACGGGCGCATCACCAGCAAAGTCTTATCCACGGTCAGCACACAGTACTTCGTCAACACGTTGAGAAGTGAATGCTTAGCAAAGAAGGTCTTAGCAAAGGCCGAAAGATCCTGAATCGGCTTGTTTCTCGCATCCGCCCACCACGAAGTGAATTCGAAGCTATTCGACGACTTCTTACCCTGGGCCTTGCCTTGCCCCTCACGAAGGTGCTGCGAACGCGTCGTATTGGAATAGTACTTAGTTAAAGTGCCATTGCTGATGACAAATAGCTGCACATAGTCGAACAAGCCCGAACCAGACCAGAAACTCTCCCGTTGGTAGCGATTGATCTGGTTAAACGCCTCGCGAATGTCCACACCCCGGCGCTTGAGCTCCACATGAACCATCGGCAGACCATTGACCAAAATAGTGACGTCATAGCGATTGGCGTACGTGGCTCCACCCTCGCCCTGCGCAACCTCGTATTGGTTGATCACTTGAAGCCGGTTGTTGTGGATGTTCGATTTATCTATGAGTGTAATGTTCTTCGTCGAACCGTCATCACGCTTCAGCAATTGAATATGATCCTCTTGGATACGGACTGTTTTCTCAACAATGCCGTCATTAGCACCGGCAATTCGCTCAGCAAAGAACTGCTGCCATTCCGAATCCGAAAAGGTAACACTGTTGAGTATCTCCAACTGTTTACGAAGATTTTCCTCCAGCTGAGACTGCGAAATCACCGGAAGATACTCATAAGCCTGAGACTGAAGAAGTTCAATCAACTCTTTCTCCAGTTGAGCTTCCGACTGATATGCAGTTTCTTCAGCTGCATCAGCGATGTACTCAGCGACAACCGTGCTCTCACTACTAACAGCAATCGGATCGTACTTGCGAGGCATCAAATCGCTCATTCCACAGCCGCCCATCTGAAGTTCTTAAGGAATTCAGAGAACTCCGTCTTCAATGCCTCTTTGTGAATATCGTAAACTTCAAAAGAATCAGTGTCCGCAATACGATCGTGACTGTAGAGGTTGAGAATACTTTTGAGTATGGGTGCATTCATCCCAGTTAACAACTGTGTCCACCCTGAATACCCCAGAAAGTTCGCGGTTTTCTCAAGAAGCGTGCGGAACTGGTTGAAATGGATCCGTTGAATCTTGTTCTCTGAAATCGCCCGTTCTAGATCTCCTATGATGCTGAGATGGTAGCTGAATGGAGAGTCTTTTGGCTGTTCCTCTAATTCCCAACCAGTTTCCACCCCCCGCTGAAGGAGACAGGCCCGTTTCGAGAGTTGCTTTGACTTCAATGAGTTGAACAAGACGTTGAAAAAAAGCGCATGGTGAGTGGTAACCAAGAACTTCAAATCGAGTTGCGCTGCACGCTCCATGAGGTCGGACAAAGCGAGTGCTACAGTGATGATCCTCATGTCATCCATCGACGAAACTGGGTCGTCAATCACGACCATCGCTAATGCATCGTATTCCGCCGTGGAACATAACTCTTCGTCCTCGAGCAAAACGTCAACCGCTTCGCTAAGTACAGTGAAGTAAACGCACCAAACAAATATGCTTTCTTCAGCACGAGATAGCTTAATTCCGTCAATAGGGTTGTCATCACCCCTGTACACGCCGAAGGTTATCTCTCCACTTGCGAAGTCCAGCGTTGGCTCAATTCGTTCGTTCGTGAATCTCTGAAAGTTCTTTATGATTTCCCCATCAAGGCCTTGCGTTACGATGACACTCAGTAGTTCTGAATCAAGATTCATCTTGAATACAACTCGTTCATTGTCCCAGATAAAATCGTCTTCAACCAATGCGTTATAGAGCATTACCCCCTCAGGATTCTGCTCTTTCAAAGACTGTGACAGCCGAGTCTTACCGATGGTATTTGGAGCAAAGATTAGAGTGTTATTGGCTTTTGCTCTCCGCAGTTTATAGGCCAAGTCTTGGAGTGATTCGTAGTGCATAATTACTCAACCTCTCTTAAGCTGAGCAGCTGATCTCGGTAGTACTCATACTGCTTATGACGAGCCGCAATTTCGGCGGGCAGGCCTGCGGAAAGGTCGTTGACAAGTTCGTCGAATCGATCCAGAACTGTTGCAATTCCGCGCTGCTCATCAAGAGAGGGAAGAGGAACCATAAGCTCCTTTAAACGCTTGCCGGTTAATAGAGGCTGTCCTCCACCGACCGCGTATTGGTTTAGATTCATGCGTGTCAGTTGATGGAATGCAAATCTAATATCCCAACCGTAGTTTGGTTTGATGATTAAAGTGTTGTCTGACACGTCGTAGCATCCAGAAGCTACATTCACCATCCCAGCATTTGCACCTACCCGCGCAATAAGGAGCGAATCGCCAGAGTAATTGTATTCATTTGTAGTGCCGATCTTCCCTGTCGAACCGAAAACAGGAAATTTCCCGTCTTGAACTCGAGACTTATTCCTACCAGACGATATGCTTTCAACAATTTGCGTGAGTGATACTAACGGTACATTTGGTAGTTCAAGCAAATCAGCCCGGTAATGCCCATATTGCTTCTTACGCGCTTCTAACTCCGCTTCTAACTCCGCTTCTAACTCCGTGAACTTATCGAGAATTTCGACGATGACACGTTGGACTTCAAGAGGGGGAACAGGGATAGCTGTCTTCGAAACATTTCTTACGGAAATTGAAGAAATCTTTTGCTTTATCTGATCCCGAAAACCGCTTGAAGCGAAAAAGTACGAAAGAAACTTAGAGTTCATCGGGCTCGAAATAACATAGCAAGCATCATGAATCACTACAGGTTCGTTTCCAAGCCAAGCCACCGACTTTCCAATATCCGCTACAGTCTCACCCGAAGTCGCCATAATGACATCCCCCGGTGCAGCAAATCGAAGTGATTTGGCTCGTTCTACGGAAACGAAGGAAAAGCTCTCTTCAGCGGAGATGCCATACCTAGTGTAAATCTCACCGTAATGAATACAGGGAATCCCTGATTCAGTGATGTCAGCCTTCACAAAACGCTTTCCTCGGAAAACATTTCCGACTTCTCCGAGTAGCTTGTACTCAACGCCATTCGGGCACAACTCCTCGAGGAGCTTCTCAATCTGGTTCATTTGGTCTTTTCTCCGATCATGCGTACCAGAAGCGACACCATGAGGTCTTTTTCTAGAGGTTTGCTCATCGCTACCAGCAGCGTGATTGTGGTTAGAGCATTACTGGACATTCGAGATACTCCATCAAGGCCGTAACGATGTCCGTTCCGAGCTAAAAACGTCACAAACAGTGCGGCCGCACCCCGCTTCTTGCCGTCGGAAAGCGGATGATCTTTCACAAAGAAGTAGAAGAGGTTGGCAGCTTTGCCCTCGGCTGTCGGATAGACCTCTTGCCCACCGAAGCTCTGATAGGTAGTTCCGATAATCCCGGCCAGCCCCTCATCGCGTCCCTGACCGAGCAGATCATCGGAGGGAAACTCCGCTGCCACCTTATGGATAATTGAGCGTGCTTCATCAAGAGTTAGCTCCCAATGGGGATCAACATGTGCATCAGCCTCGATCCGCCCCTCGTCGAAATCTCTCAATGGAATCAGCCTAGGAAGATACTCAGAAAGAATATCTATAGCACCAGAAACTAGCTCGTCATCGGACCTGTCGAGGATTCCCTCGATTTGACCTAGCTGCTCGAGGCGCTTCTCATCAACCGCATAGCCCTTCACCAGAACATCACGCAGACGCTCGGTGGCCCAGATACGAAACTGGGTCGCAGCCATACTCTTGACCCGGTATCCAACAGACATAATGGCGTCAAGATTATAGAAAAGCACCTTGCGGCGAACTACAGGTGAGCCTTCAGATCGAACTAGTGAGGATTCCTTACTAGTTACTGATTCGACAAGTTCTCCCTCATCAAAAACATTGTGAAGATGCAACGTGATGTTTTCATGGGTTGTGCCAAAGAGTTCTGCGATCTGCCGCTGGCACATCCAAACAGTCTCCTGCTCAAGCCGGACCTCTATGTCAGGAGTGCCGTCATCCCGTTGGTACAGCAGCACCTCACCGCTCGATGCTTCATCCATTACGCGGTGCCCTCAAGATCAGCCACGATCGCATCAATCTCAGTTCGAAGCACGGCTTGGCGGGCAACGATTCCCTGAATCTCAGCATTGAGCGCCTTAATGTCAATGACTTCACGGGTATCTTCCGGCTCCACATAGGATGAGACCGCGATGTTGTAGTCGTTGTCCCCGATAGTTTCGCTGCTGACCAGCTTGGCGAAGTACTCAATGTCTTCCCGTTTGGTGTACGCCTCAAGAATCTTGTCCTGATTGGGCTGCTCCAACTTGTTCTTGTTGCCACTACGTTTGAACTCAGCCGAAGCATCAATGAACAACACGCTGTTATCCGTTTTGGACTTCTTCAACACAATGATGCAAGTGGCGATCGTCGTCCCAAAAAACAGATCCGGCGGAAGCTGAATAACCGTGTCCACAAAGTTGTTGTCGATCAGGTACTTCCTGATCTTTTTCTCCGCGCCACCCCGGTAGAGAACTCCGGGAAACTCTACGATTGCGGCTGTGCCGTTGACAGCCAGCCATGACAGAATATGCATCGTAAACGCCAGATCAGCCTTGGACTTCGGGGCCAAGACTCCTGCAGGAGCAAAGCGCGGATCATTGATCAACACTGGGTTGGCATTGCCCTCCCACTTGATCGAATACGGAGGATTAGACACAATCGCCTCAAAAGGCTCATCATCCCAATGCTTCGGATCCGTTAACGTATCCCCGTGTGCAAGATCAAACTTCTCGTAGTTCACGTTATGGAGAAACATGTTGATGCGAGCAAGATTATAAGTGTTTAGATTGATCTCCTGCCCAAAATAACCTTGGCGCACACCGTCTTTGCCCAACACCTTGCCGAACTTGAGGAGCAACGAACCTGAGCCGACTGCTGGGTCATATACCTTGTTCACACTGGTCTTTCCCACCACGGTGATACGGGCCAGAAGTTCTGAGACCTCCTGCGGAGTGTAGTACTCTCCACCAGACTTGCCGGCAGAAGAGGCATACATACCCATGAGGTACTCGTAAGCATCACCGAAAAGGTCAATGGTGTTGTCCTCGAAGCTGCCCAGTGGAAGATCTCCGATGGCATCAAGCAGCTTCACCAGAGCTTTATTGCGCTTGATAACCGTATCCCCTAATCGGTTACTGTTGACATCTAGATCGTCAAAAAGTCCCTTGAGGTCATCTTCACTTGCAGTGCCAACAGCCGAACCCTCAATATTCTTGAAAACTGCAGCAAGGATTTCGTTGAGAGTATCCTCATGGCTCTTTGCGCCCTTTCGGACATTCTCAAACAACTCAGAGGGGAGAATATAGAAACCCTTCTCAGCTACCGTCTCGGCTCTACCAAACTCTGCCTGCTCGTCAGTAATATCCGCATAACTAAAGCTAGCGTCTCCGGCTTCACGCTCCCCACGGTTGATGTATTCGGAGAGATTCTCGGAGATGAACCGATAGAACAGCATTCCCAGGACATAGGACTTAAAATCCCACCCATCCACGCTGCCACGTAGATCATTAGCAATACGCCAAATAGTCTTATGCAATTCCGCGCGCTGGGTTTCTTTCACAGTTTAAACACCTTTTCTTTAAAACTAGTTTGACGTCCTCCCAAGCCAGAGAGAGCACTACTCGAGGAGGCGCTGCCATCAGTTGCCCCGCAAACTCTAATCATTGCTTGGGACACCTACAGCTAAACTTCGAACATTCATCCGGGAGCCAAGCCCTCGGTCATCGTACCTATTGCCTGAATCGAGTGTGTGAGATTGGCATTAGCAGATCTGCCTGGGGTAGAGGAGCCTTCTCCTAGTCCGCGTCTACTCCGCCTCATCAGCCACCACAAGGACGGGAGTGAGGGGAATTAGCCTGCGCCAGCGTTCTGGTAGAGCGTCGTAGTTGTCCATCACTAATGTGACGATGTCTTCACCGGAGAGGAGCCTTAGGCCTGGTCGCTGTCTTTCGATGCTAAGTGCGTCGCGGCTATAGGTGCCGAGGGTGAAGAACAGGCATAGTTCGCCGTCGCCTTGGGTGCCCGCGAGCTGTTGGACTTCGGGGGCACCGATGGTGGAAACACGCTGCTTACACTGCGCTTTAATCTGTGGCGGTTCAACGCCAAGCGGATCTTTGTGGGCGATGATGTCCACGCCGCCGTCTTGGGAATACTGTGTCACGCGTGCTTGATAGCCAATGACACGCAGTAGGGCTGCGGAAAGCTCCTCGAATTCCTGCGGGGTAATGCGGCTGGAAAGGACCTCCAGGATGAAGTCTCTGGTGTGGCGCAGAATGCGCGAAGCTCGTGGTTGCTCCGGGGATTGATCCTCTGCGGGATCCTCATTGGTAGTTGAGGAGTGGAGAGCATCAACGGTTTCCGCAATTTTCTCAGCGTCATCGGTGGAACTATTCAACACGGTAAGGACTTCTTGGGTGTGCCGCGTTATCTGGAAGAGAGTGAGGAAGGAACCAAACTCATAAAGGGCGGACTGCGTAAATACCGTTCGCGGCAAACCTATCTTCACCCACCGCACTGGCCGCCGGTGACGATGGGTCGGTGCATCCGCTTTATAGAAGTACTCGCCGGAGACAACACCGAGGTTGATGGTGCTATCGGGCTTATATGGTGCAACGACGATATCGCCGACAGCTAGCTCATGGGAGAAGCGGAAGAGAACTCCGGCTTGGCCGGCAATACTGCGAGGCTTAGCGTCTGGTTCACGTTCGAGGAGAGCACGCTTGATTCCCTCGCGGCCGCCCGAGATGTTGTGAAGATCGCCAACGTTGTCCCAACCGATGCTGATGAATCCTTGGTCAATTAGCTCGTCGCTCAACGTGTCGTTGTGAATCCCCCAGATGGTTTTAGCCATTGCCCGCCGCGCGCTCCTTGTACTTGTTCTGAACTAATTGTGGCTATTCTGTGCCACAGCTTAGTCGAGCAGTTGCCCCTTACTACATGTAATTGCGGCTATATCAGCGAAAATGCGCGAAGGCTCAGGCCTGACAAGCGTGCTTGCACCCAGTACGATCGCGTTATGAACAAGGGCACACAGGCAGAGTTCCTGCGCCAGCTCATTGAGCAGGAACAATCCATGCACCGGCAGCGCATGTCCATGTACACGCAGGCCTTGGAGCGGCTTCGCCCGGAGGGGTCTGCTTCTACTGCGCCGGAGGGCGTTGTGGCATCGGATGATGCGTCGCAGCCGGTGGAAACACCGAGGGCTACGACGTCCGTACCCTCTCTCCCAACGCAATCAGAGTGGCTCTACCCGCCGCAGATTGCGTCCACTTCGGAGGCGGCGCGGTCTAATCCCTATGCACAGCAGACGACTGGTGTGGGGTCGGGAGCATCTGCTGCTGGGGCGTCGGCGGGGCCGGCGGGGCCAATTGGTGCTGGTGCGTCAGCTGCTGCTCCGGCGGCACCTTTACCGGCACCGGCACCGAGGAAACCCCGCGACCGCGAGGCGCAGATAACGCGTGCGGTGGCCATTGGTGGGGCGGTGATTACGTTCATTGGCGTGGCGTTGCTGGTGGCCATTGCCATCCAGAATGGGTGGCTGGGTCCAGCGGGGCGCGTGGTCTTGGCGCTTGCGGTCTCTGCGGGGTTGGGTGGCGTGGCCTATCGGGTGCGCGCAACTGCACCGCCGGTGGCTTTCCTGGCGTTGGCAGCGACGTCGCTGTACACGGCGTTGGTCACGGTGTTTGTGGTGGTACACGTGCTGGAGTGGTGGCCGGTCATCGTGGGAAGTGTGGGCATAGGGCTGCTCTACGCCGGGGCAACGGTGGCGGTGCTGCGCTACCACGATGGGCGGCTCAATGGCTGCTTTGCCGTGGGCTCGATGGTGGCGGTGATGGCGCACTTGCTGGCGGCGGCGTGGGACCAGAACCTAGCGGCGGCGGTTGGCCTGGTGGTGCCGGCGGCGGCCTTTGTCATCGCGGGCCAGGTGCGCCCGCAGTTGTGGCTACGCAATGTAGCCGGCCTGGTGCTGGCCGTGGGGTTGGGCTTTGCCTTTGCTAATTCTGCTGGCGCAGATGGCGCCGCTGGCACTGTTGGCGCTGTTGATGCTGAGTGGATCCTGGCGGTGCTGGCGGCCGGGGCGATGGTGGCCTTGAGCATTGCGCCGGGGTGGAACCCGGGGCGGTGGTATGGGGCTTCGCCAAGCGCGGCGGCGCGGCAGGCCTGGCACATAGGAAAGGTCCCAGATGCGGCGGCCAGTGTGGCAGCGCCAGTGGTGCTGGCGTGGACATTGTCCACGTCGGCTTGGGGGTTTGCGCAGGTGTTAGCGGTGCTGGCGGCCGCGGTCGTGGCGGGCGTGTCCTTGATGGCGCGCTTTGAGCGTGCGCCGGTGCGGTTGATGGGGCAGGTGCTCGTGGGTGGCACGCTGTTGTTCTTGTACTTCAACGCGGCGCAGTCCTGGCTCTCTTTGGCGGCCTTCGCGCTCTTCTTCGCGGCGTGGGTGCTGCTTATTCCGGTGATGAGGACGGCGGTGGCCTGGGTGGTGTGGGTGCTAGCCGCGCTGTGGATTACTTCGGATCTGGCCGGGTTTATCACCTATACCGGCGTGCCCATGCTCAGCCAGGCGCGCTACCTTGGCCCGCAGGGTTGCGTGGTGTTGGTCTTCCTCATTCTGGTGGCCACGGTCCTCCTGCGGGGGCGCGGTCACCTGCGCACCTTGCCCACACCGGTGCTCTACGTGGTTGGGCTGTGCGCGCTGTACCTCTCAAGCACGGCGGTGGTGGTGCCGCTGGCGTCTTTGGGTGCCAGCGTCGGTGGAATGTCCCTGATGGTGCTGGGCTTCGTTAGCGGGCATGCGTTGGTCTCCATTAGCTGGATGGGGCTGGGAGCCTACCTGCTGCTAAGCCGCAGGCTACTGGAGAACCGCGCGGCGATGATAACCGGGCTCGTCTTGGCGGCGGCCTCGGTGGCCAAACTCATCTTCTTTGACCTGTCTGCGCTGGGTGGATTCCCGCGGGCCTTCGCCTTCCTCATCTGCGGCCTGGTGCTCCTGGCTGTGGCACTGCGGCGCGGTTCTTTGCGCGCGGGCAAGGGCGAAAAGGTCCCGCCTGGTCATTTATAAAAATTGTCTACCTGTTCTAGAATGGAACAAATGAATGCGGAGATCTCATCGATTGAAAAGTCATCTGTAAAGACATCATTTATTGAGTTCGATATCCTCGAGCAGGCCCCTTATCTAGGGCTCAACTCCGATACCAATATCCTCGATCTGGTCCTGCCGGTCCTGCCGGAAGATCATGGACTTTCCCAGCCGCAGTGGGCCGTCATCACCCACTTCCTGGACCGTTCCGCCACGCTGCGGGAGTTCGCCGCCCCGGAGGGCGTGGAGCTGCCGCTGCATGTCGGTATTCCTGCGCCCTTCAGTGAGATCACGGTGGCGCTGCGCGCAGGGGACGAGGTCCTCGCGGGACCTTTAAGCATTCCCGGCATCAGTGAGAGCCGCCCCTTCCTCGTCCTCGACGGCGAGGGCCGCGTGTGCACCGGGGAGCTGAGCCCCCTCACCTACACGCTCTTAGCACCGCAGGGCACCACCGTGGAGGCGGGAGATCCCACCGCCACGCGCCCGCTGGGGGAGTGGGCTGGGTGGCAGACGTGTGTGCTCAA
Organism: Corynebacterium flavescens; assembly: GCF_008693105.1. GTDB lineage: Bacteria > Actinomycetota > Actinomycetes > Mycobacteriales > Mycobacteriaceae > Corynebacterium > Corynebacterium flavescens. The sequence goes on from NZ_VXKK01000046.1 coordinate 14,482, forward strand.
TGCGCATGGGAGGGCTTCGATTAGCGTGGCATTGCCCTTGGCACAGCCGGTGGAACTGGAGGTGGCACCTGCGGTCGACTTCGAGTGGGACACAGACGTCAAGGTGCTGCCCAATGCCCGCGCGCTCGATGGCGCGCCCATCTATACCCAATCGCCCAGGGTGCTCATCCACGCCGAAGGCGACTGGCTGCTCGATCTCACCTACGCGCCCTTGGGCGGGGAAGCCGAGGCCATCTCCGAGGACGAGCTCGAGGCCGGTGGTGCCTTCGAGGTACTGCCCAGTGATCTCTACGAGGACCCGTGGGTGGGCCGCTACCGCCTCTCCCTCTTCCGTGACGGCGAGGAGGTGGACGTGCGTTACTTCACCATCGCCGAGGGCCTGCACATGCGTTTCAAGAACGAGGGCCCGCGCGGCACCGACTTCCGCTTCATCGACGCCTTGGGCAAGTACTCGCCCTTTAGCTATACCCTGGCCTCCAACCCGGCCAAGCACATCGCGCTGGATAAGAAGCTGCGGCACTTCACCGAGACCGAGGCCTACCGCATCGAGACGGTGGCCAGTGAGGCCGGCTATGAGCTCGATATTGAGATCGTGCCCGAGTCCTTGGTGTCCCGCGTCAAGTACATCGGCACCGAACCCGCCGACTACCTGGATAAGACCATCATCCCGGCCAGCCAGCTCGATCTGGACGCGAACTTCACCGTGTATTCCCCGCGGCCTTTGCCGCTGGCGAAGTTCGTCACCATTGACAAGCGGCAGAAGATCAAGGAGCTCGCGCGCACCAGCGGAACCACGCAGGCCGCGACCTTCCTCTCCGTACCCAACGCCACCCTGGCCGGGGCCGTGCGCAAGCAGCCCAGCGCCGAGCTCTTCCTCATGTGGTCCACGTTGAGCTACGAGGACTACCTCGCCGGCCTCCCGGAGGCCGAGCGCGCCTCCCACCTCAACCGCAGCCTCGATCGCCGCATCCTCGAATACGAGGCCTCCGCTGCGACCAGCCTCATCTATGCCGCCATCGCCACCGTGCGCAAGGCCCCGCTGGCCTCCCGCGCGATGCTGAGCGCGGATGGCATTGCGGTGGAACTCAATGGCGAGGAAGCCGCCTCGCTCATCGGCTGGGCCTGGCCCTTAGAGGATCCGGCCAGCGCAGCCGTGGCGCTGCGCCCAACCGAGGCTGGCTTTGAACTCCCGGAGTCCTTAGGCCAGGCTGGCGCCCTGCTTGTCGATGTCCGCGAGCACAGCAATTCTTCCAACCTCGCCGCCCCAGCACGACCCTCGAGCAGCTCTTTGGTTACCACCCGCGAGGGGGGAACTCCCGCTCCAGTCCTCGCCTCCGAGGACTGGAGCGCCCAGGAGTTATGGCAGGCCTTCCATGCCTTGCATACCCTCTCGGTGACCAGCCCCAACGCGAAGCTGCAGGCCATGTTCGATAGCATCATCGAGCTCCTGCGCTCCCACCCACGCGCCGCCGTGGCCGCGCTGGGGGAAAGCGGCATCAACCCCGCCCAGCAGGCCCGCGCCTTGGTGCGCAGCCGGCTTTTCCACGCGCGCCTTGATGAGGGCGAGCCCGTCCGCCTCGATCAGTATCCGAGCCTGCTGGCCGCAATCAGCACCCAGCCAGAAGCACTCACCGAGGCCGCCTCGCCCGAGCTGGCGCAGGCCCTGGCCACCGGCGCCGATAGCGTCACCCGGCCGCTGCTGCTCAACGCCGCCAGCGCCGCCACCCCCAACCCGGAGGTCACCGGCCTGGCGGGGGAAGCCGCCCGCATCCTGGCCCTGCGCGAATGCTTTGCCAATAATGCCGCGTTTGAGGCCCTGGGCACCCTGGAGCAGCTATCCAAGGATGCCACTGCGCTCTCCACCCTCATTCAGGAGGCCGGCGTGGACATGTCTGTCAGCCACACGCTCATCGCACTGGGCGCCTTCGCCAGCGCGAGCACGGCCCCGGAGCGGGGGGCCTCGGCCTGGATGCCCTATATCTCCTACGTCTTTGCCCTGGCTGCACGCGCCCAGGCCGCCGGCACGCTGCCGGATACGCCCCTGCTCAAGGAGGACATGCCCCTGCTTGCCGACGCCATGCCTCTCGCCCCGCGCCTGTTCTTCTACGACCTGCTCACTGCGGAGGCCCTGTTCCAGGCGAAGTAGCCGCAGTTAATGTAACTTCAACGGCCGAGGGAGAAATCCACGTGAATTTGAAGTTACTCTGATCTAAGGCCTGTTATTCCTTAAGTCAGAGATTCGGGATCTGGTGATTATCCACTGCGCCGCAGCTGGATCAATCCATGTCGCCAACTGGGCTATGGCCTGTTGTGCCTCGTCGAGATGAGATTCTTCGGAATGACGACTCTTTTTGACAATGGGCTCATGGTGGGCACACCGGTTACGCAGCCTATAAACCACGTTGACTTCACGCTTGAAATCAACGAGAGAGGGAAGGGACACTCTGTTCTTGTTCTTCTCCGTGACATCTAGCGGTGTGCCGTGCAGGGTTTTACGGAATGGTGGCCATATCGTCGAGGTGTAAGTGTTAGTAAACAGATAGGCCCAAAAGTCAAAGTTGAGTTCAGCGATTACTCGGCCGGGAGGTGGAACTTGTCCTGTAGAGCCACGAGCCCGTCGTTCTGCCTTTTTAATGGAGTTCTTAGCTTGTTGATCAAATGGAGTTCTTAGCTTGTTGATCAAATGGGATTCTGGGATTCGTGTACCAGCGCGCTCCGTACTTCGGAGAAACAGCAACGTCGACGCGGTTTCGCAATAACACTTCGACGTGTTGAATGTCCTCCAGAAAGGCCTTAGTTATCTGAGTGTTCCAAAGGTAAAGGGCTTCAGGGTCAGGATGATAGTTGTAGGTACTCATCCGTGCCGGAGAGAACCACGCTTCAAGATCGTGTATCCGTTCGCTTCTATTGTTGGAAGTCATAGTCACAAGTGTTAGGATTTCTACTGAAGGCCCCGGAGCGATCCCTGCGTTTTAGACGCATATCACCGGGGTTATTGATTTTTTGGAGTGAAAGCCCTGGAGAATATGGCACTATTGTTCCATGACATCGCTCTTGGTGCTCGCGGCCCTTATCGTCTTGACTGTCGCTGGGTCAGTCCTTCCGCGGCGGGCCAAGGAACAGAGTCCCGGATTTCCCTGGTTCTGGGTAGTATTTCCCATCACCACCTTTGCCGTGGCACTCACCGTCTATTCATATCTCCCAATTGCGCCCCTGGGCATGGACTACGGCTGGACTATGTACGCTCCCTTGTCTGATCCCCCTGCAGATTACGTTGATTCATTGTGGTCGGGCGAGATCCTGTGGCCCGTTAGCGCTGTTGCGGGCATAGGATTATCACTATGGGCTTGGCGCCGCGGGCGAGCCTAATTTGGTACTTCACTGAGCCGAATTGCATCTGTGGGCCAAGGATCAACAAAGTCCTCGCCGTTTAGCCACGCTTCTACCTCTTTTGCTGTGCACAGGCACGTGAGCAGAAGTTGATGGAATTGCGTGGTTTCCTCTTTTTCTCCCAGCAGCGTGATGCTGGTGCGCCGGTCTCCGAATACCGGATCGATCTCGGCGACAATCTTTGACAACTCGCTGCGCTCACGCTCGCTGAGCCTACTGGGTTCATGCGTGAGTACGCCGGCCTTCCAATAGTTGAAGAACTCGAGGTTGATTGCTCCTCCCGCTTGGTTCCATAAGAGGATGCGATCATCCCTGCCTGGCAGCCACGTTAGGCCCTTGCTGCGATACAGGGCCTGGGGGAGTGCGGTATTAAACGCTTCCCACAGCCGCTGCGGGTGAAAGGGGCGGGGATCATTGATTACCGCGGAAACTATGTTTGCCTGCTCCGGGAATCTACGGTCCCGCTCTTCTAGTTCGCTGCCGAGGAGCTCTACCCGGTGAAAATCATAGGCTGGATAATCCAGGACTTGTCCGAGGTGAATGTTGGCAAAGTGCAGCGCGGTGATTCCCACGAAGGGATTGATCGGCGAGATAGCTTCCGCTATTTCCCTCGCCTGCCCAGGGCGCAGCTTATCCACCTTGGTGAGGTAGATTTCTGAAGCAAACATCAGCTGCTGCGCAATGAGCATCTCGATGCCCTGTTCGCCCGTCTCCAATTGGCGGGAAACCGCAGGAAAGATTGCCTTTCCCCCTGAGAAGTCGCTGCGCAATGAACCGGCGTCGACAAGCGAAAGAAACCCCCGGAGTTGCAGACCGGGGTGGGCTTCTAGCGCCTTGATGAGCGGCCAAGGCCGCGTACTACCTGAGGTTTCAATGAGGATGTGCTCGGGTTGCGCGCGCTCGATGAGCGTGTCACAGGCCGTGATTAATGCAGGTAGCATCTCTGGGCCGTGGATGCTTCCACCACTGATACTGATGAAGTTTCCCTCGCTCTCACTCACCACCTCCGCGCCTTCAACGATAAGGCCGTCTACGTCGAGGCTGCTCATATCGTTGACGATTGCCGCCAACCTCAGCGGCGGTTCGCTCTTCGCTGCCTGAATGAGGAGGCTACGCAATAGCGTGGTCTTGCCGGATCCCAAAAACCCGTTGAGAACTGTAACCGGAACTTTCTTATTGACAGTCATTGTCAATAATATAGCGGGGAGATGCCCCTGATGGCCAGTGCCGCAGCCGAGAATGAACCGCACATTAGGACTGGAGAATATGGCACTATTGTTCCATGACATGGCTCTTGGTGCTCACGGCGCTTATCGTCCTCGGTGTCGCCGGGGCGGTCCTTCCCCGGCGAAGCAAGCAACAAAGTCACGGATTTCCCTGGTTCTGGGTAGTATTTCCCATCACCACCTTCGCTGTGGCACTCACCGTCTATTCATTTCTTCCGGTGGCACCCCTGGGTATAGACAGCGGCCCGAGTCCGTACGTCCCCTTATCTGAACTTCCTGAAGATCCCTTTGAGTCATTGTGGAAAGGTCAGATCCTGTGGGCCGTAACCGCTGTTGCGGGCATTGGATTATCACTATGGGCTTGGCGCCGCGGGCGCATATAGACCTTCTACAAAGGTAGTTGTTGCGCACGCGGCTTGGTACACACCTGGGAAATGCGAAAGCTCGATAAGCTCTCCTATTAAGGGCGGCGCAGGAAACCAGATCCCACCCCCAGCGCTATAACCAGCACGGGGAGACAGAAGATGAGTACCCCGGGGTAGGGGGCGGAAACCTGGATGCCGAGCGCAGCTATCACCACCAGGGCAAGCGCGAGCAACACCACTCCACCCAGGACCAGGGCTCCGCCTGTGCGCCTGCCACGAGCGCCGAAGATCCCGCCAAGGACCGTGCCAACCCCGGCGGCAGTGATGAATACTACGAAGAGACATAGCAGTGTGAGGACCACTGTTGTCAGGTCCATGCCTGAATCACTGACCCAGTACATCTTTCCGTTGGTGTCCAGCATGGTCGCGGAACCATCGATGACCAGGAAGCTATCATAGCCCCGGTACCAGCGGTTATCCCTTTGCATCAAGGACATGACCAACGCCACCGCGAGGGTGAGGAATACGCTGAAGCCCAGTGCAACTAATGCGGCCGATCGCACCCAGCGTTTAGTGGAGAGCTGATACTCGCGCAGGTGAATGGAGTCTGCAGCGGTGATCCCAAAGAGCACCGCGGAGGCGAGAATTGCCAGCATGGTCCAGCTGGAGCCACTGCCGATGATTAGTCGCCCGCAGGTGGCGCCCAGCGCTATCAGCGCCGCTGCCAGGATGAAGCCACGCGGGGAGGAGGCCAGGAAGATGGGTGGACGGAAGGTCATGATGAACTCCTTGCATTGAGGTGCGGCAGGAAGTCTTCTTGCCGCGCGGCATAGGTGGAAGATGCTGCGAGATCAATGAGCTCGTCCGGCGCCAGGTAGCTCACGCTCACGCCGGCATGGCGTGCAAAATCCGCCGCAGAGGGGCGAAGCTCGCCACTGAGTACCTGGCGGACACGTCCGCCGAGGCTGGTTTCCTCGAGAAGGCGATAGTCTGCCGATATCGCTGCAACCTCGCCTTTAGGCCCACTGAGAACGGGATGCTTGCTGCGCAGCTCATCCAGGGAGATGGGCTCAGAAACCGTGTGCTCGTTGACGGTGCGTACGCGATCAACCAGTCCGGCCAGATCCTGGGAGTGCTGGGAGCTGAGCGTCACGGCGGCATTCTCCGCCGCAGTGACCAGTAATTCCCGCAGGTAGGAACGGTTATCCACATCGAGGCCGTTGAATGGCTCATCAAAGAGCAGCGTGGGTCTGCTTGAGGCGAGCACCGTGGCGCAAATGAGTAGCTGACGCTGCCCAACGCTGAGCTGGCGAAGGGAGAGCTCGGGGTCAAAGCCGAGGATCTCCTCGGCGTGGGACACGTCCAGGCCAGTCCACATGCGAGCTATGGTGCGCAGGTGGGCACGCGGCGTGGATCCGAAGAAATAGATATCGGCGCCTGCCTGTGCAAATGCGGCATCAGGGCTCAGGCTTAAGTGCTGGAGATAATACGTCTTTCCCGCACCATTGGGTCCGATTATTCCGGTTATGGGGTTCATAGCTCCTCCTTAGACATAAACTTCGCAATATCCTCATCGCTCAAGCCGAGTAGCGCGGCCTCCCTCTTCAGCGGGAGCACGAAGTCCCGGGCAAATTGCCTGGTCCGTTCTTCCCGGATGCGCCGCCGCGCGTTGGCACTGACGAACATGCCAAGGCCTCTCTTCTTATCCACCAGGCCCTCCTCCGATAACAACGTCATGGCCCGCGCCGATGTGGTGGGGTTGACTCCGTGAAACTCCGAGAGCTCCTTGGTTGAGGGTGCCCGTTCGCCCTCTTGCAGCTCCCCGGAGAGGATCATTTCCTTCAAATCCTCGGCGATCTGGGCATAGATCGGGCGCGAATCTGCAGAATTTATTCCCACATCTATTCCGCCTTTCGCACTTCTTGTTTCTTGTTACTTGATTCTTGTTTTTGCTCTTTGCCTTTTGCTTTTTCTTTTGCACTTGTCCAAGGCCCTTCGCCGGGGCAACAGGCCTTCATTTGTCACCACACGCCGGTGTAGCGGTGTGTGGGTATGTGGGTTTACCACCTAGGTCATAAACCTATGCGGTTCTATGGAATCCGTCAAGAGCTCAGTGGAACGACGCATCGCCGCAATCTAGAAGATCTAAGGGTTATCCGACCGCAATACCTCAATGAGTGGTTAGATAAGAGTTATCCGACCACCAATCGGCTTGGCGAGACTGGAAAGGTGTTAAATGCCGCAATACGTCAAACAACGATGGATCCCCGAGTCAGGACCCGGCATTCCTCGCCGCGATAAGCAGGGCGGCGAGTACCGAGCTTTCGTTCCAGACCTGCTCAGTGGCAGCGCTTGGGTCATTCCTCCCGCGTTGGCAAAGCAAGCTGCCGAGGTGGAACGTGAGATACTTGCGCTCAGCAGGAACGATGCCTCCGGGCAGCTAGAGTCGATCGCTCGGCTGCTCATGCGTTCTGAGGCCATATTATCTTCCCGAATCGAGGGAATCGCACCACAAGTAGATAAGGTGGTCCTCGCTGAACTCGCTCAGGACGAGGACGTGCGAGGCTTCAAGGAAAGTGCGGAGGCAGTTGCCAGAAACCTCAAGGTCTTAAGATCCATAGAGGAATCTTTCACCAACGAACCGACTATCACCGTAGAGCTGCTGGAGAGATTTCAATCCGAGCTGCTGGGGGATAACCCCAGCATTCCGCGCGGTCTAAGGGAGATGCAGAACTGGATCGGAGGCAGCAACCGCACACCCATCGGAGCCGACTTCATACCCCCACCGCCGGGCCAGGTGCGCGAACTAGTCGAGGATCTCTGCGCTTACCTTGACAGCGCACAGCACGGTTCCCTTATTCAAGCCGCGATAGCTCACGTGCAATTCGAGACAATCCACCCCTTTGCCGACGGTAACGGCCGAGTGGGGAGGGCACTCATTCACGGGGTACTGCTCCGCCGTGGACTAACCCAACAAACGATCCTTCCCATTAGCTTGGTTCTCGGTACGTGGTCTCATAAGTACGTCGACGGTCTTTCAGCGTTTAGGGAAGGAAATCTCAGCGGCTGGCTGGAGGTCTTTCTCGACGCCGCCTCCGAGGCAGTCTCGCAGGCCTCGCTCATTGCGAAGCAGCTGGAAGAGATTCAATCAGACTGGATCCGCAGAGTAGAAGAATCACGGCGCTCCGATGGCAAGCAGCGGGCGCTGCGTTCTGATTCGATCGAGTCCAAGCTGTTGCGCGGCCTCCCAGCACACCCCATCCTCACTACCAAGGCGGTTCAACGCCTCTACGGCGTGACCCCAGGTAACGCACGCAAGGCTCTCGAAAGACTACAGCAAGCGGGGTTGCTACGGACCACAGTCCTTAACAAGCGGGGTGTCTTGGGTTACCACGCCGATGACATCCTGGACCTGCTTAGCCGTTGATGATGTGCGGGTAGGCCAGCCCCTTGAGGCCCTCGGTGCCAAACTCGACGCCGTAGCCGGAGGACTTGATCCCGCCGAAAGGCACGCGCGGATCCACTGCACCGTGGCTATTGATCCAGGTGGTGCCTGCCTCTAGGCGGGCGGCAACCTCGCGGGCCTTCGCGCGATCGGAGGACCATACCGAGGAGCCCAGGCCCACATCGAGCTTATTGGCCTCCTCGATGGCCCAATCCAGATCCTCGTACTTGATAATCGGAAGCGCGGGGCCGAATTGCTCCTCAACTACGAGCGGGTTGTCCGGGTCAATATCGGCAACGAGGGTGGTGGGGTAGAAGTTGCCCGGCGCGCCGTAGTCCGGGTCCGCGCCGACAAGCACGCGCGCACCGGCCGCGGTGGCTTCCTTAACGAGGCGGTCGACGATATCGAATTGCTGCTTATTCTGCAGCGGCCCGAGTACGTTTTCTTCCTCGAGTCCCACGCCCATGGGGGAGGCCTGGGCTACGGCGACGAGGGCGGCACAGACGTCATCGTAAAGCGCGGCGGGAACATAGAGGCGTTTCATCGCCGCGCAGGTCTGGCCGGTGTTGATGAACGCACCCCAGAAGAGATCGCCGGCGATAGCAGCAGGATCGGCGTCCTCGAGGACGATACCTGCATCATTGCCACCCAGCTCCAGGGTCAGGCGCGTGAGACCCTGGGCGGAGGCCTCCACAATCTTCTTGCCCGTCGCCGTGGAACCGGTGAACATGAGCTTGTCGATGCCCCCGTGCGTACTCAACGCAGCCCCCACCTCGCCGCCACCGGCCACGACCTGCACGAGATCCTCTGGAAGCACCGTGTTAATGACCTTGACCAGCGCCAACACGGAAAGGGGAGTGTACTCCGAGGGCTTAATCACCACGGCATTGCCCATGCGCAGGGCCGGTGCGATCTGCCACACCGTGATCATCATGGGCCAGTTCCACGGACCAATTGCGCCCACGACGCCGAGCGGGCGATAGGACACGGTGGCCGTGATGTCATCGTCGACCGCCGTGTAATCAGGAGAATCGAAGGAGGCGGTGGCGCGTAGCCACGCCGCACACGCGCCCACCTCGAAGCGGGCATTGGGCCCATTGAGCGGCTTGCCCTGCTCGCGGGAGAGAAGCTCAACGAGGGCCTCGCCGGAGGCCTCGATGGCATCCGCGGCCTGCAGGAGTAGCTGGGAACGCTCCGCGTCACTGAGCCCAGCAAACTCGCGCTGGGCGGCACGCGCCGTGCTCACAGCCTCATTAAGATCCTCAACCGTGGCCTGGCGGTACGTGCCCACCACCTCATCCGTGGCGGGGTTGATGATCTCCGTGCCAGAATCTGCGGTGATTGCGGCGAGGAGATCGGCGTAGGTGGTGTGGGGGTTGTGAGTCATTTTCTCTTCCTTCTTCCTTGAGGCTGCTCGAATGGATGCGTGAACTAGTCGGTAGCGGAGTTGAAACTAGCAAAGCGGCGTGCCGGTTATGATGCCATGGGTGCCAACAGTGTCGCCGCACCCCTTCAATGTTATCTGTGACACTTTGCACTTCTTGACTAAGCGTGCACACACATTGACTACTACTGTGCCATAGCTCACGTTATAGTTCTTATATGCCTAACACTGCCATACGCCGCTTCGATCTGGCCTCCTGGCGCACCACTGCGTGCCTCTCCTTTGGCAAGCTCGACGTCGCTGCGGCCACCGCCCCAGCGCAGCCTTTCTGGGCGGAGCTCTTAAGCACCGCGGTCGGGGACATCTCCCTGTTCGACATGCACACCGCCGCCCATTCCGTCTCCCGCCCGGCGTCCTATATCTCCACCGCTGACACCAGCTTTTGTAAGCTCAGCCTGCAGCTCGAAGGAAGCTCCAGCCTTACCCAAGACGGGCGAACCTGCCACCTTCTACCCGGCGACCTCGCGCTCTACGTCACCCAACGCAGCTACACCCTGGACTACCCGGGACAGCAGCACTCCCTGGTGGTCCACTTCCCGGAACGCCTCTTAAACATGTCCCCGCACCAGGTCAAAAGCATCACCGCACGGCCTATCTCCCGCAACCACGGGCTGGGCAAGGTCGCCGTCCCGCTTTTTGAACAGCTGGCCAATAACATCGACGTTCTGCGTGGCCCCCACGCCACCGCCTTGGTACATTCAGCGCTCAATGTGCTCGTCTCCGTCTTGTCCTCTGAACTACAAGCCCAAGACCCCGTCCCCGAGAACCTCCTTTTCACCCAGGCCCAGGCCTATATCACGCAACACCTGGGCAATGATGAGCTCTCCCCACACACCATTGCCGCAGCGCTCTTCGTCTCCGTGCGCCATCTCCATGCGCGCTTTGCCGCCGAGGGACTATCAGTGTCCACCTATATCCGCACCCGCCGCCTCGAGTGCATCCGCACCGAGCTGGCAGATCCCCTCCACACTCAAGAATCCATCGCCACCATCAGCTCCCGCTTTGGCCTGCACGATCCCTCGCACTTCTCGCGCATCTTCAAGGCCGAATACAAAGAATCCCCGAGCGCCTATCGCTCGAGGATTGTGCACTGCTAGACGAAGGCACCTTCGGGGACCTCGCTATCCTGCGCCAAGACCGCGGCCGCAGCCTTTTCTCCGATCAGAATGGAGGGCGCGTTGGTGTTGCCGGTGGGTACGAAGGGCATGATAGAGGCGTCGGCAATGCGTACTCCCTGCAGCCCATAGACGCGCAAGGTGCGTGGATCGACCACTGAGCGATCATCAATGCCCATCTTGCAGGTACCCACCTGGTGGTGATAGGTCACGGCAGTGGAACGCACGTAGTCTTCCAGGTCATCATCGGAGACGTCCGGGCCCGGGTAGATCTCCTGCGCACCCCACTTTTCCATTGCCTCTTGGCGGCCTACCTCGCGGCATTGCTTGACCGAGAAGACCAAGGCATCGACATCAGCCTGTGCGCTCAAAGCGCCTAGATCGATGGAGATGGGATCACTATGGTCTGGACCCGTGAGCTTAATTTCGCCGCGGGAGGCAGGGCGCACGATCCCGCCCAGCAGGCTAAACCCGCTGGCAGGTCCCGTCATGTCTTCGTTATACATCGGTATGGAGAAATAGAGCGGCTGCGTATCGGGCACCGACAGTTCCGGGCGAGACTTGCTAAAGACATGCACCTCAGCCGGCAGACAGGCAGGTGCCGGAATCTCTTTCTCCGTGCTGAAGATGACGGGGGAGAGGAGGTGATCGTGGAGGTTCTTGCCCACGCCCGGCAGATGGTGGCGCGCTTCCACGCCCACTTCACGCAGCTCCTCCGTGGGGCCAATGCCCGAGCGCAAGAGGATCTCGGGTGAATTGATGGCGCCCGCGCACACGATGGTCTCCGGGGCGCGGAGTTCTTGGCGTCCCTGTGGGGTATCAAGAATGACTCCGTGCACCGTCCCTTCTTCGACGATGAGTTCGCGCACGACGGCATCAGTGATGATGGTGAGATTCTCATTGTCAGCCACGGGGCGCAGGTACGCATGCCAGGTGTTGAAGCGGTCCCCGTCGCGCACATTGGCCTGAATCTTGCCCACTCCCTCCGGATCCCCGGAGTTATAGTCATCATTCTTGGGAATTCCGGCCTGTTGGGCGGCGACAAAGAGATCCTCTTGGAGTGGATTGCGCTCATAGCCTTCGACCACGTCAAGCAGGCCTTCTGCGCCGCGGGTCTCCGAGGCACCACGATCAAAGTTCTCGATGCCCTTGAATACGGGGAGAACATCGTCCCAGGACCAGCCATCATTCCCCAGGTATGCCCAGGTATCAAAGTCCTGCTTGGCGCCACGAACCCAGATGGTCGCGTTGAGCGCGTGCGATCCGCCCATGACCTTGCCACGCGGGATATGTATCTGGCGGTTGCCAGCACCCGGCTGCGGGATGGTGCGGTAGTTCCAGTCCTGGGGGCTAAACCACAGTTTGCCGAGGTCACAGACCTTAGTGATGTCTGGATTGGTGTCATAGGGGCCGGCCTCAATAATGGCGACCTTCAGGCCGGCATCAATGAGGCGCCTGGCGATGACGCAGCCGGCGGAACCTGCGCCAACGATGATGTAATCAAGTTCAGATAGTGACATAGGGATACTCCTCACAGGTAGTTGGTGCGGTATCCATTAACCGCTTTAACAATTCCTTTAAAGTATCCCTACTCACATTCCTAGTTTTGTGTGACTACGCACACGTATTGTCCGTGGGTGCAAAACCCTAGACAGCTTAGGCAGCCACTAGCTTTTAAGCGTTGGCATAAGGATCGCGCACGCCGATGTACTGCAGCGCGGTATATTCCTCGATACCCTCGGCGCCGCCCTCGCGGCCCAGGCCGGACTGCTTCACGCCACCGAAGGGGGCTGCGGCGTTTGAGATAACGCCGGCATTGAAGCCCATGAGGCCGAACTCAAGGCCGTCAGCCAAGCGCCACATGCGGTCGGAGTTCTCGGTGAAGACGTAGGAGGCGAGACCGTACTCGGTGTCGTTGGCTAGAGAAATGGCCTCCGCCTCCTCGCGGAAGGTGAGGATGGGGGCCACCGGGCCGAAAATCTCTTCCTGCGCCACGCGCGCTTCGCGCGAGACATTGGTCAAGACGGTGGGGGAGTAGAAGTAGCCCTCCTCGCCGCGCGGCTTGCCACCGGTGACTACGGTGGCGCCCTTGGCAACAGCGTCTTCGACAAGCGCGGCGATGTTGTCCAGGGCCTTGCGCTCAATCAGCGGACCGCAAGTGATGCCCTCCTCGAGGCCATTGCCAACGTTGAGCTCGGAGATCTTCGCGGCGAACTTCGCCACGAACTCATCCGCAACGGATTCGTGGACGATGAAGCGGTTGGCTGCGGTGCAGGCCTCGCCGATGTTGCGCATCTTGGCACCCATGGCACCGGCCACGGCCTGATCAATGTCGGCATCCTCGAAGACGATGAACGGGGCGTTGCCGCCGAGCTCCATCGAGGTGCGCAGAACGTTCTCCGCGGCAGCCTTGAGCAGGGTCTTGCCCACGGCGGTAGAGCCGGTGAAGGAGACCTTGCGCAGGCGCGAGTCCGCCAGGAGCGGCTCGGAGATCGCGGAGGCAGACTGGCCGGAGACCACGTTAAGCACACCGGCAGGCAGACCGGCCTCAATCATGGTCTGAGCGAAGTACTGGGAGGTCAGCGGCGTGAGCTTGGCTGGCTTGAGCACCATGACGCAGCCGGCGGCGACGGCCGGAGCAACCTTGCGGGTGGCCATGGCCAAGGGGAAGTTCCACGGGGTGATGAGCAGGCACGGGCCCACCGGCTTGCGGCGAGTGACCATGCGCAGGGTCCCCTCAGGGGCGGGAAGGCTGCGGCCATAATCTCGGACGGCCTCCTCGCTGAACCAGCGCAGGTACTCGGCGCCGTAGGTGACCTCGCCGTAGGCCTCGGCCAAGGGCTTGCCCATCTCCAGGGTCATGAGTGCCGCGAACTCATCCTTGCGCTCGGTGACGAGCTCGAAGGCGCGGCGCAGAATGTTGCTGCGCTCGCGGGGCGAGGTCTTTGCCCAGTCGGCCTGCACGCCGCAGGCCGCGTCCAGAGCAGCCACGGCATCATCCGAGTTAGCTGAAGAAAGCGTGGCCAGCTTCTCGCCGGTGGCAGGGTTTTCCACATCGAAGGTCTCCCCGCTGGAAGCCTCCTGCCACTTCCCACCGATAAGCAGCCCGGTGGGAACCTTCGCCAGCAACTCCTGGATGTCAATACTCATAAATTCGATCCTTTCTGCGTGAATTCATCTGCCAGATTACGCGCCGCCTGACTGAGAAGCTGCACATCTGCCCCCACCAAGACGAAGGATGCCCCCGCGGCGAGAAACTCCCGCGCCTGAGCCCTGTCAAAACAGTTGACACCCACCGGTTTTCCAGCCTTGGCCGCGGCGGCAAAGGCCTGGTCGATGGCGGCGACAACCTCGGGGTGGCGGGGCCTGCCCAGGTGCCCCAGGGAGGCAGCCAGATCTGCGGGCCCGACGAAGATTTGGTCCACTCCGTCCACTGCGGCGATCTCTGCGGCGTTGGCCACCCCGCGCGCGGACTCGATCTGTACCGTGAGATTTACGGTTTCGGAGGCGCGATCCAGGTAACCCTCCACCGCGTTCCAGCGCGAGGATCGCGCGAGTGCGCTTCCTACGCCGCGCACCCCGCGTGGCGGGTAGTGCATCGCCGCGACGGCCGCGGCTGCTTCCGAGGCGCTCTCCACCATCGGCACCATAATGTTCTGGGCGCCGAGATCCAGATACTGCTTGATAAGCACGGTGTCATTGCTTGGGACCCGCACTATGCGGGCGGGACCATAGCCATCGGTAGCCCGCAGCAGGTGGGTAACGGTTTCGAGGCCGTAGGGGGAGTGTTCGGCGTCGACAAGCAGGAAATCGAAACCGGCGGCGGCGAGGATCTCGGCATTGGTGGCCGAGCCCGCCGATACCCAGGCACCGATGAGTGGGGAATCAGAGGCCGACATCTCCTCGTGGAAGGGCTCGGGCAGCTCTACTGGAAGCGGCATGTGATGGACCCCAATTCTCCGTAGTCGGCGTGGACGGTGTCGCCTGGATGAACCCACATGGGTTTGGTGAATGAGCCGGCGAGAATGATGTCGCCCGCAGCCAAGGAGTCGCCGTGGGCCGCCAATTTATTGGCCAGCCAGGCCACGCCTTGGGCCGGGTGGTTGAGCACGGCGGCGGCCACGCCGCTATCCTCGATTGCCTCGTTGCGGTAGAGCAGGGCGGCCACCCAGCGCAGATCCACGTCATCTGCTTTGACCGGCCTGCCGCCATAGACTATTGCGCCCAAAGCGGCGTTATCGGCGATGGTATCGACGATGGTTCTTCCCTCCATCTCGATGCGCGAGTCCAGGATCTCGAGCGCCGGGGTGACGTACTCGGTGGCGCGCAGGACGTCGAAAATCGTGCAACCCGGGCCGGAGAGCTCCTCCTTGAGCACGAATGCCAGCTCGACCTCAATGCGCACAGAAGCAAACTGCGAGTGATCGATGACGGAACCGTTTTCGAAGACTTGGTCGGCGAAGATGGCGCCATAGTCCGGTTCCGTGATTCCGGTGGCCTCCTGCATCACCTTCGAGGTGAGCCCAATCTTGCGACCCACGAGTTTTCGATCGGCGTTGAGGGCCCGGCGCACCCACTCGGCCTGGACCGCGTAGGAATCCTCGACAGTCATCTCGGGATAGCGAGTGCGCAAAAGCGGGACCATGGTGCGCGAATGGGCAGCCTGCGACAGCTCATCCGCGATGGCTGCGTGCTCTTCCTTATTCAACATAGGGGGTTCATCCTTAACAGGGGTGAGTTTTTCAGTGTTTCACGTGAAACCTTGGGCCGGATCTCAGAGCTGGTTGCCCAGCTTGTACTCTCCTTGCTTCCACTCCGGCATGGACTCGCCATCATCCGGGCGGGTATAAGAGAAGCCGTCGGCACCAATGGTTTGTGCGAGCTCAGACTCCTCGCGGCGTTCGACGAGGGGGACGGGCTCGCCGTCGAGGTCGAGGACGCGGGAGCCATCGCGGTACCAGGAGGGGACGACCGGGGTTCCCCACCAATCGCGGCGCTGGTTATCGTGCACGTCCCAACTGACCAGGGGGTTGTCCGGATCCCCGGTGTAATAGTCCTGCGTATAGATCTCAACGCGGTGACCATCCGGATCGCGCAGATACAGATAGAAGGCATTGGACACCCCATGGCGTCCTGGCCCGCGCTCGATGCGGTCTGACTCACGCAACGCACCCAACTTGTCACAGATGGCGATGATGTTGTGCTTCTCATGGGTGGCGAAGGCAATGTGGTGCATGCGCGGTCCATCCCCGCCAGTCATGGCGGTGTCATGCACGGTGGGTTTGCGCCTCATCCAGGCCGCATAGACCGTACCCTCGGAATCACGAATGTCCTCCGTGGTGCGGAAGCCAAGGTTCTCCATGTAGGCAACCGCGCGTGGTACATCCGGGGTGATCTGGTTGAAGTGGTCGAGCCGGACCAGCGCCCCCGGAATGTGTATGTCATAGCTCCAGGCCAGGCGTGGGCGGTGCTCCACCTCGTAGAAGAACTCATAGGGGAAACCCAGCGGGTCCTGCACACGGACGGAATCACCGATGCCGCGCACGAATCCATTCGGGTTGCGGCGCACTTCGCAGCCGCGCGCCCTATAAAATTCCTCAGCTAAGTCGAGGTCCTGCGGGGAGCGCACGCGATAGGAAAATGCTGCCACCGCGGCCACCGGGCCCTTACGCAGGATGAGATTGTGGTGGATGAACTCCTCGTACGTGCGCAGGTAGATCGCATTCTCGTCCTCGTAGGTTACTACCAGGCCGAGCGTATCAACGTAGAATTTTCTGCTCGCGGCGAGGTCTGTGACGACGATTTCCATGTAGGCACAGCGCAAAATATCTGGCGCAGGGGACTGGGACACCGGGGAATGGGACATGGTTATTTCCTTTGGGGGAGAGGGGCGGGCTGGTGGGATCGGGGGCGGGGCTGGTGCGTCTCTAGCCCTGCTTGCCAAAAACAGGGTTGTGCACCTTGCCAAGATTGATGTGTACGGCCTGTTGGTCGGTATAGAAATCGATGGAGCGATACCCGCCCTCATGTCCCAGGCCGGAGGCTTTGACCCCGCCGAAGGGCGTGCGGAGATCGCGCACGTTGTTGGAGTTGAGCCACACCATGCCAGCGTCGACGTTGTGCGCAAAGTTATGCGCCCGCTTGAGGTCAGAGGTCCACACGTAGGCGGCCAGACCATAGGAGGTGTTATTGGCCAGCTGCAGCGCCTCCTCGTCAGTGTCGAAAGGAGTGATTGCCACGACGGGGCCAAAGATCTCCTCTTGGAAGATGCGGGCGGAGGGCTCAACATCGACGAAAACGGTCGGCTCGACGAAGTTGCCCTCCGGGAATTGCGCGGGGCGTTCGCCGCCAGCGGTCAGCCGTGCCTCCTGCTTTCCAATCTCGATATAGGAGACGACCTTCTCGAAGTGCTCCGGATGCACCAACGCGCCGACCTCCGTGGTGGGATCTGAGGGCAGGCCCACCTTCACCCGCTTGGCGACGTCGCTATAGCGCTCCACGAACTCCTCATAGATCTCCCGCTGCACCAGGATGCGCGAGCCGGCCGTACAGCGCTCACCGTTGAGGGAAAAGACCCCGAAGATGCATGCCTCGATGGCGGTATCAAGGTCCGCGTCAGCGAAGACGACGGCGGGGGATTTGCCGCCCAGCTCCATCGACAGGCCCTTGAGGTGGGGCGCGGCGTTGCCGAAGATCACCTGGCCCGTGCGGGACTCTCCGGTAAAGGAGATGAGTGGGACATCCGGATGCTTGACCAGCGGGTCACCGGCATACCCCTCCTCACCGAAGCCATTGACCAGATTGAATACGCCCTTGGGCAGGCCCGCCT
The DNA here is from genome assembly GCF_008693105.1 of Corynebacterium flavescens. Lineage (GTDB taxonomy): Bacteria > Actinomycetota > Actinomycetes > Mycobacteriales > Mycobacteriaceae > Corynebacterium > Corynebacterium flavescens. The sequence goes on from NZ_VXKK01000046.1 coordinate 32,296, forward strand.
CCTCGAAGATTCCCGCCCACAGCTGCGCGGATAGAGGGGTGAACTCTGCCGGCTTAAGAACTACCGAGTTTCCCGTGGCCAGCGCCGGGGCCAGCTTCCAGGATTCAAGCATGAAGGGCGTATTCCACGGAGTGATCAAGCCCGCGACGCCGATTGGTTTGCGGTTGACGTAATTTACCTGGCGCCCCGGCACCTTATAGGCATCATCGATCTGCGCCACGATCAGGTCTGCAAAGAAGCGGAAGTTCTCAGCGGCTCGCTTGGCCTGTCCATTGGCCTGCGTGATGGGAAGGCCGGAATCAAAAGACTCCCATGCGGCGAGTTTCTCTGCGCGGGATTCCACGATGTCTGCGATCTTGTTGAGGACACGCGCACGATCCCGCGGCAGGGCCTGCGCCCACTCACCCTTGTCAAAGGCCGCGCGCGCCGCAGCCACTGCCTTATCGATGTCCGCGGGCTTGCCCGAGGCGGCCTTAATATAGTTGTCATTGGTCACCGGATCCAGGACGTCGAACTCATCGCCGTCGATGGAGGTAACAAACGCCCCATCAATGTAGTGCAGGATCTTCTCAGGCAGGTCGGTGGGGCGGGCGGCGTCATTGTTGATGCTCATGGTGGGGCTCTCCTGGGTTAATTTCGATGTTGTGGGTGCGGCCGTTGAGGCCCGATTTCTCATTCGATTCGCGGTAGTTCTGGGCTGTCGCCAAGCGGTGCTCGCGTGCCACCCTTTCCAGGTAGTCCGCATCGGCGCCTGCCTCGATGAGGCTGACTAACCTTTCGTGCTCTGCAACGGATTCCTGTGCTCTTTCGGGGACGTAGCGAAATGTGGAGACGCGGTGGTACTCCAGCTGCTTCCACTGTTCATAGACGAGCTTGAGCAATTGCTCGTTGGGGCAGCGGCCAAAAAGCACGCTATGAAACTGCTTATTGAGCCGCGTGAACTCATCAGGATCATGGCGAACATCAAGCTCGCTCATCTGCCGGTTGAGCTCGCGTGCCTGCTCCAAATCACCGGCTTTTAGCAAGGGCGCAGAAAGTGCCGTGGCGCGGGCCTCCAAGGTGGCGACGATATCCATGGAGTTGAAATAGGCTTCGCGGTTATGGGTGCTCACGCGCGCACCCACGTTTCTCTCGTAGGTGACGTAGCCTTCAGCCTCTAGTTGGCGGATTGCCTCCCGGACGGGGACAACGCTGACATCAATATCTTCCGCGAGGGAGGAGAGCACCAGCCGGTATCCCGGCTCGAACTCCCGCGTACGGATCTTGGCGCTTATCCACTCATAGGCTTGTTGGGATTTGCTCAGTTGTGCTGTCATTACTTATCACCGCTGTTCAAGAAATCCTCATAGGCCTGCTTATTGTCTCCGGTGGGAGGGAAGAGCCCGTCGAGGCTTTCACCTGACTCCACGCGCTGGGCCACCCACTCGTCCTGTCGCTCCTTGGCCAAGGCCTCCTCGGCCACCTCGGCGGCAATACTGCGGGGGATGACGATGACACCATCATCGTCTCCGACAATGACATCACCCGGCACTACAGTGGCATTACCGCAGCTAATGGCAACATCGCTATCCCAAGGAACGTGGCGCCGACCCAAGACACAGGGGTGGGCACCCTGGGTGAATACGGGAAGACCAATCTCTTTGACCGCCGAATAGTCCCGCACCCCTCCGTCAGTCACCACTCCCGCGGCCCCGCGCACCTTCGCCCGCAGAGCCAAGATGTCTCCCAGAGTGCCGGATTCCGCCTCACGCCTAGCCTCGATCACAATGACCTCGCCTGCGCGGACAGTGTCAAAGACCTGCTTCTGGGCATTCAGGCCGCCCCCATGAGTCTTAAAAAGATCCTCGCGGCCAGCCAAGAATCGCAGCGTGCGGGCAATGCCGACCATCTTGGTGCCCGCCGTCTGCGGATAGACGCCTTCTATCACTAACTGATTGATGCCGCGGCGACGCAGCTCCGCGGACAGACCCGCAGTGGGGACTGCTTCCAGCTTGCTGCGCAGCTCCGGGGTTAGTTCGGGGATCAGTTCGGGGCTAGATTCTGGATCAGGCTCAGAGCTAGTCAGGGGAGGAAGGCCTGCGGCCGCACGGTCCCCATAGGCGTCTTCTCTTTGTTTATCATCGACACTCGGCAGATCCCCAATGGCGGGATCGAAGTCGGCGGTAGATTCTACGACGGTGCTGCTCAAGCGTCCCGAACTGGACTCTCCTGGGACATCAACCTCGACCTCGACGACATCGCCTGGCACGATAACCGTCGATCCCGCTGGCGTGCCCGTGAGGATAATGTCCCCCGTCTCGAGGGTGAGATGCTGGGAAAGATCGGCGACGAATTGCGCGAGGGGGAAGATCATCTCGGCATCGCTCGTATCGCCTTCCTGCACTAGCTCCCCATTGACCCAGGTCCGCAGGCGCAGCTGCTTCGGGTCTATCGCCTGAGCATCGATGAGGCGCGGGCCTATAGGGGTGTAGCCGTCGCGGGACTTGGAGCGAGTGTTGGATCCCTTGTCCGCAGCCCGATAGTCATAGAGGCCTACGTCATTGGAGGCGGTGACAAAGGCGACGTGCCTCCATGCCTCCTCCAGACTCACATCCTTGGCGGGTGCGCCAATAATGAGTGCAATCTCGCCCTCAAAGGCGAGCAACTCGGTCCCAGAGGGCCGGGCGAGGGTGCCTCCGGATTCGGCCAGGCTGCTCGTGGCCTTGAGGAAATAGCTGGGCACACGGGGCCGGCGCCCACGCTGCGCCGCGCGAGACTCGAAGGCCACGTGAACAGCAATGATTTTGCCTGGCTGCTCGGGCAAGATGCTCGGAAAGGCCATGAAGGGATCCCTTCTTCTCTGGAATGTTTGCTCGAATCGTATATTATCTTCATTCACGCTGCAAGTGCTATAACTCACATCTTCTGCTTGATGCAGGTATAGAACACGTTTTTATGCGTCTCAACACCCGGCAAATGAGTAGATAAGCACTGAGTCCGGGCTTCAAAAGAAATGACCGTTGTGCAAGAAGCGAGCATCATATATTATTCACCATCTAAGAGGTAGATCACAGTGTGATTGATACTTGTTCCACATCACTTATCTGCGGCTGCGGCCGCGGGCTCCCCGGCGCACACACCCGTCGCTGCAACGCATCTTCTTCCTGAAGAGCAAGGCAGACACCCACCCACAAACTTTGCACTCACCGCCCACGTGAGGCGCGATTATTTAAGTCATCGAAGGAGACCATCGTGCAGTTCCACCACAATGGCTATGTTTCTCACGATCCCCGCGAACTCGCGGCTGCCGGCTACGGCATCGATCGCCCAATAGAGCTCCCAGAGAAGATGGACGTCCTCATCGTGGGCTCCGGCCCGGCTGGGATGGTAACCGCCGCGCAACTGGCCATGTTCCCCGACATCAATACCCGGATCATTGAGAGCCGCCCCCACCGCCTGGAGCTGGGCCAGGCCGATGGCATCCAATCCCGCTCGGTTGAGACCTTTCAGGCCTTTGGCTTTGCCAAGGAAATAGAAGAAGAGGCCTACGAGATCACCGAGATGGCTTTCTGGAACCCCGACCCGGAAAACAGAAACCACATCAAGCGTGGCGCCACACCCGTCGATGACGAAAGCGGCATCTCCGAGTTTCCCCACCTTATTGTCAACCAGGCCCGCGTGCTGGACTACTTTGCACGCTTTGCCCGCCGGGGACCTGCCCGCATCACGCCTGACTATGGCTGGTCCTTCATCTCCCTGGAGGTGGGGGAAGGGGAGTACCCCGTCAAGGCCGTGGTGGAGGATGGAAACGGAAACACCCGTGAGCTGGAGGCGAAATATGTCGTGGGCTGCGATGGCGCGCGCTCCCAGGTGCGAAAGTCCATCGGCGGCAAGCTCCAGGGCGATCAAGCCAATCACGCCTGGGGAGTGATGGACGTCGTGGTGGACACCGATTTCCCGGATTGGCGCACCAAATGCGCCATTCACTCGCGGGCAGGCTCCATCCTGCACATCCCCCGCGAGGGCGGCTATCTGTGCCGTGTCTATGTCGACTTGGGCGTGGTACCTGCAGGAGATGGTGGCGCTATTCGCTCCACCCCCATCGAGCGAATCATAGAGAAAGCCAACGAGATCTACTCTCCCTACTTCATCGATGTGAAGATGGTGGCCTGGCACTCGGTGTACGAGGTGGGCCACCGGCTGGTGGAGTCCTTCGCCGATGACGGGGATAGTCCCCGCGTTTTCCTTACTGGCGACGCCTGCCATACCCACTCGGCCAAGGCCGGCCAGGGAATGAACGTCTCCATGCAGGACGGTTTTAACCTCGGATGGAAACTTGGACACGTCCTCTCCGGTCGCGCCCCGGAGCAGCTGTTGTGCACGTATCACCTCGAGCGCCAGCCCGCCGCGCTCAATCTCATCAACTTCGACCGTATGTGGTCCACGCTCATGGCCACGCCGCCGGAAGAGCTGGAGGATCCAGGCGCGGTGGAGAAGTTCTATGTCGCCGCCGAGGAATTCGCCGCCGGAATGATGACGGAGTATGAAGCAAACATGGTGGTAGGGGATAGGAGGCACCAGGATCTAGCCACCGGATACCCCGTGGGCAAACGCTTCAAGTCTTTTGAGGTACTGCGCCGCTGCGACGCCTATCCCCTTCACTTGGGTCACCAGCATAGTGCTGACGGTCGCTATCGCATCTATGCCTTCGCCGATTCGGCGACTCCTGCTGATCCTTCCGCGATGGATTCTTGGGCCGAGCAGGTCGGCGATATCTTGGCGAGCTATGCGCCGCAAGGATTGGATGAGAATGCCTTCTTCGACGTGAAAGCCATCTATCAGACCACCGATCACCGGCAGTACAGCGTTCTCGACGCCCCGCGCCTATTCCGCCCGGTAAATGGATCCCTACAGGTTCCCAACTGGGAAAATGTCTTTAACGCGCTACCCGGGGAGGGTGACATCTTCCAGGCACGTGGCATCTCGCGCGAGGGAGCGGTTGTCATTGTCCGCCCAGACCAGTACGTGGGTGCCGTGCTGCGCCTGGATGAGCCCGCTGCTGTGGACGAGTACTTCTCCCGCGCCCTATTCAAACGCTAGCCCGGCACGAGATCTGTAATAATCCTCTACACACCATCCGGCACTAGCTGCCGTGGCTCTGCTGCCCGGCTACGCTGGTCACCGTTGTCAGCAAGAAGACGCTATCGCGCTTCGCCTTGACCCAGTGGCGGTGGTGAGTCAACGCTGCGATCTCTCCGGCAATGAAGGTATCAGTGTGCTGCCCGGGGGCTTGGCCGCCCACTTCGACTTCGCCCTCGAGAACGTACATCGACGCTGCCGGGGGAGAGTTGTGTTCATCGAGTGCGTTTCCCGCCAGCAGGGCGATAACTGATTGCCGCAGCGGCCCATCCTTGACCACGATCTCGGCCCACCGCCCATTGTCCTCGGAGCCTGCGTTCTTTAAGGCCACTGGCACTAAGTCTTTCAGGTTCTGTGTCATGAGGCCCATCCTAGAGCATTGTCGCTTGCTCGGGGGACGGGGCTCTGAAGAGCGAACAAGAATCACAGCGATGAGGTTTCAAGGGTATCAACTACATACGCCATTTACGTCACTGTGCCTTTTATTGCCGGCCGCGGTCTTTCTATCGCCCACTGTGGCCTGTGGATGATCACGGCACTCGGCACAGCAGCTGAAAAACTTTCGGCTCTTGCGCTGTGCGAGCGGGGAAGATGGTGCTAAAGTAGGGCGGGTGAAGTTTAAGTCTACGAACTGGTGGTGGCGCGCATAACCTGCGGGCCGTCTTTCACAAACCAAATTTGGGTCCGCTGCTGCGGGCCTTTCGGCGTTTTTGCTGTCCTAAGCCTGCACACGGGCGATAATTGCCAGAATAGAATTCGTGAGGATAATCGCGAATCCACATCCGCAAAGGGGCACCATGCCGTTCATTACCAGCGAGCGCGAGGTAGCGTATAGCCACGACGCCGCCGCCTTATTTCACGCGCTTGCCACGCCGCGAGACTCCCTCTTGTTAGAGGCCGCGGATATCGAGTCGAAGAAAAACCTCAACTGCATAGCCATCACCAAAGCGGCGTTGCGCGTGACGTGTCGCGGACAAGAGGTTACCGCCCGAGCACTCACGCCCACTGGGGAGGCCCTCTTAGCCGTGCTCACCCAAGAGTTCGCCGAGCGTCTGCTCCGAGAGGGGGAGGGGCAGGCCACCTTCGGCTTCGAGTTCTCGGATGAAATCGATGAGCGCGCCCGGCTGCGGGATAGCTCCACGGCGGACATCCTGCGGGCGCTGAAACTCGACACTGCTTATTCCAGCACGATGCTGCCCTTCCTCGGCGGCGGCTTTGCCTTTGACTACCTCGGCACCTTCGAGCATCTCCCCGAGGTGGCCGAAGGCGTCAACGATTATCCGGACTACGAGTTCCTCGTGGCCGAAGAGCTTTTAAGCGTCAACCACCTCGACAGAAGTGCGCGGGTGGAAGGAGTGGGAACTGACAAGCAGGTGTTGGAGGAATCCCTCACTCGCTCGGCCGACCTCGCAGCCACCGCAGCGGCCGATTCACCCAAGGCGCCTTCGACGGAGACTGAAGCAGCAGAGCCTAAGCCGCTGCGCGCCACCGCCAGCGTCGATGACGCTACTTTCCGCCGCAACGTCAAGCAGCTCAAGAAGAACATTGACGCCGGCGATATCTACCAGGTGGTTCCCGCGCGCTCTTTCAGCCTCGATTGCCCGGATGCCTTCGCCGCCTACCGCCGCCTGCGCGATACTAACCCCTCGCCTTATATGTTCTACATCCGCGGCGCGGACTATGAGCTCTTTGGCGCCTCCCCGGAGTCCAACCTGAAGTTCACCGCCGCCAACCGGATGGTGCAGCTTTATCCCATCGCGGGTACCCGCCCGCGCGGCCTCAATCCTGATGGCACCATCAACCCCGAGCTCGATATCCGCAACGAGCTAGAGATGCGTACCGACCACAAGGAGGTGGCCGAGCACACCATGCTCGTGGATCTCGCGCGCAACGATCTCGCCCGAGTGGCGGTTCCGCGCACCCGCATGGTCAAGGATCTCCTCCAGGTTGATCGCTACTCCCGCGTCATGCACTTGGTATCCCGCGTTACTGCCACGCTGGACCCGGATTTCGATGCGCTCGATGCCTACCGCGCCTGCATGAACATGGGCACGCTGACAGGCGCGCCGAAGCTACGTGCAATGGAGCTGCTGCGTGAGGTCGAAGGAACCCGGCGCGGCTCCTACGGTGGGGCAGTGGGTTATCTGCGCGGGGATGGCTCGATGGATAATTGCATTGTCATCCGCTCTGCCTACGTCAAGGGAGGCACGGCTGTAGTCCAGGCCGGCGCGGGCGTGGTCCGGGATTCCATTCCCCAATCCGAGGCCGATGAAACCGTCCACAAGGCCTATGCCGTGCTCAATGCCATCGCCCTCGCGCAGGGCGCTTCCCTGGAGGTCGTCCGATGAATAAATCGCCCCACGTGGTTCTGATTGATAACCGCGACTCCTTTATCTATAACCTCGTCGACGCCCTCGCCGGCTACCGCACCACCGTCTTTCGCAATACGGTGCCCGTCGCAGACGTCCTCGCCGCCCAGCCCGACATCATCTGTCTCTCGCCTGGGCCCGGCCATCCCCACGACGCCGGCTACATGATGCAGCTTATCGACGCCGCTTTGGGCAAGGTCCCCATCTTCGGCGTCTGCCTCGGCTTCCAGGCCCTCCTGGACTACCACGGCGGGACCGTCGCACCTTGCGGCCCAGTGCACGGGCAGACGGTGCCCATGACTCTGACCCCGGGAGGCGCGCAGCACCCGGTTTTCCGGGGGCTGACCGTGGACGCGGAGCCGGATAATCCCGGCTACGTGGGCACCCAGGTACCCGTGGCCCGCTATCACTCGCTTGGCTGCATCGAGATTCCGGAGGGGATGCGCTCGCTCGCGCACACTCCCACCGAGATCGGCGAGGTAGTCATGGCGGCGGAGACGCTCGATGGCATGGCTCTGGGAGTGCAATTTCACCCCGAGTCCGTGCTCACCCCCGCCGGGCCCATCATCCTCGAGCGTTGTATCGAACAGCTTGTCAATCACCTCGTTACTCCTACTCCCTCCAGCTCAGAAAGGCTTTAGACCATGACCACCTCCGACTCCTTACACACCCTCCAGGAGTTCCTCGACATCAAGGAACCCACGGTGGAGCAGGCCACTGCCGTATTCTTGCCGCTGACCGTCGGCGATTATGACGACGTCCATATCGCAGCCTTGCTCACCGCGATTCGCACCCGCGGCGAGACCTTCGCGGACATTGCCGGGGCCGCCAAGGCCTTCCTCGACGCTGGGCGCCCTTTCCCCATCACCGGCGCCGGCCTCATGGACAGCGCCGGTACCGGTGGAGACGGCGCGAATACCATCAACATCACCACTGCCGCCTCACTCGTGGCGGCCGCCGGGGGAGTGAAGATGGTCAAGCATGGCAATCGCTCCGTCTCCTCGAAGTCAGGCTCGGCCGACGTGCTGGAGGCGCTCGGCATCAGGCTGGACCTGGACCCGACGCGGGCGGTGCGCCAATTCGAGGGCGCCAACTTCACCTTCCTTTTTGCCCCGGCCTATAACCCCGCCATCGCGCACGTGCAGCCGGTACGCAAGGCGCTCGGGGTCTCCACCCTTTTCAACACGATGGGCCCGTTGCTCTCTCCCGCGCGCCCCGAGTTTCAGATCATGGGTATAGCCAATCCGGCCCAGGGGCAGATCATCGCCGAGGTCTTCCGCGAGCTGGGTCGCACCCGCGCCCTCGTGGTGCACGGCTCCGGCACCGATGAGATAGCAGTGCATGGATCCACCGAGGTCTGGGAGCTTCACAATGGGGAGATCACCCACTACGAGATCACGCCGGAGGAGATTGGCATTCCGCGCCACGAGCTCTCCGAGCTGGCCGGGGGAGACGGCGCCGAGAACGCCCGCCTCATCCGCGATGTCTTCGCTGGGAAGGGCAAGCCCGCGCATCGCGATGCCATCGTGGCCACCGCTGGGGCGATGTTCTACGTCTACGGCACTACACCCACTATCCGCGAAGGCGCTCAGCTGGCCGCACAACTTATAGATTCGGGCGAGGTGGCCGCATGGCTGCGCACCCACGAGGAGACCGACTATGGCACAGAGTAAGCCACACGATGAACCGCAAGGCGGACTGCCTACGGTGCTGGAATCGATCGTCGCCAAGCGCCGCACGCACTTGCCCGCCATCCGTGAACTCATCGCCCACGTGGACACGGAGAACCTGCCGCGCTCAACGCGTTCTCTCTATAGCGCCCTGCAGGGCAGGAACCGCTTCATCATGGAGTGCAAGTCCTCCTCGCCCTCCCTGGGGCTCATCCGCGAGCACTATGAGCCGGGTGCCATCGCGCGGGTTTATTCGCGCTACGCCAGCGCGATCTCGGTACTCTGCGAGCCGGATCGCTTCGGCGGGGACTATGACCACCTGCAGACGGTGGCGCTGTCTACGCACCTGCCGGTGCTGTGCAAGGACTTCATCATTGATCCCATCCAGGTCTATGCCGCGCGCTACTACGGGGCTGATGCCATCTTGCTCATGATGTCCATCGTGGACGATGAGACCTACGCGGAGCTGAAGGCCCTGGCCGATAGTCTCGGCATGGACGTGCTCACTGAGGCCATCACTCGCGAAGAGGTTGACCGCGCGTGCGCCTTCGGTGTGGACATCATCGGCATCAACAACCGCAACCTCCACGACCTCAGCATCGATCTCACGCGCTCGGCCCAGTTGTCCGAGTATGTCCCCGCGGGCAAGGTCGTCGTCTCCGAGTCAGGCATCCGTGACAACGCCACCGCTCGCCGACTGGGCGGGCATGCCAACGCCTTCCTTGTGGGCTCCCAGTTGACCAGCCAGCCGGACATCGACCGCGCGGCCCGGCGCCTGGTCTACGGTGAGAACAAGGTCTGCGGCCTCACGTCGTGGTCCGCGGCCCAGGCGGCCCGCGCGGCCGGCGCTGTCTACGGCGGCCTCGTCTTCGCCGAGGGTTCGCCCCGCAATGTTTCACGTGAAACCGCCGCAGACATCATCTCCCACGAACCCGACTTGGACTACGTCGCGGTATCGCGCCGCGTCGATGGCTTCGAGGAGCTGGCGATGCCGGGCGTGAGCGCTATCCAGGTGCACGCGCCTTATCAAGGAAGCATTGCCACGGAGCTCGATCTCATCGCCCGCGTGCGCGCGGCAGTAGGAGAGCGCGAGGTCTGGCGCGCTGTCTCCATGGACGCGCCGGAGGGTCCAGAAGTCGCTCGCGGGCTTGCCGGACACGTGGACAGGCTCGTGCTCGATGCCGGGCAGGGCGGCAGCGGAATCTCCTTTAATTGGTCCTCCATCCCCGCCGAGCTCAAGTCCACGTGCCTCCTGGCCGGGGGGCTGGGCCTGAACAATCTGCCGGAGGCGCTACAGGTTGGTACCGCCGGAGTCGATCTCAACTCCGGCGTGGAGACTTCTCCGGGGACGAAGGACTCCGGCCTCATCGCCCGGGCCTTCGCCATCATCCGGAGCACCGTCAGCGAAGAAGAACAGCACTCAGCTCTAGCAAGTAATTTGTAGTTAGTAATAGTGAACAAGCAGTTTAGGAATGATCTCATGACCGATGCACAAGAGAACCGGCAGACGCTACTTCCGGCTTATTTCGGGGAGTTTGGTGGGCAATTCGTCCCCGAGTCCCTCATCCCAGCCCTCGACCAACTGGAACAAGCCTTCGTCGACGCGCAGGCAGACCCAGAGTTTAAGAAGGAGCTCGCCGGCTACCTCAAGGACTACCTTGGCAGGCCTACTCCTCTGACTGAGGCCACCAAGCTCGGCGGCAAGGCGCGAATCTTCTTAAAGCGCGAAGACCTCGTCCACGGCGGAGCACACAAGACCAATCAGGTCATCGGCCAAGCGCTACTGGCCAAGCGCATGGGCAAGACCCGCATCATCGCGGAGACCGGCGCTGGCCAGCACGGCACAGCCACGGCCTTGGCATGCGCGCTGCTCGACCTCGACTGTGTTATCTACATGGGCGCTAAGGATGTCGAGCGCCAGCAGCCCAACGTCTACCGCATGGAACTGATGGGGGCGAAGGTGATCCCGGTGGACTCCGGTTCCGGCACCCTCAAGGACGCCGTCAACGAGGCCCTTCGCGATTGGACCGCCACCTTCCACGAGTCCCACTATTTGCTCGGCACCGCCGCCGGTCCCCACCCCTTCCCAACCATCGTGCGCGAGTTCCACCGCGTCATTTCGCGTGAGGCCAAGGCGCAGATGCTCGAACAGGTCGGCGCCCTTCCCGATCTCGTCGTCGCCTGCGTGGGCGGCGGCTCCAACGCCATCGGCATTTTCGCCGACTTCATCGACGAGGAGGGTGTGGAGCTCGTCGGCGCCGAGCCGGCCGGCGAGGGTCTCAGCTCTGGCCATCACGGGGCCACCATCAACAACGGCACCGTCGGCATCCTGCACGGTGCCCGCAGCTACCTGATGCGTAACTCCGACGGCCAGGTCGAGGAGTCCTATTCCATCTCGGCCGGCTTGGACTACCCGGGCGTGGGCCCGCAGCACGCCTACCTCTCGCAGACGGGTCGCGCCACCTATGTGGGCATCACCGACGCGGAGGCCCTGGAGGCCTTCCAGCTCCTCAGCAAGAAGGAGGGCATCATCCCCGCGCTGGAGTCCTCCCACGCGCTGGCATACGCCCTCAAGCGCCGCGACGAGGACATCACTATCCTAGTCTCCCTCTCCGGCCGCGGCGACAAGGACATCGACCACGTACGCCATACCCTCGAAGCACGTCCCGAATACATCCTCAAGGAGGAGAAGTAAATGACTGCGCGTTATGAGAAGCTCTTCACCACACTCGCGGACCGCAATGAGGGAGCCTTCGTCCCCTTCATCATGCTGGGGGATCCCAGCCCGGCGGAGGCGCTCGACATCGTGCGTGCGGTCGTGTCCGCCGGCGCAGATGCGCTCGAACTAGGCGTGCCCTTCTCCGATCCTGTGGCAGATGGCCCCACCATTCAGGCCTCTCACATTCGCGCCTTGGCGGGTGGCGCCACGGTGGACTCCGCCATCGAACAGATTAGGACCATCCGGGCCGAGTTTCCGGACCTGCCCATCGGCATGCTGATCTACGGCAACGTTCCCTTCACCCGCGGTCTGGAGACGTTCTACTCTGAGTTCGCCGCCGCAGGTGCCGATAGCATCTTGCTTCCCGATGTCCCGGTGCGCGAGGGCGCTCCCTTCGTCGCCGCCGCCAAGGCTGCGGGTATCGACCCCATCTTCATCGCTCCGGCACGCGCCTCAGAGCGCACCTTGGAAGGCGTGGCTCATAGCTCGCAGGGCTACATCTATGCCATCTCTCGTGACGGCGTGACCGGCACAGAGAAGAAGTCCGAGACCCGGGGTCTCGATGAGGTGGTGGCGAATGTCAAGCGTTTCGGGGGAGCACCCATCCTTCTTGGTTTCGGCATCTCCAGCCCAGCAGATGTCGAGGCAGCGATCGACGCAGGTGCCGCCGGTGCCATTACCGGCTCTGCCATCACCAAGATTATTGATCGCCATGTTTCACGTGAAACCACAACCGGCGCGGTGGACGAGGATCAGGCACCCGGCCACATTGATGACATGGATGCCTTGGCTGCGGAGCTTAGCGATTTCGTGCGCGGCATGAAGGCCGCCACCCGCAAGGCGGCTCAGTAGGGAAAAGCTTCCTATCGCAAAACTGGAATCCCCGCCAGACCGGCCTCATTGAGGGCCGACTGGCGGGGATTCTTCTATTCGCAGCTGCGGCTTTGCTTCAGCTAACAGAACCAATAGGGGGAGTGTTTCACGTGAAACTCTACCTGTCCACGATCTCTTCGACCTCGAACTTCTCGGTCTCCTCGATCTCTTTGATCTCCTCGGGGTCCTTCAACTCGGCGACGTGCTTGCGAGCGAACTTGTCCAAGGCAAGGGCTATGGCACCATCACCCGTAACGTTGGCTGCCGTACCGACAGAATCGATAGCGATGTAGGCCGCAATCATGAGAGCGACCATGCCATCATCAAAGCCCATATTGGACTGCAGCAGGCCAACGGCGACCATGACCGCACCACCCGGCACACCGGGAGCGGCCACCATCATGATGGCAAGCAAGAGCAGGAATCCAAGCGCGTGGCCGAAGGAGACATCCATGCCCGTCATGTACACGATGGCGAAAGCATAAAAAGTCAGCTTAATCATGGAGCCGGAGAGGTGAATCGCGGCGCACAGCGGAATGATGAAGCCAGCGACAGGCCTGGAAATGCCGTTCTTCAACGCACAGCGCAGGGTGACGGGAATCGTGGCCGCGGAGGAGGAAGTGCCCAGGGCCGTGAAGTAAGCGGGTGCCATGTTCTTCAAGGCGCTGAAGGGATTACGGTGCGAGATCGCGCCGGCAACGAGGTATTGGAGCAAGAGATAAACCATCGTCATAACTACCGCAAGCACTAGAACTTTGGCGAAGGCTGAGAGAACCGTTGGAAGGTTGCCGTTCATCCCCAGACTGAGGAACATGCCGAAGATGAATACAGGAAGGAGGGGCACAACGAAGCCCCAGATCACCTTGATGATAACGTTTTCTAGTTCATGAGCCACTTTGAAGAGGTTGTCGGATTTGACCGCCGTCATGCCGACACCAATGCAGAAGGCCAACAGTAACGCGGACATGACCTCCAAGGGAGCGGGCATTTCAACCTCGAAATAAGGCTGCAAAGCACCCTCATTCACATCAGAGATGCTGGTGGAAATCTCATGGCCCTTCAGCAGAGCCGGATAGATCGCAAGGGAAAGACCATAGGCGATGAGCCCGGCGACAATAGTAGAGCCATAGGATACGGCGACCGTAATACCTAGCCACTTTCCGGCACCACGACCCATACCGGCGATGGCCGGCGTAACAAGGGCGAAGATAAGAACGGGGATGAAGAAGCCGAGGAAGTTGCTGAATAGGCCGTTGAAGGTGGCAAAAATGCGGCCAAACCACTCGGGGACGAAGAAGCTGAGGGCTATGCCAAGAATGATGGCGACGATAATACGAAAGAGCAGGGAGTTAGCTATACCCTTGGGACTCATAGTTATACTTTCCGGATTTGGAGAGCCCAACGCCACACGCTAGCGGGGATAGCTTGCACGACGCCAGGCAGAGGAAGACTATTCTCGCGGCCCCGAACAGGCGCACCCGACCAGGCCACCCACGGAATGTTACCTGAACAAAAGTAAGAAGCGAACCGATATGACCCAGGCCTTGAGCAATCTCTCAAGGATTTGATCCCTTTCGGGTCTTTCACTTGCCTCGCCCAGACAGGGAAATCCACAGCGGATCCTGGAAGTTGCGAGAAAAATGATACAGGAGTGAATACGAGGGATTTAACCCGCGCCAACGATAGGCGATAAGATGAGGGGCATGCTCGCAGTTGGAATCATCATGCTTATCGTCGCCGCGCTCCTCCTCATTGTCGGCGGCCTCGCTGCAACCGGACACCTTCCGGGCAACAACGTGATTGGTCTGCGGCTCGTAGAGATCCGCAAGTCCCGCGCAGCGTGGGACAATGCCCATAAGGTGGCTGGACTTTTCTGGGTACTCTCCGGCGTAGCCCTCCTCTTTGGCGGCATCGCTGCACTGAATGCCTCGGGTTGGATGTGGCTCCTGCCCGCCGCCATGTTGATAGTTTCCGTTCTTGCGCTCTCCGTGGGTTCAAACATGGGAAGCCGCGCAGCCTATCTTTTCGACCAAGCCCACAAAGAGGAGGAGGAAGGCTGCGGTGATAGCTGTAACTGTGGTGATTCCTGTGATTCCGCCTCGGAGCAGCCGGCCGCTGAGGTCGACCTAGGTGCCCTGCGCCAGGCCGCGGAAAAGTCAGACAAGCAATAGAAACTTTGCCCTAAGGACAAGGGCAGTGCGGGAGGGCGACACCTCCTCAATGCAGCACAGTGACGTTATTATTGCGGTCAGCCAATCGTCACGCTTTAGTCACAATCGAAAGTACCTTGGCGATAGTGCTGGGAGCTCGCTGAAACGAGACGTAGAGAAATTGTTGTGAGCCTCAGCGATTTCAGTCGCATTTGGGATACCGTGCTAGTTTTGGTTGGGCAGACCAATGATTGGAAACCTACTCCATTGCAGATGGGATGATATCCTTGTCCCGTTTCTGCTGACGGGATAACTACATGAACCTAAGGCTTAAAATCTGCCCCACCAAGGAGTTATGCCAATACTGGCTACTGGATTGTGTTTCTGTTTATGCTATACAGCGATGTACTGAGCCTCAAGCATGTTCTCCGCCCTAAGAATACTCGGCAAAACTTTAAAAGGGTAGGAAAGATCAAGAAAGAGCAAAGAAGAAAAAGTCTTCCTTGTTCTGCGGCAATCTGCAAGTGTGCGCCCTGAGGAGTTAAGGCTGAGGGTGATCGCGCGAGGATTGAGAGAATCTGGGGAGAGGGGGATATTCTGGATAACATGACTAGATGTTCGCGACGCATGTTTCTTCTCGGTACCGCAACCACGTTCGCAGGGGCGTATCTCGCCGCCTGCGGTAAGTCACCTTCGGCTGAAATCGCCGCCACGGGCATTCCGGTGGGATCCGCAATTATCGTGGACAAGGTGATCTTCGCCCAACCCACCGCCGGGATATTCAAGGCCTATTCGCAGACCTGCCCACACCAGGGCAACCTCATCACCAAGGTTGAGGGAAGCACCGCAACCTGTACCTCCCACTACACCTCTTATAACCTGATTGACGGATCCGTCATCAGCGGACCGGGAACCAAGCCGCTTGAAGAATATGGCATTGACAACGACGGCACGACAGTAAAGACAACGGGTGCATAGAACCTCCTAGGAGTTGAGCCTCGTGGGTGTCGAATTTCCATAGTTTCACGTGAAACCACAGTTTTCCGTTTGCGGGGGAAGGGAGGGAGATGAACCCCTCTGAGGGCAGAGGGGATAAACTCAGCGACATGAAACAGCGCTTCCCCAAAGTGGATCCCCTCATAGTCCTCATTGTTTCTGCGGTTCTAACGGCCATCATCTTTCCGGCGCGTGGCCAATTCGCGGAGATCTTCGGGGATGTCACGAATGTCGTCATTGCTCTACTCTTCTTCCTTTATGGCGCTCGACTCTCCACGCAAGAAGCCCTCAACGGCATCAAACACTGGAAGCTACACCTGACAATCCTCGCCTTTACCTTTGTGCTCTATCCTCTGGTGGGCCTGGCGCTGCGCCCGCTGACGGCATTCATATCCCAAGATATGTACCTGGGAATCTTGTACCTAACGCTCGTTCCGTCCACGGTGCAATCCTCCGTAGCCTTTACCTCCATCGCACGTGGAAACGTAGCCGGCGCAATAGTCTCCGCCTCAGCCTCAAACCTCGCGGGAGTGTTTCTTACGCCACTGCTGGCCATGCTGCTCATGGGAGCGGGCGATGGCATTCACCTCGAAGCCTCGGTATTCCTCGAGATCGCCTTGCTCCTACTCGCACCCTTCATACTTGGACAACTCACGCGGCGGTGGGTGGCCGGGATTGCGGCAAACAAAGCCACCAAGATTGTGGATCGCGGATCCATCACGATGGTGGTCTATTCCGCGTTCTCCAAGGGCGTGGTGGACGGCATTTGGGGGTCCATCCAGGTGGGCGATATCCTCTTCTTAATCGCATTCTCTGCGGTTCTAGTTGCCTTCATGCTATGGCTAACACGGGTCATTAGCGCCAATCTTGGCTTCAAACGGGCAGACATCATCGCCATCGAGTTCTGTGGTTCGAAGAAGTCTCTTGCCACTGGGCTGCCGATGGCCTCGGTCATCTTCGCCTCGGGGGGAGCCTCCCTGGGACTTCTCATCCTGCCTCTCATGATCTACCACCAGGTTCAGCTGATGATCTGCTCCTGGCTGGCAGCCCGCTATTCACGCAGCGCGGAGGAAAGCTAGACTCTGATCCCATGAGTGAGAACCTGTATGTACGCACTACCATGAACGTCGCCGGAGTCGGATCAGCAATTCACGTCGCAGAACTTGCTGAGAAAGACGCCCAGACATGCACGCTCCTGCGCATGATTGCGCTCGCTCCGAATGACTCAGTCATGGGCGCAGCCACTCCACGTACTTCGGTGGGAAGCATCGACATTCCACACTCCGAGGTTCCTCATCCGGATACGTATAGCAACTTCCCGGACATCGTTGCCGAGCGCGTTGACGCCGAGACCTTTGCGGGGTTGTGGAACGAGGCCATGGCACTCTACGGCGAAATCTAGTCCCTAGAATACGAGATTGACCAGAACCATATAAAATGCGGTTCCGCCGAAAATAGACAGCGCCGAGTGGCTCCGCCAGAGATGCAGTGCCGCTGTAACTACGGCCGCCAGGCACGCCGCAGCGGCTCCACCGGGCGCCTCAGCCTGGGAACGCAGCGTATAGACCACCAGCACCGTCATGACGCCGACTGGCATGGTGATCCCCAGGAGCCCAATCAGCTGACTCTCTTTGAGGGCCTTGACAAAGCTAAAAGGCAACTGCCGCAGCAACACGGTCACCACCGCAATTGGTAGCAACACTGCGGCGACCATCCCAAGATCTACTCCAGCCGGCACTAGCCCTCACCACCTTGAGAGTGGATGCATCCAGTACTCGAGTCCTCGGCGACGACGCGGGAGACAGGGGAGAGGCGCCACGTCAGCGCCTTGTCCAGTCGCGGGGATAGGTAGCGCAGCAGTAGAAGCAGGAAATAGGCACTAAGCGCCACGACGAGCAACTGTTGCGGGAATAGCACGCCGGCTAGTATCCCGAAGATGGCTGCGCTAACAGGCAGTGAAAAGTCGCGATTATTCTGAAAGCAGTCGATAGCAAGAACCACGAAAAGCGCCACGAGCGCGAAGTCGAGGCCCTGAACACTGGGCGGAATAATCTGGCCAGCTAAAGCGCCTATGAGGCCGCCTCCCACCCACAGGGACTGGCAGAAGACCTGGATGGTGAGAAGACGGGTGCCGCTGGGAACGTCACCGCGCGGTAGGGCGGAGACGATGGCATAGGCTTCGTCGGTAAGCGCGTAGGTGGAATAGGCGCTGCCGAGGCGGTTTTTGATCTGTTGGCGTGGGAACGTCAATCCGTAGAATACGTGCCGGAAGTTGACCATGAAACCCGTCAGCGCGGAGGCGAGGGCGCTGGTGCCACCGGTGACCATGGTGATGGCGAGGAACTCCATCGAGCCGGCGTAGATGACGAAGGAGAACACCGGTGCCCACCACCACTCGAAGCCTGACTGCACCAATAGGATCCCGAAGGCTATACCAAGAGGCACTACCCCTAGCGCCAACAACCAGGCATCCTGCAGACCTTTTCTCACTTCCTGAAGCATAGGCTAGATACTAACGCATTAGATGCGCCGCATAATTCCGCAGGGTCAGAGCAGCGGCTAGTTATCCTCGAGGTTGGCCGGATAGGTGGAGTAAAGGGGAAGAGGCATGGGCTGGCGCTTCATAACATCCGCCCACAGATCGGCGCCGCCGGGCGTGATGACGTCCTGCGCTAGGGCAGGAGCCACAAACCAATCGCCGCGCTCAATCTCCTCATCCAATTGCCCCGGCGCCCATTCGGCGTAGCCGGCGAACATGCGCATGCCAGTGACCAGCTCGGCCACCTCCTCGGGCTCGGAACGCAGATCCACGTGAACAAGGCGCGGGGCCAGCCGGTTGATCTGTGTGTGCTCGTCGATATTGACGCCCTGCTTGGTCATCCCAAGGCCCACCACGGACTGCTGGTTGAGCGGACCCCCGATGTAGAGCGCCTGCGGCTTGCTCACCACGGGGAGCCACTCGGGCAACACGTTGAATAAAGCCACCTCGGAGCGCTTACTGAGATCGACACCGAAAGTGAGCATGTCATTGTGCTCAATGACGAGGACGACTGAGCGGGAGAACTGTGGCGCGAGGATCCCCGGAGCGGCCACCAGAAGCTGTCCGGGTGCGGGTTCGTTGCGCTCGAGCGCGTTAAAGAGTCTATCTGCGTACATATTGTTACTTAGACTCCCACCACTGGCGCAACTTCGCAATCGCCTCTTCTCTATCGAGGGGGCCATGTTCGAGCCGCTGTTCCTTCAAGAAGGCCCAGGCCTGGCCTACCTCGGGCCCGGGCGAAAGCCCGAGAATCCGCATGATCTCGTTGCCATCCAGGTCTGGGCGGACGCGAGCTAAGTCCTCCTGCTCCTCAAGCACCTCGATGCGATGGACCAATTCGTCGTAGGTGCGCTGCAGACGCCGGGCTTTGCGCTCGTTGCGGGTGGTGCAATCCGCGCGCACCAGCTTGTGGAGCCGCGGCAGGAGCTCACCGGCATCAGTAACGTAGCGGCGCACCGCTGAGTCCGTCCACTGGTTCTCCCCAAAGCCATGGAAGCGCATGTGCAGATAGACCAGCTGCCCGATCTCCTCAATTATGGCCTTGGGGTACTTGAGCTTCTTCAGGCGACGACGCGCGAGTTTAGCCCCCACGACCTCGTGATGGTGGAAAGTAACCTTGCCCGAGGAGGTATCGCGGGTATCGGGCTTGCCAATATCGTGCAGCAAGGCGGCCCAGCGCAGCACGAGGTCGGGGCCGTCCTCCTCCTGCTCGACCGCTTGGCGCAATACGGTGAGCGAATGGGCGTAGACATCCTTGTGCTGGGCGTGCTCATCCGGAGTCATATGCAGTGCCGAGATCTCGGGGAATACATAATCCGCGATACCGGTATCAACCAATACGTCGATGCCGTCCCAGGGAGCAACGCCACACATGAGTTTGTCTAGCTCCGCGTGGACTCGCTCGACGGTGATGCGCTGGATCTCGCCGGCCATCTCATGCATAGCGGCCAAGACTCGGTCCGCTACGCGGAACTCGAGCTGCGAAACGAAGCGAGCGGCACGCAACATACGCAGCGGATCATCGTGGAAAGACACTTCTGGCGCGGCCGGGGTATCTAGGACCCCAGCAGCCAGATCCTGTAGGCCACCCATAGGATCGTGGAACTGGCTGGTGCCGTCCGCGCGCAACTCGATGGCCATGGCATTGACCTTGAAATCGCGGCGAATGAGATCACCCTCGAGGGTATCGCCGTAGACGACCTCGGGATTGCGCGAGTCCCCATCGTAGGTGTCGGCGCGGAAAGTGGTGATCTCGATCTGCTGGCCCTTGAAAGCCGCAGAGACCGTGCCGAAATCTATCCCCGTGTCCCACACGGTCTCCGCCCACTCCTCGAGGATCTCTTTGACCACTACTGGGCGGGCCGGAGTGGTGAAGTCAAGATCGTGGCCCAGCCTGCCCAGCATGGCATCACGCACCGAGCCTCCGACGAGATAAAGCGGGAAGCCGCGCTCGGCAAAACGCGAAAGGAGGCCGGCCAACAGGCCACTGAGCGAGGAAGCGGTGCTGTCCGCGCGGGCAAGTACGCCGATTAGCTGAGTGTCCTGAGAATTCACGGGTGTGAGTCTACTACGATTGAGGGCGATGACTAACCACAAACAAGGCGCCTTTCGCGGCTCCGACACCCCGGGAAGCCCCCAGGGTGAGGGCCAAGGGAAAGGACAGGGCCGCAACCGCCGCCGTCGGCGCAAGCGTGCGGATAACCGTAACCGCCGCCCGCAGCGCCACCAACAGGGCGGCAATACGCGCATGATCACGCGCGACGAGACCTCCGCCGGTGGTCTCGTGGTCTCTGGCCTGGCCGAGGCCGTTTCCCCCGAAGGAGACGTCGATCTCTCGCGCATCTACGTAGCACTTATCGGGCGGCTCGACCGCCGCGGCAGGCTGCTGTGGTCGATGCCCAAAGGGCACGTAGAAAACGGCGAAAGCAAAGATGTCACGGCCGAGCGCGAGGTCTGGGAGGAAACCGGCATCAACGGCACGGTCTTCGCCAGCCTCGGCGTCATCGACTACTGGTTCGTCTCCGAGGGCGTGCGCATTCACAAGACGGTGCATCACCATCTCCTGCGCTTTGTTGACGGCGTAATGAATGATGAGGACCCAGAAGTCACCGAGGTTTCTTGGATTCCTGTTTCCGAGCTCATCGAGCACTTGGCCTATGCGGACGAGCGCAAACTCGCGCGCATAGCCCACGATCTTCTGCCCGATCTCGCCCGAAAGGAAGCCGCAGCGGGAAAGGCAACCCCGCGGTGACGCGCCCCAGACTCTATCGCCGGGGCAGGACCGCCGCGGCCACCGCCGCTACAGCGGGCTTGCTGGCGCTTAATGCGCCTTGGGCGGGTGCAAACACGGTCGAGGGCCCGCAGTTTAGCCCCGCAGCAGTAGTCGATACCCAGCAGTGGTCTGCGGCAAGGGCCTCCGACGAGCTTGACTTCGACCTCCTAGACGCCCAGCCCATCTCGGTGGGAGATGCCATGCACCTGCGCTTCCTCCTGCACAATCCGACTTCCTCTACCGTGGATGATCTCCAGATCACCAGCCGCCGCGGCGATGCCGTGGCCTCCACCGACAGCGCTAGGGAGCAGTTGGCGGGCGGCGCCTTCCCTTACTTCGGGGCCTCCACCACGGCGGATTCCCTGGCGCCGGAGGAGACCAAAGAGGTAGAGCTCATCGTGCCGACTGCCTTGGCCGATGAGACCACCTTGGCCATCGATGAGCCTGGCGCCTACCCGCTGATGTTTACGCTCACCGGCTCCCGCGATGGGCAGGCCACGAGCTTTGCAGAGGAGCGCCTGATCTACGACGTCGCGCCTTCCGCCACCCCAGAACCAGGACAAGAACCAGAACAGGCCACACCACAACCGGACCAAGCCGTGCAACAAGATCCACCTCAACAGCACGCGTTGACCGTGGTCTATCCCATTACCTCGGAGATCGACATCGTCCCTGGTGATACCGGTGGAGAAGGCCTCATTTTGAGCAATGACAACCTAGCCTCAGAGCTCGCGGAAGGTGGGCGCTTGAGCGCCCTGCTCGACTCCTACTTCTCCCATAACCTGCGCGGCGCGGGCTGCGTGGCGCTCGACCCAGCCCTGATCGATACCGTGGACCGCATGGCCAGGGGCTATACCGTCAATCAGACCAGGCCTTCCGTTGCCCAGCGCCCCCAGCGCCTGCGCGATTCCTGGTTCGATTCCGATCGCGATACCCGCGGAGAGCCCGGGACAGGCTCGCAGGCGGCGGCGGCGTGGCTGGCCCGGCTGAAGAATCTCGACTGCACCATGACCATGCCCTGGGCCAACTCCGATGCCTCGGCCGTGGCCCACACCAACAACGGCTTCCTCAAGTACGAGGCCACTCAGCGTGGGGCGGAGACTATCGAGCGCATCACGGGCAAACCCGTAAGCACTGATCTCCTCGCGGTGGGTTCGGGCTATATCTCGCAGTCCCTCGACGTGCCCACCCTGGTGGCTAACAACTCCCAGTGGAAGGGCAGGGCGGCTACTTTCGACGCCTCCCTGGGCGCGCTGCTGGCACATACCGGCAGCAAGCCGCAGACGGTGGGCTATTCCAACCCGCAATTGCGCTATGACTACTCCATGGACTCAGGCCTCTCGCGGGCCTTGAGCGGTGCCGCCGGCTTATCCGTGGCTGCGCGGGCCGGGGATACCGTGGCGAAGCTACCCAACTACCAGGGGGAAAGCGCGGCACAGGCGGCGCTCGATGCCGCGCAGAGCCTGGTGGACTCGGGGACCTCGACTGCCAGGGGCGTCGCCCAGCTGCCCATCGAGGATCAGGATTCCGCCCAGCCGGGCAGCCCCTATGCGGATCCGGCAGCCTTTAGTGATGCTGAGATTGTGCGCGTGGAGCAACAGGCGCGCTATACCGACGATCTCACCAACATCATGGTCAATGACCCATCCATCGCGCTTACCCGCTACGGCTTCACGCTGCCTCTGCGCCGCGGGCTCATCTCTTCCTTTTCCATCACCGATCGCGCCACGAGTGCGCAGTTCTCTGAGGCCGTGGCCACGTCCAATGAGCGCCTCGAGAAGCAATCCGAAATGCTGCGTGAGCTGCGTGATTCGGTCTCCCTTATCCCCCCGGGCAACGTTTATACGCGTGTTTCCGAGTCGTCGCCGCTGCTCATCGTGGCCGAGAACGGTCTGCCTTTGCCGGTGGAGGCGCGCATGCTTTACGAAGCCTCCGATGACAGCGTCCTCAACACACCGGCCACTGTGCGCATTCCGGCCAAAGGCTCGATTACCGTGTCCATGACGGCTTCAATGCCCAATGACACCGACCGCTCCGATATCCGGTTGTGGCTGGCGACACCTAATGAATCGACCATTTCCCAGCCGATCAATATCGCTGTGCAGACGCGGGCCGGTATCCTAAGCGTGTATGGCGTCGGCGTAATCGCCGCGCTCGCACTGGTTCTGGCCACGTTGTTCCGGCTCGGAAAGAAGAAAAAGAATAGGCGACAAAGATAGCTCCTCTATGACTAAAGATCTAGGCCATTCGGCCAACCCCCAGGGAATAGGAACCGAGTCGGTGGAGGCAAGCACCGCCGCCACTACAGCTCCGAGTTCCTCGATCGGAGCACGCCGGCGAATTGTGACTGCCTCGCCTCCCGCGCCCGTGCCGGATCGCCGCAGTGCTCCCGCTAATCAGACAGGCCCTGTCGCTCCTGTGGAGGATAAGTCCGCGCTGCGCCGAATCAGGGCCCAAGCTTCGGACACAGATTCTGCCTCCGCCTCAACCTCAGCGGCGGGGGAGGAGTCAGCGCAACAGCGCTCGGACTCCGACAGCTCTGTGGTGCGTGCCACTGGGTCAATGGCTCTGGCCACGATGATCTCCCGCATCACCGGCTTCCTGCGCAATGTACTGATCGGTTCCTCGCTCGGCCCGGCTATTTCCTCCGCGTTTACCACCGCAAATCAGCTGCCGAACCTCATCACCGAAATCGTCTTGGGCGCGGTGTTGACCTCTCTGGTGGTCCCGGTTTTGGTGCGTGCGGAAAAGGAGGACGCCGATCGCGGCGAGGCCTTTGTCCGGCGCCTGTTTACACTCGCTTTCTCCTTGCTCGGCATCATCACCATCGCTTCCTGCATCTTTGCCCCGCAGCTGACCATGATGATGTTGCCGGAAGATGGCAAGGTCAACGGCATCCAGGCCACCTCCTTCGCCTTCCTCCTGCTGCCGCAGATCTTTTTCTACGGGCTCTTCGCCCTCTTCCAAGCGGTGCTTAATACCAAGAATGTTTTCGGTCCCGGTGCGTGGGCGCCGGTGCTCAATAACATCATCTCCATCGCTGTTCTCGTGGCCTATCAGCTGGTTCCCGGTAGCCTGCATCCGCAGGCGCCCTCGCCGGTGAGTGATCCTCACGTGCTGCTGCTGGGCTTGGGCACCACCCTCGGTGTGGTCTTGCAGTGTCTGATTCTCTTCCCCTCCCTCAAGAAGGCGGGGATTAACCTGCGGCCGCTGTGGGGCCTCGATGATAGGCTTCGGCAGTTTGGCGGCATGGCGCTGGCCATCGTGGCCTATGTGGCCATCTCGCAGCTGGGCTACGTCATCACCACGCGTGTGGCCGCTACTGCCGATGCGGGTGCTCCCTTTACCTATCAGCAGGCCTGGCTGCTCTTGCAGGTTCCTTATGGCGTCATCGGCGTCACCCTGCTGACGGCTATCATGCCGCGCCTGTCCCGCAACGCAGCCGACGGCGACGTTAAGGCCGTGGTCAGGGATCTCACGCTCGGCACCAAGCTGACCTTCATCGCGCTGATTCCCGTGGTCGTCTTCATGACCGGCTTCGGAATCCCCATTACCCGCGGCCTTTTCCAATACGGTCAATTCGATAGCGCGGCGGCGGAGCTACTCGGCCTGACTTTGAGCTTCTCCGCCTTCACGCTCATTCCTTATGCCTTGGTGCTTCTGCACCTGCGCGTGTTCTATGCCCGCGAAGAGGCGTGGACGCCGACGTTCATCATCGCCGGGATCACTTTCACCAAGATCGTGCTCTCCCTGCTGGCGCCGCACGTTGCGGACTCCCCGCAACGCGTGGTGATCCTCCTGGGTACTGCCAACGGCTTCGGTTTCATCGCCGGTGCGGTCATCGGCGGCTTCCTGCTCAAGCGCAAGCTCGGCAGCTTGGGTGGGCGCGCGGTCATGGCCACCACGGCCTGGGCCACCTTCTCCTCCCTCATCGGCTTGGGAGTGACCTATCTGCTCAGCCTGGCGTTGAATGCGGTGCTTCCTGCGGATCTTCCGGGCATCGTGGTCCTCGTTCGCCTAGCGGTCTACGGGCTCACCTTCGTCGTCGTCACCGGGTTGGTGCTTTCGCGCTCCGGCCTGCCCGAGGTGGTCAACTTGGGCCGCCAGCTCCAGCGCATCCCTGGGCTTTCTCGCATCATCAAGATCGACGAGGCCGCGGCAATCGAGGTCGAGGCCCCGGATATGCAGGAGATCCAGCCCATCTTCAACCAGGATGCCTTCAACTCCTCTCCCATCCCGCCACCCATGTCTGCCGGCATCGTCCGCGGTCCGCGGCTGGTGCCTGGCGCACCGGTCTCGGATGGCCGCTTCCGCCTGCTCCATGACTGCGGTTCCGTCCCCGGCGCCCGTTTCTGGCAGGCCCGGGAGCAGGAAAGCGGGCGCCTGGTCTCCCTGACCTTCGTGGATACCACCGGCGAATCCCCGCTGGCTCCGGCACCTCCGGCCATTGCGGCCCGGCGCTCGGCCGCGGTATCGCGCAGCACTCGCCGTCTGGCAGAGCTTAACCTCGACTCCGTGGCGGATAATGTCGATATCTTGTCCTATCGTTCCGGCTGCCTCGTGGTCGCCGATTGGGTCGAAGGCACCTCGCTCAAGGCGGTCGCCCAGGCAGGCGATTTGGATCCGCACGCGGTGGCGCATGCTCTGTCGAAGCTGGTGGCGGATACCACCACGGCACACCACAACCACCTCGTCTTCGGCCTCGATAACCGGGACCGGATTCGGATCTCTACGGACGGCGTCGCCAAGCTGGCCTTCCCCGCCGTCTTGGAGCGCAATACCCCGGCCAAGGATGCCGAGGCCATCGCGTCGGCCATCTCCTTGTTGGTGGATGCCACCAGCCCCACCCCGGAGGTGCTGCGCTCGATCGCGGAGGATGCAGCGCAGGTCAAGCCTGTGCCGCAGGGACAAGAGACACAAGCTACCGAGGGTGCGGTATCTACGGAAGGCACAGAAGACACAGAATCCGAGGCCCCGGCGGATACTACGCTGCGCGAGATAGCCCGGCGTCTGGAGGCCTATGCCCACGAGGAGGAGCCGGATGGCACCATCGTGGAGGAGAAGCTCTCCATCGCCCAAGAACCCACGCATAAGGTCAGCGAGCCTGAGGCAACCACCGGTTTTGGCGGGCGCGGATACTCCGGGTCCGGGGTCTTTATCATCGCTTTCCTGGCTACGATCTTCGTCGTGGGCATGGCGGCACTGACCACGTGGATCATGTCACTCATTGGTAACGGCGACTCGAATTCGCCGGTTGATTCCGACTCACTCAAGCAAGAGACCAGCACTGCGCGCATGGCCCCAGCGGTGTTGTTGCGGGAGGATAGTGCGCTGAGCGTTCCGGAAGGTGCCCAACAACCTGCGCTGATCGACAACGCCTCCGCACCGGCCTGGTCCACGCAGGAGAAGGGGAGTGGGGTGCTGGTCAAGCTCAGCGAACCGGCGCAGCTTAGCGTCATCCAGCTCTCGCAATCCTCGTCGCAGGGCGCGCAGTTTGAGGTCTATGGAGTGCATTCCGCCTCCTTCGACCCTGCTAATCCCACACCGGCCACCTTGCCGCTGCTCGCGGCAGGGGAGTTCGAATCCACCCAGGCCGATTTCGAGCTGCGGGAGTCCGCGGAATCCTTCGACTCCGTCCTCGTCCTCATCACCCAATTGCCGGAATCAGGTACCGCAACATTAAGTGATGTGCAGATCATCGGGCGGCCGCACAGCTAGCTCCAAGCCAGTTCCCCGCATCCTCTACTCACATCCCCGTCGCCACCGTTTCTCTCTCGGAGTACGGTGGCGATGGGCATTTTAAAACCCTCCTCACCGTGGTTTTCCCTTAGTTTTCGCGTTGATTTTACTTCAAGTGTTGACTAATTCGTGGGGAAGAGTACAATGCCTGTTGATACGTCACCAACCAACTTAGGAGATTTAAATGTCTAACCTTGCAGGCACCTGGACCCTCGACCCCGCTCACACCTACATCGGCTTTATTGCACGTCACGCCATGGTCACCAAGGTCCGCGGCAAGTTCGAGGACTTCGAAGCCTCTTTCACCGTCGCCGAGAACATTGATGATTCCACGGCAAAGGCAACCATCAAGGCAGCCTCCATCAACACCGATAACGCCGACCGTGACAATCACGTCAAGAGCGATGACTTCTTCGCAGTAGAGAAGTTCCCCGAGCTGACCTTCGTCTCCACCGGTTTCGACGTCGACGCACAAGGCAACGGCACCGTCACCGGCGATCTCACCATCAAGGGTGTCACCAAGTCCGTCACCCTTGACGTCGAGGCAGACGGCGTGGCTGAGGATCCCTTCGGCAACACCCGCTTCGGCTTCGAGGCTAAGACCAAGATCAACCGCATAGACTTCGGCATCGACTTCAATGCTCCCCTGAAGACCGGCGGCGTGCTCCTCTCCGAGGAGATTCGCATTGAAATCGAAGGCTCCGCCATCAAGCAGTAGCGCAAATACCTCAGGGCTCGGTACATTTCTTCATCCTCATCGACAGCGGCATGCTGTTGAGAAGGAGGGCGATGCGAATGTAGCGAGCCCTTATCCTTATGTTTTAAGGGCCTTCTAGCTTGGGGCACGGCCCTGTCGCCGCGAGGAACCCTGGGCAACTACCATTGGCCACCATGACTTACGCCAATCTCACTCAGGCACAGGCGCAGGAGCGTTCCCTCGCCATCGAGCTCTCCGCCTACCATGTGGACCTCGATCTTTCGGCCGTGCGCACCCACGACACCTTCCCGGTGCACACCCGCGTCGAATTGCGCACGGAAAGCCCAGAGCTCTTCCTCGACTACTTGGGCACCAGCGTCGAATCGCTCCTTATCAACGGCAGCGTTCAGTCCCCGCACTTCGAGGAAGGACGCCTCTATTTGCACCACCTTCCGGTGGAGGAGGATCTCGTCATTGAGGTATCCGGCACCTCCTCCTACTCGCGCACAGGCCAGGGCTTGCACCGCATGTTTGACCGCGCAGATGACACGATCTATCTCTATTCCCACCTCGAGCCCTCTGACGCGCGGCGCATCTTTCCCTGCTTTGACCAGCCGGATCTCAAGGCGCGTTTCTACGTGCGCATGCTCGCCCCGCAGGAGTGGCAGATCCTTTCCAATCAGCCGGTCGCCACGCGCGAAATAGAGGGCGACTTCGCGTGGGTAACGTTTCACCCCACGCCGCCGCTCTCGACCTACCTCACCGCCTTCGCCGCGGGCCCATATGTCTCCCGCACGCGCTCTTGGACTTCTCCCGATGGCTTCCTGGACATCAAGCTCAGCGCCTTTTCTCGGGCTTCGATGGCCCAGTATGTGGATCATGAGATCCTAGACATCACCGCCGCCGGCCTCGATTTCTTCCACGAGAGCTTCGGTTTCCCCTATCCCTGGGGCGAGTACAAATCCATCTTCGTCCCCGAGTACAACATCGGCGCCATGGAGAACCCCGGTCTAGTCACCTTTACCGAGACCTATCTCTTCCGCTCCCAGGCCACGCGCTCCCAGCATGCAGCGCGCACCAATACCATCCTCCACGAGATGTCCCACATGTGGTTCGGGGACCTCGTCACCCCGCGCTGGTGGGACGATCTCTGGCTCAAGGAATCCTTCGCCGAGTTCATGGGCGCGGATTCTTCGGTGGCTGCCACTGACTATAGCGAGGCCTGGACCAACTTCGCCGGCCAGCGCAAGAACTGGGCCTACATGCAGGATCAGCTTCCCACTACCCATCCCATCAAGGCCGACATTCCTGATGTTGACGCCGCGCGGCAGAACTTCGACGGCATTACCTACGCCAAGGGGGCCGCCGTGCTCAAGCAACTCGTACACTACGTGGGGCGCGAGAACTTCTATGCTGGCGCGCGCGATTACTTCGCTGAGCACGCCTATTCCGCCGCCACTTTCGACGATCTCCTCACGGCA
The DNA here is from genome assembly GCF_008693105.1 of Corynebacterium flavescens. Classification (GTDB taxonomy): domain Bacteria; phylum Actinomycetota; class Actinomycetes; order Mycobacteriales; family Mycobacteriaceae; genus Corynebacterium; species Corynebacterium flavescens. The sequence goes on from NZ_VXKK01000046.1 coordinate 61,420, forward strand.
TTGAAGGGACACAGCGACCGCGATCTCGATGCCTGGTCGCGCTCCTGGTTGCGCACCTGCGGGCCCGATACCCTCACCCCGCACCTTGAGACCGTAGGAGGCAAGATTTCCCGCCTGTCCATCGTGGCCGAGGCCGCCGAAGAAACGCGCCCGCACCGGCTGGTCGCCGCGCTTTACGACGACGCCTTGGAAAAGTACGCCTCCTTCGACGTCGACCTCCCAGCAGCAGGCACAGAAACCACCATCGAGGAGGCGGCAGGCTTGGCTCGCCCCGCTCTTGTCCTGCTCAACGAGGGCGACTATACCTATGCCAAGGTCCGCTTCGATGCGACCTCTCTGGAGACCCTGCGCGCAGGACTTTCGCGTATAGATGATGAACTATCACGCGCGGTGGTGTGGACCGCGTTGTGGAATCTCACCCGGGACGGCCTCTGGCCGGTGCGCGAGTATGTGGGCACCGTTGTGGAGCACGCCATCGCCGAATCAAACCCCACGCTACTCACCACGGCCTTGGCCAATGCGCGCTTCGCCATCACTAACTTCCTGCCCGCCACCGCGCGCGAGGCCACCCGAGTCAGCTATGCCGACGACCTGTGGGCAATCCTGCGCGACGCTGCCCCCGGCTCCGACGCACAGCTCGTCCTCGCCCGCGCCAGCATCGCCGCCCTGGCGGATTCCCCCGCAGATACTGCGACACAGCGCCTGCGCGAGCTTTTAGCCGGGGAGCTTTCCGGGCTGCGCTTGGACCCGGACATCCGCTGGGCACTACTACGCGCCCTGAGTGCCAGGGACGCGGTTTCAACTGCCGAGCTCGATGCAGGAAAGGAGCGCGATTACACCCTCACCGGGCAGGCAGCACATCTTGGTGCTATTCATTCCTTCCCCAAGCCTGAACACAAACGCGAGGTCTTCGACCTGCTGCTCAGCCCGGGTGCCTTCTCGAATGCGGAGATAGACTCCTTGCTCCAGGCCTTCAACGCCCCGCGCTCGCAGAGCCTACGTGAGCCCTTCGCGGCGGAGTACTTCTCCCGCCTCGACGAGATCTGGAAGTCTCACCCCATCGAGATAGCCAACCGCCTCGTGCGCGGCCTCTATCCGGGCGTAGCCCAGGCCGATGCTGCTACCACCGACTTCTTGGCCCAAGACCCGCCCCAAGCGCTGCGCCGCATCCTGCTCGAGTGCCAGGATAATCTGCGCCGCGCGCTGCGCGTGAGGGCCCTAAACTAAAAGTCAACACAGGATGAGCTGCGCAACACACTGGGCCGCACGGGCCTAGCCGGCGAAATGCCCCTCGGATAAAACTGGAAGAAACAGGTTTTAAGTCCGGGGGGATTTTTCATGTCATCTACTGCTCAGCGCAGCGATCAAAAAGCAGCAACACAACAACCAGAGCTACAAGAGCCAACTGACCACGAACTCGTCCAGGCCTATATAGAAGGGGACAATAAGGCCTTTTCGGCCATCGTCGAAAGGCACCGCAAGCGCTTGACTTACGCCGCCCGCAAGTACACCCGCAGCGATGATGAGGCCCAAGACGTGGTCCAGGAGGCACTGTTGCGGGCCAGTTCCAAAATCCATACTTTCCGCCGCGAGGCCGCGCTGGGAACCTGGCTGCACCGTCTCGTCATGAACAGCGGCTATGACTACCTCAATCACCGCGCGAACCGGGAGAATCTTTCCCTAGATTCGGCTGACTTTAGTGATGACCGCAACCCGCTGCTTTCTCACCACCCCAACGCCGGGCTGGATGAGCATCTCACGCTCAAAGACGCCCTGGCCCTACTCCGGGAAGATCAGAGGACGGCACTCTACCTCACTGACATCGCAGGCTATCCCATCTCCGAGGTTGCCGCGGCCCAGGGCGTGAGGCCAGGCACCATCAAGTCGCGGCGCTCACGGGCGCGGGAGGTATTGCGTGCTGCCATGACTTAGAGCTTGACCGCTCTAGCTCCTCAAGTCCTTAAAATAGCGGGATAGTACTGCGTGGCGGGTAGTATCGACGGCGTTAAGAGTACGGACACAGTAAAGGGAGTTAGAAATGACAGTCCACGATGTTGCCATCGTTGGTTCCGGCCCCGCCGGTTACACTGCAGCACTCTACGCGGCACGCGCCGAGCTTAAGCCCATCGTCTTCGAGGGATTTGAGTACGGCGGCGAGCTGATGAATACCACCGAGGTGGAGAACTACCCGGGCTTCCAGAAGGGCATTATGGGCCCGGAGCTCATGGAGGAGATGCGGGCGCAAGCTATCCGCTTCGGTGCTGATCTCCGCATGGAAGTAGTGGACTCCGTTGAGCTCGAATCTGAGATCAAGCGCCTGCATGTGGGCGATGAGATCATCGAGGCCCGCGTGGTCATTCTCGCGACCGGCGCCGCGCCGCGCCACCTGGGAATCCCCGGCGAGGAAGAGCTTTCCGGGCGCGGTGTTTCTACCTGTGCCACCTGTGACGGCTTCTTCTTCAAGGGCCACAACATCGTCGTCGTCGGCGGCGGTGACTCCGCCATGGAGGAGGCCACCTTCCTGACCAAGTTCGCCGAGACCGTCACCATTGTTAACCGCTCCGAGAACTTCCGAGCCTCCAAGATCATGCTGGAGCGCGCGAAGAACAATCCCAAGATTCGCTGGGAACTCAACAAGGTAGTTACCCTCGTCATCGAAGGCGAAGGCAAGGTCGCTGGCCTCGCCGTCAAGGACGTGCGCACCGGCGAGGAATCGCAGCTAGACGTCACCGCCATGTTCGTCGCCATCGGCAGCGATCCTCGTTCCGCCTTCCTCGACGGCCAGGTGGAGCTGAAGGAAGATGGATACGTTAAGGTACATGAGCCCTCCACGCATACCTCCCTGCCGGGCGTCTTTGCCTGCGGAGACCTCGTGGACAATCATTACCAGCAAGCCATCACGGCCGCCGGCTCCGGCTGCCGCGCCGCGATTGATGCGGAACACTACCTCGCGGAAAGCCGTTAGAGAATCATGAGCAATGTAAAAGATGTGACAGCTGAGACCTTCCGTAACGAGGTCATCGAGGCGGATAAGCCCGTCGTCGTCGACTTCTGGGCGGATTGGTGCGGCCCCTGCAAGAAGCTTTCCCCCCTCCTCGATCAGATCGCCGAGGAAATGGCGGAGGAAGTAAGCGTGGTCAAGGTCAACGTGGACGAGCAACGCAATCTGGGCGCCATGTTCCAGATCATGTCCCTGCCTTCCGTGCTCATTTTCAACAAGGGCGAGAAGGTCGATGAGTTCGTCGGCTTGCGTTCTAAGGCTGACATCGTGGCGCAGATTCGAAAGCAGCTATAGCTGCGTTATCCTAATTTGGACTAATGCATTTTTGCGTCAATGGATAGGCAGCAAATGAAAGGGGCAGGTGTGAATCGTGTACTACGCGTAGGTGACCGCAGCGTTCGTGCGGCTGAGGCACGTGCAACGCTGGCACGGCTCGGCCTGTTATCGGATTACCCCGGTGAGGTCGCCGATTGGAAGCGCCAGAAATACTCGGAGGAAGATAAGTACTTCGATCCTGCGCTCTCCGAGGTCATCAAGGCATTTCAGCAGTCGCGCGGCGTCCTGCCCACGGGCGTTATTGATGAGCTGACCCTGCGCGAGCTGCGCCAGGCATCCTATACCTTGGGCGCGCGCGTCCTCTTCTATGAGCCGGGCTCCGAGCTCGTGGGCGATGACGTAGCCCAACTGCAAGAACAGCTCCAAGAGCTGGGCTTCTACCGCAGCCGCGTAGATGGCCACTTCGGCCCAGATACCCATGCCGCCCTGACGGAGTACCAGCTCAACTACGGGCTGCAAAATGACGGCGTATGCGGGCCCACCACCATCGGTGCCCTCAACCTGCTCGGCCGCCGGATCACCGGTGGCTCCGCGCACAACATCCAAGAGCGCGAGCGCGTTCGCAATGCCGGGCCTAAGTTGGCCGGCAAGCGCGTGGTCATCGATCCTGCCCTCGGCGGCAACCATGCTGGACAAATGGTACAGGGCTGTTATGGCGAGATCAGCGAGCAAGAAATCCTCTGGGATCTCACGCAGCGTATCGAAGGTCGCATGATTGCGGCAGGCATGGAAACCATCATCTCCCGCCCGCCGAATGACGATCCCTCGATCAAGGACCGCGCTGATCTAGCCAATGCCTTTGGTGCCGACTTGGTCATCTCCTTGGCCTGCGATCAATACAAGAATGACAAAGCCAATGGAGTTTCCTCCTACTTCTTCGGTTCAGAGGCCAGTAATTCCTCCCTCATTGGTGAGACTCTCTCGGGATTCATTCAGCGCGAAATCTGCGCTCGCACCCAGCTGCGCAATTGCTGGAACCACGGTCGCACCTGGGACTTGCTCCGCCTTACCCAAATGCCGGTAGTGCAGGTATTTTTGGGCTATCTCACCAACCCCGGGGACGTATCAATACTAACCAACCCCTCGGCCCGTGATGACATCGCGGAAGCTATTGTGGTCTCAGTCAAGCGCCTCTACCTGCTCGATGAGGACACCGCCATCACCGGCACGTATAAGTTCTCCGAACTCCTCCAAGCCGAGCGTTCTTAAGCGGTTCTTCGGGGAGTAACAGATAAGAAGCGAGTCCCTTGTCGGTATTCCCCGGGATCATGACCACCGCACAGTCCTAGTCCTGCCCATTGTAGGTTTCCCCACCGGGGTGTGTTTTGGGGTGCCGGAAGTCGCCGTTAGGCGGTGTTGCCCTAACGGCTAGTATGCGGGGGCTGCCAGACTACTGTCCCGCCCTTACGGGCCAGGCGCCCGCGGCGTGGTGGCGCATTCGGATCATCCTCGTTGATGCCGTTGTGATAACTACACAAGGTCACCAGGTTGGCAACGTTAGTCTCCCCGCCGTGCTTCCACGGGGTGAGATGGTGAAACTGCCCTCTTTCTGCTGGGGTGTTACAGCCCGGCCACGCACACGTAGGGTGCTCTGCTGCCAGCATTGTGCGCTGCTTAACCGATGCGAATCGCTCAAAGCGGTACAAGTCCACCGGCCCCTGCGTGCGGCTGATGATGGTGACAAGTCCTTCGTTGGCGCAGGCGCGTTCCACAAGTTGCGTACCGGTGATAACAGTCCCACTGGTGGTGCGTACTACAACATCATCGCGCTCGCGGCGCAGGATTGTGCCGTAGTCCTCCAACTGGAGGACTGCCATAGTCGTCACACGAGTACGCGCAGCCGGGGCCCCGTCCGCCTTGCCGAGCATGCGGGCGATAAAACTTGCCCCTGGCCGCTTATGATCAATGACCCGGAAAGCATCTGCCATATCCAACCCATTGCCGGTCACGGTCAAGGTAGCCAGCCCATTGGGGTGCTGGCGCAACATCGCGCGCTCGCAATACGTGCGGGGGACACGCATTTCACGCAGCCGGCGCCTGGCTACCGCAGTAACCTGCTCGCTGGGCGTGGCGCATAACTCTACGCGCAGGTTCCACGTGGCCAGGCGCCCTTGAACGCGGCGGGTAAAAGATTCGATGTGGTGCAGGGTGCTCAGAGTGTGCCCGTTGCGCCTGGCTGCATTAACGGCCGAGCGTTGCTTGCCGCTGTAGGGTGTGGGGCCGAAGTAGATGGCGTGCAGGCCTATAAGCTCGGCGGCATCCTGTGTGCTGGCCCCTATCTTTTCAAGGTCCGGTGCAGATAGCCCCGAGCACTCAGCAACGAGGTCAACACCCCGGCTAAGTTGTGCGAAATACTCCTGCAAGCCCATGACCGCCACGCTAAGACACCGCCCACCGCCGCGACAATCCCCAACCCGCACCCAGTAAGGAAACTGTGGATAACCCACCAGGCCCGGTGCGGTTATCCACAGCCGGGCCGCCTAACCAGAACTTGGCAGTGCAATAGCAAAGCCATCCGACCTATCCTGAATGATCGGGCTCATGCGGAGACTGGAAGAACCTCTTAAGTCCTGCCCGGCTTCTGTGAGGCACCCACCTCTAGGCCAGGGCCTGGGCCAAGAGGTCCTCAGCGGCGGCGGCCGTGAGCAAATCAAACTTCGGGGGAAGTTCGAGGCGCAGGCGCGGGGTAATGGGATGGTCGCGGATAACGCTAAACCCAGCCGATTCCAAAGACTCCACCGGCGGCAGACCGATGAATGCGGGTTTGCTGCCTAGAAGCGCGCGAGCCTCATTGTGGTCGCGGTATCCAAAGGCCTCGACGGCGGGGAAGTTGCGGGAGCTGAGGTTCATAATCGCGGCGTCGACAAGCACGGTGTCAAGACCGCGCAGGGCGCACTCGGGGTTGATGAATATCGAGCTGAGGAATACCGCGTCCTCAGAAAGGGGAGCGGTGGGCATCTTCGCAACCCCGGGCGCGAGATCGCGCGAGCAGAAGAAGATGGTGGCCTTATCCGCGATGCTAAAACCGCACTCCCCAAAGAGGATGAGAGCGGCGGAGATCCAAGCCTCCTTCTCGAAAGCCGGATCGGAAACGGTGGTTTTGAGCTCCCAAAAGACCGACTTGGCGGCCAAAGGATGAATGACCGAACCCTCATGCACCGTCTCAAGTGGCATTTATTGCCCTTCGATGAGGGACATGATGCGCTCGAAGTCTGCCTGGTCGCCGAACTCGACCACCATCTTTCCTTTGCGCTTACCCATGGTGACGGTGACCTTGGTATCGAAACGGTCCGCGAGGCGCTCCGCGGAATGGGTGAAGAACTGCGGCTGCGGGGCAGGCTCCTTCTTGGCAGACTTAGCGGGCGCGCCCTCCCTCTTGTACAGAGTGACGGCCTCCTCCGTGGCACGCACAGACAGCCCTTCCGCAATGACGCGATCAGCAATAAGATCCATTGCTGCTGGATCACTCAGACCTAGGATGGCGCGGGCGTGCCCGGCACTCAATGTGCCAGCAGCTACGCGCTTCTGCACCGATACCGGCAGGCGCAGGAGGCGAATCATGTTGGTCACCTGCGGGCGCGAGCGCCCGATGCGATCAGCCAACTCATTCTGAGTAACGCCAAATTCCTCGAGCAACTGCTGGTAGGCATGTGCCTCTTCGAGTGGGTTGAGCTGGACGCGGTGGATATTCTCCAGCAGTGCGTCACGCAGCAGAGCATCATCCTTGGTATCGCGGACGATGGCAGGAATGGTGGCCAAACCAGCCTTGGCGGATGCGCGCCAGCGGCGCTCACCCATGATGAGCTCAAAGCCGCCATCTGACGCGGGACGGACAACCACGGGCTGCAGCAGCCCAAACTCACGAATGGAGTGGACAAGCTCCTCGAGTGTTGCCTCATCGAAGACGGCACGCGGCTGCTGGGGGTTGGGAGAAATCTCTCCGATGGGAATCTCGCGGTAGGTGGCGCCGATGGCCGCGGGGCGAGCCTGGCGCTTGGAGGAGCCACCGGACTGGGAAATGGTGGGCGCGCCCTTTACCTTCTTGCCTTCGCCGGAAGCCTCCTTGGAGGAGGTAGCATTGCCCAGAATGATGTCGGCGGCGCTGTTTCCCAGGCGGGGTCGACGGCTGGGAGCTTCGTTTCCGGAGGGGATGAGCGCGGCTAGGCCCTTGCCTAGACCTCGTTGTTTTTGCTCTGACATATCTTGTCTATCCTTCCAGTTCCGCGAAGATTTCCGGGCTCACGCCGATGGCGCCGGTAGAGGGGTGCGGTACATAATCGCCCCGGGCATCGAGTTCACGGGCGGCGGCGAGGTAGGCGCGGGCGCCAGTGGAGGCGGGATCATAATCAATGACGGTCTTGCCATAGCCGGGTGCCTCAGAAACACGCACGGAGCGCGGGATGACATTGCCAAGTACCACGGCGCCGAATTGCTCCCTCACCTCGTTGACAACCTGCTGCGCCAGCTTGGTGCGCGCGTCATACATAGTCAAAAGAACGGCGGAGATATGCAGCTCCTGGTTGAGATGCTGGCGAATCATGGAGATATTGCCCAACAGCTGTCCCACGCCCTCGAGCGCGTAGTACTCGCACTGAATGGGAATGATGATCTCTTCCGCACAAGTCATGGCGTTGATGGTGAGCAGGCCCAAGGAGGGAGGGCAATCGATGAATACGTATTCAAAACCCTGCTCCTCAATGAAACCATTATGCAGCGCATCGTAGAGACGGAACTCCCTGCGCACGAGCGAGACCATCTCGATTTCGGCGCCAGCCAGATCGATGGTGGCAGGGATGCAATAGAGGTTCTCGGAGCTAGGGGAGGTCTGCATGGCCTGCTCCGCCGAGCAATCACCGAGCAAAACCTCGTAGCTGGACTTGGTCCCTGTGGTGTGTTCAGCGCCCACTGCGGTTGACGCATTACCCTGTGGATCCAGGTCTATCACCAGGACTTTTTTTCCGTCCTCTGCCAGAGCCGCCGCCAGGTTCACAGCACTGGTAGTTTTGCCTACTCCGCCCTTTTGATTGGCGATGGTAATAAGACGTGGAATTGTCATGGACTCTACCTTAGTTCACGCGGGGAACACGGATAATCGTAGTTCCCTCAATGGTCTCTACCTGTGCTTTTCCTCCGCCGGCGCGTTTTATCTCCGCGGCGTCACGCTCCAGTTCCTCGAGCACGGAACTGCCCTTGAGCGCGATCATTTCACCGCCCTTGCGCACGAGCGGCAGGGACCACTTGGCGAGCTTGCCCAGGGGAGCGACCGCCCGCGAGGTGACAACATCAGCACCTGCCACGGCCTTCTTTACTGGGCCCTCCTCGGCACGCCCACGGATGACCGTGACGTTGTCGAGTCCGAGCAGCTCTACGACCTCGGAAAGGTAATTGGAACGCTTCAGCAGCGGCTCGACTAGGGTCAGTTGGAGATCGGGCCGTGCAATAGCCAGGGGAATACCCGGCAGGCCGGCCCCTGATCCCACGTCAACCACGCGGGCGCCCGTGGGGATGACGCTATTGACGACGGCGCAATTGAGGATGTGGCGCTCCCACAGGCGCGGCACCTCGCGGGGACCGATAAAACCACGAATGGACCCGTCGGTGGCCAGGGAATCGTGATAAGCCTGCGCAAGGGCAAGGCGAGGGCCAAATACTTCAGACGGGTCCAGCACGGACAAGGGAGCTCCTCGGATCAGGAAGTGTCGATACTGATAAAAGTACCGACACTAAACTAGTTGTTCTTTTTGCGTTGCTTCTTAGTCCGGGCGTCCTTCTTGCGAGCGCCGGGCTTAGGAGCGGTGGTTCGCTTGAGCTCCACCTTAGCGGCCTCTTCGGCTTCTTCCTCGCGGTCCATCTTGGCAAAGACGAGGCGAGTCTGGAAGAAAGTCCACACGGTGTTGGAGAGCATGTAGAAGAGCAAGCCGATAGGCCAAATGAAGCCGGAGAATACCAGCATGGCTGGCATGAACCACAGCATCATCTTGTTCATCATGGCCATCTGCTGCTGCATCATTTCCGCATTCTGTCCCTGGGGGGCAACGGTCTTGCCAGCGGCACGGCGAGCTTCCTGGCGGGAAAGAGTCATCCGAGCATTGAAGTGAGTGAGCACCGCGATCACAGCGATGAGCGGGACGATGATGAAGGCAGCCTGTGTGGAGGTGACATCCTGCAAGATGGGCGAATTAACGCGCAGGTTAGCCACCAGAGGAATGCCGAAAATCTTGGCATCGAGGAACTGCTGCACAAGCTCTGGGGAGAAGATGTAGTTCGCGGTATTCGCATTGTCCTCGATGGACATGGGATCCCCGGCGGGGTGTCCGATGCCACCGGCCACGGGAACGGTGCGGTCGAAGGAACGCAAGACGTGGAAGAGGCCGATGAACACCGGCATCTGCGCGAGCATGGGAAGACAGCCAGCAATCGGACGAACGCCCGATTCCTTGTAGATCTTCTGCATCTCCTGCGAAGCCTTCATTTGATCATTGGCGTACTTGGCACGGATCTCTTGCAGCTTCGGTTGAATCTCCTGCATCTTGCGGGAAGATCGCAACTGGTTGATGGTCGGCTTGACCATGACGGCTTTGATGGTCCAAGTGAGCAAGACGATGGAAAGGATCCAGGTAATGCCCCAGGCAGGATTCAGTACGAGACTGAGCAGCCAATGCCAGAACCATAGAATGGCCGAGATGGGCCAGTAAACGAAATTAAGCACGAGTGTTGTAGTCCTCAGTTGTTGTTCTTAGCCGGAACGAAATCGAAACCTCCCGGATGCCAGGGGCCGCACTTACAGAGCCTAGCGATTGCCATGACCGTGCCCTTGAAGGCTCCGTGAATGGAAATAGCCTCAAGCGCGTAGGCGCTGCATGTCGGTTCGAAACGACAGGTTGAACCCATCTTAAGTGCTGACAGGTATTTTTGGTAGAAGCGAACCGCCGCGACAAGAACCTTGGCTAGACCGCGGGCCTTCGGTATCTCCTCACCCTGGGTGTTTAGATATCCCATTTTTTCCGCACAGCTTTCAAGAGATCCGCCGCGAGCTTGGCGCTGCTGGCTTCTGCACTGGCGGGGAGTGCCCGGATGACGATGTCGGCGTGCGCAGGCAAGAGACCAGCAAGCGCCATGCACACATGCCGAAGCCGCCGGGAGGTACGGTGGCGAACCACTGCATTCCCGACGGCTTTGGAAACAACGAGCCCAAAGCGCGGCCCGGAGGCCGCGATGTCTTCGGTGCTGCGCTGCCGCTCCTGCATGTGCACGACTAGCGTGCGGGTCCCAGCCCTTCTTCCACCTTTGATTACACGCCGAAACTGCGTCGGCGAAGTGAGTTTATGCTGGGAAGGAAGCATGACTTAAGCGGTCAGCTTAGCGCGGCCCTTCTTGCGACGGGCTGCAACAATGGCGCGACCTGCACGAGTGCTCATGCGGGTACGGAAGCCGTGCTTGCGTGCACGACGACGGTTGTTGGGTTGGAACGTGCGCTTACCCTTTGCCACGTTAATTCTCCTTGAAGTTGTTAGCCGATTCCCCACACGTATGCCGGGAATCCACTGATGAATGGAATTCGTGAGTGTTTAAGCGACTCGGTACACCAAGTGGTGCGGACACTCTCACGCGCAACGTTTCGCTGCGATAGACCATGACAGATTACGTGAAACAGGCACCTTGAAACAAATCGACACACGGGTACACCCGAAATTACAAAGATGTTTTTTCTCCCAGCTTAAGGGGCATTTAGGGGCATCACCCTGCACAAGTTTGCACGCCCGCTGCCGCCTCTCCCGCGGCCCGCCCACACCCGCTGCTGGGGAGGCTAGACACCCTCCACGGATCGGCGGTAGAACTGAATAATCAAATTCCACAGTCGCCTACAGGGTGTGGATAACTCTCGATAACCGGTTTAGACTTTTAACGTTACCCCAGCTAAAGTGCCATTGTGACCCGATTCGGAGTTATCCACAGCTATCCACTAGGCTGTGGATAAACAATTTACTCACAGCTGTGAATAACTCTGTGGAGATCGAGGTGACACCCTGAAAACCCGTGTGAAAACTGCAGTGTTCTTCGCCGTGGAATTCACACTGCTACTCTCCGGCGTCGGCTCAACCGTTAAGAATTACAGAAGCGGAGAGGCCACTTAAAGGTGTCATTCGATCCTCTTGTCCATCCATCCCTCTATTTTCCAAAGGTACTGGTGTGTCCGACCAACAATCGGCTATTAATGCGACCTGGCGAGCAGTAGTAGAAGATCTGCTCGCCCAATCTGAGCAACCCAACTCGGATGTCCCCAATTTCAATCACACGCAGCGCCTTTACCTTCAACTTGCGCGCCCCATCATGATGATGGATGGCTATGCGCTTATCGCGGCCCCAGACATGACCGCGAAGAACGTGGTGGAAAATGATCTCGGCCCCCATATCTCCAAGGCTCTAGCCCGCCAACTCGGCCGGCCTTGTTCCTTGGCCGTAACCCTTGCCAATCCTGAGTTGGCCGATGATGCTGGCGGCGCCCAGTCCCAGCCGACCCAGGGCAATCCCGGACCGCTGGCTTCGCCGACTCCACAAGCATCCCAAGCTCCGCAGCCGCCGCAGGCACCTCAGTTCTCACCACCACCGGCATCTCCACCACAGGTCAGCCGCCCACGGCAGATGAGTTCCACCTCTCATGGTGCGGATTGGCAGATCTCGCACGCTCCCGCCAGCCTCGACGAGCTGGCGGCGCATTACCAGCAACCCGGACCGCATGCTGCACGCATCCCCCGGGAAGCTCCCGCGCACGATCCCAACCGCGAGAAGTCTCTGAATCCCAAGCACACCTTCGATAGCTTCGTCATCGGCTCCTCCAACCGCTTTGCCAACGGCGCCGCCGTTGCCGTCGCGGAGAACCCCGCGCGTGCATATAATCCTCTGTTTATTTGGGGCGGATCCGGGCTGGGAAAGACGCACCTGCTCCACGCGGCCGGAAACTATGCGCAGCTGCTGCACCCGGGGCTGCGGGTGAAGTATGTGTCCTCGGAAGAGTTCACCAATGACTACATCAACTCTCTGCGCGATGACCGCCAGGAATCATTCAAGCGGCGCTACCGCAACCTCGACATCTTGATGGTGGATGATATTCAGTTCCTCGAGGGCAAAGAATCAACTCAGGAAGAGTTCTTCCACACCTTCAATGCGCTGCACCAGGCGAATAAGCAGATCATCTTGTCCTCCGATCGCCCTCCTAAACAGCTGGTGACCTTGGAAGATCGCCTGCGTACCCGTTTTGAAGGCGGGCTCATCACCGATATTCAGCCGCCAGACCTGGAAACGCGCATCGCCATCTTGATGAAGAAGGCCGCGGCCGATGGCACCATCGTTGACCGCTCGGTCTTAGAGCTCATTGCCTCCCGCTTCGAGTCCTCCATCCGCGAGCTCGAGGGCGCCCTCATCCGCGTCTCGGCCTATTCTTCCCTGGTCAATGAGCCGATCAATCTGGAGATGGCCGAGATCGCCCTGCGTGATCTTGCTCCGGATTCCGCGGATCGTCAGATCACCGCCGCTGCCATCATGCAGGTGACCGCAGAATACTTCGACATCGATGTCGAAACCCTGCGGGGTGCAGGTAAGAAACGGGCCGTTTCGCATGCGCGACAGCTAGCCATGTATCTGTGCCGCGAACTCACCGAGTTATCCCTGCCGAAGATCGGGGCGCAGTTCGGCGGCAAGGACCACACCACCGTCATCTATGCGGACCGCAAGATCCGCAAGGAAATGACAGAGAAGCGCAATACCTACGACGAAATCCAGGCGCTGACCCAACGCATCAAGAATCGCGGGACCGCCTAAGCTGCGCCATCCTCCCGCGATCTTCGCTGCTTATCGACGCCGTTTTCCTTCACGTTGCCTCACAACGCCAAGGAGTGCGGCGTCTTTTGGCGTGCCTGCAATCTAGCCCGCAACTAACCGTCGAAACTTATCCACAGAAGTTATTCACAGAAGTTATTCACAGCTGTGTAATTCCATTGTTGTAATTCGTAGATCTTGATCACATTTTGAAATTCCACAGTCCAGGTAGGTCATGCGGCCTGCTGTGATCAATCCTGTTGGGAATGACAAGAATTCTGGGGACAGGTTGTGGACAACTTCGACCCCCGAAAAGTTATCCACAATTCTTGTCATTTGATCACAGGAATTACACAACCTCGATCACACCCTGCTTTTATGTCGTTAGCAGCGAGTTTTGGCACTTAAACACAGATTCCACAGCGGTTACTACTACTACTAAATAATTTCCCTGATCTTTAAAGAAGAAAAAGGATGTGTGTAATTCGCCTCGCCCTCGCCCACCGCCGGGTGGAGCAGAGAGCGGCAAAGATGAATTACAAAAGTTCGAAGGCCTGGCGGCATGCGGTAGGTTGGAAGAATCCAAATTTCTTGTAAGTAACAACTTTTGTAGAGGAGCTCCTCGTAACCATGGAACAATCTGTGTCATTTCGCGTTGCCAAAGATGACTTGGCCGATGCCGTTTCCTGGGTTGCACGCAGTCTTCCATCCAAAGTTGCCCAACCGGTTCTTCGCGCGATGCTCATCACCGCGGATGACAAAGGTTTGGAATTCTCGGGATTCGACTACGAGGTTTCCACCCGCGTGCGCATCGCGGCCATGGTGGATGAGCCCGGCCGCATCGCCGTCGCCGGCAAGCTCCTGGCAGACATCGTTGCTACCTTGCCCAACAAGGAAGTCGAGATGACGCTCGAGGACAATTCCCAGGTGGTGCTTTCCTGTGGTTCCTCGCGTTTTTCGCTGCCCATCATTCCTCTCGATGATTATCCGCAGCTTCCTCAGCTTCCCGCGGTGACTGGAACCATCCAGCCGCAGCTTTTCGTGGAGGCTATCAGCCAGGTCGCCTCCGCAGCTGGGCGCGATGACACCCTGCCTATGCTCACCGGTGTTCACATGGATATTCGTGGCTCCCACGTCGAGATGACGGCGACGGACCGTTTCCGTCTAGCCATGCGCACCCTTGAGTGGGATCCCAGCTCCCCAGACGTTCAGGCCAAGCTCTTGGTACCGGCGAAGACGCTGCAGGAAACCGGGCGATCGCTTGATACTCACTTGAATACTCCCGTAGAAATCGCCGTCGGTGAGGGCGAGAACATCGGCGCAGAAGGTCTTTTCGGCGTTCACGCCGCTAATCGGGAGATCACCACCCGCATGCTCGATGCAGACTTCCCCAACGTGGCACCGCTGCTGCCGAAGACGCATACGGCCATTGCCAGCATTGAGGTGGCACCGCTGCAGGAGGCCATCCGCCGCGTTTCCCTGCTCACGGACCGCAACGCGCAGATCCGCATGGAGTTCTCCGAGGGCCAGGTCATTCTCGCCGCCGGGGCCGAATCCGGCAACGCCACCGAGACCCTGCCTTGTGCTTTCACCGGCCGCGACGAGTTCCTCATCGCTTTCAACCCGGGATACCTCAAAGATGGACTTTCCGTGGTTCATACCAACCGCGTGGTCTTCGGATTCACCGAGCCTTCGCGCCCGGCAATCATGATTCCAGAGCCTGAGGTTCTGCCCGAGGTCAACGAGGATGGAGTCTTCCCCACACCGCAGACTGATTTCACCTACCTGCTCATGCCGGTTCGTCTGCCGGGTTAATGTACATTCGCGACCTCGATCTCCGGGATTTTCGCTCGTGGCCCAGCCTTAGTATTCAGCTTGGGCCGGGCATCACCCTTTTCGTCGGGCGCAACGGATTCGGCAAGACCAATATCGTCGAAGCAGTGGGCTACTGTGCTCACCTTTCCTCTCACCGCGTCTCCCACGATGCACCGCTGGTCAGGCAGGGCGCAGAGAATGCAAGGGTGTCCGTCACCGCAGTCAATGAGGGACGGGAGCTAACTGCGCACCTGCTCATCAAAGCGCATGCTGGCAACCAGGCACAGATAAATCGCACGCGTTTGCAGAGCCCGCGGGAGCTCCTCGGCGTGGTGAGATCGGTGCTTTTTTCCCCGGAGGACATCGCTCTGGTGCGCGGGGAACCCGCATCTCGCCGCGCATATCTCGACAACATTATTGCCAGCCGCACCCCGCGTCTAGCCGGGGTCAAGGCTGATTTTGACAAGGCCCTTAAGCAACGCAACGCCTTGCTGAAATCGGCTTCGTTAAGCCTGCGACGGGGCTATGGTGACAGCGACGGTGCGGTAGCCTTGGCCACCTTGGACGTGTGGGACGGGCAGTTGGCCCACTTCGGGGCCCAGGTCATTCAGGCACGCCTCCTGCTTGTCGACGAGCTTTCCCACCTCATCGCCTCCGCCTATAGCGGCCTTGCCCCAGAGTCTCGCCCCGCTCGCGTTTCCTATAAATCCACGGTCGATACCGCGGACAGGGACGTCCTCGAAGCGGTCATGCTCACCGAGCTTGCCAATCTGCGGCAGCGCGAGATTGAACGTGGATCCTCCCTGGTCGGACCACATCGCGATGACCTGGTATTGGACTTGGGCGATCACCCGGCGAAGGGGTTTGCCAGCCACGGTGAGACCTGGTCCTATGCCATCGCCCTGCGTCTTGCGGAGTTCAATCTCTTGCGCGCGGAAGGCTCGGACCCGATCCTCATCTTGGATGATGTTTTTGCTGAACTCGATGCCAAGCGCCGCGAGAAGTTGGTGCACCTCGCGGCGGAGGCCGAGCAAGTGCTCATCACCGCCGCCGTCGACGAGGACTTGCCGGGTAATCTGGAACCCATCGTTCGCTTTGAGGTCTCCGTGCGGGATGGCGCGCAGGGCAGGATCTCGGAGATTAATCGCGTGGGTGAGGCTTAGATTATGACTGATCCGATCCAGGAGTTCTTTCAGCGTGTGCGCAAGAATGCGAAGAATCCTCCCGAGTTGACCCAAAAGGCGCCGCCGATGAAGTTAGATGCCCCGGCCTCGTCCCGACCGCGTTCTTTTCAGCCGGGTAGACCTACCGGCAAGGATGGACGTCGCCAGCGCCGTAGCCTGGACATTCCTTCCCTTGGTTCGCAGATTCGCCGGGAAATTGGCCAGCGAGGTTGGGAGCACGAGCTTGCGCACGGTTGGATCATGGGAAATTGGGAAAATCTTGTTGGTCCAAAGATCGCGGCGCACACCAAGCCGGAGCGCATTAAAGACCAGATCGTCTACGTCTCCTGCGATAACTCCAACTGGGCCACTGAGCTGCGTTACCTGCAGCGCCAGATCTTGCAAAAGATTGCGGCGCGGCTGGGTCCCGATGTTATCGCTGAACTGCGGATACAGGGGCCAAAGCAGCATCGCAACTATGAGGGCAGGTTGTGGGTCAAGCCGCAGGGCTCCACTGATACCTACGGATAGCCCGACAGGTGCCCGCGCCAAATAACGCGCCATTTGCGCCCTCTAGCAGGTGTGGGGAGTCCTTTAGTAGGGGGGCACAGTGTAGAATATAGAAAGTCTTAAAATTAGCCCTAGCCAAAAGGAGAACAAGCATCCGTGGCTGAACAACACGCATATGATGCCGGCTCAATTACGATCCTCGAAGGACTCGAGGCCGTTCGTAAGCGTCCGGGTATGTACATCGGTTCCACCGGTGTGCGCGGCCTGCACCACCTGATCTGGGAGGTCGTGGATAACTCCGTCGATGAGGCCATGGCAGGTTTTGCTTCGAAGGTTACCGTCAAGCTCTTGGCTGATGGGGGCGTGGAAGTCATCGATGACGGCCGCGGCATCCCCGTCGAGATGCACGCCTCCGGTGCGCCTACCGTCCAGGTCGTTATGACCCAACTGCACGCTGGTGGCAAGTTTGATTCTGATTCCTATGCCGTCTCTGGTGGCCTGCACGGAGTCGGCATTTCCGTGGTCAACGCGCTTTCCACCCGCGTCGAGGCGGAGATCAAGCGCGACGGTAAGCACTGGTACCAGAACTTCAGCAACGCCATCCCCGAGGATCTGGTGGAGGGCGGCAACGCCCGTGGCACCGGAACGATCATCCGCTTCTGGGCGGATCCGGAAATCTTCGAGACCACCGAGTATGACTTCAAGGTTATCTCGCGCAGGCTGCAGGAGATGGCCTTCCTTAATAAAGGCCTGACCATTGAGCTCATTGATGAGCGCGTTACCCGCGAGCAGCTCGAGCTTGAAGCAATCGCTGATGCGGAGTCGGGGGAGACCACCCTTGATGCCGAGTCATTTGATGACACGGATGGTTCTGCAGGCGTGGACCCTGATGCCAGCGCAGATCTGTCAACCGGCGCGCCTGAGGCTAAGAAGTCCGGCAAGAAGCTGCAGAAGAAGATCACCTTCTACTACCCAGACGGCCTTATTGACTACGTCAAGTTCCTCAACAAGTCCAAGACCCCGATTCACCCCACCATCGTTGCTTTCGATGCCAAGGGCGAAGAGCACGAGGTCGAGGTGGCTATGCAGTGGAATCAGGGCTACAAGGAGTCCGTCCACACCTTCGCCAACACCATCAATACCTATGAGGGCGGCACCCACGAGGAGGGTTTCCGCGCAGCGCTGACCTCCCTGATGAACCGCTACGCCAAAGAGCACAAGCTCATCAAGGAGAAGGACGGCAACCTCTCCGGAGACGATTGCCGCGAAGGCCTTGCCGCAGTCATCTCGGTCAAGGTCGGCGATCCTCAGTTCGAGGGTCAGACCAAGACCAAGCTCGGCAACTCGGAGATCAAGGGCTTTGTGCAGCGCGCGGTCAACGAGCATGTGAACGATTGGTTTGATGCCAATCCGGCCGAGGCAAAGGCCATCATCAACAAGGCTGTGTCTTCCGCTCACGCGCGCATGGCGGCCCGCAAGGCTCGCGAAATGGTGCGCCGCAAGTCCGCGACCGATCTTGGCGGTCTGCCCGGCAAGCTCGCGGATTGTCGTTCCAAGGATCCCAAGATCTCCGAGCTCTACATCGTGGAGGGTGACTCCGCAGGTGGCTCCGCCAAGGGCGGGCGTGACTCGATGTTCCAGGCCATCCTTCCGCTGCGCGGCAAGATCCTCAACGTGGAGAAGGCCCGCATGGATAAGGTCTTGAAGAACGCCGAGGTCCAGGCCATCATCACGGCTCTGGGCACCGGTATCCACGAGGAATTCGATATCAAGAAGCTGCGCTATGACAAGATCGTCCTCATGGCGGACGCCGACGTCGATGGCCAGCACATCGCCACCTTGCTGCTCACTCTGCTCTTCCGCTTCATGCCGCAGCTAGTGGAGGATGGCCACGTCTACCTGGCTAATCCGCCGCTGTACAAGCTCAAGTGGGGCAAGGGCGAGCCGGGCTTTGCCTACTCTGACGAAGAGCGTGACCAGCTTTTGGCCGAGGGTCTGGCGGAGAACCGCAAGATCAACAAGGATGACGGCATCCAGCGTTACAAGGGTCTAGGAGAGATGAACTCCTCCGAGCTGTGGGAGACCACCCTGGATCCTGCCAGCCGCATCTTGCGTCGCGTGGACTTGGAGGATGCGCAGCGCGCCGACGAGCTCTTCTCCATCCTCATGGGTGATGATGTCTCGGCTCGCCGTTCGTTCATCACCCGTCGCGCCAAGGATGTTCGCTTCCTCGACGTCTAAGGAGGGGAGGCTTTAAGTCCCTCCGAGGACCACTCCTTCACGGCGCGGGTCCGCGCCGCCGATGATGTCTTCGCCGCTGCGCACCAGGGCCGATAGGCCGCTGGATTGATCGGTGGCGTTGACCTCATGTCCCCGCTGCTCGAGTCCTTCTGCGATCTCGCTTTCATGCTCGGCGAGCAGCGGGTGCTCAGTTCCTATTCCGGTTTCTGGTTTATTCATTGCGCCAAAGTTGGGCGCGGAGACCGCCTGTTGCGGGTCCATTCCCCAGTCGATCATATTGACCAAGGTTTTGACCACGAATTGGATGATGAGGGAGCCGCCGGGGGAGCCCACCACCATCTCGAGATCGCCGCGGTCTGTGGTGGAATCGGTTCCTGCGGCACCGGCCCCAGCGAAGACGAGCATGGGAGACATCGAAGAGCGCGGGCGTTTGGCGGACTCGACGCGGTTGGCTACGGGCTCGCCGGCCTCATTGGTGGGCTCGGCGGAGAAGTCCGTGAGCTGGTTGTTGAGGATAAACCCGCGGGTGAAGTGGAAGGAACCGAAAGCTGCTTCCACACTGGTGGTCAATGAGGCCGCGTTGCCATAGGAATCAATGACGGAGATGTGGCTGGTGCCGTGCTCAGGGGTGATAGGCCCCGCAGCAGCGGTGCTTAAGCCTGGTTGAGCCTCACCCATGGAGGTATCCGGGTTAATCTGTCCGGCCCGCTCACGGGTGTACTCGGGGCTAATCAGCTCATCTATTCCGCCACCGGGAACGCTGACGAAGGCAGGATCCCCCACATAGGCGTCGCGGTCGGCATAGGCCAGGCGCTCGGCCTCCGAGATGAGGTGGATGGCCTCGACGTTGGGCAGTCCGCCGTCGAGGCCGACATCGCTTGGCGCATACTTTGCAAGGTCGACGTTGTTGAGGATTCCCAGAGTCTCGATCACGGCGATGCCACCGGAAGAAGAGGGCGGCATGCCGCAGATGATGCGGTCGCGGTAAGGACCACACAGCGCTTCTGATTTCTCGGGAGTATAGGCAGCCAAATCGGCGGTGGACATGAGCGAGGGGGTAAAGCCTTCGACGTTGCGCGTTGCGCGGTCCACAATTGCTGCAGCAATATCGCCGGTATAGAAGGCATCCGCGCCTCCCGTCGCTATTTTCCTGACGGTGTCAGCGTAGGCGGGGTTCTTGAGCAGCGTGCCGGCTTCCTTGGCGCTGCCATCCTCGTTGAGGAAGTACTCGGCGGCCTCGGGGTCTGTGGCCAAGTCCTCGGCGGAACTGGCGATGGAGGCAGACATGCGTGGGCTAATCTCAAAACCTGCGGAGGCAAGATCTGCGGTGGGCTCGAGAATCTGATCCCAGGCGGTTTTTCCGTGCTCAGCGTGGAGTTCTCCCAGCCCGGCGACGATCCCGGGGACCCCGATGGAGCGCCCCGAGCGGCGGGCGTCAGGGACTGGGGCGGAAGTGTCTTGATCTGAGACGTGGATGAGGTAGTTCTCGTCAGCGGCAACCGGGGCGGTTTCGCGGGCGTCGATGGCAGAAACTTCATCCTTCTGCGCGTCGTAGTAGACAATGTATCCGCCACCGCCGATGCCGGAGGATTGTGGCTCAGTCAGACCCAACGTGAATTGGGCTGCTACCAGGGCATCTGCGGCAGTACCGCCCTCCAGGAGCACCGCACAGGCGGCTTGGGAGGCCAAGGGATTGGCAGTGGCCACCGCGTAGCTCTGGGTGGTAACCGGTTCCATGCCGGAACGGTATCCGGTGGCAATCTCCGGGGCGACCGAAATATCCTCACCACTGTGGGTGCCGGTGGCAGGGCCACTGGCTTCGCTACCGGCGGGGAGTTCACAGGGCTGCGGGGCGGGGGCGGTCGCGGCCGCGGTATCTGAGGTAGAGGGCGTAGATGGGGTGTCGCTGTTGTTGGTGCACGAGCTCAAGGAGAGCCCGAGGGAGATCGCAGCAGTCGCTGCCACCACAGCCTTTAACGAATGGTTGACAGTTTTCATGTGAGGTAGTTAACCACAAGTTCACCCTGTGAGATAGACCTTTGGAGAAAATCGCGAGGAGTCTCGACGGAGAGATTCCGGGGCGATTAGTCCTGCGCAAGGGCTAGAAACACGCGCTCGCACAGAGCGGCAAACTCGCGGTTGTGGCCGCTGAGGGCTTCTACCTTGCTTAAAACCTCCCCCACGGCATGGGCTGCGGCGCGAGGAGAGCCGTGGACGGGCAGCCCCTCGATGCGGGCGTGCGCGGCTGCGCTCGCGGCTACTAGGGCCGAAAAGTTGCTGATGCGCACGTTATAGAGAGCACAGAACTCGCGGGCGATGAGCAGTAACTGCTCGGGTGACAGGGTGGGGGTCACGAACGCGCGCGCCGAATCTCGGCCTCGAGCTCGGCGCGGCCAGGCAGGAGGCGGCGGGCGGTGTCTTGCACAGCGCCGTCGGCAAGCGTGCGGGCAGCGGCGGAGACGATGGCACGGATGGCCGCCTCGTGCTTCGAGGTGCCCTGCGCGGAAGCCAGCAGGGTGAGGGCGTGGTCTTGATCGGGGGTCAAGCGCAGGGTCATTGCCATGCCGCAGATCCTAACACTTTTGTGCCTAAATGGTATCGCGGTGGTATCACTTGCAGGGTGCTTGATGGCCTAGAGGGCGTCATAACGGGCTTTTTAGGCGGTGAGCGGGTAAAATGACTCGCTATGAGTGACCACAATGACGATCTTTTTGATCGCGTCCATCCGATTGACATTAATGAGGAGATGGAGTCGAGTTATATCGACTACGCCATGTCCGTCATCGTCGGCCGCGCACTGCCCGAGGTCCGTGACGGACTGAAGCCGGTGCACCGCCGCATCCTCTACGCCATGTTTGATTCGGGCTACCGCCCAGAGCGCGGCTATGTGAAGTCCGCCCGCCCGGTCTCCGACACCATGGGCCAGTTCCACCCGCACGGCGATTCCGCCATCTATGACACGTTGGTCCGTCTGGCCCAGTCCTGGAACATGCGCTATCCGCTGGTAGATGGACAAGGTAACTTCGGCTCCCGCGGTAATGACGGCCCCGCCGCCATGCGTTATACCGAGTGCCGCATGACTCCTTTGGCCATGGAAATGGTGCGCGATATCCGCGAGAACACCGTTGACTTCTCCCCGAACTACGATGGCAAGACCCAGGAACCGGATATCCTTCCCTCCCGCGTTCCTAACCTGTTGATGAACGGTTCCGGCGGTATTGCCGTGGGCATGGCCACCAACATTCCTCCGCACAACCTCAACGAATTGGCGGAGGCCATCTACTGGCTGCTGGATCACCCCGGCGCCAGCGATGAGGATGCCTTGGCCGCGTGCATGGAACGCGTCAAGGGCCCGGATTTCCCCACCGCAGGACTCATCGTGGGAGATGGCGGCATCAAGGATGCCTATACCACAGGCCGCGGCTCTATCCGCATGCGCGGGGTCACCGCGATCGAGGAAAGTGGCTCCCGCCAGACCATCGTCATCACTGAGCTACCTTTCCAGGTCAACCCGGATAACATGATCTCCAATATCGCGGAGTCCGTGGCCAACGGCAAGATCGCTGGCATCTCCAAGATTGAGGATGAGTCCTCGGACCGCATTGGTATGCGCATCGTTGTCACCCTCAAGCGTGATGCCGTGGCGCGCGTGGTGCTCAATAACCTGTATAAGCACTCACAGCTGCAGACCTCCTTCGGCGCCAACATGCTCTCCATCGTCGATGGAGTGCCGCGGACGTTGCGCATCGACCAGATGCTGCGCTACTACGTCACGCACCAGATCGAGGTCATCGTCCGGCGTACTCAGTACCGTCTCGATGAGGCCGAGAAGCGTGCCCATATCCTGCGCGGTTTGGTCAAGGCGCTCGATATGCTCGATGAGGTCATTGCCTTGATTCGCCGCTCGCCCACCGTGGATGAGGCGCGTGAGGGACTGAAGGTCCTGCTTGACGTGGATGACATCCAGGCGGATGCCATCCTGGCCATGCAGCTGCGCCGCCTGGCCGCCCTGGAGCGGCAGAAGATCATCGATGAGTTGGCGGAGATCGAAAAGATCATCGAAGACCTGAAGGATATTCTGGCCCGCGAGGAGCGCCAGCGTGCCATCGTGCATGATGAGCTGGCCCAGATCGTGGAGAAGTACGGCGATGAGCGCCGCACGCAGATCATCTCCGCCACGGGCGATGTCTCCGATGAGGATCTCATCGCCCGCGAGAATGTCGTTGTCACCATCACTGCCACCGGCTATGCCAAGCGCACGAAGGTTGATTCTTATAAGGCTCAAAAGCGCGGCGGCAAGGGAGTACGCGGCGCGGAGCTCAAGCAGGATGACATAGTCAAGAACTTCTTCGTGTGCTCGACGCACGATTGGATTCTCTTCTTCACCAACTTCGGACGCGTTTACCGCCTCAAGGCCTATGAGCTTCCGGAGGCAGGCCGTACCGCCCGCGGTCAGCACGTGGCCAACCTGCTGGAGTTCCAGCCTGGCGAGAAGATCGCCCAGGTCATTCAGATTCAATCCTATGAGGATGCTCCTTATCTGGTGCTCGCCACCCAGCAGGGCCGGGTTAAGAAGTCACGCCTGACCGATTATGAGTCCGCGCGTTCCGCAGGCCTTATCGCCATCAACCTCAACGAGGGTGATGCACTCATTGGTGCTTCCTTGGTCGATGAGGGCGATGACATCCTGTTGACCTCGGAGCAGGGCCAGGCCATTCGCTTCACCGCCGATGATGATCAGCTGCGTCCCATGGGTCGCGCTACCGCCGGCGTGAAGGGTATGCGCTTCCGTGGTGACGATCAGCTGCTATCGATGTCCGTCGTGCACGATGGGCAGTTCCTGCTCGTGGCCACCTCCGGCGGCTATGGCAAGCGCACCGCAATCGTGGAGTACAGCCCGCAGGGCCGTGGCGGCATGGGTGTCATGACCTTCAAGTACACCCCGAAGCGCGGCAAGCTCATTGGCGCCATCGCCGTGGAGGAAGAGGACGAGATCTTAGCCATCACCTCCGCCGGCGGAGTCATCCGTACCGAGGCCAACCAGATTCGACCTTCCTCCCGTGCAACCATGGGAGTGCGTCTGGTGAACTTGGCCGATGATGTTGAATTGCTTGCCATTGACCGCAACGTCGAGGACGATGGTGAGGAAGACGCCCAGGCTGTAGCCAAGGGTGAGAAGTCGGTCGAGGATGTTCAGCAGGAGCACCTCAAGCTCGGGGAGAACCTCCACGACAAGGGTGAGGAATAAATCCATGGCACAACGGGAAGTAACCCTCGCACGCATCTCGCCTTTCTCCGCGTTTCGCGTGGGGTTGGCATTGTCTCTCGTCGGACTCGTGGCCTGGCTACTGGCGGTGTGCCTTCTCTACTTCGGCCTAGACCAGGTAGGAATCTGGGAGGACCTCAACAGCCTTGTAGGCGGCGTCGGCGGTGGCTTTGAAGTCACCTTCGGCGTAGTGCTCTCACTTTCCGCCCTCGTCGGGGCAATCACCGCGGTGCTCATGACACTGCTCGCGCCACTGATGGCTTTTATCTACAACGCCATCGTGGACGTATTCGGTGGCTTAAGCCTGCGCCTCGATGAGAATAAACTCGGCGCAAACAAGCAAGAAGAACCTGCCGAGTAAGAATCACAACTCAAAAAGAAACCCGCCGTGGGAATTCATCCACGGCGGGTTTCTTTCTGCCTGTACAAAGTGCAGCGGCTCTTGCACCGGCTGAGACTCTAGCGCTGGCTGAAGCTCAAACACTCGGCCTTGCCATCGGAACGGTCGAAACTGACGTTCTTGGCAGTGCACTCCAAGTCCATGTTGTGCACGCAGGTGGCGCGTTGGCAGGCGCCAACCTGGGCGTTGACCTTGGGCGAGCTGACCTTCTCATCGCGCGGGATATAGGTGCTGCATTCCGCGGCGGTGTTGACGGACACCGCGAAGGCGCGGCAGCCGTTGATGTTATAAGCGCAGTCAGAAACAGCGCAAGCAGATACCTTGGGCGGTGCTGTTGCAAACTTCAGGCGGAGAGCCGTGACGACCCAGTCTTCATCCTCTGATGCTCGCTGCGGGTCGGCGTTCTCAGGCAGCCTCGAACACCCGGCTGACGATCACCGCATCCGGGTTCGGTTGCCCGTAGGCAAACATCGCGCCCTGGCCTTTCCGTAATGAGTGCATCGCTTCCATCCCTTTCAACGTCCGGTACGCCGAGGTCCGGTTTTTGAACGCCCCCTTCGGTCCGAGGATCCGTTTCAGCCGCCCATGATCTCCTTCAATGACGTTATTGAGGTATTTCACCTGCCGGTGTTCCACGGTCTGCGGGCAGATTCCCTCTGACTTCAACTCGGCGATTGCCCTGGCCAGGGAGGGTGCTTTATCGGTGTTGATCACCCGCGGGGACCCGGTTATCGTGTTCGACCTCAGGGTCTTGGCCAGGAAACGCTTCGCTGCGGCGACGTTACGCTTTGGGGACAGGTAAAAGTCCAGGGTCTGGCCACCGGCGGTAATAGCCCGGTAGAGATAGCACCACGTGCCGCCGACCCGGATATAGGTCTCATCCACCCGCCAGGAACTGGCCTGCCAGTCAGGTACCTGCCGGTACCACCGTGTTTGCTTATCCAGCTCAGGGGCGTATTTCTGGACCCAGCGGTGAGAATCGTGGTGTGATCGACCGGCACGCCCCGCTGAAGTCATCATTTCTTCGAGATCGCGGTAGCTCACCCCGTAGCGGCAGTACCACCGCACCGCCCACAGGATGACCTCGCGAGGGAAATGACGACCGGAGAAGATACCCATGGCTGTGATTATTTCACGTCGATCTTCCTACTGCCCCAACTTTGCAACAGCACCATTTGTTGTTGGTTCGCCGCGGCTTTGAAACGGTGGCCGGCGGCGCGTTCATGTACCTCGATGATGAAACCGCAGAGATCAAGAGGGTGTGGACCTCGAGCAATCATCGTCGCCAGGGCCTTTCCCGCACGATCATGGCGGCCCTGGAGGAGGAGATTGCGGCGCGCGGTTACCGCCGCATCTACTTGACCACTGGCCCCCGCCAGCCGGAGGCGCGCAACCTCTACTTGGCGCTGGGATATACGCCGCTTTTCGACGTCGATGGGGACTTCGAGGCCATCGGCAAGCTCGCCTTCGAGAAAGAGATCGTTCCCCAGAATCCCGGCGTCGAGGTGCGCGGCCTGCGCAATCGGGTACTGGCGTGGCGCCAGCGCCGAATCATCAAGAAATCCTTCCGTTGGCGCGAGTACCCCGAGGTACGCCTGCGCGATCTAGCAGGCAAAACTACCGCTTAAAACCTTTCCTTAGCTGCTGATTTGTGTTTATTCGGTGGTGATCGGTAAAGTTCTATTTCGTTCCCAAGGGGCCTATAGCTCAGTCGGTTAGAGCGCATCGCTGATAACGATGAGGTCGCAAGTTCGATTCTTGCTAGGCCCACCACGGAACGATGGGGCATTAGCTCAATTGGTAGAGCACCTGCTTTGCAAGCAGGAGGTCAGGAGTTCGATTCTCCTATGCTCCACAGCTAGCAGTATAAGTAAGAGACACCTTCCAAAACTTGGAAGGTGTCTCTTACTTTGTCTATGCGTTCTAATGTGGGGCGGCGGGGGCTAAGGAGCAAAAAGGGGCTAAGGAGCAAAAAGTGTGTCTGCGGGCGTGTCGGGGTTAGGTGCCGGGCCAGCCTTTGCGGATTCCTAGGTTGTGGTTGTATTCGTTTGGGATAGCGTTGTCGTAGAGGGCTGGTCTTCCG